>JBCCXN010000040.1:0-4504 GCA_039191495.1 Pseudomonadota bacterium | reverse complement strand
TGGTCGGCGGGCGATCGTAACGACTTGGGTGTCATCACTGTTTCGAGGCACCTACTATGTCCATCGTCTGTGTGAGGCCGACCGAGATGTCGGCGGCGCCACTTGGTGGCAACACCCTGTTGACCCAGAATTGGCCAACAGCGGCCGAAAGCCGCACGACGGCGTTTGGTGGCCTGATCCGTTAAAGATTACGGAGGTAAGGTCTGATAGCTTTGAGTGCCCATCGGATGCAAAGTCCCTGGTCACAGAACTTTACAATGCCTATTGGTTTGGAGACGAGTCACCCTGAAACACCATTAGCTTGCCGATTGCGAGTGCCAGTCACCTCGACAACCCAGTCCGCAGATCCATGCTGTGATTCGACAATACTGATGGGGCACTCCTGGGATTGAACGGCCGGTTTGAGACGCAACTAAGCCCCTACGAGGCAATATCAGGGGAACTGGCCGCTTTCCCGACGTCTGCTAACGTGTGCAGATAACCGCCTCCCCATTCCAGATATTGTCAGAAGAACTCGGCCTTAAGACGCTGGTTTTGGCCTTGCGGGATGAACAAATCTCCGTTCCGCTATTTCAAGACGTCGCCCGAGATCATCCAGTTCGCGGTGATGATGTATGTCCGATTTCCGCTTTCGCTTAGAAATATCGAAGATCTTCTGCACGAACGTGGCGTCGATATCTGCCATGAAAGCGTGAGAATGTGGGTCGATAGACTTGGTCCGTTTTCGCGGGCAACATCCGAGAGAAACGCGCCTCATACATACGTCAACACACTCAATAGCGATGGCGTTTGGATGAGGTCTTTGTGAAGATCAATGGCGTCCAACCCTATCTCTGGCGCGCCATCGATCATGAGGGCGAAGTCCTGGAAAGCTACGTCACCAAAACTCGCGATAAGCCCGCTGCGCTTAGGTTTATGAAGAAAGCGCTGAAACGATACGGGTCACCGAAGACCGTCATAACCGACCGGCTTCGATCGTACGGCGCCGCCATAAAAGTGATTGGGAATGCCGACCGTCAGGAGGTCGGTCGCCATCTCAACAATCGAGCCGAGAACTCACACCTCCCCTTCCGACGACGAGAACGGGCGATGTCCCGGTTCCGGCGTATGCGAAGTTTGCAAAAATTCACGTCAACCCACGCCTCCATCCACAACCACTTCAACCATCAAAGAAACATCGAACGCCGGCCGAGATTCAAGGAGCTACGAAACGCCGCCCTCAACTAATGGCGTCAACTCTGCGACGGGTAAGTCTCAACACATGCGCGCTGCTGGAGACGGGTTCGCTTTAGGCTGACAGCACCCTAATCAAAGCGCTTGTGACGCGTTGGTTTTCGCCCGCACCAATTCTTGCTCGCTCATCACCGTTTGAAGTTTCCGCATTTCCTGAAGGGCGGACGCGTTTCCCAGTGCAGCTGCTTTTTCGAACCAGGTATAGGCCTCGACAAAATCAGGTGGCGCGCCATGCCCGCCGGCGTTTGCGACGCCCAGATTGAATGCGCAGCGTCCGTCCCCGAGCTTTGCTCCTCTCTCCCAATAGGCGCGCGCAGCTGCAAAGTCTTCGTCGCCGCCTTCGCCAAGCATCGCCATACGACCCAAATGCGATAGCGCATCTAAATCGTCGCTTAGTGCTGCGAGTTCGAATAGCCGCCGGGCGCCCGAGACGTCCTTCGGACCGCCAAGGCCGTTAAGCAGCATGAAGCCGAAATTGAATAGGCCCGCCGGCAGGCCGCTGTTCGCCGCTTGCGCATAATATTTACGTGCAGCTTTCAGGTCCAAAGACGCGCCGCGGCCATACTGAAGCATTGCGCCAAAATTGTTTGCGGCCCCGGGATGACCAAGATCAGCGGCCTCTTTCATTAGGTCGGCTGCTTGAGCCAAACGGCTTCCGCCGCTCGATTCTTTCATTAGTCGATAGGCCGCGTGGAACTTTTCCGCAGCGTCGCTCATGTCAGGCTGAGCTCGCTCAATATAAACGGGATTTCCTTTTTTAGTCCGAAGAAACCACGTCGGGCATGCGGCCAGACAATTCGATCATAGAGGCGTGTGAGTTCCAGCAATTCGATACCAGCGTCGCTGCAAGCACGACGCAAGCGTTTTTGAACAGGGCCTTGCGGCAGCCGTGCTGTCACGCAAGCTTCCAAGTTGTGTTCGCCAACCCAGTTTTGCACTGCTTCAGCCCAATCCAACCCGTCATACTCCGCGACGGGCAAGCCGAAATATAATTCTGCGCGAGTCTTCGCGTCTTGAACGGCGATCGGAGCGAATTGTCTGGCATAGGTTCCAAGTGGACGTAGCGAGCGGTCTGTCGCCTCGGTCAAGGCGAGCAAGGCAATCGGTGGTTTTGGGGCCAGGCTTTCGACCGAGCAGTCTTCTTCGGTGAGGATCAGACCAACGCGCCTTCCTTCAATTTCTGGTACAGAAAGATCAGGGATACTGAGTTGGCTCTCGTGCGACTCTTCCAAAGCAGGCGCCGTCGTCGCTAGATCACCCGTCGGATTGAAGCGACCTTCAGTGAACTTCTCGATATTGTCGGCACGGGCCAAGTATGTCTTTCCGGTCGTGTGTAAGCCGCAAATCCAGCGCCAAGAACAGGTATTTGACGCTGGATCCCCATCGATCAGATGGCGATAAAAGAAATCTGCCCCCAGCTGCCATGGCAAATTCAGCGTATAGATCCAAATACTCGCAAACCACATGCGGGCGTGATTGTGTAGATAACCGGTCTCTGTCAGCTCGCGGGCCCAGAAATCAAAACAGCCCAGCCCAGTGCGACCCGCAACTGCTTCATCATATCTCCGCGCCAGTCCAGCATTGCGATCTAGCTGATCAAACTGCTGAATAAGGTCGCGTTTATAGTTTCGCCAAACATCAGGCCTATGCTCCAGCCATCCCTTGAAATAGCCGCGCCAGAAGACTTCCTGGACGAATTTTTCGGCTTGATCGAAATCATGCTTATTCAATACGGCGCGCAAGACGTCCTCTTCGAGAAGGATGCGGTGGCGAACCCAGGGTGATAGTTGCGAAACGTTTGAATGCTTGCCGGGACCGAGGTCAAAATTCCGTCGGCGTGCATAAGAACCGCCTGCCGAAGCAAGAAAGCTGTGCAATCGCTCAAGCGCAGCCGACCGGACCGGTCGCCATGTTGAAGAACGATCGGGAGGCTCTAAGCCGAGCGTCCGTTGACCCATTCTCAGGCGACCCCTAGTGACAGATGAAATTGATCTATCTTCGATTTGGTGGTTTTCCGCTGTACGCCATTTTGGAACTCCAGCACGGCGTTTGCCATGGGTGTCCGGTATTTTTTCCGACGCTTGCTATGTTTCGCAGCGTTGTGCGGGTCAGTTACAAAGATCATCTATCGCCTTGGAGACTGCGCTGAAGCGTGCAGGTATGTTTATCTCTTCTAGCCTGCCATATGAACGAGCGAACGCCGGAGCAAAACTCTTTTGCGGCAATTTACCCTGCGACCGTGTTCCAAACGTTTTCCAAGAGTTTTTACAGATGATCTCGCCGAGACGTTTGCTCCACTCTTATGGGGATGGGTTCCGGTTTGAGCGACCACGCTAAGGCTTTGATCGATAGGCCCCGTTGCGCGAGATCAGCCGCGAGTTTGGTTTCACCGCTTTGCTTGAGTGTCTGAGCTTGGCGAACCATAGACCAAGCGAGCTGTAGTAGGTTTTGACGTGTGGGCATCGACCCCTCCATTTTGTAACCTATACGAAATAGGAAACAGGCTGGATCATCTGGCGTGCGACTTTGGTCCAGAACCGTCGCTCGAAACATCCGCTTATGGCGCAATTGCGCTATAGTCATTGGTTAGATCCGAACTACTTCTGCTCGATGTCTTCAACAGCGCGATCGTTGGCGTCACAACCACAGGACAAGTCTTGTCGCCAACTCATCTTGATCCTCGGCGACCAGCTCTCGCAAAGCATCCCATCTCTTGCCGCCGCCGACAAAAGTCGTGACGTCGTTTTGATAGCGGAGCTTTGGGACGAAGCGACCTATGTTCGTCATCACAAGAAGAAAATTGCTTTCGTGTTCTCAGCGATGCGCCATTTTGCGGCGGAGCTGCGCGCAGATGGATGGCGCGTCGATTATCACGAATATGATGCCCACTCAGGTTTGAGGTCTTTCAGCGATGTTGTCGCCGACGCAATTGAGCGCCGAGAGCCGGTGCGAATAGTCGTTGTCGAACCTGGAGAACACCGCCTTCGACACCAGTTTGAAGGTTGGACGCAACGGTTTGAGCTGCCCGTGGACATTCTCGAAGACACTCGGTTTGTCTGCACGCATGACGAATTCAGGACCTGGGCGTCTGGCCGCAAGAGCCTGCGGATGGAGTATTTTTATCGGGAGATGCGACGCAAAACCGGTTTGTTGATGGATGGAGATCAGCCCATCGGCGGCAAATGGAATTACGACGCAGAAAACCGGAAACCCGCCAAAGCGGATTTGTTCATGCCGCGCCCGGCGCAGTTTTCGCCGGACGAGACGACAC
>JBCCXN010000039.1:0-4574 GCA_039191495.1 Pseudomonadota bacterium | reverse complement strand
GCTTCTCTAATCGGGCGTTTGGGTCAAGTTCATTTCATCGTTTTGTTTCCGTCCTTTGGGATCGGGTCTCTCATCCGGGTCAAGCTTCTCTTCGCAGTCATTTTTGGTCCGGTTCGATTGGACCGCTGCATGCATGTGTCGGATCGGTCGCGGAGCGCCCAGCTTAGTCTCGCGCTTTGCGTGGCGCAGCAGCCGTTTTCGGCGTCATCCGCTGACCTCGTCCGGTGAGGGACGATCCCGTCATTGATAGTTGGTGGTTCAGTTCATGCGGCACCCTCCAATGATCTCTGACGGAACTCAGTGTTGTCTGCCCACATGCGGTGCATCACGACAGCAAGTTTTCGAGCGACAGCGACGACGGCGCGCCGACGACCTTTTCGACGCATCAGTCTCAAACCCCAGGATTTTATGTCTGAACTGGCGACGGATCGCATCATCATCGCGTTCGCCGCTGCGTAGAGCGCCGATCGAACATCGGCGTCGCCTGCCTTAGAGATACGGCCGGGATTATCCATTTCCCCTGACTGGTAGCGCCTCGGTGTCAGGCCGAAGTGCGCGGCGACTGTTCTTGAGCTGGTGAAGCGTTTGGGGTCATCCACCGCTGCCTTGAAGGTCAGGGCCGCAATCGGTCCGACGCCGGGGATCGCCATGAATCGTAGGCAGGTCTGATCATTGCTGGCGACCCGCTTCACGCGTCGATCAAGTTCCCGGTAGGTGGAGAAGAGAACCGCTCGGGCATCCAAGAGCGGCAGCAAGGCATGTGACAGGTCTGGGTCTGCTTCGATGATGGGTCGCACCTTCTCATCAAAAGATGCCTGGTCGACACGCGATGGCAGACGCAACCCGAAGATCCTGAACAGCCCACGGATCTCGTTCGCCAGATCGATGCACTTTCTCTGAACTGCTTTGCGGCTGCTCAGCAACGCTCGAACGGCATGAGCTTCACGGCTCTTCATATGGACGGGATTGAACCAGCCAGACCGAAGCACATTGGCGATCCCGCGGGCATCAGTTTTGTCGGTTTTGTTGCGCATTGCCGAAAGCGCCGCATTCACTTGCCTTGCTTCCATGCAGACCACGTCGAAGCCAGCGGCCTGTAGCCCGAAGAACAAATGCTGGCTCATCGCGCCAGCTTCGAACCCGATCTGAAGGTCACTGGCAGGCAGTCCAGATAGACAGCCGCTGATGTCATCGATCTCACAGGAGACCGAGCGCTCAAGGACCGTTCGACCATCTCCATCAATCACGCAAACCGCTGCAGATCGCAGCGATACGTCCAAACCCACAAAGTAATCCATCTCGTTCTCCCAAGATTGCAGTAATCACTACATTCTATCGAGAACCTGACCCATCCATCAGGCCAGCCCGATTACCCATGCTTTGTCCCGTAAAGCGGGCCTTGGCTTCTAATAATCAAACGACAGAAATGTCTAGTTCGGCTCTACTGGCGGGTTGAATGAAAAGGCGCGGGACTTCTTTGCCAGTTCAATCGTGCAATATTAAAACAGAATAATGAAATTCTTGCTCCAAACCCCAACTGCCCGAGCAATCCTCATGGCACTCTTTGCAATCATTGTTGTGAGGGTGTGCAGCTATGACAGTTATGAAGGGGCTGGATACCAAGAGCCTGATGAAGAGTATTGGGGCGTTGGAGGCAAGCCCTAACCCGACTATCGTCAAACCATCAAACGAGTGTATGCTTCTGGATTTCTAGTGACAAAACTAGCGTCAGGAGATCGATCGACTCTTCTAAATCAGGTATGTCAACGATCCGGCCCTCTGTCACCGTTGGGTTCAAGCAGCTTCAACGAACGGCTGCTTTGCGGGTGCGGCCGCAGAACCCAAGTGGTCTGCCGGACGTCTCGTTTGGGCCGCCTGCAGCACGGAGATTGGTTTCGTCTCAAAGTCAGCACTAGTGTTCGAAATCTTGGTTGTTGGCTCGTCGTTTCACTCTGGGTTACGGTCGAGCATAGTATGTGCTCGAGGATGGGTAGTGTAACAAGTGCAATATGAAAGTCTGTTTGACTCGTTTGTCGTGATGATTGCCCTGATTGGGGCAGCGATCTGGTTCCGGCAAAAAAATGTCATTCAAGCAGAAGAACAAGGTGTGTTTGCACGCCTTGTTACGGACTTCGCCCTCCCTGCATTGATTTTTGCAAATCTCAGTAGAGAGCCCTTCAATTTAAACAACCTTAAGCTCGCCTTTGCCATCTTCGTTTCGATCGCTTTGGTCATGGTGGTGGCGTGGATGGTAGGCCAGTGGATGCGGTTGGAGCGCCCTGTCTTGGGTTCCGTAGTCCTGGTCTCAGGCGTGGGAAGCACATCCACGCTAGGCTACTCATTGGTGCACGGAATGTTTGGCGAAAACACCGAGGTGATGAGTCAGCTTGTTATCATGGGGGAAGTTGGCGTCGTCCTACCGCTTTTCACGTTCGGTGTCGCGATCGCGAGTTATTTTGGGACCGACGTAGAAAATGGTCCGGATGTGTTCGATGCAACTAAAACCTTTGTTCGATCTCCTATCTTCATAGCGTTTGTTCTTGGGGTACTGGTGTCGTCCTTTGACCTCGCTCCAGATCACAAGGTCATGGATTTGCTAACAAGCGTGCTGAGGATCGCCAGTGACTCATTGACTTTTTTGGTCGCGTTTACAATCGGCCTTATGCTGAGGCCCATCTCATTCCGGAAGATCGCATGGTTACTTTTGTTGGTGTGTGGATTGAAGCTAATCCTCGAGCCTACAATCGCAGCAGCCTTTGCCACGGTGCTTGGTTTGACCGAGTTTCAAAAAGATATGTTGATTATCGAAGCGGCTATGCCGTCTGGCGCTTTGGCAGCTGTGATCGCTGCACGATATGGATGTGACGCTGCGACTGCATCGGCCCTATTGATAGCCACTTACGCCGTTGGGTTATTTGCGATCCCCATTGTCGGCTTGATCGCGTTGTGACGCCGCATATTGGGTTGGATGCTTGGAGTTCATTCCGTCAGCAATCACATTCTCGATAAGCCTAGCTGTCTGCGTGTTAGATTAGGGCAAGCGAAAAACAGAGTTCAGGATTTGTTGCTCTGGACCGACAACATTACCAAAAGGCGGATCATCCCATTACTACTGAGTCCCGCTCGTCGTCGTGCTTGTATTAACCATGTTCGCAACCAACTGAACGTTTCCGATAGACGCACCTGCCGCGTGCTGGGACAATATCGATCAACTCAACGGCGGATCCCAGATGGCCGAGGTCTGTCATGCGGTTGAGCGCCTTTGATGCAATCTTCGTTTCGGTAATCTGGTGGTCGAAGTCGCATGCCTGCATTTCACTGTACCCTTGTTTATCGGAATCTGGAGATTCAGAACCTTTTAGGGCGAACTTGGACCCTAAATTGCAGTATACCCACGGGCTCGGCTGCAGGCAGTCACCCAACGCTATGTACTTAGTAGAACGGCGAGGTCTTGTCAGAAGAACTTGGCTTGAGCGGGGTGGGGCGGTTGCGTAGCTTTTGCCCATGACCAATCCTGCCTCTTTCAAATACTTTAAAACCAGTCCCGAAATCATCCGCCTTGCGGTGATGCTGTATGTCCGTTTCCCGCTCTCGCTTCGGAATGTCGAAGACTTGTTGCACGAGCGAGGCATCGACGTGAGCCTCGAAACCGTCCGATACTGGTGGAACCGCCTGCATATGACCGACGGCGTCCTTGTCTTGAAATCTGTTTAAGAAGGCCCGGTCTTAATTGCCTGTATCTATCTTTGGCATTGGGCTGATCGGCCAACCCGTCCGTGTCCTCAAGCGGGTTTGTCCGGTGTCGCACCTGTTGGTGTCACGGTTGCGGGTTTGCCGCTCAAGCGTTCTGACAGGTTCTGGAAGGCGGCATACAGAACGGGGATCATCAAAAGGCCAAGGGTGCTGTCGATGATCATACCTGCAAAAACCGGATAACCAATTGAAACCCTGCCTGCCGCACCGGCGCCACTGGCCAGGACCAATGGCAACACGCCCAGAATAAAGCATAAGCCGGTCATGGTAACCGGGCGGAACCGCATATGCGCAGCCTTAATGGCGGCGTCGTCAATCGACATAACGTCCAGGTTGCGCATGTTGTGGGCAAACTCAACCACCATAATGGCCTTTTTTGCGGCAAGGCCGATCAACAGGACAATGCCGATTTGAGCGTAAATGTTGTTGTTGATGTTGGGAATGAATTGCAGCGGGATCAGAGCGCCGAGAACCGCGAAGATCGTGGATGCCATGATGGACAGGGGCAAAATCCAGCTTTCGTATTGGGCGACCATGAACAGATAGGCAAAAAGCACCGCCAGGGCGAGAATGAAGAGGACGAGGTCACCGGCCTCCACTTCTTGCAGCGTGATGTCCGTCCACTCCAGACTATAGCCGTCAGGCAGGGTGTTCGCCGCGATCTGTTCGACCATCGCAATACCATCGCCAGAGCTGACGCCCGTTTGCAACTGTGCGCTGATCGACGCAGAGTTGAACAGGTTGTACCGATACAGAATTTCCGCGCCAAGTTGCGGCGTCACGGTGACAAATGTCCGCAAAGGCAACGCAGTACCGGACGC
>JBCCXN010000038.1:0-8472 GCA_039191495.1 Pseudomonadota bacterium | reverse complement strand
CGCCGGATAGTTTTGAAATCACGTACAACCGGTCGATGTGGTCGTGCTCGCGCTTTGTGATGTACAGCGGGTATGTGTTCCAAGCTTCAGGAGGCGGCATAGTTTCTCCGTTCGCAGACTCTGCGTTTGTGTTGGGCATTGATTGATCTTTGGTAAGTTTTCAGTACAATGTTACGATATCAAAACCGAGTTTCGCGGTCAAAAAAATCAGAACGATGTTACGAAAGGAATAAAGAACAATGCAAGATGGCACGTGCAGCAACAGGTTTGGGAGTGCGTGATCTTGCTAAACTAACAGAGGTTTCACCGGACACAATTGCACGTTTAGAGCGGGGAGAAGGACTCAAGCCTGCGACAGTCGAGGCCATACGCAATGCTCTCGAAAACGCAGGCGTAGAGTTCATTGCAGAGAACGGCGGTGGGCCGGGAGTGAGGCTGAAGAAGCGGTAGTAAACGCCTTGAGTGCGCGCGAACTGGGATTGACTTACCATCACTAAATTGCAGGAGGCGCGTAAAAGCGGATGTTCTCAAAAGCTCGGATAGACGACTGCTATGCGGACAAATCGGATTTGTGCAGTGGCGGCTTTTGCTGGAGTGCCATCGCTGTGTTGCAGCACATATCGCCAGAACGGATATTGATGTTTGGTCTAAGCAATCAAATCCAAACTGTTCTTTCGCCGCCTAGCTCGAAAAACCATCAAAACGCGGATGCTTCGGTCGTTCGTGAAAAGCACGGCAAGTGGCGGGACGAGCCCTTCCCCAACGTGTGGAACGCCACCGCGAGCGGTGGCGTTTGGGTCGAAGACAGCCACCGTTCTCAGTGCTCTGCGGCGTACCAGTCGTGGCCAAATTGCTGCTGCTTCCGAGAAGCCATCACCGGCAGTTGCAGACTCAACACGCCTGTCATGTCGATGACGCTTTCGAGCGGCGGGATGCCGGTCTCTTCGCGAACTTCGATGTATTCGGGCGTGCCGACCGGAAAAGTCCACCAGACGGCGTCCTTCGGGTCGCGCGAGGGGGCGTCGATACGGTAGACTTCGACCTGCACCGTTTCGAGGCCGACGAAACCAGGGTCAGGTGAGCGGGTGATGGTTTCGCTGTTCACCTCCTCGGATTCGGTCTGTTGGAGGAATTCCTGCTCAACGACCTGCTTGAAACCCAGAGACCGGCTCGCCTTGGCCGTGAACTCACCCTTGGCATTGCCGGCCTTCCCCTCGGCTTCGGCGCTCTGGTTTGACGTGAAAGTCGTCTGAAAGAGGCGGCGAGTGGAATTGATCCGGGCGATACGACTTGAGACGAAGGTCTCGATTTGCTCTCCCTGCGGCACGATGCCGATGATCGCGGTCTGCAGCCCCGGCTCTGCCTGGCTGGGGTCGTAGTCCCGGATGAAGTGGATCGCCAACTGGTCGAGTTCGCTGCCGGAGCGACCGCCGAAGCCAAGTACGCGGATGTTCTCGAGTGTCCCCCTGTGCTTGCCGCCGCCGCCGCCATGGATCATTGTCCGACCGCGGTTGGTGCGAAGCTCAAGCCGATCGATCGTGCTGCCCGATCTGATCGAGACCTGATCTATGTACTCGTCGCTGCTGAGTGATAAGCCCTGCTGGTTGGACCCGCCGTTGCCGCCGTGGCGTGCGCCATCCAGCAGCAGTGCGTCAATCCGTTTGCCGGAGCGCAGGCCAATCTCTTCGAACCCGGCGATGTCGAATTCTTTGCCGCCGCGTCCGCCGAAGTAGATGGTTTCGATACTCATAATCAATGTCCTTCTGATAAAGTGTTGATGCGTCTTGGTCGGAGGACCCGGCGAAGCGGTTCAAATTTTTTTCGAGCACCCACACCGCGGCGCCTTCACCCGACCCAGGAAATGACTCTCTGGCGGCGCGGTGCCGTTGAGTAGTCACGACTTGCGCGCGGCTTTTCGTGAAGCCGAAACGCGCGTAACGACTGAAAGGTCAGCGCATTGACCGTTCGCTACGGACAATGCGACCGTTCGCCTTCCGCGCACATCTGCAATTGAAGCGTGCCCTCAATATCGCGTTATGGGCTCAACACCGACCAACGCTCCGTAAGAGACCAGCAGCCGCTTTGAGATGGCGAATGGCAGGACCGTTCGCCAAAGTAGCGAACGGTGCTGTCAACCTTAGTATGGCCAAGTAACAGTTGGACCGCGCGCAGGTTGCCAGTCTTTCGGTAAATCTCCGCTGCCTTTGTTCGGCGGAGTGAATGCGTCCTGTAACCGCTCGTTTCCAAGCCAATCGCAGTCACCCAGTCTCGAACCAGCCGTCCATACTGGCGCGTTGAGATGTGCGGGCGGTCATGGAACCGGCTGGGAAACATGAACCTGCATGCAAGCACATCGGACGATTTGACCCAGGCCAAGACGGTTTCACGCGTGTTTTCGGTAACTGCGAACTGAACCGGTCGCTTAGTCTTGCTCTGGATCACCGAAACCCACTCACGTACCCGATCATCTTTGACCAGATCTGCAACGACGAGTTTGACCAGATCGCAGCCGCGCAGCTTGTTGTCGATGGCGACGTCGAACAAAGCCAGATCGCGTCGATAGCCCGCTATTTCAAGCCGCGTTTGGATGACGCAGACTTGTCTTGGCCGCAAAGGCCGTTTCTGACCGATGGTCTGGCCCTTTTTTCAGGCTCTGCGTTCTGGAGTGGTTGCTGGAAATTGGACTATTGGTATGATTTGCCCTCCGATCCACCCTCCCAACTCAATTACCAGCACCGTGCTGGCTGTGGAATTACTTCGTCCTTGGAGAAGGCAGTTTTCAGAAGCCGACAGACCGCGTCGGTGCTGCATGTGTACTAGGCGGCTATGGGCCCCAAAAGAGACGTTCGTTAAACGCCTATTGAATCACCGTGTTCAGCATCAGCCAATCTGAAGCACTCAATTCAACCTGTCCTTTCGCTGTCGAGCAATTGCATCCCATACGCGTCGTATCGCGTTCCTTGAACAGCATCGGCCGGCACAGTAGCTTCGATTTCTTCCAATTCCGCCGCCGACAAAGATACATCCAGGGCCCCGAGTGCCTCACTTAGACGGTCGCGACGGCGGGCACCGACCAGTGGAACGATATCTATTCCGCGATGTAGAAGCCAAGCAATCGCGAGCTGTGCAGTTGAGTAGCCCTTCTGCTTAGCCAAGGTGGAGAGCGCCTCGGTCAATGCGAGATTGCTTTTAAGAGCTTCGCCCTGAAACCGAGGCGCCATCGCACGAAATTCTCGTCGTCCCGCCATCGACGCTGGCGTCATATGCCCCGACAATAGTCCACGGGACAAAACGCCGTAGGCTGTGACACCGATTCCAAGTTCCCGACATGTCGGTAAAACGTCATTCTCAATTGAGCGCGACATCAGCGACCATTCCTGTTGAATCGCAGTGATGGGATGGATTGCGTGTGCCGCCCGGATGGTGTCAGCGCCTGCTTCACTCAGGCCAATGTAGCGTATCCATCCGGCCTCAAAACAGTCCTTCAAAGCCCCCATCCAGTCCGCAATTGGGACATCTGTAGGAACGCGCGCCGGTTGATAGAGATCGATATAGTCCGTCCGCAACTTGCGCAGGGTTTGCGCAAGGGCGTTCTTGATTGCAGCTGGTCGATAGTCGGCACCGATAAAGCCTCCAGCGGGGTCGCGCATGACGCCAAATTTGACTTGTAAGAAAGCTTGCGCCCGCTTGCCGTCAAGTGCCTTGGCCAGCAGCATTTCGTTGTGACCGGCGCCATAAAAGTCAGCCGTGTCGAACAGTGTGATCTCCTGGTCCATCGCAGCGTGAATGGTAGCCAGGCTCTCATTTTCATCTGCCGGGCCATAAAAGTCGCTCATGCCCATGCATCCAAGTCCCATCGGGGAAACGGCAGGGCCTTCTTTGCCGAGCCTGCGCATTTGTGACTTGTCTTGCAATTTGTTCTCCTATCCGGGCTGGCGATCAAACATGTGCGCCGCAAATGTGGTGTATTCTAAACTATACAATTGATCTCAACGAGCGGAGGCGCACGACTAAATTTGGTCGGACGTTCCATGTTGGTTTTGTTCAGCGCGTCAGGTAACCGCCGTTTATGAACAGAGTTTGCCCGTTTTGCCACTGGCTTTCCGGCGAGGTTAGATAGGCGACAACCGGAACAATGTCTTCTTCTGTTCCAAGTCGACCTTCGACCGACAGCCGCGCTGCATATGCCGCGCTTTCAGGTGTTTCTGCCGCGTGGAAGAACGGGTTGTCTAGAGGACCGGGGGCTATGGTGTTGACCGTGATGCCCCTGCCGCCAAGCTCTTTCGCCATCATCCGTGCGAACTCTTCGACCGGCGCTTTCGTGCCGCCATAAACAGCATATCCAGGGGCTGCACCAGCCGTCAAAGATGTCCCGATTGCAACGATGCGGCCATTGTCGCGCAAGCGTCGCGCGCCTTCACGCATTGCGTAGAATGTCGTGCGCGTGTTGTCGTTCAGCAAACGCTCAAAGTCGTTATCAGTGAAGTCTCCGACCGGCTTTTTGATGATGCGTCCAGACGTATGGACAAGGATGTCTGCACCGCCAAATTCACTTTCCGCCATATCAAACATGCGAGCCGCGACGCTGGGATTGCCAAGATCGCCAGCGACCAGAGATGTCTTGGCGCCGTGTTCCTGCGCCATGCCTGCTGTCTGCTCAACCTCGGCGCGTGTTTCCTCGCGATGGTAGTGCAGGACGAGGTTGGCGCCGAGCTTGGAGAGTTCAACCGCATATGCCCGACCTTGGTTGTTACGGGCACCGGTGATGATGGCCACCTTGCCCGACAACGGACGGGAGCTTGTCGTTTGGGCGCTCGCCGAAGTGGCGACGGCTGCGGAACCTGCGGCAGCAAGGCCCATGCCTCGGATCATCGCACGACGGGACGGATTTTGAAGGGCACTCATAGGGTTTCCTTTTGGGTAGAGCGGCGCACTTGACCGCATTTTTCTCATGCGATCAGATTTATCCATCTGTACTTACGCTTGAACTGCGAAAAAATTGCTTTTACCAATCAAAAAAACAGATAGATTGGTGCATGCTCGACAATGTAACGTTGGATCAACTTCGTATGTTGGTCGCCATAGATGACACCGGCAGTTTTACGGCAGCTGCCAAGCGTGTGCTGCGGGCGCAGTCGGCGGTCAGCCACGCCATTCGGACGCTCGAGAGGGACCTTAACGTCGTTCTCTTCGACCGTTCGACTCGCAAACCAAAACGCACGCAAGCTGGTGATGCCATCATCTCGGAGGCGCGGATGATCCTTTCGCGCGTTGACCATCTGAAAGCACGCGCGCGGGGAATTTCTGCTGGAATGGAAAGCGAAATATGCCTTGCCACGTCAGTTATCGCGCCGCGCGGCGGCGTGCTTGATCTCTTGGACGCTTTCCGAACAGCTTATCCGAGTATTGGGCTACGGCTCTTTGTTGAAGAAATTGGCGGTGTACCACAACTTGTTCTCGACGGGCGTGCCGATCTAGGGTTGCTGGGAAAACCGAGCCTATCGTCCGCGATTGCCGAACCGCTGGAGCCCACAGCTGTTGGTTTTTCGGACGTCATCGCTGTCGCGCACCCCGATCACCCGCTCGCAAAACTTGGACGCAACCTGACAGACGCTGACATGGCCGATCATCGCCAGCTTGTGCCAACCAGCCGCGCTTTGCCCGGCTATCAGAACCGTATGGTCAACGATGTTTGGGAAGTTGCCGAGTTGGACATGCGGCACCAAATGATCCTGCGCGGCATGGGATGGGGCACAGTTCCGACGTACCTCGTCGAAGATGATTTAAAGCGAGGCGATCTGGTCTCGCTGGACATGTCGGCGCGCCCTGAAGAGGCCATGCGTGTCCCGCTTTTCGCCGTGCACAAAAAAGATGCCGCTATCGGACCTGCAATGCGATGGTTGATAGAACGAATGGGCGAGGTGTTTGGATAGGCTATATCAATTGGAAAAGCCTAAAACAGCAGTACACGCGCACCGGTAACTATTTGCCACACTGCGGCTAAATGCACGGTGACTTTGTCCGCGATCTGATCCTTGCCGTCTGAATTATTGCTTTTTTTGAACGACCTGCCGGATTTTCCGCCGCCTCGCGGCGACGAGAAGCAAGCAGATGCGGCGGTTTTCTTGCTGCGAGCGCACGCAGCAAGAAAATGAAATGACTGCCATGGTCCCGCTTGAGATATTCGCTGCAGGCCGGGGCAAACTAAAGCTTTTCGTCTAATCTCGAATTGAAGATGCGCTCATTTCACGGTTGCCCTCGTGTTTGTGCGAACTGCTTATTGCCGCGACCTGTTAAAGTGGGACAACTTGACCCACTTTGTTGCTGTGGCGGCGACTTCGATAGTCCAACACCCAGAGCGCGGATAAGAGTGGTTCAAAGAAATTCTAAAAGCTGAAAGGTAATCGAGGTTGATCAATCAAAGAGATTTTCGCAACAATTTGGCGGTGCCGATGAGGATTGGTTGTTCAATTTGTGGTATCGCAGTCGCGCTTTGTTTCGGTCTTGGCCAATTGCTTGAGAAGCATCGCTACTTGGGAAGTATTGAGCCTTTTTTGAGCGAAGGCATATTTTCGGGTAGGGTTGACGCCTACGCCAGCTTATCGCCAGAAACTCTTCCATACTTTTTCGCGACCTTGATTGTTTTTATTCCGGCGTCGCTTGCATGCTGGACCGTTGCCGCGATGAGATACCGCCCTTTGGATCGACAACCCCCACTTTCGTTTCTTGAAATTCTTATTGCTTCAATATTCTTTACGGCGATGGTGCTGCTATCGGTCTATGGTTGCTTTATTCTTGTCCCGGCCGACTTTGATGGATTGGGGGGCTTGTTTACATATCCATTTCTTCCTTTTATGGGCATTGGAGTGGCTTGGATGTCGACCGCAGCTTTTATCCAGTTTCTTCCTTTACTAGCATTGCAACGGCGGGTTGATAAATGACGGATCAACGAAGCTACGGGCTTTCTACTGGCGAGGAAGCGGCTTGGTCGGGTGTCACAGGCGTTCTGTTCAGAGCAGCCAATGTGATGAATTTTCTGGATTTGGATCTCGCTTATGAAAAGGGCCCGATAATTACGGGTCTATTGGTTTTTGCGGTTCATTTTGCTTTTACGTTTCTTCTCCCTTTGACCACGTCCATCTTCCCGGATCATGAAGTTTCGGTCGTTACCATCTTCATGTGGGTTTGGTTGGCTTGGGCGATCATCTCAGGTGTGGCGACTGTAAAGTACTTAGAAAAGGTCTTTAACAGGAAAAAATGAGTGGGTGGTAAAGTAAAAGTTGTTCCACTGTTCCTCATGCCCCACAACTCTTCACGCTTTGCCAAATGCTCGGCCATCTGCGTCGGCGCTTAGAGTACGCTGATTGCCCAACCTCGTTGCGCTTGGGAACGAGGTTTAGGCTTTTTGGATTTTGCCATCTCGCAGGTTTGGGTGTTGGCGTCCACAACACCCTCTCACCGGTTCAGCTGCGGTTAGAGCAAAATTCTCGTTGGCAACGTTACTCAAACTGTCGCCGCCTTGGTGTTCTCGTTTGAAATAACATCACCTAGGCAATCTCCCCCGCTCTGTTGGTGTTATCCGAAATCCACCGCAAGAGTGCCGGTATGTCTGCACCCGGTATGTATGCGGCCTTGGTCGCCTCACCGGCATAGTTTGACCCATCGAGCACGTTGGTGTCTTCTGCAAGCCCGAGCGCGTCCCGGTGTCGAGCAATCTCTTCGGCGCGCTGAGCGTCATCCAGTGTTGGATCAAGCGCAATGAGCATAAATCCGGCTTTGCTGGGACCGACTTCCAGCCGAGCCAACCTGCGGCGCATCGCGCTCATGAGTCATCTCCGGTCAAAGACGCAGCCCCGATGAGATAAGGTGCAAGCCTGCTCTGCGCCGGTTCTGACAGGCTGACCGCTTTGGGCGATCTCAGAAGCGTTTTGAAGAGTTCCGGGTCTTCAACTGCATCCATCAGCAACTGACGGGCGCGGTCGTTTGTCAGGTTGCGCAGCATTGTGCGGGCGCGTTCAGAGAATATGTTGGCGGTCTGAATGCTGCTACCCATGGTGCCACCCCCCATTGCACCGCCGTGTTTTGCAGCGGCGATGCGCACAACGATTTCAATCATCTTGTTCGCCGGACTGTCGAGCACTGCGCCAAGGTCTGCAGATGGCTTTGCGTCCATAGCTTATGCGTAAGGTGCCACTCCGCCATATTCTCTTTGTACTGCGCGGTTTGTTCTTGTTCGAACCCCCGAAGCCGGTTCATGACAAGCCCATCACATGCGCTTTTTCGTTCACCGGATTGCGCCACTGTCAGGCAAAAGAGTGACGTGGGGCAGAGCCCGGCCAAGGTCTCCACGTCCGCGTGCGCCTGCACGGCCAGAGAAGCCACTGACAGCGCGGATTGTGCGGCGATTGCCACCGGGGCCTGTGTGGCCTGCTGTATCGCCAACACGGCGCTCTTGAGTGGTCCCAGCGCTTG
>JBCCXN010000037.1:0-13505 GCA_039191495.1 Pseudomonadota bacterium | reverse complement strand
GAGAGATTCGCTGTGCTGAGATGCATGTGCTCTGACACCATCTCACACAGACCGATTGCGCCGGAAACGGCGAACGAACCGCTGAGGGTGTGACGGGCATCTGGCCCGGATCGCCACAGTACAAAATGGATGCGAGGCCGCTTCGCGAGCCCGTGTCGGAGAAGAACCGCGATGACGCGCGAAGATGCACTGAGCAGATTGGAAACCGCCCTTTTGGCGCGGTCCACGCGCGTGTTACAAATCGCCCTGACAAGACATATTCCGCGTCACGCTGGCCCGCCGGGGCGGTGCAGACCGCGGTTGTGCAAACTGGACATATGGCAAAGAAAATGCTTATCGACGCCACCCACGCGGAAGAGACACGCGTTGTGGTGGTGGATGGAAACAAGGTTGAGGAATTTGACTTTGAATCCGAAAACAAACGCCAGCTTGCTGGCAACATCTACCTTGCAAAAGTAACGCGCGTCGAGCCGTCGCTCCAGGCGGCCTTCGTGGACTATGGTGGCAATCGCCATGGGTTTCTTGCGTTCTCGGAAATCCACCCGGACTATTACCAAATTCCGGTCGCCGACCGAGAGGCGTTGATGGAAGAAGAACGCGCGTACGCTGAGGCGCAAAAGGCCAAGGAAGAAGCCGAAGAAAAACCAAAGCGCCGTCGCCGCAGCCGCACAAAATCCAAGGCCGAAGATACAACGACCGATGACGCACGCGTCACCAAAGAGGTCGAAAGCGACACGATCGAAGGCATGGAAACCATCGATCTGGACGACGAAGAGGGCTCTTCGCCCATGGAACGGGTGGCGGAAACTCCGGTTGAAGAACCAATCGATGAAACCGAAAGCTCAGATGAGCCGGAGTCTGTCGAGGCGGAGAAGGATACAGCGGTTGCATCTGCCGACGCGCCTGAGGAACAGGCCGACGCGGACACCGCCGTCGAAGAAAATTCCAAGTCGAATGCTGACGTTGTCGAGACCGGCAGCGATACGGGGGTGGATCCGTCGGACTCTGAGAGCACCGAGGACGGTGACGAAGACAGCGACGACGATAAACCACGCAAATCCGATGCTGCCGCCAAAGACGATACAATCGAATCCGTCGCTGATGACGATGACCAGGAAGATATTCGGCCAACGCGCAAGCCGAGGCCGCGTCGGTATAAGATTCAGGAAGTCATCAAGGTTCGCCAAATTCTGCTGGTGCAGGTTGTCAAGGAAGAGCGTGGTAATAAAGGCGCGGCGCTTACAACTTACCTGAGCCTTGCAGGCCGTTACTGCGTTCTGATGCCAAACACCGCCCGCGGCGGTGGGATCAGCCGAAAGATCACAAATGCTGCTGACCGCAAGAAACTTAAGGAAATCGCCAATGAGATCGAGGTCCCACAGGGTGCCGGCCTCATTGTGCGCACGGCAGGCGCAAAACGTACAAAAGCAGAGATCAAACGCGATTATGAATACCTGCAGCGTCTGTGGGAACAAATTCGGGAATTGACGCTGAAGTCGATCGCGCCCGCAAAAATTTACGAAGAAGGCGATCTGATCAAACGCTCGATCCGTGATCTCTACAATCGCGATATTGATGAAGTTTTCGTCGAGGGCGAACGCGGCTACCGTATCGCGAAAGACTTCATGAAAATGATTATGCCTTCGCACGCCAAGAACGTAAAACTCTACGGCGAAGGCCTGCCGCTTTTTGCCCGGTATCAGGTTGAAAGCTATCTCGCGTCGATGTTCAACCCGACGGTTCAACTGCCTTCTGGCGGCTATATCGTGATCGGCGTGACAGAAGCGCTTGTGGCAATCGACGTGAACTCTGGTCGCGCAACCAAGGAAGGTTCCATCGAGCAGACCGCACTCAAGACCAACCTTGAAGCGGCCGATGAGGTCGCACGCCAATTGCGTCTTCGCGATCTTGCTGGTCTGATTGTCATCGATTTCATCGATATGGACGAGCGCAAGAACAACTCTGCCGTTGAAAAACGGATGAAAGAGAAGCTCAAGACAGACCGTGCGCGTATTCAGGTAGGTCGGATCTCCGGTTTCGGACTGCTCGAGATGAGCCGCCAGCGTTTGCGCCCCGGTATGATCGAAGCCACGACGCAGCCCTGTCAGGTGTGCCATGGCACCGGTCTCATTCGGTCGGACGACAACCTTGCGCTGTCAATTCTGCGTCAGATCGAAGAAGAGGGCACGCGTAACAGGTCGCGTGAAGTGCTGATCAAAGCCCCGGTCGGGATAGCCAACTTCCTGATGAACCAAAAGCGCGAACATATTGCCCAGATCGAAGCACGCTACGGCTTGTCCGTGCGGATCGAAGGTGATCCGACACTGGTCAGCCCGGATTTCAGTATGGAGAAATTCAAAACAGCGACCCGCGTTGTGCAGGCCGCAAGTGATGCAGTGGTGTCTGTTGACACGTCGATTATGGATCAGGTCGATGCGGATGAACCCGAAACCGATTTAGGTGACGAGGGGACCGCACAAGACAGTCAGCCCGAAGACCGGCCGAAGCGTCGCCGCCGACGCCGTCGCCGCGGGCGCAACAAGAAAAACGTTGCCGAAAACCAAAACACTGACACGTCGGAAGACAGCATTGGCGATGATGGCGAGGACAACGAGCCGGAAGGTGCGACAGAAACTGATCAGCAAAGTGGAGACAGCCAGGAAGGTCAATCTGTTGAGCCTGTCTCCGAGGAGGCTATTGAAAAACCGAAACGAACACGATCGAGAAGTCGCAAACCTAAAAAAGATACCGAAGATGCAGCGACGGGCGCAGAGCAGGCGCCAGATCCCGTGCTTGCTGAGAAGGTAGAAGCGGCGGATGCAGTGGCCACGTCCAAAACTGAGGACGCCAAGGCGCCCCTCGAAAAACCAAAACGCAAGCGTGTGAGCCGTTCAAAGAAAAAGCCAGAGGCACAGATTGAGGCGGAGACGGAAGAGGTTACCTCTTCATCTGAGAATACGGACGCTGCCTCTTCTTCGGAAACGGATCCAGCACCTGAACCTCTGGCTGCTGCTGCGCCGGCAGAGCCAGCGCCGGTTGAACCGGCGCCAGTCGACACAGCTCCGGTGGTTTCGCAGGAAGAACCCGCCAAGCCGAAACGCCGCGGTTGGTGGTCCTTAGGGTCCTGACACAAACAAACGCCGGGTGAGCGCTACGTCATACGGCGGTCTCACCTTTTGCGAATGACATAGGTTTGCACGTTGTCCCGCGTGTCTGCTGCGATAAGTTCATGACCGGCTTCATTGCAGAAATGCGGCACATCGACAATGGCTGCCGGGTCGTCCGCCATGACAGTCAGCGTTTCGCCGGACGCCAGTGCCTGAAGACGCTTTCGCGCTTTCAAAACGGGCAGCGGGCACAAGAGCCCGGTGGCATCTAGGGTTGTGGAATTAACTGCCATAAAGCTCAGATAAAGCTGATGTTTCATTCTGTCCACAAGGTTGTGACCGTTCACTGGGGTGACGGCCCGGAGCGGATAGTCTAGTGAGAAGCAATGTTCGGGATCGAGATAATAGATGCTGGCCTGCTGCCGGCAATGATGGTGGCGCTTTTTGCCGGCGTTATCAGCTTTCTCAGCCCCTGTGTCCTGCCGATTGTTCCGCCATATCTGGCCTATATGAGCGGCGTCAGCCTGAACGAAATCAGTGGGGAGAGCGCTGCACGACGTCGCGCCGTGACCGCCGCCCTTTTTTTCGTGATGGGTTTGAGTACGGTTTTCCTGATCCTCGGATTTACGGCCTCGGCCTTTGGTGCGTTTTTCTTGCAGAATCAGATCATGTTTGCCCGCATCGCGGGCATCGTGATTATTGTGTTCGGTTTGCATTTTCTGGGCGTGTTCCGCATTCCGTTTCTGGACCGGGAGGCACGTCTTGATGCCGGTGATAAGGGCGGATCCAGTTTTGGCGCTTATGTGCTGGGATTGGCTTTTGCCTTTGGCTGGACACCCTGCATAGGCCCGCAACTGGGCGCTATACTGTCACTTGCCGCCTCGGAGGCGTCCGTCACGCGTGGGACAATCTTGCTTGGCATTTACGCGGCAGGGCTTGGCATTCCCTTTTTGTTGGCTGCCATGTTTCTTACACGCGCCATGGGTGTAATGGACAGGCTCAAGCGCCACATGAACGCAATAGAACGTACCATGGGCGCGTTATTGCTATTGGTCGGCGTGGCAATGGTGACAGGCGCGTTCACCACTTTCTCGTGGTGGCTGCTTGAACAGTTCCCGGCCTTGGCAATGCTGGGCTGATCGCACTAGACTGTAAGGCGAGCCCGCGTGCGTCGGGCATAGCAAGGCCAGAGCATGAGCAGCACCGCACCACCTGTCGTGTCGCGCAGACGGGTGTTTTACATCCCAGGCTATGATCCGTTCCCGCCACGACGGTACCGCGAGCTTTACCGCAAGGAATGCCAGACCCAGGCTGCGATTTCCGGGTATGACATCGCGTTGGAAACTGGCGAAGCGGGGGACTACTTTGGGTGGCGCGTGGGCAGCCGGATCGACGGGCACGTGACACTCTCGGACATCGAAGTTCTGGTCTGGTCGGATATCGTGCGCGCCAGCCGTGCTCCGGGCGTTGCATTGACATATCTTGCTCTGCTGCGCACGGCCTGGATCTATTTGCGCTGCGGTGCTCTTTTCCGGCTGATGCGACTTCGCAAGGGGCCAGTTATTGCAGCACTTTATCCGGT
Organism: Pseudomonadota bacterium; assembly: GCA_039191495.1. Classification (GTDB taxonomy): domain Bacteria; phylum Pseudomonadota; class Alphaproteobacteria; order Rhodobacterales; family Rhodobacteraceae; genus Roseobacter. The sequence goes on along the minus strand of JBCCXN010000037.1, from coordinate 8,816 downwards.
AGGCGTCTTGCTGTTGCAGGCGGTTTTTGCCGCGGCGCTCTGTTGGGCTTTTGTTCAGGTCATGATGCGTATGGGCAAAGCCTTGGGCCTGACCGAAATGGTTGTGTTTAGCGGTGCGATCGTGATGGCAACTCTTTTGTTCGGGTTGGTTTTGCGCTGGTTCAAAGACATGGACGGGAAGATCTTTGCCTACTACCTGATGCATGACTTTGCCTTCAGCGCAAAAGACAACGGTGCATATCCCGATGCTCTTGAACAACGGTTGATGCAGTTTCGGGCCCGCGTCTCCGCCGCAATGCAAGGCGATGTCGATGAAGTACTCGTGGTTGGTCATTCGTCGGGTGCGCATCTGGCGATCAGCATGCTGGCCGACCTTTTGCGCGACGAGGACGTTGCGGGCGATGGGCCGAAATTGTCTCTTTTGTCACTGGGTCATGTTGTGCCTATGATCTCCTTTCTGCCCAAGGCGCAGCGGCTGCGTGCCGATCTGGCGCGGCTGCGCAGCGCGAGATCTCTCACATGGGTGGATGTGACGGCGCCGGGGGACGGTTGCTGCTTTGCTTTGTGCGACCCCGTTGCGGTATCCGGGCAGGACGGCACGCCGCGTTTTGGGCCTCTGGTGTTTTCAGCAGCCTTCACGCAAAGCCTGTCACGCGAGCGCTGGCGCGCCCTGAGATGGCGGTTTTTCCGTCTTCATTTTCAGTATCTCTGCGCGTTCGATCAGCCCAAGGATTATGACTATTTCCAAATCACCGCTGGTCCGGTCGCTCTTGCGGACCGGTATCGTGGTCGCGCGTCTTCCAAATCTATCCGCACGCACCCGCAAAGCCGGTTCAAAACGGTGACGCTTTGAACCTTCCACCCAAGCCGAGCAGTCGGCCGGGTCGCGCATCGTTGTGGCGCTATATGCGGCTCTTTCGAAAGGACATTCTGTCCGCGCAACCGGAACGCCTGTATCGTGCTTGGATGGCTGAGTTTCGGACGCCTTTTTTCCGCAGCTATGCGATCAATGACCCTGAAATCATACGCTGCGTGTTGAAGGACCGGCCAGATGACTTTCCAAAATCCGACCGCGTTGGTGAGGGATTACGACCAATCCTGGGCGACTCGATTTTCCTCACGAACGGCGATCTATGGAAACGACAACGACGCATCATTGATCCGGCTTTTGAGGGAGGGAGGCTGCGCGAGAGTTTTGCAGCTATCAATGCTGCGGTGTCAGAATGCTGTCTTCGACTGTCAGCGCAGTCCGGTTCGGTCATCAATATTGAGCCCGAAGCCAGTCATGCCGCAGCGGATGTCATCTTTCGCACGTTGTTCTCGCTGCCGATAAGCGATGAGACAGCAGAACGCACATATCATGCATTTCGGACCTATCAACGTGCCCAACCCATTCTGAATGTTGGAGCTTTTCTGCCACTCCCGGGCTGGATACCACGCGGGTTCAGGCGCCCCACGCGTGATGCTGCTGCAGAAATTCGGTCCTTGATCGCGCAGATGACACAAGCGCGCCAAGAAGCGATTTTATCGGGTACGGCGCCTGACGATCTTGCGACAAAGATCATGACAACGCCCGATCCGTTGACGGGCAAGGTTTTTGACGTCAGCGAAATGGTTGACCAGGTTGCCATTTTCTTTCTGGCCGGACACGAAACCAGTGCCGCGTCGTTGGCTTGGGCTCTGTATCTATTGGCACTTTACCCTGAATGGCAGGAACGCGTGGCAGAAGAGGTGCAATCCCTTGGCGCACTTGAATTCAATGACATCAGAAACTTGCAAGTGACGCGCGACGTCTTTCGCGAAACGCTGCGTCTTTATCCTCCGGTGCCGATGATGGTCCGCGAAACAACCCGGAGTGAAACGTTTCGAAAACGTATCGTACCGAAAGCCGCGCAACTGGTCTTGAGCCCCTGGCATTTGCATCGACACGCTCGACTTTGGGACCAGCCTGACAGTTTCGATCCAGGCCGATGGCAAACGTCAGAAGGCAAACGCTGTGCAAGAGACGCCTATATGCCCTTCAGCGCGGGTGCGCGCGTGTGTCCGGGTGCAGGTTTTGCGATGCTGGAGGGCGTTGTCATGCTGGCGTCGCTCCTGCGGTCTTTGAAGGTGGAGCTGTCGGACCATCCGCCCCCCGTTCCAGTGGCACATTTGACCGTACGGTCACGAGACGGAATATGGCTGCGCATTGTCCGCCGCTAACATGTACCATCATGGCCTGGCTTGTTTTATGACGGGCGCAGGGGCGGAATCAGAAGGACCAGTTGCCATGTCAGACCACGTTAAAATGCGCGAACAGATGAACTCAGGCGCCGGGTTTATTGCCGCTCTCGACCAGTCAGGCGGGTCCACGCCAAAGGCTCTGAGCCTCTATGGTGTGGAACCATCGGATTATTCCGGCGATGAGGAGATGTTTCAGGCGATGCACGCCATGCGCGCCCGGATTATTCTGGCGGATGATTTTACAAATCACAAAGTGATTGGTGCCATTCTTTTTGAGCGCACGATGCGTGACACGATCAACGGCAAACCCGTTGCAGAGCTTTTGTGGAACGAACGCGGGATCGTGCCATTCCTGAAGATCGACAAAGGCCTTGAAGAGCAGGGTGATGGCGTTCAGATGCTTAAACCGATGCCAGGGCTCAAAGACGTTCTGACCGAGGCCAAATCGAAAGGCATCTTCGGAACCAAAGAACGTTCAGTCATCCACGAGGCAAACGCCGTCGGAATCGGTGCGATTGTTGCACAACAATTTGACGTTGCGGCGACCGTCACTGCGGCTGGCCTTGTGCCAATCCTCGAGCCGGAAGTGAATATTCATTCAGAAACAAAAGCCCAAGCAGAAGAGATCCTCGAGGTGGAAATTACAAAACATCTTAATGCGTTACCGGATGATGTTGATGTAATGCTCAAGTTGACTTTGCCAGATCACCCTGGTCTTTATGACAAAATAGCATCGCATCCACGTGTGTTGCGCGTCGTTGCGCTTTCGGGCGGTTATTCGACCGACGAAGCTTCGGCCAAACTGGCGCAAAACGCATCGATGATTGCAAGCTTTAGCCGCGCACTGACCGAAGGCCTAAGCGTTAAGCAATCAGATGCGGAGTTCGCGGCAGCCTTGGGCGGTAACATCGATAAAATTTATCGGGCGTCGGTCTGACTGCCGCTCAATCTGGTCTGCAGGTCGTTCAAAACGAACAGACGCAGCGCGGTCGCAAGACCAATGTCCGAACCGCGCGCAACGTCGATTTCGGTGATTAAAGCGTGCATCGTCGTCTTCTCTCGCGCCGCGATATCACGCAAGGCGTTCCAAAATTCATCCTCCAATGACACCGATGTTCTGTGACCATTGAGTTTGACAGAGTGCTTTACAGGTCGTCGGCTCACGTCTCGCGTTTATGCGCATCCAGATTTTTGTGCGCACGTTCCTTTTCGGCCCGGTCGTTCTCTTTTTGCGATTTTGTGCGACCGAACCGCACCACGTTTTCGTCTGCGCGCGCTTTTTTCTCAGCGCGTGCGCGCTCTTTGCGTGCCTTGTTCAGATTGATGGGCGCGCTCATTTGGGCCCAATCATATTTTCGGGACGCACAACGCGTTCAAAGGTTTCATCGTCCACAAATCCGAGGGCGATCGCTTCTTCTTTCAGGGTCGTGCCATTCTTATGTGCGGTTTTGGCGACCTTTGTGGCATTGTCATAGCCAATTTCCGGTGCTAGGGCCGTAACCAGCATAAGGCTCTCGCGCATCAGGCGGTCAATGCGATCCGCGTCCGCTTTGAGCCCGACCACAAGATTGTCCGTGAATGCCGAAGCCGCATCGCCCAAGAGTTGCATGGATTGCAATACGTTGTAGGCCATCATGGGTTTGTAAACGTTGAGTTCGAAGTGCCCCTGACTGCCGGCAAAACCAACCGCGGCGTCATTGCCCATCACATGCGCACAGACCTGAGTTAACGCCTCGCATTGGGTCGGATTGACCTTGCCGGGCATGATCGATGATCCGGGTTCGTTTTCCGGAAGGATCAATTCGCCAAGACCACAGCGTGGTCCAGACCCCAGCAGCCGAATGTCGTTTGCGATTTTGAAAAGGCTGGCCGCAACGGTTTTGAGGGCGCCGGACATTTCGACCATTGCGTCATGGGCTGCGAGCGCTTCGAATTTGTTGGGCGCGGTGACAAATGGCAGATCAGTGATCTCTGCCATGTTTTTGGCGACCATCACATCCCAGCCTTTCGGGGTGTTCAGGCCCGTGCCCACCGCGGTTCCGCCCTGCGCAAGTTCATAGATGCGCGTCAGCGCGTCATTCACGCGTTGAATACCCATGGCCACCTGATGAGCGTAGCCAGAGAATTCCTGCGTGAGCGTCAGAGGCGTCGCATCTTGTGTGTGCGTGCGCCCGATTTTGATGATGCCCTCAAATTCCTGCAACTTGGCGAACAATGCACCGTGCAGTTTTTCCAGTCCGGGCAACAGGACATCCCGTGCCGTCATGGCTGTCGATACATGCATGGCCGTCGGAAAGGTGTCGTTCGAAGACTGGCCCATATTGCAGTGATCGTTGGGGTGAACCGGGTCTTTCGATCCGATTTCGCCGCCCATGATTTCTATAGCCCGGTTGGCAATCACCTCGTTGGCATTCATGTTCGATTGAGTGCCTGATCCGGTTTGCCAGACCACGAGGGGAAAATTGTCATCGAATTTGCCAGCGACAACTTCGCTGGCGGCCTGAAGTATCGCTGTTCCCCGCGGCTTATCCAGTTTTTCCAACTCCAGATTGGCTTGCGCGCAAGCCTGTTTGATCACACCGAGCGCGCGAACGATCGCGACGGGCTGTTTTTCCCAACCGATCGGAAAATTCATGATGGAGCGTTGGGTCTGCGCGCCCCAGTATTTGTCGGCGGGAACTTCGAGCGGGCCAAAACTGTCGGTTTCGGTGCGGGTTTGGGACATGGTGCGCTCCGTCTTCGTAATGTCCTTTGCGGTTTAGCTCTGCTGGGACGCCCGCGCAACCGGACAAAGCCCGTCGCCCGCGTTGTATGACGTGTGAAAATGCTTATTTAATGTTAAGGTGCGCTGTGCTCGCGTCATACGTTAATTGGAGAGGACAAACCATGGTCCGTTTTCTGCTGCCATTGCGCAACTCTGGTGCTATCGTATTCACAGCCATGATGTTTGTCGCTTTTGCGTTCGGTGCCCGTGCGGATATTGCGCCATTTTTGGGAAGTTACACCGGTTCGGCGGAAGTGGTTTCTGCAAATGGTGAGAGCCGCGATCGCGACATGAGTGTCGATATCTCGGAACAGGACGAGGGTTTCAGGGTCAGCTGGACATCTTCGACGTATCGCAAAGACGGATCGGTCAATGAAAAATCATACACCGTTGATTTTGTGCCAACGGAACGCGAGGGGGTATACGCCGCCGCACAGAAGAAAAATGTGTTTGGTCACCTTGTTCAACTCGACCCCATGAAAGGTGAGCCTTACGTCTGGGGTCAAATCGACGGCGACAGTCTTACTGTTTACTCAATGTTTGTAACTGAATCAGGTGGTTACGAGATGCAAGAATTTGATCGCAAACTCGCGCCTGGCGGTCTCAATCTCGATTTCCGTCGCGTGCGCAATGGAGAAATTCTGCGCACGGTTTCGACATTTCTGGAAAAGCAGTAGCTGCTACTTTCTGAAACTGTCGAGAGACACCACTTCCGCATCCTTTGATTTGTCCTCAACCGGCGGTGTTGTTTTCGGCTTCGATGGCAACGGTTTAGGTGGTGTCACCGGTGATGATGCCGTTTCTCCTTCCTCGTCCGATTGCGTTTCAAAGCGCAGGCCGAACTCAACCGACGGATCGACAAAGGTTTTGATTGCGTCATACGGGATGTAAAGTGGTTCGGGAGAGTCCCCGAAGTTCAGCGTTACGGCGAATCCCTCCTCAGACACATCAAGTTTGTCGTACCAATGCTGCATGACAACGGTCATTTCGCCCGGGTATCGGTCGAACAGCCAGTCCGCCAACTCAGCATCCGGATGACTGGTATCGAACGTGATAAAGAAGTGGTGATCGCCCGGCAGTCCGTTTTCACAGACATCGAGCAGAACCTTGCGGATCAGGCCGCGCATGGCTTCATGCATCAGATTTCCGTAATCAATGGAGCGGGCCATCGGCTACCTCTGGTCTGGTCGATCCTCTGAAAAAGCATAACCGATTCCTTTCCAGAGGAAAGACCTGACGGCGCAGTTTCTCTTTCTACAACACAAAGGCGGCGACTAAACCAGCACAAGCCATCGCGCCCAGCGATTGTACGATCGGGCGTTTGAGGCCCAGTATCAGTGCAGCTGCAAGCGCCGTCAGCCCAAGCGCGACGAGATCCAGCGAGGCAAGCACGGGCCGGGGAGCAGCCAGCCCCCCCGCCACAGTTGCGACGTCGTTAAAGAGCACATGAATTCCAAACCAGAGCGCAAGATTCAGTATGACGCCGACAACAGCTGCCGTGATTGCTTTGAGCGCCTGATCAATGCGCGGACGTGCGGAAATCTGGTCAAGATAAGGTCCGGCAAGAAAAATCCAGAGAAAACAGGGTACAAAAGTCACCCAGAGTGCAAGCAAACCTGCGGTTATGGCAAGCCCTGCGCCGCCGTGTTTGTGCCCTGCGAGCATCGCCACGAATTGGGTTACAAGGATAAGCGGGCCGGGTGTCGTTTCCGCCAACCCCAGAGCGTCAATCATCTGGTCGGTGCTGATCCAGCCAAAATCAGACACGACGGCCTGTGTCATATAAGCAAGAACTGCATAAGCCCCGCCGAAAGTTACGACCGCCAGCTTTGAGAAAAAGAGCGCGACATCGAGCAAGAAATCTTGATTGAAGAGTGCAAGCGCTAAGACGGGCACAGACCACAATGCGCCCCAGATCAGGATGACGAACAGCGGGCGCGCATTCACCGGCACCGGTTTTGAGGACGGTGTTGCCGTATCGCTGTAAGCGAGCGCACCAATCGCGGCAGCCACAGCAATTACCACGGGGAAAGGAACGCCAAACACGAACAGAGCGACAAAGGCTGCGCCCGCCATAAGCCATGCCAGTTTGGTCGTGAGCGCTTTGCCCGCCACTTTCGAAAGCGCTTGAAGCACGATCATAAAAACGGCGGCTTTGATCCCTGTAAACGCAGCTTGAACCAAAGGAACTTGGCCATAGGTCGCATAAAACAAAGCCAATACGCCGATCAAGACCGCGCCGGGTATCACAAAGAGCAAGCCTGCGATCAAACCGCCAGTAATGCCGCGCAAGCGCCAGCCAGCATAGGTCGCAAGCTGCATTGCTTCGGGTCCCGGCAACAACATGCACAAAGACAGGGCTCGCAAAAACGCGTCTTCATCCAACCACTTTTGCTCGTCCACCAGGGTGCGGTGCATAAACGCGATCTGAGCGGCGGGACCGCCAAACGACAAAAAACCGATGCGCCCGAATATTCGAACGAGGTCGGCATAGGAGATGGGTTTCATATGTGTTGCCCTGGCCAGTCATGCGATTCTCTTTGTCCATCACGTGCCCAGCGATAGAGTGCGTCATACATTGGCAGACCGGCTTCCAACTGCTCAAGATCGTCTGAATAACTTCGCGACAGGCCCACGGAGAACGCTAGGAGACCAGCGCTCTCAGGCGCAAGACTGTGGGTGTTTGTGTCGGCACCGCGAATGATATGTGCCATGCGATCAAGGGCAGGAGAATGCAGAGAAAACCCATTCAGCAGGCTGTCGAAAGTGCATTTGTCATCTTCGTGCGACCAGACCGCTCCCGACACGTCGAAGGGTATCGCGTCAAAACGATCAGCCACGGCCAGAACCTCACTTGCCGGGACAAACAGAAATTTCGCCTGTACGTCCACAAACCGGCGTATGAGCCATGGGCAGGCGACCCTGTCGATCTTGGGTCGCTGCCGCGTCACCCAAAGCGAGCCCGGCGCGCCGGTTGGAAATCGGTCAAGTTGTAACGCGGGGAGCTTTGCATCCGACCAACCCATCATGCCGCCCTCCAGCACTTCCACACGGACACCGAAACTGCGCAAAATGGCTGCAGCGCCGTGACTGAGCTTCAGACCTTTGTGGCATACCAACACCGTGGACCGCTTACCGAGCTGACTGCACAAGTTTGCAACGTCGCTGTGCGCACAGCGGATTGCCGTCGGAATTAAAAATGGTATTTGGGCGACATCCTCTTCAAGTCGCACATCGACGACTGCCGGAGCAGCCGGTGTGCCGATCAGACGATCAAGGGTGTTTGCTGCAATGCAGTTAAATCTGGCCATGGCGGGCATCCTTCTTCGTGTATCAGGATGCGATACTTGGGCCTGAGCCTCACGGGGCAATCGCTGAACCCCATGGTGAAAGACGTTGCATAGGTGGCGGTAGTGCGTCAATTGCCAATATTGCTTAACGACCAGACCGCTGACGGCAGTCCAAAACGTGTCTGAGCCCAAAGCCCCAACCGCGTTACATCGCTTGAATGCGCGCCATTGCGGGCTTTCAATCGTGACGTGTCGGAGTGCATTAAAAAAAACTTGCGCCGGACAACTGTTTGTTTCGTTGTTTGGAAAGTGCAGGCTTCTGTTGCCAGGTGCCTGCGAACCCCGCCTGACACTGCATGGCGCCAGGACTTAGATTTCGGAAACTCCGACTGCTTACGCAGCCATCGCTACCGGTGCACGATTGTCATTTGCAATTGTACGTTTTGAACCGATAACGGTGGTATCTCACCGAAACAAAGCAAACCCCTTTAGACGTTCGTCGATCCTGTTTCGGCCCCATGATCCCCAAATGAAGGATG
>JBCCXN010000036.1:0-17729 GCA_039191495.1 Pseudomonadota bacterium | reverse complement strand
GCGTCCTACACCTGTCCACAGGTGCGGTTCCACATACCCGAATTCATCTGCGACATCACGATTTTTGGATTGGTGCGCAACGCCCAGCGACGTGGCATCCAAAGCGCGCTCGCGGATTTTGCGTCCATAGTCATCGTCCAGTTTGGACACGATGTAATCGGCGTATTCTCTGGCTTCAGTTTCAGTGTCGCGCACGATCACATGCACACGCAAGCCATAATCCAGAGTACGGCCACACTCAGCAGCAAGCGCGTTCACTGCTTTCATCCGCTCCGCCAGCGCGTTCTTGGGTTCGGGCCACATAAGATAGACATCGCAGTGCTCCGCACAGAGCGCGAGGGCGTCAGGTGAATACCCACCAAAGTAAAGCAACGGGCCACCAGACTGGTACGGGCGCGCTGGATCGGTGGTCAGACCGGAGAAATTGTAAACTTCACCTTCAAAGTTGATTTCGTCACGGCTCCACGCCTGTTTGAGTATCTCTACCACCTCTCGGGAGCGTTGGTACCGATAAGGGCTGGGTTCTTTCTGACCGGGAAAGTCTGAACTGATAATGTTGACGGTCAGTCTGCCCTCCAGCATGTGATCCAGCGTTGCCAATGTCCGGGCAAGCATAATGGGCTGCATTTCGCCGCATCGCACCGCCGCCAACAAATTAATCTTTTGTGTGATCGGCGCACAACCTGCAACAAAGCTCAGAGTGTCCTGTCCCACCTGATAAGACGACGGGCACAGGATATTGCGAAAGCCCTGAGCCTCGGCCGTTCGCACAATGTCAGAGCAATGCGCCCAGCTGGAGCGCAGATCGCCGTCCGGCACGCCAAGAAACTGGTAATCATCCGAACAGAGCGCGGCAAACCATGAGACTTCCGCGGCGTCCAGATCGGCTGACGTAACCGGCACAAGTGTCATGTAAACCCTTTCCCTGAGTGACCTGAATTGGCCTGACGTTTTGGCTTGAATAGCACTTCGATCTGTGTGCATCAATAGTGTATCAATTTGATCTGAGATCCGAAATCCCGATGCTTTCTGAACAAGATCACACGGGGGCTCTGCCCAAATACATTCAGTTGAGTGAACTGATCATTCGCGAGATCGACGCTGGGCGCCTGCTGGAGGGAGAACGGCTGCCGCCCGAGCGGGAGATGGCGAAATCCTATGGAACGTCCATCGGTACCTTGCGCAAAGCCTTGGCGGAATTGGAAACAAAAGGCCTGCTGCGCCGCATCCAGGGGTCTGGAAACTACATTCAGCATTCAGACGCGCACAAAGGTGTTTACGCAATGTTCCGCCTTGAACGCCTTGATGGTGGTGGATTGCCAACTGCAAGGATCTTGTCTTTTGATATCTGCAAGAAACCGCAAGATCTGCCCGCTTTTGGACAGTCCGACCGTGCATCGCGTGTGCGGCGTTTGCGGTTCCTGAATGATGTAGCAATTGCGGTGGAAGAAATCTGGCTCGACGCTTCCGTAGGGACTTTGAGCCAGGGCATCCTGTCAGAATCGCTTTACCAGACTTACCTCAAGCGGTTGAATATCTGGATCACACGGGCTGAGGACCGCGTCAGTGTCGCGCAATTTCCCGACTGGACACCGCGCACTTTCGCGCCGTTCGGCAGCACCAGCGGTTTCATTGAGCGCTTCAGTTGGTCAAACGAAAAAACCCCAGTCGAATTTTCGCGCACATGGTTTGATACCGGACGTGCGGTTTACGTCCAGCGGCTCAAATAATCAGGAGAGAAAATGGCCCCTGTAATTCAATACGGCCTTGTTGGCTGCGGCATGATGGGGCAAGAGCACCTCAAAAACATCGCGCTGTTGGACGGCGCCGCAGTGGCCGCGATCTATGAACCAAACGCGCAAATGCGCACCGCCGCGTCGGTTCTGGCCCCTCAGGCTCGGTTCACTGCGTCACTTGCGGACCTGTTGGATGTTCCTAATCTTGACTGCCTTTTAATTGCGAGCCCAAACCACTTTCACGCAGACCAGATCATCGAAATCGCCGCAACGCGTCCTTTACCATTGCTGGTCGAAAAACCCTTGCTAACGGATGCCAGAGACATCCCGCAGCTTGAGAAGATCGCAGCAATATACCCGGCGCCGATCTGGGTGGCTATGGAATACCGTTATATGCCTCCAATTGCCGCTCTTTTGGAGAATGCACAGGCAGTCACTGGCGGCATTCAGATGCTGACGCTACGAGAACATCGATTTCCTTTCTTGCAAAAGGTCGACGACTGGAACCGGTTCAATGTCAAAACCGGTGGCACTTTTGTCGAGAAATGCTGCCACTTTTTCGATCTCATGCGTCTGGCGCTTGGGCAAAACCCGGTTCGTATCATGGCCAGCGCTGCACAATCGGTCAATCATTTGACCGAAATGTATGACGGGCACATCCCGGATATCCTCGACAATGGCTATGTCATCGTCGACTTTGATGGCGGTGCGCGCGCAATGCTGGAGCTTTGCATGTTTGCTGAAGGCGCACGGTATCAAGAGGTTATTTCCGCGATTGGCAGCGGCGGCAAAGTGGAGGCTTTCGTACCAGGCCCCACACGGTTTTGGCCGACCGATATTGGCCCTGCACCCATACCCCTTCTGGAAATCAGCCCACGCGCGCCGAAACGTCCCGAAGTGCGAGAAGTACCGGTCGACCCTTTTCTTTTGGATGCCGGCGACCACAACGGCTCAACGTACTACCAGCATCTGGGGTTTCTCGATCTTGTGCGTGGCAAGACCCCGCATCCCGCCGTGACCTTCGAAGACGGGGTGTGGGCTGTGCGCATGGGCCTCGCGGCCCAGCAATCTGCGCATAGCGGAGAAGCAGTAATGCTTTAACAAGGCGGATCAGGGTGAAATCAACGTCACGCCCGGAATCCGGGCAAGCGTCGCCATATCCTCGTCATAAAGCTCGCTCAGCTCTGTGATCATATCGCCGGTCCAGCCCGGAACGTCAATTTCCTCTTCGATCGCCTGTTCCAGAGCGAATTTCTCCATGAACGCCATCATGACCCGACGCACCTGAATCTCGCTCATTTTCGACTTGCTTTTGATGTAATCCACAAACCGGCGCATGCCTTCATCCGAAATGATATCTGACAAGAGGTCAAAACCGCCGATCACAAAATCACCATGCTCCATGACACCCAGTTCGCGCACAATCTGCGACCACAAAAGTGGAGCATCCTCATTGCACCACACCGTTACCGGCACCTCCGGGGCGGCCTCCCGAATGCGCGCAAACGTGTCGGACCAGCGCACCTGACGCGGGTCAATTCCCCGCATGAAATCGGCAAGCGTATCATGCGGTGACTTACGAAAGCAGGCCGGCAAAAACGTTGCGGGATCGCGGACGGCCATAAAAAGTTCAAGCTGATCTGTTCTAAAAATCTGTGCCAGCCGCGCCATGCGCTCCGGTGCCTGCGGATAGAGCATTCCACGACGCTGCGCTGCACGCGGTACGCCAAACAAATGGGCGTTGGAGAGAATTACGCGGTCTGCACCTGCATTATCCAGAATGGCATCAAGAAGGACATCGCGCGCATCCGCGGCAAAAACTGCATCATTGGGTACAGACAGTGTTTTGCGCAAAAGTTTCCGGTACTTACTCGGGCCGGGAACCACAACACCCTTGCCGGCCAAAGCATCCTGATTGCGCAAAAGGCATTTAATCAGCCGATCTTCTTCTGTGAAATGCGCACCGGCGTGGAAAACCAGTTGCATGCAACCCTGCCCTGCTTTTTGTTCGCGTTCAGGCTAGCTTGCAGTGACAAAAGGTTCAAACGTTTAGCTTGCATAAGTTCCGCTGAAAAATCCTCTTGCGCGCATCGCTCGACCTGAACAAACGGTCGCGCAATCGTTTTGCCCCATTTCAGTGTGCGGTTCCAAAAGATCCGCGCGACCGCTCGTCGAAGTCAGCCCGGTTTGCGTGGCCGCAATCGCTGCGCACGGTGTTCTTGCAGTTCGACGCCGCTAAGAGAGTTTCGCAGTTGCCATAGCTGGACTTCATACGCGCAAGCGAAATAGCTCGCAGAGGGTCATGATAGATCGCTCATGCCAGAAATTTAGAGAGTAGGTTCTTTCGAGTTACGAGTGGCCAACGGGATCCGCAAACCATGTCACCAAGCCTAACAATAAATCTCAAGCTTCGAGGTAGCTTGGAAAACCTTGGAGACAGATCGGTCGCAACCAACGTCGGATCGCCATGGTGCCGACGGACGTATGCCCAAAGTTGGTTGATGCGGGATATGGGCCACCGTGGATCATCGCTGAAGCAACCTCGACCCCTGTCGGAAAATCGTTGGCCAAAATGCGACCCGCCTTGCGTTCGAGGATCGGCAAGAGCTCGCGCGCCAGTGCGGTATCTCCTTCGTTCAATTGCAGACTGCAAGTTAGCTGACCATCGAGCCCTGCTGCAATGGCAAGCATTTCTGCTGATGTTTTCGTCCGCACAACAAGACCGAACGGCCCGAACACTTCATGAGTCAATGATCGCCTAACCGCAAACTCAGCCGCCGTGACCGAGGCAACCGCAGGCGTGACCTCACGGCCGTTGTGTTCGCCCTCAACCAGCGGCGTACTGACTGAGAAGACCGCGCGCTGGCCTTCGGCAAAACCGTTTGCGATAGGCTCAGTCAGCATCGTTTGAGACGGTACGTTGCCTAGTACGTTCACGGCTGACGCAAGAAAAGCATCGCCCTCAGGCCCCTCCGGCAGTACGATCAGTCCGGGATTTGTACAGAACTGACCCACTCCCATAGTTAGGGAGGCCGCCCAGTCTTTTGCGATGTCCGTTCCGCGGGACGACAGTGCATTTGGTAGGATGAATACCGGGTTTATCGACCCAAGCTCTCCGAAAAAGGGGATCGGAGTGGGTCGGCCTGCGCAGATGTCAAAGAGCGCACGACCAGCGCCCAGAGAGCCGGTAAAGCCCACGGCACATATCAATGGGTGCTCGACCATCGCACGGCCGAGATCATGCGTGCTGCCCTGTATCATCTGGAAGGTTGCGACCGGGTAGCCCTCGCTGGCTACGGCAGCGGCGATAGCTGTCGCGACAATTTCTCCGGTCCTGGGATGGGCCGGATGGCCTTTGACGATCACAGGACAGCCTGCGGCCAGTGCGCTTGCAGTGTCCCCCCCCGCCGTTGAGAACGCGAGCGGGAAGTTGGAGGCGCCAAAGATCGCGACAGGTCCCACGGGGCGCATGACAGATCTCAAGTCCGGACTAGGCAGAGGTTTGCGTTCTGGTTTTGCCGCGTCATGACGCCGGTCTAGGTGATCTCTGGTTTTGATGTACTCAGCGAATAGGCGCAGCTGACCAGTGGTGCGGCCCCGCTCTGCGATCAGGCGAGCTTCGGGTAGGCCCGTTTCGGCGGTGCCGGAAGCAGTGATCTCGTCACCAAGCACATCGATTTGAGCCGCGATCGAGCACAGGAGCGCAGAATGGCGTTCAGGTGGCATCGCGGAAAGGCGTGCAAAAACGGCATCCGCCGCAAGAACCGCGGCATCAACGTCTTGCGAGTTTCTCTCGGACACCCTCAACGCTTCTGCGCCAATTGCCACGCTTTCAAAGGTTGATGTGGAGCCCACCCACCTGCCGTTGATAAGATGCTTGCCCGTCAGTTCGGTCATAGTCGATGCCTCATGGGCGACCTTCAAGTCGCAGTTTCGGCGACAGGGCCGCAGGATCGAGTTTTAGGTGCAAGATTGCAGGCTTGCCGCTGGCGCGCGCATCGGCCAAAGCGGGCGCGAAGTCTTCGGTTTGGGAAACCGCCACGCCGAACCCATTATACGCCTTTGCGAGCGCAGCGAAATCCGGGTTGGCCATCTGCGTCCCGGACGGCCGTCCGGGATAATGGCGTTGCTGGTGCATGCGGATCGTGCCGTACATTCCATTGTCGGATATGATCACGATCACCGCTGCGCCTTGTTCACTGGCTGTGCCAAATTCCTGGCTCACCATCTGGAAACATCCGTCGCCCGCAAGGCAGATGACGTCGCGCTCAGAAAACTGGAGTTTGGCCGCTATTGCGGCCGGAAGGCCGTAGCCCATCGAGCCAGAAGTTGGCGCCAGTTGCGTGCGCCAACCGCGATACCGATAATAGCGATGCAGCCAAGCGGAATAATTGCCAGCCCCGTTCGTAAGGATCGCATCGTCAGGCAGAACTTCGTTGAGATGCATAATGACCTGCTCCATTTTCAGCGAACCGGGCGTTTCAACTGGCCGCTGCCACACCTCATAGTCGCGGCGCGCTTGGCTCAGCCATTCGCCACCAGCGCGCGTTGTTGCAGTCTGCGCAATCTGCTTGATAACTGGTCCGGGTTGGCCCACCACGGCCAGCTCTGGACGGTACACCCGGCCAATCTCGGAGGGATCTGCGTGAATGTGGATAAGCTTTTGCGCCGAAACCGGCGGCGTAAGAAGAGTGTACCCCGAGGTCGTCATCTCTCCCAACCGCGCGCCTAACGCGAGGAGCACATCCGCATCGCGCACCCGCTGGGCCAGCGCAGGATTGATACCAATGCCTACGTCGCCAACGTAGTTGGAATGGCGGTTGTCGAGAAAATCCTGACAGCGGAATGACGCTCCAACAGGCAGCCCCATCTTGCCGGCGAACTTTCCCAGAGCCTCGGACGCCTCGGCATCCCATGTTGCGCCACCGACAATCATCATGGGTCTTTCTGATGCGGAAAGCTTCTCTATGACAGCTTTGATGTCGTCTTCGGATGCTTTGCCGGACGGAAGCGTCGCCGCCTGAACTGCCAACGCCGATGCAGGGCCCGATAGCATGTCTTCCGGCAAAGCAAGCACAACAGGTCCTGGCCGTCCGGTCTGGGCAACGTGAAACGCGTGACTAACGTATTCGGGAATGCGGTCTGCTCGATCGATCTCTGCGACCCATTTCGCCAGTGGGCCGAACATTGCCCGATAATCAACTTCCTGAAACGCTTCTCGATCTCGCTGGTCGCTTGCGACCTGTCCCACGAAAAGGATCATTGGTGTGCTGTCTTGAAAAGCAATATGAACGCCTGCACTGGCGTTTGTGGCCCCTGGACCACGCGTCACGAAGGCAACACCCGGTCGTCCTGTCAGCTTGCCCGTTGCCTCCGCCATCATCGCCGCCCCGCCTTCCTGGCGCGCGACGACCACATCGATATCGGCGTCATGCAACCCGTCAAGTGCAGCCAGAAAACTCTCACCTGGAATGCAGAATATGCGCTCAACACCCTGTGCTAAAAGACATTCTGTCAACAACGCGCCACCGTGTGACGGCGGAGATGAAGTGGTCATTTAGCAGGGTCCTTTCAGGCAAAGTCCGCGCGAGCAGCAAGGCGGTCCGCGGCCCGTTCAAACCGTGTGCGGGCCGAAGTCCGTGCCGCTTCAACATCACCTTCCCGCAGGGCCTTCATAACAGCGTAATGCTCTTTAATGATGTCCGCGCCGAATTCAGATGCCGCAGCGTTCTTAAGAAAGGCAGAACGCAGGTTGTTCTGAATATTCGCCTCTATCATCGCAACCACCTCGGCATAATAGGGGTTGTTGGAAGCCTCGGTAATACGGCGATAAAGCAAAAGCTCGCTGTCCACGCGCTCCTCAAGCGCATTTGCCGGCCCGAGCTTGTCTGCTGCAACCATCTGAGCATATGTCTCTTCAATCTTTTCCATTTGTTCGCTTGTGCGCGTACTGGCGGCTAGGGCGCACGCGCCAGCTTGCACGCCGGTACGCAGCTGCAAAAGCTGAACGATCTGTTTGCGTTTTTCAAAGCAGGCGGGACTGATTCTAAACGAAGACCTTTGCGACGCATCCGTGACAAAAGCCCCGACGCCACGGCGCGAGTCGACAATGCCGTCATAGCGCAGCAGCGAAATAGCTTCCCGCACAACTGTTCGGGCAACTCCGAAGCGTTTTGCCAAATCTGCTTCGGTGGGCAACCGATCTCCGGCGACCAATTGCCCGCCTTCAATGGCCCCGATTATTGAAACTGCGACCTCATCAGGCAACCGCCGGGGTCGGTCAATACGATCAAACAAGTCTGTAGTGTCCACCATGAATGCGCTCCAAGAAACGATGTTACTGGATGATTACATACACCCTTCTCGCCAACGATTTCAAACAGGTTAAAAGAAAACAGGTTGTCTGACAACTGATTTGATGCTTTGTTGCTGATGAAACGGGAGGACAGCATGAGAATCGGATTGATTGGCTTAGGCGGCATGGGTCGCGGGCTGGCTAAGAACATGGCCGCCCATAGCGTCAACTTGACGGTGGCCGATCTTGACCCAAACCGCGTTGCGCATGCCGTTGCGCAGGGCGCTGCGGCGAGCGGCACTGTCCAACAAATGGCAGCAGACAGTGACGTGTTGATGATCTGCGTAACAACCGCCGAGGCGGTGCAGGGTATCGTCCTTGGGTCAGATGGCGCGCTGGCCGCAATGTCGCCCGGCGATGTTCTGGTTGATCACACAACAGTGTCAGCCGATCACGTCGATCTGATGCGAGCGGCCTGTGATGCGGTGGGCGTTCACTACGCAGAAGCACCAATGACACGCACCCCTGCTCATGCGGACCGAGGCGAAGTCAACATCCTGTTCGGCGGAGACGAAGACCTGGTTGAGAGGCTGCGGCCGGTGTTCGAAACCTATGCCGAGAACATCTTTCATGTGGGTCCGGCAGGCCACGCCATCCGGCTCAAGTTAATCCACAACTATATCGCCTTCGCCAATGTCGCGACCTTCTGCGAAGGTTTTGCCTTGGCCGCGAAGGACGGCCTCGACATGAGCAAGGTCATAGGAATCATCTCTGCAGCCGGCGGCAGGTCTGGAATGATGGACCTTTATGGCGAGCTAACACTGCGCCGCGATTTTACGCCGCACATGTCGCTCACCAATGCGCAGAAAGACGTCCGCTACTACGCCGAATGGATAGAGCGGGCAGGCCTGCCGGGCTTCATGGCACAATCCGTTCATCAGACCTACGCATTGGCCTCGATCATGGGGCACGGCGACGAGGGCTGCACGGCTGTGATCAAAGCATACGAGGACCTGACCGGCATTGAGGCGAAACTGCCCGAAGCCGACGCGTGAACGACCCGCGCTTTCAAAAAGCGCGGACCAAAAAGTCAAAACATAAATGGGAGGAAACCAAAATGCTCAACAAACTACTTTTGACGGCGGCTGCCACAGCGCTTTTGTCTGGCACAGCGATGGCGCAGGATGTGACTCTTCGACTGGCGCATTTCGCCGCTGAAACCCATCCGGGACACATCGCGGCACAATCATTCGCTGAAGCAGTTAACGCACGCACAGATGGCGCTGTAGCGGTCGAGCTCTATCCAGCCAACCAACTCGGCAGCCCGCCAGAGCAGCTGGAACAGACCGTTCTGGGAGCGATTGAGATGAACCTGCCGACACAGGGTGCACTTGATAAATATGAAAAGGCCTTTGGCACCGTGATGACGCCCTTTGCCTTCTCCAGTTACGAAGAAGCGCATGCGGTTCTGGACGGACCTTTTACCGACTGGGCTGCGCCAAAGCTCGAGGAACAGGGATTGGTAATGCTGTCAAATTGGGAATACGGCTTCCGCAACATCACCAATTCTGTGCGTCCCATCAACACACCTGAGGATGTACAAGGCCTCAAACTGCGTACGCCGTCCGAGCTTCAGATTGTGGCCGCAATGGAGGGGCTTGGCGCCGCAACGACACAGATCGCATTTCCTGAACTGCCCAACGCTTTGAACCAGGGCGTGGTCGATGGGCAGGAAAACCCGATCGGCGTGATCTACCACTTCAAGCTGAATGACTTTCAGGAAAACCTCGCACTGACACGCCACGTCTACAACTCGATGGTGCATGTCATCAACAAGGATGTCTTTGACGCACTTAGCTCTGAACAGCAGAGCATTCTGCGCGAGGAAAGCAAGCGGGCCGGAGACATGATGCGCGCCGCTGTCATCGCGCAGGAGGAAGACGAGATCGCAGCATTGGAAGCAGCAGGCATGGCCGTGACCCGCCCCGAACTCGCACCCTTCGCCGCGTTGATGGGACCCGCACGAGAGCGTGTTGCAGAGTTCTCCGGACAGGAGAACATGGACACATTCCTCGGCTTTTTGAAGTAATCAGCCGGCCGCTTGCGCATTCCGATGTGCAGGCGGCTTACAAAGGCCCTCTTCATGACCACGTTTCTTATCCTCAGTGCGCTAGTGCTGCTGATTGCCCTCGGCTTGCCCGTCGCCGTTTCTTTGGGTCTGACGGCAGTGGGCTTCTATGCGCTGCAAGGGGACTTTCGTATTCTCGAGATGCTGCCGCAGCGGATGTTTTCTGCAACCACCGGCTTCACCCTATTGGCGATCCCCTTTTTCATCCTGGCTGGAACGCTGATGAACACGGGCGGAATCACAGCGCGAATTTTTCGGTTTGCGAATGCTTGCGTGGGTCATGTGCGCGGTGGCCTGGGTCAGGTCAATGTGCTCGCCTCCCTCTTCTTTTCCGGTATGTCCGGTGCCGCTGTAGCCGATGCGGCGGGTTTGGGTCAGGTCGAGTTGAAAGCGATGGCTGACAAGGGCTATGACCCGGACTTCAGCGCCGCGATTACTGCGGCGTCCTCAACCATCGGACCCGTCTTTCCACCATCGATCCCTTTCGTACTTTATTCGTCAATCACCGGCGTATCGGTCGCACAGCTGTTCCTGGCGGGCGTTGTACCCGGCGTTCTTATGGCGCTGGCCCTCATGGGGGCTGTCTGGCTGATGGCGTTGCGCCACAAGATGCCACGCGCGGATCATATCGACTGGGCCGAAATTTGGCACAGCTTTCAGGGCGCCGCATTTTCGTTGCTAACACCGGTAATCATTATCGCCGGGATTTTTGGCGGGTTGTTCACGCCGACCGAGGCAGGCGTCGCCGCCAGCGCCTACGCAATGTTCCTGTCTGTGATCGTCTACCGCGAGATCAAACCACACGATCTGCCCGGTATTTTCTGGATCACACTGCAACACACCATTCGTGTGATGTTCGTAATTGCCGCCGCCGGCTTTTTTGGCTGGCTGCTGGTGCATCAGCGAGTGCCCAACGAGCTGGTGACGTCGATGGTAAGCCTATCGGACAATCCGGCAGTCATTCTCGGCATCGTGGTGGCGGTTCTGTTGGTGTTGGGCATGTTTCTCGAAGGGATCGCCGTCATCGTGTTGACGGTACCGCTCTTTGCGCCGGTAATGCAGCAGATAGGAGTCGACCCGGTTCAGTTCGGGGTGATCATGATCATGTGCTCCATGTTGGGACTTCTGACCCCGCCGGTGGGGATGGTGTTGTTCGCGGTCGCTTCGGTGGCGAAACTACCGGTCGGGCGACTGACGCGCGCGCTCGTGCCTTACTTAATCGGGTTGGCGCTGGTGCTCTTTCTGGTCGTAGCCGTACCGGGTGTTTCCACCTTGCTGCCGC
Organism: Pseudomonadota bacterium; assembly: GCA_039191495.1. GTDB lineage: Bacteria > Pseudomonadota > Alphaproteobacteria > Rhodobacterales > Rhodobacteraceae > Roseobacter. The sequence continues at coordinate 6,288 of JBCCXN010000036.1, read as the reverse complement.
GTTTGATACTGGGGGCATGAGCGTGCTTGACCGTCGAATAGGTCAGGTTCTACGCGCTATCCCGATAGCATGTCTGGCTGCGCTCTTCGCCCTCTTGTTTGTTAACGTTGTCGCGCGGACTTTTCAGTTGGCAGGGTTCGCCTGGTTCGATGAGGTTGTACAAGGGCTCTTTGCCTGGATGGTCTTTGTGGGGGCTGCCGCACTTTGGCGGGAACGGGATCATTTTCAGGTGAACTGGCTGATGGATGCATTGCCGCCAGCACCAGCGCGGTCGTTGCAGGTCTTGATTTCGGTACTGAGCCTTACCTTTCTGGCTGCGATGACCTGGTACGGCTTGACGCTTACACTCAGGGCCCGCGCGTTGACCCCGATCCTTGGTTTGCAAACGGCGTACTTTTACGCCGCGATACCGATCTCGGGAGCGACGATGTTCGCGTACTCCTTTTCCGATCTCATTTCACCCAAACGCCGAAAGGACCCTGCCCATGATCTATGATCATCGCATTTACACTTGCCATCCCGGCCGCATCAAAAAGCACATGAAGCTTTATGAGGATCATGGCTGGGAGGCGCAGCGGCGGCATCTGGGCCAACCCATCGTTTACGGCGCGGTCGAGACGGGAGATGTTAATTCCTACGTGCACATCTGGGTTTACAACGATGCTGAGGATCGAGCCCGCAAGCGTGCCGCATTGTCCACGGACCCGGAATGGCAGAATTTTCTCAAGCTCAGCGCGGAAAGCGGCAATTTGCTGCGCCAAGTCAATACGATCCTGACACCTGCGCCATTTTTCGACCCCTTTGAGCAGTCATGATTGTCCGCTTTGCCCTTTTCCACGGCACATTGGACGACGCTGATCGGTCTGATTTCGACCAACACCTGCGCACGCGCATGCTACCGCTCATATCTGCATTCCCTGGCCTTCAAAGCCTGCGCGTTTTGGTCCCCTCCGAAGGGGACGGTCGTCTGGCAGGTGCAGTTCTGGCACTTGAAATGACGTACCAGAATCGCGCGGCCATGGAGGCAGCACTGGCCTCGCCCGAGCGCGCCCGCAACGCAGAAGAAACGAAGGCATTGTTGGCAATCCTGAAGGAGCCAGAGGTCAGCCATTCGGTTTTCGAGGTCAACGAGCAAGACGTGACCCTAGGTGTCGTGCGGACCGGGCGGCACGACACGCTTCAATTCCCGGATCTCGAAGGAGGATGATATGATGAAATTTACTTTTCTTATGCTTGCAGCAAGTGTGATCGCCACACCAGTCTTTGCGGAGTTTCCGGACAAGGACATCACACTGATCGTGCCGTGGTCTGCGGGCGGCGGCACGGACACAATTGCGCGGACGCTGGTCGCCGATGCGGAAAATTGTCTTGGCACCGGCGTTAATGTTGTTAACCGGACCGGCGCTGTCGGCGCCTCGGGCATGGGCGCCACGTCCACCGCGAGACCCGATGGCTATACAATTGGATTGATCACGTTCCAGCTCTCCGCCTACCAGCCGATGGGCATGGTTGACCTGGGGCCAGATGATTTCGATCTGTTACAACTGATAAATCAAAGTGCTGGTGCAATCACAGTTTCAGCTGACAGCGAATGGCAAACGCTGGGCGATCTGATGACCTATGCGACAGAGAACCCCGGTGTGGTTACCGTGGGTCATTCCGGGACCGGTGGCTCGTGGCACCTGGCGGCTGCAACGGTTGCGGACGCGCATGGGGCAACGTTCAACTATGTACCTTTTGACGGCTCAGCCAAGGTTCGCACCGCCCTGTTGGGTGGACACATCGCCGTCTCGACCTCTGGTGCGGACGAAGTAAAGCAGCTGGCCGACGCAGGTGAAGTTCGCATTCTCGCCGTGGTGGCAGATGAACGTGTCGCAGGCTTTCCAGACGTACCCACTATCGCCGAAGCAGGGTATCCGCTGGACGCTCCGATTTATGATTGGCGTGGCTTGGCCGCACCCAAAGGGTTGCCTGATGATGTGAAAGCAGCGCTGGTCGAAGGGCTCAAGGCCTGCTTCGAAAGCGAGAGTTTTCAAAGCATGGCGGCGGAGCGTGCAATCCCGTTGGTCTATGCCGGACCGGAAGGTTTCGAAGCGTTTTTGAGCGGGATGGATGCATCCCTTCGCCCCGCGTTGGCGTCGATGGGATTACTCGCCGAATGATAGTGAAATTCGCATGATACTGGAACGTATCGTGTTGACCGCGCTGGCCCTTGTCGGGTTTGGCGCGGTTATTGCGGCCCGCGATTTTAGCGATGGGACGGCGCATGGCAGCGATCTGATGCCGATGTTGTCGGGCGGACTGTTAGCAGGCCTCGCGCTCATTGCGCTAATGCTGTCAAATAATCAGACGCCCGTTCGAGAGAGCGGGAAGCCGTGGCGACTTGCCGCGGTACTTTTTGGGACGTCTGTCTTTCTCTGGCTCTTGCCGATTGTCGGCTATCCGGTGGTCACGCCTATTTGGGTCGCCGGAACGATGTATAGCCTCGGCATGCGCCGTTTTTTGACCATCGCCGCCGTTTCGGTTGCTCTTTCGGCTATCGCATTTTTTCTCCTCGCAAACGTCGCCTTTGCACCTCCCCCCATGGGCCTGTTTGGAGCCGGTTAGATTTATGGACATCGCAATACTGAACGGATTTGCCACGCTGTTCACCGATCCAAGCGTATTCATTTACATGTTGTTTGGCATCGTTGCTGGCATTTTCGTCGGCGCCCTGCCCGGTCTGACGGCTACAACAGGCTGCGCTCTATTGCTGCCATTCACTTTTGGCCATGACCCTTTACAAGGTATTCTTATGCTGATCGGGGTATTTTGCGGGGGGATATACGGCGGGTCTCTGTCCGCGATTTTGTTGCGCACGCCGGGTACGCCTGCAGCAGCCGCCACCATGATGGACGGCTTTCCGCTCGCCGAGCGGGGAGAAGCGCGCCGTGCCATCGGACTGGCAACGGTGGCCTCCTTCGTCGGCGGCACGGTGGGAGCTCTGATCATGACAGTGCTGGCCCCAAACCTCGCGCGCGCAGGTCTGGCGTTTGGTCCGCCAGAATTCTTTGCGCTCACGTTGTTTGGGCTCGCCATGATCGTGGCCGTGTCTGGCAAAAGTCTTTTGCGCGGGACCCTTGCGGCATCAGCTGGAGTTTTGGTGACCACAATCGGGTTCGATCCGATTTCAGCGCAGGCCCGGTACACATTTGGCTCGCGCGAATTGCTCGGCGGCGTGGAACTCATTCCTGTACTTATTGGCCTCTTCGGCGTGGCGCAGGTGTTCGCCCGTGCTGAAAACCTGCTCACGTTTCCAAACGAAAAGCCCAGTGGCCGGTTGTTGCCGCGATTGACTGACTTGATCGCTACATGTTGGACGATGGTGAAGTCTGCCGTCATCGGCGTCCTCGTTGGCTCAGTTCCAGGCGCAGGCTGTGACGTGGCTGCTTTCGCAGCCTATGCAGAAGCACGTCGAGCCGCACCCGATCCGACATTATTCGGAAAAGGTAATGTGCAGGGGGTAGCCGCCCCCGAAGCAGCCAATAACGCTGGCACCGCTGGCGCATTGATCCCGATGCTGTCACTGGGCGTGCCGGGTGATGCAGTAACGGCTGTATTGCTGGGTGCTCTTACCATCCATGGTTTTGAACCGGGGCCTGTGTTCTTTGCGGCAAACCTTGATCTGGTGAATTCGATTTTTGCAGGTGTCATTCTGACACAAGCTATGCTGTTGATCGTGGGTTTGTTGCTTGCTGGAATGTTTGCCCGGCTTATTCGGATCGACCAGCGCATCATGGTGCCAGCAATCCTGTTTTTGTGCATGTTTGGGGCCTATTCCGTCCGTTACAGCTCATTTGACATGTGGCTGACCTTGGGCATCGGTGCGGTCGGTTACCTGCTCGAAAAGGCGCGTATCCCTCTCTCTCCAATGCTATTGGGCATTGTCCTTGGAACTCTTGCGGAGCAAAATTTGCGTCGGTCCCTGATCATTTCTCACGACGACCCGTTGATTTTCTTTCGGCAACCTGTATCGGCCGCACTGATTTTAGCTGCCGCGATTGCTATACTTGCTATGTGGCGCTCGAAGTTAAAGGAGCGTGCCTGATGTTTGGTGGCTTTCCATAAACGTTCATTAAATGGGAGCTGGAAATCTGGTGAATATGCCAACACAATCTTTGTATTCAGCGGACAGTCTGACGTGTTCTGCGCTCAACCTCCCAGCATCGGCAAAAACCCTGTCGAGACCGCCACCGATTTTTACAAAGTCCTGTTTTCGCGCAAGACGTTGACAGCCACGAAATGTCAACGTCCGATTTCGAGACGCTCCTTCGCAGACGCGTTGAGTGTGGCGAACGGCTAGTTGGGAAAGTGGTTGATGTGTGTGTCGCTTTCCGCGCCCGTACCTGCTGCAAGTGTTGCTGCGAAAGGTATGGGCTCGAAACGATCTTTCGCTGCTTGTGGCGCCAACAACTGCTCAGCAGGCGGATCCAAAACCGTTGCCATTGTTTTTCAGCGGGTTCGCTGTTTAGACGGATTTCCTCTTTATCCTCGACATCGGGCATCGCAGCAGCATTGCCCTGCGGCAATGCCCCGACGCGTTCAGATTTGGGCGTGATTCCATATTTTTCCTGCTCGTTGAGCAACATCATTCGCTTTTATTCGATACCTTCTCGCATCCCGGACATAAGTGCTTTCGCAACAAAAACGTCGATTTTCGCCCTGCCCTAACCGCGGGCCGCGTTCGCTATGCCTGCTTTGACCATATCGAAATGCGGAACGCATGCTCTCATCGCGTCTTCTCTTTCGCCCGCACGATCTGTCTCAAAACACATCGCTTGGGCTTCTGCACATTTGTCCAGCATCGCGCGCTGTCATTTGTCTACAAATTTGCCGCGACATCACTACAGCGACTAAGGAAGCGCCAGATCCCCTAACGCACTAATAATCAAATTGGACCACTCAAGTGGGGCTGATCAACTGAACCAAAGGTCATCGGGATAGCCCGAACAGACTTTGGTGCGCCTTTGATGCGATCAAGGATGCGTTGCGTCATGCCCGTTCTCCCTTGTGTCTCGATGTTCGGACGGTCGAGTATCAGCAACAAAGTGAATTGCCAGGTGTCCGCCAGTAAACAACTTGCACTCGTTAGTGTCGTCGTTTAAAGCTCCCGCCAGAATCGACGATGATCAGTAATCAAAGTCGTTCTTCGATGTTAGCAAAAAACAGCTAACCCATCGAAAGCCCCTATAGCTCAGCTGGTAGAGCAACTGATTTGTAATCAGTAGGTCCGCGGTTCGAGTCCGTGTGGGGGCACCATTAAATTTATATTTCCATAATAAGAACAAATATTTAAGCTGGTAGCGTTGCTGCCAGTCCACCCAATAGTACCCCTTTGACAGCGTGATACCCTGCGTTTGACAGTCTCAACCGGTCAAAACCGAAAAGGAGACTGAATTGTCGTTTGATTGCTATGAAGCGGAAAAAGGCTGCAGTTTTTCAGCGGAACCGACTCGTGGACGGAATGGTGGGAACTTGAAGTGTCACTGCACTGTTACTCCTGAATTTGTCAGGCTGAACTCAATTGTCAAAGTGTGCCAAGCATCAAAGCTCTCCATTTCAAGAAAGCCCAACCGTCTCGAACCACAGCGTACTATTGCTCGTCTAGCTGCTTCGAAAGCTTGTTTTTCTGCTTTCTCGTTAGGCCCATTGGAGATCAACAATCGAATACTATTCTCGTTCGGTCTCGTATCTTCACCCATTTCGACCTGTATCAATACACTGGTTTCGAGTGCTTCGGTCGTAAGCCAACCAACATTCCAACAGTAACTTATCTCTTCGGAGATTACTCGCCTTGTTGTCTCATCCAACTCCTGGTTTTCGGCTAAAGCGGGCGCTGAGAAAGCCAAAACCATTGAAAGTAGACAAGCCAATCCAATTACCTGAACCCGTCCTCGGTTCGACGCTGGCAGGTGCTTCGAATGACAAAATGCTACTGTTTTCATTCCGAGGAACTCTTCTTCGCGTCCAACCTCCGCCGCTGTAGCGGAACACCAACGCACCATAGTCGATGCTGGTCAATTCTCGGCACAAGTTTTGCAAAACATGCCAAGTATTGAACAGTAAGAGCCGTGGGAAGTGCGGAGGGTTTCGGTGCAACTTGCGCTGAAACCTCAATCGCAGAAACGTGGTCCAACATCCACATCACCCTGAACAGCCAACCACCAAAGGTGGCTCTTTGGGAAAGCTCGTGATGTCGAACCATCTGAACGCAGTGCCGTCAGTGTTCTTCCGATCCCCGTAGCGGAT
>JBCCXN010000035.1:0-21554 GCA_039191495.1 Pseudomonadota bacterium | reverse complement strand
GCCATCAATCTGGTCATACGCCTGAAAATCGCCGAAATACTTCGTAATCGCCGCCGTCAGCGTCGTCTTGCCGTGGTCAACGTGACCAATCGTGCCAATGTTCACATGCGGCTTCGTGCGTTCAAACTTTTGCTTTGCCATTATGGCCTCCTTCAGTGTTCGTCGGGCGTCTGGCCCAGTGTTTCAAAGGGCGAAATGATCGCCCGATGGGTAGGCGGAGCGCCGAAGCGCTCCGAACATTACGCGTATTTGGCCTGAATCTCGTCGGAGATGTTCTGGGGTACCGGCTCGTAGTGGTCAAACTGCATCGTGAACTGCGCGCGGCCCGAAGACATTGAGCGCAACGTGTTGATGTAGCCGAACATATTGGCAAGTGGCACAAAGCTGTCGATTGCGATCGCGTTGCCGCGGGGCTCCTGACCAGACACCTGGCCACGCCGGGAGGTTAGATCGCCGATGATGCCACCGGTGTACTCCTCCGGTGTGATCACTTCCACTTTCATAATCGGCTCAAGCAGTTTGGCACCGGCTTTCTTCATGCCGTCGCGCATGCCCATGCGGGCAGCGATCTCGAATGCCAGAACCGAGGAGTCCACGTCGTGGAACTTGCCGTCGATCAGGGCGACCTTGAAATCGATGACCGGGAAGCCAGCCAGTGGACCGCTGTCCATGACGGACTTGATACCTTTTTCAACGCCCGGAACGTATTCCTTGGGCACGGCGCCACCAACAATGCGGGATTCAAAGGAGTAACCTTCGCCCGGCTCGGTCGGCGTCAGGATCATCTTCACCTCGGCAAACTGGCCGGAACCACCGGACTGCTTCTTGTGCGTATAGGTGATTTCGGCCTCTTTCGAGATCGTCTCACGGTACGCCACCTGAGGCGCACCGATATTTGCTTCAACCTTGAATTCGCGCTTAAGGCGATCCACCAGAATGTCGAGGTGAAGTTCGCCCATCCCTTTCATGATGGTCTGACCAGATTCCAGGTCCGTTTCCACGCGGAAGGAGGGGTCTTCTGCTGCCAGGCGTTGCAGACCCTGAGACATTTTCTCCTGATCGTTTTTCGTCTTCGGCTCTACCGCGATTTCGATAACGGGATCCGGGAAGGTCATGGTTTCCAAAACCACCGGGTCGTTCTTGTCGCAGAGCGTGTCGCCGGTCGTTGTGTCTTTCAGACCGGCAAGCGCGATGATGTCACCGGCGAAGGCCTCATCAATCTCTTCACGGTTGTTGGAGTGCATCATCATCATCCGCCCCACACGTTCAGGCTTGCCTTTGGTGGAGTTCAGAAGCTGATCGCCTTTTTTCATGACACCCGAGTAGATACGCGTGAAGGTCAGCGATCCTACAAACGGGTCGTTCATGATCTTGAAAGCAAGGCCGGCAAACGGCATGCCGTCTTCCGCACGACGTGCGATGTTGCGTTCTTCGTTTTCGTCGCCCGGCTTAAAGCCCATGTAATCGACAACGTCGAGCGGGCTGGGCAGGTAATCGATCACGGCGTTGAGCAACGGCTGGACACCTTTGTTCTTGAACGCGGATCCGCCCAGCACGGGCACGAAAGACAGCGACAAAGTGCCTTTGCGCAGCAGTGCGCGCAGTGTTGGCACATCAGGCTCTTCCCCTTCGAGGTAGGCCATCATCGCGTCGTCGTCCATTTCGACAGCGGCTTCGATCATCTTGCCACGCCATTCCTCGGCCAGCTCTTTCAGGCTGTCGCGAATGTCATTCTTTTCCCAGGTGGCGCCCAGATCTTCGCCCTTGTAAACCCACTCCTGCATGGTCACGAGGTCAATGAGGCCTTCCAGTTCATTTTCAGCGCCGATCGGCAATGCAACGGGCACAGCAATTGCACCGGTGCGATCTTCGATCATGCGCACGCAATTGAAGAAGTCTGCGCCGATCTTGTCCATCTTGTTGACAAACACGATGCGCGGAACATTGTACCGGTCAGCCTGGCGCCAGACTGTCTCTGTCTGCGGCTCCACACCAGCATTTGCGTCCAGAACACAAACCGCACCATCGAGTACAGCAAGCGATCTTTCGACTTCGATGGTGAAGTCAACGTGGCCCGGCGTGTCGATGATGTTCAAACGGTGCTTTTCGGTGTCGGCTGTTTTGCCGTCTTCTGTGCGCTCCCAGAACGTGGTGGTCGCAGCAGAGGTGATCGTGATGCCACGTTCCTGCTCCTGCTCCATCCAGTCCATCGTGGCTGCACCATCGTGCACCTCACCGATATTATGGGACTTGCCTGTGTAGTACAGGATGCGTTCCGAACATGTGGTCTTGCCAGCATCGATGTGAGCCATGATGCCGAAGTTGCGATAGCGGTCGAGCGGATAATCGCGTGCCATTGGGCTGCTTCCTCAGGTGTGTCAATAAACGTATGACGCGCCCCGAATGAGGGACGCGACGGATCTTTACCAGCGGTAGTGGCTGAATGCCTTGTTGGCGTCCGCCATTTTGTGCGTGTCTTCGCGCTTTTTCACTGCGGTGCCGCGAGATTGAACAGCATCCAGAAGCTCGCCGGCGAGGCGTTCTTCCATGGTGTTCTCATTGCGCGCGCGGGACGCTTTGATCAGCCAGCGAATGGCCAGCGCTTCGCGGCGCTCGGGACGCACTTCGACGGGCACCTGATAGGTCGCACCACCCACGCGGCGCGAGCGAACTTCAACAGATGGTTTAATGTTGTCGAGTGCTTCATGGAAGACTTCGACGGGTGCGCGTTTTACCTTGTTTTCGACGCGCGTTAGAGCGCTGTAAACAATACGCTCTGCGACCGATTTCTTGCCGTCGATCATCAGATTGTTCATGAATTTTGTGAGCACCAGATCGCCATATTTGGCGTCGGGCAGCACTTCGCGTTTTTCGGCAGCGTGGCGACGGGACATCTTGGTCTCTCCTTACTTCGGACGCTTCGCGCCATATTTCGAACGGCGTTGCTTGCGGTCTTTGACACCTTGCGTATCCAGCACACCACGCAGGATGTGGTAACGCACGCCGGGAAGGTCTTTCACACGACCGCCGCGGATCAGAACAACGGAGTGTTCCTGAAGGTTGTGGCTTTCACCCGGGATGTAGCTGATGACCTCGAAACCGTTGGTCAGACGAACCTTCGCAACTTTGCGCATCGCTGAGTTTGGCTTTTTCGGCGTTGTTGTGTAAACGCGTGTGCAAACGCCGCGCTTTTGCGGGCACTCTTGCAAGTGCATCGACTTGGATCGTTTTATTTTAGGCTGCCGCGGCTTGCGGATCAGCTGTTGGATCGTTGGCATTCCGGTTCTATCCCCGTCTCAACTCATATCTGTGCACGAGGCGACCCGTGCGGTTTCCATTCTTGCGGCGCGCCGTTGGCAGACCGCGACAAGCGCTCGAGGCGCGTTCATTTACTGTCGCGGACCCACGACAACAAAAAAACCGCCTCCGTTCCCGTACCGAGGGTAACGACGCGGTGGGTTTACAGAGGATCGGGCCGATAGGGGGCCGGATCGTGACCACTTCATTTCGATTTTTTGAAGCAAAGACTGGGGCCCCTGCTCCGAGATGTCGCGCGTATAGTAGGAGTCGCTGTAACTGTCAACAGCAGCACGACCGGCACGTTTGTGCTGTTCGCGGCCCTTACATACGGAGCAATGCGCGTTCGCGGTAGAGCGTAAAGAGGCCGGTTGCCACGATGATCGCGGCACCCAAAAGTGTGACCGAACCGGGCCAGTCGCCAAAAACGGTCCAGCCGAGAAGCAAGGCCCAGATCAGTCCCGTATACCTGAACGGCGCAATGAAAGACACATCCCCGGAGCGCATCACCTGGACCGAAAAGTAATAGCCACCGACTATAAAAAACGATGCGGCGACTATCAGCCAACCCAGACGCGGCGTCAGCGGTGCCCAGTCGATCGCCATTGAAGCCAGCCCCGATGCGAGCAGAACTGCGACCGAAGCCGCAAAGGTGACAAACAAGGAAGGCACCGAGGAAGACATCCGACGCACGGCCAAATCTCTGACCGTCACGCATGCCACGGCCCCAAGAGCATAAAGCGACCAGACGCTGAAGCCGTCCGTTCCGGGCCGGACGATCAGAAGCATCCCCAAAAAACCAATCAAGATCGCCGTGATGCGCCGCCAGCCGATCGGTTCTGCGAAAAACAGCGCCGCACCGAGTGTGACCGTCAAAGGAAGCACCTGCAAAATCGCTGTCACATTGGCCAGTGGCATCTTCAACAAGGCAGTTACAAAGAAATACGCCGCGCCCACTTCCGCCAGTGACCGCAGCAAGATCATAAACCAGTCTTGTCTGCTGGGACGCGCGCGCAGAGCACCGCGGATCCCGGCCAGAATGCCGATAAAGGCGGTTGCGAGAATCCCGCGGAAAAACAGAAGCTGGAACAACGGCAGGTCGCCATTCGTCGCTTTCAACAAGGCGTCGTTCAATGTGAAACAGGCCATTGAGGCCATCATGAGTAATGCGCCTGCAACATTGGGCGACATGGCACAGCTTTCCAATAAATGAAGAGTGGTTCGGCACGCGCCAGCTAACGCGCAGAAATCACGTCTTCCTCAGAATGAAAAGCCCCCGCTGGATCGTTCCGGCGGGGGTTTTCGTTGATTTGGATCAGCTGCGTCAGTTGCGGCTGTCTTCTTCCGGCTGGATCATCTGGTCGAAAACATCGCCGCCAACGATATCATCCGCATCAGGTGCCGCGAGCGCGGCAGCGGCTTCCGCCTCTTCGCGACGCGCGTCTATCACGACGTTATCGCGTTCCTGCGCGATACGGCGCACCTTGATCGTGGCCCCACCAGTACCCGCCGGGATCAAACGCCCGACGATCACATTCTCCTTCAGACCGACAAGTTTGTCTTTCTTGCCTTGAACGGAAGCCTCTGTGAGCACGCGCGTCGTTTCCTGGAAGGACGCGGCTGAGATGAAGCTGCGGGTTTGCAGAGATGCCTTGGTGATGCCCAGCAAGATCGGTTCGCCCTGAGCCGGACGCCCGCCTTTTGATATCGCTTTTTCGTTGGCGGCATCAAACTCCTGCTTGTCCACATGCTCACCTTTCAGAAGCGTTGTGTCACCGGAGTCCTGGATTTCCCACTTCTGCAGCATCTGACGCACGATGACTTCAATGTGTTTGTCGTTGATCTTCACACCCTGCAGACGATAGACGTCCTGCACTTCGTCAATCATGTAATCGGCAAGCGCTTCGACACCAAGAATTGCGAGAATGTCATGCGGCGCCGGGTTGCCGTCCATGATGTAATCGCCCTTCTGGACAAAATCACCTTCCGCAACCGGGATGTGCTTGCCCTTCGGCACCATGTATTCGACCTTCACGTCCGGATCCTCAGAGGACTCTATCGCGATACGGCGTTTGTTCTTGTAGTCCTTACCGTACCGCACGTACCCGTCGATTTCCGCGATGATCGCGTGATCTTTCGGGCGACGTGCTTCGAAGAGTTCAGCCACACGCGGCAGACCACCGGTGATGTCCTTGGTCTTCGCACCTTCTCGCGGAATACGCGCAACGACGTCACCCGCCTCCACTTCGGCACCGTCTTCCACGGACAGCACCGCATCCACAGACATCGGATATGTCACCGGATTGCCCGCAGCGTTGCGCACCGGCTCACCGTCGCCATCCACCAGAAGGATTTCCGGCTTGAGTTCGCTGCCCTTGGATGCAGAACGCCAGTCGATCACGATCTTCTGCGTCATACCGGTCGCATCGTCGGTTTCGTCTTTAACGGCAATACCGCTGACAAGATCGACAAATTTCGCCGTACCGGGCTTTTCGGCAATGATCGGCAGCGTGTAGGGATCCCACTCAAAGAGCTTGTCGCCGCGCGCCACGTCCTGACCTTCGCTCACGAAGAGCTTGGAACCATAGCCAACCTTGTGGCTGGCTCGTTCCTCGCCGTTTTCATCCTGAATGATGAGCTTCATGTTACGACCCATGACCATGGTCTCGCCGGAGGCGTTGGCCAGCGTCTGAGCATTTTCGAACACGACTTTACCGGCGTGGCTCGCCTCGAGGAAGGACTGTTGACCGCCTTGCGCAACGCCGCCGATGTGGAAGGTCCGCATTGTCAGCTGTGTACCGGGCTCACCAATGGACTGCGCCGCGATAATCCCGACCGCTTCACCGACGTTCACCATAGTACCACGTGCAAGATCACGCCCGTAGCACATGGCGCAAACGCCTTCCTCGGCCTCACAGGTCAGCGGGCTGCGGATACGCGCGGAGACGATACCCGCGTCTTCGATAGCATCCGCCATGCGCTCGTCCACCATAGTGCCCGTGACCACCATGACCTCGTCACTGCCCGGGCGCAGAATATCCTCCGCAACCACGCGTCCAAGGATGCGCTCGCTCAGCGATGCCACCACTTCACCATCGTTGACCGCGGCCGATGCGGTGATTGAGTTTTCGGTGCCGCAGTCATGCATGCGAACGATGCAGTCCTGAGCCACGTCCACCAGACGACGTGTCAGGTATCCCGAGTTCGCAGTTTTCAAAGCGGTGTCCGACAGACCCTTACGCGCGCCGTGTGTCGAGTTGAAATACTCAAGAACGGTCAGACCTTCCTTGAAGTTCGAGATAATCGGTGTCTCGATGATGTCGCCGTTCGGCTTTGCCATCAGGCCCCGCATCCCGCCGAGCTGTTTCATCTGGGTAACCGAACCACGCGCACCGGAATGCGCCATCATGTAAACGGAGTTCGGCTCTCTTTCCGCGCCCGCATCGTCCGTACCCGAAGACGAAATCGTGCTCATCATCGCGTCGGTGACTTTGTCGTTACACTTCGACCAGGCATCGACGACCTTGTTGTACTTCTCACCCTGGGTGATCAGGCCGTCCATGTACTGTTGTTCAAAGTCTTTGACCTGCTCGCGCGTCTCTTGAACGATCGGCCATTTGCCGTCCGGGATCACCATGTCGTCCTTGCCGAAGGAAATGCCCGCCTTAAAGGCTTCGCGGAAACCCATCGTCATGATCTGGTCACAGAAAATGACGGACTCTTTCTGTCCGCAGTAGCGGTACACGGTGTCGATGACCTGCTGCACTTCTTTCTTGCGCAGCAAACGGTTCACCAGTTCAAACGGGGCCTTGGCGTTCAGCGGCAGAAGCGCACCAAGCCGAATGCGGCCAGGTGTCGTCTCATAACGCTTTTGTACTTCAAGACCGTTTTCGTCGATCTGCGTGATCCGCGCCGTGATCTTGGCGTGTAGATGCACCATGCCCGCGTCAAGCGCGTGCTGCACCTCTTCGACGGAACCAAAGACCATGCCTTCGCCCGGCATGCCTTCACGCTCCAGTGTGGTGTAGTAGAGCCCAAGGATCATGTCCTGCGACGGAACGATGATCGGCGCGCCATTGGCGGGCGACAAAACATTGTTTGTCGACATCATAAGCACACGCGCTTCCAGCTGCGCCTCAAGGCTCAGTGGGACATGAACCGCCATCTGGTCCCCGTCGAAGTCGGCGTTAAAAGCCGAGCAGACAAGCGGGTGCAACTGGATCGCCTTGCCTTCGATGAGAACCGGCTCGAACGCCTGAATGCCCAAACGGTGCAGCGTCGGCGCACGGTTCAGCATCACGGGGTGTTCGCGGATCACTTCATCTAGAATATCCCAGACTTCCGGACGCTCTTTTTCCACCAGCTTTTTGGCCTGTTTGACGGTGGACGACAGCCCCTTCGCTTCAAGCCGCGAGTAGATGAACGGCTTAAACAGCTCCAAAGCCATCTTCTTCGGCAAGCCGCATTGATGCAGCTTGAGTTCCGGGCCGGTCACGATGACTGAGCGGCCAGAGAAATCGACGCGCTTGCCCAGAAGGTTCTGGCGGAAGCGGCCCTGCTTGCCTTTCAACATGTCTGACAAGGATTTCAGCGGGCGCTTGTTCGCACCCGTGATCACGCGGCCACGGCGACCGTTGTCAAACAGTGCGTCAACGGATTCTTGCAACATCCGCTTTTCGTTACGGACGATGATGTCAGGCGCGCGCAACTCAATCAGACGCTTCAGACGGTTGTTGCGGTTGATCACCCGGCGGTAAAGGTCGTTGAGATCCGATGTCGCGAACCTGCCACCGTCAAGCGGGACCAGCGGGCGCAGTTCCGGGGGGATCACAGGGATCACGGTAAGAACCATCCACTCCGGGCGGTTGCCCGATTCCAGAAAGCTCTCAACAACCTTCAGACGCTTGATGATCTTCTTAGGCTTCAGCTCGCCCGTTGCTTCTTTCAGATCGGCACGCAGCTGCTCGGCCTCTGCTTCAAGGTCAATCGCCGCCAGCATTTCCCGGATCGCTTCGGCACCGATATTGGCCGTGAACGCGTCCATACCGTAAGCGTCTTGCGCGTCCATGTACTCTTCTTCGGTGAGCATCTGACCGTATTGCAGATCGGTCAGGCCCGGCTCGATCACCACGTAGTTCTCAAAATAGAGAACGCGCTCAAGATCACGCAGGGTCATGTCCAGCATGAGACCGATGCGGGATGGCAGCGACTTCAGGAACCAGATATGCGCAACGGGCGATGCGAGTTCGATGTGGCCCATCCGCTCACGGCGGACCTTTTGCAGCGTGACTTCCACACCGCATTTCTCGCAGACAACGCCGCGATATTTCATGCGCTTATACTTGCCGCAGAGGCATTCGTAGTCCTTGATCGGGCCAAAAATACGCGCGCAGAAGAGGCCGTCACGCTCTGGCTTGAAGGTCCGGTAATTGATGGTCTCGGGCTTTTTGATTTCCCCGAAGGACCACGACAGGATGCGCTCCGGCGAGGCCAGAGACACCTTGATTTCGTCAAATACCTTCGGCGGTGTGAGCGGGTTGAACGGGTTGTTTGTCAGTTCCTGGTTCATTTTCAAATCCTTGAAAGGGGTGCGTTGGGCGGCGAGTGACCGGCGTTAACCGGTCACTCATCTTCCTCCGCATCCAGGAGTTCCATATTGAGGCCGAGACCCCGGACTTCTTTGACGAGCACGTTGAACGATTCCGGCACGCCGGCTTCGAAGTTGTCTTCGCCCTTGACGATGCTCTCGTAGACTTTCGTCCGTCCGGCCACGTCGTCCGATTTGACGGTCAGCATTTCCTGCAGGGTGTATGCAGCGCCATAAGCTTCCAGAGCCCAGACCTCCATCTCCCCGAAACGCTGGCCACCGAATTGCGCTTTACCGCCCAGCGGCTGCTGGGTGACAAGGCTGTAAGGCCCGGTCGAGCGCGCGTGGATCTTGTCGTCCACAAGGTGGTGCAGTTTCAGCAGGTATTTGACGCCCACAGTCACAGGGCGCGAGAACTGCTCGCCCGTGCGGCCATCAAAGAGAACCGACTGTCCGGATTCAGAGAAGCCAGCCCGCACCAGCGCATCATTGACGTCACCTTCCTTGGCACCGTCAAAGACCGGCGTGGCAATCGGCACACCGCGTGTGACGTTCCCCGCCGCCTCGACCAGCGCCTCCTCATCCATGCTGGCGATGCCTTCGTCATAGACGTTTTCGCCGTAGGCATGGCTAAGGGCGTCGCGAACCGGTGTCAGGTCACCGGAGCGCCGATATTCCTGCAGCGCCTCGTCCACATTCAGGCCCAGACCGCGCGCGGCCCAACCCATATGCGTCTCAAGGATCTGGCCCACGTTCATCCGGCTCGGCACGCCCAGCGGGTTCAGACAGAAGTCGACCGGCGTACCATCGGATAGGAACGGCATATCTTCCATCGGAACGACCTTGGAAATGACACCCTTGTTCCCGTGACGACCCGCCATCTTGTCGCCCGGCTGCAGCTTACGCTTCACCGCGACAAAGACTTTGACCATCTTCATGACGCCCGGTGGCAGATCGTCGCCGCGACGGACTTTCTCGACCTTGTCTTCAAAGCGTGCGTCCAAAGCGCGTTTCTGGATCTCATACTGCTCGTTCAGAGCTTCGACCACTTGCGCATCCGCCTCGTCCTTGAGCGCCAGCTGCCACCACTGCCCGCGGCTGAGCATTTCCAGCAACTCTTCGTTGATCTCAGCGTTCGACGGAATGCCTTTCGGGCCTTTGACAGCAACTTTGCCTAGGATCATGGATTTCAGACGCGCGTAGATGTTGCGATCAAGGATCGCCAGCTCGTCGTCCCGGTCACGGGCCAGACGTTCGACTTCCTCACGCTCGATCTGCAGCGCACGCTCGTCTTTCTCCACACCGTGGCGGTTAAACACGCGCACTTCCACGACGGTCCCAAAGTCACCCGGTTTGACACGCAAAGAGGTGTCGCGCACATCAGAGGCTTTTTCACCGAAGATGGCGCGGAGCAATTTCTCTTCCGGCGTCATTGGGCTTTCACCCTTCGGAGTGATCTTGCCCACCAGTATGTCGCCCGGCTCCACATCGGCACCGATGTAGACAATGCCCGCTTCGTCGAGGTTGCGCAGGGCTTCCTCGCCAACGTTCGGGATATCGCGGGTGATCTCTTCAGGCCCGAGTTTGGTATCGCGCGCGGCCACTTCGAATTCCTCGATGTGGATCGAGGTGAAGACGTCGTCGCGGGCAATCCGCTCCGAGATCAGGATTGAGTCCTCGTAGTTGTAGCCGTTCCACGGCATGAAGGCGACGACGACGTTTTTGCCAAGCGCCAGTTCACCCATGTCCGTTGATGGGCCATCCGCAATCACCTGACCTTTGCCAACCATATCGCCCACTTTGATCAGCGGGCGCTGGTTGATGCAGGTGTTCTGGTTCGAACGCTGGAACTTTCGCATGCGGTAAATATCAACGCCCGCGTCGCCCAACTCGAGGTCCTCTGTCGCCCGGATCACGATCCGCTGCGCATCGACCTGGTCAATAACACCGGCCCGTTTTGCCATAATGGCCGCGCCGGAGTCGCGTGCCACGACCTCTTCGATACCGGTGCCCACAAGAGGCGCTTCCGCCTGCAGCAGGGGCACCGCCTGACGCTGCATGTTCGATCCCATCAGAGCGCGGTTTGCGTCATCGTTTTCGAGGAAGGGGATCAGCGAGGCCGCAACCGAAACCAGCTGTTTGGGCGAAACGTCGATCAAGTCCACGTTTTCGGACGGCGCCAGCGTGTAGTCACCCTTTTGACGGGTCGAAACGAGTTCGTTCTTGAACTTGCCGTTTTCATCAAGCTGGGCATTCGCCTGTGCCACGGTATGCCGCATCTCTTCGGTCGCGGACATGTAATGCACTTCGTCCGTGACGATGCCACCTTCAACCTTGCGGTAGGGCGTTTCGATGAAGCCGTATTTGTTGACACGTGCGAATGTCGCCAGACTGTTGATAAGACCGATGTTCGGACCTTCCGGCGTTTCGATCGGGCACATCCGGCCATAGTGGGTGGGGTGCACGTCGCGCACCTCAAAGCCCGCGCGCTCCCGCGTCAGGCCACCCGGCCCGAGTGCCGAAAGGCGCCGCTTGTGTGTGACCTCGGACAGCGGATTTGTCTGGTCCATGAACTGCGAAAGCTGGCTGGAGCCGAAGAACTCGCGCACTGCTGCAGCGGCCGGTTTCGCATTGATCAGATCTTGCGGCATGACCGTGTCGATCTCGACGCTGGACATGCGTTCCTTGATCGCGCGTTCCATCCGCAGGAGGCCAACGCGGTACTGGTTTTCCATGAGTTCACCAACAGACCGCACGCGACGGTTGCCAAGGTGGTCGATGTCGTCGATGTCACCACGACCGTCGCGCAGGTCGACCAGTGCCTTGATACAGGCCACAATGTCTTCACTGCGCAGCGTGCGCTGCGTATCCTCAGCGTCAAGCGCCAGACGCATGTTCATTTTGACGCGGCCAACGGCTGAAAGATCGTACCGCTCGCTGTCAAAGAACAGCGTGTCAAAGAGCGCAGAGGCCGCTTCGACGGTGGGCGGTTCGCCCGGTCGCATGACACGGTAGATATCCATGAGCGCGGTTTCGCGGTTCATGTTCTTATCCTGCGCCATCGTGTTGCGCATGTACGGACCGACATTGACGTTATCGATGTCGAGTACCGGAATTTCCGTGATGCCCGCGTCGAGCAGGTCCTTTGCGGTGCCGCCGATGAGCGTGCCATCCTTGTCATGCTCGAGCGTCAGCTCATCGCCGGCTTCGACATAGATCGCGCCATTTTCTTCGTTGATGATGTCCTTGGCGACAAACTTGCCGGCGATGTGATCGAACGGCAGCATCAGTTCCTTGACGGCACCGTCATCAATCAGCTTTTTGACAGCGCGGGGCGTGACTTTCTTGCCCTTTTCGAACAGCACTTCGCCGGTTGCTGCATCGACAAGGTCGTAGGCAGGACGGGTTCCGCGCACACGATCCGGGAAGAACGGGGCGACCCAGCCTTTGTTCTTCTCCGACTTATAGGTGACCGTCTCATAATAGGCATCCATGATGCCTTCCTGATCCAGTCCCAGCGCGTAAAGCAATGTGGTAACCGGCAGCTTGCGGCGACGGTCGATGCGCGCATAAACGATATCCTTGGCATCAAACTCAAAGTCGAGCCAGGATCCGCGATAAGGAATGATCCTGCAGGCAAAAAGCAGCTTGCCAGAAGAGTGGGTTTTGCCCTTGTCGTGATCAAAGAAAACGCCAGGCGAGCGGTGCATCTGGCTCACGATCACCCGCTCCGTCCCATTTACGACAAAAGTGCCGTTGGGCGTCATCAGCGGCATGTCACCCATGAAGACATCCTGTTCCTTGATGTCTTTAACGGATTTTGCGCCCGTGTCTTCGTCGACATCAAACACGATCAGGCGCAGCGTCACTTTGAGCGGTGCGCTGTAGGTCATGTCACGTTGCTGACACTCTTCCACGTCGTATTTCGGCTTTTCCAGCTCGTATTTCACGTATTCAAGCACGGAGGTTTCATTGAAATCCCGGATCGGAAAAACCGACTGGAATACGCCCGCTATACCTTCCCCATCCGTTGGCGTTTCCGCATCACCGGAATTCAGGAACAGGTCGTAGGAAGATTTTTGCACCTCAATAAGGTTCGGCATATCCAAGACTTCGCGGATTTTGCCGTAGTATTTACGAAGACGTTTCTGGCCAAGGAACGAGTTTGCCATGCGGTATCGCACTCCATCATCTTTGTCTGTTCGCGAACCGGTGGGGCCAACCGTCACGAACCCTCAAAGACCGAAAAGAGGATCTATACTAGCGCATGTGCCCGAACATGCGCGCCCGATCATTATCTTTCCGAAAGAACCGCCCCGCGGCATGCTGTCGTCTGCGGCGGCTCTTTGCGAAAGATTGGGGAGGGGTGTGTGAGGTGGTGCCTGCTCCTGCCATGTAAACGACGCAAAAAGCCGGGCACGAATCATCGTTCCCAGCAGAAGCTTTCATGTAGGGCTCTATTAACAAAAGCACAACAGGGCGTGCGAAGAAAAGTGGAAAATCCCTTGGACCAATTTTGAAGGGCCGCCGAACAATCGGAGGTTGTGCCTCCCGAACTCAACAACCGAATTGCGGGTCGTAAGCAATACGTGGCACTTTGCCGCCGATGCCCAACGCTTAGGCAAGCGGGTGCATGAGAGCAAACGCAAAAGCGTGAATAGCTTCTCCAACACGACAAAAACATTGATGAGAGCGGAATGGGTGCTTTATTCTTCAATAGGTCCGCTCACCATGAATAACCAATGCAGCACCCTGATTGCCGGAATACCGTAGTTTCACCTCAGCAGAACCCTCTAACTCAAAAGATGCGGAGTATTTCGATTTTTCGTTCAACACTATTCATAGCCGCACTTTTTCTTACGCTCCCCTGGCAGGTAACAGCAGCCACCGTGGATATCACCACAACGATACCTGGGGACAACACAAGCCTGCTCATAAGTGAGGGCCAGACCTATTCAGGCGCGATTGATTTTTCCTCAATCGTCGATCAGCCCGGGTTCGACATCGAGATTTTTTCGGTCGATATTGTGTTTCTCATTGTCGACGATCAAAACGATCCGGCGGCCTCGTCGACGTTCGTAACAGTGAACAATCGCGAACCCGGATTTGAAAACTACAGGCTTGTGGGCCAAAGCTTTGCAACCCGACGCTATTTGCGCGGCACGCAGACCCGCAACATCACAACTCTGTTTGAAGAAACGGAAACAGCCACACTTGCGATATCGGGGTTTCCAGCAGCCAGCCGGGCCTCGACGACGACACCTTCTAACTCAAATTCAGTCAGTCTCACAACCATCAGCGAGACACGCACAGTGGGTCCCGAGATACGCGACCCGGACGATTTTAGCGGTCTGCCGGCATTTACGCGGAACACCATGATCGACACGACGCAGTTTCAAACAGACACGTTTGAAGAGGGGTTCAATTTGCTTCTGTCAGGTCGCACTGTTCAGAATGCGCTAACACCGGACCGAAAACTGAATTATACGATGACAGCGACCGACGGCGATTTTCTCTATGTGGGGACATTTGATCCGATCGTGACTTACTTTCGCACGCCTGTAGAGGATACCCCGACTGCCGTCCCACTACCGGCAACGGCGCCTTTGCTGTTGTTTGGCGCGGGCCTCCTTTGGGGATTGCGTCGAGTCAGGGCTGCGAGGCTGCATTAGACCAAGGCAAAGCAAGGCGTTCCTGTTCTCCCCGGCGAGACCACCTGCTGCATATGATGTCGGGCGGCTGACCTCGCGCACCTGTTCCCTATCGTCATTTTCAACCGATGGCGTACCGAACAAGCGACTGCCGAGCAGAATTGCGAACGACATGAAAAAAGGCGCCCCGTTGCCGGAGCGCCTTTCTGTCCCTGAGGAACCTTGGTTTAGGCCAGTTCGACCTCGGCGCCCGCTGCTTCCAGCTTGCCTTTGATCTCTTCGGCCTCGGCTTTGTCGACGCCTTCTTTGATTTTGCCGCCCGCTTCCACGAGGTCTTTGGCTTCTTTCAGGCCAAGACCGGTGATACCGCGGACTTCTTTGATGACGTTGATCTTCGATGCGCCTGCGTTTTTCAGTACAACGTCGAACTCAGTCTTCTCTTCCTCTGCTGCGCCACCGGCGTCACCAGCAGGACCAGCCATCATCACAGCACCGCCTGCGGCGGGCTCGATACCGTACTCGTCCTTGAGGATTGTTTTAAGTTCTTGTGCTTCAAGCAGGGTCAGACCAACGATCTCTTCTGCCAGTTTTTTCAGATCAGCCATGTTTAGCTCTTTCCGTTAACGATATGTGTGTTCCAACGTCCAGTTTTTGACCAGACGCCGATATGACGTGCTGTTATGCGGCCGCCTTGTCCTCGATGGTGGACAGGATGGATGCGATATTGCTTGCAGGTGCGCCAATCGCGCCGGCGATATTCGAAGCAGGTGCGCCGATGCAGCCCACGATGGAAGCGATAAGCTCCTCGCGAGACGGCATTTTCGACACGGCTTCGACGCCTGTTGCGTCCAACGCGTTCTCACCCATGGCCCCGCCAAGGATCACGAACTTGTCGTTGCCCTTGGCAAAGTCCTGAGCAACCTTGGCCGCAGCCACGGGATCCTCAGAATAGGTCAGAACGGTCATGCCCGTCAGAAGGTCGGCAATGCTTTCGCATGGCTTGCCCTCAAGGGCGATCTTGGCGAGCCTGTTCTTGGCAACACGCACAGACCCGCCCGCTTCGCGTGCACGCGCGCGCAGGTCCTGCATTTCAGCAACTGTCAGACCGGCGTAGTGGCTGACCACAACGACGCCAGAGCTTTCAAAGATCTGGCCGAGTTCGTCGACCAGCTGTTCTTTTTGTGCTCTATCCACAGTTTCACTCCAGTTGTGGGGCCCCGCACAGTTACGAGCGCCCCGGCTCAGTTCACACCGGATCACTCCGGCAGTTTTGGTCCTCGAAATAAACGGGCCAGAACCGCCAGAGGCTCTACGGTTGAGCATCTGGAGAAAAATCTGTTCCCGTCTCAGGCAGGATTTATCGGATGCACCGACCCACCGTCTCGGACGAAACGTACCAACGCGGGACGAATCTCGCGTTGGTACATCGCAGGCGTATAGAGCGTCCGCGCGCACTTGCCAAGGGCGTTTGGGTTTCGGCCTTACCAGCTGCGCGTCTTTGTCAGCTATGCGGGACTTTGCAGACCTTCAGGTTAGTTTGGCGAATGTCCGGTTCAATCGGTGCGCCACAGTCTATTTCACAATCTGAGCTGGCTGCTCCGCGACCCTACACGACCTGCGAAGTAGAAATAGGGAGGCTAGCAAAGCCAGAGACAGGTCTTGTTTCCTGGACGCCCACGATCTTTCTTGTGTTTTTGGCAGAATTACAGACTGGTTAGTTCGAAAGACAAGACGGAGCGTGGAACAGTCATGGATGCGATTCAGGTTGGCGGCTTGATAATGACTTACGTCGGTGGCATCTGGGCAAGCTTTCAGATCCTTCAAGCCCTGTTCGGAAAATTCTCCTTGAGATCTTTTTTCGAGCGCATCGGAATTATCACACTACTGGCCTTGTGGCTGATACTGATGATTTCTATTTTCAGTCTCCTCATCAATTGGCTTGATGGTGCACACGCGACAGTTAAGGCGCTAGGGTTCATCGCTGTCTCTTTGTGCATCTGTACGATAGTTCACGTCAGCAGTATGGCTGTGATTGGTAGTTCGCTAGGTGCAGAAATAGAGAAGCTAAAAATTGGACTAGGCCCAGAGCTATTTGGATGGGAGTTTTCAAGCGGGACAAAAATTGAGGTTGCGATACCAATCCTAAGCGGCCACGTAAAGTTTCGAGAACTTGAAGGCCTCACGTCAGCGATAATCGGGCTTATCGCGCCATTGACTTTGTTGACAGTTTCTTCGCTGCTTGTGGGTATTAATGAAACTCTAGCGGTATTAATCGGGACTTTCGGGGCTTTCGTGGAGGGGTTGATCTCTATGTCCTTCAAGGAACCTGTTTCACAAATAGTTCCTACGGTATCGGCTTTACCGTATTCCACGACGCTTGCTTACACCTTCTCCACGGTGGCGGCGATCTGTTTGGTGCCGATCCCGGGCATGAACGGTGGCCACATAGTTTTGGGAAGTGCCGACCATTTTTTGGGGATCAAACCTTCTGATCAGACGATACAGAGAATCTACTTGGGCGGAGTATTGGTTATTCTTTACGCTTGGGGGCTGTTCATTATCGCAGTTTTGTTTGGCTGGTGACGCGGCTTGAAAGTTCTGAGCTCAGAAAATAGGTCAGTTACTCGAGTGTTCCATAGTTTTGAAAGCATACCAGAGGGCAAAACGCCGAAGCTTGGCTGCCAAATCGAAAATTCGTGAAGAATGTTCGATGGGTCAGGATGACGGATACTCCAGTTAACTTTAGAGCTCCAGCGAGAGCCTCGCGATGAAATGCATATTTGCCATCTTGTATGACTTGCGCCAATAACGTTGAAACCTGCCGTCCATGTACAATGCAGCATCGGTCGCTATGGGCTCGAAGCTGCCGTTGAGCTAAACACTGAACGGTGTTTGGCCAATCTAAACTGACAAGAAAAAGCCCCGCCGGGATAGCGGGGCTTTGAATAGAAAGTTTCGAGAGGTTACTCCGTTACCGCGTTATCCACAGAAACCGTCACGCCCGGGCTCATGGTCGAGCTCAGCGCAATTTTCTTCATGTAGGTGCCTTTTGCACCGGTCGGTTTGGCTTTGGACACAGCGCCGATAAAGGCGCGGATGTTTTCGACCAGTTTGTCCTCATCAAAGCTCAGTTTGCCGACACCTGCGTGCACAACGCCGCCCTTTTCGGCTTTGAACTGAACTTCACCGCCTTTGGCCGCTTTGACAGCCGCATCCACGTCCATGGTCACGGTGCCAACCTTGGGGTTCGGCATCAGGTTGCGGGGCCCGAGCACTTTGCCCAAACGGCCAACGATCGGCATCATGTCTGGTGTGGCGATGCAACGGTCGAATTCGATGGTGCCGCCCTGAACGGTTTCCATCAGATCCTCGGCACCGACGATGTCCGCACCGGCGGCTTGCGCTTCTTCGGCTTTCGGGCCACGTGCAAAGACCGCAACGCGCACAGTTTTGCCTGTACCATTTGGCAGACCGACGACGCCGCGCACCATCTGGTCCGCGTGACGTGGGTCAACGCCGAGGTTGAGCGCGATTTCCATCGTCTCATCAAACTTGACGTTCGAGTTTGCTTTGATCAGAGAAACAGCCTCTTCAACGGTGACATTCTCTTTGTTTGCGAAAGCTTCGCGCGCGGCGCGGGTTCTTTTTCCAAGCTTGGCCATCTTACTTCACCTCAATGCCCATCGACCGGGCAGAGCCCAGGATGATCTGCATGGCCGCCTCAACAGAGTTGGCATTCAGATCCTTCATCTTTGCTTCGGCGATTTCGCGCACCTGTTTGGAAGTGACAGAGCCCACAATCTCGCGGCTGGGGTTATTGGCGCCCGATTTCAACTTGGCCGCTTTTTTCAGGTAGTAGGACGCCGGGGGCGTCTTGATGTCCATTGTAAAGGACTTGTCCTGATAATACTGGATCACGGTCGGGCAAGGCGCGCCGGGTTCCATATCTGCGGTCTTGGCGTTGAACGCCTTGCAGAATTCCATGATGTTGATGCCGCGCTGACCCAGCGCAGGGCCCACGGGGGGCGACGGGTTTGCCTGACCGGCAGGCACCTGCAGCTTCATGCTGCCCACAAGTTTCTTGGCCATCGGCCTTCTCCTTTTCCAACCCCATCCCGGCGCGCCGGTTCGGGTTTATGTTGTCGCGGTCCGGTCCGGATGCCGCGGCACCCTCGCCTCCCACGTCTCATGCGTCGCGACTGAGTCAGCAGCACGCGACCCCCACGTCAGGTCTGTTTGCTGACCTGCGTGTATTCCAGCTCGACCGGGGTTTCCCGGCCAAAGATCGACACAGACACCTTGAGGCGCTGGTTTTCGTCATCGACCTCTTCGATCATGCCGTCAAAGTCCTCGAACGGACCGTCGGCGACTTTGACTTTCTCGCCCACTTCAAAGTGGATGAGCGTGCGCGGGGCCTCTTCGCCTTCCTGAACGCGGTTCAGGATTGCATTGACCTCGGCGTCACGCATCGGCATCGGACGGCCCTGTGGGCCCAGAAAACCGGTCACCCGATTGATCGAGTTCACAAGGTGATAGCCCTTGTCCGACATCTCCATATGCACCAGCACGTACCCGGGCATGAACCGGCGCTCGGTTGTCACCTTCTTGCCGCGCCGTACCTCGATCACCTCTTCGGTGGGCACCAGCACTTCGTCAATCTGGTCTTCGAGGCCTTGTTCCGCCACGGACGTCCGGATTTGCTCAGCGATCTTCTTTTCGAAGTTCGACAGCACACTTACCGAATACCACCGTTTTGCCATCTGACCCGAGCTCTCCGTCTGCCCTAGCGCCCTAGAACGCTCACATTCTATTCGTGATCAAGCACTTAGCCTGCTGATCCTTAACAAAAAATCGGCGCGCAACTCGAATCGCCGCACGCCATTGTCTGGTAAGATGTGCGGCATACTCCGCACCGCAAAATGTTGCAAGGGTTTTTGAGGTATTTTTTGACGCTCAGGTCAACCAAACATGGACAAGACCGCCTGCAACCCACCGCGGATCACCATATCCACAAGCGCGAAGAAAACAGCGGTCAACGCAGCCATGATGAACACCATCACAGTGGTGAGCATGACCTCACGACGCGTGGGCCAAACAACTTTAGACACCTCAGCGCGAACCTGCTGAATGAACTGAAGCGGATTAGTCGTGGCCATGCGAACCTCTCGTGTATCAAGACGCTGAGGATGTAACGGCACAATTACCTAAATTCAAGCGCCGATCGGAGGTCCGGTCTAATCAGCTGCAAGTTCTTCCCGCACCCGTTGCAAACGCTCGGACAGTATCTGATCGTGTCGCGTCTCCGCCTGACTGATGTGGCGCAAGTCCGGTGTGCCGAACATGTCCCTGATCCTGGGCGCGCGGCGGCTTAGGAATAGGTCCCATTTTTTCCCGCTTTTGTAAGCACGCAACTTTACGGCCCGCGCGTGGTCTGGCCAGCGGCGGGCGAAGACGCGATAAAGCCCGATGATCCGCAGCCAGAATGCCTCCGCACCCATAAGGGCGTGACACAAAAGGACGGAACCGACCAATGCAAGCGTCAGGCCGATCACCCAAAACGGCTGCAACAGGAGGAGCAGGATCAAACTTGTTCTGAAAATCACTTTACGATCTGGCCGGTAAGACAGCACGCGCTGCCGCAGCAACGTGACGGCCGTCCGACGCTTGGAGCGGTCAGGCGTTTCTTGTCGTATGTCAGCTTCCGGCTCGAATGACGGCTGCTGATCGTAATCTTTTGAAGGGTCGGCCAGTGGCTGTGCCAACTCTTTTTGCGCCGTCAACGTTTCCGATACTCTCTCTTGCCGTGTCATCAGCGCGCGGATGGCCAAGAGGTCTTTGTCGGCACCATCCTTCAGATCGGAACTCTGTCTCAGTCGCGTCATAATTGGATCAACCTTTGCACACCGCCGGTTCAAGGCGAAGATAAGGGGGCTCTGCGGCAAAACGGTGTCATTAGTGTGTCACGAAGATGGCAGAGTGCATTCAGGTTTCGACCAGCGTTCCGGATTTAATCAATAACCTGCGACTGTCGCAGGTTTCGCAGGTCGCTGAGGTTTAGGTCGGTGGCGCCAGGATAGACAGAAGGGCTATTGCGAGAACGCATTGTGTGTGGGCGTCATTTCGTTCTGCGTTTTGTGTGACCTGCTAGTATCGATTTGGCTGAACGGCGTTGACGCCTCATTTGCTCTGTAGGCCCAACACGCAGCGCTTTCGCCAAAAAACCGCCGGGTTTTTCTCAGGCATCTGCGATGACCAACTCGACAAGTACGGATCATTCAGCAAGTCATCGACTGAACTGGCAGGGGCTGAGGGACTCGAACCCACGACCCTCGGTTTTGGAGACCGATGCTCTACCAACTGAGCTAAACCCCTAGGCCGGGATATGCCGTAGTCCGAAACCTGCGCGCGTTCAAGTGGGGATCGTGACTTGCGCACAGAAAATGCCGGTGCGTCGGATAAAGTCCGCGCCTCTCGAGCAAAGCAAACGCCTTGCAGAAAATACCAGAAAAACACTTTCTGTGTGATCTGTTTCACTGACGCAGCGTCAGAAATGCGCGAAACCTCTGCCTAGATCAGCCGAATTCGAAAACGGCGCTTCGAACGAAATGAATGACAATGAAGAGGAATAGACCATGACATCCAAGACGCTTTTCACACTTATTGCCGGTTCTTTCCTGCTCTTGGGTTGCGCGCATTCCAATCATTATCCCATCACCGGACAAGAGGTCGGCATCAATGATCAGGTCCGTTACATGTCCGCGCCCGAGGTGACGCGATACTAAAGTCTGCGTAATTCGTATTTGGTTAACCCGTGGAATGGGCCGTCAGATCTCTGACGGTCTTTTTCTTTGCGGGCGGTTGAATTTGACTTGGAGTCGCAAAAAAGCCCGCCGTTTTGGGCGGGCTTTTGTGGTTTTGGATATCGCCGAGGTTACTCGGTGATTTTGGACACAACGCCCGCGCCGACGGTGCGGCCGCCTTCGCGGATCGCAAAGCGCAGGCCGTTTTCCATCGCGATC
>JBCCXN010000034.1:0-22082 GCA_039191495.1 Pseudomonadota bacterium | reverse complement strand
TCCGCAATACGGAAGTCCAGGAGACGAACTTCGGCGGCGGCGAGGACACGGCGGTGATCACCGGCGACGTGCTGAACGAGATCAAACTCGATCTGGACGGCGGGGATGGCGTGGACACGCTGGACCTGAGCCAGGCCTCGGGTCCCGTCAGCGTCAACCTCGAAACCGGCGCGATCAAGATCGACGACAGAGCCGGCGAAGACGCCTCAGCGGTCAACTTTGAGAACGTTACCGGAACCGACAGCAGCGATGTCATCGTCGGCAACGATTTGGACAACGTCATCCGCGGCGGTGCCGGAATTGACGTGATGTCCGGCGGCGGAGGCGCGGACACCTTCGTATTCTTCGAGGCAGACCAAGGTGTCGACGTCATCCTCGACTTCGAAGTCGGTGTTGATCAACTGGCCTTCGTGACGACCGACCCCGACGTGACGTCTGAAAACCTGCTCGCGAACCTGACGCAGGTTGGAGACGACGTGGAACTGGCTCTCAACAACAAGGTGATCACCTTCGAAGACGCGGTGGTCACGGACTTCGCTGCCGATGATTTCATGATTGCTTAGTTACAAGTAACATCGTAGGCGCAGGGCCCCGTCAGCCATCGGCTGGCGGGGTTTGCGCTTGTGCTGCTGTCATTGAGAAGGCGTCGGCAACACTGACTGGAAGTCCCAGGTTTCAAGACATTTCTAGACAGCATGCGAGCATCCTGCTGGCGTCAACCCAGCTCTGCCCAAATTCAAACCGCTGAGCGATCGGCACGGCAAGCGTTTACCGTCAGCAGCATCCTCAGGCGCGCCGGGCCCCATCTTTACAAGGAACGAACGCTTCGCGGTGGGTCTTGAAAACACAAAGTGCACAGATGATGGTGCAGGTTTTCAAAAACGATAGCTGTCGGCTTGCCCACCGATCATTCGCCACAAACGTCATTTGCGAGTGCAAGCCCATAGCCAAACATCGGGTCGTGTCCTGCGGGACCAAGCTCTGCGCTTGTCCGAGCAAGTCGATCACGGACTTCAGCGACATCGCGCGCGCCGACAATTGACGGGTCAGCCGCCAAACGTGCTGCCACAAATGGGGTGGCGATTGAAGTGCCGGTGACAAAGCGTGCGCGCCCAGCCGTGGGGATCAGCACATCAACGCCAGGGGCTGCGACATCTACGTGCGGCCCACGCACAGCGTTGCGATAGATGCGACTGTTTAGGTCCACCGCCGTGACTGCGATCACCTCCTTAAACCCAGCTGGATAAAGCGGATCGACGGTCGGTCCGTCATTGCCCACGGCCGCGACGAGAATAAGGCCGCGCGCCGCGGCGCGTTCGACGGCCAAGTTCAAAAGCTTGTTGTAGGGGCCTGCTAGCGCCAGGTTCACGAGGCGGACATCCTCCTGCGCAAACCAGTCCAGCGCCCGCACCAGCGCGTCCGCTCCTGCAACGAGATCTGCTGCCTCCGGCTGGCCGAATACGTTTGCGCTGTAGAGCTTTACGCCCTGCAGCCGGCCCGGATCCGCTAGGACTGCAGCCACGTCCGTGCCGTGGGTGGCGTCGGCTGCCGGACCGTCAAAGAACTTCTTGGTAATGACCTGAGCGCCTGCCAACGCTGGTGACGTTTCGTCGATCGCAGTGTCGATCATGCCGATCGGCACGCGTGCGCGGCATCCGCCCTCGGTCCATCCCATCATTGCATCAGCATAGTTCAGCGCTTGTTCTGCGCTCTGCTGCTGCAAACGATACGCGTGATTGATGCCAACCGTTGATGTGGGAACCGCTGCTTCGAGCTCTGCGATGGCCTGTGCGCCGGTCACACCGTCAGGCATCCGGTAGGTCATCATCGTCAGACCAAGCCCGCTCAGGCCGGTAACATCCAACTCCTCGTATCCGGCGGATCCGGTCACGTCGCGCATCTGGGCCACATTAGTCGCATCCGGCAGCAGCGCGATGATCTGGCGCGATGCGAAAACGTCAGATGGATCCGGCCCCGACGGAGTGCCCGTCTGCAGCGTAGCGCAGCCAAGCAGCATGAGAGCCGCGATCAGGCCGATCAAAGCCCGAAAAACGCGTGCAACCTGTGACATGCAGTCCCCTCCTGTTCGTTTGGCCGTGCGTTGGAGCACACATCCTAGACACGTTCGTCGTGTTCGGCGCCGTTTTGGTTCAATCCAGAGGTGAAAGACCGGTCCGCGCCATAATAGTTTTGAACTATTCAGCGCGTTCGTGCGACAAAGAATTGAACAGTGTAATGACATGAGCGTGAAAACGTGGATCGCGACCAAAAAATTCTCGATTATTTTCAGAATCGGCTGACTGAGCGGGACCGGAAGGCGTTTGAAGCGGCGATGACGCGAGATCCGTCGCTCACAGCCGAGGTGAATGTAATGCGTGCGGTGCGTGCCGAGCTTGCTTCTGCACCCGGGCATGACAGTGCCGCTGCCGTCTGGGATCGGCTTTCGGCAGAAATCGATGCCGCGCCGCATGCAGCGAACGACAACCGGCGCCTCTGGCAAGAGCTGTTGAAGTATGCAGCAGTGGCCATGATTTCGGTTGCGGTGTGGCAGCTTACAATCGGGCCGCGGGTCTCAGTGGCCCCGGATGGCTTCCGAACTGCGGGTGAACAGCCCGCGGGGTTCACCTTCCAGGTTAAATTCGTTGACACGGCAACGCTTGTCGATATCTCTGCGTTGATCGCTCCGCTCGGCGGCACAATATCGGATGGTCCAACTGCGCTCGGCCTTGTCCACCTTTCCTTCGCGGATGAACACCTGCGCGATGAGGCAATACGCGAATTGGAAGGTCGCCGGGATCTGGTGGAATTTGTCGCGGAATGAATTGCTACCCGCGCAAGCCGCGCTCGAGACATCGCATCAGCGCTTGTTTTGCATGGTGAATGCGGGTCTTGATCGTACCGACTGGCACCGCTTCGACCTCGGCAACTTCCTGATAGCTAAGCTCGTCCAGGAACGCGAGGCGGATGGCCGCCCGCTGCGGGCCGGACAACCCATCTATGCAGCGGTGCAAGCGGGTGCGTTCTGCGGCTGCGATGGCGGCGGCCTCCGGGTCGGGCGCCTCGTCCTCATGCTCAGGGATGTCGTCTACATAGGACAGCTTGCCGCGCTTGCGCAGCGCATCGACCATTTTGTTGCGTGCAATCGAAAAGAGCCAAGTCTTGACGCTTGATCGTCCGGCGAAACCGGCCGCGGAACGCCACACCTCGAGCATGGTATCGTGGACACAATCCGACGCCAGTTCGGAATTGCCGGATCGCGAAACGGCAAAGCCATAAACGGCTTGATTGTAGCGTAGATAAAGAGCGTGCATGGCGCGCCTGTCACCAGACCCGATTTGCTTGACCAGATCGATGTCATCCATGGCAGCTGATCCGCACCTGATTGAACTCGGTTGTCAAGTATCCGATGCCATACAGCTTGCGTCGATTCAACGTATAGCTGTTTCATACCGACGTTTCGGCCAAACACCAGATGCAGCAAAGGATGCTAGTCCTGCGGCTGCGCAGAGACGTTTGCTGGCCGCACTCCGGGCCGTGCGCCAACGCGAAAAAGCGATTGCGGCTGGCTGACGCATATGTTTGATACGCATCCGGAAATCGCCTGCCTATTCCGGCATCGCCTGCTGCTCCAGCCGGATCGCCTTTGTCGATGCCTTAGCAAAGGCCGATAGCGGTGGCCATTTGCTGCCGTTGATAGACATCAATCAATGCTGCAGTCGTAGCCCGCTTTGTTGCCATTCGCTGCATGCGCATTGAAATTTTTACTTCAGATGACGACAACGCGGACTTTGGTGACATTCAGTGCCCGAATACTGATGTCCGGTTCGCTCTGAACCAGCTCGCTTCCCTTCGTCATTGTGCCGTGGTAAAAACGTATATGGTTTTCGCAATCACTCACGCACAACACATGACCCATTTTGTATGGGGTCGGAAGGTGTGCGCAACGTAAGCTGAAGCCTTCCATAGGACCCCACCGATTGGAGTGGGGCGCCTGCTCCTTCGGCAGCACGAGGAGCATGTAATGACAAAAGATCAAGCAAACGATGGTGATACAACCAAGCAAGAATTACCGCTTGGAATTCTGATCCGTGCAGTGGAGCCAGAGGATGCTCCCGGCGTAACGACTTTGATGAATCTGCCCGGATATCGCTGGGGCACCATGCGACTTCTTTATCAAAGTCAGAGTACTACCCGCCAAAAGATGTCGATGGGTGGACCAACGTTTGTTTGCCTTGTCGCTGTGTTGGAAGAAAACATCATTGGCATGGCATCGTTGTCTCGCTTTGAAGGTCGGCGTTCACACGCGGGCGCTGTCGGGATGGGAGTTCACGATGATTTTGTCGGTCAGGGGCTGGGAACACGTCTGCTTTCATCCCTTCTTGAGGTGGCCGATGATTGGTGGGCACTGCGCCGCGTTGAGTTGACCGTAAATGCGGACAATACCCGGGCGGTCGATTTGTACAAACGAATGGGGTTTGAACAAGAAGGTTTATTCCGAGACTACGCGCTGCGCGGCGGTGTTTTGGTTGATGCAATTGGCATGTCTAGATTGAGGGGAGCAGCCATTCAGTCATAGTGCAGCATCCGGCACTTTGGGCTCGTTACCGCCATCGAAGGCGACACGGGCGTGAGCAATACTTGCGCTGGTGAAGGGGACAAAACCAGACACCGCAAGCAAGTTGCGATACAGTCTTCAAGGCGGTGTTTTCCGTCCTTTGAAGTTTCTGTTTTATATGGTTTGAGCGACGTGAAAGAACCTTCAGGTTCTCTGCCCGCCGTTGTGTCACGCGGCTATTGAACCGATTTAATGGTAGAGATGGCCCATAGGAATCGAAAGTGCGGCGTCGCCTGCGATTTGTTTCTCACTGCAATTTTCATCGATACAGCACTTTTCTAGCTGCGTGGGTCGATCGGGTTCGTTCCGGCCTCCGCTTCAGTCAGATCATTGCGGCCGTCCCCATCAGAGTCGGATTTGTAGGGAAATGTCCCATTCGCCAGTTCCCTTGAATTCTCAATGCCATCTCCATCGATGTCATTGTCTAAAGCGTCTTCTATACCGTCGCGATCCGTATCTTCCCACCTCGACGGATCATCAGGAAAACCATCGAAGTAGTCCTCTACACCATCCATATCCGTGTCGATCGCCAAGGGAACGAAATGGCCGGTCCAATCTGTAGCGTCATCCGGGAACTTGCCGATGTTGATCTCATAAAGGATCAGGTCGAAGAGCTGGCTCATGTGGTGCGGCCGTTGTTCGCTGGGCAAGCCCAGGTGCACCCCCGGTCGCCATCCTTCGGGACCAAGGTTTCGCAACGCCCAAGACATGCTAAGCTGGTCCGTAACGGTTGCCATCGATTGCATGGAACCGGACAGCCAGGCCGTTACCACGGGTATGGCCAAAATCTCTTGGATCTGGCGGTTGCTAAAGTGTCGGCGAAGTTCCTCGATATGAGCTGCAGTGACGCGCGCAGGCAGACGGCCAGAGTCTCGCGCGATACGAAGTGCTGAAGCTTGAGCGGGATCGACACCGGCTGCGCGTTCGAAGTCCATCAGGGAACGTATGTACGCGAGAAGGGGCTCCTTATCCTTCTCCGGGATTTCCTCAAGAAACGAGTCTGCTTCCGTGTAGTCCCAGATGCCGAAGGCTCCGTGGGCTTGGCAATGCACGCAACCGCTGGCGAGCTGATAGACGAAAAACATGGACCATATCTCTTGATAGGTCATAGTTCGCTCAGCCTGGACGATGTACTCGTCCATATCCAGAGTGCCAAAGGCCGCGCCTCTGTGCCAATACGTGTCAAACTGACTGCGGTCGCTATAAGGAACCGACGCCTCCGGCACGATTGGACCGGTATAGTAATCATAATCATAGGCGGCGACGTCAAACGGTGGTGTTCCAGCTGGCGGTAAATTTGCGTCACGTTCCCCGGGCGCTTCCCATTGCAGATATGTACCGGGGAACGCGTCAAACGGTTCTTCGATTCCATCCTGATCGCCATCAAACGTGATGGGCGACACGCCATAGCCGGTAATGTGGTTCAACCAATCCGTTTCAAAAATCGGATCGACGGCTCCCAGATCGTCGCGCGCCCATGTCGCGTTTATTTCTGCGACGGCACCGTCAAGCGCGTCGCCTACAAAGGGGTTGGCACGCTGTTCATCGGGAGACGTGGCCGCGTTCTGTCCTGGTTCCCAGCCGACTGCTGACAGGTTCGCCATTGCCCAATTCAACGTCTCTTGATCTGTAACAATGGGCAAAACTGCATCATGGGTCGCCTTGGACAGGTTGATTGCACCCAATTGCATAAGTTCGGCAATTTGCCGATCAATGTAGTGCGTGCGCAGCAACGCGTGGATATCGGCCGACACGGTAATTGGATAGCTTCCGACGACGTCTATGTATCGAAATGCGGCCTTCAGGCGCAGGTCCTCAAGGTGGTCTACAAAGGCCGGATCAAAAAGCGCGTGGATTTCATCAAGGGGAATACCCAGTATCGAAAGCTGGTAGGCGCTGCGCGCCGTATGATGGCCGCTTCCAGCAAGGATCATTTGACGCAAAGTCAGTCGCCATTTCGTTTCGGAATCGAACGTTCCGTCCGCGTGAATCATTGCATCGGCCTGCAGTAGGCCCTCATAAAAATCTCTTAGGTTCGAAATATCTATGAGATGCCGGTCGTAGTAGGCTGTGGACCGATCACTGCTTGGTGCGGGCGGGGCGACATCCGCTGCGATACTCGTTGGAGACAGGGCCGCGTTGGCAATGGCCACGCCGGCAAGAAAGGTTTTAAGGCGCATTGATCCGGTGTCCTTTATTCGTAGTCAGCCGCTAAAAACATGCCGTTGGGATTGGGCGAGAAGGCTGGTACCTCCTGGAGGACGTCCCAATGCTCCACGAGCAGGCCGTCGTCATTGAAGCGATACATATCGACGGCTGCCAGGCCCAAATCTTTGGGGTTAGCGGTGTCAAGGTTTCGAAAATTCACATGCGCGAATGCATAATTTTCTTGAACGATAATCCGATGTATATCGATCTGAACCGGATATTCTTCCGCGGCGAGCCCGAAGAGTTCTACCAAAGGGGCCCGGCCATTTGGCAAGTAAACGCTGTGTTGAATGTACCTTGCCGATATGAGGTGTGAGAGGTTTTCATCGGTCGGACCACTCTCAAAAATCCGGTAAATCTCTATTACCTTTTGCGCAATCTCGCGTTCTTGCTCGGTGTCCGCAAGAATGAGCGTCGAAAAGCCGGTTGGAACAGAGTTTTTGTATATAGCACCCTGCTGCCAGGCGCGCTCTGGCGGAGCGAATGGATCGTCTTGTGCAAAAACACTGGTCGCGGCCAGTGCAAAGATTGCCACCACTAAGGTCCTCATTGATCTCAACATCGATCCGATCTTTCTGGTTGTATGGTTGAACCCTTCATAGGCACAACGCTGTCGGTTGCGAGACGACGAAGACGCCTCGATGCCTTCTTCTCAAACGACTAAATTTTTGAACTTACAGCAGCGCATCCCGACGACCGCGTGCGATGACGCTGCCTTACAAGTAAATGGGTTTCGGCATTTCAAGTAGCCAAAAACACGCGCACTCAGTGTGCGTTTGCTCAGCTTGAGACGCTCGCGGATTGCATGTTTTGGTTCAGCGTTACGTGCTGGGAGACGAACTGGTCGCCGACTTTGGCATTAGAATTTGGAAACAAGTCGAATTTCAGCGGGAATGTGCTGGACTCGGAGCTGAACCAATGGCCTGTGCCAAAGTTGTCCTGCGCTACGCGGTGCTGTTTTTGGTCGTTTGCTGGTCCTGCGTCTGTGCCTATGCTGAAAGTGATCGGGATGCGCTAGGTCTCGGCGGCAACATAATCTTAAGGTTTGGCTACAATGGCGTTTATGATGCTAATCAACCGCTTTTGGAGACTAACGACATTCTGGCATTAATGATTGCTTCACCCGAATTTCGGTTCAGCAAGCAATTTTCCGTTAAATCTGAGATTAGATATGAGGACATTGTCCCTCCAGACAGAGACCGCTTCTTTGAAGATGAAGGTCTATTTGTTCGAAAGTTGTTCGGCGTCCTTGAAGCTACCGATAATCTTACATTTAACTTCGGAAAAATAACCCCAAGTTTTACATTGGCGTCTCTAGTTACTCCGGGAATGTACGGAAACAATTACAATAAAGAGATAGAGTTAATCGAGCGCGTTGGTGTTCAGGCAGACTACAGTTGGGATGCCGGTATTGCTGGAAAATATACGCTCAGCGCGAGTACTTTTTTTGACGACACGACCATTTTCTCAGAATCGTTCGGTTCAAACCGTGGGCGAAACAGTCTTTCTGACGGCGGGGCAAGTAACACTGAAGCTCTCGATTCCTTCGCATTTGCCTTGGAAGGCCGCGAGATCCGAGAGCTGCCGGGGCTGAACTTTAAAATCGGCCTCCTTTATCAAGAGCGCGGCTTCGATGGCGTTGCCGATGAGCGCGGCTTTCTCATTGGGGCCACACGAAACTGGGACTTGGATAATGAAAGGTCTTTTAGCTGGATCGCTGAAGTCGCACCCATTTGGAATTTTGAAGGCACTGAAGACGATATTGTTTATACGAGCGGAGGTTTGGTCTACGGCTTTGACAAATGGACAGCAGTCGTTTCGGGGACTTACCGCAGGCGCAGTTTGGCCGTTGGCGGAACCTACAATGACTACTCTTTGCAAACGTCGATCGACTATGACTTAGGAGGTGGGTTTTCGGTTGCGTTGGCTCACGAGTTTCTTCGAAATGAAAATGTCAGAAGTCGGCGCATCGGCTTTAGATTATCCAAAATCATAGACTTAAACGGCTAAGAGCTATGGATCAGTTTAGAGCATTTTTTTAAGAAGCGCGCCGCATGGTGTTTTGTGAATTTTTCATCAAGTCCAAAAAGGCCCTGACCTTTGCACTCCGATGCAAATCGACATGTGTCACTATCCACAAATCACCCATCGTTTCGTCTGACAAAGGTACTTCGACCAGATCGGTATATCGGTCCGCTTCGTGGTCTGCTATGAAGCCCAAGCCCAATCCGGCCAGAATTGCGTCATGCATGCATTCACGCTTGTTTGTCTTGAATGCAATCTGATCGGCCGCGACATTTTCTTGTAGCCAACTCGTGTAGGAACGCGGTTTAAGACCAGCCGATTTCACAATGAATTTATGGCCATCGAAATTTTCGTTCGTCGGCAGGCCATGGCGCTCAACATAAGATCGGCTCGCGTACAAACCAAACCTAATTTGACGAAATCGTTGCACGACATAATCCAAAAACGTTGGCTGTGGACCTGCGCGAAAAGCGATATGAGCTTCGCCATATTCTAGCTGGCAAAGTTTGTCATCTACGACCAATTCGACATTAATCTCCGGATGCATTTCACGCATCAGCTTGATGGTTGGCAAAAGAAGGCTCGATACGCCCGCAACAGTCGAGAGAATTAGATCCCCCGATAGCTGTCCTGCTCTTTTACGGGCCGTCCCTGCGAGCACGGAACACATTTCGTCCATCCTGTTGGCAACTTCAAGCATCTCACGCCCGTCGTCCGTCAGGGAATACCCTTTTTGATGACGCTGAAACAGTTTGGCTGCCAAAGCATCCTCTAGCAGGTCGATATGGCGGTGCACCGTGGCGCGGTGCACACCAAGCTCGTCAGCCGCAGCGCTGACGGTGCCGCGTCTGGCAACTATAAGAGCAGTACGAAGCTCGTTCCAATTTATCATGGTGGGCATCTTAGGAGCCGCTCCTGTCGGAGCAACAATGACAAGTCCGGCATTGTGTTCAATTTTGCGCGAGTGCCGTTAGGGAGCCGTTCGGCCCTACCTGTGTGATCCAGCCCGAGTGTCGGTGCACGAGCGGCGTCTGGTCCACCGGGACGATGGTTTCCGGGCCAGGTGTGGGAAAGTTACCGGACAATGTGGGGTTCAATACGTCCTGCTCTTCGCTGCACAGAGCATCAACTTGATGGAAGCGCACAAAGCTGCGCTTCCTAGTATCGCTCTCATTCGTTGCAAAGATGGCCAGCGGTGCGCTAGTGTGTGGCTCCAAGGCGACGTCTGATTGGTTTGCTCAAATCGCACTGTGCATCACTATCGTTAAAAGTGTGTTGCTCAGCAAGGGTCAACCGGAACAGTATCCTCGCAGTGATTGGCGACGGGTACGACAATGGGAAACATTTTTGAACGTGGAAAAACGGATGGCCGCCGAGGGCTGTCTGTATACGTATGCGACGATGACCCGCAGCTCAGGGCTGTTTTGCAATCGCAACTGTTTTTCCTTGGTCACAAATCCAAACTGTCGGCAAGCGCGTCGGCTGCGTTGGCCGAGTTGGGCCTGGTTTCGGCACATTATGACGTCGCAATCATCGACTTGCAGTTGCCTGATCTCAATGGCGACAAAGTCATCTCTTGGCTCAGCGAAAGCGAATTACCGTCGGTAAAAAATTTGCCTGTCTTGATATTGACCGGACAACCAGATCTGTTGCCACCGGGTGCTCTGTCGGCGTCTTGGAAGATAAAGATGCTCACAAAACCATATTCCACAGAGGACTTGGATCGGTGTCTATATTCACTCGTTGGTGACGGTCTTGGTCAGTTGTGTCGGCATTGACTCAGATAAATTGCCAAAGCGGTACTTAGGAGATTTCTGCTCATGCAACCTCAGTCGTTTTGCCATGATCAAAGGCACGAGAAAGAGCTGTAGCTGATCTTAGATCAATGTACGCAAAACCATGTCCAGTTAGAATAATGCCTCCCATGCATCACGAAAATGTCCAAAAGACCTGCAGAGCTTCCGCTTTGCTGGAAAACCTTAAACTGTCTGAACCAGCCTCGCCAAAGCGCGTGCTGCGGTACCAATAGGAGACTTTCCTGTGCCTAATTTCACGAAATGCGCGGCCATGATTAGGGCGAATGCTCTTCCCGCGCTGTTTCTGGTTTTTGTGGTCGCAACCGCCCAGGCCGCGTATGCGCAAACCAACAACACGATGGACGACATCCGAGAGCGGGGCGCTTTCGTTATTGGAGCAGACGTGCCCTACGGCGTGATGCAGTTTTTAGACGAAAACGGCGACCTGACCGGGATCGATATTGAAATTGCAAACCGAATTTCCAAGGATCTCAACGCGGAGCTTGTAGTCAAGATGATGCCTTTCGACCAATTGTTCGGAGCGCTGGCGAATGATCAAATTGACGCTGTTGTTTCGGCTGTAACCATTACTCAGGAGCGGCAGAAGACGATGCTGTTCAGCGTGCCCTATATGGACGCGGGCATGTCGATAGCGGTTTCTGCAGACAACACCGAAATAAAAGGAATAAATGATCTGGTCGACAAACGTGTCGGTGTCCTTCGCGGGACTGTGGGCGAGACGCTCATGAGCCAAACGGAATTCGTCAGCTCAGATCTTATGTTTTCTTACGAAAGCAACGATAAGCGTATCGCAGACCTAATTTCGGGCGAATTGGATGCAATCGTCGCCCATTTTGCGTCGGATGCGGTGCCAAATGTCCGCTTTGTTGAGCCTCCACTGACGCAATCTTTTTATGGCGTGGCTGTCAGGTTGGATGACACTGCGCTTATGTCATCGATCAACGCGACTCTGCGGGATATGAAACGCTCCGGCGATATCGACAGGATAAAGCAGACATTCCTCGGCTCCGACGCTCCTTAGAAGGGTATGCACCGCTTGCGCCATGCCGGGCTAATTGGCCACTGGGGAGTAAACAAAAAACTGAGTGCAATCGTTGCTACGACAGCGCTTTTATTGTTTTCTATCATCGCAGTTGTAGACTGGATCCGCATCCGTCAGAGTGTCGAAAACGACTTTCTAAAAGAAGCAATCGCAACCGCGCAAGGTCTAGAGGCTGCGCTCGCGTCCGGCATTCAGATTGTCGAGAACGATACTGCGTTTTCCGTCATGCAGAAGTTCTTGCTTAATCACGCCGAACTGACGTCTGTTTCGCTGGCAGAACCCTATAGGGACGTTTTGACCGTTACACTTTCGAGCGTTTCACCCTCGCACGGACAACCTGCCAGCACATTATCGACCAAAGCGTATCAGACAGGTCAGGATCAGTACGAAATTGAAGAAAAGTTCTCCGGCAATGGCACACTCACGATCGCAATACCTGCTGTCATTGCGCGCGCGCCCCGCGGCGCAATAGAGATGGAATTCACGCTTGAGCAGGTTGCAAGAAATACTAAGGCAAAATTCCTTTCTGACATTGTATTTTTGTTTGCCTTTGTGACTGTTCTTTCGAGCGTGCTCTATGTTGCGGTGCTGCGTATTGTGATCAGCCCGGCCAGAAAACTCAAAGACCAGATATCACATTTTGCCGAGACCGGAGATATTCCAGCATCGATTGTCGCGAACGAAGACGAGCTTGGCGAACTAGGGCGGGAATTCCAAAACATGGCAGCTCGCTTGTTGGAAGCGCAGGAAAAACAAAATCAGTTAAGCCGTTTGCAGGCGATCGGGCAGTTAACCGGTGGCGTTGCCCATGATTTCAACAATCTGCTTGCAATCATTCGGGGAAACGCCGAGCTGCTGCAGTTTGAGGCCAAGGATCCGATCGCCATTGACATGCTTAAGGAGATAGACAGGGCAACCTTGCGTGGCAAAGACTTGACTTCGTCGCTTTTGTCGCATGCGCGCAAGCAGCCTCTCTTTCCCAAAGTGTTCGACATCAGCGATAGCTGCAAGCAAATGGCAGGGATGCTAGAACGAACTCTGGGGCCGTCCATCCGCATCGACTGGCATGTGGCTTCGCACAGGCTTGCGTATGCTGATCAGAGCCAGTTTGAAACTGTATTACTCAACCTGTCACTCAACGCACGAGATGCGATGCCAGGTGGTGGTATCCTAATGATCGAGACACTTGACGTTTCTGGCGAGGTTTTTTTCCCTGACCCAAATATTTCACGGCCACACAGGGAGTATGTAATGCTGCGCGTACGCGACAGCGGTTCTGGCATGTCTCCCATGGTTGTCAAACACGCTGTAGAGCCGTTCTTCACGACCAAAGAAACCGGAGCGGGGAGTGGACTTGGCCTCGCTATGGTTAACGGCTTCGCGCAACAATCGGGCGGTTGGTTTGAGATTGACAGCGAGGTGGGACAGGGAACAACCATTTCGTTTTATCTGCCAAAAGCTACCACCGAAATGGTTGAGGTCCGTGCGAAAAAAGTAAACAAACAGAGGCTTTACGCGCCAGGGAAGACAATACTTGTCGTCGAGGATGAGCGAGATCTAATGCAAATTATTGCGCGGCATTTGGAAGGCCATGGCAATACTGTTTTGCAGGCCCACAACGGACCAGTGGCGTTGGAAATTCTCGCCAGCTTCCCACACATCGACCTTGTACTGTCGGACGTGGTTCTGCCCGACGGTGTGAACGGCATCGAGATATGCAGGCAAGCGTTGGCGTCCTCATCAAAACTCAATTGTATACTCATGTCCGGGAACGTGGACGCCGCTGGTTCAGATCTGCCAAACAATGTCACCCTGTTGGAAAAACCGTTCTCACTCTCCGAACTCTCTTCCGTTCTCGCTGGTATATGGCAAGCCCAATGAGCTACAGAGGCCGGTTTCCGGAATTGCTTTCAGAATGATCTCGCGGGGTAAGAGCACGGTTCTGGTCCACGTGACTGGCTCCACATAAAATACTCGTAGTGGGGCAACTTATCCAAATTCTGATCTTCGCCAGTTTGCTCTCCACAACCGTCGGTACAGAGAGGTTCTCACGTCCGTGCACTTGCTGGATACCATCCGTGGGACTGGTCGCTGAGCGTCACGGGAGTTGGCCCGGTTTCAAAGGAAGTCTGTCCATGCTTTATAAGGCAAGAGAAATTGCGTGAAACCAAACCTGATGTCAGTCCCTGGCATCATTCATGAAGTGGCGCAGAACATCAGATCGAAACAGAAGACCAAGAGCAACAAGCTGACACAACATAAACACTCCGATACCCGCATAAACCGTTGCTTGGGATGCCATGACTTCGGGCATCGGAGAAATCCACTGCGTGATTAAGCCATGCGAATAGTCGAAAGCTCCGAGCGCGTTGTACACAACCAGCAAGCCCCAGACTTTGATATTGCTGGACCTCAGAACCAAGAACACCATCACCGGCACAAGCAATCCGATGAGGAAGTCGCTTGCCCAAGGCCCGAACCATCCGTTCGGCGCGATCCCACCGAACATCGCAAGCTCTGGAATGAATAATATTGTTTGCGTGCGGAAGATCGTAAGCAGCATTAAGCCGGCTATGACGCTTACGATGAAGGGCTTCTTTCGTGGTGGTGCTTTTGTGTCGTTCATGGCTCAAATTCCCGTTTGGTACACACCAGGCACAAGAAGCGATGGCACTTTCTTCTCGTAGCCCTTGCCGTATTTTTTTCTCATATGTGTAACACCTTCTTTCATCACGATCTGAAGCCTTGTGAACGGGAACGGCAGTTGCAACAGCCAGAAGAAGAGATTGGCTGGGGCGAACAATAGTGCGGAGACGTCCCGAAGCATATGTCCCGTGTGATTGATGAACCGTGCCCAAGCAAAGAAGCCGCGTGTATGGAGTTTTCCAAGGTTCTTGCGTTTCCAACAGTAATGCTGTGCTTCTGAGCCGTGCTGCACTATCCCGCCCGCCGCCGCTATGTCATCGATCGAGTCAAGCTCAGGAGACGTTTTCAAAAACCCTGGAAAGGCGATGATAGAAAAGACCCGGTAAGACACCTGATGCAGAATGAACTTAAAGATCCTCAGGAAGCCGATGCACCAATAGATGAGGCTTCTCGATTGCATGGTCATACAGCCAAAAGCGGATCGCACACCGTAGAAAATATCCAGTCCCAGACAGAGCATCATGCGTTCCGGCGACAGATGGTTGACGGCGAAGAATTGCGACAGGAAACTCTCGTAGTATCCGCGAAACATCAG
The DNA here is from genome assembly GCA_039191495.1 of Pseudomonadota bacterium. Classification (GTDB taxonomy): domain Bacteria; phylum Pseudomonadota; class Alphaproteobacteria; order Rhodobacterales; family Rhodobacteraceae; genus Roseobacter. The sequence continues at coordinate 7,134 of JBCCXN010000034.1, read as the reverse complement.
TAAACATGTCAGGAACGGCCACAACAGATGCAAGACTGCCGCGATGACGCGTCCGGTCTCAATACCGGGCATGTAGTGTTCATCGTTGCGCTGAAAGGGACGGTTCGGCTTCTGCTCCGCCATGTTGGGCAACTACTCCGGATAAGTCTTTGACAGTTGTTTAAAGACAAACTTCGGCGCCAGTCGGCTCGCCACCTTAATGATCTTGGACAGACCAACCGGGATTTCGTATTTGTCTGCTTGCATCCCATCGGCGAGGGCCTTGGCCACATCCTCAGCCTTCATGAAGCTGAATTGAGACATGTCGACTTTGCTTTGGACGGTTTCCGCCAGCCCGGTATCCGTAGGCGGTGGCAGAATCTCAAAGATCTTTATCCCATGCGGCTTGATCTGAACCCTCAGGTTTTCACAAAAGTGGTGAATTAGACTTTTTGTGCCTGTATAAACGAGGCTCAATGGAGCCGGCATGTAGGCGGTCCCGGAGCTGACAAAAACCAGGGCCGGGTCATCGCTTCTTTTGAGAAGCGGCAACGCGCGATAGGTCAACTTAAGTTGCGCGCTGCAGTTAATTGAAATTTCCTGATCAAGGTAGTCGAGCGTGGCAGGATCGTTAGCGAAGTTGTAAACATGCATGACGCCAGCGTTATTGACCAGAATGTCGAGACCATTGTGGGCGTCTTTCATGTATTCCATGAGTCTTATCTGGTCTTCATCATCACTGATGTCGCACGAGATCGCATTTAAGCCATGGTTCCTTGCAGCGCTCTCCAGCCTGTCCTGATCACGCCCGCAAATCACAACCTCATTTTCCAGCGCCTTTAGTTCCTTCGCTATTGCGAGGCCGATTCCGGAACCGCCGCCGGTTATGAGAATTTTCTTGTTACGCAGCTCCACTGTCTGCTTCCTCGGCGATTTTCGGAAGATGTCTGTGACGTCGACCGCGTTCGGCCGCACTCTTATTCGCCTGCTTTTGGACAGCCCGAAACGCAAAGAGAGGGATCCCAAACGAAACAATCACGCGAGGCACGTGCCCCGCGAGCCAGTATGTTCTTGCGGCGTCCGCTTGTTCTGCGGAGTACTCGCCAGCCAGCAAACGCAGGTTTTCGGGCATATGAAATCCCAAAGTGATCAGCGAGGTTAAGACGTAAAAACCTATCGCGATCTGCCAGCTTCGCTTAACGTCAGGATCTTTCCAATCGAGTCGGGCCGAGAGTATCAAACCCATAAGCGTCAGCAAGAACAGCGGCATGATGGTGAACAGGAAGCTTTCGAACTGGGGTGTGAACGCCGTTAGGAAGTCTAGTGGCGCAAGGTCCATCCAGTAGGTGCCCATGGACAATCCAATAAACAGCGTTGCGCCCGCAAACGCGGAGGATGAAATGATTGCCAACGCATTGATGCGATACCGGTATTTTTCCAGTGACATGCCACCGCCTCCTCAGCTTCAAAAGTGGCATCGGTCTCGGACAAGCGTATACCTTCTTGGATGTGCGCAACGCGCCATTAGTGTGCAAAAAGACCCAGTCTATTGCGGTTGATGCCGAGGTGGATAGGTTTGAGCCAGTTCATCTGCTGGGGAATTCTGAGGCAATGGAGGTACAAAGCAGAGTTTATACCTCGTCGGTTCTGGCTGGCCCGATTTGCGCGCTGCTGGGCATTGAGTGGTCAAAAGTCATTGAAAAGGCAGAGTTTGGCGATCTTGCTTCCGGCGACGCTGCGCTGCTCATGTCGGCGGAGGAATATCTTCATGTCTGGAGCGTGATGGTATCTCTGTCCGCGGAACAGAATATTGCATCTTTATTGGGGCGGCGCATCGCAAGCGGGCCCGCAATACCCGTTCTTTTCGCAATGTCGACGGCGCCAAACTTTGAGATCGGCTTGTCCAGGATATCGAGATACAAGCACTTATTCGGGCCAGTAAGATTCGTGACGGCGAATCTTGGCAACACGTGCACAATTCGAGTCCTCTCAGATTCAGGTCACGCATCGCTGCCGGGGACACTGAGCAGTGCGCAGATCATTTACTTGCATGCCAAATCGCTTGCGATGGCTGTGCGTCCTCTCAAGCCGATCAGCATCAGTCTGCCGCTCCCAAACGATGAACGAAAGGCCCTTGAGGAGCTCTTTCAGACGGTTCCAACTGAGGGTGAACCATCAATCTCTTATAGAGCTGTATGCATGCGCACACCCTTCATCGCGCCCAATGAGGAACTTTGGAAAGCAACGGAGAGAGATCTTGAAAGCCAGTCCGTCATCATGGCGCAGAACGCGTCAATAACAAACCGCGTGAGGGCTGTGATGCTAGAGAGCTTCGGCACACCGGATTCGTCGCTTACCCACGCGTGCTCGCGCCTCAACATCAGCAAGAGCACGTTGCTTCGACGCTTGCGCAATGAAGGCACGACATTTCGGGCTCTGAGAGACAGTCTTCGCAAGGAACTCGCCCTGCGATATCTGAAAACCAGTGACTTGAATAACCAGCAGATTTGCTACCTTTTGGGCTTCAACAACACCAGCGCATTTCAGCGTGCATTCAGAAATTGGACGGGAACGACCCCGCAAAAATATCGCATGAAGTCTAAACATCTATGACTGTAGAACCGCTCGATTCTTTAAACGCAGCTTCACAGCATTCTAGCCAACAAGCGAATTGTGCTCTCGGACGACGTTGGGGCAATCTAAGTATCGACGAGATCTCCGCCGCGCGTTTAACAGGAACGCCAAGGTGCCGCGTTCGCAAAATGGAAACTAGGTTGACCTTTAAAGGCATAGAGGCGGACGTATCATGGAAGTCATCCGCGGTAAGTTCTCCGAACAGTGGTTTTGTGGTCTAAGTGCAACTTTGGTCATAGTGTCCCCGGTGCCATTCCTATTTTCAAGATGCAGCGCTGCTGACAGGTGATTAGAAGAAAATCGCCAGTCCGGTCATGGATACAATCAGAAACAGAATTGTCATGATCCCGCCGGAGCGAACGAAGTCTATTACTCTGTAACCAGCCGGACCCATAATGAGCGCATTCACCTGATGCGTTGGGATGAGAAAGGAATTCGATGTTGATATTGCCACCGTCAAAGCAAAAACGGCGGGGTTGCCGCCTGACGATACCGCAATAGAAACGGCCAAAGGTACCAGTAAAACAGTCGCTCCGACATTCGACATTACAAGGGTAAAGCCTGTTGCGAGAAGGGCCAGCCCTGCCTGCAGGGACCATAGCGGCCAGCCCTCCAACAAGCCGAGCACATGCGCGGCAATCCAATCAGCAGTGCCTGTATTCTGGACTGCTTGTCCGAGCGGAATGAGAGAAGCCAGCAGGAATACCGTGCTCCAACTGATGGCGCTGTACGCTTCATCGATTGACAACACCCGGCTCAACACCATCCCGACAGCGCCTATCAAAAGGCACAATGACAAACGCAAATCTGAGAAAAGTATCAAGCCAACGGCCAAAACAAAGAAGACAAGCGCCCAGCCGACTTTGTGGGGCCGCAGCTCTTCCTGCGGAAAATCCGATGTCACAACAACAAAATCTCTGTCTGATTTCAGTCTGGTCAGCCGATCCCACTGGACGTGCACAACGGCGGTGTCACCCGCCTGAAGTGGTACCTGCCCGATGTGCGTCGCCACATGATCTTCAGTTTCCACGTGGCTCATCGTTTCTTCTCCGCGGTGGATTGCCAGCAAAGAAAGCCCGTGCGTTTGACGCAGACGCAGATTTATCGGTGTATGACCGATCACAGATGAGCCGGGTGGGATGACCACCTCTGCCACCCCTGATTGTGTCGAGGCGAAATCATCTGCAAAGACGTCGAGTTGCGGCAGAATTTCGAGACCGTAAGGTTCGGCGAACTCCTCCCGCACCACGCGCCGCAACCCAAGAACCGCCAAACGAGCAGGCGCTTCAATTGTGGTATCGGCCATAGGGGCGATAACTTTGTGACCTCTGTACGACGTGCCGAGGATATACATGTGGTGGGCAACCATCAGGTCCGCGAGCGTCTGCCCGATGAGGATAGAGCCTTCGGGAACGCGCACTTCGAACATGTCGGCGCGAAGCCCATACGTGTTTTCCACATAGGCCTGCATGGATCGCGCGGAACTTGCGTCTTCGCCGCGTTCGCGCTGTGAAGGCAAAACCCAGCGGCCGAAGAGTACAAAGTACAATACACCTGTAAACACCAGCATTAACCCTATGGGTGTAACCGAGAATAATCCAAATGTATCCATCTGTTGGCTGGCAGGCAGGTTGCTGTTCGCGGAGATGATCAGGTCGTTGAGCAGGATCAGTGGCGATGAGCCCACCAATGTGATCGTGCCGCCCAGGATGGCGCAAAAGCCCATTGGCATTAGCAAACGGCTCATCGGTATTTCAGTGCGGGCCGAGATGCGGCTAACAACGGGCAAAAAGAGCGCGGCCGCTCCGACATTTTGCATAAATGAACTTATTACGCCCACCACGGTGGAAACGATGGGGATTATCCGGGCTTCGGTGGTGCCTCCGTGTTTCAGGATTGCGCCTGCTACCTTCGACATAAGCCCCGTCTTGTCGAGACCAGCGCCAAGGATCATGACCGCTATAATGGACATTACGGCATTGGAAGAAAACCCGGTGAAAAGCTCCGAGACATCTGCAAGGTTGCCCAGACCTGGCAGATAGCTCAGCGCTCCCAGCAGCGTCATCACCAAGATCGCCGCAAGGTCGATCCGGATAATCTCGGTGACGAAGAGAAAAACTGTGAAAGACAGCAGGCTTAGCACCGCTACCATTTCATACGTAAGAGCGGGTAATTCCATATCCTTCTCCCCGCACTACTTTAGTCGGTTGCACGTAAACGCAAATGACCAACACAGACAATTCATAAGGCCAAATTACGAGTCATACGGACGCCTTATGGTACATAGGCTCGAATTTAGCGTAACAAAAACTCGGTTTGAGCACCTTATCGAACATTTCTATCGCGAATGTTTTGACAATGCCTTTCGATTGCGGAGCACCGCAATATCTTCTTCCGCATCAGGCTCTGAAAAGGACACGTTGCATTGTTGCAAGTCCACTCGGAAGCGCTTGCTGATGCGGCAGGGAAGAGAATGTGCGCTCAACGGCAGATTCGTTGTGCATGTGCGTCAAAACGCACTCTGTCAAAGAGAGGCTTTGGATCCTCAGGCAGCGCTTGCGTGAGCCGACAAGTTCTCCGGAGTGCCTGCATTTGCTCCTCTGAATTGTAAACGTGAGCGTCTCTTGCCTGATATTCCAGACCGCCCGTAAATTCATATTGATCGCAGCAGTGCTGACCCTTTTGATTTTGTTCGAAGCCACCGCACCGATGAAGAGGCCTGTAGTCGTTTCAAACTTGCGGATTTGCTTTGAGGTTTGTGCCGAACAGCTGAAGCACCGTCTGCGGAATGGTCTATGCTGTAAGCTCAGACCACCATGCGCAAAGCGTTCGGCAAAGTACGGGTTTTGCTATTTTCGGTTGTTTTCAAAGAAAAGTTGCAGCCAAAAGTCCGTGACAAGTGATTGCGCCGCGCGATGTCTCTGGTACTGTTTGCTCCCGAAATGAAGGTCGGTTGCCTCGATGTGCGCCGCGTGGTCACCGAAAAAGCAGAGTAAGACAATGGCCAATCCCCTGTACGACAAGCTGTTCGGGCAGAACGCAGCTCGCGATGATGTGTTTTTGACGTTGAAAGATGGTCGATCGGTCACTTATGCCGCGCTAGTTCAACAGGCGGCGCGCTATGCGCATCAGATCGTCAAGGCCGGTCTCGCACCAGGAGACAGATTGGCCGTCCAGATCGAAAAGTCCGCAGATGCGCTGGCAGTTTACGCGGCCTGTACGCAGACCGGCGTGATCTTTCTACCACTAAATACGGCCTATACCGCTCAGGAAGTCTCGTATTTCCTCGAAAACAGCGGTGCGCGACTCATGCTGTGCGATCAGTCCTTCGAAACGGCCCTTGAGCCCGTTGCACAGAAGGCAGGCGTTGCGCTCGAAACATTGAATGCGGATGGTTCCGGCAGCTTTGTGGCGGCCGCCGCCAGGCATCCTGAAACGTTCGATACGGTACCGCGAGCGGCTGGTGATCTTGCCGCATTTTTGTACACCTCCGGCACGACCGGGCGCTCCAAGGGGGCGATGTTGACGCAGGACAACCTCTTGTCGAATGCACAAACGCTGGCATCATACTGGAAATTCAACGCGGATGACGTGTTGCTGCACGCTCTGCCGATTTTTCACACACATGGGCTTTTTGTGGCCACCAACGTGATGCTTCTGGCCGGCGGGAGGATGATCTTTCTGCCCAAATTCGATCTGGACGACATGATGGGTCATATGCAGCAGGCGACTGCAATGATGGGTGTGCCGACGTTCTACACGCGGCTCTTGTCCGATGACCGTTTCAACCGCGCGTCGACAGCGCATATGCGGCTGTTTATTTCGGGAAGCGCGCCGCTTTTGTCGGAAACGCATGAAGCGTTTGAAAAGCGTACAGGCCACCGGATTCTCGAACGCTATGGTATGACGGAGACGAATATGAACACCTCCAACCCTTTTGAGGGCGAGCGTCGTGCCGGGACGGTCGGCTTTCCATTGCCGGGCGTGGAAGTCCGCATCACAAATGCGCAGACAGCCGAGACGCTGCCGGACGGTGAGATTGGCGATGTCGAAGTGCGCGGTCCCAATGTTTTCAACGGATATTGGCAGATGCCGGAGAGAACCGCCGAGGAGCTGCGGGCGGACGGGTTCTTTATCACCGGAGATTTGGGTCGGTTTGACGCAGAGGGCTATCTGCACATTGTGGGTCGCAACAAGGACCTGATCATCGCGGGCGGCTACAATATTTACCCCAAGGAAGTGGAACTTGTGCTGGATGAGGCGGAGGGCGTGCTGGAAAGCGCGGTGATCGGCGTGCCGCACCCGGACATGGGCGAAGGTGTGGTCGGGGTTTTGGTTCCGGAAGCAGGAGTTATCCTGGATACGGTAGTCGTGGGGCGAGCCGCCGGTAAAGCGCTTGCGCGTTTCAAGCAGCCACGGCACTTGGTGGTCGTGCCGGAGCTGCCGCGCAACACAATGGGAAAGGTTCAAAAGAACCTGTTGCGAGAGCAGTTCAAGGACCTGTTTTCCACATGAGTTCCT
>JBCCXN010000033.1:0-22256 GCA_039191495.1 Pseudomonadota bacterium | reverse complement strand
TTGTCCAGTTACCATGTTCGCCCAACGATCCAGCGCGGCGGCCCGTTGCGGGAGCATCTCAGCTTTATTGTAAACGCGCGCAACGGCGCTGGGTGCGGAACCGCAGGCGGAGTGGTTGAGGATACGGTCTGCAACACTTTCTGGGACTCCGGATTCAGCCATTGCCGTTGAAAACGACGTGCGAAGGTCGTGCAAGCGCCAGGGCTCGAAATCGTCATCGAGCAGCTTATCTAGCCGAGCTTTGGCTTTGCTGACCCCAGAGACGGGAGTTCGGCCTGTCGTGGTAAATATCAAACCGGCGGGGGTGTTATCGCTAACCCCCAACTTAGATTGCAACGCCTGAAGTTCTTCGATGGCAGGTCGCGATAGATGAGTAATGTGTTCTTTGCCGTTCTTTGTTTTTGTACCGGGTTTAGTGATGCGCTGGCTTTCCAGATCAATTTCAGACCATTCCAGCCCTAGAATTTCGCTGCGTCTCTGTGCGGTCAGCACCATCAAACGAATAAACGGTCCCCACAAGTCACCCATGTCGAAAGACGCTGCCCAAATTGCGCGTACCTCGTCAATCGATGGAGCGCGTTCCCTTGCGACTTCTTTGGTGGCCTTTGGCAATCCAGCGCCGATGTCCGTTTCCAAATGGCCACGCTCAAACGCCCAACGGGAAAACGCCATGAGAGCCGCTCGGATGCGATTTGCGTAGACGGCGCGTCCCTCGGCGAGCTTTTCGTCAATCGGTCTTTGAAGATCGTACTTGGTCAGTTCTCCAATGGGATGCGTCAAATTTGCATGGAGAGATTGTTGAAGTTGGCGTGCGCGTTCATCGCCACGTTTGAGGTTTGATAAGTGGAGCGCGTCATACGTGGCCAGAACGTCTTGGACCGTTAATGCCACTGATTTGGCAGTCTCGGCTCTGAGCTTCTCTTCTTTTGCGATCGCGACCCGATCAATACCCCGAGAGGCCTCCGCTTCAATTTCCAAAGCAAGCGCGCGAGCTTCAGCCAAACCAAACGCTCCATCATGTCGTTGCCCGGATTTCGACCACGTGCAGTAAGTACCAAGTGTGTGCTTGCGTTTAGCGCCGCCCTTTACCCGTTTTTCGTACATCCAGACGGCTTTTCCCGCTGCCGAAATTCGCAACCTCAAACCTGGGCGGCGCGTGTCGGATACTTCCAGCCTGCTTTCCGCCGGTGGCTTCAAATTTCGCAAAAAACTCTCGTTAAGGATTCTGGGGGACAACTGGGGGACAAAACTCTCTGGATAGCCATAGACAATATAGGACAGATATAGACGGTTATTGATTGGGGAACAAGTATCTTTAGTTACGGAAAATAAACAGTAATAAGCGAATTCTGGAAAATCTCGGACGACAGTAGACGGTTGGGGATATTTTGCCAAAACAGCAGTATCACGGACTTTTAATCAGTGGGTCGCAGGTTCGAATCCTGCACGGCTCACCACTTTAACCGATTGATCAGAAACGAAAAACCGCCAAGCGAGAGCTTGGCGGTTTTCGCTTTTTTTGATACGTTTTTGATACGGCTCTTTAAAATTTGGCTGCCTGTCCAAAAAGAATTTGAAGTTGGCCGCCTTAAGGGGAGACCGCGAAACTTCTTGATCAAACGACTGTTTCGCGGACTTTGCAGTCATTCGTTTTCGCCACTTCGCTGACGCAGCATCTCTTTGCGTGCGCGGCACGTTCAACGGTGCGGCACAGCATGTGTCGTGATTCCGGTCACTCGCGGGCGTCGATTTGGTCAGAACCGAAACCGTACTTCCGCTGCTGCCTGATCAGACGAGAGTGACGCGGACAAAGCGGCCTTTCGACTCCCAAGCCTCAAGGTATGCTTTGTTTGCTTTGCGACTGCTGCGCAAGGCATCAAGGGTGGGAAGCGGGCGTTGCCCGCAGTGCTAACTACCGTAAGGTGAGGACCGATGTGGTGATCAAGAAGAGGCATCGTTTTGACGACGCCGTCATTCTGCGTGCATGCCTAAGTCGGAAATACGGGATAGAAATGTGAAATTGATGGGAATACTTTTGAAGCGAGGACGTTGTCTGGGCGCAGTTGCTGCAGTCGCTGAAAGGTCAGACCCATGTGCTTGAACTCCAAACTTGCCAAATCCACCCTTGTAGCCTTCATGATTGCGGGTCTTTCCGCCAGTCCAGCACCTTATCCAGGCCTCGGGTTCGTTTCTGCCGCCTGGGCAGATGATGGGGGCGATGACGGAGGCGGAGACGACGGGGGAGATGACAGTGATGATCGGGATGACCGCGATGACCGAGACGACGATGATGGGCGCGACCGCTCGGGTGGGTCGCGGAGTTCACCTGCCGGACAGGTGGACCGTTTTCTGCGCAACATCGAACGCAGAATTTTCGGTCGCAACACGCAGCGCCGCGTCCCGGCACAGGTTGCCGCACCACGTCCGCTGGCCCAGCAAGCGCCCGATGAAATCGCGGTCTTCGATCTCTCAGCTGCTGACCTCACAGTGCTTGAGGCCGAAGGCTATTCGGTTCTTAGCACCGTCGCGCTCGATGCTTTGGCGCGTGAGGTCACACGCATGCAGATCCCCCAAGGCGTTGCGCTCGATGCCGCCCGAGACCGGGTACGCGCTTTACCGTCAGGCCAAACGGCGGACTTTAACCACTACTATCGCGCCGAACAGCAAAACCCGGCAATCGAGCCAGTGGCTCTGCCAGCATGCCAGCACGAAAACTGCGGCGCGTGGACCAGCATCGCTTGGCCGCGTGCATCTCTGGCCTTAGGGAACTGCGGCGTCACCGTGCCGATCGGCATGATTGATACAGGCATCAACGCCGCACATGAGATAATTGCCGGGGCAAATCTCGAGATCATTCGCTTGGCCGATGAAACACTGGAACCTTCAAAGGCCATACATGGCACTGCCGTTGCTTCCGTATTGATCGGCGGAGAACAAAGCCGTGTGCCGGGCCTTGTGCGTGAGGCACGTGTTGTGGCCGTCGATGCTTTCGGGCGCAGTGGTTCGGACGAACGGGCTGATCTCATTTCGGTTCTACGTGGGCTAGATCTTCTTGCCGCACGTGACGTCAGGGTTATCAACCTCTCAATTGTGGGGCCGGACAATCGCCTTTTGCAGGATGCTGTGAATACACTAGTGCACGATGTCAGCATCACGATCGTCGCCGCGGCAGGCAATGCCGGGCCGCGGGCCGAACCGGCCTTTCCCGCGCGATATGAGAATGTGATTGCTGTGACGGCCGTGGATACCGGCGCACGGATTTACCGCCGTGCGCAGCGGGGAGAGCATCTCGATATCGCGGCACCCGGGGTAAACCTCCTGGCGGCTACGTCGGTCAGGGGGGCACGCCTCAAGACAGGGACATCCTTTGCAGTGCCCTATGTCACCGCGACGGCGGCGGTTTTGCTCAGTGTTGATCCCTCGAGAACCCCCAGTGACGTGGCCGACTGGCTTGCCAAAAATGCCCGTGATCTGGGGGCGGAGGGCCAAGACGAGGTCTTCGGTTGGGGGATGCTGCAAGCAGACTGCGTGTGCAGCGCTCAGCGCGCCCAGCCGTGAGCGATTGCATCTGCTTCCGCTTCGGCATTGAGTGGCAGGCCGGCACCGAGACGGTCGAGAAAAGGTTGCAGGCTCTGCACCTCGGCATCGCTGGCGGTGACAAACCCGTCCTCGGCACCTGAACTGGAAAGCGGTTCAGACAACGTAACCTCCACGGTCCAGCCTGTTTCACCCAGGCACCCAATCCCGAAATGAAGCTGATCGGCATCCTCGTCGATCACCTCCACCTCGCGGCAGAACCCATCCGGAACGGGCAGCGTGGCGAGTATCATGATCTCCTGTCCGCTCTCCAGTGCCTCAGGGACGCCGGAGGGCAAGTTTTCGAGCGCAAGGTCGAGGGCTGTATCTTCGGCCACAGGTCCGAGCGCAAGCAGGGTATCGGACGAACCGTCGCGCAGCTCCGGTAGGATTACCACCGCCAGCGCGACAGACGCTGCCAGGGCCAGCGCGGCCTTAGCCACCGGACGGCGGCGAAACGGCACCACAGTCTCATCCAAGACTACGCCCAGAATCGTATCACGGATTTTCGCCGGTATAGGCTCATGAAGAGGCGCGTCGAACGCCTGTGCCAAAGCCTGATTGGCGGCCATCAGTTCATCGACATAGGCCTGATCCTCTGGGTGATCGGCCAAGTGCATGACAACTTCGGCGGCTTCTTCAGGGGACATTTCGCCGTCCACAAAGGCGGCGAGCCGGTCTTTGTCCATCACGGTTTGAAAGGTCATTGAATAGGTCCTTTCGTCATACCCAATTGGGGCAGAAGCGATGCCCGCGCCCGTGAGAGGCGGCTCATGACCGTGCCAACAGGCACGTCCAGCACGTCTGCCGTTTCCTTGTAACTTAAGCCTTCAATGGCGACGAGAGACAGGACGACCCGCTGATCTTCCTTCAGGCCCGCCATCGCCTCGCGCGCCAGATCAAGCATCATGCGATCTTCTGGCAGACGCGCGGCGCGGCCACCATCGCTGAGACCGGCGTCTTCGGCATCCACCTGAGTGCCACGAATCTTGGCGCGACGGCGCTCATCGATCCAGAGTGTTTGAATGATGCGGTACATCCAGCTGTCCATGCGGGTGCCGGGGCGAAACTGACCCTCATTCTTCAATGCCTTGACACAGGCCGATTGCACGAGGTCATCGGCATCCGCCGGGTTGCCCGAGAGCGACAGTGCGAAACGCCGGAGCCGGGGCACAAGACCCACGAGATCTTTCCTGAATTGATTGCTCACAAGCGCCGCTCCTCTGATCTGTTGTACCTCGAAAACGGGCCAAGCGCGGTCTTATTCCATGTGACGCGCAAAAAATGACCGAGATACTGGGTCGTGAGGTCGTGTTTCGGTCAGGGTCATGCGCTGGTCGCGGCAGCGGTGGATCGTGCTTGTCAAACCCCGTCGAAAATTTTTTTGGGAATAGGTTCGGCCCACGGTCGTTTTCATCGCAACACCGCCGATGAAAGGGCTTTGAAATGTATCTCTCAACGATCGTTCCCAGTGTGGAAACGCCGACGCCGACGCTCAAGAACCTGCGCGTTTATGCTGGCACAAAGGTTCTTTCGGCCCGGGTCCAAATCCCTGCAAGGCTAAATCCCGACCTTGCGCCGCTTGTCGCGCTGCATGGCATCTCCCGCAGCGCCAGCAGCATCTTGCGGGCCTTCGGTCCGGCCTGTGACCGTGCAGGTCATGTTCTGATCATACCCCGCTTCGGACGCGCACACTGGTCACACTTTCAGACGATAGGGCGGCATCGCCCTGATCGGGCGCTTCTGGCCTTGATGGATCATCTTAGGCAAACCGGGATTATCTCCGCCGGGCGTGTCTCTTTCTTTGGATATTCCGGAGGCGCACAGCTCGCTCATCGGTTTGCCATGCTCTATCCGCAACGGATCGCATCGCTGCATGTGGCCGCCGCCGGGTGGTATTGCGCTCCCGATCACAAACAAGTCTTCCCGATGGGGCTGGGCCGATCAGACGCCACAAAGGGCTCCAACACCGCCTCCATTGCAATTCGCCAGCTGCGGCCGTTTCTGAAGCTGACGATCCATATCTACGTGGGCGGCCAAGATATTGAGCGCGACAATGCCCTGCGCAAGCATCCAGAGCTTGATACCCATCAAGGGCGTAACCGGCTTGCCCGTGCCCGCAGCTACATCGGGACCCTGCGCCGAGCCGCAGAGGCGCGCGGCATTTCACCCAACATGGATTTCACCGAGTTGCCGGGCTGCGCCCATGATTTCTCAACCTGTGCACAGGCCGGAATGACCCGGCTGGTGTGCACATGCTAACCCCTGAACCTGAAGGAGACAAACATGACCAACTTTGCTTTTTCGACCGTAAAATGGTGCTTTTCCGCGCGTCGGATAGATCCCGCCCTTGCAACTGGCATCATTGAAGATGTCGCAGGAGCAGAGCCCGGTGACATGATCCTGGGCCGTGTGATCAGCATTGGCAATCACACCCGCATTCAACTGCCGAGCGGGCGGCCTGCCATGCTCTACCCCGGTGATCTTGTCGCTTTGCCCTGTGGCGCGCGCTATGCCCCCGATCAATTCGAAGGCGTGGCCGAGATCGATCCGAAAGGCTGCGACATGCTCGCCGGTGGGGGATGCCTTGGACGCATGCGTCAGCGCAATGAGCGCATCAAGTCGCCGACCAAAATTCATCCGCTGGGCCGCATCACCGGGCCGAAGGGCCAAGTCCTCAACACGCGCGATTTTGCGATGCCTCCGCGGCTGGGGACGCGGAGCCTGCCTGCCATCTGTGTCGTCGGGACGTCGATGAACTCAGGCAAGACCACGGCTGCCGTCGCGTTGAGCCACGGGCTGACCCGCGCCGGGTGGCATGTGGGCGCACTCAAGGCCACCGGGACCGGATCCTTCGGCGATTACAACCAGCTGGTGGATTCCGGCGCGGCCGTCGTCGCCGATTTCTCCGATGCCGGCATGGCGACCACCTACTTGGAACCGATAGAGCGTATTATCGGCGGCATCGACATGCTGCTTGCGGAGTCTGCCGGGCAAGGATGCGATATAGCCGTAGTGGAATTTGCCGATGGTATCTTTCAAAAGGAAACCGCGGCCCTTCTTGCCGACAAGGCCGTGCAGTCGCGTTTTGGCGGTTTCATCTTCGCCTGCGGTGATGCCGTGGCGGCGGCTGGAGGTGTCTTGCGCCTTGCCGAATTGGGCATTCGCCCGATCACGCTCACCGGCATGCTGTCATGTTCGCCCATGGCGTCCTCAGAGGCCGAGGATGCAACGGGTGTGCCGGTGCTGACCAAACGCCAGTTGGAAGATCCGGCAGAGGCCAACGCGCTGGCCGCTCTGGCCGGTTTAACGGAGATGGACAGCGCCGCATGAACCCTCCTGCGATCCTTGGTGACGGGCGCGCGCGGGCATTCTCCCTGCTGGTCGTGTGCACACTCATTCAGGCTGCTGCCCTTGCGGCGGCGGCCTTTGCCACACGGGCGATCTTTTCCGCTCTGCACGCGGGTGAACCGCTGGTGCTGTCGCTCCTCGTTTGGCTTGGCATGGCGGGTGTAGTGGCGGCGCTGGCGCAATTCGCACTGGCCGGGATCGGTGAAAAGATGGGTCAGGCATATGCGGCCAGCATCCGTACGACGCTTTTCGAACATGCCAGCCGTTCGTCTCAGTCGGATCTCGAGAAACGGCGGATGGGCTATCACTTGCTCCGCTTTTCAGGAGACCTGAGCGCGTTGACCATCTGGCCCAGCCGCGGGCTTCCGCGGTTGATTGAGGCGGCTGTACTTTTGCCCGCAGCAATCGCGGTGCTCTGGATGCTGCATATTCCCTACGCCTGGATTGCCGGAACAACGGCTTTGGTGACAGTCCTCATTCTCGCACTCTCATACCCCGCGTTGAAAGCCGTCTATGCCCGTCTGCGTTATAACCGCGCGCGCCTTGCGGCCGACATGGCTGAACGTGTGCCCGCCGCGGCGCAACTGGCAACGATGGGGCGGCGGCGAAAGGAACATGCGCGCTTGTCCTCCCGCACAGGTGCGGTGGTCCATACCGCCTTGCGAGCACGTAGGTATGAGGCGGGACTGGTGCTTTTGCCTGAGGCGATGGTCGCGCTTGCCGCCTGCGGCCTCTTGTGGATCGGGTCGCGCGACGGCCTGCCTGCTGCACATCTGGCCGCAGCACTTGCGGCCCTCGCGCTTACGCTGCGACCTTTGCGTAACGGGACGAAAGCGCTACAACAACGCGCGGTCTTTCTCGCCGCCCATGACAAGCTTTGCACCGCGTTGGCGCGTGAGACGATTTCGGTTGCAGGCGCGGCCATCGAACTCCCCGGCGGCCCTCTGTCTCTTGTTGTTACGGACGACGCCGGTCAAGAACTTGTCTTTTCCTCGGGCACATGCACGCGCGTTAAAGGGCTCAACCTTGAACGGTTGGCACCAGTCCTCACTGGTGCGGAACCAGCGAAACGCAGATGCATAAAGATCAACGGCATTGACCTTCACGCTTTGTGTCGCGCCAGCCTTGGATGCCGCATTGGTTTGCTTACGGATACGCCGCTGATCCTCAAAGGCAGCCTTCGGCGCAACCTTACCTTGGGATTACAAAAGCGCCCCACGGATCGTGAAATCCTAGAAAGGATCGAACTCGCAGGTCACAGCGAGGCGCTGGCGCATTTAGGCTCGCTAAATCGTTGCTTACCAGAACGCGGTGCAAGCCTCTCACGGGACGAGCGGATGCACCTCTGCCGTTTGCGCATGATCGTACAGTCGCCCGGTCTTGTTTTGGTGCTCACGCCAACTTGCGATGGCCTCGACGGTCTCTCGAAATGCAGTACGGTTTTACATCGTTAACGCCAGGGTCAGGCTGCGGACTTAGCTATGCCAAAGCTTTGACACGCTTAGCCAGTGCAGGTTGTTCATTATTTGGCAGGTTCCGGTTATTTTGCGCCGACTTCATATAGACCAATGTCGGCTTTTGGCTCTTCGCAGCCGTTTGGAAGTAACGCAGCATTTGGGAGGAATGGGCTCAGAGCCGTCGGTCAGGATGAATTACGCGAAAGGCGGCTTCCGAACACCGAATGTCCGCACACTAAGCCAAACCGGTGAAAACGCCGGATCAACTCGATTTTCGCAATGTCTGCTTCCAGGGCTGGGTCGCGGCTCGACCCGCTGCGCCGCCGCAAGTCCGCTTAGAGCCCAACTTGACCGATGCTGCGCTTTGCTCAGATGTCCGCTAGCATAGGCGGAGCCGCCCTTGATAAACACTCCGATGAGATTATGTTGAGCTAAGAAGAAGTCAAAATGGCATTCAGTCTTTTCCGCCAGTCGTGGCGTTTGATCCAATCTCGGGTCTCGACCGCAATTTCTCGGCGCGCTTTGGTTGAGGCGGGTTCCAGCAATTGCTGAAATTCTGAAACTGAACTGTTTGCGCCCTGTTCGGCACTCCGTGAGGTTAAGACTGCTGCGCAACCAATTGCCCGTAGTTTTTTCGCCGTCAGGGATGCTTCTGTGTGTTTGGGGAGCAAAAACTGCGGTATTGCCGCTTGCAGGCAAAAAGTCGACAGGCCGAGCCCGCCCTGGTGTAATACACAGCCGTAGTTTTTGACGATCTCACTTAACGAACGAGGCGTCGCAAGTTTGCTCGCTCGTTTCGGATGCTCGTCTGACAGGCCATCACAATACATATCAATTGAATACCCAGCATTGGCTAAAGAATCGATTTCCCTTAAGTCTTGCTCCGACAGAGAATGGAGGTAGACGTAGATTTTTCTTTCGTTTGTGCTTCTTGTCTGCTCAGGCGGGAAATCTTCGAATGGGCCAAAATACTCTTTTGGATGACGCCCTGCCGTCGGGTCGAGTAACGGCACGCAGGCAACCGCGTTCCAGTCACCTCGCAGGCATAAACTCGGATCTTCAATCGGTCCCTCGTCTGAAGCAAATAAACTCTCGTTCACTGTCTTCAAAATGTGATTGATCAGCTGAGATGGGTCGCGTCGTGCATCTGATTGTGGAAAGGGCAACAATCCTTCAGATGTTGGCAAAGTATAGCCGCTGCCAACCATCAAAAACGGAACCCGGCCAAGAGACGCAAGCCGCGCGTAAGGCGCAAAATCTCCGACGACAATCGTGGGGTTTAACTCGCTGAGCAACGCCTGCCATTGGGCCAAAATTGGCGTAATTACGCAATGATCCACGAAACCTACTCGCGCCAGCGTGGCGGCCAAGCCGGCAACCTGAAAAATTGGCGGCACGTTTTTTAGTCTTGGGAAGCGAGGTCCTTCTAACACTCTGTCGAAGGGACCGCCGCTTTGGGTGCGGTCAAACCGGTTTTCAGCTCTTATGGCTAGAACCGTGCTGTACCCAAGCGCCTTGGCAATGGACGCAACGGCACTGAGGCGAGCGATGTGACCGCGGCCCCCGCCAAGTTCTGACACAAAAAGAACAGTTTTAGTCAAACGACGTATCAGACAAAGTCGAAGACATCGCAGGTCAGCAAAGAAATTGTTGCATCCGATAAAACAGATGTCGCATCCGAAAGAACACCAGACTGCAGAACCGCGCTCAAATCGGCAGCGAATGTGCTGTCAAATTCGCTCAGAAAACTGTCCGGTGCACCCGTATACGGTGCAATAGGCCCTCCTATCAGATTGTCGATGGATAGAAGACCATCATCGATTTCACCAAATATTGTCACCAAGTCACCGTCAGGTGTCATTTCCACGCCAATAGGTGCAACATCAATGAATCTGAACAATCGCCCAAAACTCAAATCACTGGCATTTTGGTCAGTGAAAACGAGGTTTGTCTGTTCAGGAAGGTCAACAAAAAAATCTGTCAAATCTGACTGCTCTGTCGCAAATGTCTCATCTCTGAAAAACCTGGTGCCTTCAATGTACCCCAGGTTGATCGATGCACCGGTGTTCTTCGCGACAATAGCGGCATCACCACCGAGTTCCTGGCTCAGAGTGTTGAAGTTGTTCCCTTGTTCGTCATCGTAGTCATCAAAGTTCTCTGAGGAGAGCACTTCAAAGTCCCAAACCAGATCGACGTCGCCAGTTGCCAGGTCTTCAAAAGTGATCTCGGAAACGCCGCCAAGCATCCCTTGTTCGTCCTGTTCAATATGGTCCTGGCCGCCTTTACTGTCGAAGAAAACACGTGCGTCCGCGCTTGCGTCCAGAGTGTAAATCCAGTCATCTCCGCGACCGCCGTAGACTTCATCCGTTCCGCCCTGGACAATGATCAGGTCGGACTGCCTGCCACCGCGTAAAATGTCGTTGGCAGCTCCGCCGATGACAACATCGTTGTCCCGGCCTCCACGCAGCGTATTGCCCCCGGCATCGGCAACAAGAATGTCGTCCCCGTCTTCGCCGCGAAGCGTGCTGGATGAAGCGATTTCATTCGAAGCGTTTTCGAAATATTGCGACGCAACCGCAAGTCATTCCCCTCGCCGCCGCGCAGGTTGTCTCGGCCCTGCTGGCCTTCAAGAATATCATCACCCTGGCCGCCACGGAGCGTGTCTTTTCCGTCTCCACCGCGAAGCCAATCGTCGCCAAAGACGACATTTGGTTCTTCTGCTCCCTCGAAATTTTCAGAGCTGTCGTCGCCAAAAATTCTGTCGTTGCCGTCTCCGCCTTGGGCGAAATCATCACCTGATCCGCCAACAATAATATCGGCACCGGCTGCTCCGAATAGCTTATCGCTTCCCTCGTGTCCGTATAAGCGGTCTGCCTGATCAAAACCAAAGACTTTGTCTTCTCCTTCGCCCGCCAAAATCAGCACCCTGTCGTTGGTGCTGTTTGCGGCATCAGTCGCATCTAGTTCTTGTGATTTGGGACCACCGTAAACGATTGCGTAAGGCCCGGCTTCGAACAGCAGAGTTCCGTTCGTTGTCAGTCTATCGACCAATACAAAGCCGTCTGAGACGCTCGCAACTGGTAAAGTACTCAATGAGTTCAACAAAAATTGTTTCTCTGCTTCAAACTCTTGACGCGTATAAACTGGATCAATTGCGGCTGAGCTGTTGTCAAAATCGAACTCAACTCTTGTACCGATCCTATATGGATCGATGCTGTTTTCAAAAGCGAGATTAAACGCCAGCGATCCCAAGCTTCCACCAGAAAAATCAAAATTGTCGTCGAATGCTCGAATGCCGGCATTTTCGATGACGCGACTACCATCGGGTAAAACCTTGAAACGCAACTCATCGCCATCTTGCGTTGTTCTCACCAAAAATGACGAGTTGTTGAAGACAAAAGGTCGATCAGGAATATCGTTCACGCCATCGTCCAGGAACAGGTGTTCAATCTGAAAGCTTGGTGAGTCGGGATCGCTCGAAAACGGCATATTCAAACGAGCGGCCATTTCAGAAAAGCTCTCATTGAGTCCTGGCGCCACCAGTAAGTCGGGAGGATTGAAAAAGGCTTCCACTACGGGATTTGCGGCCAATTTAGCGAACCGTCCTGCGCCAGAACTGAGATATGCTCCAGCATCGATGTTGACGGTTACGGTAGGAACGGGTCCAGTCGCCGTGTTTACTGTTGTAAGACTATTAAGGTAAACTTGCGTTTTGAGACGATCATACAGTTGAACCGGCGCTGACGTGGTGCCATACAGATACAGGTTGACGATGGTTTCCGGGTCCAATGCGGACGGTCCAAGACTTATCGAACTTACTTTCATCTCATATCCATATGATTAGTCTGGCGGAGGTCACGCACATGTGTCGTGCGACAAACTTCTAGAACGCACGCTGGTAGGGGTTTCGCTAATCCTCATTTCTTGGATCGTGCTGGTCCAGCCGTTGGTAGATAGGTAATGGGATGTGCCGTCCTCGTGCCCGTCAGTGTTGCGGTGAATCAACGTGACAATCAGTTCCTGTCCTTGATGCGCCTTTTCAACAACGATCCCATTCGCAAGCATATCTCCGACGCTATCAATGTTGATCTGTTCGCCGTAACGATCAACGGCGAACTGCACCAATTCGCACGTTGTCATGTCAATCCATCGCGGAGACTTTCGGAGCGAAAAATTGGCCACAAGTGCGATGCATATGACAACTACCATTATCCAGACCGCCTTATTGGTCATCTTCAAACCCGCAGCGATATTTTTGCATGGCGACGTTTTTCGATTGCGTCCAATGGGTCAAATTTCTTTTCACGGTCAGTTCGAACATAGTTGGTGTTCCTCCGAGTTGGGTGATCGGCCACACGTGACGGGATTTCAGTTAGTGCGCTATGAAATTTGTGGTTTGTCACAGCTTTGAGACAGATCAGGGTTTTCGCCTATTTCGCGGCCTGTTATGTCTAAACATACCGCGATTTCATGCATGCGGCGGGCGACATCTCGGAAAAAACCACCGTTTTCCATGTAATCGCCCGGGAAATAGAGCCGAGATCGCAGGTCAAAAAATCGATCATAAGCATAGGATGAGTTCGCGCTGCAGACGTGAATGTTTTCCAGGTTTCGGTCATACCCGCAGATTACGGAAAAGGGTATTGAAGCAAGCTTTGGCACCAACCGAATGATCGTTGGATTGTCCAATCTTGTTGCGAAAGCCATGAAACCTTCAGGAGCTCTTCCATCGGGAAGCCGCACGTTATATCCGCTAAATACGAGTGAGTTTTCCGTTGCGACCATTTCGGTCCTAACGTCGTACCGGCGCTCAAAGATGTGAAACACTGTCCGGCTCATGACCGGGTCGGAGTCCATGAAATCCTGTATCCAATTGATGCGATCCAAAGGCAGGAAATCCGGGTTTTCCTCCGCTGCTTCGGGAACCTCACCAACAAAAAAAAGTCCTGCTGCTGACTTGAAAGGTACCATCTGCAACTGCCGGAACCGCCGTCAACGAGAAACCGAAAGCCAATGCCAACTGTACGTAATTTCGCCACAAAATCATAACTTGGCCTTTTCTAAACTGGCAAAATACACACCCAAAACGATCACGACCATCGCCGCCTCACATACTCGTCGGGTTTATTCCACACGTCGACCGTGCATTTTTATGATGTGACTCCGAAAAAGAAGCAACGCAGCGAATTTAAACCTGAAATTATAGGTGACCGTTTTTGTGTCAACTACGATTTAGCTAAAGTTGTTTTCGTTTTGGCTTCTAAGCCTATAGCAAATTATGTCCGGCTTTCTTCTCCAGCTTCGATCTCTTGAATGTTCAAAACCGAAATACACCAGCCACTTGTCTCGATTGCAGCAAATTCCCGTTTTGTCCGCAGATCGAGAATTCGACCTACGGCACACTTCGCGCTTGCGGCGAATGTCCGGAAAGCGGATTGCGGTCACAGCATTCCGACTAATGGTTGAAGGTCGGCTCTGGGCCGTTGTTAGAGCTTTCGAAGAAGCTCGATTAGTGTGTCGGCCTCTTTGCCGGTCAGTCCCGTTGCCACTTCCTCCACAACCGCACTTAGGACGCTCTTCGCTTCACTTAAAAATCTTTGACCCTCATCTGTGAGCGAAAGTAGTGTGGCGCGGCGGTCCTCTGCGCTGGCTTCGCGCTTGAGCACGCCTTTCGCTTCAAGATCTCGTGTGAGCCGGGTCAGTTGCGAATTATCTCGACCCATTGCGGTAGCCAGTACCTGAATATTGCAAGGTTGGAGGCTTTCCAACTGCATCAAAAGGAGCCCGCCCATCGGACCGATGCGGCCTTTGTCCACAGCAGGCATCGATTTGTGCATCTGTGCATCGATTTTACGCATGACGCGGTCAAGTTCGTGGGCGAGGCTTTGGTTTTGAGACATTTCTAACCTTCAGGTGTTGGATAATGTCCACTATCTGACTAGATCTAAGTTAAGAGGTATTTGTATCGACAGTTTCATTCAATATGAAGGATACGAAATGAAAAAGTCACTGGTCATAGTCGGGGGCGGGTACATCGGCGCGGAACTCGCGCAAGGATTGGAACACACTTTTGATGTTACCTTGGTGGAACCGCGCGATGCTTTCGTCCACGCGCCGGCAATGCTGCGGGCCCTCGTTGACAGTTCGGTTCGTGACCAAGCCCTGATCCCCTACGACAAGCTCTTGAAGAAAGGGCGCATCGTCAAAGCGAAGGCGACGGCAATCAAGCCGAACGCGGTCGTTGCGGGCGACGAAGTTATAGGTGCCGACTATATCGTGCTGGCAACCGGAGCCTCGAATGGCGGCATCTTCAAACCCGCAGAGGAAAGCATCGACTCGTTCCGCGCGGCGCAGTCGCACGTCGAAGCGAAAGTAAAGGCGGCGCGTCGCATCGTCATCGTCGGTGCAGGTGCCGTCGGCACAGAACTCGCCGGTGAGGTTGCCCACGCCTTCTCTGACAAGGCGCTTGCGCTCGTCTCGGCCGATGGATCTCTCTTCCCCGGTTTCCCACGTAAACTCGGGACTGGTCTTGCGCGTAAGCTGGAAAAGATGGGTGTAGACGTCGTCCTTGGAGCCCGCGTAACAGATCTTCAAAGCATGACAGAACCTTACGCTGGCAGCGTCACTTTGGACACCGGGCGCGTGATCGAGGCGGACCTGGTCATTCCAGCTGTCGGATCGAAGCCGCAAACCGCTCTTTTTGACAGTCTCCCTGATGTCGCAAGGGCCGCCGACGGTCGCGTTGTGGTCGACAGCTACTTGCGCCCGTCATCCCTACCCAATGTCTTTGCAGCAGGGGACGCAGTGGACACCGGCGACCTTATGACCATTGTCGCCACAAGCCGACAGCAACCCTGGCTGGCAAAGACCCTGAAGGCTCTCGTTGATGGAAAGAGCCTCGACGCCCAGAAGCCCTACAGCCCCTGGGGAAAGGCTCCGATCCTGATTCCACTAGGCCCAGAGCGCGGAAACTCTTTCCTGATCATCGCGACCTTCGGTGACTGGGTCACGAAGACAGTGAAGGGCAAAGATCTGTTCTTGTTAAAGTATCGGAAACTGCTGGGCTATTCCTAAGCGCGTTGACGAATTTAGCTTGGGGGCTACCTCTCGAATAATTGGATAATATCCAATAAATGAGAGGAACCGATGCTAGATTTCATCCGAAAGGTTGTCAGCTCAAGCACCAACGAGCGATATCAGAAAATACCGTTCACGCCGATCCAAGCGGAGATCACCGCCGAGAAGCTCGAAGTTGATGGCCATATCCCGCCCGAGCTTTGCGGTCTCTACGTTCGAAATGGGCCAAACACGGCTGGACCCATCGGGCCGCATCAACATTATTTTAGCGGTGATGGCATGGTCCATGGCGTCTACATCGAGGCGGGCCAAGCAAAATGGTACCGCAACCGCTTTGTGCGCAGCGGTGGGGTGCCCAAAAAGCTGGGTCAGCCGGATCCCGGCGGCCCCGTCACGAGCGATCTAGATGTGTCGCCCAACACGAATGTCGTTCAGTTCGCCGACCGGCTTTATGCCACGATCGAAGCGGGCGCGAGCATGGTCGAAATAACGCGCGAACTTGAAACGGTTGCGCGCTCTGATCTCGACGGCACGTTGGCACATGGCTTTACCGGCCACCATAAAATCGACCCCGTCGATCATGACATCCATGCGGTGACTTACTCATCCAAAATCGGCGCGAATGCGGTCTACCAACGGCTGTCGCCTAACGGACGGATGCTCAACCAGATCACCATCCCGTTGAGCGGCATGACCCAGATCCATGACATGTCGATCACAAAGAACTACGCGATCATTCTGGATCTAAGCGTGGTCTTCAGCCCCTGGGCACTCCTGAAGACCAGCCTGCCCATCAAGTGGGACGGAAAAAAGCCTGCGCGGGTCGGCGTGATCCCAAAGGGCGGGCGCGCCGATGATATTCGCTGGTTCGATGTGGCACCTTGCTACGCCTACCATACGATGAACGCGTATGAGACAGAGGGCGGCGATGTAATCTTGGATGTCAGCCGCTACGAGCGCGCCAGTCAGAAAGACATGTACGGGCCGCTGGGCGATACCGAAGCAACCATCGAACGCTGGGTTATGCCAATGTCCGGCTCAGAGTCAGAGGCTCGCGAGGAGCGCATCTTCGATCTGCCGCTCGATTTCCCAAAAATTGCTCCCTCCGTTGAAGGCCGAGCCTATCGATACGGATATGCCGTTGAGGCAACGCTCGACCCATCGTTTGATCAGGTGGTGAAGCTCGACTTCGAAACTGGCGCCGTTCAATACCAGGCATTCGATGGGGGCATGTCTTCTGAGATGACATTCATTCCTCGCGGACCCGATGAAGACGAGGGTTGGCTGATAGGCTTTGTCTTCCAACCCCAAGACCAGCGCTCTCGCTTGGTGATCATGGATGCACAGCGCTTCGCAGAAGATCCAATTGCAAGCATATGGGTACCAGACCAGTATGTTCCCATCGGAACTCATGGTGGGTGGTTTCCGGCTTGATTTGGAACTTACAATAGGGTGTGGCGGCGAACACCAGCTTTCGCCCTTTGCTGAGTGATCTTGTCGCTACCGCCTAATCACACGAGGGTGGGACTGAGCTAGTACGTCGGAGAACTCATGATTGGCAAACTCGTTCTAAAAGTCGTCGTTAGTCTTTTGACCGTCTTCTACGGTCTCGTCCCGGCGATCGCCGACTTGAATGAAACACACCTGCGCAATCCCCTCGCGACAGCACAGCTCAGCAATGCTGTCATCACCCTTCAGACCGTCCAACACGATCCTGATCTTCTCTTCGGCTGAGTACTGTTTGCGCGTCGCACGGCGGACGTCTTTGACGACCTTCTCACCGCAGCTTCTGGGTGTCCCGGGTATCTGTCTCATCTCCACTCCTTGGGGGTTACGATGTGCCAGAAGCCCTCCCTTATCAAATCGACCTAAACTGTCCCATTGGCGCTGACGTCAGACAGGTACCTTTTTGCGGCTATCTTCGTCAAAGCTCCATTGCCCACCACGTGGTTGATCGCCCTCCATCAACACGTTCAAGTGGCGGCGCTGGCTTTTGTAGAACTCCGCCATAAACCACCGTTTTCGACCGGCCGACCAATCCAAATTGTCGGTGCGCGTATTCAAAAAGCCGGGCGATGGCCGAAGATCAAGCGTGATGTTCACTTCATTGGCCGCCGTCAGCAGCCGCTTTTCAGAAATGAAATCAACCGGTTCTGCGATAGTCACTTCGCTGACACCGCGCTGTCGCAGGTCTTCAAACAGCCGAACGCATGCGCCTGCCTTTGGCTCATATTGCCTATTCGTGGCTTTAAATCCCCTAGCAACCAGATTATCGCGATACCGCGCCATAGAGGCCCGGTGCAGCCAGAGCTTTTGCTTGTGCATCTTGGCGGGATAGATCGCATCACCAAAGAATAGCGGGTCTTCAAAAAGCACAACCTGATCGGGCTGGGTCTCCAGACCCGGATGTTCGGCAAAAAGCTGGTTGGGACGAAGGATGGCGGCTGAGGACACGGGCGTTGTTCTGGTAGGGGTACTAGGAGAGTTTCATCTGGCTCAAAAGCGACGGGATATTCTTTTTGAGGCCGAAGAACCCCGCTTTCGCGTGAGGCCAGGCTAGAGTGTCATAGAGACGTGTCGCCCGATTCAAAGAAAGGCCAGCGTCCCTCAAAACCGGTTCCGCCCGATCCAGACGTGATCGAACGGGACCAACAGGCGCATAAGGCGTCGCAATGGTCGTGACACCAGCTTGTTCTGCGGCTTCAATTAACGGCACGCTCCAGTCCTCGGCTGATGTCGGAGTTACCCCATAGGGTTCCAAGGTGCTGGCCATCGCGCCCGTTGCAAAGTCCTCCGCCGCGAGTCCGATTGAATTTGGGGATCGCCCTTCGGTCGCCAGCAGCCCAAGCACCGACATGGGAGAGACCTCGATCATGTCGGCACCAGAAAGGTCGTCTTCGGTCAAAAGCAAAAGAAAGGGGCCATTTAAACGCGCGTGCGGCGCTGATAGCGGAACACGCGGATGGTCTAACGGCTCGGTCTGCGGCTCAGCAAATGTCGCCAGACCTGCAGGTTGAAACCGGCCTTCGGTGTATTTGGCGATATTATCGGGACGTGCCAAGTAGGTTTTGCCCTTTGTGTGCAAGCCACCAACCCAACGCCAGCTTAACGTGTTCGACGCCGGGTCCCCATCCATCAGATTCCGCAGAAAGAAATCTGCGCCAAGCTGCCACGGCAGGCGCAACGTGAAGATCCAAATCGAGGCAAACCACATGCGTGCATGATTGTGCAGATAGCCGGTTGCCGCCAGTTCATGCGCCCAGTGATCAAAACAGTCGATGCCGGTATTTCCGGCGGTAGCGTCCTTAAAACGGCTCTCAAGTGAGGCGTCATTCGCCAGTCTGTCGCGTGCAGTCATGAGATCGCGTTGATACTGCGTCCAAACGCTAGGCCGTTGCTCCAGCCAACCCTTGAAATAC
Organism: Pseudomonadota bacterium; assembly: GCA_039191495.1. Classification (GTDB taxonomy): domain Bacteria; phylum Pseudomonadota; class Alphaproteobacteria; order Rhodobacterales; family Rhodobacteraceae; genus Roseobacter. Next base: position 3,376 of record JBCCXN010000033.1, on the reverse strand, counting down.
GTGCGCCAGAACACTTCCTGGATGAACTTTTCTGCAGCACTCGGACTGTGCGCCGCCAAAACCCGTGCAAGCACCTCTTCTTCGGTGATCAAGCGGTGCCGAAGCCAAGGCGACAAGGCCGACACATTGCTGCGTCGTTTGGCTCCAAAGTCATAGTTGCGCATCCGCGCGTAATGCCGCCCGGTACGGGCCACGAACTGCTCCAGCCTTTTTAGGCCATCGGCGCGCGTGGGTTTGAACGTGATCGGCTCGGCCGCATCCGCCAGTTCTGGAAACAACTCGGTCATGCGGACGAACTACATTTCTTCGAGCAGTACTTCACCTCATCCCAAACCTTTTCCCATTTCTTGCGCCAAGTGAAAGAAAGTTGGCAAACAGGACAGATTTTCTGCGGCAATTCGGCTTTCTTTTTCATCTTCATGACGGGTCTCCAAACGGCAAACTGAGCTGCGCGTGATTTTCTCCGCCTCGCGCGTCCTTACGCGCGGCTCGCCTGTTCTTTCGGCTCGCATGTTTCACGGCAATCGCCTCCGCCTCTTCGCGAAAGGCAGACCCACGACGCACGCTCCAAACGCGCTCACGCGCCAATTTGGCCGCGGCCAGATGATCAAAGGTACGCTCCGGATAAAGGGAACCGATGACGTCGCGCGCATTACTTGCCGTCCAGGGTTCGTGGATATGTTGATCCGCGATTGGCGCCAATTCCGGTATCCATTTCCGAATGAATACGCCTTTTGGATCCTGATCATGGCCTTGTTTCACCGGGTTATAGACACGCACAGTATTGATGCCGGTCGTTCCTGATTGCATCTGCACCTGGCTCCAATGAATGCCGGGCTCATAGTCGGTAAACATACGTGCCAAATGCAATCCCGGCGCACGCCAATCGAGCCAAAGATGAAAACTTGCCGTGGCCATCACCATCGCCCGCATCCGAAAGTTAAGCCAGCCCGTCGCCCGCAACGACCGCATGCAGGCATCCAAAAACGGATATCCCGTCTCCCCGTTTGACCAGGCGGCCAACAATGCGGTGTCTGGCTCCTTGGGTCGCAGACCGTCGTAGAGCCGGTGCAAGTTCTCGAACTCAATGCGCGGTTCGTCCTCAAGTTTTTGGATAAAGTGGCAATGCCAATGCAATCGGCCCGAGAACGATCGAAGGGACTTGCGCCAGTCTTTCGCCTGTGGCGACAACGTTGCCCGCTGTTTGTCTGTCGCTTGCGTCACCTCGCGCACCGAAAGCGCACCCCAAGCGAGATAGGGTGAGAGCCGCGAACACGCGACCGCTCCTTCCACTGGGCTGGACATTTCGCGTTGATAGCGTTCGCCCCTTTGGGTCAGAAAGCTCTCTAACCGTTCGAGACCTGCATGCCGCCCACCGACTTGTCGCTCGACACATAGATCATTCGGCAAACCGAGGTCACGCTCTGTTGGGATAGAGCCAGGTTCTATGTCGATAGGGCCCAGCGCGAAAAGGGAGGACATCGGCTGCCGCATGAACTTATCCCAACGTTCCGCCCATCCGTCGCGAGACTTCAGCCTGCGAAACACGCCATGATTTTGAATTTCCTGCCATCGAACGCCATTTTCCCTGCACCAGGCAGAAACCTGTATGTCCCGCTGGTCCGTCCAGTTGTTTCCGGTCTCTTCATGTGACCACAGCGCATCGGCAAGTCCCTTGTCGCGCAAATCGGAAAGGACCGCCGTAACTTGCCCCGTTCGCAAAACAAGAGGTTGGCCTAGGCTGCCGAGATCTGTGCGCAATTGGGCAAGAGTCTCCGCAACAAACCCCCACTGGCGCGCTGACATATCGCTCTGCTGCCAAAGCTCAGGTTCCACGACATAAAGTGGCAGAACCGGACCGGCGCGCGAAGCTTGCGCCAATGCTAGATGATCTTCCACCCGCAAATCGCGTTTGAACCAGACAACCTGCACGAAATCTCCAGAAAGGTCCTTACAAAGATACGCACGGCTACCTCGGATGGATTTACATTCAACAGTGGCTACACTTTTCGTTGTCGCATTCTGCTCAAAGCAACCGTCGGCGATCAGCAGCCAAATAGTAGCTTGTCCCGCGATGTGTCCGTCCGTGACTAGCCGCAGTTTGCAGGCGCAGCGAATGTCTTCTCTGACGGGCCGCACCGCAGCGACGAGCGCCATTGGGTAACGGCAGGAATGGGCCGTCTTTGGCGAGGTGGAAGCCACCAGACGGCAACTGTGCGCAATTCGTCTACCAGTTCCCGACGACGGGCAGACCTTAGAGCTTTCGTTTGATCGCGCATTGCAACATTGCCTTGTCCAGTGACAGGTCGGCCACAAGTCGCTTCAGCTTGGCGTTCCGTTCATCGAGCATCTTCAAGCGCTTCATCTCGGAAGGTATCAAGTCGCGGTATTTCTGCGCCAATTCCAAAAGGTGGCTTCGGCCATACCGGCCTTTGGACAAACCTCTGCAACACTTGTACCGTCCTGGGCATACTTCACCACAAAGGCAATTTGCGCTTCTGTGAGCTTGCGTCTCTTCACGGGATTCTCCTTCTACTGCTGACCGGATTATAAATGAAAATTCCAGCTCAAAATGGTCCAGTTTGCGGTCAGCAGTTCAGTGTAAAACACAGACTCCTGGCTACTGTTCGAAGCCACAAAAAATCAAGGCAACTAACAAAAAGGTACTTGCGAATTGAATTCTGGCGCTTTTACACCGTGTTACAAGCAACGGATCAGTCCCGTGCCCTAGTGGCGGCTTACGGTAAATGGTGAGCTCCCTAAAGGCCAAATTCGGACAAGCCGTTGACTGTAATGGAAAGTTGTCAATGTCTCAAGAATGCGCAACGCATACGTTCACCTGGCTGCCAACGGCAGTGTTACCGCGCCTGCGCACAGCCCGCACAGCGGAGGCCCATCGCGCGCCGGTGCGTGCTCTGATCCGCAACGCACATGAAGACAGCGTGTTTGGCGAAATCCCGTTTTCCGACGCAAAGTTCGGCAAATCCTTTGACAAAACACTCGTCGCGCCGGGGCAGCACTTGGGGCTGGTGGTCACGCTGAACGAGCGCGTGTTGGGGTGCTGCTACTGCTCGCTCGGCGGATATTTCATTGGTGAGGGCGCGCAGATTGTCTCGGTCACGACATTTAATATCGATCGAGGCTGCGTTGCCAGCCTGCTCGGCGGTAAGGTGGCGCTGCGGCTGGCGAAGAGTATCGAGACTTGGGCGCGCGCAAATGAAGCGACGCATGTTCTGTATCACGTAACAGCAGGCATCGAGATCGCTCGGCCGGATCGGTTTTTCCGAAAGATCGGGATGAGGCAGCTTGGGGGGAATTATGGGTTCGAATTTGGATGAAACCACGGATAAAGATCTGAACGTAAACGTCCTCTCAA
>JBCCXN010000032.1:0-23663 GCA_039191495.1 Pseudomonadota bacterium | reverse complement strand
CCCAGAACGAGGCCGATCTTGAAGGTGGCGGCACGCTGGAAACCGACATCAACACCAATGCTGTGAATTTCGGGATCAGCCTGAAATTCTGACGATCCGAGCGGCGTGAGAGCGCATGGATCATGCGCCCCACGGCATTCGCCCAAAATTTGTGCAAATTAGGCCGGTTTCGTCGCCTGCATTGAGTCACGGGATTCAAATTCCGCGAACCATGATGACAAGGCATCATGCCCACTGCGCCAGCCCCGATCCGGATGGCGAAAGTCGAGATACCCAAGTGCACAGCCCGTCGCGATGTGGGAGGCGTCCATACGCCCCTTCAGGTGGCTCATCCAACGCGTTGAAATCGCATGAAGCGCACGATCAACCTTTTGCCACTGCGCGTCCCGCCAGCCTTCGAATTGCTTGTCTTCGGGCCGCACCCTCTTTTCGTAAACCATCAGGACGGCGGCATCCATGATACCGTCGGCCATCGCCTCAAGCGTCAGCGTTTCCCAAATGCGGCTTTCCGGGTACAGTCCCGCGCCGACACGTGCATCCAGATACCGGCAAATCACCCGGCTGTCATACAGCGCAGGGCCGTCCGCACGCTCCAGCGTGGGGATCTTGCCCAGCGGGTTTGCTGCGTTCACTTCTGCAGCGCTCGCCGTCGGCGTGATCGCCACGTGCACTGGTGTGACGTCGCCGAATTGATCGGTTTCATGCAGCAGCACGTTCACTTTGCGCACAAAGGGCGAGGCCGCCGCTTGGTAGAGTTTCATGGCTGGGTCCTTGGATTGGCCTGTCCAGCGGGACGTAGCCGCGTCTGCCGGTCAGGCAACCAATTGCCCGTTTGCATGGCCCCGAACGGTCACACTCACGATGTCACCCGCCTTCTGAGCTTGGCTCAGATGCGTTTCGGCAAAATGCTCCGTCCGGCCCATATGCGGGTTTTCGACAAGAACACGATGCGTCAAGCCCACCTGCCGCTGCAGATGTCGAGTGACTGCGGCAGCACCGTCCTCCCGCAGCACGCGCGCGCGCGCCTTGATCACTTTTCCATCCACTTGCGGCATCCGCGATGCCGGTGTCCCGGGGCGTGGAGAATAGGGAAAGACATGCAGCCAGGTCAGACCGCATTCCGAGATCAGACGCCGTGATTGTTCAAACATTGCGTCAGTCTCGGTCGGGAACCCCGCGATGATATCCGCGCCGAACGTCACATCCGGCCGTAGCTTCCGCACGCTTTCGCAGAACGCTATCGCATCATCGCGCGAATGCCGCCGTTTCATCCGCTTCAACACCATGTTGTCGCCCGCCTGTAGGCTCAGATGGAGGTGTGGCATGATCTGCGGCGCCTCTGCCATGGCCTGCAGCAACGCCGGATCCGCTTCAATCGAATCGATTGAACTGATGCGCAGCCGGGGCAGATCAGGCACCAGTTTCACGATCCGCTGCACCAGGTCCCCCAATCGAGGTGCGGACGGCAGGTCCGCCCCCCAAGAAGTGAGATCCACACCCGTCAGCACCACCTCGTTATAGCCGCGATCCACAAGACGTTTGATTTGATCCACAATTACGCCAGCAGGGACAGACCGGGAATTGCCCCGCCCATACGGGATGATGCAAAAGGTGCAGCGATGGTCGCAGCCGTTTTGCACCTGAACATAGGCTCGCGCACGGGTGCCAAACCCGTCGATCAGATGCCCGGCCGTTTCGGTCACTGACATGATGTCATCGACAATGACCGGCTCTGTTACCCCCCGAAAATCCGGCGCCAGCTTGCGCCAGGTATCTGGACGCATCTTGTCGGCATTACCGATCACATGATCGACCTCTGCCATCTCTGCAAACCCGCCGGGATCGATCTGTGCCGCGCAACCGGTAACAATCACCGGAGCATCGGGGTTGTCGCGTCTGAGCTTGCGAATGTCCTGCCGCGCCTTCCGCACCGCCTCGGCCGTGACCGCACAGGTGTTGACGACAATCACCTGCTCCAACCCGGCCTTTGCTGCCAGATCTTGCATCGCATGCGCTTCATAGGCGTTCAATCGGCAGCCGTGGTTTGAAATTTTGACGGTCATGCCCGCGCTGCCAGAAAGGCCGGAGTCAGCACACCATCCGCCACATGTTCGGTCGGGCCCGTCATCCAGACGCCGTCGTCCTGCCAGTCGATGTCAAGCGTGCCACCGTCAAGCACAACCTGCACCCGCCGCCCGGTCAGGCCCCGCCGCGCCGCCGCAACAGCCACCGCGCATGAGGACGAGCCGGACGCCAGCGTCATACCCACACCCCGCTCCCAGACGCGCACGCGCAGACTGTCGCAGCTCAGCACCTGCGCCACCTGCACATTGGTGCGCGCGGGGAAAAGAGGGTGCGTCTCGATCTCGGGTCCCAGGCTTTGCATATCGACCGCCTCGGCATCGGGCACGAAAAACGTGCAATGCGGATTGCCCATCCCGGTCGCCGTGGGATGACCCTCAATCGGCAATTCCAACGTGTCCATCTCTTCGGCGAGCGGAATGTCCTGCCAAGCCAATTGCGGTGGCCCCATATTGACCGAGACGTGGTCGCCCGCCCGCCGCGCAACCAATTGACCGCGCCCCGTGGTCAGCGCGAGCGTGTCTGCACCATTTTCGGCCATCAGATACCGCGCGATGCAGCGTGTCGCATTGCCGCAGGCTGCAGCTTCCGAGCCATCCTGATTGTAGAACTTCAGATGCAGGCCGGCGCCGTTCTGACCGATGATGGCCAGTTGGTCGCAACCAATGCCGCGATTGCGGTCCGCGATTCCGCGGACAAGCCCCGATGACAGCGCAATCGGGTCGGCCCGCGCATCCAGTACAACGAAATCATTGCCCAACCCGTGCATCTTCATGAACGGCAGGCCAGTATCGGGGACCCAAGTCATGCCCGCGCATATACGAACACGCCGGTTGCAAATCCACCCCAGACCAGCCACCCCGCAATTTTCGACTTGACCCCCACCGCCCAGCTTTCTAGACCGCGCATGTTGTGCTTAGGCAAAGCCTAGTCGGTCATTCTCCAGCCTGCTATGACTGTTCTAGGGTAAGGTAGTGAGCACCGTACGCATGTCCAAGGATCGACATCCATGGTATGTATGTGGTGCTTTGAGACAGAAATGCGCAAACCGAATGAACCGTTTGGTAAATTCGGAAACAGACATGCGACCGACCCCTTGGAAGGTTCGCTCGAAGTGATGGGCCGTTAGCTCAGTTGGTAGAGCAACTGACTTTTAATCAGTGGGTCGCAGGTTCGAATCCTGCACGGCTCACCACTTTATCAATAAAATCAATTACTTACGAGGTGGTATAATTGTATCCTGGCCAATTCGCTCGTCTGGGGGACAAATGGGGGACAATAAGTCCGAGTGATCGACAAAACCGTACTCCGTACAAAACGTTTTGATAGTTTCGGTTTCACCAAAGTCTTGTGTTAACTTCGATGAAACGAATAGTGTTACCGGCAGGTTGCGGAGAGGTCCTTGAGTTCATCTGGAAGAATCGCGTTTTTGCCTTGGGTGACGCTGCCAGACAGCGTGCGAGTTGCGGGCTTCCAGTTTGTTCCTGTCCGTAACTTTGGCGAATTGGGTCTGCACCTGCCAGAGTCACTTATAGGTTCCGCTAAGCGAGCAATTCAAACGCACGTCGACAGAAACTCAAATCCAGTCGAGTCCTTCACCCTAGTTTTGCGAGTTCGATCCGAACCAAGGTGGCGGATCACAGAGGAACAATTCTCCAAAGTGCTCTACGCAAGTGAAGTGCTCGCTGTGAGTTGCTTGTCTGAGCAAAGATTTCTTCTAGGACATTTCGCCCCGCATTTGAACGCCACAATCTTCCGACCAGTTAGCATGGCAATCAACTCGGAAAACGATGCCGTTAGTACAACCACGAGGCGCCGCGGCCAAGCACTTCGCGTCGGAGGGCTATGCTTTCAAAGCATAAAGTTTCAGTGCCCTCCACAAGTCGAACACACTGGATGCGAGGAAGTGAACATTGGTTTAGCCCGCGCAATACACCGGGCAAGTCGTTTAAAGGACCCCTTGAGTAAACGACTGGGCATGTCAATTCCTCTCTTCCTTCTCGCGAATGCCGAAGATCAAACACTGCAAGATGCACAGTGTCTCGTGCTTTCAGCGGTAGCGTTCGAGCGCCTTTTAGCTCCATCGCAAAGTAAAAGCTTAACTCTTGCATGTGCATTTGACGACGCTCTCAAGGATCGCTCCACTAAGAAATTGGCAAGTTCTCCCAAAGTCGTGTTGGATCATGATCCAAAGTTTTCGACGGAACAGGGCAGCTGGTCCATAGCGAAAAAATGGATCAAGGAGCTATACGAAGTTCGAAGTGCAGAGGTGCATCGCGGTCAGAACAAGCAACTAAGCTCGAATTGGAGCTACAGGCAGCATATGGTCATCTCTGCATTCGCCTTCCCGCTGGTCGCTAAGAAACTGCTCCAAAGCGCCGGACACTATGAACTCCAAAAACTTGATGAAGTCCGCTTAGACGTTCTTGATGATTTGTTGCTCAGCGACTGGGGCGATGGAAGATTTAAAGAGCCGGAGTGGCCTAGCATTATTTCGGATGAGCAGGTGTCAAGAGAAATTAGGCAGGCCATTTTTCGAGCTCTTAAATAGTTTTGGACGTGACAAAACTGCTGCGAATCGTGCCGCCGATTAAGGTAACCGGATAGTTGGATTAATTTGGGCGAAGACAATCCGGGTTCTCTTTTCCCCCACTAAGACCACCGCGAGCACCGTGCATTCGGCATAAGAACGAGCCAATGTTCTCAGGTTAAAGAATGATACCATAGAGCTCACACCCTCTATTCTTCAGCCCAAGTGCTACCTCACCCTGAACAACCGACCACCAACGGTGGCTCTTTGGGAAAGCTCGTGATGTCGAACCACCTGAACGCGGTGCCGTCTGCGTTCTTCCGATCCCCATAGCGGATGGTCGTTCCATTTGTCGCGTGGCGGATCAGCCCTGCACGAAACGCCCGCAGGTCCAATATCCACCATCTGTCCAGACCTCCACAGGGGTCGGCGTGGCCGTAGAACATCCAGTCGGCGCACCCGTTGACGATTTTCGTCAGTTCCGTTTCTCCACCGCTCCTGGTTTCCGTTCTGACGGTGAAATGATTGGGAAAGCGCTCGGCAAATCCGGGGCGGCGCACTCTGGCTGCGATCCGCATGTCCTTGGCTCCGAGCATCACGAGGTCCGTCGCTTCGTGCCAGTCCAGCACATCGGGTGCATTTTGAAGAAGATGCGCGCCGACAATGCGCTGGATCTGAGGCAGAAACTGGTCCGACCAACTGCGGTTGGCAACATACATATTCATTACTCAAAATACCTTTGGCTTGGTGAGCCGATAATGCCTGCGTGTTCTCCTGTTTTGCTCTGCTTGCCTCTGGCGGATTTATTGTCGGGTCCTTTTTTCAAATGCCTCCTTGGGAACCTAAGCCATCGCTTTGGGCGCATTCACACTGTCCAGTGCTGAGTGAAGCTTGTTTGCCCGTGTACAGGCCATCTCAATCATGCGCAGGGTTTCTTCATCACTATCGGTGCCAAACAGCGCTTGCGCTGCGTCCAGGAGAGTTTCAATCACGAGGGCCTCGTCCTGCATTTGCTGGCGGGTCATTTGTGTTTCTTCATTCATAGCCTTGCCACCTCTCCGAAGGCATCTTGCTTAACGCGCAACTGCTCAAGAGCGGACACGATGGCATCTGCCAGAACTTCTCCTCTTTCATGTGTCGCTCTATCAGCATCGCCATGCAGAAGCGTCTCGGACAGCATTTTTGCCAGCACCGTTGAGTGATGGATTAGGACGTCACACTGTGCTTCGGCCATCAAGAAATCGGACATTTTAGCATATCTCCTTTGTTCGCAGACTCTGCGTTTGGGTTGGGCATTGATTGATCCTTGGTAAGTTTTCCGTACAGTGTTACGATAGCAATATCGGGTTTTGCGGTCAACAAAAATCAGAACGGTGTTACGAAATGAATAAAGAACAATGCAAGATGGCCCGTGCTGCAACAGGTTTGGGAGTGCGTGATCTTGCTAAGCTGGCAGAGGTTTCGCCGGACACTATTGCACGCTTAGAGCGGGGAGAAGAACTCAAGCCTGCGACAGTCGAAGCCATACGCAGTGCTCTCGAGAACGCAGGCGTAGAGTTCATCGCTGAGAACGGCGGTGGGCCGGGGGTGAGGTTGAAAAAGCGTTAGGATGCGCCACGCCTGCTCTCTATCTCGGATGGAGTTGCCGTCTTCGAATTTCATGTGGTGCAAAAAATCGGACACTTTGAAAAGCTCAGATGAGCGACTGCTACGTACCCATGACGCCCTCGTAGTTGTGCTGGATACCTAGCTCGCTAGCTTTGAGTAGCTCTGATGCTAGTGCGCTACACAGCGCCGACAAACCTTCGGCTCGGTCTGCATACCGGGTCAGCTCAGCTTTGTTGCACGTCTTTTTCTTAAAGGCCGACCAAACCATCGTTCTCCCATAAAGCGCTACGACTTCTCGCGCGAAATCTGGTCCTAATAGACCGATCCGATCAACCGAAGCTTGATAAACAAAAGTACAAAAAACTGGCATCTGTTCGAAATCAATTTCGTATGTCTTCTCTTTGAGCTTTTGTCTCGCTATCAAACTTTTCATCCTATACGAAAACACGGAGGAGTTGTCCGATAGCTCGGCAGAAAGCGCGGCACAAACCGCACGGAATTCCGCATCATCAGACTCAAACTTGTCTCGCCTAATGATCGTTAGACCAATAAAGCCTGAGATTAGAATTCCTGCCAGTCCTGTCGTGCCACCAATCAATGAACTTATTATGGCCGCATCTACCTCTGAAACTCCTTTCATGATTTGAAGGTTTAGATGCGGTATAGAAAGCACAATCGCAAAGACTAGCGCTATGATCACGACCGATAGTGCAATCGGTGTGCGCCAACTTGGTTTGTTTCTAACGGTTTTCATCTTTTCTAACCTCAAAGCAAAAGTTGGGCTCTGATCCTAAGGATCGGGCGAAAAGTAGACATTGAACGACAACTCAGCATCGCGCAACAAGGGCGCTCTGCGCGCTTCAAATGACGCTGTGCGAAATCCATTTGCTGAGCCTCGGGAACGGCCTGGAGCTTGTTAAGGAAAACTCCGGTATCAAGGCGGGTGCCGCGTACTACGTCCCGCGCCTCTTCGCATATCTTATCTGCGCGAGATACAGAGCGGTTGATGGCCCTTTTCGCTGTTCCCGTTTTCTCTGCTGTATCCTGCGCGAACTGCTTGTTACCGCGACCCGTTAAAGTGGGACAACTTGACCCACTTTCCCTGCGCGCCTCCCAAAGCTCTTTTCGCTTCGTCGAACGAGTTGAATAACAATCAATAGAAAGTCGCGCCTAAGCATTTAGGGTACTATTAGTTTTGATGAACACAACACGCGCATTTGTTTTCTCAGGAGCCGGACGATTGCCATTTAATCCATCAATCGCGACGAAAAAGCTGACTGTTGCAATGCTGGTTTTGACGGTACTGCCATTCAGCGCTGCATCCGAAACCTTAGTCGGTAAGGCAACCAAAGTCAGGGATGCAGATACAGCGGCAATCGCGGTGCGTGGTCGAAACCGGGTGGATATTCACCGATTTGCTACGACAGCGATGTAACAGATGCCAGGCTCGAAAGTTACTTTGCGCGCAGGCGCTAAGTTGACGCCGTGTTTAGATAATTTCACGTTCAAACCAATTGGCACAACAACTGTGCTTGCCTTCAATTGACATCTGTCCAGCAACTTGACGCAGCCATTTCAAGCCAGTTTTTGTCCGCTCAAGTTGCCGCAACGTCAAGTTGTTCGCAAAACCTATGGTTGTTGACAGAGTTGAGAGTCGCGGAATAGCGTCAGTTGAAAAAACGCTGCTTGGCGCGAAATATGCCGCTGAACAAGGGATGGTCACGACGTATAAGTCGAACGGTATGCAATTAACATCTCTCTAGCTTAACAGCCGACAGCAACAGAGCTTAGGGTGGATTCGCGGGTCACTTCGGCGCGCGAGAACAGAGTTTTGCACCCTGAAGGAATACAAGAATGACGAACGCGGAAAATTCAAAAATCTGGTGGGCTGAACCCATGAGCGCCTATGTGAAGCGCTTTGATATCAAACCGTATTTCTCGGACGTTGATCTGGAGAACAGCAGGCTTGACGATATGGCCAGTATGAGCCGATACCTCAGATCATATGATCCTATACCGCCGGAATTCATTCCCGATGAGCTCAGATGGTATCTAAAGACCGTCACCGAAAAAGACCGCAACCTGCCCGATGCGCTTTCTGGGCACGCGGGCACACCCGTTGTCTCTGAGGCGATGCGTGACGTTCTGTCAGAATTCGATTTGGGCTCCACGCAGTTTTTCGAATTGCCCCTTTACGAACTGAAGGCAACCGGGCGCGCGGGTCGCACCGAAGCAGACCGCAGCAAGAAGGACCCGCGCCGCTGGTTCCTGATGCATGTGACCGAAATCAAAGATGTTATTCGCCCGGAGCAGTGCGAAGAGATCAACGAAAATCCGCGAAAACCCGGCTCTTACAGCGTTTTTTCAGCCAATGATACGGTTATTGCCATTGACCACGCCGTCGCTGACAAAGGGGCTGTCATCTGGCGCGATCCCAAAATGTACCGGGTCCATTTCTTTGCCGACGCCGTCAAGCGTGCCATGACGGCCAAAAGCCTCCGCACCCCCGCGTTCAAGTTCAAACCCTGCCTGCTTGTCTAACCCTGCCGGAGTTTATTCATGTCCAACACCAATACAATGAACCTCTATATCGTCATGCATCACGGCAGTCCGCGAGAGATGTTTGACTTATACATGTCCGACATGGATACTCTGTTTGGTGGCGAAGACTTCAACCCTTACCGCACAGACGCCGTTGGCAACACGCTTCCCGTTCTGAGCCGACCTGAATTTGCGCAAGCCATTAAATCCTTGTCGGACGGTTCAACTGGCAAGGCTTTTTTTGACCTCATAAAATTAGGCACAAACGTCCATCAGACGTTTCATAAGGGGTACAATTCGTTCTTTGACACAGCTTTGGGTGGAATTCTTGGCCCTGATGGCGATGACTTAAGCATTCAGAATAAAAAAGCTCTAATTCACTCTCTGGATGCCTTTGCGAAAAATGTGGCGCTGGAGGGGTTTCCTCCTATTGATGGTACTTCGGCCAGTGCCTGGCAAACTGCTTACAACTCATTTCTTACTGATAAGTTTAGTATGGCGCCGGGTGCTTTGCCGTCGCAAGCATTGATTGACGCGGCGCAGCAGTATGAAGCTGACTTCAACCTGATTCCAATCGAAGACCGATTTCTTGATGATCCAACATCAAAAAGCAATGCTGAGGCCCGGGCAAAATTTATTGCCGACAGTCTCGACAAAGCGGCAACCTTTGGATTTGACAATGGTCTGATCACCCAGAACGCAGCGGAAATGTACCGGCTTGAAGCTGAAACAATACGGCTTGGGGCCATCAAGGGCGGGGATGCGTCGCAGAAGTTCTATTCGATGATGATCGACATCGGACGCCAGGTCGGAATCATAGATTCCAACGGTGACGCTGCGCGAAACTTTCAGGATCCTGGACCTAATCTGGCACCATTTGACCCGGGCAATAATCAAGTCGGGCTGGATCGCCTGGAAGAAGCGCGAAAAGCCCGAGACATCGCACTGGCCAACAAAAACCTTGCGGATGATATCAAACAGACCGCAGAGGCTGAGTTCGCCAAAGATGGAGGAGTTTCACCGAGCAATCCAACGACGTCGATTACCGCCTCATCCAAGTTGAACTTTGACAATGCCATGTCCAAGGCAACCTCAGTGATAAAGAATTTCGCTGGTGATGAAAGCGGCAGTCTTCCAGCGCAGAATTTTGATCGCGTTGCGACTGACGTAGCCGATTCATTCAATCGTGTGATGAATGCTCTGGAAGGAGCAGCGATCGCGAACAATGCAAGTGCTGTTCAGGACGCACTCACCCGCGCAACCGGCTTTATCAACGATTTAGACGGGCATATCAGTAATGCTCTTGGCAACTTGCCCTCAGCAAAAGTTGCCGGTTTTTTGGGTGTGATCGGAGATGCTTTTGAGCTGACCTCGGCGATCGCTACCGCCTACGATCAATTGAGCCAGGGGGATTTCAGTGGGGCCTTGGCCACGATGGCCAATGCGGTGGGTTCCATTTCTGCCGGAACAATCGCTGGATACATTGGAATGGCCGGTGCGGTCTTGCTCGGCGGCGTTGGATTTCCAGTACTCGCGGCAGGAATAGTAACCGCATATTTCGGCTCAAAAGCATGGGATGACCATATAAGCGGGAACGTCCAAGGCTGGTTCGAAAAGCTCTCTGGTGTTTTGGATGTATTTAAAAACCCACCCATTTCGCCGTTGGTACTAGATCTCGATGGAGATGGAGTTGAACTGACGTCTTTGGCGGCTGCAACCGTGTACTTCGACGTGGACATAGACGGCTTTAAGGAACTCACTGGCTGGGTATCGCCCGACGATGGCCTTTTGGCGATGGATGTCGACGGCGATGGTAAGATTGATGATGGATCCGAGTTGTTTGGGGACCAAACAGGTTACGCGCATGGCTTTCTTGCGCTAGCGGCTTTAGACGAGAACTTTGATGGAGTTCTTGATGCTTCGGACTCTGAATATGCAAAGCTGCAGGTGTGGCAGGACCTGAATTCGGACGGATACAGCCAGGCCGACGAACTGAGCTTTCTGACTGAGATTGGCATTACCTCCATCTCCGTCAATGCAACAGCGGTGAACTATCAGGTTGCCGGTAACGATGTTCTCTGGGATGCCAGCTTCACCTGGGCGGATGGTACAACGGGCACGGTTGTGGATGCTTACTTCCAAACCGATCCCATTCGCACGCAGGCGGTGTCGCCGGATGATTTCGAATATCACCCGGACGTTTTTGATCTGCCTTTCATTCAAGGCGCGGGACATCTGGCCAATATATGGGTGGCCATGTCGCTCGACGACGCCCTACGCGCAGAAGCATCAGGGCTTGTGGCGCTCGCGTCATCCGGCAACATCGCCGACTTCCGTTCGGCTTTCGACAGCTTCGTTATGAATTGGGCGGGTGTCAGCGGTATCACCGGCAATCGAGGTGACATGAATGGCCAACATCTCGCGTTCCTCGAGGTTGTTTTCGACCAAACTTACGAGCAGGGTGGCGGCTCCGATCCGCTTGTGTTCGCCGCACAGGACCTTGGCACGAAAGTGCATCAGTTGCTCGACGTTATGGCAGCGGAGTTCTTGTCTCAGGTTGCGGTTTCGAACGCGCTTCAAAATGCCACGACCCAGACAGAATTTGAGCAGTTGCTTGCGGCCAACCCGTTCAACGGCTTTTCAACGGACGCTGCAGCCGCCGAAGATACGCTGGCGGCTTTGATCAGCAACTATGAGCAAGGTGCTGTTACAATTGAGAACGCTATCGTGACTTTCGCGCTTTGGAAAGAAGCCAACGGGTTGACCAAAGAGGAAGCGGATCAGACGTTTATGAACGTTCTGGGTGACAACGCAGGAAATCTCACTTTGGGCAACCAACTGCGCGACAACGTATGGACGATCATATCTGATGGCAAAATCTACATGTGGGGTGGTTCCGGTGACGATGTTATCACAACCACTGGCCTTGGAGCTGATGTTTCGGGCCACAGGGGCGATGACGTCATCTTTGGTGCCTATGGGGGAGACACTTACAATTACCGTTTAGGCGATGGGTCCGACTACATCAGCGATTTTGGATGGAGTTCTGATCCAAGTCGTGCTGACAAGTTCCGGTTTTTTGACGCGGAAGAGGATGAGGTTGTCTTCAGTCACAATCCTGGTGGAGATCTGGTCATCACTGCGGCAGATGGCGCACAAATCGTCATTGAGGATCACTTCGCCAACGATGATTATCAAATTGAGGAAATCGAGTTTTATAAGGGCGGCGCCGCACTCTTTCCCACAACCGTTCTCAATTTACAGGGGACGCGTGACAAATCGGTGTCCGACCAAAAGTCGACCGGGTTTGTCCGTGGCTCTTGGTTGGTTGAGAATTACTACCATACGGAAGGCGAAGGATCTTACACAATTTATGACTTTGCCGGCGGAAACTACACCGACAAGTTCACTTTCGTGGACCTCTTGGAATCCGAGGTTTCTTTCAACCACAATTCGGATGCCGATCTGATCATCACGACCGCAGGTGGCGATGTCATTACTGTTACGGACCATTTCCAAGGAACCCACACGGATCTTGAGCAGATTGTTTTTGCGGATGATGGAACACTCAATTTGCAGGGTATTCGCGATAAGTCAGTTGCGGACCAGAAAGCGTCGGGGTTTGTCCGTGGCTCTCAACTGACAGAAAACTACTACCATACCGAGGGTGAAGGATCTTACACAATTTACGACAACGCCGGTGGTGACTACATAGACCGTTTTACATTTTCCAATCTCTTGAAAGACCAAGTTGCTTTTGGTCAAAACAGTCTCGATGATCTGACCATGACGACAGCTGGCGGTGATGTCGTCACCATAACTGATCACTTCTTGAGTGATCACTTGGACATAGAACAGGTCGTCTTCGCGGATGGTGAAACGCTCGGCCTCTATGACATTCGCCAAAAGTCTGTATCCGATCAGAAATCAACCGGATTGGTTCGGGGCACGAAATACACCGAAGAATACGTGCATTGGCAGTGGGACGGAACGTACACAATCTTAGATTACGATCCGTCGTCTTACGGCTCGGACAAGATGACTTTCGCCGATTTAAACATTGATCAGGTGAGCTTTGCGCACGCTCGCAGTGACAATTACAGCCTCGTGATGACCACGAATTCTGGTGATGTCATCAAATGGTCTGAGCACTTCAGTATGTACGGAAAACACTCAGTTGAGCAGATTGATTTTGCCGATGGTACGACGCTGAACAAACAGCAAATCCGGGACAAGAGCGTTCAGGACATGAAGCTGACGACCGCGTACGCAATCGGCACAGACCTCGTTGAAAACTATGTTCACACTACCGGTGACGGCACATACGCAATTTTTGACAGAGACAATTACTATCAGGCTGCTACAGACACCTTTGCTTTTGCGGATTTGAATAGCGACGAGGTTTGGTTTTCGAACACCGGTGGCGACGACAATCACCTTGTTATGAAGACAATTCATGGCGAAACGATCACGTGGCAATACCATTTTTTCGATCACGATAAGAATGCAGTCGAACGGATCGACTTCGCTGATGGTGTTTCGCTGTCTGCAATTCAAATTGCCCTGAAAGCGCTTACCGGAAGCTCCACCGACGATTACATGGTTGGGTTCGATGCGTCCGAGACAATGACTGGCGGCTCCGGAAATGACTACATATTCTCTTCTGGTGGCAACGACGTATTGTTTGGCGATGCCGGAGACGATGAGCTACGCGGAGGAGTTGGCGACGACGTACATCACGGCGGCGAAGGTAATGACGATATCTACGCGTGGGACGGCAACGACGTTCTGAATGGCGACGGTGGCGATGACTACCTCGACGGAGGTGCAGGGGACGACGATAGCTACGGCGGTGCTGGAAATGACTATATCCTTGGCACGGCTGGCGATGATTATTTCGACGGTGGTTCAGGTTTTGACACACTCGATTTCACCTACACGTCGGCAGGTGTCACGTTCGATTTGATTGCTGGGACAATCACGTTTGCGAATGGTTTCATCGAGTACTTTACAGGCTTCGAGAAGATCCTCTCTGGTTCAGGAGACACTGTCATCACTGGTGACGCGGAGGATAATGAGTTCATCGGCGGTGATGGCGACGACGTTCTGACCGGTGGGGCTGGCAATGACGTCCTTAACGGCGGGCTTGGCGACGACAATCATTATGGGGGTGACGGGAACGATCTTCTGATCGCAAATATTGGCGCCGACTACTTTGACGGTGGCGCGGGCGTGGATACGCTCGATTTCACTTACAGCAACTCCGACGCTACATTCAACTTAGCGAACGGCACGCTTGCGTTTACAAATGGGTTCTCTGAAACTTTCGCCAACATTGAAAACATAGTGGCCGGGAACGGCATCAACACCATCATTGGATCAACAGCCGACAACCACATAGATGCGGGCGGTGGTTCAGACACAATGAGCGGTGGCGGCGGAGCTGACGTTTTCGTATTCGCAATAGCAGACGGCATCGACACAATCACCGACTTCGAAGATGGTTTTGATAAAATCGCGTTCACATCGAGCGCTTTGCAATTTGGCGATCTTGCAATTTCAGCCAATGGAACAGATACAGTCATTGCCTACGGCAGCGGGGATCAAATCACACTCTCAAACGTGAGTTCGACCTTACTCACCGTGGATGATTTCGAATTCAACTGGGTGTAGGCGCACTGGTTGCGTCTGTGACTTGGAACTATTGTTGAGCCTGCGGACGGCTAAGGCAAAACGGAGCTACGTCAGTCTTAAATCCAGCGTCAGCCGCTTCATAGGGTTTGGCGTTGTCGCCCCCAACGCCAAAGGCTTGGGTCCGGTTACCTGTCGCAACCTGCCCCCGCTCTGTTGGTATTTTCAGATATCCACCGCAAGAGTGCCGGTATGGCCGCACCCGGTATGAATGTGGCCTTGGTCGCTTCACCGGGGTAGTTTGACCCATCCAGCACGTTGGCGTCTTCTGCCAATCCCAATGCGTCTCGGTGTCGTGCAATCTCTTCGGTTCGCTCTTCGTCATCCAGTGTTGGGTCAAGCGCAACGAACATAAAACCAGCTATGCCCGAACCGACTTCCAACCGTGCCAACCTGCGGTGCATCGCGCTCATTCGTCATCTCCCGTCAAAGACGCAGCCCCAATGAGATAGGGCGCGAGCCTGCTCTGCGCGGGTTCTGACAGGCTGACCGCTTTGGGCGTTCTCAACAGTGTTTTGAAGAGTTCCGGGTCTTCAATTGCATCCATCAGCACCTGCCGCGCTCGGTCGTTGGTCAGGTTACGGAGCATGTTGCGGGCGCGCTCTGAGACGATGTTTGCCGTCTGAATGCTGCCACCCATGGTGCCGCCTCCCATCGCGCCACCGTGTTTTGCTGCAGCAATGCGGACGACAATTTCAATCATCTTGTTGGCCGGACTGTCGAGCACTGCGCCAAGGTCTGCAGATGGCTTTGCGTCCAGCTTGGACAATTGAATGGCGATCCGGCGCATGCGCCCCAACTCCGGTGCGTCAAAGACCTTTGATAACGCGGGCTTCAGCTTTTTGTCCGACAGAAGCGCTGTGAGCTTTTTGCCCGTGAGCAATCCGTCTCGTGTTGCGCCGTCAATCAGGTAATCTGCAAAAGCAGCTTTAAGACCTGCCAGAGCCTTCCCGCTCTTGTCTTTGCGGGCGGTTCGTACGAGTGCGCGCGCCGTCTGTGCCGGATTGTCCGCTGCGATGATGGATAAGACCGCCTTGCCATTCTGCCCTTTGTTAAATGTTGCTGTTGCCGATTTGTCCGCGAGCTTGAGGCGCGCATCCGCGCGCGCTGCAAACCGTGCAGCAGTGTCACCATTGGCAACGGCCTGTGCAAGCTCCTGCCTCAAGCCGGGATACTCCGCCATGAGTTCTTGGTTGTTGCGCAGCCATTCCCGCGCCCGCTTTGGTGTGAAGGTGCCGTCGGCTGCGAAGGCGGTGGACGCAAATTTGCCCCGCAGAAAGTCTTCAATGCCCGAGCGGCTATTGGGGGCTGCAGCCTCGATATCACGCGCAGAGACCTTGGCCGTCGATCCGCCACGCCCCACGGTGCGCGCAAGTGCAACCGCAGGGTCCATGCTCTCATCGCCGTCAATGGATCGGTTGAGGATTTTACCTACCGTGCCCTGGTCGAAGGTCTCATGCAGCGCACGGCTGTACGCACGCGCCGCGTTAATCTGAGTTCCGAGTTCCGAGCTGCCGTCAACTGCACCCAGATCCTTGAGAATGGCCTCTGCCACCTCATTGGCAATGCGCGCGGTGTTCTTGTTCTGATTGGAGCCTGCCATGGCAGAGCGCGCCACCTGACGCAGCTTGGAATAGGCCCCATGCATGTCGTTGACCGTTGCCGTGTCGCCATAAGTTTCGGCTGTGAGAAGGTCACGGACGGCCTTGGGGATGTCTTCCCGCTGTGCAAATGCGGCAGTCTCTGAGATACGCTGCGCGGCGGTCTTGGCGTTCTCAGTGCCGACTGTCGCATCGCGTGGAATGTCCGCCCACAAGGCGCGCTCCTGAAGCAATGCGGTATCCAGTTCGGCCTTGATGGTGGCCACGACGCGCGCGGAGTTCTCGGTCTCGGGCAGTCTGGCATCTGTTGCTTCAAGACCTGCTCTGGCGCGCAGGATGGCAGCATCGGCACGCGCTTCCATGCTTGTCCTGAAGGCATCAAGACGTTCAGCAAAGAAGGCTCGGGCGTCACCAACATCGCCTTCGCTGGTGAGCAAATCCTGCGCTTTGGTTCTTGAGGCGGCACGGTGTGCGTCCAGGCTTTCCCGGATCAGCGGGTTTTCCCGCGTGGTCTGTGCTTCGAGAGCAAGCAGGTTCGGATCACCCGTCTGCTGCGCAGGCGTCAGCCCCAGATCATCACTCGCGCTGATCTGCTTACCAAGCGCCGCTGCGCGTTCCTCGCCACCCACCAGCGTTCTGAGGCGCTCTGCAGCAACCTCCTCCGCGCCCTGTTGCGTCATGGGGGCAACGCCGCGTTTGACCTCTCTGGCGGCCCGTGTGGCCAGAGACACGCCCGGAGCCTTCTTTCCGACAGCGACAGTGCCGCGCGCCGCAGCACCCACTGCGGGCAACGCAACAGCAGGTGTTGCGATTTCTGCAGTGGTCTGAACCCAACCCGGCGCTCCAGCGTCTTCCAGGCTTTCACTGGTGCCGCGCCCCACGCCTGCGGCCAAGGCTTCTGTTGCTACACCTGATTTGGTGGCGGCTTGTGGGTAGAGGTGGCTTGCAACCCGTCCCATCATACCGGGCGCCTGCTGCAAGACCTGTAAGCCCTTCGCTGCCGGGATCACGCCACCTGCACCCTGACCAACGCCGCGCGCAAAACCTTCGCCGAATCCATCCGGGTCTCCTGAGGCAACCTCAACGCCACCGGCTTCCATCAGGCTGGTAATACCATCCACGGCAGAGCCTGTCTGCTTGTCGAAAGGGTTGATCAGATCCACCAAACCACCGGCGGTCTCCGCTATGCCCCGATTGACCTGTGACATCACAGGGTGCTTTGAAGGGGACACATTCAGGTTTGCCGCGATTTCTTCGACCGTGCGTTCCTGTTCTTCTGGCGAGAGAGACAGAAACGCCTCTGAAACGGTGACCCTGCGGCCTTCGATGTTTAGCGTCGTCATGGCTCAACGCTCCACTGAATGCCGCTCTTTGTCTGGCCTTGTGTTTCCGAGTGTCCGGCCAAGCCTTCTTCCAGATCAATGTAATCCTGATAGAGCGGCAGCAGGTCATTGAGGGCTGCCTGCGCCTCAGCGATTTGCGCCTTTGAGTATTGCCCCTGGCTGGTTGAGACTCGATGCGCGGAAGCGATGGCACGTTCCATCTCGCGCTTCATGTCTGCCACCTTATTGGCCGCACGCCCCGGACCTGTGGTGAAGTCGCCCGGCCTGACCGTCATAGCGTCGATCATCTCGCGCGTCAGATTGGACGGACGCCCCGGCCATTGCGCAGAAAGACCCTGAACCGTGCGGGTGGCCAGACTGTCCATTGCGGTTTGAGCCCGGTCGATGTCGGGGGCAATCTGTCCCAACCCAATACTGTCGAGGATCGTGTTGGCCAAAGAGGCAATGGCACCGCCCGCACCGACGCCACCGCGCGGATTTGTTCCGGCAAAGGAATTGCCGCGTTCAGGCATATCACTTGGTTGCTGTGGCTCTGCTTGAACCGGCGTCGTGACCTGATTGTTGGACAAGTCGGTGATGACAATGGAGCCGTCCATCGGATGGCGCGAGACATTCAGCACGCCGTCCACAATGCCAACCGCCATGCGCCGGTCGACACCATAGGCGTCCATGATGCGGCTGATCTTCTGCTCGGCTGCTGACGGGTCTTCCCCTTGTTCCAGCGCCACCAATGCTTCCAGCTTTTTCTCTACAGGCAGTGTGCGCAATTGCAGATATTGAAAGCGGTTTTCCCATTGCTGCTCTACGGTAGAAAGGTCATCCACCGGCAGTCCTGCGGCCATCATGCCTTTGTGGAAGTCCGATGGCGTGTTCGATGAGGCCATGATGTCGAGGCTGGCATCCAAAGCACGCAGTGTCTGCGCTTTGCGTTCGGCCTGCGCCATGTCAGCATTGTATCGACCTTGTGCGCGGTTTTCTGACGCGGCTGCGCGCGCCTCCGCATTGGCGGTATATCCTGCCCTCGTATGCTGGTTTTGCATCTGCATCGCCATTTGCGGGTCAAACTGAGCCAGCTTATTGAGCGCGTTCGGATCACCAGATGCTATGCCTGCGCCGTGGTCCTGAAACAACTTGTTCATGCCCGCCTCACGCCCCAAACGCTCACCGCGCGCCATAGCGCCTGCAATGTCAGGGCCCTGCACCATAAGGGGAATAAGCGCGTTCATTCTCATTGCTTTGCCTCTGGAGCCTTATGGGTGGGTTGTGGCAACTCAATGCCCGGTTTTGCGGAGTAACTTTGAAGACTTGCCTGTTCTTCGAGCTGTTTTTCAGCTGCTTTGATGATCCTGCCCAACACTGTTTTTATCCTTTGCCTGCTCGGTAGTATTGCTGTTGTTATTCATAATAAAGGTATCATAATACCTCTCCCCTGTCACGCAGTGGCTGCTAGGTTTTGCCCGTTGGCGTCAGTGATTTCCGCAGCCAAATAGTTCTTTTGAGCGATTTGCTCTGTTTCCGGCAGCGACTTGATGTCTTTGAGGTGCGAGACAATCTTATCAACGCGTGCGTCAAAGTCTTCGAGCGTCTCATTACGTGACTTTTCGAGCATGGGGAGTGCGGCACCAACAAAACGCGCGTAGGCTGCGCCTGACGGTTCAGGGCCCGTTTCCCCACGCCGATAAACCACGTGAATGACGGCATCGACGACTTCAGGCGGTGATGTGCAGACCTCCAGTTTCTTCAGGCGATTTGAGAGGTTCATGGTTGCACTCCCATCGCTTCGAGGGCCGACTGCCTGTATTCAGGGTGCATCTTTCGGGTGAGGGCGTGAATGCTTTCAAGGCTGTGTTCCAGTTCGGCGTCGGACATCTCGTCCAGTGAACGCGGAGGCCAGTTTGCATCTTTCACGCGCTGGACAAAGCTCTCCGGGGTTTCGTCCGCGTGGCGATAGAACACGCCCATGCGTGAAATAATGAAGTCGCCAACCTCGTCGGGCCATTCCAGCACGTCCTCAATCGGTATGTATGCGATGACAGGTCCGGTGTCTTGGTGCCAGCCCCCGTCCAGCTTGTCCAAACGTGATTTCAACCTGCTCATGTCTTTGCCTCCAGCGCCTCAATACGTTTCTCGAACTCTGACGTTTCCAATGTCCTGCGATACTGCTCCACCAGCCCCATAACAGCCGCGCCTTCGAGCGGTGTGATTGTTCCGCCTGCCACTTCGCTCAAAACGGCGGATGCTGCCCTGGCCGCGTCCCGGGCGCTGTCAATGGCGGGTAAATCGAACGCAACAGGTGCATCCTTACGCGCAGGGGCGATGCGTTCCAGACAAAGACGGATCGCCGCTGTATCGCCTTCTAAGGCCGCGTCGATGGCGGCTTGCGTCAACGCCTCGGTCTGTCCCTCCAGCAGCAGCATCGCCGCCTCGGTGGTCTTGTGGCGGCTCCCTTTGGGCCGTCCGGGGTTGCCCGATGCAAAGGTGCCGTCCGGGTTTCTGCCGTCCGTAGTCTCGCCGTTTTTACGGGTCATAACTCAATGCTCTGCTGACATTTGTTCATGTTTTGTACTATACCACAAACATGCCTTGGCCGTCCACGATACCACATGATTTATTGCGCAAACTAGAGGCGTTGGATGAGTACAAATCGCCCGCGACAAACGCGGACAGATGGGGTGCAATCAAGGACTGGTTGGAGAGCCATGATGTAACTGCGCCGGAGCGGCTGCCGACCGCGCCTGAGATCAAATCGCGAGGTTAGGCTGACGGTACCAAGGAGCGGAACCCGGCGTTGATGTTTCAGACTAGAGCACCGACAATTTGGTATTCTCTTTAGAAACACCACAGGTTTCCTGTGATCTTATCGGGATCATTGGCTTCAAGATAGTATCCAGCCAGCGCTACTTGGGCGGGGCCTGGAATTTCACTCTTGCCATTCTCCCAGCGGTGAACTTGCTGAACGGTAGCTTTTAAGAGTTGTGCGAGAACTTTCTGAGACAGGTCCAGTTCAATTCGCAAAAAGCGAAACTCCTGTCCCGTCATATTGGGGCTGTCGATGATGTCGCGGGCAATGACTTGGTGAAGGTCATCGACATCGTGTATTGATGTAGCAGGCCCATAAGGGGTGTCGTGGTGTTCGACCCCACCCACGAGCCATATATTGTCAAGGCCACTGTCTGTGTAGTGGTACCTCGGCCCCCCTTGGCTTATGTGTGCGTAGTCAGTCATGATATCCTCGGTTTCTTTAATTTTCAGGCCGACCGTAAGCGGTGACAACGCGACGATCAAAGTGTTGTCCCGTATCGCGCAAACTGCAGTTACGTCCATACCTGAACAGAGGCAAACCGAACCTTCGCCGCAGCCAGAGCCGACAACTCAGACGCGGGACTTTGCAGCCGTTCGCTGCTTTCGCGCGAGCGTCCGCTTCAAAAAGCAATTATGTTGTCGTGGGCTAAAGCCTGTCCGGTGTGAAAACGCAACACCTTGGTATTATGGCAAGCATTCTAAAATTAACGGATTCACTTCACAATGAAATGTCGGTACGCCATCTATCGGTATCAATGCAAAACGATAACTCGGCCGCCATCTGATAAACTCTTCTCCAGTGAAAACAAATCTCTCTCCGTTGGCATCTATTACCACCTCAAACAACCCTACTTGGCGTGCAAACGCCTGGTTGATACGATCTAAGAATTCGTCATCCGGCAATAGCGAGTTGGTCGGCAAATCAACAAGGCCGCTTTGTTCAATAATTTCTGCTTGATCGGCTACGGAGATCGCGAACCAAGTAGCCTCATCAATATAAACAAAATCTTCGATGGCCAAGCTGTCAGTGCTTGTGGAAGCATCAACGTATGACTGCGTCGATATGGCGGGAAGATTGCTTAATATCAAGTAGCTAGGGTCCGTTTTCTCAGTGTCGTCGTCCGGAGCATGGTTCAATAAACCGCTAGGAGGTCCGAAAACCTCTACAGATGTGGTCCGTGCTGTCAAAACCGTGAAAGTTGTCGTCAACCAGTATATGCCAAGAATGGTAACGAGGACTGGAAGCGCATCTAATCGCCGCGCTATCTCAAAGGCTTTCATCGTGACCTCCTTTTTTCAGTTCCTTTCTTATTTTTATAACGTTGAGAACGGTATTAGTGACCCCAACAAGAATTATTACAACTGCACCAACGATGTTCAAAAAAAGAGCAAAGCCTGAAATTTCCATCCACTGCCTCAAACACCTGAATGCTTATCGCGAATACGACTACAAATCCCGGCGGAAAGCAACAAAGTCACACGGACCCAGCTGAAGACAAAGCAGAGACCTGCTTGCACGGCGAACGAAAGCCGACACTGATGTACGACGCAGCATCAGTGACACTGGGTCTCGAAGCCGACATTTGCCGCGCTCCGTGACAAAGGCCGCTTTTAAGACTGCGGTTCCTCCCATCGCCGCGTTCTGCTGTTCCAATGCCGACCATCCGGGCCGTGCCTTTCCCATTCAGTCAGGCTGCGCCATTCCTCCAAGCTGACGACTTTGCCGGTCCATGTGATGGGCCTGCCGCCTGCACCAAACTTTTCGAGCAACGCCCAATCATTTGACGGGCGGGGGCTCTGGATTTCACGCGAACTTTCCGCGTTTCTCGTGTCATCGCGCACGGGTTCAGACGGTTCGGTTTCGGCCAATTGATTTTTTGCATTTTGACCGGAAGGGGCTGCTACATCTGCTACACTTGCTACATGAGGCCCTGTTTTGCCGTCCCGTGTAGCAGAAGTAGCAGATGTAGCAGGGGTGCCCTGCTGATTTCTGATTTTTACCAATGCGGCGCGTGTGTCGAAAAATGCCACCATTCTTCACCCTCTGACAATGAGAAAGGCCAGATTGCGGCTGGCTCCATCAACAACCGTTCCGGCCTCCAACTGGCGCAGCCACTGGTGTTCAACCAAGACTGACAGCAACGCCTTCGCCTTTGGCGTCTCCCGGAATGCGCCGGGGCCAAACAGCACCACGTCACGTGGCAGAATTGTGTTGCCGTCGCGACCGAGCTTCGCTGCATGTTCCGGCCAGCTATCCAGTATCCATTTGCGCAGGCGTTCAGCTTGTTCAATCCGTTCCGTAATCATGGCCGCTTCGGCCAGTCGTTGGGCTTCGCCCAGATAGAACTGCGCAAGGTTGATCGCGTCAGCCATGACCTCAACGGACACTTCACAGGCATTCACCTCATGCCAGAGCGTCAGAACCCCGGCGATACGTGCGGCTTGTTCCGCTGACTTGGATGCAAAAGATTTGACATGTTCAAAATCTCCTCCGATCCCCTGAGAAAGTTCTGTTGCGCAGTAGTAATCATACAGAAGGTCTTTGGCCGCGCTGGACAGGTACAGCGCCTTTGGTTTGAGTTCTTGCGGCTTGTCTGCATCTACCGGCTTTGGGTGGCTCAAAATAGCATTCAGGCGCTCAGCCATTGCTACTTTTGCTACTTCTGCTACATGGGCATCTGGCCGGTTCAGGCGTGCGCCGATGTTGCTGGTTGGCTCTGTTATCAGAAAGCGGGCGAGAAACCCCTGACCGGATGCAATGGGATCAGACAGCAGCGGTCTTGCCGCAACTGGCTGAACCATCAGATGCATTGCCAGCCTGCGTCCGTAAAGACTGACTGCACCGTCCCCTGCGCGCACTCGGTCAGGCGGTTCTCCGTCCCACAACTTTGAAAGCCCGGCCACGGTTTTCATGCGGTTATCACTGCTCATTGCGTGACCGCCGAGAAAGCCGCCTCCCTCATCGGAAAACAATCCAAGGCTGGGCTGACCCACAAGATAGAGCTTAACCAATCCTTCAATCGTGGGTTCTGAGGCTGTTAATTTTGGTGACAATGGTTGCGCGGGTTCCGGTCCCATGGCCTTAAGGTCAGCTTCTGCCGCTGCGGCCTTATCCAGCTTCCCCCCTGACGCCTCTTTCAAAAGTCTGTCGCGTCTCGCCGTCCACAGCCTATGCGTAAGCTGCCATTCCGCCATATCCTCTTTGTACTGCATGGTTTGTTCTTGTTCGAATTCGCGCAGCCGGTTCATGACCAGCCCATCACATGCGCTTTTTCGTTCGCCGGATTGCGCGACTGTCAGGCAGAAAAGGGACGTAGGGCAGAACCCGGCCAAGGTCTCCACGTCCGCGTGCGCCTGCACGGCCAGAGAAGCCACTGACAGCGCGGATTGTGCGGCGATTGCCACCGGGGCCTGTGTGGCCTGCTGTATCGCCAACACGGCGCTCTTGAGTGGTCCCAGCGCTTG
>JBCCXN010000031.1:0-33688 GCA_039191495.1 Pseudomonadota bacterium | reverse complement strand
GACAGCGCGGTGATCGCGCCCGCCTGTTCCTCACGCGTGTAGATCGGCGAGCTGATCAACGTCCTGAAATCTTCACTGTCTGAGAGCGCGCTTTGAAGGGAATTGATATCGTCTTCGAGTGTGTTGACCGCCTTTGCGTCTTTGGCGATGTCGTAAACTGCCGATGCGTATCGTCCGGCAATGCTTGTGGAAATCGAAGCTGGTTCTGACACGTCCACCCTTCCAGTCGTCTTTTCCCGGCACCGCGCAAAATGCGCGTATCCGAGGGCGTTGGTTCGGCGTCACCCAAGCAGCGCCGATGAAATCAGCGGTGATGTAGCAGAGGCGGTTCCACCCCGCAACACATGTTCGCGATTGCACTTGAGGCGTGTTTTTGTTTATTTTCAGCACGTTAATAAAACTGCGGCGGTTTGCCCTGAGAAAAAATTACAATTTTGTAGCACTTGAACCGTGCGGTTTCGATTCTACAGGCACTGAATCGGTGATATTTTGAGCAAAATGACCGAATGCGGCCTCAAATTGTGTCATCACACGGGTTTAGCGGTTGGTTTCAGGACGCCGACGGGATTGGCAAGCCGGTTCTCCAGAACTTTGCCTTTCGGCGGGTAGACCAGCTTGGTGGCCTCCACCATGAATGCCCCACCGGCCAGAAAGCTCGGCATGCGGCGGCCGATGTTCTCCAGCGCTGTTCCAGATTTCATCCAAAGGCGTCCGACATAAGGCACCTGATACAATGCACCGAGGTGGCGTTCGGGCAGAAACTGGTGCTTGCGCAACTGTGTTTCCAACTGGCTCGAGGAATAGGGCCGTCCATAGCCAAAGGGGGTCAGATCGCGCCTAGCCCAGAGACCCGCCCGGTTTGGCACGATAAATAAGGCACGCCCACCTGGCCCCAGAACACGCCAGCACTCTTCCAGAAGATCTGACGCGCGTTCGGAGGTCTCCAATCCATGCAGCAGTACCAATTTGTCCACGTGACCCGTTTCGATGGGCCACAGCGTCTCTTCGGTCAGAACCGACACATTCGGCTGACCGGACGGCCATGGCATAACGCCTTGCGGCCCCGGCATCAGTGCCATGACACGACGCGCCTCTTTCAAATAGGGGCGCAACAGCGGGGCGGCAAAACCAAACCCCACAACCGTCTGGCCTTTCGCTTCCGGCCAAAACTCAAGCATGCGCGCGCGCAGCGACGTTTGCGCAGCGCGTCCCAAGGCGCTGCGGTAATAAAAGTTTCGCAGATCCTGTACGTCCAGATGCATTGCGGAAGGTCTCGTGATCCGTCACTCTTGCACGCAGTGTTGCAAAGGTTGAGGAAAATGACCATGCCCGTCGAGCTCGTTACCGTCCCGTGTCTCAACGACAACTATGCGTTTGTGCTGAAAGACGCTCAAAGCGGCAGAACCGCCCTTCTGGATATACCCGAAGCTGCGCCCATCCTTGCAGTGTTGTCCGAACGTGGCTGGACATTGGACGAAGTGTGGATCACGCATCATCATGCGGATCATTCGCAAGGCCTGAGCGATGTGTTGAAAGCCCACAGCGCTAAGGTCAGAGGAGCTGCGGCGGATCAACATCGCCTACCCTCGCTCGACCATGCTCATGCAGACAATGATGTGTTCGATTTTGCAGGTCATGATGTCATGGTGATGGACGTCTCGGGCCATACGATCGGGCACATTGCATACCACGTGCCCGACGCAAACTTGGTTTTCACAGCAGACAGTCTGATGGCGATGGGGTGCGGGCGTCTTTTCGAGGGCACGGCAGACCAGATGTGGAACTCGCTCAGCCGAATTGCAGCGCTGCCTGAATCAACTCTTGTGTGTTCCGGGCACGAGTACACCGCAGCAAACGCCCGGTTTGCTGAAACTATTGAACCGGACAATCCTGCACTTATATCTCGCGTGCAAGACATCGCCGATAAACGGGCGAACAACCAGCCCACAGTTCCATCGACACTAGCGCTCGAACAGGCCACGAACCCGTTTCTGCGGGCGGCCGAGCCGGGCATTCGGGAGCGTCTGGGGCTCAAAAACGCAACTGACAGCGAGGTATTCGCCGAAATACGCGCCCGCAAGGACGCTTTCTGAAACGCACAGATCGTAGCCTCAAACGCCACGATCTCACAAATTGTGACCGCTCCGGTGCAGAAAAAACTTGAAGCCGGGCCGCGATCAACCAAACTCTAATAGTATGAGGCTATGGTCGAACGGGGCGTTGATATCCCTCAGCCCTCCACCGGCCCCGATAAGAAGGAGCACGTATCGTGCCTTCATTTTCGACAACACTTGAACAGGCAATCCATTCGGCGCTGGCCCTTGCCAATGCGCGCCGCCACGAATTCGCAACGCTGGAGCATTTGCTTCTGGCGCTGCTGGACGAACCGGATGCAGCACGCGTGATGAAAGCGTGCAGCGTGGATATTGACGATCTGCGCGGCACTCTGGTGGAATTCGTAGACGAAGATCTGAGCAATCTCGTAACGGATGTGGACGGATCGGAAGCTGTGCCGACGGCGGCATTCCAGCGCGTTATCCAACGTGCGGCAATCCATGTGCAGTCCTCGGGACGGACAGAGGTCACCGGCGCCAATGTGCTTGTTGCTATCTTTGCAGAACGTGAGAGCAATGCCGCGTACTTCCTGCAAGAACAGGACATGACCCGCTATGACGCTGTGAACTTCATTGCGCATGGCGTGGCCAAGGACCCCGCATTCGGCGAACAGCGCCCCGTCAGCGGTGCGCCTGAGACTGAGGAAGAGCCGCAGAATGTTACCGATGGCGAAAAGAAGGAAAGCGCCCTTGAGAAATATTGCGTGGACCTGAACGCAAAATCACGTGAAGGCGACATTGACCCGCTGATCGGTCGCGAAGCTGAAGTCGAGCGGTGCATTCAGGTGCTCTGTCGCCGCCGAAAGAACAATCCTTTGCTGGTGGGCGATCCGGGTGTCGGCAAGACTGCAATTGCCGAAGGTCTTGCGCGCAAAGTCGTCGCGGGCGAAACACCGGAAGTGCTGGCCGAGACGACTATTTATTCGCTCGACATGGGCGCGCTTCTGGCGGGCACGCGCTATCGCGGTGATTTTGAAGAGCGCTTGAAAGCTGTCGTTGCGGAATTGGAAGACCACAAGGATGCCGTTCTTTTCATTGACGAAATCCACACCGTGATTGGCGCTGGCGCGACCTCCGGCGGCGCCATGGATGCGTCCAACCTGCTGAAACCGGCGCTGGCCGGTGGCAAATTGCGCACCATGGGCTCGACGACCTACAAGGAATTCCGTCAACACTTCGAAAAAGATCGCGCGCTCAGCCGCCGGTTTCAGAAAATTGACGTGAATGAGCCGTCTGTCGAAGACGCGGTGAAAATCCTGCGCGGCCTCAAGCCCTACTTTGAGGATCACCATTCGGTCAAATACACAGCCGATGCAATCAAAACGAGTGTTGAGCTGGCATCCCGTTACATCAATGATCGGAAACTGCCCGACAGCGCTATCGATGTGATTGATGAAGCGGGTGCAGCGCAGCATCTCGTTGTGGCGGCCAAGCGGCGCAAAACAATCGGCACCAAGGAGATTGAGAATGTGGTTGCGAAAATCGCACGCATTCCCCCGAAAAACGTCTCCAAGGACGACGCCGAGGTCCTCAAGGATCTCGAAGGGTCGCTCAAACGCGTGGTCTTTGGGCAGGATGCGGCGATCGAAGCCCTGTCATCAGCCATCAAACTGGCGCGCGCCGGACTTCGGGAACCGGAAAAACCCATCGGCAACTACCTCTTTGCAGGGCCGACCGGTGTTGGCAAAACCGAGGTCGCAAAGCAACTGGCAGACACATTGGGCGTGGAACTGCTGCGGTTTGACATGTCCGAGTACATGGAAAAACACGCCGTTTCGCGTCTGATCGGCGCACCTCCGGGCTATGTCGGATTTGATCAGGGCGGAATGCTGACGGATGGTGTCGACCAGCATCCGCACTGCGTTTTGCTGCTTGACGAGATGGAAAAGGCCCATCCGGATGTCTACAACATCCTGTTGCAGGTCATGGATCACGGCAAGCTCACAGATCACAACGGGCGCACCGTCGATTTCCGCAATGTCGTGTTGATCATGACCTCCAACGCGGGCGCAGCAGAGCAGGCGAAAGAGGCCATCGGTTTCGGCCGTGACCGCCGTGAGGGCGAGGACACCGCGGCGATCGAACGGACATTCACGCCTGAGTTCCGCAACCGTCTTGACGCGGTCATCAGCTTCGCGCCTCTGCCCAAAGAGGTAATCCTGCGTGTGGTCGAAAAGTTCGTGTTGCAACTGGAAGCACAGCTGATGGATCGCAACGTCACCATCGAACTGACCAAACCTGCGGCGGAGTGGCTGGCCGACAAGGGTTATGACAGCAAGATGGGCGCTCGCCCGCTGGGGCGTGTGATCCAGGAGCATATCAAGAAGCCCCTCGCCGAAGACCTGCTATTCGGGAAACTGGCGAAAGGTGGTGTGGTCCGCGTGGGTGTGAAAAACGGGAAGATCGATCTCAAGATCGAAGGGCCCGACAACCCGCGCCTCTCAGGCGACAAACCACCGCTGCTCACGGCCGAGTAAGCAATCAGAAACAGGAACCCCCCGCACGTCACAGGCGGGGTTTTTTTTTGGCCACTTCGCTTCAATTGCGGCCGGCGCAGCTTGACCCGTTAACGCTCAGTGAACTTCAACTCGATACGCCGGTTCTGCGCGCGCGCTTCCGGCGTGTCGCCCAGGGCCACGGGCTGGTATTGCCCAAACCCGTTGGCCGAGAGCCGGTCGGGCGGGATACCCAAAGCCTCCACCATGAACCGGACCACGGACAGCGCTCGCCCCTGGCTCAGTTCCCAGTTATCAGAAAACCGTCCGCGGCCAGATAATGGAACATCATCCGTGTGACCATCCACGCGGATAATCCAGTCGATCTCCGATGGGATCTCATCCGCGATGGTTGCAAGAATGGCCGCCACTTCGGAAATGTCCTGACGCCCTTCGAAAGACAAAACCGCACTCGCCGGCTCGAACAGGACTTCGGAAGAAAAGACAAAGCGATCGCCCTCGATCCGCACACCCTCCTGACGACCCAGCACATCGCGCAAACGGCCAAAGAACTCGGACCGGTATTGCTCCAGATCCTCCGTTTCCGCCTCAAGACGCTGGGTCTCCTCGCTCAGCCGTGCCGTCTCTTCAGCCAGCCGCGCGGCCTCTTCTGCCAGACGCAGCCGTTCCGCTTCTTCCAGTTCGGCGCGGCGACGCTCCTCCGCGGCGACCCGCGCGAGAGCGGTGTTCAGTTCAGACCCAAGTGACTGCAACTGAATTTGCTGCGCCGAATCGCGTTCTTTCGCGTCATCAAGCAGCGATTGCAAATTGCCCAGTTGGCTGCGCAGAGCCGCAACCTGCTGGTTTAGCAACTCGGTCTGTCGTTGTGCTTCCGCACTGATCGCCGCTTCTTCTGACAAAGCCTGACGTGCTTGTGCCAACAGATCGGCCTGCTGATCCGCATCCGCAGTCTGGTCTTGGCTCAACGCCTCCGCTGCGGCCTGCGCCGCCAGTGCAGCCGCAAGTTGCTCGCGCAGTTTCGCCTGATCCGCGTTCGCCTGTGCTTCAGCCGCGGCCCGCGCAGCAGCGGCCAGGGCAGCCGCGGATTGCGCTTCGTCGAGATCGGCCAGCAACTCAGCCAGACGCGCCTGCATCAATGCCTGCTCTGTCTCAAGCGCGTCCAGTGCTGCCTGCGCCTCGCTGCCTGCCTCGGCTTCCAGCTGCAGGCGATCCAGGCGCAAAAGGGCTGCCGAGAGTTCCGCATCCAGATCAGCCTCTGCCGCACGGGCAGCTGCGAGTAGGGTCAACGTGTCCTCTGCGTCCTTGCGCTGTTGTTCCAGGGCCAGCGTCATGGCCGTCAGCTCTGCGTCCGCATTCCTAAGACGGTTGCGCAACAGCTCAGCAGCGGCGGCCTCGGCCAGACGGGCCGCTTCTTCCGCGCTTAACGCCTGTTGAACTTCATCCAAACTGCCGCTGAGAGCGGTGATCTGTTCCTGTGCGTCGGCATTTTGCGCCCGCAGCTCGGCCACCAGTGCATCCAGCGCCTCACGTTGGGAGGCCGCAAGCCGCGCGGCTTCGGCCTGTGCGTCGATCTCATCGCGTGATGCAGCCAGCGCAAGTGTCAGCGCCTCGCGTTCATCAATAAGCGCGGCCCGCGCGGCCTCGAGTTCTTCTCGTGTTGCGGTCAGCGCCACGACCTCGCCCAGCGCAGTGTCGCGCGCCGCGATCAAGGCGGCGACCTGCGCTTCAAAGCCTGTAATTTGGGATTGCGCTTCGGACAAAGCTTCTGCCTGCGCATCGCGCGTCGCTGTCAGCACCGCGATACGATCTTCGGCATCCGAAAGAGTCGCATCCAACGCACCAACGCGGTCGCGTAGCTCCGCAGAGGCTTGCTCTTCCAGACCCAGAGCTTGCGCCAGCGCAGCAACCTCGCCGGCCAGCTGGTCAAGCTGCGTCTCTTGCCCAGTGATCCGCTCGGTCAGAACGAATTGCACCACCATGAAAATGGTCAGCACGAACATCAACACCAAAAGCAGACCCGTCATCGCATCCACAAAACCGGGCCAGATCGAGGCCTGAAAGCGTGTTCCGGTGCGCCGCGACAGCGCCATCAGCCGTCACCCTGCGCCGTTTTGCCAAGTGGACGAGGCCGGCGTGTCTTCATCGCCTCGGACAGTTTGTGCAGATCCATCCGTAGCTCGGCGACACTCTCCTGTCGCCCTGCCGAGATCTCCTCAAGAATGCGCAGCATCTGGACGTCGATGGACCGCAGACGCATGCGGCTTTCCGCGTCGATACCCTCTCCCTGACCCTGACTTTCAATAAGCGTGATCAGGCGTTCCTGCCCTGCGGCAACGCGCTCCAGCGCGGACGTGGACGGGTCCGATCCTTCAATACGATGCGTCAGCCGTTCGATGGAATTCGCCAGTTCGCCGAGCGTGTCATTAACCTCCGAGCGGCCAGCGTCGGACTGGATGAACATGTTTTGCAGCGTCACCATCTGCTCGGCCATGTGATCCACCACGCTGGACAAGACGCTTTGGTCGCCGCCTTGTTCATCGCCGGTTGTGAAACCGACGCGCGTGATCGAGCTGAGCCATTCTTCCAGCTCACGGTAAAACCGGTTTTGCCCGTGTCCGGCAAACAGTTCGAGCAGACCAACGATCAGTGACCCGGCGAGCCCGAGCAGAGAGGAGGCAAACGCAACACCCATTCCGCCCAATTGGGCTTCCAATCCGGTCATCAGCCGGTTGAACACCTGCACGCCACCTTCGCCATCCTGCGGTGCGAGGCTGCGGATGGTGTCCACCACCGCCGGAACCGTGGTTGCAAGCCCATAAAAGGTGCCCAACAGCCCCAAAAATATCAGCATGTTGACGATGTACCGCGTGATCTCGCGCGCCTCATCGATCCGGGTTGCGACGGAATCCAGGATCGAGCGGGTCGACGTCGCACTGACCTGCATGCGCACACCACGCTGCCGCAACAAAGTGGCCAGCGGTGCCAGCAGTTGCGGTGCCTTGACGCTGCTGTCCAGCGTTCCCGTGGCAAACCGTTCGATCCAACGCACCGAACCGATGAGCTGAAAGACCTGATAGAAACAGGCCAAGACACCGATCACGAACACGAATATGATAAACCCGTTCAAATAAGGGTTCGCCTGAAAGACGGGAAGCACGCGCGGCAGGGCCAGGAACGACCCGAACCCCGACAGCGCGAGCACGATTAGCATCAGTGAAATTTGCCGGACCGGCTGAGAAAAAACTGGTCTTGTTTCCAGGTCTGGTAACGTCATCCGCCCCCGCTCCTGACCGTTATTGTTCTGCTCTGCACTTAGTTTACACAGAAACCTCTGCCAAGCGCCAAGATTTTATGCGGTCAGCACGCTGACGCGGTGGCTCAACCACTCCAGATCGGGATCATGCAGGCCAATCTCGCTCAAATGCTGCGCAGTGTTGAAAAGATATTCGGTATTCGGCCCCATGCCCCCCACTGCCGAGGAAATGATCTGCGCCTGTTCTTCCAGCGGCAAACCGCCGCAATACTGCACATGATCGGGATTGATAATGTAGACCAGGGCTTTGACACGCCGCCCGTCGTGCAGGTCCACATCGAGTTCGCGTTCCAGATAAGCCGATGAAATCAACTCGCGTTCTCGCAGATAGGCCAGCGTCTGATCCTCGATGCCCGGTTTTACGGCCAGCGCGACGCCTTCGCAGGCGTGCGCGGGATCTTTGTCAAGCGCAAGAACCAGCCCCGGATGCTCCTCCGTGCCGCGATGATGGATCGAGCGCATGCAAAAGGACCGCGCATATCCCGGCAGAGTGGCGATGACCTGCTCGGTCACCTCAAAGCCCGGATTCCACAAAAGACTGCCGTATCCAAACACCCACATAGTCATTTCACTGGTCCTCTCTTTGGGCATTGCGTAAACCCGAAATGGAGCCGAAACGGAAGAGGTGACAAATGCGGCGCTTGTTTTTCACCGTTCTGGTGCTTGCCGCGCTCTGGTGCGCTTGGTGGCTATCGGCGGCTTGGGGTTTTGAGACCGGGATAAATCAGTGGTTTGAACAGCGTCGGGCCGAAAACTGGCAAGCCGAGGCACAGAAAGTGACCGTGTCTGGTTTTCCGCTGTCGGTTGATACAATGATCGAAAATCCTTCGCTGGCCGATCCGCAGACTGGCGTTGCCTTTTCCGCATCCAGCCTCCACTTTAATGTGCCAGCATGGTGGCCGGGACATGTGACCCTGCACCTGCCGGCTGACGAAATGAACTTCGCAAGCCCTCTGACAAGCCATACGCTGCAAGCCGAAAACGCGATCGCCACCCTGCGGCTGCAACCGAAGGCAGAGCTCGAACTGGATCAGATGGGATTGACCGCCGACGCTTGGGAGTTGTCCGGGCCAGACGGCTCGATTGTGTCTGCGCGCAGCCTGAACCTCGACATGGAGCAGCACGAAACCCAACGCACACGATACGCGTTCACAGCGGATGCACCTCAATTTCAACCCGGCGCCCTCGTGCGGCAGACTTTGAGAATCCCTGACGACTGGCCGGTGACCTTTGACGCCCTTGCGCTTGACATGACGGTGAATTTTGACCGCCCCATTGACCGCACAACGATTGAAGAGAACCGCCCGCAGCCCCGCGCCATCGATCTGCGGCTTGCCGAAGCGCAATGGGGCACCCTGTCCGTTCGCATGGCCGCTACGCTCGGCGTCGCTGAGGGCGGCGTTTTGAACGGTGAGGTTTCGCTTCAGGCGCAGAACTGGCAAATCATGCTAAATCTTGCAGAGTCCGCGGGCACCTTGCCAAGCGCGCTGCGCCCGCAAATTGAAAACATCCTGTCCGCATTGGCCCGGTCCGGCGGAAACCCTGAGACAATTGATGTCACCTTCGAATTGAGAGACGGCAGGGCGTTTTTGGGCTTCATCCCGCTGGGGCCGGCACCAAGGCTGATCCTGCGCTAGCGGCAATACGGCCCGGTCCGATACCATGCGGTGTCAAAGTGAAAATGGTCGCGGTGGAAACGGTCAGAATTGGGGCCAAGCACGGTACCAAATGGCCCACAAGCCCCCTTGTGAAGCGTGCGCATGAATTGCGACGTGTCCTTGGCTTGCCAGCCATGCAGCACCGAAATGACCTGGCCGCTGTGCAGCTGCACACCTGAAATATCAATTGCACGCCCTTTGCCGTGTTCGGATATCCGACCACCGGGTTTGTTGTTACGCGTCCGGCAAATGTAATGCGCCGCGACGCGCAGGCTTTTTAATCCACCGCCAGTTTTGGCCAGGGTCGGCTTGGCGGTGTCTTCGACCCAGGTCCTCAGCGCGGTGGCCGTCCGGCAATCCATGATCGCGGACTGGCTCAATGTCACGCCCGCCACTGTGTTTACACGCACGGCATCTGCCACGCCGCAACCGCGCCACTTGCCGGGCACGTTCCCAACCGGTTCGCCCTGAATCTCCCAGTCGCCACAGACGGCACCGCGTTCGCGCATCCGCTGACGGTTTCGCGCAATGCGACGAAACTTGCGCGGACGCAATTCGGGGCGCAGGGACTCTGCGAGGCCCTGACCTCGATCAGCAGCCGCCAGCGCGGCGCTGTTCTGGCGCGCCGGGGTAATTGCGCCGGAGGCCTCCAGAATGGGCGTGCCTGCCCGTTCCGGGGGTCGCAAGGAGCGGTCAGGCGCGGCCGTGGCGGCGGTAGCCAGCAGGATCACGACCACCGCCAACCTGATCACGAAGAGGCCTTCGTGCGACCGAAATCCGGCGCATCGGTGTCCTGACCCGCCTCGATGATGCCGCGGCGAATGGCGCGCGTACGCGTGAAATAATCCTGCAGGTGCGCGCCGTCCCCGGTCCGGATCGCGCGCTGCAGTGCGAAAAGCTCTTCGGTGAAGCGACCAAGGATTTCCAGCGTGGCATCCTTGTTGGACAAAAACACGTCACGCCACATAGTCGGATCGCTGGCCGCGATACGGGTGAAGTCCCGAAACCCGGCGGCGGAGTATTTGATGACTTCACTGTCCGTCACGCGCCCCAGATCGTCGGCAACCCCCACCATCGTGTACGCAATCAGGTGCGGGGCATGACTTGTTACAGCCAGAACAAGGTCGTGGTGCCCTGCATCCATTTCCGCGACACTGCTGCCAAGAGATTCCCAGAACTGGCGCAACCGCGAAACGGCTTGCGGATCGCTGCCCGCAACCGGCACCAGAAGGCACCAGCGGTCATCAAAGAGTTCGGCAAAACCCGATTCCGGGCCGGAGTGTTCGGTCCCGGCCAGCGGGTGCGCGGGCACGAAATGCACATCGACCGGCAAATGCGGTGTCACGCTGTCGATCACGTCTCGCTTGACCGATCCGACATCCGTGACTGTTGCTCCGGGTTTCAGGTGCGGTGCAATCGCTTCAGCCACCTGCCCCATTGCTCCGACCGGAACACACAGAACAACCAGATCAGCGCCTTCAATG
This sequence comes from Pseudomonadota bacterium, assembly GCA_039191495.1. Classification (GTDB taxonomy): domain Bacteria; phylum Pseudomonadota; class Alphaproteobacteria; order Rhodobacterales; family Rhodobacteraceae; genus Roseobacter. Next base: position 22,663 of record JBCCXN010000031.1, on the reverse strand, counting down.
GCCTCAGCTATAGAGTCGTACACACGGTCGCACAGACCGATGCGGCGCGCGGTGTCGCGCGTCTCCTGTGATCGGGCATAGCCCGTGACTTCTCCGGCCAGACCCTTGCGTTGGATCGCCCAGTAGATGCTGGACGCGATGAGACCCAACCCGACGAGGGCAACGCGGTCATAGGTCACTGTCATGCCAACCCCCTGAACCGCGACAACGCGTCCAGAACACGGTCAACATCCCGTGACCCACCGACTGTGATGCGCAACGCGTCCGGAAATCCGTAGCCTTTGACCAGCCGCACCAGAATGCCTTCGGATTTCAGGTGCGCATCCGCCTGCAGCGCCTCTGTTTCGTCCGCAAACCGCGCCAGCACGAAATTGGCGTGGCTGATGTCGCAGGCAATACCAATCTGGTTGAGCCCACCCGTGAGACGGGCGCGCTCTGAGGTGTTTTGGCGAACGCAATGTTCAGCAAAGGCCCGATCCCGCATAGCCGCCGTCGCGCCGGACAGGGCAACGGCAGACAGGTTAAATGGCCCTCGGATGCGATTGAGCACGTCGACAACTTCTTGGGCGGTATAGGCCCAACCGACGCGCAGTCCGCCAAGGCCATAGAGTTTAGAAAAGGTACGCGTCATGACAACGTTCGGATGCCTGTCTACCAGCGAAGAGCCACCGTCGTAGCCATCGAAGAACTCCGCGTAAGCACCGTCAAGAACGAGCAGGCATGACGCAGGCACAGCTGCTGCCAGACGCGACAAGGCCTCCGTGTTCAGCGCTGTTCCCGTGGGGTTGGCGGGATTCGCCAAATAGATCAGCCGCGTGGCATTAGTGATACGCGCTATGAGGGCGTCAACATCCACGGTACGGTCCCGCTCAGGCGCCACGACAGGCGTCGCGCCGGCAGAAAGCGCAAAGATGCGATACATGGAAAACCCGTGTTCGGGATAGAGGATCTCATCGCCCGGACCGGCGAAGGCAAAGGCGAGCAAGGTCAGCAACTCATCCGAACCAACGCCGCAAATAATGCGCTCGGCGGGCAGCGCGTGGACCTCCGCGATCGCCGCGCGCAGGTCCGCATGATCGGTTGACGGATAGCGGTGCATGTTCAGCGCGGCATTTGCGACCGCCGCCTGCGCTTTTGGGCTGCACCCCAGAGGGTTTTCGTTGGAACTGAGCTTGAGCGGATCGCTCTGACCATCGATCTTGGACGCGCCTCCCTGATAGAGCGCGATGTCCATGATCCCCGGCTGCGGTCTGATCGTCGCTGTCATGTCGTCCTCTCCCGTCGCGCGGACATTAGCGGTGGGTGTGCCATGGTGCCAGCCCCAAGTGTCGGCCGGTCTGGCCAGTCTACAGCCGGACCAAAACAGATCGTTGATAAACAAAAGGCCGCCCGGTTGTCCCGCGCGGCCCCAAAACTGTTTTGGCTGAGATGCCTGCCTTAGTTTTTGGCGTAGAATTCGACCACGAGGTTTGGTTCCATCATCACCGGATAAGGCACATCGCCCAGCGACGGGGTGCGCACGAAAGTTGCGGTCAATTTAGAATGGTCGGCTTCGATGTAATCGGGAACATCGCGCTCGGGCAGTTGGGTCGCCTCAAGAATGGCCGCCATCTGCTTGGACCGGTCGCGGACTTCGATCACATCGCCCTCTTTCACACGGTAGGACGGGATGTTCACGATCTTGCCGTTCACTCGCACGTGCTTGTGGTTCACGAACTGGCGTGCGGCAAATACGGTCGATACGAATTTCGCACGATAAACAACGGCGTCGAGGCGACGCTCCAGCAGGCCAACGAGGTTTTCACCGGTGTCGCCTTTGACACGCTCGGCTTCCGCATAGATGCGGCGGAACTGCTTTTCCGTCAGATCACCGTAGTAGCCCTTGAGCTTTTGCTTGGCGCGCAACTGAATACCAAAGTCAGAAAGTTTGCCTTTGCGGCGCTGTCCGTGCTGCCCGGGTCCGTATTCGCGGCGGTTGACAGGCGATTTGGGGCGACCCCAGATGTTCTCGCCCATGCGGCGATCGATTTTGTATTTGGCAGACGTGCGTTTTGTCACGGCTGATCTCCTTCGGTGTAGGCCCATAGTGGGCGATGAAGGGCGTTGTCCTCTGGCCTTGCGACCCGACAGGCATCCCCTCGCGGGGGCCACCAACACCAATGAAGCCGCGCTTATACTGCAGGTTATGTCAGAGTCAACGCCCCATTGTGGCAATGGCCGCATGTCTGTGGCAGGTCACCAGATGATTGTTGAGCATGCCTACCGCTTCCATGAAGGCATACACAATCGTCGGGCCGCAAAACTTGAACCCCCGCGCCTTCAGATCCTTTGAAATGCGGACGGACAGCGCGCTCTGCGTGGGCACGTCACACTGTCGCTCCCAATTGCCCTGCAGCGGCGTGCCGTCCACATATCGCCACAAGAACGCGTCGAACCCCTCTGCACCCTCGATCTCTTGCCAGACGCGCGCGTTGTGCAGCGTCGCCTCGATCTTTCCGCGGTGCCGGATGATACCGGCATTGCCAAGCAGCCGCTCCACATCCGCGTCGCCCCAGGTGGCGAGAACATCGGGATCAAACTCTTTAAATGCAGCACGGAAGGCCTCTCGCTTTTTCAGGATCGTGAGCCAGCTCAAACCGGCCTGAAACCCGTCAAGTATGAGTTTTTCCCACAAGGCCCGGCTGTTGTATTCGGGCACGCCCCACTCCGTATCGTGGTAGTCAATGTAGATTTGTTCTGGACCCACCCAGTCACATCGCTTGGTCATGCAGGGACACCTTCAAGATTTCGTCGCATTGAAATTAAACACGAATAAAACCAGAACAAAATGAGAAAATTAACGCGATTTTAGCGGCTTTACTGTGAAAGTGTCGGAAATAACAAGTGCGAGGATGACATGCCCGGTTCCCCAAACACCAGACTGGCCGACCTTCCGCCCGGCCTTGACAGCCCGCTGAATTATGCCGTTTCGCTGCGCGATCAGAAGACCATTGAAATGGTGGCCGCAGCCATTCGTCACAAGCAGGTACTGTTGGCCTACCAACCGGTTATGCAGGCGCGCGACAACACAAAAGTCGCCTTTTACGAGGGGTTGATCCGCGTTCTGGACGAGGCCGGACGCGTGATCCCTGCCGCCCAATTCATGGAGGCGATCGAGACGACGGAACATGGACGCCGCCTCGACACGTTGGCACTCGCAAAAGGGTTGAAAGCGTTGCATGACAACCCGGATCTGCGGCTTTCCATCAACATGTCCGCGCGTTCGATCGGGTATGAGCCATGGACACAAACCCTCAACCGCTGGATTAAACGAAATCCACTGATCGCTGAGCGGCTGATCCTTGAGATTACCGAAAGCTCCGCGATGCAGGTACCTGAGCTTGTGATCGACTTCATGGACCGCCTTCAAATGCAAGGCATCTGCTTTGCCATGGACGATTTCGGAGCGGGGCACACAGGCTTGGGATATTTCAAAGATTTCTGCTTTGACGCTATCAAAATTGATCGGCAGTTTGTGTGCGGTATCGCCTCAGATCCGGACAATCAGGCCGTGATGTCGGCTCTGATTTCCATTGCAAAACACTTCGACATGCTCACGGTTGCGGAATTCGTGGAAACTGCGGAGGATGCCGACGTGCTTTCACGCCTTGGCGTGGACTGCCTGCAGGGGCATCTTTTTGCCGCGGCGACCATCCGCCCGCCCTGGTTGAAAGACAAGCAGCTGCAAAACGCCAGCTAAGCTATTTAATCCACCACCACACCTGTGTCAGCTTCGTGTCGCGGCGAGAGTTGAAGCGCGCCTGCTCATGCGTTAACACTGCCGCGTAACCGCGACACGGCGGGCCTCGAAAATCAGCGGGAGTCCGGCCTTGTCCCCATTATACAAGGGACCAAATTCTCATGACGAACGTAGTGATAGCGTCAGCAGGCCGTACTGCTGTAGGCAGTTTTGGGGGCGCGTTTGCAAGCGTTCCTGCGCATGATCTTGGGGCGGCAATGCTCAAGGAAGTTGTGGCGCGTGCAGGCGTTGAAGCCGGTGAGGTATCGGAAACGATTCTCGGTCAGGTTCTGACTGCGGCGCAAGGCCAGAATCCCGCACGCCAGGCACATATCAACGCCGGGCTTCCGCAGGAATCCTCGGCCTGGACCATCAACCAGGTGTGTGGCTCAGGTCTGCGTTCGGTGGCGCTTGGCGCCCAGCATATCCAGCTGGGGGATGCGGATATCGTGGCCGCGGGCGGACAGGAAAACATGACGCTGTCGCCCCATGCCGCATCTTTGCGCGCCGGCCACAAGATGGGCGATTTGAAATACATTGACACGATGATCCGCGACGGCCTCTGGGACGCTTTCAACGGGTACCACATGGGCCAGACCGCCGAAAACGTGGCCGAGAAGTGGCAAATCAGCCGGGACCAGCAGGACACATTCGCCGTGGCTTCGCAAAACAAGGCCGAAGCCGCGCAAAAGGCCGGCAAGTTCGATGAGGAGGTATTTGCCTACACGATCCAGACCCGCAAGGGCGACATCGTGGTCGACAAGGACGAGTACATCCGCCACGGCGCCACGATAGAAGCCATGCAAAAGCTGCGCCCTGCCTTCACAAAGGATGGATCGGTGACCGCAGCCAACGCCTCCGGTCTCAACGATGGCGCGGCCGGCGTCCTGCTGATGTCGGCAGACGATGCCGAAAAGCGCGGTATTGAGCCGTTGGCACGCATAGCCAGCTACGCCACCGTTGGTCTCGACCCGGCGATCATGGGCGCGGGCCCGATCTATGCCAGCCGCAAAGCGCTGGAAAAAGCGGGCTGGAAGGCCGAAGATCTGGACCTTGTCGAAGCGAATGAAGCTTTCGCGGCCCAGGCTTGTGCGGTCAACAAGGACATGGGATGGGATCCGGAGATTGTGAACGTCAACGGTGGCGCGATCGCCATCGGCCACCCAATCGGCGCCTCCGGCGCGCGGATCTTGAACACGCTGCTGTTCGAGATGAAGCGCCGCGACGCCAAAAAAGGGCTGGCCACGCTGTGCATCGGCGGTGGCATGGGCGTCGCCATGTGTCTGGAACGCGCGTGATCCAGATCAATGCACCATCGCATTGAATGATTTAGGCTCGAATTATTCAAGGGTGCGTCGTGCAGTGTGGGGCGGCGCGCCTTTCAAAAAAAACCACCCCCAATGACCGGAGGAGACCAGGAATGTCCCGTGTCGCACTAGTAACAGGAGGCAGCCGCGGAATCGGCGCCGCAATTTCCAACGCTTTGAAAGACGCAGGCTACAGCGTTGCCGCAACTTACGCCGGCAACGATGAAGCGGCGGCAAAGTTTACTGAAGAAACGGGCATCAAAACCTACAAGTGGAACGTGGGCGATTATGCGCAAAGCAAAGCGGGCATTGAATCCGTGGAAGCCGATCTCGGCCCCATTGAGGTGGTTGTGGCCAATGCTGGGATTACCCGCGATGCGCCGTTCCACAGGATGACGCCCGAACAATGGCAGGAAGTCATTGACACCAACCTTACCGGGGTCTTCAACACTGTGCATCCGATCTGGCCTGGCATGCGCGAGCGCAAGTTCGGGCGTGTGATCGTGATCTCCTCGATCAACGGTCAAAAAGGGCAGTTCGCTCAGGTGAACTACGCGGCCACCAAGGCGGGCGATCTGGGCATCGTCAAATCTCTCGCGCAGGAAGGCGCGCGCGCGGGCATCACCGCAAATGCTGTGTGTCCGGGTTACATCGCCACCGAAATGGTCATGGCGGTGCCTGAAAAGGTCCGGGAATCAATCATTGGTCAGATCCCGGCCGGACGATTGGGCGAACCCGAAGAAATCGCCCGTTGCGTCGTCTTTCTTGCGTCCGACGACTCAGGTTTTGTCAACGGGTCCACGATCTCGGCAAACGGCGCACAGTTTTTCGTCTGAGCTGAAAAACCGACAAAATACCGACGTGACACCGACGTCCAACCGAACAAAGAAAAAAGGCCGGCCAAGCGAGCCGGCCTTTTTGATTTTCGGGCGTTCAGTCTTTTTTGTCTGAGGCGAACAGCCATCCCCAAGCATTGCGAAGCGCCTGGCTGCGTTCCTGATGGGCACGCTCAATTGCTGCGCGCGTCGTTGCGTTTGTCGGTGTCTCGAACATGTGACGCTCCTTTCATCTGTGCATCAGTGTTTTTGAATTGAGATACATATGACATCCCGTTAGTGTTGCGACAAACGAGACTTTTCATTGCTTCAGTTAAATTTTACTTGTCTGAATTATGGCCGACCGTCTTCCGCCTCTAACCGCATTGCGCGCCTTCGATGCCGCCGCCCGGCATATGTCTTTCGCCCGCGCCGCAGACGAATTGTCGGTGACACCCGCTGCTTTGAGCTTTCAGATCAAGTCCCTCGAAGACCATCTTGGCACGCAACTTTTCAGGCGTCTCAACCGTGCGGTTGAACTAACCGAAGCCGGCAAGGTTCTCGCCCCCGGCGCTGCCGCCGGTTTTCAGAGCCTTGCGACGGCTTGGCGCGATGCGCAACGTTTGCAAGACACCCAAACCCTGACCGTTACAGCTGGTCCTGCCTTCACAGCCAAGTGGCTCGCGCCAAGACTTTATGAATTCGCGAAAAGCCACCCCGAGGTTGAACTGCGGTTTTCCGCATCCCTTAAGATTATGGACTTCGGGCGCGACGCTATTGATGTCGCGATCCGCTTTGCGACGCACGTTCGGGAGGAAGGACTTTGGTCACTCCCTCTGGTGGAGGACTGGGTCGCACCCGTCATGACGCCGGAGATGGCAGAACGCTACACGACCCCGCAGAGTCTGACGAAGGCGCCTCTCGTTTTCGATGATTCTATCAGTTTTATAAGACCGCCTTGCGACTGGGAGGCGTGGTTCAAGGCGATGGGTATCGGCTATTCGCCAACGCACGGTCCGCGTTTCAGTCAGGCAGACCACGCGATCGACGCGGCACTCGCAGGGGTCGGAGTTGTGCTGGGACGCCGTGCACTTGTTGTAAAGGATATCCATAACGGACGTCTGGTCATGCCATTTGGGCAAGCGCTTCCAACTGGCGGCAGATTTCATTTTCTTTGCCCAAAAGGCACAGAGCACAGACCGCAGATCGCTGCGTTCCGGGAGTGGATGCTCGACGAGATTTCCAAAACCGCCTACATTACGGAAGGCCTGAAAATGCTGTCAAATGAGTGAGGTTTTCATCAACTCGAAAGTCGTGTGATTTCTTCTTTTACGCGAAGTTTCTGCTTTTTCAGATCGGCAACCGTGAGATCATCGATGCCTGGGGCGCGTTGGGCGGCTTCGACCGCCTGACTGAGGGATTCATGCTTCTTTTTCAGCTGTTCAACATGCGCGGTTACGCTCATTCAATCCTCCTGTTCGCTCAAACTTCATCGTGAATCTCATCACATAAAGTGATTCAAGTCACGCCGCAGGCGCATTATGCGCCCAGAAATTCTTAACGCCGCCTTAACGGACGTCAAAACGCCAGAGCTGCGCCTTCGCGTAATGCGGCACGCACACGCGGAATATAGCTGTCACCATCCTTTTCGTGCAAAGGCCCTTCATGCAGGATCAACGGCGCATGCAGCTTAAATGCAGCGCGCCCATTTTTGCGTCCGCGTACGATGACCAGCTCTGCCCGACGGTCATACCGCGGCGCGATTGGCAGAACTTCAATGCTGCCCAAGCGCCCGGACATTGCACTCAGAACGTCCGGCAGGCGTTCAACCCGGTGAATGAAATGACCATAACCTTTTGGCGCTAAGCGCTTGGCCGCCACCTTGACCCAAATTTCCAGCGACGTAGCCTCTCCTAGCGCAGCCTCGCGGCCGGCATTTGAAGCAGCGCGGCTTGCAGCGCGGTTATAATAGGGCGGGTTAGCCAGCACGTGCTCAAATTGTCTCTGACGCACTGTATCGGGCAAATTGCTCAGGTCCGCGGTCACCACTTCGAAATCGCCACCACCATTTTGACGCGCCAACGCCGCGTAGTCGGGCTGTATCTCGACCCCGGTCAGTAAAAGGCCGGGAACGCGTGCACCGAGACAGAGTGCCAAAGCGCCAACGCCACATCCCAGATCGAGTACACGATCACCGGCAGCGGCCGGCACCGTCGCAGCCAGCAGCACGCTGTCTACACCAGCGCGATAGCCATCCTTCGGCTGAAAAAGGTGCAATTTGCCGCCTAAAAATGCGTCCCTGGTGCATCCCGCGATCATAGACCAAGCGGGATGTCATTGTCTTTCAGGACGCGCGTCGCCGCAAAATGATCGCCGGATCGCACCATTAATCGGCGGGGGAAAATTCCTATGCCGCCTTCAAGAATGCTCATGTTTACGTCCATCTCAAAGCAGTCTATATCCTCACCTTGGAGAAGGGCCGTGGCAAAGGCGATGATGGTCGGGTCGGTGCTGCGCAAAAGTTCCTTCATGACAGGGATGTAAGATCAAGGCGCCGGCGATGTCGAGCCTTGCAAACGGGAAGTTGATGCTCAAAACTGAGAATTCTCAGAAGCCGCACGACCGGCTTGCAGATTACTTGCAAGATGAGATGGTCGCCGTAAACACGTTGATCCGCGAACGTATGGCGTCAGAACATGCGCCGCGCATTCCTGAAGTGACAGCACACCTCGTAGAGGCCGGCGGTAAGCGTTTGCGACCGATGCTCACCTTGGCCACTGCCAGAATGTGTGGCTATGAAGGACCATTTCACATCAATTTGGCAGCAACTGTGGAATTCATCCACACCGCGACGCTGCTCCATGATGACGTGGTCGATGAAAGTGGTCAAAGGCGCGGACGTCCAACGGCCAATCTGCTATGGGATAATAAGTCTTCTGTTCTGGTGGGAGACTATCTGTTCTCACGCAGTTTCCAGTTGATGGTTGAAACCGGCTCCTTGCGAGTGCTCGACATTCTTTCAAACGCCTCTGCAACCATCGCCGAGGGTGAAGTGTTGCAATTGACGGCTAGCACCGACCTCCAAACGACCGAGGAGATTTACCTTCAGGTCGTCAGAGGTAAAACCGCCGCACTGTTCTCCGCCGCTACTGAGGTGGGCGGTGTCATCGCAGGCGCGCCTGAAGCACAGGTACGTGCGCTATTTGATTACGGTGACGCACTTGGGGTGGCCTTTCAGATCGTGGATGACCTGCTTGATTTCCAAGGCGACATTGGCGCGATAGGAAAAAACGTGGGGGATGACTTCCGCGAACGCAAACTGACGATGCCGCTGATCAAAGCTGTGAAAAAAGCGGACGCATCCGAACGGGCCTTTTGGGAACGCACGATCGAGAAAGGCAAGCAGCACGAAGGTGATCTCGAACACGCAATCTTGCTCCTGAACAAACATGGTGCTCTGGAAGAGACAAGCCAAGTCGCACGCGCAGAAGCAGTACGCGCCAAAGCCGCGTTGGAGCCTTTGCCTGCACATCTCGTAAAGGATATGCTAACGGACCTGGCGGATTATGTCGTCGAGCGGATAAGCTGAGGCTCTGCTCCTGTTGGTCCGTTCAATTCTCCGGGCGAAATCCACCAGCGATCGTATCGGTGTTGCAGGTCGTTAGCTGCCGCTTGCGCGTCGCTCCGCGAAGCAAAGATGCCAAAGCATGTGGCTCCTGATCCTGACATTCGAGCCAATTGGCACCCGGCGCTGCCTTGCAAACCAGCCAAAGCGTCCTCAACGCTGGGGCAGATCAACTTTGCCGGGCCTTCAAGATCATTGCGTTGTGCCGCAAGCCAAATCAGAAAACCCTGTTCAGTTGGCGTCGGCTGAAGTTTCGACATAGGCGTATTTTCTTTTACAGCCAGGGCGCCGAAGACCTCTGGTGTTGAAACAGCAACACCGGGGTTGACGAAGACCACATGCAAGAACGGCAAGTCATTGCGTTCGTTCACGTCTTCTCCGACCCCGGAGACATGTGCTGTCCGGCTCCGTACACACATGGGCATGTCCGCACCGAGATGAAGCAGCGCTGGCGCATGCTCAATCTCGATATTGCTGGCTTCCGGCGCCAGATCACCCCGCAAGGCCTGCAAGGCCCGATAACAGGCGGCAGCATCGGCCGATCCTCCGCCGATCCCTGAGGCCACGGGCAAGTTCTTTTCCAGCGTGATGGCAAGCGGCGGGCCCTTCCAAAGCAATTCGACAACGCGCAGGATTGAGTTTTCGGAACTCATAGGGACGTCTTGCGAAAAGCGGCCGGTAACCGAAAAGGAGGCTGTTTCTGCGACCTCAATTCGAAGCCTGTCGCCAACATCGGAAAACATAACAAGGCTGTCGAGCAGGTGGTAACCGTCGCTGCGCAGCCCTGTCACATGCAGGGCGAGATTGACCTTGGCCGGAGCGCACAGCTCAACCTTGCTCACCACTGCACCTTAAGGGCCGGCTACTCTGCAGCCACGGTAATGGGAGGCGCACCTTCCGCTTCCAAAACCGCATCCAACCCTACGTCCAGCTTCTGGCGAACGCGCTCGGGGTCGATATCTTCAACGGATTGTCCTTCGTCAATGAAGGACAGGGCACGCGACCATTGAAACTCGGCTTCGCGATATCTCCCGACGGCCCAGTAAACGTCTCCCAAATGGTCGTTTACAACCGGGTCAACGGCCATAAGTTCAACAGCGCGTTCCATATGCGGTACGGCCTCTTCAAAGCGGCCCAACCGATAGAGTGCCCAGCCGAGGGAATCGATAATGTATCCACTGTCGGGGCTGGCCGCGACAGCCTGCTCAATCATTTCAAGCGCTTCGTCCAATTTGGTCTGTTTCTCGACCAACGAGTAGCCGAGGTAGTTGAGCACCTGCGGCTGGCCTGGGTTTAGCTCCAAAGCCGCGCGAAAATCTGCCTCAGCCAAATCCCAATTGCCTTGCCGCTCGTTCGATATTGCGCGTGCATAAAGCAGGAACCAGCTGGCATTGCCTGTGTTTTCCATGATCACGACGGCCTGATCATAGGCCCGAACCGCCTCACTGAACCGATCCTGCTGCCGAAGCGCATCACCCAAGGCCGACTGAACCATGGCTAAATCGCCATGGCTGCGCGACAGTTGTTCAAGCACTTCAATACCCGCGTCGGTTCGACCTGAGCGGCGCAAGGCGTCAGCGCGACCAAGCTCGGCGACGTGATAGGCCGGATCATCGGCTGGGACTTCTTTGAGGACGTTGATAGCAGCCTCATATTGCTCAAGCGCTTCAAATAAATCTGCAGTCAGCAACAAGGCATCCACATGATCGGGCCGCAACGCGCGTGCAACCTGCGCATATATCAGCGTCGACTCTGGGCGCGCTTCGCCCTGAAGCACGGCCGCGACAGAGAAAAAGACCTCGGCAAATCCGTCCTGAACAGTGTTCACATGCGTAAAACGCATCGGCTCCGTTGCATCCAAAGCACTGACAACAAAATCCAGTTCTGGATCAGTGGCACCGGCAAAAACGGTCTCAAGCATGGCGCGCGCCTCGTCTTCGCGGCCCAGCTGCGACAGGATTTCAACACGTGCCAGAACTCCACGGCGCGTTTGCAAAACGGCACCTGTGGCGTCCTGAGCAAAAATCGCATCTGCACCTTCGAAGTCGCCAACTGATGCAAGCGCAAGCGCTTTATGGAACAACGCAAATGGCCGCACGCTCGGTTGTTCAGCAAGGCTGTCGAAACGCGCCAGCGCATCGTTCACCCCACCCTGACCCATCAGCGCCCATGCTTCCACGAGGCCTTGAACCAGCGGCGCGAGATTTTCCACGTCCTCTTCTGTTTCCAGCAACGCCGCGTAATCTTCACGCAGGATTTTGTCTGCGGTCAGCGTCAAAGCAGCCGTTTGGTCGACACCGCCTGTCGCAGAAAAAGCCTCCGCGATCGGAACGGCCCGTTCCACGCGTCCAAGCGACAGCTGCGCCCGCATTGCGCTTATCATCAGAAACGGGTTGTTGCGGTCACGCGCCAGCGCCTGCGTGTAATAGCTTGCCGCATCTTCAAAGTCGTTGTGGATATCAGCGGATCGACCCGCAAGATAAGGTCCGGCGATGGACTGCGGCAAAACCGGGATTGCCGCGAGAAGCAGGAAGCCGGCGCTGACCAGCAGTCCATGAAAAATACGCATGTCGATAGAGCCCTGTGTTTCTGCCGCAATACACTTTTATTGACGCAATAAGCTAGCAGGTTCGGGCTCAAGCGCAATGGTCTGCCTCTGATTGCAGAGACAGACTGGTGCTTTTTCACGCAGATGTCAGTGCAGCGATGCGTAAAACGCCATTTATGACGTATCACATATTCGGATAGTTGGGCCCGTCACCGCCTTGCGGTGTTGTCCAGATGATGTTCTGCGCCGGATCTTTGATATCGCAGGTTTTGCAATGAACACAGTTCTGAAAGTTGATGACAAACCGCGTATCTTTGCCTTCTTCCGATACGAATTCGTAAACGCCAGCCGGACAGTACCTTGCGGACGGCCCCGCAAATTTTGGTAGGTTTGATGCCACAGGTTCCGCGCTGTCTTTCAAATGAAGGTGGGCTGGCTGGCTTTCTTCATGGTTTGTGAAAGAAAATGCCACGTTTGTCAGACGATCGAAAGACAGCGTTCCATCCGGTTTCGGGTAGTCGATTGGTTTGTGTGTCTCAGCAGTCTCGGTCGCTTCAGCGTCGGTCTTTCCGTGCCGCAAAGTGCCGAGCACGGAGAATCCAAGTGTATTGGTCCACATATCCATGCCACCGACAAACAAGCTGGCAATCAAGCCGCTCTTGGACCACAACGGTTTGACATTGCGCACCTTTTTCAGGTCAGCACCAATGGCACCGTGGCGCACTTCTTCCTCATAAGCCGCCAATTCATCGCTGGCGCGCCCTTCCGCAATTGCCGCTATCGCAGCTTCCGCCGCCGCTTTCCCGGACAACATCGCATTATGGTTGCCCTTGATCCGAGGAACATTGACCATACCAACAGAGCATCCAAGCAACGCAACGCCAGGCGCTACCATTTTTGGCATTGACTGGTATCCGCCCTCGCTGATCGCGCGCGCACCATAAGCGACGCGTTTGCCGCCTTTGAGCAAGTCTGCAACCATCGGATGGTGCTTGAAGCGCTGGAATTCCATGTACGGGAACAAGTGCGGGTTCTTGTAGTTCAGATGCACGACAAAACCCACGTAGACCTGGTTGTTTTCTAAGTGGTAAATGAAAGACCCGCCGCCGGCATTGCCGCCCAGTGGCCATCCCATAGTGTGCGTCACCGTGCCCTCACGGTGTTTGGCCGGGTCTATTTCCCAGATCTCCTTCATGCCGATGCCGTATTTTTGTGGCTCATGACCTTTTGATAGATCAAATTTCTCGATCACCTGCTTGGAAAGTGATCCGCGTACGCCCTCGGACAAGAACACATATTTGCCGTGCAACTCCATACCCGGCTCATAGGCATCGCCTTCGCTGCCGTCAGGATTGCGTCCGAACTCGCCCGCGACAACGCCTTTGACGGACCCATCATCTGCATAGACCAGTTCCGAACAGGACATGCCCGGGAAAATCTCCACCCCAAGCTCTTCCGCTTGTTCAGCCATCCAACGGCAAACATTGCCCATGGAGACAATGTAGTTTCCGTGATTGTTCATCAGTGGCGGCATCGGGAAGTTCGGAATACGCAGCTTGCCAGCTTCACCCAGCATAAAAAAGTTGTCTTCCTGAACCGGCACGTTCAGAGGTGCACCCTTTTCTTTCCAATCCGGGATCAGAGCATCCAAACCGCAGGGGTCAAGAACAGCACCGGACAGAATATGTGCACCAACTTCGGAGCCTTTCTCCAGAACCACGACTTCACAGTCTGCATTCAGCTGCTTCAACCGGATGGCAGCAGACAGACCCGCCGGACCTGCGCCGACGATCACGACATCATATTCCATTGCTTCGCGTTGTGTCATGGCTAGCACTCCTTGTAAGATGATCCCGAGCCGCAGCAGGCGAATTTGCGCCATCGCGCTTGGCTAAACCACACCGTTTTGCAATGCAATCACGACACGGCGTCAAATCGTCCAATTGCGACCAGAGGTCCCGCTTAGCACACCAAAATCAAGGGCGTTTGGCTATCGGCGGCTTATCCCCCATAAGGTAACGCGGACCTGCACCAGCTTTACCGGCATGATCTTTCTTATTGTACAATGCGCAACTTGGCAGGCTGAGGCACCCGCAACCGATGCAACTGTCCAGGTCATCGCGCAGCTGCGTCAGGGTCTCGATTTTGTTGTCAAGCGCCTCTCGAAAGCTGCGGCTGATCCGGGCCCAGTCCGCCTTTGTGGGTGCGCGACCGCCCGGCAACTGATCCAGCTCTTTGCGAATCTGCGGCAAAGTGAACCCGAATTGCTGTGCAATCATTATAAAACTCAGGCGCCTGAGATCAGCGCGTTCAAATCTGCGTTGCCCACCTTCATTGCGCCATGGGTGAATAAGACCCTCCGCTTCGTAGTGGCGGATCGCCGAAACGGCCAAACCAGTGCGCCCGGACAAATACCCAATACTCAGGCCTATGTCTTTCAACTGAAAAATCCCCTTGACCTAAAGTTAACTTGAGCAATTACACTAATCCCCACCTATCCGGAAAGAAAGGGAAAACATGTCAGCAATGCTTGAACACGCCAACGTAACAGTTTCGGATGCTCAAAACACAGCCCGCTGGATGGCGGATGTGTTTGGATGGCACATAAGATGGCAGGGGCCTTCATTGGATGGCGGGCACTCCTTGCATATTGGCACACCCGATCAATACCTTGCGCTTTATCAGCCCAAATTGCCCGCCGAAGACGCATCCAGCAGTTACCGCACGGTGGGCGGGCTCAATCATCTGGCCGTCACCGTCGGAGATATCGACAGTGCCGAACAGAAGGTCGTTGCGGCGGGCTTCAGGCCCGAAAGCCACGCAAACTATGAACCGGGACGGAGATTTTACTTTCATGATTCAGACGGGATTGAATACGAAATCGTGCAATACGATTAAGGGTATTGTTGATCCGAAAACATCCCCGGCATGGGTCGACCGACAGGACAAAGCCCCCTTGCATTTGCCCCTCGCTTTAAGGCAGTAAAGACTATTCAATGTAAGCGGCCCGCGGACCCCCCCGGCGGGCCGCATCAATTGGTGGAAGACGGCAATGGATAAAATACCAATGACCCGGAACGGGCACAAAGACCTGGAAACAGAACTCAAGCATCTCAAGTCCGTGGAACGTCCTGCCATTATCAAAGCCATCGCGGAAGCACGCGAGCATGGCGACTTGTCCGAAAATGCTGAGTACCATTCCGCGCGTGAAAAACAGTCCTTTATCGAAGGTCGTATCAAGGAGCTGGAAGGCATCCTGGGACTGGCGGAGGTCATTGATCCGTCCCGACTTTCCGGGGCAATCAAATTCGGTGCCACTGTGACATTGGTGGATGAAGACACTGACGAAGAAAAAACCTGGCAAATTGTGGGTGAGCATGAGGCCAATATCGAACGGGGTCTTTTGAACATGAAATCGCCGATCGCGCGTGCGCTCATCGGCAAAGAAGAAGGCGACAGCGTCGAGGTCCGCACGCCTGGCGGCGATAAGGCCTACGAGGTACTCAAGATCGTCTATGCGTGACAGGGGTGGCCCCAATGGCTGACCAAACCGAAAATCCGCAAGCCCAAGACAAAGCGCCCCGGTCAACACCGCTTGGGATCTATGATCGGCAAAAGGCCGAGGGCGCCGGCTCTATCGAGCTGATAGCCGGTGTCGTCTCCGGCATTTGGCTTGTAGGCGCGGCGGCATTTTTCTTGTTGGTGCCCTCAGATGCCGCAAGCGGCGGCGAGGGCGCGGCAACACTGCGTCTGATCATGACGATGCTCGCAATCTGCCTGCCCATCGCGATGATCTGGGTGGCAGCCACGGCCGCGCGGGCCGCCAAGACCATGCGTGAAGAAAGCCAACGTCTGCAATCGTCCATCGACGCCATTCGTCAAGCCTACGTTGCGCAAAACCAAAGCGGCGTTAAAGGCGTCGAACCGGCATCTGTTGCGGCCAAGCTGGACGAAATCGCGGCGGCAACGCGCAAAGCCGAAACTGTCCTGGCAACTTTTTCCAGCCGCCGTGACGCCCCTACTCGCCTTCCCGAGCAGGCGACAACCGAGCAACCGCACGCCGATCAGCCCGCGCTTGCATTGGGGACGCGCGCGGAAGATCTTGCGCCGCCAGTGGACGCTACAGATTTCATTCGTGCATTGAACTTCCCAGAGACCGCCGAGGATGAGGACGGGTTTGCTGCCCTGCGTCGCGCGCTCAAGGACCGGCCATCCGCGCAATTGATTCAGGCGGCACAGGACATACTCACTCTGCTCAGTCAGGATGGGATTTACATGGATGATCTGCGTCCGGATCGCGCGCGTCCGGAGATCTGGCGTCAGTTCGGACAGGGCATGCGCGGTCGACCGATTGCAGCGCTTGGTGGGATCCGCGATCGATCCTCACTGGCGTTGACGGCCGGTCGCATGAAGCAGGATCCGATCTTTCGCGATGCAGCGCACCACTTTTTGCGTTTGTTCGATAAATCTTTCGCCAGCTTTGAGAACAGCGCTTCTGATGGCGAAATTGCCGCCTTGGCGGAAACACGCACCGCGCGCGCTTTCATGTTGCTGGGGCGCGTGGCGGGTACGTTCGACTAAGCCGTTACAACCCAAAACTGCTAAAAGGTATGTATCGCACGGACTGTCCCGGCGTGATCTGCGCCGCTTCTTGGGGCAGTTCTACCAGCCCATCGGCCCAGACCAGCCCCGATATTCGACCGGAGCCTTCTGACGCAAAAACCTCAGCCGCTCCATTGCGAAGCCGGGCCCGCAGGAATTCGGATCTGCCCGCTTTTTTTGACTTGGAAAAGGCCGCAGGCACATCAAAGCCCTGTGGAACTGGCCATCCGGCCCCCGCAAGTTGCGCCAAAGCCGGTCGGGCAAAGATCAACGTACAAATCATTGCGGCAACAGGATTGCCCGGCAGCCCGAATACAGGCACACCTTTCCAAAGCCCGAGGGCCAATGGCCGCCCCGGTTTGACCGCGATACGCCAAATTGCCATGTGCCCACGCTCTTTGAGTACGGCAGAGACATGATCTTCGTCTCCTGCAGACGCTCCACCGCTGGTCAAAATAGCGTCAGCGTCCTGCGCAGCGCCGTCCAAGACATCACACAATGCGGACCTGTCATCAGGTGCAATACCAATATCAACAGGGACATGTCCGAACTTTGCGACCAGCGCGCTCAGCATAGGTCGGTTCGCGTCGTAAATCTGCCCGTCCTTGGCCGTCGCGCCAACCTGCACCAATTCCGCACCCGTTGAAACCACGGCAACTTTCAAAGGTGCATGCACGGAAATCGTTTTGACGCCTGTAGCCGCAAGAAGTGCTGCCTCCGCCGGGCCAATGCGGTCGCCCTCGTACAACAGGGTGTCCCCGGTCACAACGTCTTCGCCTGCCTTGCGTGTATTCGCTCCTCGTTTGACCGGACCGCGGAAACTGACATGCCCTTTGTGCACCGTCACATCCTCTTGCAAAACAACAGTCTCCAGACCGTCGGGCAAGGCCGCTCCGGTGAGAATACGCATTGCGCGTGCGTCCGGCAAACGCGCGGGCGCATCTCCGGCTGCCGCGCGGTTTTCTGCAAGCGGCAGGCGATGCACACCCGTCGTCCGGCCACCAGCAAACCCATAGCCATCCACTGCTGAGTTTGGCAATGGCGGGTGGCTGCGCGCGGCAACTACATCTTTGGCAACCACATGTCCAACAGCGTCGTTCAGCGACAAGTTATGCGTTTCGACAACCGGCCTCAGCTTCTCCTGGAGCAAATTCAAAGCGTCTTCGACCGGTGTCCAATCCACACCGGGCGGCAGTGCAAAGCAGTTGTTGCTGAGCTTGGGTGGCAGAGCAGCGGCGGCTTCCAGCTCTGCTTCAAACCCCAGGCCAAATATCCATCCCTCTTCTGGCGCACTGACCGTGAGCATGCGCGCCAGTGCCTCTGGGTCCAGCACCGAAATCGTTCGAGCCACTTCCTGAACTTGCCAGGCGTCTTTGATGTGACCGGCTGGCGGAGATCCTAGCGTCAGCGATGGCCAGATTTCCAGAAATGCGATGTCGCGGGACAAAGGCTCGAATGGCCAAACCGCAGCGCCGAACTTGCGTCGCAGACGCGCAAGCATCGGCAAACCCATAAAGACCTGAGACCCCACCGCGCCTGCTCCTGCCATCTGCCAGCACGTGAAAGAACCCTTGGCTTTCTGCTCAGCAAGACGCCGATCTGGGAACGGGTTTTCGTAAGTTTCTTTCTTGCGCGGAAGCCCTTTAACATCCCGTCGCAATCCGTTGGCCCAGAATGGCCCCAGTCCTCCGAAGCCTCGGTTGATTTCCCCAGCCAGATCGAACCGGTTATTGGCATCCGGCGCGTCTTGGACGCGTGCCTCTAGCCAGTCCCAAACGGCAAAAGGCGTGGCCTCCCCCGTGAGGGCCTCTGCGAACCCGGCAGGATATCCGAACGGAAAATCAAACCCAGCGAGTACGCGCCGCCCAGCTGCGCGCTCGGTTTCAAAAAATGCGTCTAACCAGGCTTCAGCGACCTGTCGATTGCGCTGATAAATCGGCTCTTCGGCGCGTCCTGCACGTGCAACAGAAAGCCAGATCGCGTCTTTGACCGGGCGGGCTCCGCGATCATTCCCGCCCGACCAGTCAACCATGACGACTGTGTCAAACCCGGTCACAATCCCACCTCATGCAGAATAAAATCTGCAATACTCTGTGTGTCATTCAAATTGAAGACAGGGCGATCCAGCGAAAGGTGCGTGTCACTTGCAACTGCCTTGACGGTTGGATCATCCGAAGCAATCAAAGGGTTACCGGTTTCCGCGCGGTGTGCTTCGATTTTCGGATGTGCGTCACGCTTGTATCCCTCAATCAAAACCAGATCTACAGGCTCCAGCTTCGCCAACAGTTCGCTCAACTTGGGTTCATTTTCACCGCGCAATTCATGCATCAAAGCGAACCGTTTTCGCGAGGACAGCAACACCTCTGTTGCACCTGCTGTCCTATGGCGGTGGCTGTCCTTGCCGCGTTGATCAACGTCAAAAACATGGTGAGCGTGTTTCAAGGTCGAGACCGTGAGCCCGCGCGCGCACATTTCGCTGACCAGTCTTTCCATCAACCCGGTCTTGCCGGCGTTTTTCCAGCCAACGATGCCGTACAACTTCACAACATTGCCTCCGCCCGCGCCAGATCCTCAGGCGTATTGACGTTAAAGAATGGATCAAAAGTTGTTACCGGAAAAAGTGCTTCACGCCCTTGGTGCCGGTCGGTCCAGAGGACGACCTTGCGCAGGCCTTCTTGAAGTGCCGCGCGCAGATCATGACGCAGAGCAACTGGCCAAAGCCCGAAGGTTGGGTGACGAACAATACCACGTTCAGGATCGGGCGTCGCGGCCAATGCCATCGGATGATCCATCCCCTCTGCGGCAAGCAGCAGACGGGGCACAAGATCCTGCGGGAAAAACGGCGTGTCTGCCGCAGCCGTTACAATTGTATCCGCGCCCAGCTCTGCCGCCCACTCCATGCCAGCCAATACACCAGCCAAAGGCCCGGCGTGACCAGATATACTGTCAGAAATCACGGGCAGACCAACGGTCTTAAATCGCGATGGATCGCCGTTTGCATTGAGCGCGAGACGAGCCACTTGCGGCTCCATCCGAGCGATGATCCTGTCCAGTAAAGTCGTGTGTCCCAGAGACAAAAGCCCCTTGTCGCCGCCCCCCATGCGTGTCGCCCGACCACCGGCCAATATAACGCCAAGCGGTTGTTTCACTCCGCCCCCTTGCGACCCGAGCGACGGGATTCCTGCGGCACGTCGTCAGGGTTCGTGTCCCGGATTAGTCGTGTGTCGCCGCTCAGGCAGACAAATCGCTGACCCTTGAGGCGACCAATCAGCGTCAGACCGACCTCACGTGCTATTTCGACACCCCACGCTGTAAAACCAGAGCGCGAAGCCAGAACAGGAATACCCATCATCGCCGTTTTTATAACCATTTCCGAGGTGAGACGCCCGGTCGTGTAGAGGATCTTGTCATTTGCAGAGACATTTTCCGAAAGCATCCATCCGGCGATCTTATCCACTGCATTGTGACGGCCAACATCCTCCATATAAACGATTGGCTTTCCGTCCTGGCAAAGAACAGTACCGTGAATCGCGCCCGCTTCCAGGTAAAGCGAAGGCGTTCGATTGATTTTTCCGCTCAGCGCATAAAGGGCAGAGGCTCGAACTTCCACTTCCGGCAGGCGCACGCCCTGCAATCCCTCCATCATGTCTCCGAAAACCGTTCCGACCGCACAACCGCTGGTACGGGTTTTCTTGCGCATCTTTTCTTCATAGTCGGTTTTGCGGGCCGTACGCACGATGACCGTCTCCAGTTCTTCGTCGTAGTCGATGCCGGTGACGTCGTCCGCGGCGTTCAACATGCCCTGATTGCGGAGAAAGCCGAGCGCAAGGTATTGCGGGTAATCCCCGATCGTCATCGCGGTGACAATTTCCTGCGCGTTCAGAAAAATAGTAAGCGGGCGCTCTTCCACAACGTTGGCAGTGATCTCTGCGCCATATTGGTCCGTCCCGATCACCTTTCGCGTCAGGCGCGCCGCCGCTGGATCGGGCGCGATTACATAGTCTGAAGTGTCGTCGATTTTGGCCAATTGCATCCCCTCAGCCGCTACGATAGCTGTGCTTGCGACCGGATAAAAGCACCTCATGATCAGCAACCCGACGAAATCCGAAGCCCAACGCGCTATGTTCTGGAAGGGCTTCCGGGACGCCGCCCCCTTTGTATTCGTGGTCGGACCATTTGCGGTTCTGTTTGGCGTTCTGGCAAGTGAGGCTGGCCTTGCTGTATTGGAGATACTCGCATTTTCAGTGGTTGTCATTGCAGGTGCCGCGCAATTCACGGCTCTGCAACTGATGACGGAAGAGGCCCCGACCGTCATCGTTCTAGCCTCGGCGCTCGCAGTGAACCTTAGAATGGCGATGTACTCAGCGTCACTGACCCCATATCTGGGCGCAGCGCCGCTCTGGCAGCGCGCATTCATTGCCTATTTCACGCTCGATCAGTCCTACGCCTGCTCAATCGTACAATTCGAACAGGCACCTGAGATGACGGTGCCGCAACGGGTTGCCTATTTCTTCGGAACACTGACAACCGTGGTGCCCGGATGGTACATCTGCACAGTCGCAGGCGCGTTGATCGGAACACGCGTGCCGGACAGCTGGGCGCTGGATTTCGCGCTGCCAATTACCTTTCTGGCCTTATTGGCGCCGATGCTTCGCACGCCCGCGCACGTGGTTGCAGCTTTTGTCTCGCTGGTGGTTGCCTTGCTCACAGCCTCCGTTCCCTATTCCTTGGGGCTCCTGATCGCGGGGCTTCTGGCAATGATGGCGGGCGCCAAGGCCGAATTGCTCTTTGAACGCAGAAAGGCACGCGGATGATCGATAAATCAACGCTTTGGACAGTGATTATCGGATTGGGGTTGGGAAGCTATGCGCTGCGCTTTGCCTTTATTGGTCTTGTGGGCGACCGACCGATGCCAGCTTGGCTACTGCGCCATCTGCGATACACCGCCGTGGCGATACTGCCTGCTTTGGTCGCTCCGCTAATCGTATGGCCGGCGGCGACAGGCGGTGAACCTGATGCCTCTCGATTGGGCGCTGCCGCGGTCACATTGGCCGTTGGGCTTTGGACACGTAACGTCTTCTTGGCGATTTTTTTCGGCGCCTCAGGTCTTTACGCCCTAATGTACTTGCTCGCGTAATCCACGTCAGATTTGCACACCGGATACACCGTCGACGATATCACCTGCGTCATTCTCAAAGTACTTTGTCATCACCACGTCAGGACGCTGCGCAATCTGTTCCATAAGGTTGGCCGGGAAAAACGTGACCTTTACATCTTGGAACCCGGGAATTTGCCGCAAAACCGAGGACGTGGCGTTCGTACAGAACGCCGAGCCGACGGCGCCGTTGATTTTCACAAGTTGTAGAGCCAATGCGGCCTGTTCCGGCGTTACTTCAATTTCCTGCGACACAACGTGATATGTATTCCGGGCATGAGCGCTTTTGAACCCTTGCACCCAAGCTGGAGACATCCCGTAGAGGACATCACCACGCTCCGCCACATCCGGTCTGCGAAACGAACCGGCCGGGTCGAAGATAACTTGCTCGCTGCTTGTCACGACCAGTGCGGTATGTGCGCCTGCCCCGCTTTTGTTGTTTACAACAGTCAGAAGGGTCAGTTTTGGAGGCCCGGATGGAACAAAAGCCGCGGCACGCACCGCCTCCGGGCTCGCATCATCGCCACCTGTTGCAGCGCATGATGCCAGCAAAAGGCACAGAAAAAGTCCAAAGAGCACCCGCATCAGGCGCATTCCCAAAAAAAATCAGGTGATGAGAATCGCCATACCAACCAGGAGAACCAAAATGCTGATCACGATGCGCGTCGTCCACTTCATAAACCCGTCAAAGGTCTTTTCCTGAACTTCGATTTCCATTTCACCGTGTTTGTGGTCCGCCATTTTGAATCCCTTTGCGCACTTTCTTGGGGTACCCGTAGCGGATTCGTTCCGCCGTGTCACGCCAGCATGCGACCGGTGCTACCATTTGGCCG
>JBCCXN010000030.1:0-33973 GCA_039191495.1 Pseudomonadota bacterium | reverse complement strand
GGCTGCCCAAAACCCGCTCCGGCAAGATCATGCGCCGCATCCTGCGCAAAATAGCAGAAGACGACTTCGGCGCCCTGGGCGACACCTCAACCCTCGCAGACCCCTCCGTCGTACAAGACCTCATCAAAAATAGAATGAACCAGAGCGACTAGAAATGCGGAGCCGCGCAGGGTCTCTGCTGCTCAGACGTTGAGAGAGGGGCTCAAAGAGCCTTAATAATCGCGCTCAAAGAACAAGCCGACGCTACTATTGCCATCTTCGGCAACTGTGGCGCGGCCGGTCAGAATGTCAGTCAGGTCGATATTCAGCGACACATCTGTGCCGGTATCCGAATTTGTGGTCACGTCAGTATAGATATCATCTGTGATGTATTTGCCGGCAGTCACGGACGTGCCGCCATCCTTATCAGTATTGACATCAAGATTGTCGAGCCCGATTCCGCCGCGCAAACCACCGATAACATCAAGCCCGCCACGCCCGGTCAAAATCGCAATACTGTTGGCCAGTTGCAGCGCCTGAAATGCCGACAAAGAAGACACCGAACGGCCAAAGAGGATAAGGGCCAGCACTTCATCTTCCGGCACCTCGGGAACAGCACTAAAGGTGATTTCCGGGTCATTCGCCGGTCCATCCACTGTTATGCTTGCTGTCCCGCCTTCGACGTCCGTCGTTGTCATAAAGCGAACGTAAGGAACAAGAGAGCCCTGAAAATCAATCGTTCCCTCATCGAGATCGAACCGCTGGCCGACCAGATTGAACCGCCCCCGTATGAGTTCAAAACTACCGGACGATATAACGTTATTGGTCTTTCCGCGCAGCTGGAGGTCGCCGCCAAGTTCGGCATCGAGCCCGCGCCCCCTTACAAAGAGACGCTCAGGAGCGTTCACATTCAACGCAAGCTCAAAAGGCGGCGGTGGTGGTCCGGCTGGACCAGTATCTTCGGGTGGCGGAAGTACGCCCGCACGCGCGCGCGTTGTCGTCACACCGGACGGTGCACCAACGTGGTTGATTTCAGGAATAGCACCGATTGACGTAACACCGGTGCCCGGAATTGTAATGTTGACCTCGGCAATGTTAATGTCTCCGGCAACAAGCGCGCCACCGCTCAGCGGACCCGCGACAGAGATATCAGCGCCAAGCGTCGCGGAATAGATATTCGGATCGACCAGCACAGCCTGCTGGACGTCTATCGCCAGATCGCCGTTCAGAGTCGTGAGGTTTACCGTACCGCCAGCATCGAACCGACCACCGGTTGCAATCGCCGCACCCACATTTATTTGAGCCGCGCTGTTTGCGAGATCGACGCCGACTTCGATATCTTGCAGCGCCAAACGGAGGTTTGGATCAGAAGCTGACGCCCCTGAGGTCGTGATTTGCCCGCTCAGCGCGTCAAGTCCCGGCGAACCATTCAAATCTAGATCAAACGCAAGGTTGCCATTTAAGGTCCGCGGCGCGATGAAAGGGGCTGCGAGCCCAAGAGGCAGTGATCCGATTGCAGTCATGTCGACCGAGCTGGCGTCCACTGCAGCGGTTCCTTCGACATCTGCGGTCATACCTGCCGGTCCGGTGATCGCTGTGTCCACAGCCCAGTCTGTTCCAGCACGCGCCACTTCTCCTTCTAAAGACAGCGGGCCGCTCAGATCTGCGTAGAACACACCAATATTGGGAAGCCCCGCGGAGAAGCCGATTTCCGCATCCGGGCCGGTGACGAGACCGTCAACCGTAAACGTGCCCTCAAACGGCCCCTCAGCGTCCACATCCACATTGTAGCCACCACCATCCTGCCAAACCCGGCCCTGCGCCAAAAGCGGCCCCTGCACTTGCGGTGAAACAGCGGTCATATCCGGCACCGACAGATTGAAATCGACATCCGCTTCCGGACCCGTTGCCAAACCGTCGACTACCAAGCTCGCATCAAAGGGACCGTCGGCTTTGACATCGACCTGATAACCCTCCTCTGCCTGCCAAAGGCGTCCCTTGGCCAATAACGGGCCGTCTGCCTGCGGTACCACGGGCTGAACGTCCGGAACGGAAAGTTCAAAGCCAAGATTCGCATCCGGACCCGTTGCGAGGCCTTCAACATTCAGGCTGGCATCAAACGGTCCATCCGCCTTGACGTCGATTTGATATCCCGTCTCAGCCTGCCACAACCGACCTTGGGCGAGCAGGGGACCTTCTGCCTCCGGGACAACGGGCTTTACATCAGGCACTGAGATTTCGAATTCCAGATTTGCCTCCGGTCCGGTTGCAAGTCCCTTGGCATAGGCGCGGGCGTCATAAGGCGCATCCAGGACCGCATCGATAAACCACCCTTCTTCGCTTTGCTCAGCTTTTGCGTCCAGCGCTACCGCACCTGCGTATTCCGGCACCACACGCGCTATATCGTCAAGCCGAACGCGCGCATCGAAGGCACTGCCGCCCGTGCGCAATGTCGCATCAGCGGTGACATCCAAAGCTTCGTTTTGCAAATCCAGTCCGCGCACAAAAGTGCCGCTGACATTGCGCGCCGCTTCAAATGACAGGTCTGTTCGTCCGGTCAGAACACCGTCTGCTTCGGGAATGCCGACGGCCAGGTTTTGACCAACGCCTTCGATCCTCAAATCAAACATACTGGACAGCGGCACCATGTCCCCCGAGACCGAAACCTCGACAGCGCCTTCCAGCGCTTGCCCAGCCAATTGTGCAAAACGAGACAAATCCGACGCCACGAGATCCAGGTTCAGTTTTGTCAGAAAACCGTTTTCCAGACCTTCGACCACCGCGTCACCGCTCAGCCCGTAATCTGCACCCGTCAGCGTCAGATTGGCAATTTCGATGGGTTCCTCTTCGTTATAGCGCAAGCGCGCGCCACCTCGAATATCGCTGCCAAGCGCGTCTGACAGTTTGTCGTCCGTCAATGCCACGCCCCGCGCATTTAGCACTATATCGGCCAGTACGCTGCCCAACGCATCCACCGTACCATCCAGTGTGCCGTCTAAACGCAGTTCGGTCTGCTCGACGGTTAAGGCATCGTGCTCAAGACTACGAATGTCAAAAACGCCTTCGAATGCATCGCCCTGAGCTGCGTCGAAGGACACATCCAGTGTGACGCCCTCCACTGAAACGCCGGCATCGGAACCCGGCAGCAAAACCGGGGCACCATTGCGCGAGATCTCTCCATCAATATTGATAAAGCTTGGCCACATATCCGCGTTCAGCCGAACAACGCCTTCAAGTTCGACGGCCCGGCCTGCCAGTTTGAGCTCCTCCACATTTATGGAGCCGTCATTGACCAGAAGTGTGGTCACGTTCAAGCCGACGTCTGGCCCGAAGAATTCCTCGTACTCAGGCGCGATCAGCGCTGTAATATCGCCACCCAAATCTGCACGAATACGACGATTGGGACCCTCACCAGAGTCGTCCGCCGGCTCGGCCAACAAAGAGACCTGTCCGATGAGCCGCGGCGTTTCGTCTGTTGAAACACGAATGTCCGCCGCAAAATTATCCAGTGGGCCGGTGCCGGCCACCAGCATATTGATCGATGGATCCCCCGGAAGGTTCAGCAGATGCGAGGCTATGCCGCCCTGCGCTTCATTCAGGCTCAGATTGATGCTGATTTCTCCGCCGTCGCGCAGAACCGTGGACCGCAACGCAAGAGCTCCGGCCGTTTCGTCAATCCGGTCGGCGGCGAGGTCAAGAAACAACCCTTCGTCATCAAACCGCGTGCTTGCCTTCAAGATGAGGCTCGCCGGCTCACCCAGAATCGGAGCCCCAAGATCGATGCGCGTCACCTCAAACGCATCAACGTTGATGCTGACCGGCAATTCGGGCAAGACCAGTTTGAACTCCTCGGCCTCCGCCGCAGGCAAGGTATCAGTCTGCTCTTCCGCCTCCGGCAGCCGCTGAACGTCCAGTTTTGCGGCCGTCAGGCTGTCCACACGGAGGCGTCCACGTAAAAGCGCTGTCCTGCTCCAGACCAACGACACATCTTCGAGTATGAGCCATATGCCCTGGTCGTCTGCGATCGTCATACGATCAAAGGTGGCCTCGGAGCTCAGCGCGCCTGCGAAACCTTCAATGTTAACGTCCCGGCCCGCGCCCGAGAGCGCGCCTTCGATAGTGCGAGTCAGAAAGCCGCCATCATCGTCATCGTCCTGCGCAACGGACGTCTGCGCCAGCATCAAAAACGACAGTGAAAGAGCAAATAGCTGTCTCAAAATGCCTCACCTATACCGATATAGAACTGGACATTCTCACCATCGTCGCCGCCCTCGACCGGAACCGCAAGATCGAACCGAATGGGTCCGATGGGAGTTGCATATCTGACTCCGATACCAGCACCGCTGTGCCACTCACCAGATCCATCCGGAAAGGCCTCACGACCGATGTAACCGGCATCAAAGAAACCCACAAATCCAAGATTGCCGGCCGTTCGCATGCGCACTTCCGCCGAAAGACCCAAAAAACTGCGCCCACCGATGATCTCATCAGGCGTGAAGTTCACGCCGAGAGATTCGTATTCCTGGCCGCGAACCGTACCGCCGCCGCCGGAGTAAAACAGAAAGTCGGCTGGTGCGGTTTCAAGCGAGGGGCCGGCCAGAGAGCCCAGCTGGGCGCGCACCGCAAGCGTTGTTGGTCGCTCCGTTCCGAAACTGCGGTAAGCGCGCGCGTCTATCTCCGTCAATAATCCATTATCAGCGCCGTCGATCGCCAAAAATGGTGCGAACTGGGCATCCAAGTAGTAACCGCGCCGCGGGTCGAGCTCACTGTCGCGGTAATCCAACACCGCAGCGGTTGGCAGCAAAAACAGAGTGTAATCCAAGTCACCTCGCGCGTCCGAGGTGGTAGCGCGGCGGAAAGCAGCGCCCGCTCTATAGGTTTGCTCGTCGTTTGGCATCCATTCAAATCCGGCGCCAATCGTAATCCCCTCAGCCGTATAATTGTCGCGGTCCAAACTCTCGAGATCAATCAGAGCGAAAAAACTTGTATCGCTGCGGAAAACCGCCGGGCGTTTAAACAGCACATTCAAAGAGTAGTCGATCTCATCACCAGTTTCGCCGCCGATCCCCCCGACTTCGCCTTCGATCCTCAGGCTCTCGGCCCCGCCGAAGAGATTTCGATGCAGCCAGAAAGCGTTGAGCGTCAAACCTTCGATAGATGCCAGTTCGCCGCCAAAGCCAAATCGGCGTGGCAAGTTATCCACTACACGCATGGTGATCGGCAGCGTATTGTCCGGACCGACCTGCTCACTCTCGATGACCGCGACAGATTTAAATGCGCCCGTTCGGCGCAGCCTGGCCGCCACGTCATCCAGTTCTTCAGGCGAAAACACCGCACCCTCGGGGTAATCCGCGATCGTACGAATGCGTTCGCGGCGCACGTTTGACTCGCCTTCAATAACAATCGGGCCAAAAGTGAGTTTCGGCCCCGGCTCAAGCGTGACCTCTGCGTCGATCGTTGCAGTGCCGTGTCTTGCAATAATTTGCTGGTCAGCGACCTCGGCCTTTGCGTGGCCGGCATCGCGCCATCCCGTCACGCCCGCGCGCGCGGCCGATTGAAGCTGGCTGATTTGGGCGGGCTCGCCAGATGCAAATCCCTTCGGTACTTGCGTCTCGGGCGCCAACGGACCGATCTCGGCAACACCAAAGGTAAACGGCCGTCCGGGATTTATGTTGATCACGGCTGCATCGACGCGTGCCGGCGGCGTGACAGCAACGATTGACGACGCCTCTCGACTATCCAGACGAATACTAATTTCCGGCCCGAAGTAACCGTTGTCGTACAAAACGGCCAAAAGACGTTTGTAGTCCGCCTGCGCATTGCTGACAATTTCCTGCGGCGTCAGCGTCTCTTCTTGATTTTCATTGTTTTGGCCTTCGACCAGAAGCGATCCGCCTCGCAAGGTCTCTGACAAACTCTCGTCAGCCACACCGGTCAGTGTCACCTCATAGGACGCGACCATGCCCGGCAGAATGCTCATGACGAAGACGAGCGCCATATTCAGGGCGCTTGGGCGTGCACAATGCAAACGCGATGCCATATGACTGCTCATTCCCCACCAGCGCGGGCCCAAATCTGGCGGCGGGACCGAGCGCTATTTTCTTTTGCCGTTATAGCTGAATTCTTCAAGCACCTGCAAATCTGCCGTTCGCCCTCAACGCGATTTTTTTGAGCCGTTCTTGGTCAGGCGCCCCCACCGTCGCGCTGATGAACACACGCGCACATTACGAAACAACGACTGTGTTTGTTGTCGAAACATCCACGTCCGCTTCAATACCAAGCGTTGCAAGGGCGTTGCCAGGCGAAAGACTGAAGGTGTAAAGCTCCAATGTGTTTCCAGCGCCATCCACGACACTGCCTGTCATTTGCACGCTGTAAGTCCCCGCGCCATCCAGAACAATTGAATCATCCCCATCACCAAGCACTGAATGCGCATTGGGCAAAGCAGCATCGAGGAGCTCTTGCAACTCCGTGTCATCTGTTTCGGAAAATCCCGCCACATCTTCGTATGTTAAGGTCATTGAGTTTGCCAGAGAATTGTCCGCATCAATGACTTCTGTATTGCTCAGATCCAAAGCAGCGATCAGCGCGTTGATATCGCCCGCCACGTCTATGACAAGTGTGTCGCGCCCGGCACCACCGTCAAAATCATCACCCGATTCGGCCAACTCTCCGAGAATCAGGCGATCCGCGCCATCGCCGGCACGAATTTTATCAGCGCCCGCACCCCCGGTTAGAATGTCGTCGCCTTCGAAGGCCAAAATGACGTCGTTGCCGCCAGCGCCCATGATGGTGTCACTGGACTCGCTGCCGAACAGAAGGTCGTCGCCAGCCAATCCCGACGCGTTCTGCGCGTTCTCCGCCTTGCCAATAACCTCAGAGGTGAAAATCCTAATTTCGGCCGAGCTGGTATCGCCGTTCAAATCAAACAGCGCCGTAATGCTGACACGGTTTTCGTCACCGAGCATATCGACGATGTTTTCGATACTGGCCAACGGCAATTCAAAATCACTCTCCTCAACCAAGAGTGCGGGGCTCGTTTCGTCGGCGATCACAACTGACGGGCTGTCATCTGCAAGAAGCTCGACCGTCAGTCCAATCAACTCCGGATTGAAAACCGGAGTGGCTGCGAACGCTTCGCTCAGATCATTCGGCCCGCTTAGAACAACCGCATTTGCATCGACATCACTGAGCGTGCCGGGCTCGAATCGAGGCCCGAAACCAAAGGCGCTTATCGATACATCATAATCATCGCTCGTGTCAGTCAGCTCGCCAAATGGCTCGACCCATGCTCCGTCGCTGGGTCGTCCGTCGGTTACGAAGAGCAAAAAGTTGGGCTCATTTGCGGGTTCATTGAAAAATAAGTCCCCAGCAGCCTGAAACGCCCGGGTCCAAGACGTTCCACGCCCAATAAAATCCAGTACTGAGGGATCAATCACATTGATCAAAGCCGGATCAGAAATATCATACACCGCCGTAGGTTCTGCGCGAGCGGAGAACGGAATGATCTGAACATCAACACTGGTGTCAGATCCTTCAAAAAGCGCGGACAGGTTTTGTACAGACGTTCGCACATTCGACAGCATTTCTGCCCACGCGGTTCTGCCGATGCTTCCGGAGCTATCCAGGACAAACGCAAGGTTAACCGACGCCACAGTGGTGCCTTGGATGTCGATACCGAGTGACCCCGCTGACGCGTCCGACGATGCCTCACGGTTTAAAGTGACAGACACTTGGGACTCGTCCTGTGCGTCCGGATCACTTTGAACGGCAATTGTCGCAAAGGCGCTTGAAACGCCACCCGCCGCGTCCTGGACGACGTACTCAAACCGATCAAAACCGGCGAAGCCCAAATTCGGGGTGTAAGTGAATGTGCCATCGGACACGATGGATACAACGCCATCGTCTGGCCCATCCGCGCCCGCAGAGTACGTCAGTTCGCCGGGAGCCCCATCAAGATCGAAAGACGACAAGGCCGCAACGACACTGGTGTCCTCGACCGTGTCAAAAACCGAATTGATGCGCAAAATGGGTACATCATTGGTGCCCGTCAATAAGACTTCGACGGTTTGAAATGTCCTCAGCCCGCTCAGATCCTGCGCAACTGCCTGAAGCCGTTCCACTACAGTTTGCCCCGCCTTCAACGGATCCGCCAGTGCGTTATTCAGCTGATAGCTCCAAGCTCCATCAGGTGAAATCTGAAAGGTGCCAAACTGTGCCTGGGATTCACCCGACCATGTCACAACATCCCCGATGTCAGCGTCTGTCGCGGCCAACTGGCCAAAGGCGTCGATGATTTCCGCACCTTCGGCCAGGGCGCCAGAGGCTCTACCGGGAATCGTTACGATAACAGGAGCGTCGTCGACGCCAGTGACAGAAACCGTTACCGTCGATGTCGCTTCTGCGCCAAACGGATCTGTCGCGACGACCGTGAAACTGTCACTTCCGACAAAGTTCAGACCGGGCGTATAGGTGAACATCCCACTTCGCAGCAACAATACCTCGCCAAAGGATGGTGCATCAGAAACGGAAAAATCCAGCGGGTCTCCATCGACGTCCTGAAAATTCAGAGCCCCGGAAAAGACCGTGTCTTCACTGGTACGCGCCACGCCGTCTGATCCCGTCGGCTGATCGTTGACAGGCAAGACCTCGACCAAAACGGTTCCTTCCGTGACCCTGCCCTGAGCATCGGTTGCGCTAAAGCGGAAACTGTCAGACCCATTGAAGTCCGGGAGCGGCTCGAATGTGAAACTCCCGTCACTGTTCAGCACGGCACTTCCATTTTCCGGCCCGCTTTCCAGGGCGAAAACGAATGGTCCTTCACCGTCGACCGCATTGGCCGCGGATCCCACAATTGCCATGGTGCCGGATGCATCTTCTAGCCCTTGAACAACAATTTGAGCGTCTTCCGGGGCCAGCTGGTTCAGTCCTTCGTCAAATGGCATGATATCATTTGTGTCTGGCGGCTCCGGCAATTGATCCGGCTGGTCAATACTGTCCGGCTCGTCGATGGTGTCGACGTCGAAGCCGCCGTCTTCATTTGTGCCGTCCTGTGTGCCCTGCAAAGATGGGGCGGGATCACTCAGACTGACAAATGTGTCGCCGGCATCGACCCGCGCAACAGCTGCGCGAAAGGCCGCAAAAGCTTCGGCGATGAGCACATTATCTTCCAGATTGTCGAGCGCAGTCCGTTCCACCTCACGTGTTTCGCCGGCGACCGTCGACACAATCCACTTGGTATTGGTTTCGACAATATCCGCAATCAGATTGCCTTCGAGGTCACGCAAGAGGACGCGACCTGTGTCGCCGTTCGGATCGGTTGTCAGCGTAACCTCTGTCGTTGTTACGCCATCTTCGGACGCCACTTCGACGACGACCGTTGTGCCTCGAATTCCCATGGTCGAGGACGGCGTCGCTACTTCGATACCACCTGTTTTTGCAACTTGCCCGGCGATGAAAACAAAACTGCCCTGAATCAGGTCGAAACCACCCGAATTGTCTGACCCCGCAGGATCGTAAATCAACTCATCAATGACCATGCGTGAGCCGGACGCTAGGGAAAAAATCGTCCCATCGACGAAGGTGACGGATACAGATGCGCCGCCCTCGGTCTGCAGAACATCTTTTTCAAAGATCTTTACACCCAGTTGCAGCACCTCAACCGTGCCGTCCACTCGCTGGACAGTTGCGACACCGGAGAGAACTTCGACTTGTCCAATCGGACTTGACCCAACGCCTTCGCCGGTTTGTGCATACTGACCGGGAGCCAAAGGTCCCGCCATCAATGCCACAAGTTTTCCGCGAAGGATGGCCCCCTGAGGATCAACAAGATCGGGCTCTGCATTTTCGGCAAAATAGTCTTTTACATAGAGCCGCGGTGCTCCGTCATTCAGGATGTAAAGATCCGCGCCGTTGCGCTCAAAGTCAGCGTTAAACAACCAACTGCTTTTGGGCACGATAAACTGCCCAGCCTCGTTCGCCACAAGCACGACGACCGGTGTTGCAGGTGCATTTTCAGTATCGGCGTGCACAGCCACCAAGTGGTTCCCATACAGAAAAAAGTTGACGCCAGTTTACCTTTAATCTGTGGTGACATCTGTGAAACTAGACACAAAACACACACTTACGGCCCAAAAATTGCCATTTTTCCGCCGATGAAAGGAAAAAGCTTGATTTTTTTAAATTCGGAAACACTCAGAGGTTGAATATTGCATTTTCCGCAAAATTCGATTCGACCGCTGTTTGCGTTGCGATTGCAACGGTTTGATCATGCGCGATTTTGATCACGAATTACGCCTGAATTCGTGAAGGCGTTGTTTGACAAATGGATCGGATGGGTGCGCATCGTCGCATTCTTCGGGCTTGTTTGCGGGTTGATCATCAGGATCGGCGACCCGCTTCCACTTCAAACTTTGCGCAACAGCTCATTTGATGTCTACCACCAGACCAAACCACGCGACTACACACCGATGCCGGTTGCGATCCTGGATGTGGACGACCGCAGTATCGAAAAACTGGGCCAGTGGCCATGGCCACGTACACGCATCGCGGAAATGGTGGAAAAAGCAACAAGCGACGGCGCAGTGGCCATCGCTTTTGACATAATTTTCGCTGAACCAGACCGGCTTTCTCCAGCGCAAATTGCTGCGGACAATCCGCTCATGCCGCCGCAACTCGCAAAGGAGCTGAACACGCTTCCGGACAATGATGCGGTGCTGGCAGATGCGTTCTCGCGATCCCGTATCATTCTCGGGCAGACGAGTGTTCGTTCGGTCGCCGGAAACAGGAGCGACAAAAGGGAGATGGCTGAAGCGCAGTTCGCTCTTATCGGCCCGGACCCAAAACCCTATCTGATGCACTTTCCCGATATCATT
Source organism: Pseudomonadota bacterium (assembly GCA_039191495.1). Classification (GTDB taxonomy): domain Bacteria; phylum Pseudomonadota; class Alphaproteobacteria; order Rhodobacterales; family Rhodobacteraceae; genus Roseobacter. The sequence continues at coordinate 23,120 of JBCCXN010000030.1, read as the reverse complement.
CAGAACCTTCCCGAACTCGAAGCGGTTGCTGCCGGTCGTGGCATGTTCAATGCGCGCCCAGACCCCGACGGGATATATCGGCGGGTGCCTTTGGTCATGAGCGTTCAGGGTCAAATCCGACTGGGTCTTACAGGCGAGTTGCTTCGCGTCGCGACCGGCAGCCAGCCGTTTGCAGTGCGCACCAACGAGGCCGGCGTCGAAGGCGTCATTCTGGCGCGACAACTGGTTCTGACCGCACGTGACGGTACGGTATGGCCCTATCTCACGCACACTCAACGCGCGCGGTACGTGTCCACCGCCGACCTGCTTGACGGCACGATGCCGCAAGGCCGCCTGGCCGGGCATCTGGTTCTGGTGGGAACATCAGCCATCGGGTTGGAGGATTTTCGGGCAACCCCTCTAGGGGTTTCCATGGCCGGGGTGGAAATCCACGCACAGGTGCTGGAAAACATCATGGCCAAGACGGCGCTGATCCGGCCAAACTACGCGATCGGGGTCGAACTGGTTACCACATTCGTTCTGTGCACTTTGGTCATAATATTTGCACCGATGTTAAGCGCGCGGACACTCATCCTGTTTTCTGTTACGCTTCTGGGCGCTTATGTCGCTGGGTCCTACTACATGTTTCATGCAGAGCGCGTTCTGCTCGATCCAAGCTTTCCGACGGTGGCGACAACGACCGCGATCATCCTGATTTCGACCGTCAATTACCTGCGGGAAGAACGACAAAGGCGCCAGATCAGGGGCGCATTCGGACAGTATGTATCGCCCGATCTGGTAGACCAACTGACACGCAATCAGGATCAACTGACCCTAGGGGGTGAATCGCGTGAGTTGACCCTCTTGTTCAGCGATGTGCGGGGCTTTACCGCAATTGCAGAGGATTTCCGCGACGATCCTGAAGCTTTGACGCTTTTGATGAACGAGTTTCTGACAATCCTGTCGGATGCTATTCTTGATCACAGGGGCACCATTGATAAATTCATGGGCGATGCGGTCATGGCGTTTTGGAATGCGCCGCTGAATCATGACGATCACGCACGCGCCGCTTGCCGCGCTGCTCTGCGCATGATTGCAGATATCGAAACCTTCAACGCAACACGCATGAAAGGCGAAAGCCGCAGTGACCGCACGGTTCCGAGATCAAAGTCAAAAAGGAAGAAAGCCAACAATGCAAAAGCGCACAAACCAGTGCACCGCCTCAACGTCGGGATCGGAATAAACACTGGTCAATGCGTTGTGGGCAACATGGGCAGCGATACACGGTTCGACTATACCGCGCTTGGCGATCCGGTGAATGTCGCGTCGCGACTGGAAGGGCAATCACGGTATTACGGCGCTCCTATTATTCTGGGTCAGACCACAGCGGCAGCCGTGCGGAAGGATTTCGGGATCATGGAGCTGGATCGCATTACCGTCGTTGGAAAAGAAGTGCCTGAAACGATTTATGCGCTCATGGGCGGAGACAGCTTGAGAAATGACGCCAAATTTGAAGCCGTCGCTGCGCGCAATTCCGAAATGCTCACAGCATACCGCGCGCAAGACTGGGACACGGCGGAAGCGATTTTGCCGCAGCTCAGTCAAGATTTCGATCTGCTGGGTTTCGACCTTAAAGACTACATCAGGATGTATTTCGCGCGCATTGCCGAGCTGCGAATAGCGCCGCCGCATGCAGACTGGGACGGCGTTTACGCCTCGACCAAGAAGTGATCATCTTTCCCGCAGCGCTTCGGACTGCGCGCGCAGTATCGGTTTGGCCAAATAGGACAGAACTGTTTTTTCACCTGTCTGAATGTCCACAGTGGCGATCATGCCCGGCGTGATGGGCAGCGGCTTTGCGTCGGTGCCAAGGTAAGATTTCTCCGTACGTACAACGACTTGAAAAAACTCAGTGCCCTCGTCCGTCTTTATAGTGTCCGCGCCAATACGCACCACCTCGCCGTCCAGAGCGCCATAAACCAGATAGTCATATGCCGAAATCTTTACAGAAGCCGCTTCTCCCGTGCGAACAAATGCAATGTCACGCGGCCCCAGATCCGCTTCGATCAGCAAACTGTCATCCAGCGGCACGATCTCAACCAGCGGCGCACCGGGTTGTACGACGCCACCTATGGTCGTGGCATTGAGCCGGTTGACCGTACCGCGCACGGGCGCTTTGAGCTGAGCGCGTGTCACGCGATCATTGGCACTGCGTAACGTCTCCTGCACCACGGCCAGTTCAAGCTGCAACTGCGCCAGACGCTGGCGCGCAGTTAACACATAAGCCGAACGCGCCGCGTCGATCTGGTTTTCAACTTCGTCAATCGCGCCCTCCATCCGCAGTTCACTGGCTTCACTGACTGCGATGTCACCTGTCAGTTCTGCCAGTCTTGATTCCAGACGCAAAAGTTCGATTTGCGGGACGAGGCCGCGATCAAACATGTCCTGGGTCAAGGTAATTTCTTCTGACAAAGGCGCAATTATGGCTCGGGTTCTTGCCCGCATCGCGCGCATTTCATTCAGCTCGCTTGTCCGCTGGACCAATTGCGCCTCAAGCACTTGCAATTCCTGATCGAGCTGATCGCGCCGGGACGCAAAAACCTGTTCTTCCGCGCCTGTCGCTAAAGGATTGCGGGTTCGCAATCCGCCCGGAAAACTGATTTCTTCTGCAAAACCGGCTTCAGACTCAAGGCGTGCGATCTCCGCGCGAAGCGCTGACTCCCGCTCCAACAGCTCGCCGCGCTCTGCATCAAAGCGCGTATCATCAATCTGCATCAATACTTGTCCTGCCTGGACGATATCACCCTCGCGCACGGATACATCACGGACGATCCCGCCCTCGAGGCTCTGGACCACCTGCACCTGCTGAGACGGAATGACCCGACCAACCGCACGGGCGGTTTCTTCAATCTCATGCGTTGCGGCCCATGTCAGAAAAGCAGCGAGCCCGCCGGCAATGACCACCAGCAATAGCCAAGCGCCGCGATCGCGCAACGCTGCTTCCGCGCCGGTCACGTTGTTGGCAAACTCATCTTCAGGTTGGTTGCCGAACATCGCCTACTGAATCCCCTGTGCTGCGCCCATAGCACGCAGTTTGGCCAGCACATCGTCGCTGGCACCGTCGAGCACCGCGCGTCCCTGATCCATCACAATGAGACGCCGCGCCATACCCGCAAGAGACTGGCGATGCGTACAGATGATCAGGCCGGTGCCCGCGTCATTTAGTTCCGTCAGGCGCGCTATGATCTGGCCTTGCATACGCTGGTCCATGGCGTTTGTGGGTTCATCGAGAAACAGGGTTTTCGGATACCGCAGCAACAACCGCGCGAGCGCCACGCCCTGCCGCTGGCCACCTGACAAACGCTGGCCCTGCTCGCCCAGAAACAGATCCAGCCCTTCGGGAACTTGATCGATAAACTCGTCCATCGCGGCAAAATACAATGCGCGCCGGATCTCGTGATCGCTGGCTTGGGCGTTGCCGACTGTCAGGTTCTCACGCAAGGTGCCGGTGAAAAGCTCTGGCGCCTGCGGCAAATAGCCGATGCCGCGGCGCAGTTCAGCCGGATCATACTGGGTGATCGCCGTGCCATCGATCAGAATGGTCCCGCTCGCCGCCTGAAAAAGACCGCACAAGAGCTTGCCCGCAGTGGATTTTCCCGACCCAACGCGACCCAAAAGCGCAACGCATTCACCTGGTGCCACATCAAAACTGAGATCACTGAGGGCAGATACGTTGGTTTGCGGATACCTGTAGGACACCCCACGCAGGCTGACGCCTCCATGCTTAACCTGCGCATCGGAGTTGACCGCGGATGTCTGCTCGACAGGCAGGCTCATGAAGGCGTTCAGCGCAGCCAAAGACTTGAAGGCATATTGGCCTCGAAAGATCGTTTGCGCGATCGTTCCCAGGGGCGCAAGAACGCGGCCGGCCAGAATATTGGCCGCGATCAGACCGCCGATCGTTATTTTTCCTTCCGCCACCAGAAAGACGCCCCAGACAATCATCAGAACGCTCACTGCCTGCTGAGCAAGCATGGTGCCATGCGTGGCAAGACTGGACCAAAACTTGGTACGCCCGTTGACCTGACTGGACGCAGCAACCGCGTTCTCCCACTCTTGTTGCATCAATGGTTCGGCGTTGAGCGATTTCACCGTTTCGACGCCTGCAAGAGCTTCGATCAATACAGTATGGCGTTTGGTCGCCATCTGCTGCGCGCGACCGGCTGCGCGACCCAACGGCACCTGTGCCAGAACCGCGAGAAGAACAACAACCGGGATCGCGCACAGCGGGACCATGGCAATTGGCCCGACTATGAAAAACAGAGCCACAATGAATATCCCAATAAACAAAAAATCGATCAGAGCCACGAAGGTTGCCGAGGCAAAAAATTCCCGTACCACCTCGAAATCACGGATCGTGCTGGCAATGCCGGCTGCGCCGCCGGGACGGTCCAGCAGACGCGCTTGCATCGCCTGATGAAACAGGGCCGCCGCGACTTTAAGGTCCACCCGGCGACTGATGTTTTCTATTACGTTGCCCCGGATTGTTCGCAAAACAAGATCCAGAAACAGCGCGATTCCGACACCGACTGCCAGCGTCGCGAGTGTCACGTAGGCAAGATTTGGAATGACCTTGTCATAAACGTTCATGACGAACAGTGGCAACGCCAACGTCATCAGGTTGAGAAGAAGCGCCGCCAGCGCGATCTGCATCCAACTGCGCCAATTGGCGCGTACCGGTGACCAAAACCAATGGCCCACGCTTGGCGCAAGCGCAACGGCTTGCGGGGCCAAACGCGCGTGCGTTTTATCCTCGGCAGGTGTTACAAGAAGCATGTCGCGTCGCACGAGCCGTCGCAGTTTGCGCAGTTTGATTTCGCGTTCCAAACCGGCTCCGGTTGGATCCACTGTCGTTGCCAAACCCGCGTGTTTATCAATCTGCGTCAGGATTAGTACACCGCCCGATTTCGGAAATAAGACGACAGGCAAAGCAACAGCGTCTATGCGCGCTGGATCACGTTCGATCAGGCGACTCTTCAATCCTACAGTCTGAAGAGCTCGCGCAAGGCCAGCCGGTCTTTGAAAGTTCAAGTCGCGCGGCAGGCGTGAAAAAACCGCATCCGGTGTGAAAGCGCAATCGAACCGTCGCGCCAGCCACTGCACGACAGCCAGCCTCTCATCCGCCGAGGGCTGGCCCATTGCGCCGGGTGTCCCGCTCCCAGTCGACACGGCCTTGGGGGCGGTGTCGTCGTCAAGGCTCATTGCAACGGCTCGCCATCAGACAAAGGCGCAATGGTTGTGTCAAAAACAGTTGCCGGGCTGACCCGCGCACGTTGCTGAAACGCAGGCTCAAGCGCAAGCTCACTGGCGGCCAACCCAAAAAAACCGGCGAGCTTACTTTGTGTCGCCAATGCCCTGTAAGTGCTGAACGCCAGACCAGCCTCAGCGCCGACACTCTCAAATTCGACGTTAAATCGCGCGCGCTCTACTTCCAGCAAATCAAGCAGTGTCCGTTTCGCCGCTTCGAATTCTTCCCCGTAGACTTCGACAATCAGCCTGTTGATACGAAGCTGCTCGCTCAACTGCCGGGTTCTTTCAAGGTTTGTGCGATAAGCGTTCCACGTGCGGGCGGCCAGTTCCGTGACTTCGCGCACCGCAAGCGTCTGCTCTGACAGCGCGCGACTGGTCAGTTCAGCAAGTGCGTTTTCTTCGGCCGCGCGCCCCCCCTGATACAGCGTCCAACGCATTCCGAGACCAAGCGTTTGATCCGTGCGCGTGCCGTCGACACCGTTACGGTTGATATCGCGGACGACTCCGGCATTCAGCGTTACACGTGGTTTGCGATCGGCAAGAATGGCCTCGGATTGAAACCGGCTCTGATCGATCTGAGTGCGTGCAAACTGAACGCGGTAACTGCTGTCAACAGCCTCTGATGTGAGTGCTTCAAGGGATTGTGGTGCCGGCGCACGCGGCACACTCATACCACCAGTCGGTCCACGTCCGATCACGCGGATATACCGCGCATTTGCGTCTCGTAACGCCCGTTCCACATCCAGCTGCGCCAGCCTCGCAGAACGAATACGGTCGTCAATCGTCAGTTCGTCGCTATACGGCAGGCGTCCGCCGTCAACCAGAGCCCGGACCCGCTCGCCGATTTCTTCGTGTTTTGCGACGTTGCGTTTGGCCACTTCAAGCAAAACACGGTGCCTGTAAACGTCGATATAGGCTTCTGTAGCATTCAACGCCATCGTTTCGGACGCATCCAGGAGGCGAAAGATACTGCCATCGACACGCGCCGCATTCGCATAGACAAGATTGGCGCGCCGAAACCCGTCAAAGAGCACAAGTTCAGCACGCAGGCCCAGTTGGTCTCGGTCCGTCAATTCGTCATTGTCGGCCGGAGACAGGTTTTCGGGATCATCCACCCGTTGCAGTCCTGTCTCAGCGTTCAGAGTGACAGTTGGAAGATACTCCCGTTCCAACTGCAATAATTCAAAAGCCGTCGCGCGCGTTTCGGCTTCGGACGCTTTGACGGAAGGGTTTGTCGCGACCGCAAAGCGAACGGCTTCGCGCAGACTTTCAGCCTGTGCGTTAATATTTCCGGTTAGAACAAACGCCGCCACCGCAACAAAATTTGGCAGAATTCTCAATGCGTTCTCCCTAAACCTCAGGGCAGCAAATTATACAAACAGTAGGGCGAGGTTAACGATGAACGCGAAAAAATCAATGTTTGCACATATTCCCGGATCTCTCGCGACCTATTCTAAATTCGCGAAGCTGCGTGTCCATCAGCGCAAACAAACGTACACATTGCGTTTTTTGTTACGTTGGCAGCGTCGCGAACCAAGCAAGGATCATCGCAATGTAGGTGAATTGGTGAAGCGCCTGATCGACACCGGTCGCTCTCCAAAAAGACGCGTCTGCAGGTGTCAGGTCGTTTTTGGCCGTATATCGGCCTTTCCAGAAATCAATGTGATAATGCACCACCCATTCGGCCAAAACGAGAACCAGAACGAATGCAAAACTTGCGCCCATGATCACAAAAGCAATGAAAGACGCAACGGCGTGTATGCCCGCGTGCACCATGCGCCCTGGATGAATATACTTGTCGCGGTCCCCTAACATAAACTCATTTTGCCAGAAGAAATCAGCGAACATGTGCTTGACCTGAAGCAGGCTAAGCAAGATTAGCAATGCACCGGCACTCTCACCCAAATCTCGTCCTCTCACACGTGGTGCGTTCCGTCAGCCTAATGCCATGGCAGGCGATCTGTAAATCCGCTAGCATGAAAATCTTGTGCTTGCTCACGCCATTGAACCGCTACTTTTTCGCGTAAATCCGGCTCAGAGCAATGCAGTGCCTCATCTGTACAGGAGCGAATGACCGTTCGAAAACAGATGCACTTTTTCGGGGTTTACGGTCATTTTGAGGTTTTTCCCGCGCAGTCCCGCGTGAATGCCTTGCAGCTTGCCGATTACGGCCGGAGATCCCGAAGCTTCTTTACGGAAATAGACCTGTGTGACCTCGCCGAGTGCCTCGACGATTTCTACTTCGCCCTCAAATGCAAAGTCGTCACCTTCGGTCACAGCCATGTCTTCTGGGCGGATGCCAACGTTGACACTCAGGCCCTTGTCGGCTTCCTGCGTCTCAATGTGCGCGGCAATCGTTCCATGTCCCGAAACAAGGTGTACCTGTGTCACGTCGCCCGTCTCAACAATTTCCCCCGGCAACAGGTTCATCGCAGGAGAGCCGATAAACTGGGCCACAAATTCATTTTCCGGCCGTTCATAAAGATCCAGAGGTGTGCCAACTTGCGCAATACCTTTATTGGCAAGAACGACAATGCGGCTGGCCAAAGTCATTGCCTCGACCTGATCATGTGTCACATAGATCATGGTTGAATTGGGCATGCTTTCTTTCAACTGCGCAATTTCAATCCGTGTGGCGACGCGCAACGAGGCGTCTAGGTTCGACAACGGTTCGTCAAACAAATAGACCTTGGGGTCTCGCACGATCGACCGCCCAATGGCGACCCGCTGACGCTGCCCACCCGACAAAGCCTTGGGTAAACGATCAAGGTATTGTTCTAGTTGAAGAACCTTAGCCGCACGATTGACAGCTTCGTCGATGTCCTGTGCTGGTTTCTTTGCCAGTTTCAGGGCAAACGCCATATTGTCACGGACGGTCATATGCGGGTAGAGCGCATAGGACTGAAACACCATCGCAATGCCACGCTGTGCTGGCGGCACATCATTCACACGCACGTCGTCAATCGTCAACTCACCCGAAGTGATCTTTTCCAATCCCGCAATCATGCGAAGGAGAGTGGACTTCCCACAGCCCGACGGCCCGACAAATACGATCAGCTCTCCCGTCGTGATGTCGAGGTTGATGTGCTTGAGAACTTCTACGTTCCCAGCGTAGGCTTTACCCACATCCGTGAGCTTGAGGTTGGCCATATCTTACGTCCCTCCCAAGACGCGGGTTAATCCTGTTTGATGGCGATGCAGACTTGCCACGGCCCGAGATGCAATTTGAAGTCAGGGCTCGGCGTCGCACCGCCCAACTCCTGCCCGATAGTTAGCCAGTCGCCCGGAGGCATACCGTGCAGAGACGGCGTGTCAGACATGTTGAACGCGCAAAACACTGTCTCATCATCACTGGTGCGCGTAAATTGAAGAACATCCCCATAGGCAAATACGCCCGTATGATCTCCCTTGACCAAAGCTGGGTGGTCCTTGCGAAAATCTATCGCCTTTCGGTAGTGATGCAGGATCGCGCCAGGCTCCTCCTCTTGCTGTTCAACGCATCGGTTGAGGTGGTCGTGACTGACCGGCAACCATGGAAAGCCCTCTGAAAATCCACCGTTCTGGTCGTTGCGCTCCCAAACCATTGGCGTTCGGCATCCGTCGCGCCCTTTAAATTCTGGCCAGAACGCAATGCCGTACGGATCTTGCAAGTCTTCAAAGGCCACGTCTGCTTCGGGCAGCCCCAGTTCCTCGCCCTGATAGATGCAGACCGATCCACGCAAACACATGATCAGGGTCGCAAACAGACGCTGCGCCTGCGCAGACAGATCCCATCGGGACGCATGGCGCATCACATCATGGTTTGAAAAGGCCCAACACGGCCAGCCGTCGCGTGCGACGCGACCCAGTTCGTCGAATACCTCGGCCACTCGCGTGGCATTCAATTGAGTTTTAGCCAGAAACTCAAAGGCGTAGCACATGTGCACCCTGTCTAAGCCACTGGTGTATTCGCCTAAAATCTCCAATCCACGTTGCGCGTCGCCGACCTCACCCACACAGGCCGCTGCAGGATACTCATCGAGTAAAGCGCGAAATTTCCTCAGGAACTCAATGTTTTCCGGCTGGTTTTTCGAGTAAAGATGCTCTTGATGATTGTAGGGATTGACCGCGGGCGCAATATTGTCGTTGCGTCTGTCCTGAGGCAGTGGAGGATTGTCGCGCAAAGCTTTGTCAGCAAAGTAAAAATTGATTGTGTCCAGCCGGAAACCGTCAACGCCCCGATCCAGCCAGAATCTGGTCACGGACAAAAGCGCGTTTTGCACATCTTCGTTGTGAAAATTAAGATCGGGCTGTTCCACGAGAAAATTGTGCAAATAGTACTGTTGCCGACCCGCATCCCACTGCCAAGCGGGACCGCCAAAAATGGACAGCCAGTTGTTGGGTGGCGTGCCATCGGGCTTTGGGTCTGACCATACATACCAGTCAGCCCTTGGATTCGCACGGTCCTTCTGGCTTTCCTGAAACCACGGGTGCTGGTCAGAAGTGTGACTCAGCACCAGATCGATCATGACCTTCAAGCCGTACTGATGGGCCGCTTCGACAAGCACATCAAAATCGGCCAGAGTGCCGAACATCGGATCAACGTCGCAATAATCGCTTACGTCATAACCAAAGTCTTTCATTGGAGATGTGAAGAAGGGAGAAATCCATAGCCCGTCAACGCCGAGGGAAGCGACATAGCCCATCCGCTGCGCAATCCCGAGAAGATCGCCGATGCCGTCTGCGTTGCTGTCTTGAAAACTGCGCGGGTAGATCTGGTAAATCACCGCACCACGCCACCAGTCCTTGTCCGCCGCGGCGAGATGCAGGTGCTGTTCGTGCTTGGTCATAAGCGTTCTATCCTGGGTAAGTTACTTGACGGAACCGGCCAAAAGGCCGCGCACGAGATACCTTTGCATGGTGAAGAACACCGCAAGCGGCACCGCGATAGAGATGAAGGCCGCGCCGGCCAGAATGCCCCAGTCCCCACCGCGCGACCCAAGCAGGTCATCGGCAATCTTAACAGTCATGACCCAGCTTTCTGAGTTCGACGGCAAGAAGACTTTGGCCACCAGCAGGTCATTCCAAACCCAGAGAAACTGGAAAATCGCGAACGATGCCAAGGCGGGAAAACTAAGAGGCAGCACGATCTTGGTAAAGACTTGAAAATCGGTGGCGCCGTCCACCTTTGCGCTCTCAATAATATCGCGCGGCAGGCCAACCATGTAGTTGCGCAAGAGATATATAGCGAGCGGCAAACCAAACCCGGTATGCGCCAGCCAGATGCCAAGAAAGCTCTGCCCGATGCCAACCCGGTTGTGTAACTGCAGCAGCGGGACAAGCGCCAGTTGCAAGGGCACAACCAACAATCCAACCACCATGGCAATCAAAAACCCCCTGCCCCTGAAATCCATCCAAGCCAGAGCATAAGCGGCAAACGCTGCGATAAGTATCGGTATGATCGTTGCAGGGATTGTCACCGTGAACGTGTTGATGAATGCAACATCCATCCCATTTGAGAACAGGATCGTCCGGTAATTGTCGAGCGAGAAACTCGGCGGTGTCGCGCTGGAGTAATATATGTTGGGGTCGCGTTTAACCTCATTGGGATTTTTGTAAACGAAGTCACCATTGGCTTGCACGACCAAGCTCCGATCGCGACGCAGGTCTGCGGTTTCGCCCGGCGCGAAGGCCGTGGGGGCGGAGCGCGTACCGCCAAAGCGTATCACGTCCCCTTCACCACCATTGAAGATATTGCCCTCTATGACAAAGAAGTCGCCGGTTTTGCGCGCCTCAGCAGCCGGAATCTTGGCCTGAAAGTTCTGCTCAACAGCAAAAGGCGACAACCACCAGCCCGTCGCCGTAATCTGGTCGCGGTCCCGGAAAGAGGATACCAGAAGCCCTACGGTCGGAACCAGCCACAGAACCACAAGGACTATGACAGAGATGTTGACGGCCCAGCTGAGCGAAGACTTGGTGCCAGCGATGCTATCCATAACCTCAGCTCCTCAACGCATCTCGGCCCGCGCTTGTCGGATATTCCAGATCATAACCGGCAGCACGATAACCATGATGACAAAGGCAACAGCCGTTGCGCGTCCATCATCGCGGAACATGTAAGACATCATGTAGCTGGGCAGGATTTCCGTGCCGAAATTGCCCCCTGTCATGGTGTAAACGATGTCAAAGACTTTAAGCACGAGAATGGTGATCGTGGTCCAGACCACAACAATTGTACCCATGATTTGTGGAACTTTGATCCGGAAAAACACCTGAAACGGATTGGCTCCGTCGATGATGGCGGCCTCAACGGTCTCTTCTGGAATGCCGCGCAAAGCCGCAGACAGGATAACCATGGCAAACCCGGTTTGGATCCAGATCAAGATGACCATCAGAAAGAAGTTGTTCCAGAACTGCACCTGCAACACGTCAAGCGGCCCTTCTGCTCCAAAGAAGTCCCGCAAAGCGTTGATAAGCCCAATGTCTGCGTTGTTGGCGTACACGAATTTCCAGATCAGTGATGCACCAACAAAAGAGATGGCCATAGGCATAAAGATGAGGGATTTTGCAATGTTGCCCCAGGCGAGACGGTCGGTCAGCTGTGCAACGAGCAATCCTAGGAATGTCGCCGCCGCGGGAACAAAAAGAACCCAAAGAAAGTTGTTAAACAACGCGGTTTGAAATTCGGTGTCGCCGAACATCGTCGCGTAGTTGCCGAAGGTTATGAACTCTTCGCCGGACCGGTTAAAAAGAGAGCGATAAAACGAGCCGACGACGGGGTAAAGAAGGTAAAGCCCCAGGAGCGCCATGGCCGGCAGCATAAAGAGCCACGGCCGAACCAGATTGGCCCGGTTGATGTTTTGTCCCGGGTTCGGCCCGCGCGCGGGAAAGATCACCTTGTCGAGTATAAGGTTAGACAGAAAGAAGTATCCGACACAGCCACCCACACCGATAAGAATGGTCACCAGGCCTTGAAAAATGGGAGACATTGCAGCCCTTTCCCTGCGCTCTCAAGTTAGAGCGGACCGGCGATCACGCGTACCGGTCCGCTGTTACCTTTACTGGATCGCGTCCCAGCGCTGCTGAATACCTTGTGCGACTTCTTCTGCAGATGCGCCCGTGGTGTAATCGACCATTCCGGTCCAGAACGCCCCTGCTCCAATCTCGCCAGGCATTAGGTCCGAGCCATCGAAGCGGAATGTCGTCGCGTTTTGCAAGATCTCACCTTGAGCCCGTAGGCTTTCGTCCGCATAGAGTTCAGCGTTAACGCCGGCATGGGCTGTAATGAAGTTGCCTTGCGCCATCCAGAGTTCGTGCGCGATTGGCGTCTTCATCCATTCGATAAACGCGTACGCCGCCTCCGATGGCTTTGTGATTGCCGCCAGTGTGCCTGCCCCAAGGACCGGTTTTCCCAGATCTTGGCTGTCAAATGCCGGGAAGTAAAAGAAGTCTACATCTTCACCGATCTCGGTGCCGTCTGGAAAGAATGCAGGTATAAACGAAGCTTGGCGGTGAAGGTAGCACTTCGGAGGAATCGAGAAGAGCCCCGCCGGGCTATCGCGGAAGTCTGTGCTGGCAACTGCTGCACTGCCGCCGTCAACGTATTCCTCGTTGCGGGCGAAAGATCCATATTCTTCGATCGCACCTAAAATCCGCGGGTCGTCAAAAGGAATCTCGTTTGCGACCCACTTGTCATAAACGTCAGGTGGTTGTGTTCTGAGAAGCATATCTTCGACCCAGTCCGTCGCGGGCCATCCTGTCGCAGCCTGCGATCCAATTCCGATACACCACGGTGTTTCACCATCTTCGACAATAAGATCTGTAAGCTCCTTAAGTTCTTCCATCGTTTCTGGAACTTCATATCCGGCTTCATCAAACCCAATTGGCGAATACCACACCAAAGACTTTACATCTGCACGGTAAAAGATTCCGAAGAGTTGGTCGTTTCCGTCTGGATCAGCGTAAGTTGCAAGATCAACCCAAGACTGACCTGCAGAGTAATTGTCAACTATCCAATCGGCTGTGCCGTCAGGCAAAGGATGTAAAAATCCTTTCGCAGCCAAGTCGGTAGCTAAACCCGGTTGAGGGAACACCGCGATGTCAGGAGCTGAACCCGATTGCGTTGAAATAACAATGTCATTTTCGAAACTCTCGGAACCATTGTACCTTACTTCGGCTCCGGTCGCCGTGCCGAAGTAGGCAAAAGCATTGTCTACCTGAACTTTCTCATTTCCAGTCCAAGTTCCGGTGATCTCGATAACTTGTCCGGATAGATCGTATTTTTCCGCAAAAGCGTTATAGCTGTCCCAGTTGAAACCGCCCTCGCCGACCGGAAAAATCAAGTGTCCGTCCGCTTGTGCAATTCCTGCAGAAAAGGCCAGCGCAGCAGCGCCAGCATAAAGCCGTGATCGCATGTTGTCCTCCCGTAGAGCCGGAGTTTTCGCCGGTCTCTTTGCAATCCTGATCAACCACTCCGAGAATCGTCTCAAAGCGCTTTGGATACCTTAAACCGTGACGCAAGCGGTCACAGCTGTCAACTCAGGCAGACGCAACTGAGTCAAACGTTCAAAGCGCTTTGACAACCACCGGCAAGATGTCATTGTTTGCGCGCGGTTGAGCGTCTACCAAAACGCGCGTCCGCATGACCAAATGAGATTTTAGATTGTGGGAGACGGTGTGAATTTAAAGCAACTGTCAGAACAACTTAACCTATCGCAAACGACAGTGAGCCGTGCGTTAAACGGATATCCGGAAGTGAATGAGGCGACCCGCAAACGGGTGGCAGAAGCTGCTCAACGCTACCGCTATCGTCCCAACATACGCGCTCGTACGCTCGCCACAGGAAAATCAATGTCCATAGGTCATATCATTCCATTGTCGCGGCAAAGCGAGTTGGTAAATATGGTGTTTACGGATTTCGTGGCCGGCGCCGGTCTCGTCTATGCCGCACACGGATTCACAATGACGTTGAAAATCGTGGAGGACGCGGAAGAGCTTGAGGCTTACAGCCATTTCGCAGAGCACGGTGTTGTCGACGGTGTCATCGTGCAGGCACCAAGTTGCGACGACCGCCGCATCGCTCATTTGCGCGATCTCGACATTCCCTTTGTTGTGCATGGCCGTGCCTCAAACGTGAGCCTGCCCTACGACTGGCTTGATGTGAACAATCGTCGCGCATTCGATCAGGCTGCGCGCCATTTGATCGAGCTGGGACATCGGCGCATCGCACTGATCAACGGAAACGAAAGGATGGACTTTGCGGCACGCCGTCGCGTTGGATTTCTCTCAGCGATGTCCGAGGCAGAGCTGGGCGCCGATCCGTTATTGATGCGTTCATGTGATATGTCGGAACCAAATGGGTATACTGCAGCCTCTCAAATGCTGGATTTGTCCGAGCCGCCAACGGCATTTGTTGTCGCGTCGATTGCGCTGGCTCTGGGCGTCAAACGTGCGGTCGAAGACATGGGGCTGCGCGCCGGATGTCAGGTATCCATCATCTGTTTCGATGATGATATCTCTTATCTTCCGAACGCGGGCGCACCGCCGCCGTTCGCGGCCGTTCGCTCTTCCGTGCGCGCGGCGGGTAAACGTTGCGCTGCTATGTTGCTGGACCGGATCGCGTCACCAAACCGGCCCGCACAGCAAGAACTTTGGGAAGTCGACCTTGTTCGGGGCGCATCCTGCGGGCCTGGGCCCTTCGCATGAGCGGCTAAGAAAGGACACTGGAGCGTATGGATCTAACGCGATCAGATTTCCCGCCTGACTTCATTTTTGCGGCGGCCACATCCAGCTATCAGATTGAGGGTCATGGCTACGGTGGAGCAGGTTCGACGCATTGGGATACCTTCGCGGCAACGCCGGGGAATGTTGTGCGCTCAGAGCATGGCGCACGCGCATGCGATCACTACCACCTTTGGCAGGAAGATCTCGACCTCATGCAATCAATGGGGCTCGATGCGTATCGGTTTTCAACAAGTTGGGCACGTGTCTTGCCGGACGGCCGCGGCACACCCAATCCCGAAGGACTCGACTTTTACGACAGGCTCGTCGACGGGCTGCTTGAGCGCGATCTGAAGCCGATGGCAACGCTATACCATTGGGAATTACCGTCTGCTCTGGCCGATCGGGGTGGCTGGGCCAATCCTGATATCTCGCACTGGTTGGCCGATTTTGCCAATGTCATCATGCGGCGGATCGGCGACCGCGTCTTCAGTGCGGCGCCGATCAATGAACCTTGGTGCGTGGCGTGGCTGTCTCACTTTCTCGGTTTACAAGCGCCGGGTCTGCGCGACATCAGAGCGACCGCGCATGCGATGCATCACGTGCTGACAGCGCACGGTCGCACGGTACAGGCGATGCGGGCGCTCAACGTGCCGAACATCGGGGCTGTCTGCAACTTCGAACATGTTCATCCGGCCGACGCCAGTGCGGCTTCACAGCATGCTGCGACCACTTATGAGGCGATCTACAACAGGTTTTTCGTCAGCGGCCTGTTCAAGGGTCATTATCCGCCGGAGGTGCTGGAAGGGCTGGAGCCGCATATGCCGAAAGGATGGGAAGGCGATTTCGGCCTCATCGGTCAGCCGCTCGACTGGTTCGGGGTGAACTATTACACCTGCAAGCGCATTGCTGCCGACAGCGGCCCCTGGCCTTCCCTGAAAGAAGTCGAAGGGCCGCTGCCGAAAACCCAGATGGGCTGGGAGATAGAACCTGAAGGTCTGTACACTATCCTTACTTGGTTGCAGCAGAATTACACCGACGCGCTTCCCGTTTACATAACCGAAAACGGGATGGCACACCCGGACGAGGTTGGCGCTCCTGATTCCGCGCGCACAGCATATCTGCAAAGCCATTTGAACGCCGCGCGACAGTCAATTGCCGATGGCGTGCCTCTGGCCGGCTATACCTTTTGGTCCTTGCTGGATAACTACGAGTGGGCGTTGGGGTATGAGAAGCGTTTTGGGCTTGTTCACGTAGACTTTGAAACGCTCAAACGGACGCCGAAAGCCTCCTATCATGCCATTTCGAAAATGCTTTCGCGTCAGGGCGAGAACCATGACGGCACACCAAACGGTGGGTTTTGAACACTGCCCTCACCCGTCAATGCATGCATGAAGGCGATCAACTCATCAATCTGCGCGTCGGTCAGGCTGATGGTCTCCATTTGGATCGCCCGTTCCTGGCGCTGAACTTCGATGCGGTCGCTTTGCAGGATGAAATCAGTTGATGCAAGCCATGGAACTTCCGGCAGACGCGCGTCTGCCGCGATCCAAGTCTTGCGCGCAGAAACCGGGTCAAGATGATGATGGATCATGCCCTCCAACGTCGCGTAGGCGCCATTGTGCCCGTATGGCGCAGTCAGGGCGATGTTACGCAACATTGGTGTCCGGAATGCATAGGCATCCTTAAGACGGTCGCTCTCTGCCATATGGCCCACATCGCGGGCATAAGGGTCAAAAGTCCGCGTTCGACCAGGACCGAAGGCGGGCAAACCCAGCGCGTGAAACTGCTGATCCGACATCAATGATCCGCTATGACAATCGCTGCAACCACCTGATCCGTAAAACAGCGTCATTCCGCGTTTTTGCTTGGGGGTCAACGCCTGCATTTGCCCGGCGAGATAGCGATCGAACGGGCTATCCCTGCTTTCCCATTCTACAGCCATAAAAGCGGCCAGAGCGTTCGCAACCTCAACGATTGTCACCTCTTCTGCCGCGTTGATGTGCTCAAAAGCATCAACAAAACGCGCACTGTAACGTGTGTCTGTCCGCACACGTTTGGCGAGGATCGGCCACGCCGCGTCTATGCGGTCATGCACTGCGCCGATGACTTCGTTCTCACCCGGATTGCCCGCCATCTCAAACTGCGCAACCAGCGGGAACAATGCCTGCGCAGCCAAAAGTGAGTTGAGACCGTCGGGCAACCATTCCTGCGCCGGAGAGTTAAAACCATTTCCGTAGGCATCAGAGAGGCTCAGGCGACCGTCATGAAACATGACGCTGAGGTCGCGTGCTCCAAGGTTCCAAAGTCCAGGTGCGTTGCGCGGAATGCGTTTTGCGATCCGGCTGGCCCCTGAGCCCGGCGTGCGATCCGGACCCAGTCCTTCTCCGCCTTCCCCAATACCCAATGAAAGACCATCGCCTGTGCCGAACTTTGGATGGTGGCAATGTGCGCAGGAAATGTTTTGATTTCCGGACAGGATCGTGTCGTAAAACAGATCTTGTCCCAGCCCCGCTTGAAACCGGTCGAATTCGATGAAATCTTCTGCAGTCAGAGGCGCAGGCAGATCGCTGGCCAGAACTGCCGTTGCCAAAAAGGAGATTGCGATCCCATGCGCGCCATAGCGGTAATAGGCTTGCTTTTGGCCGGGCCAGCGACGGCCGAGTTGGAAGGTGCGCGCGATCTGATGGAAGCGGGTCAGTTTCAGGAGGCGTATGAGGCGCTTTGGCCCGCGGCCCGGTCCGGCAATGCGGAAGCCGAGGAACTGATCGGCGTAATGTACGCCATGGGGCTTGGGCGCCCCCGCGACGATCAAAGGGCCTTTGAGTGGTATCTGCGCTCGGCCATGAAAGGACACCCCGGCGCGCAATCCGGCGTCGGGTGGTACTACGAGGTCGGACGGGGCTTGCCCGCGGCGGACCTGGTCCGCGCCTATATGTGGTACACGCTTTCCGCCATCGGCGGCGACCCGGACGCCGCCATCAGCCTTGAGGAAGTGGTCAAGAAAATGACTGCGGATGAGATTGATAAGGCGCATATTCTTGTCGAAGATTACAAGGTTTGGATGTACCCGTTTCGTTAACCCGTCTGAGGAAACTTCTGACCCTTTCGCGTGACAGGCCCAAGCCAGACGGTGAAACCGGCAACGTTCCCACAACCCGGTCCAATGTATACGAGGCGCGCCGCTCGTATTTCCCTCGATTGACCCAGCGGATGCGCCGGAAAGAACAAGTTGTCAATGTGCGTACGCGCAACAGGCAGGGCAAAGCCGCGCCATTTCCGGCGCGGCTCTCCGTTCAGTTCAAATCTGCATCGCGCGCCGATCCGACATCCGCTTCGGCGTCCGCCACGGCCGCAGCCAGCGCCTCAAAGATTTCTTCGCCACGACCGACGTTGCCCTTGAACCATTCAAAAACAGGAGCCGCCCCTTCTTTGAAGGCTGCTTTCTGCTCGGGCGTTGGCACATACAGATCACCGCCGTCAGCCACAAATTGTTCATAAGCTTTGATCGACTTACGCTTTGGCGAGGCAAAAGTGGCTTGCTGCAGCGCGTAAAAACCGTCCACCACAACGCGACGCATGTCTTCTGGCATAGACAGGAACTTTTCGTTGTTCATCCACCATAGCGCGCCCATGTAGGCGTGTCCGTCGAGTGTCACGTATTTCAGGCCGGCATCCGGAAACTTCATGCCCATGATGTCGGTGATCCCGTTTTTTGACCCCTCGACAACGCCGGTCTGGAACGAGGTGAAGAGCTCAGGCCATGGAATTGGCGTCGGAGCCGCACCCAGTGCTTTGACCAGCTCCTGCGGCAGATCGGCAACCACCGTACGGATCTTCAAGCCTTCCATATCCGTCGGCTCCGCAATGCGGCGCTTGGTGTTGGCAAAATTGCGCCAGCCGCCGGTGTTACCGACGGTCATCAGTCGGATTGTGCCGCCGGAATCCTCGAGCGCCATATCGCGCATCTTGCGCGTAAAATCCCCAGAGAGCACATGCTCGGCAATCCTGTCATCGGCCATTAGATATGGCAGATCAAGCACCTGAACATAAGGGAAGATGCCCGCTGCGCCACCTGAAGTGGAAACGTAAACATCAATAGTGCCGTCAGCGACGCCTTGCAGGCATTCGGCCCCGTTGGAACACAGCTGCGTCCCAATGAAAAGTTCCACGGCTATTGCACCGTTCGAGGCGGATTCAACGTAGTTTTTAAACACGATAAGCCCGTCGTAATCCTCGTCATTCTCGTTCGAGTTCGCGGTGGCACGGATCGTGAAATCCTGCGCCTGCGCGGCAACCGCCGTGCCAGTCAGCACGGCTGCCAACGCAACGGATTTGAGTGTCTTTCTGAGCATTATAGTCCTCCCGTTGAAGTGTTTTGTCAGTTTGCAAATCCCGTGAGTTGCGGGATCGTCATGGAAAGTGCAGGAATGTAAGTTATCAGGAAGATCACCACGATCTCGACTGCGAGAAAAGGCAAAATAGCCTTTGAGATCGCTTCCACGCGCTCGCCGGAGACGGACGAAGCCACAAAAAGCACCAGCCCCATCGGCGGAGTTGCCAGCCCAACCGTCAGGTTGACACTCATGATAATGGCAAAGTGAATGGGATCGACGCCCAGTTCTACAAAAATGGGTCCAAGGATCGGCCCCAGAATAATGATGGCCGGGCCCGCATCCAGAAACATGCCGACAGCGAACAACAGCAAGTTGATCAGGAACAACAAGATTAGCGGGTTGCTCGTCAGCGCAAGTACAAATTCCGCCATGGCCTCGGGCGCGTGGCTGAGGCTGACAACTGTTTTGAAAGCCATTGCAGCGCCAACAAGCAGAAGCACCACGGCAGAGGTCAACCCTGCCCGTCCAAGAACATCTGGCAGCTCCGATGGCTTGAGCGATCGCATCACGAAAAGCCCGATGACAAGCGCATAAGCCACAGCGACCGCAGCAGCTTCTGTCGGTGTAAAAACACCCGCCAAAATGCCGCCCAAAATGATAACGGGTGTCAGCAGCGGGAAAAACGCCTTAAGGCTGGCCTGTCCCCGCTCTGCCCAGGAGTGCTTCTTGGTGGCAACGGGAAAGTCGTAGCGATCCGCCATAACCTTAACCATGAACATCAATCCAACGCCCACAATTATGCCGGGCACGATACCTGCCAGAAACAAGGCCGCAACGCTCTCGCCCATGACGTAAGCGTAAATGATCATGATGCCCGATGGAGGTATGATTGGCCCAATCACAGAGCTGGCGGCCGTGATCGCGGCTGCAAACTTCCGGCTGTACCCTTGCTTTTCCATAGCCGGGATCAGCATTGAGCCCAGAGCAGAAGTATCAGCGACCGCAGACCCGGAAAGCCCGGCAAAGAGCATCGACGACAAGATGTTCACGTGGGCCAGCCCGCCCCTCAGATGCCCCATCATCGCTTGGCTGAATTCGACCAGACGCATGGTGATGCCACCACGATTCATCAGTTCTCCGGCGAGCATGAAAAACGGGATCGCCATCAAGGGAAAACTGTCCATCCCATTGTAAAGATTGCGGTAAAGCAGCGTGATGTCTTTTTCCTGACCGTTAAGATACAGCAAGATACCGGGGGCAGCGAGCAATCCGAAAAAGACCGGTAAACCGATCAGCAGAAACAGCAGGAACAGCGGCAGGAACCAGACCAGCATTATTCGGCGCCCACTTTCTCTTCCAGAGAGATTGGCGGCAGGCGATCTGCGGCACCCAACAGTTTGACAATCGCTCGTAAGATCAACTCTACGTTCACGGAAATCAGCAGGATCACTCCAATCAGCAAAGACGCCATCATCCAGCTGCGCGGGATCCTGAACCAGTTTTCAAAACTCAGATCCGTTGGAAGGTAGAGAGAAGCCGTCGCAAAGCGTCCTGCGAAACCTGTGACCTCAGACCAGCCAATCTGCACGGCGACCAGCAGAACGCCAAGGCTGAGAAAGAGCAAGAACAATGACAACGCGCCGGCGAGCGCACGTGGCAGCAACACGACCAGCGTATCGATAGCCACAAATCCACCGCGACGAAACGCTGTGGGCGCCATCAGTCCCGTCATCCAAAGCATACAAAACCGCGCGGCTTCATCCGGCCAGGGTAAGGCATTGTTCAAAGCGTAGCGGTAAAATACCTGAATCAGGATCGCAACAACCATAAGGGCAACAGCCACGATGCCGATCGCACGCCCGACGGCCAGTGCGCCCTCGTTCATGAGCCGGAGCGGTGTCAGCACCGCCAGCAGTACGCCCATATGCGGGCCTCCTCCCTAGCGCCGGTCTTTTCCCGGCATGGTGCGATTTTTCGCACCCTCATTGGTTGGGGTTTTACGCCCCGATGTCAAACCGTCCGAAACCGCCTTTGGCAAAAACCAGTGGTTGGCCTGCAGCGTACGCTGCGGATGTCACATGACCGACAACAATCTGGTGATCTCCGGCCGCGTGACGTTGCGCGGTCGCGCATTCAAATCTCGCCAGACACTCTGCAAAAACGGGCACTCCGGCCTCATTGACGTTGACCGTCAGCGCATCAAAAGCCTGACTGGAGCGGGCAAAAGCCCACGCGAGCTCGGACTGGCCTTCAGCCAAAACATGAATCGCAAAGTGCGTGGCCTCCGCGAACTCCGCATAGCGGTTTGAATCGTTTGCCAGACACCAAAGCACCATTGGCGGGTCCAGAGAGACAGAGCTGAACGAATTCACTGTCATGCCTACGAAACCTTGCGGTGCGTGCGCTGTAACAACAGTGACCCCGGTGGGAAAATGACCAAGCGCGTCACGGTAGGCCCGTTGCGTCTGAGCGCTGGGTTCAAATTGCTGCAACGAATTCATTTGACCGCTTCCATCCGCCATCATGGCACCTCATGTCCGTTTGCAGCTACGTAGAGTTCAAACCACGTTTGACGATCCATATCCACATCGAAAGCGCTTGAAAACGTATTGATGCGAGACAAGATATTCGTGCCCATTACAGGGAGGATACGCGCCGGATGCGCCAGCAGCCACGCAACCGCAACAGCACTGCGATCCACAGTGTTTTGGGCCGCAATCTCATCCATTTTTGTGGTCAGTTCGGACGTTTCGGACATTAGGCTGCCACCGCCCAACGGGGACCAAGCCATGGGAGGCGATTTCAGGCGCTGCGCCTGCGCAAGATCGCCGTTGGTGAAACTTTCGCGGGCGGCAAGGCTCATCTCTATTTGGTTGGTCACCAGCGTGTTAGACATGTTGGCCTGTAACAAGTCCCAGTCCCATGCCTTGAAATTCGAAACCCCTGCAGCTTTGATCTTGCCCGCCTGGATCAGCCCGTCAAGTGCTGAACCTGTCTCCGCCGCGTCCATCAGCGGGTCAGGCCGATGGATCAGTAGGACATCGATGTAGTCGGTCCCCATGTGCGCCAAAGATGCGTCCACCGATGCCGTGATGTGTGCCGCACTTGTATCGTAGTATTTGACACGCGCGTCCGCGTATTTTCCCACTGGTGCGACAATGTCGCATTTCGTAACGATCTCCAGCTGATCTCGCAGTCCTGGGCTGTCTTTGAGCGCCTGACCAAACAAGGCTTCAGCCGCATACCCGCCGTAAATGTCAGCCTGATCCATGGTTGTAATGCCTTGCGCAAGACAGGCATCGATCTTGGACCGTACATGCGGCACCGAGGTGTCCGCGTCATCTGTAAGCCGCCACATGCCGTAAATGATGCGACTGAATTCGACTGACGCTGCTAAGCTCACACGCTCCATCACCGACGCTCCCCTGCTGCCAGGGGTGTTGCAGGCGACACAGCCGGCACCCGACCATATGCCTGCGGCAAAGAACAGGTTTTTAAGTCCGGCATGACCAAGCGGCCAAAGTGCTTTGACTCATCCAGATGAGGGTAGCCTGAGAAAATAAAGGCGCGCATGCCCATCTTCTTGTAAGTTTCAATTTCCGAAAGAACCTGATCTGCAGAGCCGACCAGGGCTGCACCACATCCTGATCGCGCGCGTCCTACACCTGTCCACAGGTGCGGTTCCACATACCCGAATTCATCTGCGACATCACGATTTTTGGATTGGTGCGCAACGCCCAGCGACGTGGCATCCAAAGCGCGCTCGCGGATTTTGCGTCCATAGTCATCGTCCAG
>JBCCXN010000029.1:0-34341 GCA_039191495.1 Pseudomonadota bacterium | reverse complement strand
GGGCATCGAGGCCGCGATGTATCCGTTCAATCTGCAGGTCGCCTTCGTTCGGTTCCGCTGCTTCACCCGTCAGCACATCGATGCCGACGCCGTAATGGGCCGCCAGTTTACGCACCAGCTCGAAGGAAGGGTTTTTGCTGCGACCCTTTTCCAGCTCCCAGACATGCGCTTTGGACACGCCGACTTTGTCGGCAACCTGTTGCAAGGACTCGCCGCTCTTCTGGCGCAGGCTGAACAGCTTTTTCCCGATGTTCACGGAAACCTCCTGTCTGATGTGTCGAACGGCATAATGCGTCTGAAGTTGACAGATGTCAAATCGTAAGATTTATCGAACGATGAGGGCAGCTGGAATGATTCCACCCGCAAGCAGTACAGGAGCCAAAGATGGCCGAAACGAAGATTGAATATGTCGCGATCCGCGATCTCAAACCCTGGACGAACAATGCGCGGACAAATTCGAAGAAACAGGTGCGGCAAATCGCCGACAGTATCGCGCAGTTCGGGTTCACAAACCCGGTGTTAATCGATGAGAGTGGTACCATTATTGCGGGGCATGGCCGGGTTGCGGCGGCGAAGCAGCTCGGAATGGATGACGTACCGTGTCTACGCTTCGATCACATGACGGAGGCCGAGAAACGTGCCTATGTATTTGCAGACAATAAGCTGGCGCTGAATGCAGGCTGGGACGAAGACCTGCTCGCGGCAGAGCTTGGGGCGCTAATGTCAGATGACCTGGAGTTTGACATTGGGCTCACTGGCTTCTCAATTGCTGAAATCGATACCCTGATGGAGGCCGTGATACCGGAAGAAGAGGGTGACCCCGCCGATGAAGCCGTGCCGGATGAGGCGCCCGCGCGCGTAAGTCCGGGCGAAATCTGGCAGCTCGGCCAGCATCGGTTGATCTGTGGCGATGCGCTGGACGCAGACACCATTACATCTCTGATGGGTGGCGAGCTCGCCACGATGGTCTTTACCGATCCGCCTTAAAATGTCCCGATCGACGGTCATGTGGGCAACTCCGGGAAGACGCAGCATCGTGAGTTTGCCATGGCGGCAGGTGAGATGAGCGTGTCTGAATTTGCCGGCTTTCTGCAGCGTGCATTCCGCAACCTCGTTGATCACAGTATCGATGGCTCGGTCCACTTCATTTGCATGGATTGGCGTCACATGGGTGAAATGCTCGAAGCCGGCCAGGGGATCTATGACGACCTCAAGAACCTGATTGTCTGGGCCAAGGACAACGGTGGCATGGGCACCTTCTTCCGGTCCCGCCACGAGTTTATCTTCGCCTTCAAGAAAGGGAACGCGCCGCACATCAACACCTTCAAGTTGGGACAGCACGGGCGTTACCGGACCAACGTCTGGGAATACCGAGGCGTCAACACCCTGCGGGCAGGGCGCATGGAAGAACTGGCGCTGCATCCGACGGTCAAGCCGGTGCAAATGATCGCGGATGCGATCCGGGATGTCTCAGGACGTGTCGACATCGTGCTCGATGTCTTCGGCGGATCCGGCTCGACGTTGATCGCGGCAGAGAAAACAGGCAGGCGCGGATATCTATGCGAGTTTGATGAGATATATTGCGATCGCATCAT
Organism: Pseudomonadota bacterium; assembly: GCA_039191495.1. Lineage (GTDB taxonomy): Bacteria > Pseudomonadota > Alphaproteobacteria > Rhodobacterales > Rhodobacteraceae > Roseobacter. The sequence continues at coordinate 32,746 of JBCCXN010000029.1, read as the reverse complement.
CGCGCGCTGGGAGGCATGTGCCAAGGATGAAGCGGAACAGGTCCTCTGCGGTTGGACACCGCCGGTGAACGCCAAGGCGATGGAGGCAGCGGAATGAGCAGCGATGAGGACGAGCGCGCGCTCGTAGCCCGTCCCGGCTATCACGTGGGGTATGGCAAACCGCCAAAAGACACCCGGTTCAAGCCAGGCCAATCGGGTAACCCAAAGGGTCGGCCAAAGGGATCAAAGAACAAACGTCCGGGTCTGCATGAGGAACGGATGAAGGACCTCATTCTGGATGAGGCATACCGTTACATCACGATCCGCGACGGGCAACGCAGCGTGACGATCCCTATGGCACAGGCGGTCATGAGGTCGCTGGCAGTAAACGTGGCCAAAGGCCAACACCGCGCGCAGCGGCTCTTCTCGGAGCTCCTAGCCTCGGTGGAAAGCTCACGCAGCATTCTCCATGCGGAATACCTGGACAAGGCGCTCACCTACAAAATCAAATGGGAAAAGGAGCTGCGCAGGTGTGCGAAGGCTGGGATCGAAACCATGGATGAGCCTGTCCCTCATCCGGATCACATTAAAATCGACTTCCGAACTGGCGAGGTGCGCATTGTCGGCCCAATGACCAAGGATGAGAAAAAGGAACTGGACTATTGGCGCAAAAAGCTTCCTGACCTCCGCGCCAACGTCGACGATCTAAGCGAAGCAACGGCCCAAGAAACTGACCCTGATGCGATCGCAGACCTCGAAGGCCACATCCGGACAGGTGAAGAGCTATATGAGCGGATCAGCACAGCATTGGCGGTGGTCGAGCAACCCGCTTTGGAGTGATTAAGAGTCCGCGGCGCTCACCAATGCCTTCTCAGTAACGCAGAGCGGTCATCGGGGAAAAACACTCAGATGACAGCTTCGAGCCCATACCAGTCATTGTAAATCTTCCTTTGACTTTCCGGCTAACTGATCCGTTGCAAGACGCAATTTGGGCTCCCTTGGCGCGCGTTGCTCTGGAAGAATTTCAATTTGAGATTTGGCAGCTTTGCAAAAAGATGCATTTGCAGTGCCCTTCGTAGGGGAGCGGAGATTGACAGTTTGCAGCGAAGCTTGACGGAATTGTCGGCAATCTAGTACCGTTAACGGGTGCTAGGCCGGTTTCCCAGCGACGACTTTGTCGTACAGCATTTAACGCTGAAACTGGGAGAATACTCATGAAAACTATTTTTCTTTCCGCCGTGATTGCCTTGGCTTCCACGGCGTCGGGTGCCGCCACATTTGACGCCACCGATAGTTATTATACTTTTGGCTTTGGTGTTAGCTCGAACCAAGAGCGCTTGCTTGCCGACAAGGCTCAAGAGATTGGTTTCGCCGGTCTTGAAACGATTAGCTTCATCTTATTCGATGTTTCCACTTTTCTGGCGCCTTCACGCCCATACCGCGTTAGTCTTCAACTTGAACAAGACAGTGGGTTAGCAGGCACACTGATCCCAGCTGCGATTGATCGAGAGCTTGTAGTTGGGGCCTATGCTCTCGATGGGACATGGGACCCAGTTAATGGCAACTTAACTGACGCAAGGTATGGAAATGATGGGGATGCCGCTTTCGACCTGCAAACAGTACGAGCAAATGGCGTTTACTCGTGGGATGTGACCGAGCTTTTCCGCGAATGGCTTCAGACGCCAGCCAGCGAAACGGCAATTGTGATTACAGGGTTATTCGGCAACACAGATACGGACGGACGAAATACATATGCAAGCTTCTACGCGGCCAACTCGCTTACCGGTACTGGACCACAACTTGTGGTAACGGCAGTGCCATTACCAGCGGGGTTGCCCTTGATACTTGCAGCGCTTTGCGCGTTGGGATCAGTCAAAACACGTCGGCGCAGGCAAGGGACGTAACCCGCCACAGCCCAGAGTGCTGCAGCCGGAACAGTAAGCGAAATACCAATTCAGGTTGCAAATTCAGAAATGCTTACAAAATTTCTTGCCGCAAGCATCTCTGGGGTGGTCTGGGAATAAATGGCGTGATCTAAACTGAATCAGTATTTGGTCGGCCTAGTCCATCGCTGCGCCAGTAAAACGTTCAGGCCAATGACAGCTTTTGCCTTAGACCAAGCTTTCAATAAGCCTGAAGGCGCTGCAGTGTAGACAACAGCAGCTTGGTCCGCTGAGCGGTAGTTCGAGGCGACTGCAGTGAGTGATTGCAACTAGCCCAGAGCCGAAGTGCTCCGACGACGAAACTCGCGAGTGACGCGACTTTGTGCAACAGGGGCGCTGAGGAAAGAAAAGCTTCCATTCAATCACAGCGCAGCGAAAATTGGGGCACCGGCGTCCGAATTGCAGACCCAAAAGCTAAAGTGCTCTCCACGTTTTGCATTCCAGGTGCGATGCTCCCTCGAATTCAAATGAAGAAATGTTAGATTGCACGTCCAATGTTTGAAACGTCCGCCAACCAACAGGAGGGTTGTCTCTTGGTTGCCTACTCACTCGGTCCAGCCAATGTGATGCGAAATGGTAAGGTGCTCCACGAGGATGGCTTTTTGCCGTTGGATGGAGACTGGAAAAACGTGCTCGTCGCGGACAAGACCGACGATGGCGGCACGCCGATTAGAGAGTCTGCCGTAAATTCTGGCCGCTGGGTCGACCCGACCAACGCGCCGACGAAAGCTCGGTACAAAGGACCTGTCCATCAAGAACCCCTTGACTATAACGTGTTTCCCCGTGGGACGCAGGTGGTTAGCAATAAGTTTCGTATGATCGTCGAGGCATTGGAGCCTGGGGTTCATCAGTATCTGCCCGTGACAGTGCTGCGGAAAGGAAAGCCCATAGCCGAGATGTACATTTTGATCGTAGGCGCTCGGATCGATGCGGCGAATGATGCGCTGTGCAACCCGCCCCGGCGCGGCCGCAGAACCTACTCGCTCAATACGTCGCCGGATTGGCGTTGCGTACTGCATCCCGATAAAATCGCGGGCCATCACCTTTGGCATGACAAGCACCGACGAGGGCTATTTATGAGCGGAACGCTCGCCAACGCACTCGAAGCGGCGGAGCTTGAGGGCTATAAGCTGGGCGCGCCAATTGAGGTTTCTGCCGGCTAGCGAAACGCCAAGCGCAACATGCCCTCCTCGTGTTATGCTAAACTCGTTAGACCAACTCGGGCAAAAGTGAACCGCCGTTGCCGGAGGGCCAAGTCGGGTTTGTCCGCAGAGCGGAAATTCCGTCAGTTCTCAATAATGACCGCTTTCGGCAGCTGACCCGTAAAGCCGGGGCGGATGTGGCTGTGATCAGCGACAAGCTCGGCTGGCAGACGCACACGACGCGGGCGGCGCTAACGGGGCTGCGCAGGGCTGGCTACGAGGTGGTGGGCGAGAAGCAAGGCGAAGGGAAGCCCAAGCGCTACAGGATCTCGGCGATGCCCGCCAAAGTCGGCGAGACTGCATTGGCCGAAGCAACTGATGCCCGGTAAGCCGGACCCGGATCGCCCGCTGGCGATCGCAGCCTGGCAGGAGGCTTTCGGGTCTTCTCCGCCGCCGTACTTGTCGGTGGCGTTCATGCGCAAGGCGGTGGCTTATGAAGAGCAGTGCAGGATCTCAGGTGGGCTTTCGGCCAAGACGCGACGCAGCCTAAGGCAGATCGCCAAAGGCAAACGGATTGCCGTTAACACTGGCGGCGACCTTCGATCCGGCGCGCACCTCGTGCGGGAATGGAACGGCCGAACCTACCAGGTCGAGGTGACCGAAGGCGGCTATCAAATGGACAGCAAGGACTGGCCGTCGCTCTCCGCGATTGCAAAGCATATCACCGGCACGACATGGTCAGGCCCACGGTTCTTCGGCGTCTCCAGCAGGTCAGGAAGCAGCAGATGAAGGAGGTCCGCTGCGCCATCTATACCTGCAAGAGCTCGGAAGATGGGCTAGAGCAGGAGTTCAACTCGCTGCATGCCCAGCGGGAGGCCTGTGCCGCCTACGTCGCCAACCAGAAACATGAAGGCTGGGTGCTGTTGCCAGAGCGCTATGACGATGGCGGGCTCTCCGGTGGCAGCATGGAGCGCCCGGGTTTGCAACGCCTGCTGGCCGATATCGACCGGGGTGCTGTGGATCAGATCCTCGTCTACAAGATCGATCGCCTCACACGCTCGCTGGCAGACTTTGCCAAGATGGTCGAGCGTCTGGACGCGGCGGGCACGTCGTTTGTTTCCGTCACGCAGTCCTTCAATACGGCCACCAGCATGGGGCGGCTGACGCTGAACATGCTGCTGTCCTTTGCCCAGTTCGAACGCGAAGTCACCGCCGAGCGCATCCGCGACAAGATCGCGGCTTCGAAGAAGAAGGGGTTGTGGATGGGCGCAACGGTATCGCTGGGTTACTCCGCTGATGGAAGATCGCTGAAGATTGCCGAGAAGGACGCCGAGGTGATCCGTACGATCTATGATCTGTATCTCGAGAACCGGAACACCCGTGTCGTCAAGGAAGCGGTTGATGCACTCGGCCTCAAGACACCAGTGCGCACACTGATCTCGGGTAGAGTGAAGGACGGCGCGCAATTTAGCTACGGCTACATCCATTACATCCTGACCAACCCCGTTTATGCTGGCCGCATCCGGCACCATGCAAAAGTCTATCCCGGCCAACACGCGCCCCTGATCGACCCTGAGGTCTGGGACAGTATCCAGGATCAACTCAGATCCGATGCGTTGAAGGATCGAACCTTCATCAAGAGGAACCGCAAGGGCGCCAAAGCATCGGCATCGCCACTGGCCTGCAAGATCTACGATCAGACCGGGGATCGCCTGACGCCAAGTCATTCGAAAACCGCCAAAGGCCGCAAACTCAGGTATTATGTTTCTCATCGGCTGGTCCGGGGTACGGCGCCACGTGATCCATCGGGATGGCGGTTGCCGGCGCCAGAGTTGGAAGAAAAAGTGGTAAACCTAATCCAAGGTCATCTCAACAAACCAGAAGTGCGCGCAGGTATCTTTTGTGACGCGACCGCAGATGAAACTGCCGGGATCGGAGTCCGCCTGTCCGAATTTTTTAAGCGCGACGCCGCCGCAGACAAAGATACGATGCGCCACTGCTTTGATCTGGTCGCCCGCATCGATATCGCGCCCGGCGACATTCGCATCAACTTGTCGCGCGAACATCTCGCACATCATCTTAATGTGGATGCGGCGCGCATCGCGGAAGACCTGCTGAACGTGACCTCAGCGTTCCGGCACCGCAAGCGCGGCGTGGAAACCAAACTTATCATCGGCGATACGCAGCCAGGGATCGATGCAACCCTACTGCGCAACATCGCCCGCGCGCATCGGTACTTTGATCTGGTCCGGTCGGGAAAAACCTTCGCCGAGATTGCCGAGGTCGAAGGTGTTTCCAAACGCCGCGTTCAACAACTCATCGAGCCGGCGTTTCTGGCGCCGGACGTAATCAGAGCAGTTCGCGAAGGACGGCAGCCCGTCGGGAAGACGTCCGACTGGCTCAAACGCCATGCCTTCTATCCGATCTGGACAGAGCAGCAACAAGTCTTCGAGGCGCTGTAATTCTTTTCATAATCAATTAGTTATCCTAATCAGCATCCGGCCAACGGATACTTGGGCGTTGAGCCGCCCCGTGTCGCATTTGTTACCCGACGAGGGTCGATGCTATCTCCATCACATGTGCCCAAACTGCTACCGCGGAAATGGCGATTCCAGACTTTTCGGGTAAGCGGGCAGGATATCGCAGATCTGTCGGTCTGGGGTGTATTTATACCTCATATAGTGCCTGAAAGCACCCGCTGAAAGAAATATTTTTGCATTATATCAGTAACTTATAGGGTAGTGGCTGGGGTGGTAGGATTCGAACCTACGGTACACGGTACCAAAAACCGCTGCCTTACCGCTTGGCTACACCCCAACGACGCCGGAAGCAATTAGGGGCTTTCAACGTAGAGTGCAACCCCCTTCGGCGCGCCGACCTTACCATTGTTTGCCGGTAATCCCTGTTCGCATTTTCATTTCTTAGGTAGCGATGTCCAGTCTTGCCGAGCAATTCTGTCTGGCCGCACTCGCGCTCGATCAACGCGGCCGCAGTACAAAAGTCATTCCGTCGTGCTCTATTGATACTTAGCATCCTGAAGTGCGGAGGTTTAGTCGCCTTTCGGCATACATCAGCTTTGCGTATCGACCAGTATTGCACCGGTTCGCCCGCCGGCTTCTACTGCTACGTGCGCTTTGCCCGTATCCTGCAAGGGGAAAACTCGGGCGACCGGGCAAGTGAGGCCACCCCGTGAAAGCGCGTTATGCAAGCGTTGGATCGCTTGCCGTCTTGCCTCAGTCGCAAGAATGTAGATCAACGTGATGTCGACTTTGACCGCTCTGAACAGCAACGATCCGAACGGTACTGTCGGAGTCATTTCTTTGGCAGAGCCATACGCAGCAATCGTGCCATTGGGCGCCACTAGCTCTGAATTCACGGCGATATTTTCACCGAACTCCGGATCAATAATCCGGTCCAAAAGATCGCCGTCGGTAACGGCCAGAATTTCTTGTGCCAAGTCTTTCGAGCGATAGTCAAAAACCTGGTCGGCGCCCGCATCCTTGCAGCGGTCAAATCCACTTGGGCTTGCCGTGCACAACACGCGGGCGCCGGCATCTGCGGCTAGTTGAACAGCGAGATGTCCAACACTGCCGTTGCCACCGTGGATAAGGAGTGTTTTGCCGGAAACGTCGCCACCTCCAAAAATAACCTGCGCCGCTGTGAGGCCAGGAATGCCAAGGCTTGCGCCTGTTTCGAATGTCACGCCTTCGGGTAGCGCCACTGCCTGTTCCGCGGGCAAAACGATGGTGTCGGCAGCAGTACCAAACGGTCGCTGCCATTGACCGTTCCAAATCCAAACACGCTCTCCTATGCGGTTTGCACTAACTTCAGGCCCGACTTCTACAATCGTGCCGGCACCATCGCTATGGGGACAAATCAGCGGAAAGGGTAGCTCAGTCACGCCCGGGCGCGCTCCGGCGCGCGCCTTTACATCAGATGGATTGACGCCTGAAAATGCAAGTCTGACCTTTACGTCGCCGTTTGCGAGTGCCGTGTCGGGCAAGTCGCGCAGCTCCAGAACATCTGAGGCTGGGCCAAATCGGGAATAAACGCACGCACGCATCGTCTGTCTCCATAGCGGATTTGCGCGAACACTAGCGTTTGAGCGGGCGAACGCCAGCCCGGAAATTATTGCAAACGCGTCATTAGTTACGAACCTCGTCGGCTTTGACGCCCCAAAGACTTATCTTCTGGGCCCAACCACGGAAGCCGCCGGAGCGCAGCTGGCACCAATCGGGTCCACATTTACCCAAACGCGCAATGACGCCAGATTCTAAGGCTGCATTGATTGGCGCACCAGTGTCCGGGCGGCTGCGTATGTTCAGCATATCAGACTCGACGATGACAGTGCGAACGCCCGATAGCAGTGAGTAATGAATCCAACCGCCTTGACCGTCGCGGTCTTCGACGCGTCGCCAGTGGCCGTGTTCTGCTATGATCCGCAAAGGCATATCCCGCCGTTTAAAAACCCAATCGATACGATGGGTGAGGGACGGGCCGCGCCGCACATTTCCTTCTGAGGCTTTCATAGACACGAAGCGCGGGATCGGTAGATTTGTTACCACACCCATGCTGACCTTGTCCTGCGATGGCGTCGCAGGATTCGCCATAGCGGGCAGGGGAGATGTCAACAAGACAACCATTCCCCACGCAGCGCACCGCTTTCCAAAAGTCATCAGATTGCCTGTCCTATGCATTTTGCTCAATTTGCGCGAGAGGTTCTTGTGCCTCGTCGTCACATCCGCCACCATGCCAAAAAGGCAGCGACGCGCCAAGTCCGGGGAGGTCTAAATGTCAAAACCGAAGCTGAGTGTTGTCTTAACGCGACGGTTGCCAGAAGCGGTTGAAACACGGCTGTGCGAATTGTTCGATGTACGCCTGCGTGACAGCGATGCACCGATGGACCGTTCCGAGCTTGCAACCGCCATGAAATCGGCGGATGTGCTGGTTCCGACAGTTAGCGACGATATCGACGCGGCTTTGATCGGACAGGCCGGCGACCGTTTGCGTCTGATCGCAAATTATGGCGCCGGTGTGGATCACATCGACGTCGCAACCGCGCGGCAGCGAGGGATATTGGTCTCCAACACGCCCGGAGTTTTGGCCGATGACACAGCTGATATGACCATGGCGCTGCTTTTGGCGGTTTTGCGGCGCATCCCCGAAGGACTGAGCGTCATGCAAAGCGACAGTTGGGATGGCTGGGCGCCGACGGCGTTTCTTGGTGGACGGATCAGCGGGCGCCGACTGGGCATTCTTGGAATGGGGCGTATCGGGCAGGCGGTGGCACGCCGCGCTTCGGCCTTCGGCATGCAGGTCCATTATCACAACCGCCGCAGGCTGCGACCAGAGACGGAAGCGGATCTGGAGGCGACATATTGGGAAAGCCTTGATCAGATGGTGTCCCGCATGGACGTGATCTCTGTAAACTGCCCGGCGACGCCCTCCACCTTTCATTTGATGAACGCGCGCCGGTTGAAGCTGCTCAAACCGGACGCCGTCATCGTAAACACCTCGCGTGGCGAAGTGATTGACGAAAATGCCCTCACGCGCCTGCTGCGCGCAGGCGACATCGCCGGGGCCGGGTTGGACGTTTACGAGCGTGGTCGCGAAGTGAATCCGCGTCTGCGCGAGTTGGAGAACGTGGTCTTGTTGCCGCACATGGGATCCGCGACACGCGAGGGCCGCGTGGAAATGGGCGAAAAGGTGATCATCAACATTAAAACCTTCGATGACGGTCACAGGCCGCCGGATCAGGTCGTGCCCTCCATGCTTTAAACCGGAAGGAACCAGTACATGAAACGCGTCGGTCTTGTTTTTGCATTCCTCTGTTTTTCGGAGGCTTCAGCGCAGCAGGCCGCGGACGCTGTGCAGCCAGAACCGGCAACACAGGGCGCTTTTGCAGCAATTTCTCCTGAAATTGATGCTGCGTTTTCAGCCAAAGCGGCCAGCCAACCAATTGAGGCGTCGAACTGGATGGTCGTGGCTGCCAATCCATGGGCTGTGCAAGCCGGCGCAGACGTGTTGCGCGCTGGCGGCACCGCTGCGGACGCGCTGGTTGCCGTTCAGGCTATGCTGGGGTTGGTTGAACCTCAGTCTTCCGGCATCGGGGGCGGTGCTTTTTTGGTGTATTACGACGCGGGTACCGACCAATTGACGACCCTTGACGGGCGCGAGACGGCGCCACTTGCTGCGACGCCGCGATTGTTCCAAGACGCCGACGGTGAACCTTTGGGGTTCTTCGATGCTGTTGTGGGAGGGCGATCAGTCGGCACACCGGGCACACCCGCACTCATGGCGGAAGCGCACGACAGGTGGGGGGTGCTCAGTTGGGCGGACTTGCTCGCGCCGGCGATTGCGCTGGCGGAAACTGGCTTCCCTGTGTCACCCCGACTGGCCGGACTGATCGAAGCAGATCAAGAGCGCCTGAGCCGATTTGAAGCCACCGCCAGTTACTTTTTGCCCGAAGGCAAACCACTGACTGTAGGCGACACCTTGATGAACGACGGTTACGCTGAAACGTTACGAGCGATATCAATTGGCGGTGCTCAGGCATTCTACACCGGCGAGATCGCACACGACATTGTGGATACGGTGCAATCAGTCGAGAGCAACCCCGGTGTGCTGACCGCGCTGGATCTGAGTATTTACAGGGTCAAAGAACGGGTACCGGTTTGCGCGACATACCGTGCGCATGAGGTCTGCGGGATGGGCCCTCCGTCCTCCGGCGCGCTGACGGTTGGGCAAATTCTCGGTCTTTTGGACGGATACGATCTGAGCGCCGGGCCAAACGACCCGACGGTGCGTCGTCTGATGGGAGATGCATCGCGTCTCGCTTTTGCGGATCGCGGGCGGTACATGGCGGACAGCGATTACGTCCCAGTGCCCGCTCGGGGATTGCTTGATCCGGGCTATCTGGCTGAACGCGCGAAATTGCTTGCAACAGATGCCGCGCTCGTTGAAATTCAACCCGGTGCGCCGGAGTACGATCACGCACTCAATTGGGCAGATGATGCGTCGCTTGAGTTACCGTCGACATCACATTTTGTAATCGTGGATTCTGCTGGCAATGTCGCCTCCATGACCACCACGATTGAGAACGCTTTTGGCAGTCGGCTTATGGTCCGAGGTTTTCTGCTTAATAACGAACTTACCGATTTCTCTTTTCGCAGCCATAAAGATGGTTTGCCGATCGCAAATCGCGTGGAACCGGGCAAACGACCCAGATCCTCCATGGCGCCGACCATCGTCATGAAAGATGGAAACCCGGTGCTGGCCATCGGAAGCCCGGGCGGCAGTCGGATCATTGGATATGTCGCTGAAAGCATCATTGCCTATCTCGACTGGGGCATGAACATTCAGGAAGCTGTCTCAGTTCCCCATGCTGTCAACCGGTTCGGCACGTATGATCTTGAAGAAGCGACGCAGTCCGAGGCTTTGGCAGATCCTCTTGCACAGATGGGATTTGAAATTCAAACGCGAGCGTTAACGTCGGGTTTGCACGCAATTTCAATCGGCTCGATGCTACGAGGGGGGGCCGACCCACGCCGCGAAGGCATTGCAATCGGTGAATAAGCGCGGGTGCGAGAGGGAGATACGCCGTGGTAAAGCATGAAACACTGGTACGCAACAAGTCTGGTATCAAAACGGCTATAGAAGTGCTCAAGCAGCAGTTTGGCGAGCGGTTGCAGACCGGCGACGCAATCCGGGAACAGCATGGCCACACGACCACGTGGATTGAAAACCAACCCCCAGACGCGGTGGTGTTCGCGCAAAGTACGCAAGAGGTTTCGGATATCGTGGGGATCTGTTCCCAGCATGAGGCGCCGGTCATCCCCTATGGCACTGGTACATCGCTCGAAGGACACCTGAATGCCCCTGCGGGAGGCATCAGTATCGACGTGAGTCAGATGAACCAAATTCTGGCGCTCAACCCGGAGGATCTGGACGTACGTGTCCAGCCCGGTGTCACACGTGAAGACCTGAACACGCAACTGCGCGATAAAGGCCTTTTCTTTCCCATAGACCCTGGGGCCAACGCGTCTTTGGGCGGGATGGCGGCCACCAATGCATCGGGCACCAATGCCGTGCTCTATGGAACGATGAAGGACAATGTGCTGGGACTTGAGGCCGTTATGGCGGATGGTCGTGTGATCCGAACAGGCACGCGGGCACGCAAATCCTCCGCAGGTTATGACATGACGCGCCTTTTGGTTGGATCGGAAGGGACGCTATGCGTGATCACAGAAGTGACCTTGCGTCTGCGCGGCATCCCCGAGGGCTTCAGTGCTGCGCGTTGCTCTTTTCCAACTGTTGAAGCTGCCACACGCACCGTGATGGCGGTGGTCCAGTACGGCCTGCCGGTTGCCCGGATCGAATTGTTGGATGACTTAATGGTCAAGGCTATCAACGCTTACTCTCATCTTGGTCTGCCCGAGTCGCCCATGCTGTTCATCGAGTTTCACGGCACCGAAGCCGGAGTGATCGAACAGGTCGAGATTTTTGGATCGCTTGCTGAAGAGTTTGATGCGACGGGTTATCAGGCAACCAGCACCACCGAGGATCGCAATCTTCTGTGGAAAGCGCGCCACGACGCCTATTGGGCGATGCTGGCTTACCGCCCCGGGTCTTCGGGTGTGACGACAGACGTCTGCGTGCCAATCTCCCGTCTTGCGGAATGCGTGACGGCCGCGCAGGCGCGGGCGCAGGAGCTTGCGCTTGTCGCCCCGATTGTCGGTCACGCCGGAGACGGGAACTTCCATGTCTCGCCGCTGATTGACATGGGCAATGCTGACGAGGTGGCCCGCGCCGCAGAATTTGTATCGTGGCTGAATGAACTAGCGATTTCCATGGACGGAACATGCACTGGAGAACACGGTATAGGGCAAGGCAAAAAACCTTATCTGATCAAGGAACTCGGTGCTGCGACCGATTTCATGGCCGATATCAAACGGGCACTCGACCCAAGAAATATCTTAAATCCAGGTAAGATTTTTCCAACTTAGCCGCTGCCTCTGGAAACATACAGCAGCCACGGCCGAGCTTCTATCTGAACAAACGCTGGATACGACCCTCACATTGCCCTCACAGCACTTCGCACAATCACCGCGACCGATCAGGAGCGAGCATCGAGTTAATCGTTAAGAAGCTATTAGTCTCAAGGTACGCGCGTACTTCCCGTTTTGGCGAGCCATCATTCAGACCCAAAATCATATCCGCCCGGCGTGGCGTTTATGGACAATCAGTATTTGCCGATCGCCAAAGCAAAGATCTCGGTATCGGATTTCGGTCTGCTTCACTCGGACGCAATTTATGATGTTGTCCACGTGTGGAAAGGTGCCTTCTTCCGTCTGGATGATCACCTCGACCGGTTCTTTGCGGGATTGGAAAAGCCGCACATGTCGATCCAATTTGACAAAGAGCCAGTCATCGAAATTTTACACAACAGTGTCGCGCTGTCAGGTCTGCGGAATTCATACGTTGAATTCATTTGTACGCATGGCATGTCGCCTACATTCAGCCGGGACCCGCGCGATGCGATCAATCAGTTCATCGCTTTCGCGATACCGTTCGGATCGGTGGCCAGCTCTGAACAGCTGAAGCATGGTCTGCATGCAGCGGTGACCGGTTTTTTGCGGATTCCTCCTGAGTCCGTGGATCCGACCGTGAAAAACTATCACTGTCTTGATCTGGTCAAAGGTCTTTACGCTGCCTACGATCGAGGTGCCGATACGGCAATCCTAATTGATGGAAACGGGAATGTGTCCGAAGGTCCGGGTTTCAACATTTTTGCAGTCAAGGATGGCAAGGTCACAACGCCCGGTTCCGGTGTTCTGAAGGGTATCACCCGCCAAACTGTCTTCGATATCTGCAAGGCAATCGACATCGACTGCCAACCGGACGACATTTATCCTGCGCTCCTGAAACGATCAGACGAAGTGTTCATCACGTCCACTGCCGGTGGTGTTATGCCGGTGACCCGGATTGACGGGCAAAGTATCGGTTCGGGCGTTCCTGGCGAGAAAACTGGCAAAATCAGCGATGTCTATTGGAAGATGCATGAGGACGAGGCCCAGAGACTGGTCGTCCGGTATGCCAGCAACAGGTAATGCGCATGCGCACTCCTTCACAGCGCACGCATCGGAAAAGCTCAAAGTGAAAGGCTTTTCGAACCAGTGTCTTCGGTTCTGCCGCAATTGTAGGGCCAGCCCGCAAATTCGGTGAGCGTCGCATGCGACTGTTCCAAGTACCACGCCATGTCGCTTTCCCGCGATTTCCGGTCGGGCGCGTTTCGCGGTCTGATGATTACAGGCGCTACATCAATACCGGTATTCGGATGAGGGAGTCGCGTCATGAAAACCCATGTTAAAGCTCTGATTGTCGGCGGCGGGGCCGTTGGAACCTCTATCGCTTATCATCTGGCGCGGGCGGGCTGGAATGACGTCATGCTGCTGGAACGCGACGAGCTGACGTCCGGATCCACGTGGCATGCGGCAGGGCTCTTGCCCTATTTCAACATGTCTTACGCCACAACGCATATCCATGACTACTCCATCAAGTTCTACAAGACGCTGGAAGCGGAGACGGAGCTGAACGCAGGATTTTACGTTGTTGGCAATCTGCGCATGGCACAGTCCAAAGCGCGGATGGACGAATACCTGGTTTACGCGGCCACAGCAGAAACTGTCGGTGTCCCGTTTGAATGGCTCACGCCCGGGCAAATCAAAGAGCGTTATCCGCTGGTGCGTACGGAAGATCTTGAAGGCGCAATCTATCACCCGACAGACGGTTACATCAATCCGGCGGACGTCACCATGGCAATGGCCAAGGGCGCCCGGCAGCGCGGGGTGACGATCGAACGAAAGTGGCAGGTCGACGCCTACGCTTGGACCGGCGCTCACTGGGACGTCACCGTGACCAAGATGGTCGAAAAGGGCGGCAACCTGGTGCCGACTGAGGAACAAATGGTGATCCATGCCGAACATGTTGTGACGGCGACGGGGAACCACGCTCAGCGCACCGCAAAGCTTCTCGGTATCAAAATGCCCGCGATCCCGGTTGAACATCAGTACATCGTCACTGAACCCGATCCGGCGCTTGTGGAATGGCGCAAAAACAATCCTGAACACCCTGTGCTGCGGGATGCCGACGCGAAATGGTATGTTCGCGAAGAACGCGGTGGCTGGATCCTCGGACCATACGAGCAAAACGCGCCAGCGCGTTTCCTTTATGATGTGCCTGAAAGCTTCCGCGCCGATCTCTTCCCACTCGACCTGGAGAGGATCGAAGAGGAATATATGTCCATGATCCACCGCATCCCGTCTTCCGAGACGGTCGGTCTGAAGGACGACTTTAACGGTCCGATTTGCTATACGCCCGACGGAAACCCGCTGGTCGGACCGGCGCCGGGACTGCGGAACATGTGGTTGGCAGAAGGTTTCTCTTTTGGGATTACGGCAGCCGGTGGCACCGGTTACTATCTTGCCCAGCTCATGGTCGAGGGTGAGGCAGAGATCGACATGGCCAGCCTTGATCCCAAGCGTTACGGCAGCTGGATGACCACCGAGTACGCTGCGCGCAAAAATGAGGAATGTTACGAACACGTTTATATCCTGCACCACCCGGATGAAGAGCGGGCAGCATGCCGTCCACTGCGCACGTCGCCCGCCTATGATCGCCAAGCCGCACGCGGCGCGCAATTCGGTATGGTCAATGGATGGGAGCGTCCGAACTACTATGCGCCGCACGGCTTCGACGATCATGCCAGCCGTTCTTTTCGTCGTGGCGGATGGTGGCCCTACGCTGTCGAGGAAGCCAAAGCGATCCGCGAGAGTGTCGGCCTGATCGACGCCACCGCATTTACCAAGCATGTGATCAAAGGACCCGGCGCGACCGCGTTTCTTGACTGGTTTACGTGCAATAAACTTCCGCGTGTTGGGAGGATAAACCTGACCTACGCTTTGACCGCGCACGGGACCACGCGGACGGAGTACACAATCGTGCGTCTGGCTAAGGATGAATACTACCTCGTCTCTGCTGGCGCGTGGTCGGCCTATGACGCGGATTACCTGCGCAAGGCCATCGAAGACAAAGCGCCTGAATTCGGCTATATCGAGTGTCAGGATGTCACCACGCAGTGGGGTGTGTTCGCGATTGCGGGTCCAAAGTCGCGCGATGTTCTCAACACAGTTGTCAAAGATGCGGACCCGGCAACAGTACTGTCAAACAAGCGTTTCCCGTGGCTGAGCATGCGAGACATCGAATTGGGTATGTGTCCGGTGCGTGCAATCCGCGTTGCATACACCGGGGAGCTTGGCTGGGAATTGCACCACCCGATCGAGATGCAGAACTACCTCTTTGATCTGCTCGAAAAGGCTGGCGAGCCGCATGGCATGAAACTGGTTGGTGCACGCGCACAAAATTGGTTGCGTCAGGAAAAGTCGTACCGCGCATTTGGCACCGAGCTTGGCCGGGACGCGACGCCGCTGGAAGCCGATCTGCCGCGGTTCGTTGATCTGTCCAAATCGTTTTACGGCAAGGAAAAACTCGAAGAGACCGGCGTGCGGGCCACTTGCGTAACGCTTTTGATCGATGGGCCAGAAGACGCGGACCCATGGGGGCGTGAGGCGCTTTACAACGGTGACACCCGTGTTGGCCGACTGACCTCGGGCGGCTATTCTGTGGCCTTCGATAAGTCGATTGGCATGGGGTACGTCGCACCTGACCTTTCGAAACCCGGCACCAAGCTTAAAGTCAAGATGCTGGGCAAGCTTTGGGACGCCGAAGTAACCGAAGACAGCCCATACGATCCCAAAAACGAGCGCATCAGGATTGACCGCTAGCGGGTCACCACAAAGGCAAGATTGTTGGCGGGCATCTCACGTTGCTGAACGAGGCTTGCGCCGGCAGCCCGCAGAGCGGCTTCGATGTCTTGGCTGTCTTTGTATCCGATGGCTGGATCGGAACCCCGAAGCTGTGCGTCGAATTTCTGATCGCCCGCACTGATCAGCGTGCCTTGGCGCTTGAATGGGCCATACAGAATAAAGCGGCCGCCGTCGCGCAAGGCCCTCATCGCGTTTCGGGTCACTGCCTCTGCCGCCGGTTCGGATAGGAGATGCAACAGGTTTACAAGCACGATCAGATCCAGACCGGCATGTTTGCCTGCCCAGCCCGCAACGGTGGCGTCTAAGAACACAGGGTTCAGGACATTGGTTACATCGCTTTCGGCGATATAGGCGGCGATACTTGCGATCCGATCATTTTCCAGTTCCGTAGGCTGCCACGTTAAACCAGGGCACGCGCGGGCAAATTGAACCACATGCTGCCCGGTCCCGCTGGCCAGCTCCAGTGCCTGTCCGGCTTCAGGCGCATATTCGATCAATAGATTACACAACACGGATGCATTGCGTTCGGCAGCCGGAGCATGCAGCTTTGCTCCGTGAAGCGTGTGCGCGACACTTGCAGATTTTGGAAGCTTGCCGGTCATTGCAACCGATCCGGCTTGAGCGATGAAACGATACCCGCCGGCAAGACTGGTGGACGCGCAAGCGTCAGGTCAGCGACGAGTTGCGATGCGGCGGGCGCCGTTTGAAACCCGTACCCGCCTTGTCCGGCACACCAGATGAACGATGGCATCCTGGGGTCGGGGCCAAGGACCAGCGTCCTGTCCGGCGCAAAGCTGCGCAACCCGGCCCAGGTTGCAATAGGTCGCGTGACCGGAACCGTTACCATTTCCTGATATCGTGCGAGACCTTCTGCAATGATCTGATCCTCCGCCCACGCATCCTGTGCGGGGATGGCGTCTTCTTCCGCCGGAGAGACCAGCAGACATCCGGCGTCCGGTTTGGCGTACCAGTTTTCACCGACACCAAAGAACATAGGGTAGCTACGGACATCCAATCCGTCTGGCGATGCCAGCCGCGCCATAGAGCGGCGGTGTGGGACAATACCCAGAGGCTCAATTCCGGCAAGGACTGCAATTTGGTCGGCCCACGCACCGGCAGCATTCACAAGAAGCGGCGCTCGATAAGTGTTCTTCGAAGTAACGACCTGCCAGAGCCCATCACAACGATCGATTGCGCTGACGCGTTCGCCTGTGTGTATCTGACTGCCGCACTGCCGCGCTGTCTTGGCGAACTCTTGGAGGAGTCTGTCGGTGTCGATGTCGTGCGCGCCTTTGTGATAACCGGCGGAATGGACGCGTTCTTTGTCGAGTATCGGGACGCGGGCGGTAGCCTCCGCCACTGAAACCTCTTCCAGTCCCATGTCGCGTACATCTGCGGCGAAAGCATCAGCTTCGTCGACGCGTGCAACAACCAAAATACCGCGGGGGCTCAGATAACCGCCCTCATGTTTCGCAAGGTATTTGGCGCTTGCGTGGCTCAGTGCTTTTACACTCGCGGCACCATAGTTGGGTTCAAACATGGCCGCTGAGCGGCCAGAGGCGTGATATCCCAACGCGTTTTCCGCTTCCAGAACGCTCACCATTGCCTCTGGCGCAAGCCTTGCCGCCGCTGACAGGCCGGCGATCCCGCCGCCTATCACAATGACATCGATCATACCTGTTCTTCGATCCTGTCGGTTGCAGGTGGTGGCGTGGGGCCCAGTTTTGTCAATTGCGCGTAAAGTTCGGGGGTCATATTAAAGTTTAAAGCAGCAAGGGACGGTGCCAATTGTTCCGCTGACCGCGCCGAGACAATAGGAGTTGGCCCCATCGGGTGTGCCGCAGCCCAGGCGACGGCGAGTGTGGCCGGGTCTGCATTCAAATGTGTGGCAAGTTCCGAAAGGTTCTTTGCGGAATGCTGCATCCAATCAAGCCCATAACGCGCAGCATATCGTGAGTCTTCGGACAATCGACCGGACCGGCCAGCTAAATACTTTCCGGTTAGCAACCCTCCTCCGAGCGGCGAATAGGCCGCGCAGGCCACGCCCTGATCCGCGCACATTGGCAAAAGCTCTACCTCAGCCTGACGTTTTACCAGATTGTACATCGGCTGGAGGATGTCGATGGACAGATCAAATTTCGCGGCGATTGCTATGGCTTTCATGACCTGCCATGCAGCGAAGTTTGAAACGCCTATATATCTGATATGACCTGCTGCCTTGAGTTCTGCCATCGTCTCAAGGCTCTCATGCAGATCCGTGTCGGGATCGAACCGATGAAAATAAAGGACGTCCACACAGTCCACCCCAAGGCGTTTGCGCGAAGTTTCCAGACTGGTCGTGATGTTCTCGCGCGACGCCCCGCCGTGGTATGCCGCCTTTGTCGCAACGATCAAACTGTCACGTTCCTCTTGAATGAATTGGCCCAATAGTGTCTCCGACTTGCCATCTGTATAGACAAATGCAGTGTCGAAATGTGTGATGCCAGCGGTGCGGCAGGCATCGTACATGGCACGTGAGGCCACCTCATCAGCGCGTCCACCGAATTGCATTGTGCCAAAGGCGAAGCGGCTGGCTGGTGTACCGTCAGGGCTCGTCAATTGTTTGGTCATGATCGAGAAGTGACACGGCCTGCAAATTGGCGCAACACTGATTCACGAATGTCAGATCACGATAGTGCGTCGTGCTTTCAAAACGCAGGCTGCGGCGGCCGGTTCCGCGCAAAATGTCCGGGTTATTCTTCGGCTGGCCAATACCATTCCACGCCGTCATCCTTCCGAACGCGGTTAGGGTTGTCCCCGTCCGTTCCAGATTTGTACAGCGCTCGAACATATGCCTGAACGGCGGTGACCGGGTCTTCATAAGGGTGAATGTTATAGATCTCTTCCAGAACTTTTGCGGGATGGCTTTTGCTATCGGGCAAAAAGGACAATTCGACACAGGTAACTGCCATGGCACCGTCGCTGGCCAGAGTGCGATCGGTGCCAAATGATCGAAAGTGTTGCGTGCTGATGGATGTTTTGAACACAACGCCGTCGTGACCGCCGCATCGCAGACAAGCACTGGCAACAGTTGCGTCCATCACCCTTGCGGCGTGGGTTCCGGGCACCTGAACAATTCACGACATCCGTTTTCCGTTGAAAAACGTTGCGATTTCAGGCGGATGTTTTCCGTCGCCGGTTCTTTTGGTCGGGCTGGATTTCGGTTTGCCAAGTTCCGAAGCTTCTGAAACCTTCGTCAAGCCAAAGGTGATGACAGCCGCGACAGTGGTATATGTCGGCGCCATTCAAATCACCACTTTCTGGCCTTATCTGGTCGAAAGCGGAGCACGAAGCCGATTACCTTGGTTGCTGGCATCTCGCAGGGCGCCAGCTTCCCGCCGTTATGCAAGTCGTAGAAATTCAGGCTGACATAATCGCGACCACCCAATTCCTCCGCGACCAGTTTTATCGATCGGCCTGCATTAAAGATCGTTTTGGTCACTATGTACCGTCGTCCTGCTGCAACGCCCGCGAAAGTGCCAGAAGGCAGCAAGGCCAGTCTTTTTGCAAAGCCTTCAAGATCGGGATCGTCAGGATTTCTGGCCAATCTTTGGTTCCGTACCAGAGCGAATGCGTAAAATGTTTCCGCGGTGCCGCCAGTAGACAAGCGCTGCCAGCAATATGAACAAGAGCCCGGCTGATCCGGCGTTTAAAAGATGTGCCAGTGGAAGCGCTGCAGCGGACGCGACCAACGCGCCCATCGATGAAATGCGTGTGCTGAAAGCGCCTGCAAGCCACGCCAAGCAGCAGCCAATGCCGACAGGCCAGGCGAGCGCAAGGACAATGCCCAGAAAAGTGGCAACGCCTTTACCGCCGGCAAATCGCAGCCAGACCGGGTAGCAATGCCCGAGCATTGCAGCGAGGCCTGCTACTTGCGCAATATCTTCACCACCTGCCGCCCGTGCGACCAAAACGGCGACAGCGCCTTTGCCGCCGTCCAGCAACAGCGTCAGGGCCGCAGCGATTTTGTTGCCCGTTCTCAAGACGTTCGTTGCGCCGATATTGCCCGAGCCGATGTCACGAAGATTGCCCAGTCCCATCACCTTTGCCAGCACTATGCCGAATGGAATGGATCCCAGCAGATATCCGATCACCGCCCAAAGCGCCAACACTGCAGCGCTATGCTCAATCACGGGCATCAAGGCGCCTCATAAACAAGCGTCCCGGCGACATAAGTCGCCAGCACGCGACCTTGCATCCGAGCGCCGTCAAATGGCGTATTCTGCGATTTTGAGTGCAGTCGGTTGCGGTCCATCAGAAACGGTGCGTCCGGGTCAAAAAGCACAAGGTCGGCAGGGGCGCCGACGCCGAGCCGGCCGCAGTCAAACCCCAGCCGCCGGGCCGGGTTCAGGGCCATAGCGCGCCACAGGGTTGGCAAGTCGATCAGGTCGGCGTGATAGAGCCGCATTGCCGCCGGAAGCAATGTCTCCAAAGCCACAGCACCCGACGCTGCTTCTTCGAACGGCAGCCGCTTACTCTCTTCATCCTGCGGTGTGTGCATGGAAGAGATAATGTCGATTAGTCCGGACTTTACAGCGCCTGCCGTGGCAATCCGGTCTTTTTCATCCCTGAGCGGTGGCTTCAGTTTGAAAAATGTCCTGTAGTCTGCAACGTCTAGCGCATTCAGAGTCAGATGGTGGATTGATGTGCCGGCGGTGATGTCTAGGCCATTGTTCTTCGCACGTTCCAGCGCTGGCAATGCGCGCGCGGAGGTTATCTGATCTGCATGATAACGCGCTTGGGTCATTTCGATCAACGCTATGTCGCGGTCCAGCGCCATACGTTCTGCCATTGGCGACACCGATGGAAGCCCGCGCAACGACGCAAACTTGCCAGACGTGGCTGCCGCACCGGAACTCAAGCCGGGTTCTTGCGGGTGTGCAATTACCAAAGCGGCGAGCGACTTTGCGTAGGTGAGCGCCCGGGAAAACACTTTGGTGTTCGTAACGACCCGGTCGCAATCGGTGAACGCTACGGCCCCTGCGTCCATCAGAAAACCGATTTCGGTCATTTCGCGCCCGTCGCGTCCTTTGGTGAGTGCCGCCATGGGAAGGACGTTCACAGGGGCAGCTTCATTTGCGCGACGCGTTACAAACTCAAGTGTCTCAGGGCTATCGATCGCAGGCGTTGTGTCAGGGCGTGTCACGATGGTCGTCACCCCGCCAGCAGCCGCGGCCAGTCCGGCGGACCTATAGCTCTCCTTGTGCCGTTCTCCCGGTTCGCAGACTTTTACACCGACATCGACGATCCCGGGCGCGAGGAATTTGAGCCCGCAGTCGGTGATTGGCCCTTCGGGTCGCGCCGCCTTGTCCAGAACCGTGGTGATTTTTCCTCCTTCAAGCCGCAGCCCACCGATTGTTACGGTGCCGGCTTCTGGGTCCACCAGTCTTGCGTTAACAAGGTTCAAAACAGTCATGATCAGCTACTCACCCAGATCATCAAACCTACAAGCAAAAACGCGAAGGCCAAGGCGAGCATGGCAATCCGCCCGGACATGGCGGCGTCCGAGGGTCGCTTTTTGACCGGAATTTCAACGTTTTTATTGTCCTGCGGTAACGCGGACGGCGTCGAGAGATCAACGTCACCTGTCCAATCCGTCCCCACCTGTGGATATGTACCGATTAGCGTCAGGCCCGACGCGGTCGCTAGCTCTTGGGCTGCGCCTTTGAAAGCGCCAGAGTAGACGAGCATGACCCACCCGTCCAAAGCGCCGAGTTTGGCCCGGTCCTGTCCCAGTGTATCGGCCTGCGCTCCGCTGCCTTCTACCAGGTAGTCCGCGAGCTTCATATCGCCAAGGTCATCCACTGGAAAGACCTCCACGTGCTTCCGATCAAGCGTGACGACGCCCAAAAGAGCCGCCTGCGCGTTCGGGTCGTTTTTCAACGCGCGCGCCTCTTCATCCGGTAAAGACAGCGCGAAGACCCGGATCACCCCGTTTTCATGCGCTTTGACCGAAAGGGATTTGCTCATGACGCGCCCCTCGTGAGACGCAAGTTGCGGGCAAGTAGGTCCATCACCGCCATCCGGACGGCGACACCCATCTCAACCTGATCCTGAATGACACTGCGATGAATGTCATCCGCAAGGGTTCCATCAATTTCAACGCCGCGGTTCATCGGACCCGGATGCATAACGATCGCATCGCTCTTTGCAAAAGCGAGTTTGTCGCTGTCCAACCCGTAGCGGTGGTAGTACTCGCGTTCAGACGGGATGAAACCGCCGTCCATTCTTTCCTTTTGCAGCCTCAACATCATGACCACGTCGACATCCTGCAGCCCATCGGCCATATCGTCGAATACCTCAACACCAAACTCGGAAATGCCCGAAGGCATAAGCGTTGGTGGGCCGATCAGGCGAATGCGGTTCTCCATTTTACTCAAAAGCATGATGTTGGAACGGGCGACGCGGCTGTGTGCGATGTCTCCGCAGATTGCGACTGATAATCGGTGCAAACGCCCTTTGGCGCGCCTTATTGTCAGTGCGTCCAACAAAGCCTGCGTGGGATGCTCGTGCCGACCGTCGCCCGCGTTCAACACTCCGCAATTGACCTTTTGCGCCAAAAGATCGACCGCACCGGAATGCGGATGCCGTACGACAAGAAGGTCCGGGTGCATCGCATTGAGTGTCAAAGCGGTGTCAATCAGGGTTTCCCCTTTTTTAACAGAACTGGCCTGCATCGCCATGTTCATCACATCCGCGCCCAGTCGCTTGCCAGCCAGTTCGAAGCTGGCCTGTGTCCGCGTTGAATTCTCAAAGAACATGTTGATCTGCGTCAGACCCTTAAGCGCTTCGGCGTGTTTGTCAGAACGACGATTCAGTGCGGCGTAGTCATCCGCCAGATCAAGTACAGCTTTAATTTCTTCGGGGCGCAGGGCTTCAATGCCGAGCAGATGACGATGCGGGAAGCTCATGGGCGCCAACTCGTGGTGATTTCCCACCTTATAGGGAGCGTCTCTGCGCTCGGCAAGCCGAGGCGTGACTGTTGGCCAGAGGTTCAGTTCCTGTTCTGCCCGGCATATGATGCCCATATGGAATCAACCGAAATTCAACGATCATTGGCAGAACTTGACTGGCAGATTGAACTTGGCGCAACGGAAGCCATTGGTGACCGACCCGTCGATCGTTACGCGTTGCCGGATAAAGACCCTTCCAATAAACCCCGGAACAAGGCGCAGGCCATTCCGGACACTGCGGCGCATTCGCACGAACTGGACCCGGTCACCGAGGCAGAAAGGGCGGCTGCAGGGGCGCAAGAGCTCAATGAATTGTACGCTGCACTGGGAGCCTTCGAACACTGCGACTTGAAAAGAGGTGCGAAATCCCTGGTCTTCAGTGACGGTTTGCCTGGTGCGCGCGTGATGATCGTCGGCGAAGCGCCTGGGCGTGACGAGGACCGTGAAGGGAAACCATTCGTTGGACGCGCAGGTCAGTTGCTAGACCGAATGCTTGCCGCCATAGACATGGGCCGGGCCAGGCAGGAGTCGCCCGTTTACATAACAAACGTATTGCCGTGGCGCCCGCCGCAAAACCGCGATCCGAGCCCGGAAGAAATTGCAATGATGCGACCCTTTCTGGCGCGTCATATCGCTTTAGCAAAGCCCGAAATTCTCGTCGTTATGGGAAACATTTCTGCTCAAGCGCTGCTTGGAAAGAGGGGCATCACCCGGCTGCGGGGGACTTGGAGCCAAGCGCATGACGTGCCGGTCATGCCTATGTTCCATCCAGCGTACTTGTTGAGAAATCCAGCTGCAAAACGCGAGGCCTGGGCAGATTTGCTTAGCGTGAAAGAACGTCTTTCGCGTGCTTGATGAAGGCACCGCGCTCTTGATGCGCCACGGACACGGAATCAGACTGACAAGGAAGACAGAATGAGCCGGATAGACGAAACCAAGGCGATCATTTCCATACGAATTGCGGTTTTGACTGTTTCGGATACAAGGAGTTTATCGCAAGACCGATCCGGGGATGTGCTGGTCGAACGTTTGCAAGCTGCGGGTCACGTGCTCGCTGACCGTCAGATTTTGCCTGACGAGCGTGATCGGATCGCAGATCAGCTCCGCAGATGGTGCGACGACAATCGCGTCGATGTGGTTTTATCTACCGGCGGCACGGGGCTGACAGGGCGCGATGTTACCGTGGAAGCGCACCGCGATGTCTACGAGAAAGAAATCGACGCATTCGGAACCATTTTTACAATCATCTCGATGCAAAAAATCGGGACCAGTGCGGTTCAGAGCCGGGCAACGGGTGGGGTCGCGAACGGAACCTATCTTTTCGCGTTGCCGGGAAGCCCAGGCGCGTGCAAAGACGCATGGGATGAAATTTTGGCAAAGCAGTTAGATTTCAGGCATCGGCCCTGCAATTTTGTTGAAATATTACCCCGGCTTGATGAAAACCAGCGACGGAAATAACTCACTCACTCGTTAAAGTCGTGTTGTTTGGTATTTTCTGGTCTGATCCTACGTAAATGCTGTAGCCTGATATCCGAGGTAAATGTAACTGCGATGCGTTTTATACGTCACAGCATAACCGGTTTGTTCCTTGCGTCGCTGACGATGGGGCTTTTGATCTATGCAGGTTACATCGTTTATGATGCGTTGCAGGACAGGTGGGCGCGCGCCAATACGGAAGCGCCCGCGCGCGAACGCGTCTTTGTCGTCGATCTGGTAACGGCGCGCAGCGGCGTCGAAACTCCTGTTTTGGAAACGTTCGGCGAAATCAAAACGCGTCGAACACTGGAATTGCGCGCGGCCGTGTCTGGCCGTGTGGTCGGTCTTGCGCCCAATTTCGAAGATGGTGGAAAGGTCGAAACAGGAGATGTCCTAGTTGCCATCGATCCAGCGGATTTAAAATCGGAATATGATCGCATGACGGCTGATCTTGCCGACGCGCAGGCAGAAGTCAGGGACGCTGACCGGGGTCTTGAGCTCGCAAACCTCGAAAAGGAGGCTGCTGAGCAACAGTCGGTTCTCAGAGATCAGTCGCTTTCCCGTCAACTGGGTCTGGCTGATCGTGGGGTGGGCTCTGCCGCGTCGGTTGAAACGGCCGAGCTGGAGGCTGCTGCGGCCGAGGCCGTCGTGATCGCACGCACCTTGGCCGTGGCACAGGCGGAGGCGCGCGTGGACCAGGCCGCCACGCATCTGACGCGGGCCGAGATTGCGCTCGAGGAAGTTGCTCGTGATCTTGAAGATACGACAATCGAGGCGCCTTTCAGCGGCACACTCAGCGCAACAAGCGTCGTAGAGGGCGGGTTAATTGCTGCGAATGAGCGTCTGGCCGATTTGATAGATCCGCAGGATCTTGAGGTCGCCTTCAGGGTATCCAACGCACAATACGCGAGACTGCTGGACAATCGGGGTCGTCTGGTCGGCGCCGACGTGGCGGTCATTCTTGATGTCGCTGGCGCGGATCTTCAAGCCACCGGTCGGTTGAACCGCGTAAGCGCGGAAACGGGCGAAGGTCTGACAGGGCGATTGGTTTTTGCGGGCCTCGACAGCGCATTTGGATTTCGGCCGGGTGATTTCGTCACAGTAAAGGTGAAGGAGCCACAGCTGGACAATGTTGTTCGTCTGCCCGCCACGGCCGTCGATGCCTCCGGCGAAGTGCTCGTTCTATCGGGTGCAGATCGCCTCGAAGCCTTGCAGGTCGAGCTGCTGCGGCGTCAGGGCGACGATGTTCTCGTGCGCAGTCCCGAGTTGGAGGGGCGTGAAGTTGTCAAGCAGCGCACGCCGCTATTGGGTAATGGCGTCGCGGTCAAACCATTGCGTCCGAAGGAAACGGCGTTGAAAACGGACCCTGCTCTTTTGCAATTGAGCGATCACCGCCGCGCACGTCTTGTGACGTTTGTGCTCGAAGATGCGTACCTGCCGGAAGACGCAAAGGCGCGCATGCTGTCCCAACTCGCCGAACCTCAGGTGCCCGCGCAGATGGTCGCACGTTTGGAACGTCGTATGGGCGGCTAAACGATGGCGCGCAGGATTCCATCTTCGGCGGCGGGCATCTTGTCGTATTTCACTCGCCACCCGACTCTGGCCAACCTGTTGTTTGTGATTCTGACAGTGGCCGGGCTTTTCGCGGCCTCCAACATGCGAACGCAGTTTTTCCCTGATGTCGTACTGGGCAGTGTGACGGTCACCGCCGATTGGGAAGGCGCGAGTGCAGAAGACATAGATCGCGCCATTGTGCAGTTGCTCGAACCCGCGCTTGTCGGTGTTGCTGGCCTCGAACGAACATCATCCATCGCCAGTCAAGGGCGCGCAACCATTACGCTTATATTCGAAGCGAACTGGGACATGGCACGCGCAAAAGAAGATGTTCAGGCGTCTGTCGACAGGGTGACTGAACTGCCTGAAAGCGCTGATGATCCCATTGTGCGGCGTTCCAATTGGAACAATCGCGTCACCGATGTGGTTATCACCGGACCCGTTGATAGTGCTCAATTAGCGCAGTACTCAGACGAGTTGGTGTCCCGATTGTTTGCAGCTGGCGTTACTCGAACGTCGCTGCGCGGTGTGGCTGCGCCGCAAACACTTGTCGAAGTACCTGCGGTCAAACTCATAGCGCACGACGTCACCATGGCAGAAATTGCAAGTGCAATAGCCGCGGAAGTGTCTACCGATCCGGCTGGTGCCGTTTCTGGTGCGAACGTGAGGGTCCGGACCGGGTCCGAGAAAAGAATGCCAGATGAGGTTTCCGCCATTGTGCTGCGCGCCAATGACGACGGGTCCAAGCTTCGTGTTGGCGATGTTGCCACTGTCACCTTCTTGGGGGCGAACCGCGAACGCAGCTTTTTTGTTGGTGACAATCCCGCCTACTCATTGCGTGTCAATCGATCTGTGCGAGGTGATGCGGTAGGGATACAACGCATTGTCGAAAAGGTTGCCAGCGAGATGGAGGCGACGCTGCCCAGCGGTGTCACCATCGATCTCACCCGAACGCGAGCCGCGGCCATCGCGGCACGACTTGATATTCTAATGCGCAACGGTGCTTTGGGTCTTTGCCTTGTTGTCACGCTCTTGTTTCTGTTTCTGAATGCCCGCACAGCCTTGTGGGTTGCGGCGGGCATTCCAGTGGCCATGCTGACCGCTGTCGCAATAATGTATGCGGGCGGTATCACCATCAACATGATTTCGCTGTTCGGCCTGATCATAACTTTGGGCATTGTCGTGGATGATGCCATCGTTGTGGGTGAGCATGCAGATCACCGCGCCAGGCACTATGGCGAAATGCCGACGCAGGCAGCGGAAAACGCAGCACGACGAATGGCTATGCCCGTATTTGCCGCGACTATCACGACCGTCGTCGCGTTTTCCGGACTGGTCTCGATTGAGGGTCGCTTCGGCATGCTTATTCAGCAGATCCCGCTGACCGTCATCGCGGTTTTGGCAGCTTCGCTGGTGGAGTGTTTTTTGATCTTGCCGAACCATATGGCTCATGCGCTGGCGGCTCAGGCAAAAGAGCGCTGGTACGACTGGCCCAGCCGTCAGGTGAACCGCGGATTTGTTTTGATGCGGGAAAAGGCCTTCCGCCCGCTGATGGCTGGCGTCATTCTTGCGCGCTACGTCGTGCTGGCCGGCGTCGTCGTGGTGCTGGCCAGTCAGGTGGTTCTCTTCATACGCGGAGACGTTCAGTGGCGTTTTTTCAATTCTCCTGAGCGCGGGACGGTCAACGGTAACTTCGCAATGGTCGAAGGCGCCACACGCGAAGACACTCTGGACATGATGCGAGAGATGCAGCGCGCAACCGAAACCCTTGGGGAAGAATACGAGCTGGAGTACGGTCGCAACCCGCTCGCTTTCGTCATCACAACTGTTGGCGGAACTGCGGGCAGGGGTCTGAGCGGCGTGAACGACAAGGACACCGAGCTGCTTGGCGGTATTTCCATTGAACTGATCGACGCAGAGGAACGACCCTATTCCAGCTTTGCCTTTGTTTCAGATCTCCAGAAAGCTGTACGCGCGCATCCCCTGGTTGAAGTCGTTAGCTTTCGCGGGCGGCGTAGCGGGCCAGGCGATGACAGTATGGAAGTGCGATTTTACGGCGGTGAAACCATCGCTCTGAAAGCGGCAAGCCTTGACTTGCAGGATGCACTGTTTCGGTATCCTGAAGTCAGTGCGGTTCAGGACAGTTTGGCTTATGACAAGGAAGAACTGCTCCTAGACCTTACGGCACAGGGGCAGGCGCTTGGCTTCAGAATTGATGATTTGGGGCGCAGCCTGCGCAATCGTCTTGGCGGTATTGAGGCTGCAACGTATCCGGATGGTCCGCGCAGTGCGGAAATACGCGTCGAACTTCCAGAAGGTGAACTGACCGCAGACTTCCTTGAGCGCACGCAAATGCGCAGCCCTTTGGGCGCTTATGTGCCGCTGGCCGATATCGTGAGTGTCGAAAGACGGTTGGGTTTCAGCTCAGTACGTCGTGAAAACGGTCTGCGTGTCATTTCTGTGACCGGTGACATCTCCGAAGATGATCCAAAGCGCGCCACGGAAATTGAAACGGCTCTCCGTACGTCGATCCTTCATGATATTGCCGGGAAGCACCAGGTCGAATGGACGCTGGCGGGTATGACCGAGCAGGAAAACAGATTTCTGCGCGGCGCTCTGACAGGTTTCATCTTTTGCATTTTGGGTATCTACCTTGTGCTGGCCTGGGTATTTGCCAGCTGGAGCAGACCCGTCGTCGTCATGGCTATCATTCCGTTCGGTCTGGTGGGTGCGATTTACGGACATTGGGTCTGGGATGTGCCAATGAGCATGTTTTCAATTGTCGGCCTGTTGGGGATGACGGGGATTATCATCAACGACTCCATCGTGCTGGTTACGACGATTGACGACTACGCTGAAGACCAGGACATTCTTTCGTCCATTGTCGATGGCGCGGCAGATCGATTGCGGCCTGTGATGCTCACAACTCTCACAACGGTACTGGGGATGCTGCCGCTACTGTACGAAACCAGTCGCCAGGCGCAATTTTTGAAGCCAACGATCATCACGCTTGTTTACGGTCTGGGTTTTGGGATGGTTCTGGTTTTGCTGGTGGTGCCAGCCCTGATCGCGGTGCAACAGGACGTGCGTCGAAGAGTGTCGGCAATGCGCCGCGCTTTTGGTGCGCCGGTCGGGAGCGTATCGGTGGGCTTTGCGGTGCTGGCGAGTGCCATCCTCGCATGGGCTGCAGCAACGCTGGGCGCAACGATTATGCAGGGTGGGTTTTGGGGGCCGCTGGCGTCCATTGGGCCGGCACAGGACGCTCCGAACACTTTGAACATCGCTTTGGTCGTTTTCGTTGCCGGCAGCGCCATTCTTTGCTGCGCGGGCTATCTCATTTCAGCGCTGATTGTACGGCGTGGCACTTCGCAATCCTGACTTAACCAGCGCTGCACCCGCGTATGTCGACCGCGTATTTGCTGCCCAGAACAGTGATCCGGATTGCGGAACGATCGAGCGCGATCGGACCGCCGTTCACGTTGACCATGTCAGAAGTCGCGACGACCTCGCCGCCGTAGCGTCGCGTGTCAGCTTCGCTGACCCAGATTTCGCCGAGACCCGGTTCAATAACGACGTACTCTTTCCCACCTGCCGAAGGCATTTCTACACGGGCTTCAATTTGCAACCCATCGGGTGTCGGGCTGATGGCACAGGCGGCAGACGTCACGCCAGCCTCGGCGGCGCTGTAGGGTTGCGATGCCAGCGCAGCGGCAATGGCGGGCGTGGGCGTTGTGTTCTGACCGTCCAGAGTTGCATCAAACGACAATGCGTGCGGAACACAAATATCCGAGCAAATGCCCAGTTCCATGGATCCACGAAGGCGTATGCTTTCTCCGCCGCTTGCGGGCGCGATGCGCAGTGGAATGACGAACGTATTTTCGTATCCAACTGACCGCATACCATTTTGGTCAAAGACGGCCGGTGCGGGCCAGTGAATGGCGACGCCCTTGAGGTTTCGTGACTTGCGCCAGTCGAAGCGTGGCGGAATACCGGCATCGCCCGGAGCGCGCCAATAGGTCTTCCAACCTGGCGCGAGCGACAGTCGCAACGCAGCCATACGGCTGCCGTCCGAGCGTAGCCATCCTGGGAGAACTTCCGCCGAAATCACGTCCTCAAACCGGTCTTGAGCCGCGCTGGCGGAAGCGACCAAAACGGCCATCGACAGGGTAAAAATGAATCCAAGCATGGCCGTTCTATGCGGTAATGCCGAGTAAATGCCAAGTCACGATAAGGTCAGCCATGTTTCGCGTAGTGCGTGGCTTTTGTCTTGCGCAGCTTACACGCGCGGGTCATCCTGTAACAGCACACAACCCACTTACGAGGGCCTATCTTTGAACTTGGAAGGAAAACTTCTGGTGGCGATGCCGGCAATGGGCGATCCACGGTTCGAACATACTGTCATATTGATGTGTGCCCATTCCGATGATGGCGCAATGGGGTTGATCATCAACAAACCCAATGCCGAGATTCGCATGAGTGATGTTCTCGATCAACTCGACCTAGAGCCAACGCGGGAGGCCGCAGAGATGATTGTGCATTTTGGTGGGCCGGTTGAGACGGGCCGCGGTTTTGTTCTGCATTCGGCCGATTACGTGTCCAGTTTGCACACCCTGAAAGTCGGTGCGCACTTTGGCATGACAGCCACTTTGGATATTCTTGAAGAAATTGCGCGGGGAACCGGTCCTGCGCAATCTTTGATGATGCTGGGGTACGCAGGATGGGGACCCGGCCAACTTGAAGGCGAAATTGGACGCAATGGATGGCTGACGACAGACGCTCTGCCGCAGATCGTTTTCCAAACGCCGGCAGGCCAAAAATGGTCAGCAGCTCTGGAAAGCCTTGGCGTTGATCCCATTACTCTGTCCTCGACTGCAGGCCACGCCTAATCCGTCACCTTGGCGCGGCGGCACGGCGCAACCGGTCGTTGATCGCGCGCCCCAAACCCACGTCAGGGATCGAGGCGACAGCGATAGGTTGGCCTGTCGCGTCAACCTTGTGGAGGTATTCGAATAAGTTTGCGGCGGCCTCGCGCAGGTCTCCGGTCGCAGATAAGTTCAAATCAGCCTTGCCAGGTCCGAAGCCGAGCAAGACCTCGCCCGGCTTCGATGACCTGGCATTCAATCGCACACGCGCACGCGGCGCGTAGTGCGACTGCATTTGCCCCGGAGCGGTGATCGCACCTGTCTGCGCGGGCAGTATTTTTTGCCCCAGCGTATGTTCAAGCTCTTCATGAGAGATGCCGCCGGGGCGCAGCAAGCGGGGAGGTCCATCCAATCCGATGATCGTGCTTTCAAGACCAACGGAACATGGGCCGTCGTCGACAATCGCTGCCACCTGATTGCCGAGACCCATTGCGACATGGTCGGCCCGTGTCGGGCTGATCCGACCGGAAGGATTCGCCGATGGCGCAGCTACAGGACTGCCGAATTCATCCAGCAGCCGCTGAGCGGTTGGATGTCCCGGCACGCGCAGGGCGACACTCGGCAGTCCGGCAGTCACCAGCGGACTAAGGTTGTGACCGGACTTCAAAGGCAAAACCAGGCTCAGCGGACCCGGCCAGAACCGGTCGGCCACCCGCTCTGCCAGTTCAGACCAATCGGCATAGCGCCGCGCCCAGTCCGATTGGGCCAAATGAACGATCAACGGGTTGAAACTGGGTCGCCCCTTTGCGTCGAAAATTGCCGCGACTGCAGGACCGCTGCAGGCGTCTGCGCCTAGCCCGTAGACCGTTTCAGTTGGGAAAGCGACCAACGCCCCGTCGCGCAGAAATCTTGCGGCCTGCACAATTCCTGTGCTGTCGGGGCTCAAAATTTGCGGGCTGGTTTGGCGCATGTGGACCTGTGACGCGGCGTTTAGGTTGCTGGCGCGCGCAGAGCGCGCCATGTTGAACACAGGCTGTATAAGCTGCGCTTCCGCTTGCCAAGCCGGCCCGGAACGTTTCAGGAGATTTGAAGATGCCCTTCCGCGCACCAGTGGACGACTATACATTTTTGCTCGATCAGGTTGTTGGATTCGATGAGGTTCGTAAAACCGACAAATTTTCGGAGGCAACGCATGACGTGACGCAGACCATTCTGACCGAAGCCGGTCGCCTGTGTGACGAGGTGCTCGCACCTCTTCAGCGCGCTGGTGATCTTCACCCCGCATATCTGGAGAACGGGGTGGTGCGAACCTCTCCGGGTTATGCAGAAGGTTGGAATGCGATCGCAGAAGGCGGTTGGGTCGGTATGGCAGCGGATCCGGAGTTTGGTGGGATGGGGCTGCCCATGGCTGTGACCGCATCCGTGAACGAGATGATGAGCGGCGCCTGTCTGTCGCTGCAATTGGCGCCGTTGATGACGCAAGGCCAGATCGAAGCTCTGGAAGCCCATGCGAGTGACGCAATCAAAAACCTCTACCTGCCCAAGATGATCGCAGGAGAGTGGTCTGGAACCATGAACCTGACCGAACCGCAGGCGGGCTCTGACGTTGGTGCACTTGTGACCAAAGCCCAAGAGAAGGGCGACGGAACCTACGCCGTTACGGGCCAGAAAATCTATATCAGTTGGGGCGATCACGATGTCGCGGAAAATATTTGTCATCTGGTTCTTGCGCGTTTGCCTGATGCGCCTCAGGGCACAAAGGGCATCAGCCTTTTTCTCGTGCCGAAGTTTCTTCCCAATCCCGATGGAAGCCTGGGCGCGCGCAATAACGTGACAACGGTCAGCCTGGAACACAAGCTGGGCCTTCATGGATCACCGACTGCGGTCATGCAATACGACGGTGCAACCGGTTGG
>JBCCXN010000028.1:0-34412 GCA_039191495.1 Pseudomonadota bacterium | reverse complement strand
TGAAACGACTGAGACGCGCACGCCCTGCCGCTGCAGACTCTCCACAAGCGGCCGAAAATCGCCGTCTCCTGAAAACAGTACGATATGATCCACACGTGGAGCGAGTTCCATGGCATCCACCGCAAGCTCGATGTCCATGTTCCCCTTGACCTTCCGACGCCCCATGCTGTCGGTGTACTCTTTGGCTGGCTTTGTCACCATTGTGAAACCATTGTAGTGTAGCCAGTCGACCAACGGCCGAATCGGAGAGTATTCGTCGTTTTCCAGCAGGGCCGTGTAATAGAAGGCGCGCAGGAGTTTCCCACGCCGCATGAATTCCTGGCGCAGAAGTTTGTAGTCGATATCGAATCCCAGGGCTTTTGCTGCGGCATAGAGATTCGAACCGTCGATGAACAGCGCAAGCCGTTCGTCCTTGTAAAACATCCAATAACCCTTTCGATTGCACCGGGTGCTGCGCTCATACCTTAATTCTTAATTAATCAGCACGCGGACGCCCAATAAGATAAGGTAATTTTCCAGTGCCGCAAGTCGTAAAAGTACTACAAACAAGCGAAAAAATGCCGGATAATGCATCTATAGCGGTAGTTGCCGTAGGGTCAAATAAGCCCTTTCTTGCTAATGACCTTACGGAAACCGTCAGTGCTGCTATGCAGCATATCGAGCTGCGCGTCGGAGTGATTCGCGCGCGCAGCCGGTTTTTTCGAACGCCAGCTTTTCCAACCGGTTCAGGACCGGATTTTGTCAACGCGGTCTTCCTGCTCGAGACGTCTTTGAACGCGTATGATCTGTTGCAGGCACTGCATGCCGTCGAAGCTGCATTTGGACGCGACCGTCGGAAAAGATGGGCGCAGCGCACGCTGGACCTCGACCTGATTGCCATCGACGATCTGGTGCTGCCTGATCGCAACGCCTTCGAGCATTGGGCGAACTTACCGCTGGAAAAACAGATTGCCCATGCGCCTGAGGGGCTCATCCTGCCGCATCCCAGATTGCATGAGCGTGCTTTTGTTTTGATACCGTTCATGGATGTGGTGCCTGACTGGGTACATCCGGTTCACGGTCGAACCGTTGCCCAGATGTGTGCGGACCTGCCGGATGCGGCGCGCGAAGAGGTCGTTGCGCTCTAATCGCCGCTTGTCAATTGTATCGCAAAGTCCTAAATAACCGACTTCTGACATGTATTTTCGCACAAGGGAGCGACTCATGGCCCGCGTCACTGTTGAAGACTGCGTAGATAAAGTCCCAAACCGGTTTGATCTGGTAATGTTGGCGGCCCACCGTGCGCGTGAAATATCGGCTGGTGCCGAGATCACTGTGAATCGCGACAACGACAAGAATCCCGTCGTTTCGCTGCGTGAGATTGCGGATGAAACGCAAAGCGCAGAGGATTTACGTGAGCGTCTGATCGAAAGCAATCAGCATCAGATCGAGGTCGACGAGCCTGAAGAAGATGCAATGGCGTTGTTGATGGGCGCCGAGCAGGACAAGCCCGACGAAGACACGATGTCCGAAGAGATGTTGCTGCGGCAATTAATGGCCGCTCAGGGGCAGGGCTGACTACAGCCCGCTCCCGCCCCGAAAGGCGGATGGGATGAAAGACGGCGATCACCTGGAAATTTCTGCCGACGATCTGATCGCCCTTGTTTCGCGCTACAATCCGAAAACAAATGGATCGCTGATACGCGAAGCCTACGACTACGGGCGTAATATGCATGCCGGTCAGAGGCGGCATTCGGGCGAACTGTACTTCAATCATCCCGTTGCTGTCGCCGCCATCCTGACGGAACAGCAACTCGACGATGCGACCATCATCACTGCGCTTTTGCATGACACGATCGAGGATACAAAGGCGTCTTTCAGCGAAGTGGCCGATCAATTTGGAGACGAGGTCGCCGGCCTTGTTGATGGGGTCACGAAGCTTACAAACCTGCAGCTGACATCTACGGAAACCAAGCAGGCAGAGAACTTTCGAAAACTCTTTATGGCCATGTCCAAGGATTTGCGTGTCATCCTTGTGAAGCTGTCGGACCGTTTGCACAACATGCGCACGATTCGCGCCATGAAATCCGAAAAGCAGGCCCAAAAGGCTCGTGAAACCATGGAAATCTTTGCTCCGCTGGCGGGTCGCATGGGAATGCAGTCCATGCGCGAGGAGTTGGAGGACTTGGCGTTTCGGGTCCTCAACCCGGAGGGCCGCGCCTCGATTATCCGTCGTTTCATCAACTTGCAAAAAGAGACCGGCGATGTGATCCAGCGCATCACGGGCGATATGCGGCTTGAATTGGAGAAGGCCGGCGTCGAAGCCGAAGTTTTTGGACGGGCAAAAAAACCGTACTCCATCTGGCGAAAGATGCAGGAAAAAGACCAGACGTTTTCACGCCTGTCGGATATCTACGGCTTCCGCGTCATTACGCGCGATGAGGAAGACTGTTATCGTACGCTGGGTGCAATTCACCAGCGGTGGCGTGCGGTTCCGGGGCGTTTCAAGGACTACATCAGCCAACCAAAATCAAACGGTTACCGCTCCATCCACACGACTGTGTCCGGGCGGGACGGAAAACGGGTGGAAGTACAGATCCGAACCGAGCAGATGCACGATGTGGCGGAAACCGGCGTTGCAGCGCATTGGTCCTACAGAGACGGTGTGCGCAGCAAGAACCCTTTTGCTGTCGACCCGGCCAAATGGATCACGACACTGACGGAACAGTTTGACGCTGAGGATGATCATCAGGATTTCCTCGAAGCGGTCAAACTGGAGATGTACAGCGACCAGGTCTTCTGTTTCACACCCAAAGGCGAAGTGGTGAAGCTTCCAAGGGGTGCGACGCCAATTGACTTCGCCTTTGCAATTCATACACGGATCGGATCTGCCTGCGTTGGCGCTAAGGTTGATCATATGCGTGTACCACTGTGGACACGGTTGAAAAACGGGCAGTCGGTGGACATTATTACCGCAGAGGGGCAGAACCCGCAGGCCACCTGGCTCGACATTGCGGTCACAGGCAAGGCGCGCGCCGCGATCCGGCGTGCTTTGCGTGACGAAGACAAGGCGCGGTTTGTGAAGCTCGGCAAAGAATTGGCGCGGTCGGCGTTTGAGCACGTCGGAAAAAAGGCGACAGACAAAGCTCTTGCAACAGCAGCTCGGGCAATGCGGATGGTCGATCGCGATGACCTGCTGGCGCGGCTCGGCAGTGCAGAGATAACCGGGCGCGAAGTCGTTCAGGCAGTTTACCCCGAACTCAAGCCAAAAAAAGGGGCACAGGTAGACGCCAAACGCGCGGTCATCGGCCTGTCGCGGGGGCAGTCGTTTGAACGGGCATTTTGTTGCCAGCCCTTGCCCGGCGAACGTATTGTCGGAATCACATTCAAAGGCCGTGGAGTTGTGGTGCATTCGATCGACTGTGATCGATTAAGCGCATATGAGGATCAGCCGGACCGCTGGCTTGATCTTCACTGGCACGACGGAACACATGCCGCCATATATGGTGCAACGCTGGATGTCACATTGAACAATGATGCAGGCACTCTGGGTCGCGTTTGCACACTTTTGGGAGAATCACAGGCCAATATTTCCGATCTTCAATTTGTTGATAGAAAACCTGACTTTTACCGTTTGCTGATCTATGTGGAACTCAGGGATGTTGGGCATCTACACTCCCTCATGCTGACGCTTGAGGCGGAAAATGATGTTGCAGCAGTCTCGCGGTATCGCAACATGTCGCAGGAGACAGCACAAACTTCCGGTTGATGCCCGACACAGGCCATCACCGGGACACATTTTTTCGGTGTCATCTCACGCGCCGATTGGGCAGAAATCGAATAGGGACGTCTTCTTTGGTCTTCAAACGCAGGGATCCGAAAAGCTGGCCGCGCGCAGTGATGGAATTCCTGTGGCCGCGCGGCGGGTGGACACGTGCGTTTCACTACGTCAAGCATCGCATGCGTCGATTGCCTGACAGCCCGGAGCGCATCGCGCGCGGGATATTCGCAGGAGTTTTTGCGTCCTTCACCCCGTTCTACGGGTTTCACTTTTTCATTGCTGCGGGTCTTGCGACACTCATGCGCGGCAATGTCATCGCATCCCTGATGGCAACGTTCTTTGGTAACCCGCTGACGTATGTTCCGATTGGCGTTGCATCCCTTTCAACAGGGTATTGGTTGCTCGACGAACCGATCGATCGCAGTTTGTTGCGCAATTTTGGCGACAAGTTTTTAAATGCATGGAAAGACTTGAAAGACAACTTCATTGCTATGTTTACGGCAGATGGTGCTGACTGGACGCGTCTGGCTGCCTTTTACGACGAGGTATTTTTCCCTTACATGATCGGCGGTTTCCTACCGGGGATTTTCTTCGGCACACTTTGCTACTACATTTCAGTTCCGGTGATCCGTGTGTATCAGAAGCGGCGCAAGGGGATGATCAAAGCCAAATTTGAGGCGTTGAAATCCAAAGCGGCTGCCAAGGCAGAGGTCAAACGCAAGGCGGACCACCCATCGGCCGGGGAATGACACACGGAACTGAAGGGGTTCTACATGACAAAGCAGTCTAAACTGCGCCTCGGCGTAAACATTGACCATGTCGCGACAGTACGCAACGCACGAGGTGGTGCGTATCCGGATCCGCTTCGTGCGGCCCGCGTGGCCGAAGAGGCGGGCGCAGATGGAATTACAGCGCATTTGCGCGAAGATCGCAGGCATATCTCTGATGCTGATATAGAAGGTCTGATGGACGTCTTAAGCGTTCCATTGAACTTCGAAATGGCGGCTACAAAGGAGATGCAGGAGATTGCATTGCGGCACAAACCGCACGCCGTCTGCATCGTTCCGGAAAAGCGAGAAGAGCGGACAACCGAGGGCGGCCTCGAAGTCGCGCGGGAGGAAAACCGTCTGGCTCACTTCATCGCGCCGCTGCGCGACGCAGGATGCCGTGTCTCAATCTTTATTGCCGCAGATCAGCGCCAGATCGAAGCTGCAAACCGCATTGGTGCGCAGGTGATCGAATTGCACACCGGTGCTTATTGCGACGCGCATGCCGAAGGTGATGTGGAAACCCGCGATGCCGAGCTGGGTGCATTGCGCAGGATGTCCTCTTTTGCGCACTCTCTTGGGTTGGAAGTGCATGCGGGGCACGGCTTGACGTATGATACCGTGCAACCTGTCGCGGCTTGCCCGGAAGTGAGGGAGCTCAATATCGGACATTTTCTGATAGGCGAATCCATTTTTCTGGGTCTGTCACCGGCTATCGAGGAGATGCGCCGCCTGATGGATGCGGCGCGACCGTAAACCTTGTTTGCGGACTGACGATCAGGCTCGCGAGTCTTCGCGCCTTCGCCAGGAAAATCGCCAAAGGTCAAAACAATGCCTCAATCTCGGGGTTAAACAAGCGCGCTCACTAGTCCTGAAGGCCCGCGCATATGCTGTTTCGCCCCGTTCGATTCTGTTGCATCTTTGCAATGACCACCGTCGCGTTTGCGGTGATGAGCTTAATCGCGCTGGTTTTGTTTCAGTTTGAAGCAGGCTCCGGCTCGGCGTTTGTGCCATTGGGACTCGCCGCAGCGTTTGAGGGCGCGCATTTTGCGCAAGACGTCCGTCAACGTCCTAACAGCAGAGCCATGTGGCGGGCGGCATTCCAAATGGCTTGGCTGGCTATCCTGTTGAGTTTAGTGCTTTCCGTCGTGCTGATCGTCGTTTTTCCCGAGGTGCTGCAGGCTCTGGCCGGATCGCCAATGTGGGAATGGGTTGGTATCGCGGTGTTTATCGCAGCCATCAGTCTTGCTACCGCGCGCATTGGATATTGGGCCGGCATTCGTTCGGCTTTCCGCCAGCAAAACTAGGCGCGCCTGAGCTTACATCTTGAGCAATCTTTCGCCATTTCCGGCCCGCGCCACAGTCCTGCCGCAGGCATGACAAATTTTTGCCACATTCTCATCTCAAGGTTGTATGATATTTTATTTTGCATCCCTGAGGGTGTTTTTATGCAGCTCCGTTTTGATCGTTTCACGCTAAATGTCGTTTTTACCGTCCTCGGTACGTCGGCACTCCTTTTCGCAATCGAAAGTTTTTTGCACGTAAAAGCAGGCTTGGCACCTGTTTTTGTGTTCCCGCTTTTGATTGGCGCTATGGTTGAGGGGCGCTGCCGTGCCGCCCATGGCCCGGTAAGACTGACCGTAACAGACTCT
Organism: Pseudomonadota bacterium; assembly: GCA_039191495.1. Taxonomy (GTDB): domain Bacteria; phylum Pseudomonadota; class Alphaproteobacteria; order Rhodobacterales; family Rhodobacteraceae; genus Roseobacter. Next base: position 28,233 of record JBCCXN010000028.1, on the reverse strand, counting down.
GCCTTGCCTGCTTTGGCGCTTCTTGCGTGGGTTGCGCTTTGTACTATCGTGATTGGCGCGGCGTGGTTTGGTTTGATGTCTGCCGGAACTTTCTTTGGCGCCCAAGCAGATGCAGCCAAAATTCTGAATTTGTTGTTCTGGGTGTTGTTGGCGGCTTGGGCAGTACTTTTCCTCGGGCACAGGATTGGGATGAAACAAAAGATGCGAGACAAATCGCATCAAGGGCGTTGAGCAAAAGACGCACAGCGCCTTAAAATGACCTGAATTGGATGTAACGCTGCGCGGATCGTAAACATGAGGACCTGCCAGCAATGTGGAAGCCGCAGCGGTTTTTGCGCAATCTATTCGTTTTTACATTCATGGCTATGATCGCGTTTGGCCCGATCGTTGGGATTTTCGGGACATTCTTTGCAGTTGCCGTTCTCTTCTATGCTCCTGTCGCATATGCTGCGTCGCGCGAGGGATTTCTTTGGGCCACACGCATGCGTAGGGTGCCGGACACGGCGTGCGTCAAACGCGCGTCCGTTGTCATGGCAGAAGTCTACCTGACATTTATGGTGATCGTGTCGGGTGTCCTTGCGATCAGTGACACGGCCCACCGAACGTGGCTTGCTCAAACCAATCTGCTCGGCATACTTCTGACGTTTGGTGTTTTGACGGCCATTGCCTTTCCGGTTATTCGCTGGTGTTACACCTTGGGTGCCGCATGGGTGCTCGAACGCGAAGACAACAATACGGGATAGCCTTGTATGATCCTTGGGATCGGAACGGATCTGGCGAACATCGAGCGTATACAAGGGACTCTTGATCGCTTTGGTGACAGATTTCGCAACCGTGTCTTCACCGAGATTGAGCAACGCAAAGCCGAGCGGCGCCGCGATGTCGCTGGCACGTATGCAAAACGCTGGGCTGCAAAAGAGGCGTGTTCCAAAGCACTTGGCACCGGGTTGGCCATGGGCATTGCGTGGAAGGACATGTCCGTTACGAATTTGAAATCAGGACAACCGGTTATGCATGTCACCGGTTGGGCAAAGGAGCGACTGGACGAAATGACACCAGTCGGCTATCGGGCGGTCATCCACGTTACCTTGACGGATGATCACCCCTGGGCGCAGGCCTTTGTCGTGATCGAAGCGCTTCCGGGCCAGAGCTGAACTAGTCGGGCCCGGCCGATAACCGGTGGGTCCGCGTGCCGGACCAGGCATCGGGTCACCTTGACAGTGCGCGCGGTCCTGCCCATTAGAAGCCAAACCGACAAAGGACCTGCGCCAATGGCTGCCAAGACTGAGAAATCCGGAAATGCGTTTATCGAAACGATCAAGACGGTCGTATACGCGTTGCTTATTGCCGGAGTGTTTCGCACGGTCTTCTTTCAGCCGTTTTGGATTCCGTCCGGGTCAATGAAGGAGACGCTTTTGGTTGGCGACTTCCTGTTCGTCAACAAAATGGCCTACGGTTATTCCTATGCGTCCTGCCCCAGTTTGATTATGCCCCGATTTGGCCTGAGTATTGATGCCAAGGACATCTGCGGGTTTGCTGACGGAGAAAATACCCGCCTTTGGGGCGCCGCGCCCGAACGGGGCGACGTGATTGTTTTTCGTCATCCTGTGACCGGTCGAGACTACATCAAGCGCCTTATCGGTCTGCCGGGCGATGCCATCCAGATGCGCGACAGCGTGGTGTATATCAATGGCGCGGCTGTACCACAGGAACCGGCCGGCGTTTTTGAGGAGGTCATGGGACCACAGGGCCCTGAGCAGCGACGTCCGCGTTGTGGCAACGGTCCCGTTGGAGACGGCGGCGTTTGTACCAAGGAACGTTTCGTCGAGACGCTTCCCAATGGCAGGCAGTTCAGTGTGCTCGATATTGCGCAACAGGCCTCGGACCGAACCGGTGTATATACGGTGCCGGAAGGCAATTACTTTTTCATGGGGGACAATCGCGACAACTCCGCTGACAGCCGTTTGGCGCAACAGGTGCAGGGTGTCGGTTTTGTCCCCTACGAGAACCTGATTGGCCGGGCCGATCGTATCATGTTCTCTTCTGCTGGACGGTCCATGCTGTTTTTCTGGACCTGGCGTGGCGATCGCTTTTTCAAGGGGATCGAGTGAAGCTCGCCGCGGAACTTAAGTCTTTTGAGAGCCGACTTGGCTACAGGTTCTCGCGGCCTGAGTTGCTGGCGCAGGCCGTCACACACGCCTCCATGTCCTCGGCCAATCGCGGCGACAATCAGCGGCTGGAGTTTCTCGGAGATCGCGTGCTTGGACTTGTAATGGCGGAGGCTCTGCTGTCACTGGACCGGACTGCAACCGAAGGACAGCTTGCCCCTCGATTCAACGCTTTGGTGCGTAAGGAAACCTGTGCTGCGGTTGCGCGCGAAGTCGATCTGGGTGCCGTGTTGCGACTTGGCCGCTCTGAGATGTTGTCCGGCGGACGGCGGAAACAGGCTTTGCTCGGTGATGCGATCGAAGCCGTTATCGCCGCTGTCTATCTGGACGCGGATTTTGATGCGGCCAAATCGGTTATTCTTCGTCTTTGGGGCGATCGTGTTCATGACGTCGCTGACGATGCGCGTGACGCGAAAACAGCATTACAAGAATGGGCCCAGGCGCGCGGATTGCAGCCCCCAAAATACCACGAGACAAAGCGCGAAGGCCCCGATCACGCCCCAACTTTCACGATTGCGGCTGAATTGAGCACGGGTGAACGCCGTGAGGCCACTGCCGGCTCAAAACGGCAAGCAGAACAGGCTGCTGCCCAAGCGCTTTTGGCCGCGTTGGAGGCTGCCAGATGACAAAGCGCGCTGGTTTCGTTGCTCTTATCGGAGAACCCAATGCGGGGAAATCCACGCTGCTGAACCGTATGGTTGGAGCAAAGGTGTCGATCGTGACCCACAAAGTTCAGACGACGCGGACGCGTATTCGCGGTGTGGCCATGGCGGGCGACAGCCAGATCGTGTTTGTAGACACGCCGGGCGTTTTTCAACCCCGTCGCAGGCTTGATCGTGCGATGGTTGCCGCGGCGTGGGGCGGTGCTGCGGACGCGGATGTTATTGTGTTGCTGATTGAAGCGCATCGCGGGCTGTCAGAAGGCGTCGGGCGTATCCTTGACGGTCTGGCCGAGATCGCACCCGATCGCCTGGTGGCACTTGCCATAAACAAGATTGATCGCGTGCAGCCAGAGGTTCTGTTGGGCCTCAGCGAGGCCCTGAACACGCGGTTTGGCTTTGCACAAACCTTTATGATTTCGGCGGAAAAAGGAAATGGTGTCGATGATCTGCGCGCATGGTTGGCCAAAGTGGTACCGGAAGGGCCATGGCTCTATCCCGAAGACCAGATAGCGGACTTGCCCTTGCGCATGATCGCGGCGGAAACGACGCGTGAAAAACTTACACTGCGTTTGCATCAGGAGTTACCTTATCAATTGACCGTTGAGACAGAACGATGGGAAGATCGCGAAGACGGCTCGGTTCGGATCGATCAGATCGTTTACGTGGCCCGCGATGGTCACAAAGGCATCGTGTTGGGTCACAAAGGCGAGACCATCAAGGCGGTTTCAAAAGCGTCACGCGAGGACTTGCAGAGTTTTCTCGGACGTCGGGTGCATTTGTTCCTGCAGGTTAAAGTCCGACCGAACTGGCTGGATGAAGCCGAGCGGTATTCGGAAATGGGACTGGAATTCAAAGACGGAAACCTTTGAGCATTTGGCACGCACCGGAGCCTCCGGCGGGGATATTTTTGGATCAAAGAAGGACACTGTCGCGTTGACACGGCTCACGTCTCGATTTTGGGTAGATGCGTACCTGACGCAGCTCAGGTTGGTGGACATTCCCGCCTTTGTTGTCATGCATGGCGATGACACGGCAGGTGTTGTACTGGTCAAGGTCAACACATTGGATGGCGCAGCGCGTCTCTTCCAACGCGAATTCAGTCTTTCGGACGACGCGTATCGTTGGGTGGTCTTAACCGAAGGATCGGAAGGAGAGGTGGATTCAGCAGTACTTACTCAGAGAAAGTCCGATCCCGACCTTTGGGTCATTGAAGTGGAGGATCGCGCCGGTCGCCACCATTTGGATACACCCGGATTTGCGTGATGGAATGGCGTGACCACGGGATTTTACTAAATCTGCGCAAGCACGGCGAAACCGCGGCAATCATTGATGTGTTCACCCCGTCCAGGGGCCGCCATGCTGGCGTGGTGCGTGGCGCGGCCAGCCGCAGACTTGCTCCGGTTTTGCAGCCTGGTGCGCAGGTGGATGTCACCTGGCGCGCCCGGCTTGAAGATCACATCGGCGCTTTTCAGGTTGAGCCTTTGCGCAGTCGCGCAGCGGCTGCTCTGGACAACCGCCTGTCGCTCGCAGGGCTCAACGCTGTCACCGCGCTTTTGACGTTTTGCCTGCCTGAGCGCGAGGCGCACCCCCAACTCTATAAGCGCAGCGAACAACTGCTGGATCTTTTGGAGCAGTCCGACATTTGGCCGCTGGCGTACTTGCGATGGGAAATTTGCCTTTTGGAAGAGATGGGGTTTGCTCTCGATCTGAATCGATGCGCCGTGACCGGGTGCCACGACGAACTTGCATATGTGTCTCCAAAAACCGGGCGTGCTGTGTCGCGGCGCGCGGCAGGCGACTGGGCCGACCGATTGTTGTCACTGCCCCCGGTCATGCTGGGGCAAGGTGACGCGCCAGATCAAGAGATCGCTCAGGCTTTTGAAACGACGGGATTTTTTCTAAACAAAAATCTGGCCCAAAACCTGGGCGAAAAACCTTTGCCGGCTGCGCGCACACGGTTCGTGGACGTATTTCTGCAAAAGGCGGATTTGTCAGGCTGAGCAGGCGGCGTCTGGTGGGTGTGCTACGCCAGGGCAAGCACCATGTCGATCATCGTGTCGAAAGACTTTGTGGCGGCATTTTTGCCGGACAGAGACGGCAATCCGATCAGTGCACCAAGACAGCTGCGTCCGAAATCATCGTTCTTCAGGCCAAGGTGTTTCAGCAGGTTGGTCACATATGTCAGCCGTTCGGCGTCAATCTGGGCGACCGCGTTGGCCACCGACTTGTCAGACCGCGCCCAGGCGCGCATGGCCGGATCGGTTTTGTCGGTCAGAATATCTTGTCCGAATCGTCGCAATCGCTGCTCGGCGGTTCCGCTGTCCGCCAAAGCGGCCACGACCGAAGTCAGAGCTTCGCTCTGCCAGTGTTTGACAACGGTCGCCTGAAATTCCGGTACATCCTTGAAATGCCAATAGAAAGACCCTTTTGTCGTTTTCAGATCGCGTGCAAGCGGTTCCGCCGCCAAAGCCGAAGGGCCCTTGGACACCAGAGCTTTCAAGCCTGCATCGACCCAGGACTGACGGGAGAGACGTTGCCTTTTCATGCCTAAGGCATAGGCCCACCACGGTTTTGCTGCAAGTGCGAAGGTGACGCAAGCGCATCTTTTTGCATACGCAGCATCACTGTTCCCGCAGTGATGCCACCTTGCTAAGCAAGAAGTCGTCTTGCGATCACCTGCGCTTGAATTTCCGCAGCCCCTTCAAAGATATTCAGAATGCGCGCGTCGCAAAGAACGCGGCTGATCTTGTATTCGAGCGCAAATCCGTTGCCACCATGAATTTGCAGCGCATTGTCTGCCGCCGCCCAGGCCACGCGCGCGCCGAGGAGTTTTGCCATTCCCGCTTCGACGTCGCAGCGGCGTCCTTCGTCTTTTTCGAACGCGGAGAAATAGGTCAGCTGACGTGCGATCATAATCTCTACGGCCATCATGGCCAGTTTGCCGGACACACGTGGAAAATCGATGAGTGCCTTGCCAAACTGCTTTCGGTCTTGGGCGTATTGCATGCCGATATCCAAAGCCGATTGTGCAACGCCAACCGCACGCGCGGCCGTCTGGATGCGGGCGGATTCAAACGTTTCCATCAATTGCTTGAACCCTTTGCCTTCTTCTCCGCCCAGCAGATTTTCTCCTTTGACAAAGAAGTTGTCGAAGCCCAGTTCGTATTCCTTCATCCCGCGGTAGCCCAGTACTTCGATCTCGCCGCCAGTCATCCCTTCAGTCGGGAAAGGATCCTCTTCTGTGCCCGGTGTTTTCTCAGCAATGAACATCGACAGGCCGCGGTAATCTGCGGTTTCTGGATTGGTGCGGGCCAGAAGCGTCATTATATGCGTGCGGGTTGCGTGGGTGATCCATGTCTTGTTGCCCGTGACACGATAATCCTCGCCATCCTTGACCGCCCGCGTGCGCAGGCTGCCAAGATCAGAGCCGGTGTTGGGCTCGGTAAAGACAGCTGTTGGGAGGGTTTCTGCAGAAGCCAGCCGCGGCAACCACTTTTCTTTTTGCGCGTCTGTGCCTCCGGCAAGAATAAGCTCTGCTGCTATTTCGGAGCGTGTCCCCAGCGAGCCGACACCAATGTAGCCGCGCGACAGTTCTTCCGAGACAACGCACATGGATGCTTTGGACAAGCCAAACCCGCCGTATTCTTCAGGAATCGTCAGGCCAAAAACGCCCATCTCCGCCAGTTCTTCAATGATCTCAAGTGGGATCAGCTGGTCGTTGAGGTGCCAGTCGTGCGCATGCGGCTCAACTTTTTCGACGGCATAACGCCTGAACTGTGCGCGGATCATTTCCAGCTCTTCAACCAGTCCGGTGGCGCCAACGGTTACATCTGCCGCATGTTCCTGCATCAGTTCCACAAGACGGGATCGCGCCGCTTGCGTATTTGCCGACTGGGTTAGGGTCATAATTGCGGGCTCCATCAGCGCGCGCATATCCGATTGGTCGAGCCCGAGATCCTGCAAACGCACAATCTCGCCCTGATTCATCTGGATGCCGCCGTAGATCTGCCAGAGATACTCTCCAAAAGCGATTTGATGGATCAGTTGTTCGGCTTCGCCGAAGCGCCCGTCGCTGTGCAGTCGGTCCGCCCAGTGCTGCATTTGACGCAAAGCTTGTGCATACGTTGCGAGCCAGGCCAATCCATGGGCGGCAGTTTGATGTTCTTCCACCAAGGCGCCAGAGACGCGCCCATCGGCGCTTACAATCTCTTTTACACGTGCTTTGGCTGTCTCCAGCAATGCGTGCAACGGCGGCAAGGCCTCAGCCGTCAACGCGCGCAAGTCCTGTAGTATCACCGAGCGCGTATAGTTTTGATCTTGTCCGTCATGCGCCATGTTTGCCATCCTTTTTGTTCCTGCACGGCTTAGTCTTTTCGCAGTTGCAGCGCAACAAAAATGCTTGAGAAACGTGATTTGTTGCCAGAAATTACTCAGGGCTGCGACGAGATTTCGCATGCCTGGTGAAAATCCTCGTTGAAAAAACGAAAAAACCCGCAGAACAATCTGCGGGCTACTAATCGTTACCGAAACAAAACTCTTATTGGGTTCGGGTTGTTTCCCGAAACCGTGACGCCTTAACCTTGGCGAGCGACAGTCAAACCGGACACGTCTTCAATAAACGTGACGATTCGCGACTTAACTGTATCGTCGCGGATCGATGCCAACGCGGTTACGATCTCAAGGCTCGGATCACGTTCGCTGGTGCTGTGCGTCACCGCATCAATACCTTCAAAGAAATAAGACGTTGGCACGTCCAGAATGCGCGAAAGCTCATACAGGCGGCTTGCGGCAATCCGGTTTGAACCAATTTCATACTTTTGGATTTGCTGAAATGACAAATCGAGTTCGCGCGCGACATCTGTCTGGGACAGCCTGCGCATCGTTCTAATCTGTTTTAGTTTGCGTCCTACGTGAACGTCGACTGGATGGGACATACTTTTATACCTCTAACTCTTCCTGCCTCACTCATCACGGGAATCGCCCGGTCGTTCAATTGACTACCTTTTACATTTTTTCGACAAAAAATTTACACATAATGGGTGATTTATGTTGCATTAATGGGTGATATTTTTACCATTGGTTTCGGATGAGTGCTTTGACAGATACAAATTTTCCTAAGCTCAAAGACAAGAAGCGCATCGAAGCACATGCGCTTTTGTATGAGATGATTCGGTCATTTGCTACTTTGGCGAGAACTTTGAACCTAAGTCATGCGGTCAAAGAGCTCGGATGCACACGCCAGACGCTGCGTCGCCATATTTCTTTGTTGGAAGAACTGAAGGGCGTCGCTCTGTTTGAAGTGAAGGATCGGCAGTACCGTCTTACTGAAGAAGGAACGAGCGCGCTGCCAGAGGCGTTGGACATCCTCGCGCGCACAAGCTCGTGGTTGATGGGACAGGTCAGCCATTACCACGGCATGCAAAGAGCTCATGCCGTTTTGCCCGACAACAGCACTTTTTGGCTTCAGCAGCAACCTATGGGGGAGCTTTGGGCAAGCGAACGGTCTTTGTTGCGCGAGTGTTTTCGCGCATGGGCGGTGGCCGGGGGCGATGTGGAAAGTGAGGCGATGAAGCATGTTCGCCCTTTCTTCATGGTGTACCGAAATTCGATAAACGGTTGGATTTGCGTGGAAATTGGCGATAAAGCCTCTTATGTCACGTGGTACGGTTGGGCTACGGCCAGGTCCAGTATTGGGCGTGCTCTCTACGGTTTGCCCGGGGGGGACGAATTCGCGCACCTTATGGTCGAGCCTTTTGAAGACGCGTCAAACCATCAAAACACGCGCCTTGATCATATCCACACTCAACTAAGGCGGGAACCAGAAGGTCCCCATATTCCGTTGAATTACCGGCGTTTAGTCCTTGCTGGGCGGTTCCCGGACGGTAGCCCTGCGCTCATTTCCGTGCTCGACCGGTGTTACGAAATCAACATTGCCGATCTGGATGAAAGCGCAATTATGTCCATGCCTCAGGACTTGGTCATGCCTCGGGATCCGGTGGAATTGCTGTATGAGCAACAAAAGAGAGAGGACCAAAAAGACTATCTTTATGCGAGCAACAATAGAAATTATTAAATAATAGAATAGTGTAGGCGTCATCTGGAAACACGGAGACGCACTATGACCATTCATCACGACGCACAAAACGACTACATGCTCGCGACGAGTCTCGACTTGATACGGAGCAATGGCGTTAAAATTGTGACCGGCTCCGATTTTGAAGAGTATCGAAAGATATTGTCGGTCGCTCGTCCAGATCACAAATTGGGCGTTCCGTTTGATCCAAATCGACAGTCGCTCAATGTCGCAAACGCGTTCTGGATCGTTGGGCTTGATGAAGATGAGAACATTGTGCACACCCAAGCCTTGAAAACGCTACACCTGCCAGACACCTCGCTGGGCGAATATATGTCCAACAATTTGCGCGCTTTTGAACCGCCGCTGGACGACATTGATTATGGCAAGACAACTTACAGACCCGGCCCCGGCGCAAAGCGCATTCGGGGCATGATAACGTACCACGGCGAATTTTGGCTGGGGGGAGAAGCGGGGCAATTCCGCGGGACCGGAATGTCTACGTTGCTGGCACGGCACGCATTTTTGACAGCAATACTGCGTTGGGACCCAGACTACTTCTTTGGATTGATGTCCAAGCCGCTTGTGCTCAAAGGCTTTTCGGCGCGTTTCGGATACATGCATACCGATCCCGATGCGATCCGTTTCGCGCGAAAGGAAGTCGATGAACTCTTTGAGGTTGTGATGGGTTACATGACGAACGAAGATCTTCGCTTTCTGCTGGAAATGCCGGAGCCCAACGCGATGAAAGAAGCCGCGTAGCGCCCTTTGTGGTGTAACGGCGGGGCGCTCAGAGGAGCCCCGCCGTCGTTCAGCTGATTGCAGCAGCGCGCACGTCTTCGTCGATAAACGGCAGATATTGCTCGAAATTGTCCGAAAACATTTTGACAAGTTTTACCGCTTGCTGATCATAAGCGTCCGGATCGTCCCATGTGCGACGTGGATCCAGCAGAATACTCGGCACGCCCTTAACATCCACAGGCACATGGAAGCCAAAATTCGGGTCCTTCCGGAATTCTCCATCCGCAAGCGATCCGTCTAGCGCTGCGGTCAACAGGCCGCGTGTGGCGCGGATCGGCATCCGACTTCCGGTCCCATACGCACCGCCGGTCCAGCCGGTGTTGACCAACCAGCAGGTTGCGCCGTGCGTTGCTATCTTTTCGCGCAGAAGGTTGCCGTAGACTTCAGGGCGGCGCGGCATGAAAGGCGCGCCAAAACATGTTGAAAACGTCGGTTCCGGCTCAGTCACACCACGTTCGGTACCCGCAACTTTGGATGTAAAGCCCGAAAGGAAGTGATACATCGCTTGCGCTGGCGTCAACCGCGCGATCGGCGGCAGCACACCAAACGCGTCGCAGGTCAACATGATAATATTCTTGGGATGCCCGCCGCGCGCCGAGGCAGACGCATTGGAAATGTAATGCAGCGGGTATGCGCACCGCATATTGGCCGTCAGACTATCGTCTTCGAAGTCGAGTTCCTTGGTCTCTTCATCATAGACCATATTCTCGATGACGGTGCCAAACTTCTCTGTGGTTGCATAAATCTCGGGTTCCGCTTCCGGGTTCAGACTGATGGTTTTTGCGTAGCATCCACCTTCGAAGTTAAAGGTGCCGGTATCGGACCAGCCATGTTCGTCATCGCCGATCAACGTGCGGGCCGGATCTGCGGACAAGGTTGTCTTGCCGGTGCCGGACAGCCCAAAAAACACCGCCGTATCCACAGAATTGCCATTTGCATGATTTGCCGAACAGTGCATCGGCATCACGCCCTTTTCGGGCAGCAGGTAATTGAGCAGGGTGAAGACGGACTTCTTGTTCTCTCCCGCGTATTCAGTACCGCCGATGAGAATGAGCTTTTTGTCGAAGTTCATGGCGATGACTGTCTCGGACCGACAATCGTGCTTTGCAGGATCGGCCTGGAAGCTGGGGCAGTTGATCACTGTGAAGTCGGCGATGAAGTCATCAAGATCCTCGCGGTCTGGGCGGCGCAGCATGTGGCGAATGAACAGTCCGTGCCAGGCCAGCTCTGTGATCATCCGCACGTTGATCGCATGTTTCGGATCCGCGCCCCCGATCAGGTCCTGAACGAAATAGTCTCGCCCTTCCATATGGACAAGCATGTCGGAATGCAGCCGGTCAAAGCCGTCTGCGCTCATCGCTGAGTTGTTGTCCCACCATATCGTCTCGGCGACGCTGTCCGTTTTCACCACATGTTTGTCTTTGGGCGATCGCCCGGTGAATTTTCCGGTCGTCACAAGGAAAGCGCCGCCTTTCCCGAGGTTCCCTTCTTCCAGTGCGAGTGCGTTTTGGATCAGGTCCGGTTCTGGGAGGTTGTAATAGACAGCGCCGAGCCCTTTGATCCCTTGATCCTCGAGCCGAAAGTCCGGGTTCACCCGTCCATGTGTCATTCGCGTGTCTCCTGTAAGCTCGCCCGCTTTTGCGGGATGCCGTTATTCGAACCGGCCCAATAAAGCCGATGGAGGGTGCTTAACATGACGTTTTAGGAAGTGAACAGGACGCTTTTGGGAGTTAGCGCCATCATTTTCGCTCTTTATCCGAGGCGACAGACGAAACCCGCCCAGTATGGTTAATGATGTCCAATGAAGGGCAACAATGTGCGGCAATTTAGCCATTCGTAACCTAATTCTGACCCAATTCCGTGCGAGTTAAGTACCGATTCGAAGTTAAGGATTGATTCGGAAGGGTAAACGATGGTGAATACCCGGAAAAACAAAACAAACGAGCAGTATAAGGATACAGGAAATGTCTAAAATCGCGCTTGTTGACGACGACAGGAACATCCTGACGTCTGTCTCTATGACACTCGAAGCCGAAGGTTTCGAGGTCGAAACGTACAACGATGGTCAGGCCGCACTGGACGCCTTTAACAAGAAGCTCCCGGACATGGCGGTTCTGGACATTAAGATGCCACGCATGGATGGCATGGATCTGTTACAGCGCCTGCGCCAGAAAACATCGATGCCCGTCATCTTTCTGACCTCCAAAGACGACGAGATTGACGAGGTGCTCGGCCTGCGAATGGGCGCGGACGACTACGTGAAAAAACCATTTTCTCAACGACTTCTGGTTGAACGCATTCGCGCGCTTTTACGGCGTCAGGACGCGGTTTCTGGTGATGTTGTCGCCGAAACCGAAGACACAAAGGTGATGGAGCGTGGCCAATTGCGCATGGATCCGTTGCGCCATGCGGTGTCATGGAAAGGTCAGGATGTTTCTCTGACCGTTACAGAATTTCTTCTGCTGCAAGCGCTGGCGCAACGCCCCGGCTTTGTGAAGTCACGCGATCAGCTGATGGATGTCGCATATGATGATCAGGTCTATGTCGATGACCGTACGATTGACAGTCACATAAAGCGCCTGCGGAAAAAGATGCGCAGTGCGGATGACGAATTCTCGGCAATTGAGACCCTGTACGGGATCGGATACAGATACAACGAGGAATAATCTGATCTGTGTCTCTGGCCGAGGGGGCTTGCGTGCGAGATACACCTACGACTGCATACCGGGACGGCGACGTCGTCCTGGGGGATGACTGGGTTGCGCCGGAGAGTGCGGCCGGCCCGGAGATGCGTGTCACCCGCGAACGTCGCGGGCTCATGTCACTGCGGTCATCACCGCTGACGCGCAAGATCATTACCTTCAATCTGATCGCGTTGAACATCCTGGTTGCGGGTATTCTTTATCTGAATTCGTCGCGTGACAGTCTGGCGCTCCAGCGAGCCGCGTCTCTCGTATCCGAGGCAGAGCTCATCGCCGACGTCATTGAGGCGCAGCTGCCGGCCGGCGCGCCAGTCAATATGGCCACTCAAGACGGCATCGACGTCGAAGAGACGCTCGAAGGTCTCGATTTGCGCAGCGGGATTGAGGTCTTTGTCTACGACGTTACAGAGTATCTTGTGGCCAATACCGAAGGGCGACTGAACGCCGACGAAATTGCGGGTGGCCCGGAAGGTCGCACCCTGCTGACGGATGGTCTGAACTGGCTTTGGATCAAGGTTTCATCCCTGATCACAGAACCGACACCCATGGATCCGACGCCACTCACGGACAAGATCCGACCGCTGGTTTCCGAAACGCTGGAGAACGGCACGCAGATCCGCAACGAACTTGATACAGCAGGCGGCGCCCTCTTCACGGTGGTGACGCCGATCTTACAAAACGATCGCTCGGTGGGCGTGGTCGCCGTGGCAACGGCAGCGGGCGAAATCGACCGCTTGGTGCGGGGCGAGCGCGAGCGCGTTTTGCAGATGTTTGTTATCGCGACACTTGTGTCGATCGGTTTGAGCCTGGTTCTTGCCTCTACAATCGCAAATCCCTTGGCCGACCTGTCAGCTGCGGCTGAACTTGGGCGTGACAAAAACGCGCGCAAAATGAACCCCGGTCGCATTCGGATTCCCGATCTGACGGCGCGGCCCGACGAGATCGGACGGTTAAGCGGTGCGCTGCGCGGTATGGTCTCGGCGCTCTACAATCGCATTGAGAGCAACGAGCAGTTTGCGGCGGATGTTGCCCATGAGATCAAAAACCCGCTTGCCTCCTTGCGCTCTGCCGTGGGCACGCTGCGGATGGTCAAACGTGATGACCAGCGCCAAAAACTGCTTGACGTGATTGACCATGACGTTCGGCGACTTGATCGCTTGGTGAGCGATATTTCAAACGCATCGCGACTCGACAGCGAACTTGTCAAAGAGGAAGAAGAGCCCTTTAACGTCTTGGCGACGCTTTCCAACATTGGTCAGTATCTTGGCGGAGAAGCGCAATCCAAAGGCATCGATTTTATCACTGATTTGCCGGATACCCCGGTCACCGTGCACGGGTTGGAGGCGCGGCTGGCGCAGGTCTTCGTCAACCTGATCACCAATGCCATTTCCTTTTGCGAAGACGGCGATGCTATCCGGATCTGGGCGCGCAAAAAGGAGAACCGCGTCTTGATTGTCGTCGAGGATACGGGTCCCGGTATTCCGGACCAGGCCTTGTCCAAGATATTTAAACGGTTTTATTCACAGCGCCCGGATGAGCATTTTGGCAATAACTCCGGTCTGGGGTTGGCGATTTCCAAACAAATCGTCGAAGCCCATGGCGGTGTGATCTGGGCGGAAAATATCCGACCGACCGAAGCGGATATCACGTCTGAACCACTGGGCGCGCGGTTTGTCGTCGGCTTGCCGATCTGAAGCGGTAAAACCATCGCGCGATGGCTCTGTGACATGACGGTTCTGCATGCATCGGCGGTCGATCTTGATGGTCGAGGCGTGCTCATTTCCGGCCCTTCCGGTAGTGGCAAATCCGGACTGGCGCTGCAACTTATGGCTCTTGGAGCAAAGCTTGTGTCCGACGATCGGACATCCGTTGATGTCTGCGACGGGCTCCTCTGGGCTCGTGCGCCCGATACAATCCAAGGATTGATCGAGGCGCGGGGCATCGGTCTTTTGCGCGCCGATGCGGTCTCCCAAACGCCGGTACACCTGTTGGTTGATCTGGCCAGAGTTGAAACGGAACGGCTCCCGCCGGAACGGGAACGCTACATTCACGAAGTTGCAATTCCTTGCCTTCACAAAGTCGATGCCCCCTATTTTCCCGCCGCGATTTTGCAATATGTGCTCCAAGGGAGACGCGAGCCATCATGATCGAAAGTGAGCTATCAGCACGACGTGTGGTATTTGTGACCGGCCCATCGGGCGCCGGGCGGTCCAGCGCGCTGAACGTCTTGGAAGACGCGGGGTTTGAGGTCGTTGACAATTTGCCATTGCGTTTGTTGCCGGTCTGGCTGGAGGGCGCATCCGCGAACACACCGCTTGCGCTTGGTGTAGATCCGCGAAACCGGGATTTCTCGGTAGCGCGCGTCACGGACGCGCTCGTTGCGCTCGCTGAACTGCCAGATGTAGCTCCGGAATTGCTGTTTCTGGATTGTTCGGAAGAGGTTTTGTTGCGCCGTTATTCGGAAACGCGCCGACGACACCCGCTTGCTCCCGATGATCGTCCGTCCGACGGCATCGCGCGAGAACTCGAAATTCTGATCCCGTTGCGCGCTCAGGCCGATGTCCTTATCGATACGTCGGAATTGAATGTGCATCAATTGCGTGAAGAGGTGGAGCATTGGTTTGCGCGAGGCGGCAAACGGCACCTGAGTGTGTCTTTCCAGTCTTTTTCATACAAGCGGGGATTACCGCGCAGTGCAGATATGGTTTTTGATTGTCGCTTTCTGGACAACCCATACTGGCAGCCGGGACTGCGGGCCTTGAACGGACGCGACGTGCAGGTTCAGACTCATGTCAAAGCAGATGAAAGGTTTGAGCCTTTCGTTAAGCGTGTTGTCGATCTTTGTCTCGATCTGCTGCCTGCTTATCGTGATGAGGGAAAATCTTATCTTTCGGTCGCGTTTGGGTGCACCGGAGGGCAACATCGTTCGGTTGTAATGGCAGAAACGCTGTCTTTGCGCCTTGCGGAGTCCGGTTGGCAGGTGTCAATAAGGCATCGCGAACTGGAGTTGCGCGAGAAAGCAGAGGCCTGACCCTTGATCGGTATCGTCATAGTCGCGCACGGCGGTCTGGCGCAGGAGTATCTGGCGGCAGTGGAGCATGTGGTCGGTGCACAAACCGGTATACGGGCTATTGCCATTCAGGCAGATCATGACCGGCTCGCCAAACAGCGGGAAATTTGCGAAGCTGCCGATGCCGTGGATCAGGGTCAGGGGGTCATACTGGTGACGGATCTCCATGGTGGTTCACCGTCCAATCTGAGCCAAATGGCATGCCGCGCGCGCGATCGTCGCATCGTTTATGGTGCAAACTTGCCTATGTTGATAAAACTGGCCAAAAGTCGACACAAGACGGTGCCGGATGCTGTATCGGCTGCATTGGAAGCGGGCAAAAAATACATCGACAGTCAAAACATCAGCCCGGACTATCAAGGCCGCTAATACTATGACCAAGTGCACATTGGAGATTGTGAACATTAAAGGCCTGCATGCGCGCGCGTCCGCAAAACTGGTTGAAGTTGTGGAAGGTTTTGACGCCCGCGCCGAAGTCTCAAGAGATGGTGTCAGTGCGGCCGGTGACAGCATCATGGGCCTTTTGATGTTGGCAGCATCGCACGGAACCTTTATTGACGTAGAGACGAGTGGACCAGACGCAGACGCGCTGGCGGACGCGCTCAAAGCGCTGGTCGCCGACAAATTTGGAGAAGAGACGTGACGTGGTCACAGTTGACTAAGGCGAACGGGAGGATGCTCGCTTGGTAGACGGCTCTCAGGACATTAATGCAGGTCAGTCGCTCGGTAAGGTGGATTTCACCAAGTATGATCGTAGCGCAATTTCCTACGCATCGACATTTGGGGACCCTAAGAAAGCGGCCTTCATTCGCGCTGTCGAGACGCTGACAGGCCGCCTGACGATCTTGCGCCTTGTGCGCGAATTCGAACGACGGGGCGCGCCACGGGGACAGGCGTTCTGGCGCGCTGCGCTGGACGTGATGGGCATTGAGCTGCAAACGCCGCAGGAACAGCTGGACCGGATCCCGCGGGAAGGACCGGTAATCGTCGTTTCAAACCATCCGCACGGCATGGTCGACGGTATGATTTTTGCCGATCTGATTGGCCGTGTGCGCACGGACTATCGAATTTTGACACGGTCCCTCCTGACGGTCATCGATGAAGTTGCGGGATCTTACATGATCCCCGTTCCATTTCCTCATGATCCGGAAGCACAGCGCAAAGGCGTCGAAATGCGCGCGCGGGCTATGGACCATCTCAAGCAAGGAGGGGTCGTGGCGCTTTTCCCTTCCGGCGGCGTTGCCGCCTCGGAGACACTGTTTGGCCCGGCTGTTGAAGGCGAATGGAATGTTTTTACCGCCAAACTGATCCGCAGGTCCGGAGCAACGGTTCTGCCAGTCCGCTTTCAAGGCCAGAACTCGCGTGCCTACCAGATTGCAAACCAGCTCTCTCCGATGCTCCGACAGGGTTTGCTGCTTCATGAAATCGTAAAGTCGCTCAATAAGCCGCAAGCACCCATCGTCGGTCACCCCCTGCCGCAGGAAGAGGTTTCAAAATGGGCCGACAATCCGCGCGGGTTTATGGAGTGGCTGCGCGATCACACGTTGTCTTTGGAAAACTGAGACGCCGCGCTCAGCGCGTTGGAACAGGCGTTTCGCCGCTGTAGTCGTAGAATCCACGCTGGGTTTTGCGGCCTAACCAGCCCGCCTCAACGTATTTTGTCAACAGAGGGCAAGGTCGGTACTTTGTGTCGGCGAGACCGTCATGCAGTACGTTCATGATGGCAAGACAGGTATCCAGACCAATAAAATCCGCAAGTTCAAGTGGCCCCATAGGATGATTGGCACCCAGCCGCATTGAACTGTCGATTGACTTCACGTTTCCCACACCCTCGTACAGCGTGTAAACGGCCTCGTTGATCATCGGCATCAGAATCCGGTTGACGATGAAACCGGGAAAATCTTCCGCTGATGCAGCGGTCTTGTTCAAACGCTCAACGACGGTTTTGCACGCGTCAAATGTTTCTTCGTCGGTCGCAATGCCGCGGATCAATTCGACCAATTGCATGATCGGAACCGGATTCATGAAATGGAATCCCATAAACTTCTCCGGGCGATCCGTGCGGCTGGCCAGACGGGTGATGGATATGGACGAGGTGTTGGATGTTAAAATGGTGTCAGGTTTCAAGTGCGGCACGAGGTCTTCGAATATAGCTTGTTTGACGGTTTCACGTTCGGTCGCCGCTTCGATGACCAGATCGCTCTGGCCCAGATCGGTCAATTTGGTTGTGGCATTAATCCGCTTTATCGCGGATGTCCGTTCTTCTGCAGAGATCTTGCCGCGCCCGACCTGGCGTTCAAGGTTATTCGATACCGTCTGCAAAGCCGCTTCCAATGCGTCTTCGCTGATATCGTTGAGCAGCACGGTGTAATCGGCCAATGCCATGACGTGGGCAATGCCGTTGCCCATCTGTCCCGCGCCGATCACTCCGATTGTTTTGATGTCCATCCGTGGCCCCTTTTTCTGGCGCCAACATAGGGCGGGCCTGTGGAGTACCGCAAGAGAATGTGCATCTGAGCTAGCTGATAAAATTTGAAGCTTAAGAATATCTAAGGGTCTTCCATCCATTCTCGAAAATGGGTGAAAAAATGGGTGGGCTTATGAGCTTTGATGTCCTTGGGGCGAAAGCCCTGAATTATGCGCCGTGTCAGTACGCGCCGTCTCGTTTACTGTTTCGGGGACCGAAGCGCCGGCTTGATACTCCTTTTGTCGCTTTCGTTGGCGGTACGGAAACTTATGGAAAGTTTGTCGCGCATCCGTTTCCAACGCGTGTTGAGGGTGAAATCGGGCTGGATTGCATCAATCTTGGCGTATCGAACGCGGGCGTCGATGTCTTTGTCCACGACGCCTTTTTTGCCAGAGCATTTCACTTGGCTGCACTTTGCGTTGTGCAGGTCGTTGGCGCGCAAAACCTTTCAAATCGGTTCTTCACTGTTCATCCGCGTCGAAACGATCGGTTCGTGACAGCGTCGTCGGAGTTGCGCTCGATCTATCCTGAGGTCGATTTTTCGGAATTTCACTTTAACCGACACATGTTGGCACGGCTGCACGAGGTATCGCAGGAGCGGTTTTTTGTGGTTCGCGCGGAATTGCAAGATGTGTGGTCTGCGCGGATGAAACTTTTGTTGAAACGCATCGCCCGGCCGGTTGTTTTGTTGTGGTTTGCAAATCATGCGCCGCCGCATGACGTGGATCACGCGGTCAGCCCGGCTGCTGCGCCGGACCCCATGTATATTACGCAGCCCATGCTGGATGCGCTGAGCGGTTATCTTGATCGCCGGGTTGACGTGGTTGTGTCGCGTGCGGCCTTGGCGGTCGGCACCGAGGGGATGATCTTTAACGAGATGGAGATCGGTGCTGCCGCCCGGCTGCCGGGTCCGCACGCACATGAGGAGGTTGCAAGCGCACTTTCCCCGGTTCTGGAATCGCTGTTGAGTCAAAAAGACCGCCCTGATGACAGGGCGGTCTGAGCGGTTCTCAAAGCTTGCAGGCGATCAGTCGAGTTTCTCGATCAACTCGGGCACCGCAGCAAATAGGTCGGCGACAAGACCGTAATCCGCAACCTGGAAAATCGGCGCTTCTTCGTCCTTGTTGATGGCAACGATCACCTTGCTGTCCTTCATGCCAGCAAGGTGCTGGATCGCGCCCGAAATACCAACCGCGACGTAAAGATCAGGAGCAACAACCTTACCGGTCTGACCGACTTGCCAGTCGTTCGGCGCGTAACCGGAGTCCACCGCTGCCCGAGACGCACCGACGGCTGCGCCGAGTTTGTCAGCCAGTTTTTCTATAAGCGCAAAGTCATCTTCAGAGCCCACGCCTCGGCCGCCTGAAACGACGACACCGGCAGAGGTCAGTTCAGGACGATCACTTTCTGCGACCTTGTCCTCCACCCAGGCGCTGAGGCCCGGATCGGCAGCGGCGCCGATGTTTTCAACCGGAGCCGCACCGCCGGTTTCTGCCGCGTCGAAGGTCGATGTGCGGAAGCTTACGACTTTCTTTGCGTCAGACGTCTTGACCGTCTGCATCGCATTTCCGGCGTAGATCGGGCGCTCAAATGTACTGCTGTCGATCACGGCCGTCGCGTCGGAAATGACCATTGCGTCGAGCAAGGCGGCGACACGGGGCATGATGTTTTTTGCATCTGTGGTTGCCGGTGCGGCGATGTGTTCGTAGTCGCCCGACAAAGACACGATCAGGTCTGCAACCGGCTCTGCGAGACGTTTTCCATAGAGCGGGTCCTCAGCGCACAGCACTTTGGCCACGCCCTGGATTGTTGCGGCTTCTGCCGCAGCATCCGAACAAGTCGCGCCAGTGCACAGCAGCGTGACATCGCCGAGGGCCTTTGCCGCGGTGACGGCTTTTGCCGTTGCGTCCATGGCCAATGCGCCATCGGTGACTTCTGCAAGAAGAAGAACAGCCATTACACAGCTCCTGACTCTTTGAGTTTTGAAACCAGCTCATCTACCGAGCCGACCTTGATCCCCGCGGCACGCGCTGCAGGTTCTTCGGTTTTTACAATTTCAAGACGCGGTGAAACGTCAACGCCGTAATCGGCCGCAGTTTTTTCGTCCAGCGGCTTTTTCTTGGCCTTCATAATGTTGGGCAAAGACGCATAGCGCGGCTCGTTGAGGCGCAGGTCCACAGTGATCACGCTGGGCATATTGACTTTGATCGTCTGCAAACCACCGTCGACTTCACGCGTCACAACGGCAGCATCGCCTTCGACCGCGACCTCGGAGGCGAATGTCGCCTGGCTCCAGCCCATGAGGGCTGCCAGCATCTGACCGGTTGCGTTCATGTCGTTGTCGATGGCCTGCTTGCCGCACAGAACAAGCCCGGGTTGTTCTTCGTCCACCACGGCTTTGAGAATTTTTGCCACGGTCAGCGGTTCGATATCCGTGTGAACATCGTCTGCTGCAATAACAAGAATGGCGCGATCAGCACCCATTGCCAGCGCGGTGCGGAGTGTTTCCTGGCTTTGCTTGACGCCGATGGAAACCGCAATCACTTCGTCTGCTTGACCCGCTTCTTTCAGCCGGATTGCCTGTTCGACGGAAATCTCGTCAAATGGGTTCATTGACATCTTTACGTTTGCGAGATCGACACCCGAACCGTCCGCTTTGACGCGCACTTTCACGTTGTAGTCGATCACGCGTTTGACAGGCACCAATACCTTCATGAGCGTCTCTCTCCTGGTGTTACGACTCACCGCAAGGCGAGCCTGTTACTGTTCTGCTGCGTGGTTTACCCAAGCTGCGCCGCTTAAAACAGTGTAAAATCGTCACGTTCGGGCGCTGATACGCCGCGTTCTTACTGTTTTTGACGCTGCGTCACGTAAAGTTTCCGATCGTGAACTTTTTCGCGATTTTTTCACCGTCGCGCAGAAACTGCCGATTCTTTTAGGGATTACCGGTTAGCGCCGGGCACCCATAGCACGTCATCCTTGCCGCCGTTGTTGGCCGTACGCGCGGCAACAAAGAACCAATCGCTCAGTCGATTCAGATACTTCACCGCCGCCGGGTTGATCGCCTCCATCGTCGCCAGTTCGACGCAAAGACGTTCCGCACGGCGCGATACTGTTCGACACACGTGAAGCTGGGCCGCCAAAGCCGTGCCGCCTGGCAAAATGAAGCTCCGAAGAGCGTCAAGATGCGCATTCATTGAATCAATTTCGTTTTCCAGTCGGGTTACTTGAGCTTCTGAAACGCGCAATGGTGGGTATTCCGCCTCGGCATCCTGCTCCATGTCGGGGCGGCATAAATCTGCGCCAAGATCGAAAAGGTCGTTCTGGATGCGATTCAGTGCCGCATCGATGTCGCTTTCGGCTTCCAGCCGCGCCACGCCGACAAACGAGTTCAACTCGTCCGACGTGCCATAGGACGTCACCCGGAGCGCATGTTTTGCCACACGTGCGCCGTTGCCCAGAGCGGTTTCGCCGGCGTCGCCTGTCTTGGTATAGATTTTGTTGAGTACAACCATGACGGCCTTAGCCTCCCTGACCCCGGAAATAGACAAAGATGATGATGAATACGACGGCGGTAAACTGTGCCGCAATCCTGTACCGCATCAGTTTATTCGAGTTCTTCTTGTTGAACGCACCGCCACCTGCAAAACCGCCAAGTCCCAGCATCAAGATGATGACGACACCTATACAGGCGATGATCGCCAAAAAGAAAAATGGATCTTCCACTCAAGTCACCCTTTTTGTGTTTGCGACGATGTAGAGGGCGGCGCAGTAAAAGCGAACGCTACATGCATTTGGGCGCGGCTTAGCTGCGTGCAAGAACGCGGTCCAGCGCCCGTGTTGTCAGAATACGCCGCAGAAATCCCATAATGTACGTGGGCGTTGTAACATAATAGCGCGGTCGGGGGCGCTGCGATTCACAGGCATGAATCAGTTTTTTGAGCACAGCCTCGGGAGGAAGTTCAAAGGTGTCCGGGCCATTGTCTTCGTACAAGCGTTTACGCAATTTGGCCTCGTATTGCGCTTTCCGCGGCGACGCTTCCCACGCGATCCATTTCTCAAAGTGCGGGATGGAGTTTTCACGGATCTTCGAAGTCACTGGGCCGGGTTCGATCAGCACGACGTGAATGTTTGTATCGCGCATTTCGACCCGCAAAGTGTCGGTCAGACCCTCAAGCGCGAATTTTGTGGAATTATATGCGCCACGCCACGGAAGCGTGACAAAACCCAGAACGGAAGAGTTTTGAACAATACGTCCGTGACCTTGCGCGCGCATTACCGGAATGACGGCGCGCGACAGGCTGTGCCAACCGAAAAAATTCGCCTCGAAAATCGCGCGCAGCGCATCGGTCGGCAGGTCTTCGACGGCACCAGGCGTCCCGTGCGCACCATTGTTGAAGAGAACGTCGAGTGTACCGCCCGTTGCGGAAAGAACTTCGGCAACACCCGACTGGATTGTTGCCTCTTGAGTGTAGTCGATCAGTGGACTGTTAAAGCCTTCTGCAATCAGACGGTCACAGTCCGACTGTTGCCGGCAGGAGGCAAAAACGCGCCAACCCGCTTCACGCATTCCCTTTGCGGCACAATAGCCTATGCCAGATGAACATCCGGTAATGAGTATTGATTTCTGTGTCATCGGCCCTGGCTTTCGTTTTGGCTCACCTGCCAAGACCAAACCGGGAATGCAAGCCTAACCTCCTGTCAGCAGAAACGAGGCCACCCATCCTGTTGTGCCGCCTTCCAGCGTGCGCAGTTCCACCCAACCTGTTCCGGTGTCGGTTAGGACTTCGACTTGCGTGTTCTGTAGTAGCTGGTCAACCACGTCATAATCCGTACCCGGACCTGATCGCATATTCACCCGCGTACCCTTGATCCTCCGGATGTTCAGCGTTGTGGTCACATTGTCCGAGGTTGCAAGGCTACTGGTGCCCGCGAAAGTATTTGCGCTTGCGCTGCGGTTTATTGCGGACAGGTTGAGCGCGCGCGGTTCCGCCGCAATCCGCTGCGTCAGTTCAGAGAGCGGTGTTTTATCCGGTGCGGTGCCCACATTTGTCGGCAGCGACCGAGCAATCCGCCGAGTTTGGTTTGGCCGTTTCGAGGCCGCTGCGGAGAAGGACACAAGGTTCAAATCCGTGCGGGTGACGACATCTTCGGTTTGTATTTCGGTGTCATCCACCTCTGCCGCTACGACTTCAGCGGGCCGTGGCTTTGGCGGGACGGCATCCCGTATTGCGGCGAGGCGCCGCGCGTCGCGGTCTTGGCGGGCCTCAATGGCGGCTATACGCGCGGCTTGCGGGTCAAAGTCGTTGCCCCCGCTCAGCTCATAGAATCCAATGGCCATAAAAACAAACGTCAATACAACAAAGCGAGTCACAACAGAATCCCCAATCTACACTCAACGTGTAGCACAAAAGTGGCAGCCTTTGCGCAAATAACAGACGAAGCGCAGTAAAATGAGGGGAAAAACCTGGCAGGGCGTGTCGGGCAACAACTGTTGCCAAAGGACAACGGCAGGTTGACTGGGCGCCCGGAAATCGGTCCTTGTTCAAGCCTGATCGCACGGCTACACAAGATCCAATGGCAGACGAAAACGACACGCAAGAGGCTGAGCAGCCCGACCTGTCCGAACCACTGCGCCGCGCCTTGGGCGAGCGGTACCTGACCTACGCGCTCAGCACCATTATGCACCGCGCCCTGCCGGATGCGCGTGATGGCCTGAAACCCGTGCATCGCCGTATCCTTTACGCAATGCGTGAACTGCGCCTTATCTCATCCGGCGGCTTTCGCAAGTCCGCCAAAATTTCGGGCGACGTGATGGGCAACTATCACCCCCATGGTGATGCTGCGATCTACGATGCAATGGCGCGACTGGCGCAGGACTTCAATGTGCGCTACCCGCTTGTGGACGGGCAGGGCAACTTTGGCAACATCGATGGGGACAACCCCGCAGCCAGCCGCTATACTGAAGCTCGCATGACAGCTGTCGCCGAGGCGATGCTTGACGGGCTGAACGAAAACGCCGTGGATTTTCGCGAGAATTACGACGGCACGCTGACAGAACCGGTGGTTCTGCCGGCAGAATTCCCCAACCTTCTGGCCAACGGTTCAAGCGGGATTGCCGTTGGCATGGCGACAAACATTGCGCCGCACAATATCGCTGAACTGTGTGACGCCTGCATTCACCTCATAAAAACCCCGGATGCGCGCGACGACACCTTGCTCAAGTATGTGCCCGGCCCGGACTTCCCGACGGGCGGTGTGCTTGTTGAACCCGCTGAGAACATAGCGCAAGCCTACCGCACAGGGCGTGGCGGGTTTCGTCTGCGGTGTCGATGGGAGGTCGAAGATCTCGGCCGTGGTCAATGGCAGATCGTTGTCACAGAAATTCCCTATCAGGTTCAGAAATCAAAGCTCATTGAGAAAATTGCCGAGCTGATTCAGACCAAAAGGATACCGATCCTTGCGGACGTGCGTGACGAATCCGCAGAAGATGTGCGCGTGATCATTGAGCCGAGATCACGGTCGGTCGATCCTGATGTTCTCATGGGCATGCTCTTTCGGACGTGCGATTTGGAAGTGCGGTTTTCGCTCAACATGAATGTTCTGATCGATGGGGTCACGCCCAAGGTCTGTTCCATGAAGGAAGTGCTGCGTGCCTTTCTGGATCACCGTCAGGACGTGCTGTTGCGCCGGTCGCGCCACCGTCTGGAAAAGATCGACCACAGGCTCGAGGTGCTCGAAGGTCTGGTCATCGCCTTCCTCAATCTGGACCGGGTGATCGATATCATTCGGTACGACGACGATCCGAAGGCCGCACTCATGTCTGAGGATTGGTCAAATGATCATCCCCGTGCGATGAACGAGGCGGACTACCTGCCACCTTTGCCAGCAGACGAACCCACCCTCACGGACGTACAGGCAGAAGCCATCCTGAACATGCGCCTGAGGTCCTTGCGGCGGCTTGAAGAGATGGAGCTTTTGCGCGAACAGGACGCCCTGATGCAGGAGCGCGAGGCGCTGGAGGATCTGCTCGAAAGCCCGCACTTGCAATGGGCACAAATTACCGACCAGCTTCGTGAGACAAAAAAGACGTTTGGCAAGGACTGGCCCGGCGGCGCGCGCCGAACGTTGATTGCAGAGGCTGCCGAAGTCGAAGACGTTCCGATCGAAGCAATGATCGACCGCGAGCCGATTACCATTGTCTGTTCTCAAATGGGCTGGGTGCGCGCCATGACGGGGCATATCGATCTGGAACGCGAGCTGAAATTCAAGGACGGTGATGGTCCAAGGTTCATCTTTCACGCCGAAACGACCGACCGGCTTGTAGTCTTTGGATCAAACGGTCGGTTTTACACCGTATCGGCGTCAAATCTGCCCGGTGGCCGCGGCATGGGAGAGCCGCTCCGGCTGATGATCGACTTACCCAATGAAGCAGAGATCGTGTCGATCTTCGCGCATCAGCCTGATCGCAAATTGATCGTGGCCTCAACGGCAGGTGACGGGTTCGTTGTCAGCGAGGCGGATGTTATTGCACAAACACGGAGCGGCAAACAGGTTCTGAACGTGCGAGGCGCAGTGACCGCTGCGCTTTGCAAACCTGCCATAGGCGACAGCGTGGCCGTTGTCGGGCAAAATCGAAAGGTTCTTGTTTTTGGTCTTGAGGAACTGCCCGAAATGGGGCGCGGCAAAGGGGTACGGCTGCAACGCTACAAGGACGGCGGCCTTTCGGACGCAACGACCTTTCTGCGGGCGGATGGTCTTAGTTGGCTGGATCCGGCGGGCCGCACGCGCACGCAGACCGATTTGGACGAATGGACTGGCAAACGTGCTACGGCGGGTCGCATGGCCCCACGCGGGTTCCCGCGGGACAACAAGTTCACCTGATTTCTTTGATCCTCAAATTTCCCCGAGGAGAGCCTACGGCTCGGGAACTAAGCCCCTTAAAGAGGTTCGGCGGTCAGCCAAACGCCGCCGTCTGGACGCAAAGTTAGGATCATAACAGGTTTCGGATCTTTACCCCGAACCGGATAAAACGCAAACCGTGACAACAGCGTTGCGAGAATTATGACGGCCTCCTGAACCGCAAAGGAAGCCCCTATGCAGATGCGCGGCCCGTCACCGAACGGAAGATAGGAAAATCGCTTGATCCTTTTACGGTCAGCAAAACGATCGGGGTCAAACTGGTCCGGGGCGCTCCAAAGCAGGTGATGCCGCCCAAGCGCATAGATGGGGATCATCACTGTGTCTCCGGGCCTGATGTCTGCGCCGCAAAGATTATCTGCCCCTTGTGCCGTGCGCGACACCACCCCGGCCGGCGGGTAGAGCCGCAGCGCCTCATCGATTATTTGTCGGATATAGCCTAGCTTTGGTACGTCAGCGGCTTCTGCCGCGCGGCCCTGCAAAACAGACCGGGCCTGCTCGCGCGCGCGTTCCTGAACCGTAGGATCGAAGGCGCAAAGGTAAAGCGACCATGCCAGCGTCAAAGCGGTTGTCTCGTGTCCTGCGACGATGAAGGTCAAGAGGTTGTCGCGCAACTCACCGGTGGTCATTGTGCGGCCGGTTTTCGGATCCTGCCCCAGCAGCAGCAGATCGAGCAAATCCGGGATGTCGCCGGGGCCGCGTTTTGCGCGGGCTTCAATGGCTGCGTCGGCATTTCGACGCATCTGGCTCATCTGTGTTGTTGTGGCGACCCGTCCGGGACGCGGCACCCAGTCCGGCGCACCGAGGACATCAAAGAGCGAGATGCGGCCAGCGTCCCGGACGTATGCTTCGATGGCTTCGTGAACAACCGTACGGTCAAAACTGCCGTCAGCGGAGAATGTCACCTCGGCAATCACGTCAAAGGTCGCGGCAACCATTTCGTCCAGCATGTTTATGGCCCGCGGCCCTGCAGTCCGGATGCGCTCAGCGCTGCGCGACGCCGCTGCCGTCATGATTGGACCCAGTGCGCTGACATGTCTGTGTGAGAACGCAGGTGCCGCAGTTCGGCGCTGCCAGCGCCAATGCGCCCCCTCGGCAATAAAGAGCGAGTCTCCTATGGCCGGACGCAACAGGTTCTTTGTGACAACCGATTTCGGGTAATTGTCCAGCCGTTCCAGCAATACCTGCTGCAAGGCGGCAGGCTCCATGATCATGTGCCAGCGTTTGCCTGTTCGCCCCGAGACCACAGGATCACGTGTCGCCACCTCCGGAATGATGTTGAGAATGTTCTCCCGCATCAGCCGCCAGCTTTGCAAAACGCCCACCGGTGCACCTGCCAAAGGCACTTTTACCGGCAATCGATCACGCTGCGCTGCGTTGTCCTTGGCCAAATAATTCTCCCTCCATCAAGCAGCGAAATAGCGCTGTTGTCATCGGCATCTAGGTCTGCGGACAATTGAACCTTGGTCTCGTATCGGGTAGGAACAACACCACTCAGGCAGGACGAGGCAGAACAATGATAAGACATGCGGCTTTGGTGGCTTGTACGCTTACCATATTGGGGTGCACGCAGACCGAAGTGAACGAAGCTCCGGAGAACCTGGGCGAGTTCAGCTTGCGCGTCAATTACGCTTTTGCCGACAAAGCCGTACAGGGGCCTGTGTCCAGGGATGCTACACCGGAGGAATGGACCGCAGCGATCCAGAACGCCATAGATGTGCGACTGGCCCGTTATGGGGGAAGCCAGCAATACGATATTGGTATCAGCCTTGAAGGGTTCATGCTCGCCCCGCCCGGCGTCCCGATCCTGATGTCACCCAGAAGCACTGCAATCGTCTTCGTGAATGTCTACGACGTGGAGCAAAAGGAATTTCTCGCCAAAGCGCATCAGATACAGGTTCTTGAGGACACGTCGGGTGAGAGCGCGCTGGTCGGATCAGGATACATCCGCACCCGGGAAGAACAGATGTCCGGGCTGTCGCTGAAAGTGGCGGACCGGGTCGAGGAATGGTTGGCTGAGCAGCATCGTGAAGAAGGATGGTTTGACAAAAGACCCCAAGCCTTTGATCTGCCCGTTTCCGAAGATGGTATCGGTGCTGAAACGGCCGGGTAGTTCCAGGCGCAGGATACGCTTGATTTTCCCGGCGGATCACAATAAGCCGCGCGCCATATCAACCGCGACAGGACCGTGCAAAACGGTCTGCTGACAACGAAAAGGGCGCCGCACTCATGGCAAAGCAAAAGTTTGAACGCACGAAGCCGCATGTGAACATTGGCACGATTGGTCACGTTGACCACGGCAAGACGACGCTGACGGCGGCGATTACGAAGTATTTCGGCGATTTTCAGGCGTATGACCAGATTGATGGC
>JBCCXN010000027.1:0-37166 GCA_039191495.1 Pseudomonadota bacterium | reverse complement strand
CGCTTCGTTTACACCGAAGATGTCGGGAGTTCGAGCCTCTCACGACCCACCATCACTTCTGCAAAATTTGTCATGAACTTCCTCGGCCAGCACTTTGTGCGCGCTGTTTTTGGTTGTTTGCTACACTCGCGGTCGCAAAGGTCTCCATTTCAACGGAGAACAAAGTCTAAGGCGACAATCAAGTCTCTCGTTACACGTCCAAGTGCTGTGAAATGGACACGAAAAACCGAATTCAGAAACGACACAAGTACACCGGATTTATCGTGTTTTTCTGTGTCCCCGCCTGGCGACCAGACAAGGCACGCGATTGAATACGGACTGTTCAGGCATCTGGAAACGCCGAACTGCTCATACGCCACAATGAGTTCGGTAATGCTTCGCGATAAAAAGCGTGTCTCTGTCGCGTGTCGTTTCGCGAAGAAGCTGTTCGGTGCGACCTTGCACGAGGAAAGCGAAGGCATACCCGCCGCGCTTCTTGTTAGGTTCGCGAGGTTATCAACGGCTAGCTTCGAAGCGACTTGCGTTGAGGCTTAGCCCAAAGATCTTGTGGTCGGCAGTCCGTCAAGCAAAGAAAGGTGACATTGCATGAATGCCCCGGCTTGAAACAAATGTTATTATATTACATATGGTCTCTTGCGATACATGCCACCAGACGAGTTACGAAAGACGGTGGTCCAAAAACCAGGACTAAGTGACTGAGTAAAGTGTCATATGGATGGTGTCGCGCCGCCCGGATGGAACATCCCAGCCCTGAATTTGAGTACGCATCTGTCTTTCTGAGGAAGGGTGAGAGGACTTTGGCAACCCATGATCTATAAAGCTGATATTGGCGTCCCAGAACACTGTCGTGTGGCGATCGTCGGCGCTGGCCCTGCCGGGCTTGGCGTCGCAAGAGTGCTGCGTGATTTGCAGATTCCTGATGTCTGGGTGCTCGAACGCGGTCAAATTGGGCAGAGCTTTCTAGACTGGCCGGCAGAGACCCGGCTCTTGACCCCGTCTTTCCCCGGCAATGTCTTTGGTTTGACTGATCTGAACGCAATCAGCTTCGATAGTTCCCCGGGCTGGTCTTTGCGCAGTGAGCACCCAAGCGGCAAGGCGTATGCGAAATACCTTGAACAAGCCGCCGAAATATTCGGTGTCAATGTGCAATGCGGTGTGGACGTCTGTGCGATCCAGCCCATCGACAATGGTTTCACGCTTGAAACAAGCCGCGGAGCATTTACCGCAGATTTCGTAATCTGGGCCTGCGGGCACTTTGGTGCGCCGACTGACGCTGACCTGCCGGGTGCCGAGCTTGGCCGCCACTACGGCACCGTCAGCGGTTGGGGCGAAATCGAAGAAGATGAGGTCTACGTCATCGGAGGCTACGAAAGCGGCATTGATGCAGCCATCGGTCTCGCGCAAAAGGGCAAGGATGTCATTGTTCTCGATCGCAACGCACCATGGCTTGGCGAGGAAAAAGATCCCAGTCGTAGCTTGTCTCCCTATACTCAGCAACGCCTCGATACCTTCCGAAAGTGCCTGTCCATCACATTGATACCCGACGCAGATGTGATCGCTCTGGAAGAGGAAGAGAGCGGCGTTCATATCTTGGCGGGCGATGGTCGTTCTTGGCTTTCTGATGGGCCTCCGGTTTTGGCCACCGGCTTTGTCGGCGGAACAAAACTGGTTTCGGAGTGGTTCGATTACGGTGAAGAGGGTGTTCCGCTGCTGACGCCTCAGGACGAATCCACCGCGATGCCAGGGCTTTTTCTTGTGGGACCAGAGGTCTCTCACCAAGGGCATCTGTTTTGCTTTATCTACAAGTTTCGCCAGCGCTTCGCCGTTGTGGCGCGCGCCATTGCTGCACGTATGGGCGTCGATACGGAGGTTCTCGAGATGTATTACGACAACAACATGTTCCTCGACGATCTGACCTGTTGTGACGACGACAAATGCTTGTGTTGATCTTCAGGCCGGAGTGCACGCAATGAGCACCCAAGACCCCGCGCTGCCGCAGGAATGCAACGACACTCCGGCACCGTTTGGCACGGCCGCGCTTTTCCTTGGTGCGATCCTTTTGGGGGCGGTTTTGGGCCTTTCGATCCCATCCGCAGGTGAGACGCTCTCGCAGGGCATCGACGCGACACTTCTCATAATGATCTTTCTGATCTTTTTCGAAATGCGGTTCGAAGCCATCTTCCAAGCTTTTGCAAAGGTCAGGTTCCTGGTCATCGCTTGGAGCGCAAACTTCCTGATCATTCCCGCAATTGGTTTCGGCGTTGCAAGCCTCTTTCTATCGGGCGAACCTCTCTTGTTTACCGGGCTCATGATTTATTTTCTGGCCCCGTGCACGGACTGGTTTTTGGGTTTCACCCGGTTGGCCAAAGGCGACACAGAACTTGGTGCCGCACTCATCCCTATCAACATGGTTACCCAGCTTTTGCTTTTCCCGCTGTGGCTTTGGCTGCTTACCAGAAACTCGGGTTTGATCGACTTGGAGACCATGCCAAGTATGCTGATGCAATGGTTTGTTCTGCCGCTTTTGGCGGCGCAAGTGCTGCGGTTTGCACTGGAAAGACTGGTGCCGCTTGAACAGGCCGACCTGGTTTTGTCCTGGGCCAGTCGTTTGGTGCCCTTTGTGCTTGCTGCGCTCATTGTCCAGATCTTTGCGTCTCACGTCAGTGTGTTGGTGGTGAATCCGAAAGTGTTTGCCGTCGTGGCCGTCGCGGTCTGCCTCTTTTTCGCGGCGACGTTGCTGGTCGGAGAAGGTGTTTCCTTACTCGGCCGCCTAGAATACCCACAGCAAGCGCTTCTCTCAATGACAATGACGGCGCGCAACGCGCCTTTGATGCTTGCTTTCACTGCAGTCGCAATCCCGCACCAGCCCTTGATGCTCGCGGCCATCGTGTGCGGCATGCTCGTCGAAATACCTCTGCTGACTGCGCTCAAACAGTTTCTTCTGAATCGTTACACATTGCGAAAGTGAAACATATGTCCTTTGTTCCAAGCAGTTATGAAGACTGGAAACACTGCATCACCGTCAAATGCGATATACCCCTGACCCACCAGTATGTGTCTGAGCGGATCGCCGCGCTTAACGATCGGACCAACTTCCACACACAGAAGTTCATTGATCGTTGGGGTGCCGCGCATCACGCACAAACAGTGGCTTGGTTCGAAAAGGCAGCACAGGAACTATCGTCGTGAAGGGCACTAAGCAGGTTTGATGGTTGCAATACTTTTTGGCCAAGGATCACTGAAGTTGTCGCCAGCTTTCCACGCGGCGATTTCGTCACCAGTGCAAAAGCAGGTCTGCAATGTGTCGACAAAGGCATCAAGTTCCAACTCGTCGCCTATGACCGTTAGCTGGCAACGGCGGTCGCCAAAATCCGGATGCGCCTGGTTGAGTTTGGCGCGCATCGCATCTTTTTCCCAATCCGACAGGTTCAGACTGTCGTCTTCCAGCGCGCTGATCTTCCAATAGTTCACAATCTCCAATCCGACGCTGCCTCCGGTTTGGTTCCAAAGCAGCATCAGATTGTCCCGAGTCGGAAGCCAAAAGAAACCTTTGCTGCGATAGATACCGATGCCAAGGGCCTTGGTGTAGACATCATAAAGCCGCTGCGGATGAAACGGGCGCGGATCGCGCAGGACGCGGTTGCCGATCTTGTACGTCTCAGGCTGTGCCAAAGGTGCGGACTGGTGTTGCGTCTCCCATTCGGTCAATTCTTTGCCGAACGCTCTAACCCGCTCGTAGTCGTACAGTGGCATGGCCAGAATTTTCTCGAGGCTGAGGTTGCCCCATTGCATGGCGAGAATATCTGCCGTCGGGTTCAAAGGATGCACAGCTTCGGCCACCTGTTGAAGAACCTCGCGTGAGACCTTATCGGATTTGCTGAGCAGCAATCGGTTTGCAAACATGACTTGCTCTGCCAAAAGGTTCGCCACGCCGCGTCGCCCCGCTTGCAAGTTTTGGCTGGCCACGGGGTGAATGGAGCGGCCCAGATTGTGGTCCTGATGGAGCACCACCGTGTCCACGACCGACAAGAAACCGTGCAAACGCAACTCGGGCATTTGTTGAAGAGCTTCCAGCAAGGGCCAGGGATGGGTACTGCCAGACGTTTCGATCAGCAGATGCGTAGTCTGGCCGTCTGCGAGGACCTTCTGCACCGCTTCGCGGAAGAGCGGCAAGCCTTCTTCGCTGCTGATGCTTTTCCCGGGGATTGACGCGAACCGTGGACTTTTTCGCGAAATGACCTCGCTTGTATCGAGAACGGAACCATCAACATCCAGAGTGCTCATCTCATTGACAATGACGCCAAGTGTTACGTTTTCCAGCTGACGTGCCTGAACCAAAAGGCTTTGCATCAATGTGGTTTTGCCCGCGCCAAGAAAGCCATTCAGAATTGTAGTTGATATTGTCATTGGACCTATTCCTGCGCTGCGCAATCAGGCGTTACATAGTAACAATCCAGCAAGGCTGAAATGCGAAAAAGGGCGGATCAGAGTGTTTGTCTGGACACTTTCTCGCAAGAGCACCGCTCCTCTTGTTGACAGCCTCTTGATGGGTTTTCCGTGTTCGCAACCTGCTGTATGTCCCATTGAGCAGGAACCGATCAATTGGATGAGACCAATGTTCGAGACGCGGTCCAAGCGCACGTCGTGAGATAGGGGATAAAAGGCCGTTATGTCGGCGATTTGATGGTTGGTCTGAAGGTTGGTTTTGTCCGCGTAGGCTGGCATCGCCATCGTGTACCATGACGGTGCCGTGCCATTGCCGTGTGCGTTCAATAGCGTGGTGAGGTCCGTTTCGCGACTTCCATCCAGAACCGTCGCGGTGGTCGCGATCACCCGTTGCGCGCTGACTTTCGTTTGCAACGTAGGCTTAACACACGCGGCTGAGTGAGACCTTCGGTGTTCGGGTTCAAAGCGTGGGCCTGAGAGCGCGCTGTCCGGTCAAACGATCATTATAAACTGCGGCAGAGACGTGCAGGGTCCCGCCAGTAAAGAAAGTGAAAGCCACGGTGCTGTGAAGTTGCCTTGCCATGAACGCGATAGGAACACCCACTTCCAAGACCAGGAGTTGAATGATACCGAAAACGGTGACCTGAAATCCAAGGGCCGCAAGCTTCACGGATCCCTTGATATCCCTCCACCGATGCGCCGGCGCTAACGAGCGAATACAACCGGCGATATCCCAACACGGGATTTGGATCGACAGCGGCCGATGCCGATACAGCCCACGCCGCACTTCTGTTGTCGAAAGCGGGATACGGGCCGTGCGCCGTCGCGCAAGAGTGCCTCGCAGTTTCAGGGTGGGCATGCTGCTGTCGCCGCGTCTATCGACACAGAACCGACCACCAGTCTTGTGTAGCGACGGTTGGATCGCAGGTATCCTGTGCGCAGCCTTGTGGAGATTTTGCAGTTCCAACTCGGACTGCGATTGTAACCGCAGCATACCGATCCAACGATCTCAAAAACGCGCTGTTGTCGGCTGCACTTTCATTCGTTGATGATAAGGCAAGTTCACCAGAAAAAGCCTGCAACAGAAAGAAATCGCATTACAAAATTGTATGGTCCCGCCCAACCTCAGGACATATCGCTGCCTTATGTCGCCCTTCGCAGCAGTCAAATTGGGCAGGTTCAAACGTGGCGAGTAACGGCAATCTGGGGGGAGTTGTTGGTGAAAGCGACCTGACGCGTTTCGGTCTTCGCGATCTCAAAAACACGGACCGATTTGTTTTGCTCAGCATGCTGGTCTGCCTGTTTGGCATTAGGGTCGTGATGATGATCTGGCTTCCAATGACCGACACAACCGAAGCACGATATGCCGAAATTGCGAGAATGATGCTGGAGACAGGAAATTGGATCACGCCTCAGTATGATTACGACGTTCCATTCTGGGGAAAACCTCCTCTTCACACGTGGGCGTCTGCTGCCGGCATGATGTTTTTCGGTATCGGCGAATTTGGGGCGCGGCTCCCGGTCGTTTTTATATCAGCGGGAGTTATGTGGGCGGTTTTCACATTTACCCGCAGACACCTGGGGACGGATCAGGCGTTGATGTGCAGCGCCGTCCTCCTGTCGTCCTTTCTTTTCTTTGGTGCGTCCGCGTTTGTGATGACGGATATAGCGCTTGCGCTCGGAACAACGATTTGCATGTGCGCGTTCTACACTGCCGTCAATACCAACGGCCAAAACAACACTTGGCAAGTTCTGTTTTTTGCCGGGCTCGCCATTGGGCTTTTGGCAAAGGGCCCGGTGGCTCTTGTTCTCACTGCGATCCCTCTTGTCATCTGGGTACTGATTGGCGGACGATGGGCGCAGTTGCGCAAAATCCAATGGGGTAAGGGTTTTTTCTTGACCGCGCTTGCGTCGTTGCCCTGGTATCTTGCTGCGGAGTGGGCGACGCCGGGCTTTTTGCGGTATTTTCTGGTTGGCGAACATTTCGAACGCTTCATCGTCTCTGACTGGCAGGGCGATTTATACGGAAGCGGACACGCGCGCCCGAAGGGTATCATTTGGCTTTATGCCTGCGCGGCATTCCTGCCATGGATTTTCTTTGCGCTTGCCTTGCTCCGGCACTACCGCAGTGTCGCGCTTGCGATCATCGACGATATGCGTGGCTGGTACAGTTACCTTTTCTTGTGGGCGATATCGCCGATGATTTTGTTCACGCCAGCAGCCAATGTTTTGCCGGCCTATGTTCTGCCGGGGATTCCAGCGGCATCAATCCTTCTCGTGTCCCTGTGGTCAGGAGCGCAAAGAGGTGTCGGCAGGGGCGCCAGGTACATGTTTGTGGGCGCTATCGGCGTGACGGGTGCATGCTATATGTGCATCGCGCTTTTGCTCGTTTACATACCAGAAAAACTGAACCTACGGACAGAGAAATTCCTTGTAGCGCAGGTACATAGGATTGATCCCGACGCGCATCTTACTTACTTGGGCAAACGCATCTACTCGGCGGAGTTTTACACTGCTGGACAAGTCAGTTTTGTAAACGAGCTTTCCAAGGTCGATGATCTGCTCACCAATGCACGCGTTGATGCTGTCGCTATTCCAAAACGCCTTTTGCCAGAATTGCATGGTGTTTTAGCCGACCAATTCGCAAGCGCAGGGATGTTTCGCGACAAACTCCTCTTTGTCGAACAAGCGCGTCCGGAGAGTTCGCAATGAAAATTGTTCGCAATTCACCGCATTTCAATGGCGCGTTGGACGCGCAAACCGGGACCCGGCCGAAAATCGATCTTTCAGTCGTCATTCCAACCCACAATGAAGAGGATAACGTGGAGCGTGCCATCAAAAGCGTGCACCAGGAAGTGTCACGTTTGGTGACACGTCACGAGATCATTCTGGTGGATGATGGGAGTACGGATGACACTTTGAGCACGGCAAAAGCACTGATCGCCCACTACCCGTTGCGCGTCGTCCGCTTGTCCCGGAATTTCGGCAAGGAACAAGCAATCATGGCAGGACTTACATCCAGTCATGGCAGCGCGGTCGTAATCTGCGATGCCGATTTGCAAGAGCCGCTGCACTACCTGGAGGGTATGTTGGCCGCACATCACGACGGCTACGAGATGGTTTATACGCGCAGAGACAACCGTGCCGATGAGACCTTTTTGAAGCGTCTTCTGACCCGGTCCTTCTATACAATGCTAAACGTGGGGGTCGAAACGAGGATACCTCCGGATGCGCGGGATTTCCGCCTTATGGACCGGCGCGTGGTCGACGCGCTGTGTAGCCTGCCGGAACGAAACCGTTTCATGAAAGGTCTTTACGGTTGGGTCGGCTTTCGCTCAAAGGAAATTTTGATCCGCTTGGAACCGCGACGCCACGGTCAATCGAAGTTTGGCACGAAACGCCTTTGGCGGCTCGGTTTAACAGCTATGACCTCGTTTACGTCATGGCCATTGCGGGTTTGGACGGTCGCGGGTCTTCTTTTTGCCATCGTTTCAA
Source organism: Pseudomonadota bacterium (assembly GCA_039191495.1). GTDB lineage: Bacteria > Pseudomonadota > Alphaproteobacteria > Rhodobacterales > Rhodobacteraceae > Roseobacter. The sequence continues at coordinate 29,225 of JBCCXN010000027.1, read as the reverse complement.
TACTTTACGGGGCTTGGATTGCCGTCAGGACGATGGTTTTTGGTATCGATGTTCCTGGATGGACAACCCTGGCCGCATCAATATTTTTGTTGGGGGGCGTGCAGCTGTTTTCGATTGGTGTCCTCGGCGAGTACCTGTCGCGCGTATTCGCCGAGGTCAAAGGCCGCCCCGGTTTCATCGTGGCCGAAGAATTTGGGTCGTGCGCGCAGGACCTGGAATGATCGGGCAAGCTTTTCGATTCAGTCTTATAGGTTTTTGTATAACGCTTGTTCATCTTGTCGCGGCGCGTGCACTTGTTGCCACCGGAGTGTCGGTGACAACGGCCAACAGATTGGCTTTCGGATGCGCGGTCTGTGCTGGCTTTCTGGGACATTCATGGTTTTCATTCGCAGGCCACAGCGTTCCGAAAAGACAGGCCTTTGCAAAGTATGGCTTGGTCGCAATCACCGGATATCTGATCAACGAAACCATTCTGGCTCTTCTGCTGTCCGCAGACGTTATCGCGCCGGTGATCGCTTTGACGGTGGCAATCGTCAGCGCTGCCGCGATTTCGTTTGTCTTTAGTCGAACCTGGGCGTTTCGAAGTTGTTCGCAAAAAGACAGATAAATGCTGATGGGCAGAAGAAATCGAGGCCGTTTCTTGAACCTGAAACCTTACAAAACTGTAAGACTGGGATCAGGCATCTGTTAACTGACACTGCCAGATGAGCGATGTGATCTCTTGGAGTGCCTCATGTCAAAATCGAACGTTTTTCTCGCCGTGTGTTTTGTATTGGCTCACATAGCTCTCACAGCGCCTTTCGTGCCAATTGCAAACATCTTGCCCGCAGGGTTCGGCGCGTTGTCGATGTCATCTATGGCCCTGACGCTCATTTTGGCTGCGCGGTGGCGCGTTGTGGACCGTCTGATGGGCGGGCCGGATAAGTCGTATGTAGCACATCGGTGGTTAGGTTTTTTTGCACTGGGTGGCGCGTTGGCGCATTGGGGTCTGGCCTCCTCTGTCGGGTCAGGTGTTCTGCCTGTGCTGGCGGAAAGCGGCGAGGATGTCGGCAACATTGCCGCCATTGGTTTGTTGGTGATGACGGCTGCCGCTTTGACAAGGGCAATCCCCTATCATCTTTGGAAGGCGAGCCACATGCTGATGGGCCCAATTTTTTTACTAGCTGCCTACCACACCTTCTTCGTGGCCAGCCCGCTGGCGATCGGTGCGGCACCCTGGACGCTCATGGCGGTCGTTTCAGTGATCGGACTGGTGGCTTGGGCGCAGACCCTGCGACGCAAGCTGACCCCGACGAAGCTGGTAACGGTAGAACGCGCAACACCCTTTAAAGGCGGGATTGACATAACGCTCAGGTCAAAAACACCGTTACCGCCTTTCAGAGCTGGGCAGTTCGCGACATTGGCTCGAAACGTTGCACGTGCCGAACCGCATCCCTTCACCATCGCCGGAGGAGACGAAACTTCGCGACGTTTCATAATTCGCTCGGCCGGTGACTGGACGGAGGCCTTCGTATCCACAGTAACTGTTGGCGATACATACAGGTTAGGTCGCGGTGCAGGGCGCTTTCTGCCACAGACCGGTGTCAAGCGGACTGAGCAGCTCTGGGTTGCTGGAGGTGTTGGTGTGACACCGTTCCTTGCCGCATTAGAAAAGATGGCCCCCGACAGCGCTGCGCGCGTTACGATGATTTACTGTATTCGGTCCCGCGCGTCCGCCGGGGCGATTGAGGAAGTGGAACACCATGCAGAACGGTTGCCGCAACTGGATCTGTTTGTGCTCAACGATCTCGACGGAGACAGACTGTCATCGGCCCGATTCAGTGAAATTGCGCGGACGATGTCACCAGACACCAAGGTGTTCCTGTGCGGCCCGGAGGGTCTCAAGGACCTTGTCACGGATGTGTGGCAAACATTAGGTATGACCTGGCGCATCCATACGGAGCGTTTTGATTTCCGGGGCGCTTTTGGATTGACCGATTTGATCTATATCGGACAACCTGTGATCGACAACGCACGTGTCTGGGTGGAAAAAACGAGGGAGAAACGCCGTGCTGCTGTTGGTTCTTGAAGACGATGCCACGCTTGGTCCATGGACCGAAAAAGGTTTGAGCGAGGCAGGCCACGTCGTTGACCTGTTTACTGACGGCAAGGATGCTCTGATCGCAGCCATGGGCAAAAGTTACGACCTACTGGTGCTCGACAGGATGGTACCAGGCCTCGACGGGCTCTCAGTTCTAAGAGCTCTCAGAGAAGCCAAGGTAACGTCCCCGGCAATTTTTCTGACGGCGCTTGGTGATGTGGACGATCGTGTCAAAGGGCTTCGCGCAGGGGGTGATGATTACCTCGTAAAACCTTTTGCGTTCAGCGAGCTGCTTGCGCGCATTGATGTTTTGGCCCGACGTCAATCTGCGCCGCAAGAACACGCCTCAGAACTCGCGGTTGGTGACATTGTTTTGGATTTGCACAAACGAAGTTGCACGCGGCAAGGTAAAGTCGTCGATCTCAATCCGAAGGAGTTTCTGCTGCTTGAAGTGTTTCTGCGATCCAAAGGTCGAGTTCAAACGCGCACAATGCTGTTGGAACGGGTTTGGGACATGAACTTTGACCCGACGACAAGCGTTGTTGAGACGCACATCAGTCGTCTGCGCGCCAAAATTGAAAAGCCGTTCGGCGATCCGCTGATCCGAACGATCCGCGGAACGGGATATGTTTTTGAGCCAGTTTAGCTCGCTTTTTCGTCTGTCCGCAGTCCGGCACACACTCTGGATGCTGGGTCTGTTCACTTTCATTACACTGGCGGCTTGGGGAGCGACCTACTGGCTTGTCCAAAGGGAAATGCTGTTGGCTGTCGATGCGAGACTGGCGGCGCGCATGGAAGCGGCGATTGCCTCGTTGGAAGCTGGCAACGGGCTGCCAAAAGCAGAAGATGGCGATACAGCGGAGTTGGCCACCACTCACCGCGATGAAGGATTTACGACAGAGGACTTGGAGCCTGATAAGATAGAAATTCGTTTTTTTGTTCGGACAACGGACCATGGCCAGGTTGTTTTGGGGGAGAAAACGGAACGGGAAGAAGAATTGCGGGACATGCTGGCCGCTGGCATGCAACTGAGCCTTCTGGCGACTTTGCTTTTGACTGGCGTATCCGGCCTTTGGCTTGCACGGTCCGGTCAGAAGCGTCTCAACACGATCAGCACCGGACTGGCAGCTGTCGCACAAGGCAAGCTGAGCGAGAGGATTGTGCTGGATGGTCAGGACGACTTGAGCCTGCTGGCAGCGCGGATCAATGCCACGACGGAGCGTCTGGAAGAAGCAATCACGCAAATGCGTGTGCAATCGTCAAATATTGCGCATGACTTGCGTACTCCGCTTGCTCGGCTGCGCGCACAAATTGAAGCCAGCCGTACCGATGTGGCCGAGCATCGCCGTGCGGTTAAGGTAGAAGACCTGGATCTTGCCCTTGAACAGATTGACGGTATCACCGGTACTTTTGATGCATTGCTTCGTTTGTCACGCATTGAGAGTGGCGCGGGACGGGAGAGCTTCCGGCCGGTCAACCTCAGAACGCTGGTAGAAGACGTAGTTGAGACATTTGGCGTAGTGGTTGAGGACGCAGGACAGTCTCTCGTATCGCAAATTGAAACACCATCAATCGTCAATGGCGACTGGGACATGCTCAAACAAGCCCTGGCCAATCTCCTTCAGAATGCCTTGCGTCACGGAGCAAAGAGTCAAACCATTGTGATACGAGCGCATGGATCCCGCCTATCAGTGAGCGACCAAGGGTGCGGCATTCCATTTGCTGAACGGGAGAAGGTCTTGCAACCGCTCTACCAGTTGCAAACAACCCGTCAAAATGAAGGCTTTGGACTTGGTTTGTCTTTGGTTCGCGCAATTTCCGACGTGCATGGGGCGACCCTATCCTTATCTGACGGGCCCGCCGGCAAAGGGCTCACAGTTACGCTGTGTTTTCTGGACTATACAGAACTGTAAAATTGCGGTCAGGCCTTTGCCAGTTGCGGGTCATAGTTCTTTTTTGTGAAAGACGGAAAGGACGGATTATGACCAATCTGAAAGACCATGCACTTGCGGCTCTGGCGGTTATTTTTCTAGTGGCGGTCTTCGGCGTGTTTGCAAGCATCGGTCTGGCCGTATTGGTCACCCTTGCTTTTCTGCTTTTGGGCTATGCTAGCGTGGGCGCGGTGGCAAAAGCACTGCCCTAAAAAATCGCGATCGAAAACCCACCATAAGATTAACGAGGAACGGAGATAAGGACATGAAACTTGTGATTTTGCCGTCACTGCTCGCAGTGGCGATAGGTGTTCTCGCAGCGAATCCGACACTGGCGCAGAGCACGTCAACAGTCGCGCCAGCACTCACTGCCGAAGATGCTATAGCGATCGCTCTTAAGGTGCAGCCTGGCACAATTGGGGAGGCGGAACTCGATGAATTCGACGGCAAGCCAGCATATGACATCGAAGTCATAAACGACGTCGGGGATGAAATAGAATTCAAGATCGACGCCGAGACAGGTGCGATTTTGAATCAATGGACAGACGATGACCCGAGCAATGATCCCATTTCAGGCGCTGCGACCAGTGACGATTGAAAAATGACGACACGCGGAGTTTAGTATCTTTGCGTCATCCTCTCTTCGGGCGATTGGTGTCGGTCCGATCAATCCGCGCGTATTGATCGTGAGCAATTTGCCGCACTGCTGGTGTAACAGTGATCCGAACGCTCAACACACAATGATACGGCGGGCGTTGCGTGTCACATACTCTGGCAAAAGGTTCGCGCGTGCGCAGCGGCGGGTCTCTTTCCACGCATGATCGTACGTCGGTGAAATGTGTTCTTGTGAATACTCAAGCGTAAACCGGTTGCCCTTAAACGCTATCGGTTCAGATGTTCCAGGAAAGCCATAATGTTGGGTGTGCGGTGTAAATCGACATGTGTGACGATCCAAACTTCCACGCTGTGTGCGTCATCAGCCGGTGCCACTTCGATCAAATCTTTCATCCAAGTCGCATGCACATCGTCAATGAAACCGATGCCAATTCCATTGCAGATGGCGTTGTTACGAACCGGCCTGCTTCCCGATTTCAGCGCGATTGATTCCGCCGGCACATTGTCTTCGAACCACTTTTGGTAAGGCGGGTAGGCGTTTTCCGGGATAGGTGCCACAAACCGATGCGCCCCAAGGTCATCAAGGTCCGGTTTTCCGAAGCGGTCCACATAGTCGCGTGACGCGTAAAGTGCAAAGCGAATGGGGCGAAAGGGCTGCACCACGTAGTCCGGTTCTTTTGGTTCTGGCCCGCTTCGAAAGGCGATATGCGCCTCACCCGTTTCCAGTTGAAGAACTTTGGACTCCGCGTAGTACTCAATCGGAACATGCGGGTGCACTGCTTCAAACGATTTGATCGATGGCATCAAAATTGGCGCAATGCCGGACACCGCAGTCACACGCAGCGTTCCAGATGTCAGGTCAGCGGCACCCCGCTGACGCGCCTGAACCTCAGAGAACATTTGGTCGGCCTGCTCTGCGATTTGGATGATTTCGCGCCCGGCATCCGTAAGCGCATAGCCGCGCGCATGCCTTTGGAACATGCGGTTTTTAAAGGCCAACTCCAGCGTGTCGATGTGCCTGTTGATTGTGGATCTGTGAACGCCAATTTCCCGCGCAGCTGCGCTCACAGTCCCCAGCCTGGAAAGGGTAAGCGCAGAGCGCAGTTCTAGCCAATATCGCATTGTGACCATCGTTTTTATTGTCTGTGCATTCTCTTACCGACACTGCTTGACGTCCTCAACGCGCAGGTTATGCGCATCTGAATGCAGTGTGCAGGCTACACTTTGAAATCGCAAATTCAGATCAAGCGCCGCCGCATCAGGCTCGTTGCCTCACACAGAGGGCAAGACCATACCTTTGCGTTGGATTACTGCCCGGTTCCCCCAGACGCAGTGCCCGTGCCCACGGGCCGGGCAGTCACCCTCGTTTAATGAAAATCGAACCGGCCGAACCACGTCTCCCGGTAAGTGGTGTTGAACCGCGACGGCGTCAGGCCGCCAAATCGATTTCATCGTCGTCCACTTCAACCGGTATCTCTTCATCCAACGGGCCACTGAAAGTCATAATGTCGCTTAGAGTCAGGTTGGCCCAGTCTAAGTCGCCATGCTGATCATTGGATGGGGCGGCGGTCTCAGAGAGTGGCTCTGCGTCGTCCTCGTCAAATCCGAAGATTGAGAAGAAAAAGTCGAAGAAGTCGGAGAAAAAGTTCGAGTCGTCTTCATCAGACACGCCAAAGACGGTCTCGCTTTCTGGCTCCCATGCATCGACGCTCAACAGACCCTCGTCAGCTCGCGCTTCTGCGGCCACCGGGGGATCTGCGGATGGGTCTCCCAAGACCACCCGGGGATAGTCGACGGGCGGGTCTTCTGCAGCCAACGGGGGATGTTCGACGGGCGGGTCTTCTGCGGCCACCGGGGGATCTTCGACGGGTTCTTCCGTTGGCGGCTCGAAGTCAGCAAAGACGAAATTCGATGCCTGCAGCGTGTGCTGCCCTTGAATCAGAACCTCAAATCCCGAGTCCGTGTGATGTACTATGGTTTGACTGTCTGTGAGCGTGATGTTCAACTCATCCATACGCGTGATCTCTAAAACAGAGACATCGAGTTTATCATCCGCCGCCGAGAACTGTTGTATCGTATCGCGGCTACTTGCTGTTGAATCCTCAGCTGTTTCGAAGACGTATGTGTCTTTACCGGCACCACCGTTCAAAGTGTCGGCACCAGTCCCGCCAACAAGGATATCGTCACCGCTGTGCTCGCCGATGCCACCGATCAGGCTGTCATCGCCAGCACCGCCATAGAGCGTGTCATCCCCATCGCCACCGCCGACTTTGTCGTTCCCTGCATCGCCGTACAAGATATCAATGCCATAATCGCCATAGACTTCATCATCGCCAGCGCCACCGCTCACAATGTCGTCGTCATAACTTCCTGCCATGTAGTCATTACCCTCACCTCCGTAAAGAGTATCGTTTCCGTTGCCTCCTTGAAGATTGTCCTCTCCTTTGCCACCGAAGGCAGTATCGTCACCGTCGCGACCGCGCAGCAAATCATTGCCGTCGTAGCCGTACAGCGTGTCGTTGCCGCTGCCACCCGTTAGGGTTTCATCGTCTGACGTGCCATGGATCACGCCATCTGGAATTGGATCGACGGGCGGATCCGGAAGGGGATCGACCGGTGGGTCTGACGGATGATCTCCCATTGAATGCGCGAAGAGCGTGTTTTTGACTTTGCCATTCAGGATATCACTTACATACAGATCGAAGTCAGGATCATCGCCGGTTAATTCAAGTGTAAAGTGACGGTCCAATGGATTTGTTTCAGTGCCTGCCTGGAACAGGCCGCCATTAACCACCAAAACATAATCTGAAATGAGCATGATTTCGTGTTCTGGACCACCTGGTGCATCTTCGACGATAAGGTTGCCACCGTTAACAATAATGCCTTCGACGGACGCACTTTGGTCGAGCACCACAGTCTCACCCGTGCCAATGACAATAATATCTTCATCACTTGGCTCAACGCCACCCCACGTTTCCAAATCAGACCAACGTGCCATATCGTCCGTTACGGTTACGGTGTCTGACGTGGACTCATGTATTGCGTGAGGTGTTGGAGCCGCAGGCAAGAGGAGGTCCGTGTTGGCGGGTTCGGTCGATACGTAACCATCTGTTTCGTCGAGCGCGGTCAGAAGGTCTGGATGAAAAGTTGCTTCGCCATATCCCTGAAAATTACTGCCACTGGGATCGAGTGGCGTGATGTCAAAGGAAACAGAAAATCCACCAGAGCTTTCTGTTCCCATGAATTCGCCGAAAATCTGATCTTCGGGGCTTGCGCCAAGATACGTCTCATCTTCAGCATGCACGCCCACAACACGAACAAATAAACTTCCGTCCTGAGCAAAGGCAGATGTGCTGGTTGCGGCAAACAATTCTTCCATCGAGTCCACGTCATCGACGGCAAAGCTTGAAGAATAGTCCGCGACGTTCGGAATTTCATACACGACCGCTTCACCCACTCGAATACCATCAAGCGACATATTGAAACTGGTTGGATGAACATGATCCGGCCCGCCCAGTTCCACCAGAAAGCCGGCTTCCTGATCATCCGATGTGGGCGTGATGAACTGGTAGAGATCCTGGCCACCACCAGAGGCACGCGTCATCCACAGATCCTGCTCGAACTTCAGATCATCGACCGATCGCGTAACCGTAATCACCTTGTCTTCATCGGCTTGCGTGCCAAACAAGTAAAACTCGGTAACGCCCATTGCGCCGTCAGTGGTAATCCAGGCATTGTCCAAGTCTGGATCAGCATAGGAGTCGTAACCAGAACGTTGCGGTTCTCCGGGCAGATTGCGTGTAATCCAAGCGCCACCTTCGACGCCTGTAAGACTTCCATCATCGCGCGCCACAGTGTTGAACGCGTCGTCCGGACGCAGCAATGCGGTGGTGTCCCGGAAGAGCAACTCATTTTCAACATTCTCGAAGGTGATATCCCGAAAGTTATCACCGTAGTCTTTCAGTTCACCTTCCTGAAGGCTGATCGCAACATCATCGCTGTGATTGTCGAAATTCACAAAATGAACATTGTCCATTGACGCGTCGCTGTTGCGGTACGTCTTTACTCCGAAATTGGCCACGTTCTTGTCTGCAGCAATGTTATCGGATTCCCCGATGGAAACGGAATTGTGGAACAACAAATCATCGCCGCGCACCTCAAGGTTAGAGGTATTATCTGCAAACTTTGCATCTGTGACGACAACATAGTTGTCCGATGCATTCCCTTTGAATGACCACAAACCAACTTCGCTGTTGGCATAAGCGGTGGTATCCGAAAAATAGAGGCTTCCATCCAAAGAGAAGTTTTGGCCGTCTACATGTTCCAGTGTTTCGCTATCGACATGTCCGTCCAAAAAAATGCCGAACTCGCTTGAACTCGCTGTGTTTCCGGCAAAGTGAAAATCGCCGGCATCGTTTGGCACATCCATGCCCTCTGACAAACCATGAGGGCCCGTTTCGGTCGCAGGCGCAATAAAGAAGCCGACGTTTTCGGACCCGGCGGCGTGATTTCCGATAAAGGTATTGGAGACATTCTCGATCCAATAACTTGCAACGTCTGTTTGATCTGTCGGTATTGGTTCGCCCGTGTCCGAGGCATATGTGCCAAAGACCAGATTGTCTTTTACGACGTTGCCGGTTTCAGACCCATCCTCCATAAAAAAACCATGTCCGACATGATCGAAGATCACATTGTCTTCGAACAGCACATTTGAAGTACCGTGGATGGTCGCCCCTTTTTGATAGCTTTCATGTATGGAGACATTTGTAACGTACTGGCCAGAAGCATCGTCCAGCATGTGCCAGTGAATTGGGTATTTCCCCAGAATATCTTCTTGGCCAACCCGATAGAATTCAGCGCCAGAAATATGCTGCTCGGCACCATGCATGACCATTGTATGGGCGCCATAACCGTCCACAGCGCTATCCGCGTCGCCTTGAATAGTCACATTGCGGCTCAGCAATGCGACCTCAGCACGCATATCGACTTCCCAGCTATCATCACCGTCGCTGTAGCTTTCCAACTTACCGTAGTGGTCAAATTCCAGAGGTTCATTCAACGTCACTGTTTTCCCGTCATCGGAAATACCAGCAACTGTTCTTACTTCATCTTCGGTGTAATCTTGTCCGGAAGGGGCTATCGCAATTTCATCCCCCACTTCCCAGCCAGTATCTTCAGTAAAATGAAGAACTGAGTCGCCTGCGTACGCATTTTCCGACAACTGCGTCCAGGACTCCTTCGAAGCATCTGCGGCATGGATTTCAAGGCGACTGCCTTCACCCATTGCCATAAGAAAGGCATTATTGTCCTCAATGATGAGCTCGTCGTGACCGTTCATCGAGTGCGTGGGAGACATGTCGGACATGGCAGTGGCCGGGTCGGCGTGCGGGTCCATTTCGGAATGCGTCGACATCAAGACTAGCCTTTTACTAAGGCCCCCACGAATTGTGTAAAAGAGGCGAGATTGTGTAACAAGGCACTGAAACGCGCATACCCTGCTGGATTTCCGCCCATCGGCGACGGCAGGTTTTCGTTGTCGAAAAGTCCCCGCGTTGTGGACGTTCACCTGGTGTCTCTGGCCGTCAGATGAACTGATCTCGCAAACTTTCGCCCCGGGGCTCACATTAGTTTTTTACTCACGATCCGCAGCAAGCGCGGATTGGACGCCACTCCCCCATTGTTTGCCATGAACGCCGTCGAACAGCAAAACGTCTTCAGAGACGAAAAGACACGATGGTTTCTTTCGCCAGCCGCGCCCAATATCCCGGTGGTCCTGCTCTCGAACCAAAAGACCTCACGGTCGACCGATCGCCCAATCAGGCGAGAACCCGTGGCGTGGGTATCGTTTCCAGGGAGGCCTCTTGGAACCAGATGCGTCATTCGGCGCGCTCATATCCGAAGATTTGAAGGCTGACCAACCGTTTAAAGCCAAGGGGCTCTTATCACAAAATGGACGAAAAATGGAGAACAGGTCATCGCCGGATGAAGTTCACGCGCAGGTCAACTTGCTTTCACAACAATTCAAATGCGTCTGTCCAGTTTTCACCCGGAACCTTTGAACAGGTTGCCGGCGCGGATTGGCATCCGTCGGTAGCGCGAACCTTATTAGAGCAACCGCAATCAATGGTGTTGAAGCGGGAGGCCAGACAGTCGGAATAGCTGCCCGAGATTGACCACTCTTTCAATCAGATGTTCGGGAACCGATCCATTTCTGCATCCAATGTTCCCCAAAGGTGGTTTCTTCGAACTTTGTCGGTTCTCCATCCGCAATACAAGATGACAGAGGCGAAATGAGTGCATCGTAGTTTGGTTGATGGAAGAATGGCATGGACAAGCGGCGGGCGGTCGGAGCTGTCTTGCGATCCGGGTTCGATACGCGGTGCAACGTCGACACCCATTTCTGGTTCGTCCAGATTTCCATTGCGTCGCCAATGTTAATCACAAACTCACCTGGTTCCGGCAGAATGTCGATCCACTCTCCATTGCGATGGCGTGCCTGTAACCCGCCGGGCGCGTCGTCCGCCGCCAGGATAGTGAGTGTGCCATAATCAGTGTGCGCACCGCTTCGGAGTTGATGTTGTTCGGGCGGCTTGATTTGCTCCGGATAGCAGATGAGACGCAAGGCGCTCATGTTCTTGTCAAGCTTGTCGGCAAAGAACCCTTGCGGCAGATTGAGGGCCAGCGCGAAAATATCCATCAACAGATCGGCGAGGCCATTCATGGCGCGGTAGTACGCTTCCATGTGCTCGCGAAAACCCTCTGGCGACTCCGGCCACAGGTTTGGATGAAAGTGGTTGCCAGCCGCTGCGCATGTGTAGTAGGCGCCGCCTTTAACATCGACCGGGCCAATGTCGATCAGTTCCTTCAAATCCGGAGGCGCCACTTCACCGATGCCAGCCGAGAGTTGCTCGACTGCCAACGCTGTATAGCCTCGACTGATGTCCGTGGCAGGTTGCTTGATCTTGAGCTTCTCCTCCAATGGCAAGCGAAAGAATGCATCTGCAAGGGCCATTGTCTCGCGGATCATTGCCTTGGGCAGACCGTGCCCACGAACGATGAAAAAGCCGATGTCCCGACAGGTCGCATCGATTTCTTCGGCAATGCCAGCGCGTTCTTCCTCGCTGCCCAGCCGATAGGGTTCCAGATCGATGCGGGCGATGGATGTTGCCGCGCTCATGGCCGCGCTCTTTGACTGAACCCTCCGCATGAATGCGATATCACCGGCCGTTCGATAATCGGTTCGGCCACTTCGAATAACCCGTCGGTCGACAGATAGCGATCATTGTAGATCTGTCTGATTGTGGAAGTGAAGCGGTCATTTTTAGCAAAGATATGATCGTCTTCGGTGTCCGGGGCAGGGCGGAACGACATGGTATCAAGCCCAGCCGCTTGTACATAAACTGTCACATCCGGGAGAGCTGCTTGCAATGTCCTGGCATGGCCAGTCTTCGTTTGAGTGATAGCAGTGATCGTGATCATTCGGTTTCCCTTTCCCTTTCTGGCCGATTCCATCCGTTGCGGCGCCTGGGCTCGCGCAGTTCTCGAAACAGATGCTCAATTTTCGGGCAACGCTTACCTTTTTGGACACCCGCGGGCCGCTTTGATCGGCTGGCATTGTGGACATAGGTGCGTCGTTAATAGTTAAATATTGAACTAAATGTTGTTGTCAAGATAACCGATATGGAGGTGTTAAATGCGTAACTTATCTCGCCGTGGGTTCCTGAAAAAGTCCGTCGCAACAGCAGGCTTGGCCGCTGGGGCTGTGCAATTGCCTTACGCGGCATATGCGGACGACGACACAATTCTGGTGGGCGGATTGCATGACTTGTCGGGCCCGATCGACTTCGCCGGACTCCCTATGAACCAAGTAATGCAACTGGCCGTGAAAGAGATCAACGCGGCAGGCGGTGTTTTGGGTAAACAGCTGAAATCGGTCGTTTATGACCCTCAATCGAACATGTCACTGTATTCTCAGTTTGCGACACAGTTGGCGCTGAAGGACAAGGTTGCCGTTGTACAAGGAGGCATAACGTCTGCCTCGCGGGAAACCATCCGCCCAATCTTCCACCGTTTCAAAACGCTGTATTTCTATAACACTCTGTACGAAGGCGGTGTGTGTGACCGAAATCAGATCAGCCTGGGAACGACACCGGCTCAAACAGTTGAGAAACTCGTGCCGCATGTGATGGATTTGTGGGGCAAGAAGGTTTACACGATTGCCGCTGATTATAATTACGGTCAAATCACCGCGGCTTGGGTCAAACGCTATGTTGAGGCGAATGGAGGTGAGGTCGTCGAGACCGAGTTCTTCCCCCTCGATGTAACCCAATTCGGACCGACAATCTCAAAAATACAGTCAACAGCGCCAGATATCCTGATGAGTGTGCTGGTTGGCACCGGGCACCTGGGTTTTTACCGTCAATGGGCCGCGGCGGGGATGAAGGACAAGATCCCGATGGCGTCGACCACTTTCGGGGCGGCAGGGGCGGAACCGATCATCATGACGCCCGAAGAGGCCAACGGTATCATCACCTGTTATGGATACTACCCAACGCTCGATAACCCGGTAAACAAGGTCTGGTTGGAAAAAGTCAAAGCCGAGTATCCCGATGACACCCCAATCCTGTCGGAGTTGTCGGAATGCACCTGGGAAGGCATGATGATCTGGGCCGATGCAGTCAACGAGGCGGGAACGCTGGATCGCGATCCGGTTCTGGAAGTGCTGGAAAGCGGCAAAACCTATGACATGCCGTCGGGTCAGGTTTCGATTGATCCGCTGACACACCATGCCATCCGGGATGTCTATATCGCGGACCTGCAAGAGCGCGAGTTCATTATCAAAGAGAAGTTTGAGCAGGTCCAACCACTTGACACGCAAAGTGTTTGCAATCTCGAAGAGACACCGAATGCAAATGTCCACTACGAGATATCGCTTTAAAATCACAATGTTGCTGGCCGAATTCGTTTGGCCGGCATCGTCAACACACCACGTCTAGCTGCGCACAGGCGGAGGACAAATGGACTATTCGATCATCGTCATTCTGGAAGTCTTGCGTGCTGTTGCCTGGCTCGTTCTGTTGTCATCAGGCCTGGCAATCATTTTTGGAATGATGCGCGTCATCAACATTGCGCACGGCGAATTTCTGATGTTGGGCGGGTACACGGTCATCATGTCGGTAAAGGCCGGCGTGAACATGTGGTTTGCTATGCTGGTTCTTGCGCCGTTGGTGGTCGGCATTTTTGGCATCATCGTCGAACGCTTGGTGATCCGGTGGTTGTACGGTCGCTTGCTTGACTCGCTTTTGGCAACTTGGGGTCTGTCACTGCTCATGATCGGCGGGGTCACGATGCTGTTTGGCAATACGGTTGAGGGCGTGTCCACCCCGCTGGGTGGGTTTGGCGTGGGGGTATACCAAGTCTCGGTTTACAATCTCGTACTGATAGGCGCAGCCTTCGTCATTCTTGTCACGATCTGGGCGGTCCTCAAGTACAGTTCGTACGGGCTCATTGCGCGCGCCGTAATGCAAAATCCAAACATGGCGCAGGCACTCGGTGTAAATGCGAACTTTACCTACATGGCAACCTTCGGGATCGGATCAGCGTTGACGGGCCTTGCAGGCGGATTGATTGCGCCAGTAACGGGGGTCGTTCCGTCGATGGGCGTAAACCTAATTGGCCCTGCCTTTATCACAGTGATCACGGGCGGCGCCTCCATTGTTGCGGGAACCTTGTCCGCATCCACCCTTCTGGGCGGCGTCAGCCAGGGCATTACGTTCACGTCCGGCCCTGTCTACGGCGATGCCGCCTTGCTTGTCGCGGCACTGATCCTTTTGCGCATTCTGCCGCAAGGGATCACTGGCCGCTTCTTCACCAAAAGTCTCTGAGCCCGGGAAGTCAACACCATGGAAAAATCTCTCTACAAGGACTTGGGCTTTTACGTGATGATCGGCATCGGCCTGGTGGTGACGGTCCTGTTGCCCGCGCGGATGGACATGTTCGCAATCATGCAAATCACGCAATACGTGGTGCTCGCGGTCTATGCGCTTTCGCTTGCCTATATCTGGGGCTTTGGTGGTATATTGTCTTTTGGCCAGTCCTGTTTTTTTGGCCTCGGCGCCTACACATTTGCTGTCGCCTCGATCAATATGGGCGACACGACAATCCCCTTTATTCTGGCCTTTTTACTGCCCGCAGCCTTCGGTGTTGCCTTAGGCTACTTCATGTTTTACGGACGGCTGTCGGACGTTTACCTTGGCGTTGTCACGCTGGTCGTCACGCTGATCTTCTGGAAACTCATAAACCATACGGCGGGTCCGCAATACGCGATCGGCGAGGCCAGGCTGGGTGGCTTTAACGGCATTCCTTCGATCCCGATACTGAACATTCCAGGCCAGCCCGACGCGTGGCTGGACCCAGTGCAGATGTTCGTCGTATTCATGATTATCCTGATCGCCGTCTACGTGGGGCTGCGCATTCTGATCTCATCCGAATTTGGGCGCGTGTCCGTTTCGATCCGTGAAAACGAGACGCGCTCCAGCCTGCTCGGCTACGATGTGCGACGCCACAAAGTCATCGTCTTTTCCATCGGATGCGGCATTGCCGGTATGTCGGGCGCGATGTGGGCGACGTACCAAACTTTTATCGACCCAAATGCGTTCAGCCTGGAGATGTCCGCGAAGGCGTTGGTATGGGTCATGGCGGGCGGTGTTGGCACACTCGCTGGTCCGATCATTGCTGTCATCGTGCTTCAATGGATCTCGCTCAAGTTGGGTGAATTGAACCTGATGAACAACTTTGTTCTTTTGGGGCTAATCCTCATTCCGCTCGTTCTGCTGCTGCCAAAAGGCATCCTGCCATCACTTCAGAAGTGGATCATGGATGGGTGGGCATTGCTGAACCAGCGACGCATCAACCGGGCCCACGCGCCCACCCCCGGGGAATAGACATGTCGAACGCGGACTACATGATCCTGCGCACGTCAGGGCTGACCATGCGCTTTGGAGGGGTCGTCGCGGTCGACAACGTGAATTTGGCAATCCGCGAAGGCGAATTGCGCTGCCTGCTTGGACCGAACGGAGCCGGGAAAAGTACGTTCTTCAAATGCCTGACCGGTCAACTGGTACCGACGGAGGGCCAGATCGAGTTTGCGGGCAAGCGGATCGAGGGGATGGTCACGCACGACATCGTTAACCTCGGCATCGGGATAAAGACACAGGTTCCGAACCTGTTCAACGGACTGACCGCCTATGAAAACGTGCGCCTGGCCGCCAAACGCAAACACTTGCGCCCAATGGCCGAGGAGCGGTCCATCGAAATGCTGGAACGTTGCGGTGTGGCGGATCTGGCCTCGTCCGAAGTGGGGCTTCTTTCACATGGACAGCGCCAGTTGATCGAACTTGCGACCGTGCTTGCCGCGGAACCTTCGCTGGTGCTTCTTGACGAGCCGGCCGCAGGCATGACGGGCGAGGAACGCGACCGGCTCGCAGGTCTTGTCAGAGAGATCGCGCGCACGGCGTCCGTCATCGTCGTGGAGCATGACATGGCCTTTATCCGCCAGATTGCGAAACAAGTTACAGTCTTTCACCGGGGCGCAGTGTTTGCCGAGGCGCCAGTCGAAGAGATTATGCGCGATCCGGCGGTGCAACGAATTTATCTTGGGAAAAGTGCCGATGCTGCTTGAAGTCACTGATTTAAAGGCGGCTTACGGTGTCGTTCCGGCTTTGCACAAAATTGATTTTCATGCTCACGACGGCGAGGTGGTTGGCATATTGGGCCACAACGGCATGGGCAAGACGACGTTGCTTCGCGCAATAATGGGGTTCGTGAAAGTCACCAGTGGGACGGTACTCTTCGAAGGCCAGGCGGTCACCGGACTCGGTGTGCATCAACGCGCGGAACTGGGCCTCGGCCTCGTGCCGCAGGGGCGCGAAATTTTCCCGAACCTCACCGTGGCGCAGAATATGATGGTCGGGGTTGCCGCCCAAAAGGGTGACATCGACGCGCGTATCAAAGAAGCGCTTAAGATGTTTCCCAGACTGGAACGCCTGATGGATCGACGTGGCGGCGCTCTCTCGGGGGGCGAGCAACAATTGCTCGCACTGGCCCGCTGTCTCTGCCGCAAACCGAAACTGATGCTGCTGGATGAGCCAACGGAAGGCATCCAGCCATCGATCATCGACGAAATCGGAGAAACGCTGTCTGCGCTGTCAAAGCTTGGGGACATCTCCATCGTGCTGGTGGAACAGAACCTGGATTTCATCACCGAGCTGTCTGGCCGTGTCTATGCCATCGCAAACGGTGTTCTTGAAAGCGAAATACCCGCCGAAAGCCTGACCGATGCATCTGCCATCAGCGCGTATATGGGCTTTGCGGCCTGACATAGGAAACGAGAATACGAAAGGGAGACATCATGGCCGTTCAAATGCCAACTGAAACACAAGTGGCCGCCATCGCCAGTGAGTTGGGGCTGACACTTACACCGTCAGACGTGACCTCGTTTCGTGGGCTCATGCAGGGCTATGTCGAAGCGTATAACGAAGTCGACAAAATGCCCGATGTCTTGCCGCCGATCACCTATCCGCGCACGCCGGGTTACATGCCGGGGCCAGAAGAGAACCCAATGAACGCCTGGTCGTGCAAGTCCGAGATCAAGGGGGCTTCCGAGGGACCGCTGGCTGGCAAAACCGTGGCTTTGAAGGACAATGTCATGGTGGCCGGGATGCCGATGTATAACGGGTCATCGACGCTGGATGGATATATTCCCGACATCGATGCAACAATCGTGACACGTCTGTTAGATGCCGGCGCAACAGTGAAGGGCAAGGTGCATTGCGAGTGTTTCTGCCTGTCAGGCGGCTCCCATACTTCGGCGTTCGGGCATGTGCACAATCCGATGAAGATGGGCTATTCCGCCGGAGGGTCTTCTTCTGGTTCCGCCTCTGTTGTTGGGGCAGGCGAGGTCGACATGGCTATTGGCGGCGATCAGGGCGGCTCGATCCGCATCCCTGCCGCTTACTCCGGCATTGTCGGTATGAAAGGGACCTGGGGGCTGGTGCCCTACACGGGCGTAATGCCCATCGAAATCTATTTCGACCATACCGGTCCGATGACGCAAACCGTGGCCGAGAACGCGCTCTTTATGGAAGTGCTCGCTGGACCGGATGGGCATGACAGCCGACAGATGGGGTGCACAACGGCGCCGTATACCGATGCGATCGGCAAGGGGGTCTCAGGACTGAAAATTGGGTTGCTCAAGGAAGGCTTTGGTCTGCCGCAATCCGAGGCGGACGTGGATGCAGCCGTTATGGCGGCCGCAGAAAAGTTCAAAGAATTGGGTGCCACGGTGGAAGAGGTCTCAATCCCGATGCACCTTCTGGGACCTGCGATCTGGACACCAATCGGGCTTGAAGGGTTGACGCAAACGATGATGATGGGCGATGGCTACGGCACAAGCCGGCAAGACCTCTATGTCACGTCCCTGATGGATTATCACCGTGGCTGGCGGCAGCGCGCAGACGAGCTTTCGGAGACGCTGAAATTGCCGATGCTCTTTGCCACCTACGCTGACAAGATGTACGGCAAGCGATATTACGGTAAGGCCGTGAACCTCGTCTCAAAGCTGCGTGCAGCCTATGATGCGGCCTTCGAGACCTATGATATCCTGCTAATGCCGACCCTCCCTTTGAAGGCAACGAAATTGCCGGAACCGGAAGCAAGTCGCGAAGAGATTTGCGCGCGGGCCTTCGAGATGCTGCCAAACACCTCGCCTTTTAACATCACGCACCACCCGGCGATTTCGGTGCCCTGCGGGCTGTCGGATGGGCTGCCCATCGGGCTGCAACTGGTTGGCAAGTTTTGGGACGAATACACGCTTTATCGGGCGGCCAGTGCCTATGAGGACGCGGTCGACTGGAAAACCGTTTAGGGGAGGCGAAACACATGCAAAACATCTACCCCACCGTCGAGGAAATGATCGGGATCGGCGCGGAACTGGGTGCCGAGTTTACGGTCGAAGACGCGGAATTTCTAAACGAGATTATCGCGCCCTTCGTGACCAACGCGAATGAGACGATGAAACTGCCGGACCATCTGCCCGAGGTGAAGTATCCGCGCACCAAGGGGTATCAGCCCGAAGGGGCAGATAACCCCTATAACGCCTGGTACTTCAAGACAGAGATCAAAGGTGCCGAGGAAGGCCCACTGGTCGGCAAAACCGTCGCGCTGAAAGACAATGTGCTGGTTGCGGGTGTGCCGTGCATGAACGGCTCCTCAATGCTCCAGCACTATGTTCCCGAGGTAGACGCAACGGTCGTAACCCGCCTTCTTGATGCTGGTGCGACGATCTTGGGCAAGGCGCATTGCGAGTACTTTTGCCTTTGCGGGTCATCGGACACCACGGACCTTGCGCCGGTGCAGAACCCGCACAAGGAAGGGTATTCCGCCGGGGGCTCGTCCTGTGGGTCCGGCGCGCTGGTGGGCGGCGGGGTTGTGGATATGTCCATCGGCGGTGACCAGGGCGGCTCGATCCGCATGCCTGCCTCGTTCTGCGGCATCGTGGGGCTCAAACCGACACACGGGCTGGTTCCCTATTCCGGCATTATGTCGATGGAGACATCTATTGATCACACTGGCCCTATGACGGCCACTGTCGCCGAAAATGCGCTGATGCTGGAGGCAATTGCCGGGCCAGATGGGTGGGACGGGCGCCAGATTGGCGTGGTCACACACACCTATACCAGTTTCGTGGATCAGGGCGTCGAGGGAATGAAAATTGGCGTTATGAAAGAAGGCTTCGGGCTTGATGAAAGCGATCCGGAGGTCGATGCCAAGGTCAAAGCCGCCGCAGACGCGCTCGCCGGGCTTGGCGCTGAGGTCGAAGAGATTTCCGTTCCGATGCATGTCGAAATCGGCACGGTCTTCATGCCCATGATCGCTGAAGGCATGGTGCGACAGTTCACTTTTGGGCAAGGGTTGGGCTCGGGTCGATTTGGGTTTTATCCCCGCTCGCTGATCGATAAATATGCGTCGATAAGTGGGCGCGCCGACGAGTTTCCTGACACGGTGAATGCACTGGCCGCTTTCGGCACATTTGTGAAAAACAAATGGGGTGGGCGCATCTACGCGCGCGGGCAGAACATGCGACCTTGGTTCATCCAGCGTTATGCAGAAATCTTCGAGGACTATGACCTTCTGCTTATGCCCACAACCGCCATGCCTGCCGTCAAGTTGCCGGATGAGACGACTTCCCGTCGCGAACGGATTGAGAGCGCCTGGTGTATGCTCGCCAACACGGCGGCCTATGACTACACTGGGCACCCCGCGATCTCGCTTCCTTGTGGCATGACCTCGGAAGGGTTGCCGGTTGGCCTCCAACTGGTCGCAAACCATTTTAACGAACCCGCGATCTATCGCGCGGCTGGCGCATTCGAGGCAGCAGGTGACTGGAAAACACTCTGAACCGTTCAAGAACATACTTGGGCGTACATACGATCCGGATATTCGTGAACGGCTGCACGACCTGTCACATCGGGGCAAAGTCGAGGTTATCGAGATTTCGCCGGAAGACGCCGCGCGGCGCAGGATGCATATGACGGCGCAATCCGGTCGGGCTTACCGGCTGGCCCTTCCACGCGACCAAAGGCTTGAACATGGCGCAGTCCTTCACCTCAGCACCGAAGACGCCGTTGTTGTACACCTAAGCGACGGACCAAAGCTGCGGTTGACGCCCAAGGATCTTGGTTCGGCTCTTCGACTTGGCTACCATTGCGGTAATCTGCATTGGGGAGCAGATTTCGGCGACGGTAGTATCGACATCCCCCTTGATGGACCCGAAGACACCTACAGGCGCCGGTTGGAAGACGCGGCGCGTTACGCGGACTTCGAGATCGCAAGGCTTGAGCCATGAGCGCACCCCTTCTGAAGGTACTGCAATTTGCAGACAGCAGCTTCCCCACTGGAGCCTTCGGATTTTCCTGGGGACTGGAGAGCGCAATTGAGGCCGGTATGGTCACGCGCGGAACATTCCAGGCATGGCTTGAGGCCGAGATGCTGGATCGTTGGGCCAGTTTTGACCGGATCATTCTGGCCGAGGCCTGGCGCCAGCCATTCGATGCTTTTGCCGCCTACGAGGCGGACATTGATTTGTTGTTCTGGTCGGACCCTTTGCGGGCCTCTTCCCTGACTGCTGGTCGCGCGTTTCTGACCGGGGCCGCGCGTTTCGGTGACCCTGTAGCCGAAGCTCTCAAGGACATGTGCGAGACGGGCGCCACCTTGGGACATCTTTCATCCGCCCAAGGTGCGGTGTTTTCAAGTCAGGGCTTGCCGCTGAACCTGTGCCTTGCGGCGGCTGCGCACAGCAGTGCTCAGGCTTTGGTGTCTGCCGCCGTTAGATTGGCTCTGATCTCAGCAATCGAAGGTCAACGCATCTATCGCATCATCCAGCCTCAACTCGCCGAGGCCATCACAACTCCGATGCGCGGCAGCCAACCCGCGAGCTTTGCGCCTTTAGGCGAGATCGCAATGCTGACCCCACCCAAGGCACCGCTGTTTATCAATTGACCCGGGAGGAGACCTATGAACCTCACGCCGACCGAAATGGAACGCCTAACGATCTTCACCGCAGCGGAACTGGCGCGCCGCTATAGGTCTGAAGGCGTAAAGCTGAGTTTGCCTGAAGCAACAGCGCTCATCGCCGACGAAATCCTTCTGGCTGCACGCAAGGGTCTGGATCATCCGGAGTTGACCAGTTTCGGGGGTACGCTGCTCACCCACGAGGAAGTCGAAACCGGTGTGCCGAGCATGCTGCGATTTCTTTCCATCGAAGTGTCGATGGCCGAAGGGACCAAGCTTGTCACGATCTTTGATCCTATTCCTTCTGATCCGAATGCCGGGCCCGCACCGGGTGAGCTCGTCCTCAAAGAGGGTGATATCGAGTTAAATGCGGGCCGACCACAGATCGAGGTTTCGGTTCTCAATACCGGCGATCGTGCCATCCAGGTGCGCGCGCATGCCCATTTTTTTGAGGCGAACGCGGCGCTCGAATTTAACCGTGCTGCAGCCTTTGGTCTGCGCCTTGACCGACCGTCCGGCGGTGGTGAGCGCTTTGATCCGGGCATTGCTAAGACCGTCACACTCGTTCCGTTTGGAGGTCGGCAGCGGGTCTATGGCTTCAGGGGGCTGACCGACGGCGCAATAGGTGACGCGGCCATTCGGTCCGCCGCAATTGGGCGCGCGACGTGAAACTGCCCCGGACGCGCTATGCCGCCTTCTACGGACCCACAACCGGGGATATGTTCCGGCTGGGCGATACATCCTTGCTGGCGGAAGTCGAATTTGATCACGCGACGCCCGGCGATGAGCTGACCACCGGCGCAGGAAAGACGATGCGCGATGGCGAAGGCTTTTGCACAACCGGGACGGATGCCAATGGGGCACTTGATCTGGTGGTGCAGAACGCGGTGATCCTCGATCCTGTTCTGGGCATCGTGAAGGGCGACATCGGCGTACGGCGCGGCAAAATCGTCGCGGTCGGCAAAGCCGGAAACCCTGATATCATGGACGGCGTTGGCCCTGATATGGTGACAGGCCCCAATACAACCGTCATCCACGGCGACAACATGATCGTCACGCCCGGGATCGTCGAAGCCCACGCGCATTTCCTGTCGCCACAGCAAAGCTGGCATGCGCTTGCGGGGGGATGCACCACGATGATTGGCATGAGCCCGGGGCCGCATTTCGATGTCAGCTGCTCTGGACCGCATACGCTGGGGCGCCTGATTCAGGCAGCGGACGAATACCCCATTAATTTTGGGTTTCTTGGTCGTGGATGCTCTAATCCTGAGGCGGTCACAGAAAGCGTTATGGGCGGCGCCCTGGGCGTGAAAATACACGAGGATTTCGGCGCTTCGCCCGCCGTGATCGATGGATCTTTGCGGGCGGCGGATGCCGCTGACTTCTCGGTTCATATCCACACAGATACGATCAACGAATTCGGTTTCTACGAAGACACCATGGCCGCTGTCGCAGGGCGTACGATCCACATGTACCACACCGAAGGTGCGGGCGGGGGCCATGCGCCCGACATCCTTGCGGTCAACGGTTGGCCGAATGTGGTGCCGTCCTCGACCAATCCGACCAACCCTTTCACCCCGGCAGCACTGGAAGAAGGCGTGCCGATGACAATGCTGGCGCATATGATGAGCTATGAGTTGCCCGAAGATGTGGCCTTTGCCGAGTGTCGCATCCGCCCGCAAAGCATGGCGGCCGAGGACATGCTGCACGACATGGGCGCAATATCGATCTTTGCCACCGACACGCAAGGTATGGGGCGGCTTGCGGAAAACGGCACCAAGGCATTTCAGCTGGCATCCGTCATGAAAGACCGCGTCGGTCGTTTGCCCGAGGAAAAGACGGAACGCGCCGACAACGAACGCATTCTGCGGTATATGGCCAAGCTCACAATCAACCCGGCCATCGGCGCGGGTATCGACCAGTACGTCGGATCACTGGAGGCCGGGAAACACGCGGATCTGGTGATTTGGCGGCGCGATCATTTCATGGCGAAACCAGACGTGGTCGTGAAGGCGGGTGAGATCGTCTGGTCCAAGATGGGAGATGGCAACGGCAGCTTCATAGGGGCCGAACCGCTGGTCCAACGACCGATGTGGGGGGCGCTGGGGACCGCCAAGCACAAGGTCGGCTTTACCTTTGCCAGCCAGTTGGCAGTGGATGCCGGCGTGGCGGAACGGCTGGGCGTGGCCAAAGCGATCCTGCCGATCAGTTCCGTGCGGGCGTTGACCAAGGCCGACATGATCCGCAATGACGCCACTCCGAACATCGAAGTTGATCCTCGGACATTCGATGTCCGCGCAGATGGAACGCTGCTCGACTGCCCGCCCGTCACACAGGTGCCGCTCGCACGGAGCCATTTTCTGCGATGACAGCAGCCCGCGTCGGCATAGGTGGACCGGTTGGTTCTGGCAAGACCGCTTTGATTGAGCAATTGTTGCGACTGCTTCAAGCGCAGCAAGTCAGCACGGCTGTGATCACCAATGATCTGGTCACGGATGAGGATGCCGAACGACTGCGTCGCGGCGGTCACCTCCCGCCGGAGCGCGTCGCGGCCGTGCAGGCGGGCGCCTGCCCACACACCGTCATCCGGGAGGATCCAAGCCTCAACCTCGCGGCGGCCGACAAGCTCGAGGCGGATTTCCCCGAACTTGACCTGATCCTGATCGAAAGCGGCGGTGACAATCTGGCCTCTACGTTCTCACTCGATCTTGTTGATTGGTGGATGTTCGTCATCGATGTCGCAGGAGGCGACGATATCCCACGCAAAAACGGGCCGGGTGTGCTGAAATGCGACCTGCTGGTGATCAACAAGATCGATCTTGCGCCGCATGTGGGCGTGGACCTCGACCAAATGTGTGCCGAAGCCAGCGCGGTCCGGGCCGGCAAGCCCATTGCTGCGATCAACGCGCGCCAGGGCGAAAGTGTCTCTGACGTTGTCGCCTGTCTGAGTGATCAAGTGTTGTTCAAATGACCGCCAAACCACCGGACGGAGTTTACGCGCTGGATGTCTCCGTCACCGAAGACCGGTTGCACCGCCATCGCGTTGCCTTTCCCTGGTCATTGGGGCGCGCCTATGCATGCGAAACATGGATGGGTGCATTTCGCCTGATCCCGCAGGTGTCGGGCGCGGGTTTGCTGTCGGGCGATCACGTCTGGCAAAGGGTGCGTCTTGAGGCCAATGCGAGGTTGCGGTTGGAAAGCGCAGGCGCAATGCAGGTTCTGGCGGGCAAGTCCGGCCCGGCCCGGTCGGAATGGAGTTTTGTGCTCAATCGTGGCGCAATGCTGGTTTTGGATGCCGAGCCATATGCACTCATGCCCGGGGCAAAACTCATGTTGCGAAACCATATCCAGTTGGCGCCGGGGGCCATCGTCCTTGCAGCGGAAGCACTCTGTGACACGGTCCCAAACACGCAGACCTCTCTCGATCAACTCCCTGACTGGCAAACAGAAACGCGGGTTGCAGAGACATCCGGCGCCTTGCGGTTCATCGACAGACAAGTGGCCTCGCCACGGAGCCACGCGTGTCTGCGACAACTGCCGGATCGCTCAGCAGCCTTCGGAACCATATGGGTGCTTGCAGACGCGAGTCTTGCCGAATTGGTGGTGGCAGAGTTGCCGGATTTGCACTGCCTGATGGCGCTCAGCCCGCTACGAACCGGAACCGGGATGGCTATTCGACTTGCCGCGTGCAATGGCGGTGTTTTGCGCTGCGCGTGCCGCCTTTTGATGAGCGTGCTGGAATCTCGATTGGCCGAGGCACAAGCCGCGTCTCAAGCCGCGTGGTCTTTGCGCGCGCCGACGATCGCGGCGCAGACCTGATCGCTGGTCTGAAGATCCGCAAAAATCGTTCCCATGTTGCACAGCGTAGCGTTGTGCTCTTCGTCCGTATGGGTCGCGTTTCCATCCGTCACGAAGATGACTTTGTAGTTTAACTGATTGGCATCCCGGGCAGTCGACTCGCAACAACAATTCGTCAGCGTGCCGGTTATGATCAATGTATCAATGCGCCTTTCCTGCAAAAGTTCATGGAGATCACTGGTACCAGGGACAAATCCACTGAACCGGGTTTTGTCCACCACAAGGTCGCCTTCGAGCACATCCAAAGTGTCGTAAAGGGCGTGATCTGTCGCGCCAGCCATAAAAGCCGCATGTTGTTCGGCCGCGCGTTCCGGCGTCAAAATCTCCTGATACCATGTGCTCCAGCTCTGCGGCTCGTCCGGATCAGATGTGTAGCGCAGATAGACAACCGTACCACCCGCTTTGCGCAGCGCGGCACTGATCGCGTTGACTTGCGGTACAATCTGACGCGCAAGAGGGACTTCGACCGGCGCCCCGGGCCGCATGAAACCGTTCTGTAGATCGACCACGACATGGGCTGTCCGGGTCGGATCGATAAGATCAAACATTGAGTCGCGATTGCCGCGGAGTGCGCGCGCGCGCTCAAGGATGTGTTCCGGGATGTGCACCTTGTGCATGCAATTTCTCCATCTACGGGGTCAATTCTGGTTAATTTTCAGTCAATTTGGCAGTTTGCGCTCATTCGAAGTGATTTCTTTTCAAATAGTTTGCATTGCAAAAGGTGCATCGACAACTTCTTTCGTGGGATAACGGGCACCGCAGATGCAATTGCCTCTGGGATAAGCAAATGAAGATTGGAGTGATGCTTCCGTATGCTGGCCCGGCGTCAATCTGGCGCACGGGTTCTGAAACCTGTGCGCAGCTTGCATTGGCCGCAAACGAAGGTCGCGCTCCGCGAGCGTCCCTCTATTTTGTCGACTGCGGCGCGACACCGCAGGCGACAGCAGACGCCGCGCAACACCTGCTGGAAGACAGCGACGTCGATATCGTCGTCGGAATGCAACTGAGCCACCAGCGGGAAGTGGCCGCCGACGTGTTCAAGGGAAATCTGCCTTACATCTACACGCCACAATATGAAGGCGCAGATTGCGGTCCAGGCGTCATACCCATAGGTCTTGAAGACGATGAGGTTCTGGGTCCGGGGATCGAGAAGATCGGGCACATGTTCGGCGTGGAACGTTGGAGCTTTGTTGGCAACGACTACCTTTGGCCACTCAAAGGCGTGAATGTTGCGCATCGACACGTTGCCAGATGTGGCGGGCAGCTTGTCCATACACATTTTCGACCTTTCGATGATGAGAACTTCGAACCGCTCATTGCCGAGATTCTCACGTCTGATGCGCAGGCCGTCATTGTCGGTCTTCTCGGGGAGGAAAGCGTTCGTTTCCATCGTGCCTTTGCCGCTTATGGTCTGGCCGATCGCATTCCTCGCTTTTCGCTCGCTCTGGACGAAACCCTTCTGTGGGCTTTAGAGGTAGAACAAACTGCCAATCTATTCGCTTGCCAGACCTACTATCTGAACCACCATTCCAATGCCCGCGCCGATGTCGTGGCTCGTCATCGCAAACTGTTTGGTGATACCGCGCCGCCTTTGACGTCTATGAGTCTTGGTGTCTACGACGGTGTCAGCCTGGCACTGAGGTTGGGTCAGGTGGCACAATCGCCGAGCCGAAAATCGCTTTCAGATTTTGTTTCGCAGGGTCTGGATCGCTCAAAGGCGCTATCACTTCTGGGTCTGGCCGACCCGAAAACCAGCCGTCAACGCCCGCGAGTCGCTGCAGCACACGCTTTTGCATTTCACGAAATGCTCTAATCGCTGAAGAATTCGTTGCACTCCAGTTTCCAAAGCAGTAGTTCGCTATGAAATTAACCAGTCAAACCGCAGGGCAGCAACGTGTCGGATCAAAATACAAAAGCCAGATTGGAAGACGAGCTGGTTTGGGTCGTGGCGCGGGTCAACCACCAACTTGAACAGAGACTCGCAAAACGCCTCAGTTCACGTGGCCTACCGATAGAACAATACTGGATTTTGCAGGCTCTTTGCGAAAAGGGTCCGACGGCTGTCAGCCATTTGGCGGAAATGGCCCATGCCGGTCGCCCCAACACGACAAAGATCCTTGATCGTATGGTTGCTGCTGGACTGGTATTTCGTGCGCCCGACCGTAACGACCGGCGGCGCATCAATATTGTCGCAACAGATGAAGGGCGCAAACTGTACGAAGACACTGCACAGATCGGTCCCGAGATCGAGCAGGCATTGTATAATAAACTGCCTATGGATCAGTTGACGGTGCTGAAAGCCTTGTTAAAGAACATCGCGTAAGTTCCTGCCAGACAGTGTCGACATTCTAAGTGTTTCAATCAGCCGCTTGGATTTCCTATTTCGTGTGTTTTGGGTTCCAAGAGATTGACCATAAATTTCAATTAGGGCGCGATTTGTTCATTGGAATGTGCGCGGCACAGTTTTTTAAGTTGAGCACGTCGACGTTCTAAAAGCCTTTTTAAATGATTGATTCAACATCGTTCTGTCAGAACGAAGTCCGGCCACATCATGTACCGGGAATGCGTCCGCAAGCGTCGGAAACCATCTTAGAGAAACTTATAATCCATGGCTCAGACCGGGGTACGCTCCTCTTCTGTTTTTTCAGCGTACCCCCAAAATAACCCCCCAATCTGGAGGTGCGTCGTCGGACTGCAAAACACACGGGCGGACAAACATTCTCATACAAGCCCGTATTTAAATGGCTTAAGTGGATGTCACTGGACTTTGCTGTATCAGAGGGTGGTGCCCCCACATGGCAACTAATAATTATATCTTGATATATCTTTTTGTACCGCTGTCACGCTGCATGCGGGGAAAACAAAGATTTGGCTGTATCACAGTGTTCCATACCACCCCAATATAGCCCATACGTTGAGGGGGACTGTACGGGGGACCAGATGGCACGAGTGCTCAACAAGCTGAACAACGCAACGGTAAAGGCGGCTGCGCCCGGCAAACACTCAGACGGCGGCGGTCTTTGGATTTACAAATACGCAACGGACACCGCCAAATGGGTGCTCCGCTATACGATCCACGGGCGGCGGCATGAAATGGGACTGGGAGCATACCCTTAGGTCACCCTTAGAGAAGCCCGAGAGGACGCCGAGAAATGGCGCGCCGTGGTTCGGCAAGGCAAAGTCGCCATCAAAGAACGCCAGCGCGAGAGGCGTGAGGCGGAACGCAACATGCATATTCTCAACGACTTTGCACGCGGTGCGTTTGAAAGCCGAAAAGCAGACTTGAAAGACGACGGAAAAGCGGGCCGGTGGTTCACGCCCTTGGAATTGCATGTGCTGCCTAAGTTGGGCCGCATGCCAATTGCGGAAATTGACCAGCGCGATATTCGCGACACGCTTGCCCCCATCTGGCATACAAAGGCAGATGCCGCGCGGAAAGCAATGAACCGATTGAACATCTGTTTTCAACACGCCGCCGCACTGGACTTGGATGTGGGCGTGCAGGCGACACAAAAGGCGAAAGCCTTGCTTGGCAAGCAGCGCCATACAGCAAAGAACATTCCAGCAATGAATTGGCGCGAAGTACCCGCTTTCTATCGGAGTTTAACGGGCGGCGGCGTTACAGAACTGGCGCTCCAACTGCTCATTTTGACCAACGTTCGCTCCAAGCCTCTGCGCAAAATCCACGAAAGCCAAATTGAAGGCGACGTGTGGACAATCCCGGCGGAAGATATGAAAGGCCGCAAGGGGGCGACTACGGAATTTCGCGTGCTGCTTTCCGAAGAAGCCCAGCGCGTTATTGCAGAAGCACGCAAATTTGCACGTGATGGTTACCTGTTCTCAGGTGTCCGGCGCGGTGTTATCTCAGACATGACGCTAAGCGCGTACATGAAGCGCAAAGGCCTTGAGGCGCGGCCTTATGGCTTCCGGTCCTCATTTCGAGACTGGTGTGCAGAAGCGACCAATACGCCAGAGGCAGTTGCTGAAGCAGCGCTGGGCCATGTGACAGGCTCGAGCGTAGAACGGGCTTACCGGCGCTCCTCTGCACGACAAAATGGAAGAAGCCGGGTTCTGGGCTGATCTGGCTGAACCCATAGAGCTGCGGGCATATTGCCTCGCTTGTTTCAATCGCATGTCGGTGAAGGATCAAACGGACTTCCTGAACCACGTGT
>JBCCXN010000026.1:0-37600 GCA_039191495.1 Pseudomonadota bacterium | reverse complement strand
GCTCGAGGAACTCGTCATGATCGTCCTCTTTGTTGAAGCGTTCCGACAGTCCCGAAATCCATTTGGCCGGGTCAACGGCAAACGGGTTCTCTGCCTGAACACCGTCGCGATATGCCCAATGCGCCGCTACGCCCGACTCCGCAACTTCGTGCATTTCACGGGTCCGGATCTGAATTTCAACGCGCTTACCGTCCCGGCCCGAAACGGTCGTGTGTATAGACCGATAGCCGTTTTCCTTCGGTTGGCTGATGTAATCCTTGAAGCGATCAGGAACCGCACGCCACCTCTGATGAACGGCGCCCAAGGCGCGATAGCAATCCGCTTCCGCACTGACAATGATCCGAAATCCGTAGATGTCTGACAGGCGCGAAAACCCTATCTTTTTTTCTTCCATCTTCCGCCAGATCGAATGGGGCTTCTTGGCGCGACCGAAGACATTCGCATCGATACCAGCCCGATCCAGTTCGCTTTCGATGTCAGCGGTAATCTTCTGGATGACATCACCAGTCTCGCGCTGGAGTGTTATGAAACGCCGGATGATCGAACTGCGGGCTTCCGGGTTGAGCACGCGAAACGCGAGGTCCTCCAACTCTTCCCGCATCCAGTGCATACCGATGCGGCCTGCGAGAGGGGCGAAAATATCCATGGTCTCCCGCGCTTTCTGGACCTGCTTTTCCGTTTTCATGGCTCGGATCGTGCGCATGTTGTGCAGGCGATCTGCAAGCTTGACCAAAATGACCCTTAGGTCTTTCGACATGGCCATAAAGAGTTTTCGAAAGTTCTCTGCCTGCTTGGTTTCCAGCGAAGACAATTGAAGTTTGGTCAGCTTGGTGACGCCGTCAACGAGTTCCGCGATCTCATGCCCGAACTCCTTCTCGATCTCAATATACGTGGATCGCGTGTCTTCAATAGTGTCGTGCAGCAATGCAGTCACGATACTTGCGTCATCTAGGCTTTGCTCGGTGAGTATCGCTGCGACCGCGACAGGGTGGGTGAAGTAAGCTTCGCCCGAATGCCTGAACTGACCTTCATGCATCTTATGCCCATAGGCAAATGCACGCCGGATAAGGTCAGAGTCAGTCTTTGGGTTGTAGTTTTCAACCAGTGCGATCAGATCATCCGCGTCAAGCATCGCATTCCCGGCTGATGCCCGGATCAGGGCTGGCCTTGCGCCTCCATCAACGCGCGCAGGAGCTTTTCTTCGCTAAGGTCGTCTTCCGCAGGTTTATCGTTCTCGGCGCCCATCAGAAGCGCCATCGCATCTTCTTCCGGTTCATCGACTTCAATCTGTGTCTGGTGCGCTTCGATCATGCGTTCACGAAGTTCTTCCGCGGATTGCGTTTCGTCAGCGATCTCACGCAGAGAAACCACAGGGTTCTTGTCTTGATCGCGGTCAACCGTAAGTGGCGCACCGGTCGAGATTTCGCGTGCGCGATGAGAAGCTAGCATCACGAGTTCGAAGCGGTTCGGGACCTTGTCGACGCAGTCTTCAACCGTTACGCGGGCCATGGGTTTCTCCGTTGTGTCAGATCAGACACCGTAGCTAGTGTGTTCAGGCTTGAAACACAAGCATCTTTCCAGTTTCCGGTGAAGCGCCAATGTTGGTTTCCAAACTCTCCCATGCGCGCCGCGCACCCGATGTTAAGGCCACGCCATTACGTAGGGTCAGCCAGGCAAATTGTTCGGTTGCATTTGTGCAATGAGTTAATTTACTTTCTGCGCGATCGGACATGGAGGTTTCCCGACCCCCGCTCACGAATGTCCGGACGCCAGAAAATGGAAGGGTGTTTTATGTTCTACAGGGACGAACGGCTTGCGCTGTTCATCGACGGGTCGAATTTGTACGCCGCGGCAAAATCGTTAGGTTTTGATATCGACTACAAGCTGCTGCGTCAGGAATTCATGCGTCGTGGCAAGCTGTTGCGCGCTTTCTACTACACCGCGCTTCTGGAGAACGATGAGTACTCTCCGATCCGTCCCTTGGTAGACTGGTTGAATTACAACGGCTTCACCATGGTAACCAAGCCCGCCAAAGAATACACCGACAGTATGGGGCGTCGGAAAGTAAAGGGAAACATGGACATCGAACTGACAGTCGATGCCATGGAGCTGGCGCCGCGGGTCGATCATATTGTTCTGTTCTCAGGTGATGGCGATTTTCGACCACTTGTCGAAAGCCTGCAACGTTCCGGCGTGCGCGTATCGGTTGTATCCACGATTCGCAGTCAGCCGCCGATGATTTCGGATGAGTTGCGCCGTCAGGCCGACAACTTTATTGAGCTGGAAGAGCTCAAGGACGTCATCGGACGCCCACCACGCGAGTATCCCGAAGCCAGCTAAGGCACTTACGCTTTGCTGACACTGGACGATGGGCCAACAAAGCCTTACGTCTGGAAGTGCAAAGCGGAGCAATCAATGGCGAAACCGCCTTTAACACTTTATCTTGCTGCGCCACGCGGGTTCTGCGCGGGCGTCGATCGGGCGATCAAAATTGTGGAAATGGCGCTCGAAAAATGGGGCGCCCCGGTATACGTGCGACACGAGATTGTGCACAATAGGTTCGTCGTCGACGGATTGCGGGACAGGGGTGCTATCTTTGTCGAAGATCTGTCAGACTGCCCCGATGACAGGCCAGTGATCTTTTCGGCGCACGGTGTACCGAAATCCGTTCCCAACGCGGCCCAAGCACGCCAGATGGTTTATGTGGATGCCACGTGCCCCCTGGTCAGTAAGGTGCACATTGAAGCGCAACGCCATGCAGACAAAGGTTTGCAGATGGTGATGATTGGCCACGCCGGCCACCCAGAAACGCTTGGGACCATGGGACAACTGCCCGAGGGGGAAGTGTTGTTGGTTGAAACACCAGACGATGTGGCAACATTGCAAGTGCGCGATCCGGAGAAACTGGCATTTGTAACCCAAACAACATTGAGCGTTGACGACACAGCCGAAGTGGTTGCCGCTTTGCAAGCGCGTTTTCCGAAGATCGTGGGACCGCACAAAGAAGATATCTGCTATGCGACGACAAACCGGCAGGAAGCCGTCAAGGCAATGGCCCCGCAATGCGATGCCATGCTCGTGGTGGGAGCGCCCAACTCATCAAACTCCAAGCGTCTGGTCGAAGTGGGCGCCAGAGCCGGCTGCGCCTATGCGCAACTGGTGCAGCGGGCCACGGACATTGACTGGCGCGCTTTGGAAGGTATCACCAGCATCGGCATAACGGCGGGCGCCTCGGCGCCCGAGGTGCTCATCAACGAAGTGATCGCCGCATTTGAAGAGCGTTTCAACGTAACGCGTGAAATGGTCGAAACCGCCGTGGAAAACGTTGAATTCAAAGTACCCCGGGTGTTGCGCATACCCGCATAGCGCGATGTGTGACACGCGCAGCGACGAGGTGTTTGCAAGGGCTGTCAAAAAGCAAACGCAAAGACGCGCGCGACGCGCCGCTACTTAGGCGACCACTTACGTCGCAGGCGACGCGGCACTGGCGCGGAACACATTCTTCCGGGGCATCCTCACCGCCGGCGCTGGCCGTCGCGGATCAGGTTTGTCATCTTGTTGGGAGGTATGCTTTTATGCCAGATGCCGCGCGAGTTTGGCTCCACCGAATTCCACAGGGCTGTGGAGCCCGGCAACGCCGCATCCGAAGCCGTTTGCAACAAGCTTGGCCTGCGCGCGAAAGGAAGCCGTTTCACCACAGTTGTCGATCCGTCGCAAATGCCAGATGGGCAAATTACAAAGTAACGCACGCCTCTTGTCTTAATCCACTGCCGCCGTCATCTTGCCGCCTATGAAGCTGATCCCACGCGCCCCGCTTGTCCTTGGTCTTGCCGGTCTGATTCCGTTTGTCTGGGGCGCGTTGACCTATCTGAACGGACCGCTCGCAAACTGGGGCGCAGCAACGCTTGGCCCGCGCTTTGTCGGGCCTTATGTACAGCTCTTTTACGGCTCTGTAATTCTTGCATTCATGTCCGGGGTACTTTGGGGTTTTGCAACCAAAGCGGACGGCGCACCCGCTGCCACCGGCTATGTCTTGTCCGTCATACCCGCACTATGGGCATTCTTTATGACAGGCGGCGGGCCCACGACTGCCGCGACCAATCTGATCTTCGGTTTTCTGGGGCTCTTGCTTTTGGACTTTGCATTTGACCGATGGGGACTGACACCGGACTGGTGGATGTCACTTCGCATCCTTTTGACAAGCATCGTAGTCGTCTGTCTGAGCGTTGGAGTGTTTTTGTGAGCGATAAAGAAACCCTCAAAGTTTATAGCCAAAAGGCAGATGAATACGCAGATCTCGTGTCGCAAACCGCTAGCAACGACCCGGTATTTGCCGATTTTCTTGCCGCGGTTCCCGACGGTGGCCATGTGCTCGATCTTGGGTGCGGTCCTGGTCATTACGCCGCTGCTATGGCCAAGGCCGGCCTTACTGTCACCGCCTTTGATCCGGTTCCTGAAATGATTGCCATAGCCGCGACACACAATGGCGTTACTGCGCGCCAGGCCGGTTTCGATGATCTGTCGGACACAGCACAGTACGACGGTGTCTGGGCCAATTTCTCGCTCCTGCATGCGCCACGCGCCGCAGTACCCGGACATCTCAGCCGCATCCGCGCAGCGCTCAAACCGCAAGGTCGCTTTCATATCGGCGTTAAAACCGGCTCTGGCGAAACCCGCGACAAGATCGGCAGGCTGTACACATATTTTTCTGAAACGGAACTGAGAGGCCTGCTACAAGATGCAGGTTTTGCGGTCACCGGGCGATACGAGGGCGTCGACAAGGGTCTGAGCGGCGAAGACGCGCATTGGATTTGTCTGGCCGCACATGCCTAAGCTCTTTGCGTATACGGATGGCGCCTGCTCTGGCAATCCCGGCCCCGGTGGATGGGGTGTGGTGCTTCAGGCCAAAGACGGCGACACACTGGTCAGGGAACGTGAGCTTCAGGGCGGGGAACCTGAAACAACCAACAACCGGATGGAGCTTTTGGCTGCGATCAATGCACTGGAATGCCTCAGCCGGACAAGCCAGATCACCATTGTCACTGACAGCAACTACGTCAAAAACGGTATCACCAACTGGATTTTTGGCTGGAAAAAGAACGGTTGGAAAAACGCAGCCAGAAAACCCGTCGCAAACGCCGAACTGTGGCAACGCCTCGACGTTGCAAACCAAAACCATGATGTGACTTGGAAATGGGTCAAGGGACACGCAGGCCACCCCGAGAACGAGCGTGCCGATGCGCTGGCGCGCGCCGGTATGGCCCCTTTCAAGACATGACGATCGTCCCGCTGCTCGACTTTGCCAGCGTTTTTGTCTTTGCGCTGACCGGGGCCTTGGCTGCGAGCCGTCAACAGCTGGACGTTGTGGGCTTTGCCTTCGTGTCATGCCTCACGGCAGTGGGTGGCGGCACGATGCGAGACGTTCTTTTGGACCGGAACCCGATCTTCTGGATGGCCCAGCCCGTTTACATCGGCGTCGCCTGCGCCGCTGCACTGCTCGTTTACTTCACAGCGCATCTTGTTGAGAGCCGTCTGCGCACTCTGATCTGGTTGGACAGTTTCGCCCTGGCCGTTGCGGTTCCCGCGGGAACCAGCGCTGCGCTGGCTTTCGGACAACCCGCGCCAGTTGCAATTCTGATGGGTACAATCACCGGCTGCATGGGCGGTTTGCTGCGTGATGTTGTCTTGAATGACGTGCCAGTCGTTCTCAAACAAGGCGAGCTTTATGTCACGGCCGCATTTGCGGGTGCGGCGACCGGCGTCACCGCACAAACTGTCGCCTCCGACACACTGGTCCCTCTGGTTCTGTGCGCCGCAACAACCTGGGCATTGCGTGCCGGATCCATTGCCTTTGGCTGGCGTCTGCCAGTTTACAAAAGTCGCCCACCACGAAATCAGTGATTTGTCTGAAGAACCCGATTGTCTAAACTTCCCGTGCGACCGTTTGGAGGGGACAGCGATGCCAGCGCTATACAGTTTTATTTTCTTTGCATTGGTTTTTGGCCCTGCAGTCTGCGTTTCAGAAATGGCCCACGCGCAACAGGGACCCTCGTTTGACTGCACCAAGGCGGAAAGCAGTGCGGAAGAACTTGTTTGCGACAACGTCGATTTGGCAACGCTAGATCGCCGGTTGGCAGAGCGGTACGCGGCAGCTCGCGCGGCGATTTCCGCCTTGGAGGCAGACAGCGAAGACGCAATGAACAACTTGCTCGCAACGCAGCGTGGGTGGGTAAAAGGGCGCGATGATTGCTGGAAAGCCACCGATCTGCGCACCTGCGTCGCCGACAACTATCTTATGCGCGAAGGCGAACTGGTGTCACAATGGTTGCTTGAACAACCAAAAGCAGTTGTCACATACACCTGCGACGGCAGCCCGGCGAACGAAGTTACAGCCTATTTCTTTGACACCGAACTGCCCAGTCTGCGGCTCGAATACGGTGACAGCATCCGCAGTGGCTGGTTGGTACCCGCCGCATCGGGCGCAAAATACGCGATAGACTTTGGCGGAAGCTTTTGGAGCAAAGGCGATGACGCGCGGTTTGAACCGACGGAAGGTGACGTAGTGACCTGCGAAAAAGCGAGCTGATTAGGCTCTGGCACAGTCCGGCTCTCTGCGCCGTTGGCAGCTAAACGTTGCTCAGGACAGTGTAGTAGCGTCTGAATTTTTGGCGATGGCTGTGAAATACGGTCAGTTTTTAGGCATTTCTGCGGAATGCGCTGCAAATTCCCGGCGCGTGCTTGTCAGACCTACGACAGTCGCGTCAGCGTGGCAGGGCAGGTCGTCTAGGGTTCCGCCTCTATCTCCTCCCTGAGGGTCAGGTCCGAGAGACGACGCCAGGATGGCAAATTCCATCCGGTACACGGCGGGGCAAAATCCCGGGAGAACACTGCATTCGAGGCACGGTCGTTTCTCCAGTTCCGCCACGTCCGCCTTACTTTTCCAACCTTGGCGGGACGTCGCAAAGAGAGCTTCCCATGCAATTACTTCGTCACGTTATGACCGGCGCGGCCGCGCTGTTGATCAGCACCGCAACCACCGCAATCGCGCAAGAGAAAACTGAATTCCGCGTCGCTTGGTCGATTTACGTGGGCTGGATGCCTTGGGGCTATCTGGAAGACAGCGGCATCATGGACAAATGGGCCGAGAAATACGGCATTGATGTCGAGATCGTTCAGATCAACGACTACGTTGAGTCCATCAATCAGTATACCGCTGGTGCATTCGACGGAGTTTCAGCCACGAACATGGACACGCTGTCGATACCCTCCGGAGGCGGTGTCGACACCACAGCGCTGATTGTCGGCGACTTTTCCAACGGCAATGACGCAGTAATCGTCAAAGGAGACGGTGACCTTAAATCATTGGCAGGCAAACCGGTGAACCTTGTTGAGTTATCGGTATCCCATTATCTGCTGGCCCGCGCGCTTGACAGCGTCCAGATGAAGGAAGCCGATCTGGCCAGCGTCATTAACACATCCGATGCCGATATGATTGCGGCGTTTGCAACCTCGGATGTAGAGGCCGTCGTCACGTGGAACCCGTTGGTTTCGAGCATTCTGGAAGACCCCAATGCAAAGAAACTTTTTGACAGCTCCGACATTCCGGGAGAGATCATCGACCTCATGGTCGTGAACACCGAAACACTGGAGGCAAACCCCGCCTTCGGCAAAGCGATGGCAGGTGCATGGTATGAGGTCATGGGCCTGATGGCTGCAGGCGATGAAGCAGTGTTGACGGCGATGGCCGAGGCCTCCGGCACTGATCTGGCCGGATACAAGGCGCAGCTGGCGTCTACCGAGATGTTTTATGATCCATCTGACGCTGTTACCTTCACCCAAGGTTCAGAACTGCCGGCCACGATGGTGAGCGTAGCAGAGTTCCTTTTTGACAAGGGCATTCTTGGCGAAGGGGCGCCTTCGGCAGACTTTGTCGGTGTTGCTTACCCCGATGGGTCTACAACAGGTGACGCCAACAACGTCAAATTCCGCTTTGACACGACGTATATGCAGATGGCGGTCGACGGCGCGCTCTGAGTCAAACGACCGGGCAAGGCGATGCGCCTGATCAACAGATACCCACAGATACCGCTGCGCGCGGTGCTGATCGCCTTGCCCTTTCTTCTGCTCTTTGTTGCCTACGCGCTCGGATCGCAGGCACGCTTGGCTGAGAACCCATCTGACAAACTGATGCCTTCGCCGGCCAAGATCGCAGAAACTGCGGCACGTCTTTTGACCGAGCCCGATCGCCGGTCCGAAAAAATCTTGTTCTGGTATGACACCTGGGCAAGTCTGGTCCGGCTGACTCTCGGTGTTGGTATCTCCGCAGCGCTGGCGGTCATATTCGGCGTACTGATTGGGCTCTTGCCTTACGTGCGGTCCACGCTTGCCGGCTTTGTGGCCGTCATCTCCATGATCCCGCCGCTCGCAGTACTTCCGATCCTGTTCATTGTGTTCGGGTTGGGTGAATTGTCAAAAGTGGTCCTTATCATAGTCGGGATACTGCCTTTCCTTATCCGTGACCTCTCTGCCCGCGTGCTTGAAATCCCAAGGGAAATGATCGTCAAAGCGGAAACACTCGGTGCCTCAACCTTCGTGATCGCCGTAAGGGTCGCTCTGCCACAGATATTGCCACGCCTCATTCAGGCCGTGCGCCTGTCTTTGGGTCCTGCATGGCTGTTCCTGATTGCGGCTGAAGCGATCGCCTCTGAGCAGGGGTTGGGGTACAGGATTTTCCTTGTCAGGCGCTTTCTCGCCATGGATGTGATCCTGACCTATGTCATCTGGATCACACTGCTCGCTTTCCTGATGGACAGTGCACTACGATTGCTCTCCCGACGCGCATTCCCGTGGACGGAGGCCGGACTGTGAGCTTTGTCTCTGCCACAAATATCTTTCAGACCTATGGCAAACGCCCAATTCTTGAACGTGTGAATGTGGACGTTGCAGAAGGTGAGTTCATCTCAATTGTGGGCGCATCTGGTTGTGGGAAATCAACGTTTCTGCGACTTTTGCTCGCGCAGGAACGCCCGACCCGAGGAGAAATTCGTGTCGCCGGCGCCCCCCCAGCAGTGGAACCCGGACTGGACCGCGGCGTTGTGTTCCAGAAATACTCTGTCTTTTCCCACATGACGGTGCGCGAAAACGTGATTGCCGGTGAGAGCTTTCGTACACACTGGGGCAGATTTTTCGGAAAAGAACACAAAGACGCCGCTGCGCGCGCCGATGCGACGCTGGCCCGCATTGGCCTTGATCATGTGGCCGACCAATACCCGGCCACGCTTTCGGGCGGCATGCAGCAACGCCTGGCGATCGGCCAGGCGCTGGCGGCCAAGCCCCGCATTCTGCTGCTGGATGAGCCTTTCGGTGCACTTGATCCCGGAACCCGATTGTCGATGCATGATTTCCTCCAAGACCTGCGCGCCGAAACCGGCATGACCGTCTTCATGGTGACACACGACCTTGAAGAAGGGTTCAAACTGGGCGACCGCGTGTTGGTTTTTGACAAGCCCCGCTGGGACCCGACCGATCCCAACGCATATGGCGCCACGATCACCTACGACTTTGATGCCCGCGACGGCGGCATCCCTTACCAACGTATATTGGAGGACACGCATGTTCTACACCCCGCCTGAGCGCTCGCGCTCCCACCACCCGTCGGACACCATCAAATGTGAACGGCGCGCGCACCATCCAGATCTGACCAAACTGCAAGGTTGGAAAGCGATGAAAGCAGAAGCCGACATTCCGGAAGGCCGCTGGGATGAAGAACGCCGTTGGGCGCTGCGCATGGGACTGACAGGCGCCGACAGCATCGAAGACAAGTCCATTCCCACATTCGCGCGAGGCGAACTGCCGCATTACGCGGGCATCAACACATTCCTTAAGGCACCCTACGCCGAAGATGTTATGGAGGTAAAAGACTATGACGCCACTGTTCTTGGCATCCCGTTTGACGGGGGGACAACCTATCGACCTGGCACGCGCTTCGGCCCGCAAGGCATCCGCAAAATCAGCGCCCTTTACACGCCATACAATTATGAAATGGGTGTCGATCTTCGCGAGCAGATGACACTGTGCGACGCGGGCGACGTATTTACGATCCCCGCCAATCTGGAAAAGAGTTTCGATCAGATCAGCCGCGCGGTCAGCCACGTTTTCAGTTCCGGTTCACTCCCCATCATGATCGGCGGGGACCATTCTATCGGCTTTCCCTGTGTGCGCGGTATTGCAGAGTGCACATCAAAAAAGATCGGCATCGTTCACTTCGATCGTCATGCCGACATTCAGGAGAAAGACCTCGACGAACGGATGCACACCACGCCTTGGTTCCATTCCACCAACCTGCCCAACGTTCCAGCCAAAAACCTCGTACAAGTCGGCATCGGCGGATGGCAAGTTCCCCGCGAGGCGGTAAAGGTCGCGCGCGAACGGGAGACCAATATCATCACCATGTCCGACATGGAACGCATGGGCATCGATAAGACGGCCGAGCTTGCGCTGGAGATGGCCTGGCACGGCGTGGACATGGTTTACATGTCCTTTGATATCGACAGCATAGATTGCGGATTTGTTCCCGGCACCGGCTGGCCGGAACCGGGCGGTTTCCTGCCGCGCGAAGCGCTGGCACTGGCCTCGAAAGTTGCGGCCGAAGGCATCTGCGGTATGGAACTGGTCGAGGTGTCTCCACCATATGACACCGCAGAGATCACGGCCCTGATGGGCACACGCGTGATTGTGGACGTCTTGGGGTCACTGGTCTCCGCCGGGAAACTGGGCACCCATAAGGCGCATATCGACAAGCCCGTGAGCATTCCTCATGGCGCATTTGAAGGTAAGAGGTGGTCCAATGCCACATGACATCGTGAACGGCCACATCGGCCACAACCAGGCGGAAGATCACCTGCACAGTCACTTGCCGCCCGAAGACGAAGCAGCAGAGTTGCAGGTGCTCGCCGCGCAATTCATCGACGGGTTTGTCGCGGCAAAGGACAAGATGTCTTATCTGCGTCTGGCCGGTGTGCCGCTGGAACGCCGGCAACCGGGCGCCGCCATGATGAAACTGGTTGACGTGCATCTGACGACCGAATGGCAGGTCGGCACAGCCTCCCCTTCGTTCGGCTCGCGTGAACTGAGCTACCTGCCTTATCCCGGCGAGATGGTGACGGAACGCACGAATATGGGTTTCGTCTACGTTTCACTGGAAACCAAAGAAGTTGTCGATCTGCGCAGCTTCCTGCATGAAAGGCATGCGCACGCGTAGGACGCCTCATGAGATGGGCTATGGCTCGCCGATCCCAACGTTTGCGCATCACCAAGCCGGTGTTGTCGCAGTCAAGCCAAACCTGACGCCGCATTCGCGACGGTGCCTGCAGCATGATGCACAGTGGCAACAGAACGGTGATTTCTGCGATGTATGTGCCGGTTGACGCCCAAAACAGCATTTCACCGGTGCTTGGCGCTTACAAGCTGTCGGGCTTGACGCACCGGAAGCAGAGCTTCCATCGTGCATAAGTCTCCAACCGCTCAACATCCGTCAGGAAATAGTCTGTTGGCGGTTCATTCGGGATAAAGGCATTGGCCAAAAACCGGCTGATTGAAACCTCAAGACCAGCAGCGCGGAACGCTCCGGCGATGTCGGCCACAGAGTGATTGGGCACGGCTATGTTTGAGAATTCCGCTATCTTGGGTCGCCACCGGGACCAGAGGGGGCTATCGGCGTGGCAACATGTCACTGCATCATAGTGGCCACCAGGTTTCAGGACGGCGGCGACCTGTCGAGCATGATCTTCCAGATCGCCGATCAGGTAGATGACCTCGTGGCTGAAGGCCATGTCAAAACCGCCGCCCGCGTCTTCCAGCTTGTCTGATGCCATATACGCGAGTGGCCGGTCACCTTTAGCGGCATTGGCCAGCGCCACACGGTCGCGCGCCAAATCAACGCCCACACCCGAGGCAAAGGGCCGCGCGTCGTACAACATGCGCAGGAAACCGCCTTGGTTGCAGCCGATATCAAGAATGCGTGCCGACGAGAGTTCTTGCCGCGGGATAATGTCGATCATTTCACGCCAGATCCAGGCGTGTTCATCCGTCATGCTGTCTTCTTCTGAAGGGGCCGTCGACCAGGTGTCAATGAGTGCGCTCATACTATGCATCCCTCTCTTCCAGTTGCTCAAGGAGTGCGCGAAAGTTCTTACGGGCATCGCCGGGGTGGCGCACTTTCTTGACCTCGGCGAGGTTCGACAGATCGTTGCCAACCACGATCAATCCAACCATGCCCCAATCATAGTGTGGCAGACACAGATAGCCATAAATGCCGGGCACAGTCAGCGTAACAACAAGCTCTTCATCAATGGCACCATTCCAAGGCTGCGCGCCTTCCGGGACCATGCCGCGTTTGGAGGCGGAGTTATGGCTGGGATCGGTGGCCAGAAACTGAACACTGTCGCCGGGTTCGACGTTCAGGATGGCCGGTTCAAAGACATTAACCGCATTTGTGTCGTTGCAATCGGCGTTGAGCATCATAACGCTGTGATCGGCGACCGTGCTTTGTGCAGCATCGGTGCCGGCCAACAGCGGTGTTGCAGCCGCCAGCGCACCAAGAGAAAGGGTGAAGGTACGACGGTCAAGAGTGGGAATAGGCATGAACGACAAGGTCCTCCTTGGGGCCGGTGGTAATGTGGATGTCTACATCGTACGTCTCGGCGATTTCGGGCCTGCGCAAAATGTCATCTGGTGAGCCTTCAGCCAGCACTTCACCCTTGCGCAAAAGGATCAGGTGATCGGCAAAACGGGCAGCGAGGTTCAGGTCATGCAAGGCCACGATACCGATGGCGTTGCGCTCGGCGATGGCATCGCGGATCTGTCTCAAGACGCGCAACTGATGGTTCAGATCCAGTGCCGAGGTTGGCTCGTCAAAAAGATAAACGTCTGACGTGCGAATGAGCGCTTGCGCGACGGACACCATTTGCGCCTGCCCGCCCGACAGCTCGCTGATATAGGCCTCGGCGAGATGGCCGATCTCTGCGTCATGCAACGCCTCGGCCACGGCGCGGGTGTCCTCAGATGTAACGCGCCAGCCGCTCAGGTTCTTGCGGGCCATCATGACCACGTCAAACACAGTGAGCGCGGCATTTGCAGCAAAGAACTGAGGCATAAAACAGACGCGCGATAACCGTGCTTTGGTGGACAGGGTCGACAGATCGGTCGCGCCCAACCTAACCACGCCTTCGGCCTTCAGAAGACCCGCAATCGCGCGAAATAGGGTCGACTTGCCCGAAGCATTTGGCCCGATCAGTGCCGTCAATTGCCCAGGTTTGAGAGGCGCAAATCCAGCATTTCTAAGGATGGGACGAGCGCCAAAGGCAAAGTTCAATCCCTGGACTTCAAGCATCATTGCCAGTGTCTCTTGCGTTGTCCAAGTATCAGGCTGA
This sequence comes from Pseudomonadota bacterium, assembly GCA_039191495.1. Lineage (GTDB taxonomy): Bacteria > Pseudomonadota > Alphaproteobacteria > Rhodobacterales > Rhodobacteraceae > Roseobacter. The sequence continues at coordinate 24,170 of JBCCXN010000026.1, read as the reverse complement.
CAAAAAACGGGATGCCGATCAGAGAGGTGATCATACCGATGGGATAGACAATGCCGGGTGTGATCGCCTTGGATAGAATCGAGGTGCCTGACAGAATCAATGCCCCGGCAAGAGCAGACAGCGGCAAAAACCCGCGCTGATCCTCGCCCACGATCATCCGCGCGATGTGAGGGGCCACAAGCCCGACAAAGGCGATGGCTCCGACAAACGACACAGCGACGGCCGCCAAGAGCGACACTCCAGCGAGCACCGTCAACCGCAGTGCATTGACATTCACACCCAGCGCCGCCGCCTTGTCCTCGCCCATCCTGAGGGCTGTTAATGCCCAGGAGCGGCTGAGGAAATACGGCAGCACAATTGCAAGGACGACAACGCAAATCGCGACTTTCGGCCAGGTGGCGCGGGCCAAGGAACCTAATTGCCAAAAAATCAATTGCGCGAGTTGCAGGTCGGACGCGCCATATTGCAGAAAAGCCAGCAAGGCGTTGAATGTGAACATCATAGCGATGCCCATGAGGATCATCGTTTCGGGATTGGCGCCGCGCAGGCGGGTGACCATGAACAGGAGCAGCGAGGCCCCCATGGCAAAGACGAAGGCATTCACCGTTACAAAAAGCGCGCCCACGCCGGGAAGAACGGACCAGCCCAAGACGATGGCAATCGCAGCTCCGAAACTTGCTGCCATGGACAGGCCCAGCGTAAATGGTTCGGCGAGGGGATTGTTCAGAATGGTCTGCAACTCCGCACCGGAGACGCCCAGCATTGCGCCGACAACAACCGCCATCATCGCAACCGGCAAACGCAGGTCCCAGATGATGACCTCTTCCTTTGTCGTCGCGATGGATGGGTTCAGGATCACTTGTGCGACGCGCCAAAAACTCAGGTCAGCCGGCCCGGTGATCACGTCAATCACAACGGTGGCAAACAGGATGAGGGCAGCAGCAGCCACAAGCGCGACGCGCCAAACGGCACGTTTGCGATAGCCACCGATGATCGTATCGACGCTTGGGGTGTCGGAAATCTCTGTCATGGGAAACGGCCCCACCGCATCACTGCGATAGGGCCCGCTTACTTATTGCGTTGCCTGATCCGCGCTCAGCCAGAACTGGCCGGAGGCTTCAAAAGGCATGAAATCCGCATGAAGACGGTTGAAAGTGTCTTGTGGGTCAAGGTCGGCAAAATCGTCAGGATAGAGCCACTTGGCGATCTGCTGCACCGCCACGAAGTGGTATGGTGAGTTATAGAACTGGTGATAGATCGAGTGGTAGTTGCCTTCGTTCACCGCGCGTAACTTGTCAAATCCCGGCCGCGCCGCGAGAGCGGCGATTTTCTCAGCATTGAGCGCGGCGTCACCTTCGTACCCCAGAAGGGTCGAGGTGACCTCTGGCTTCGCCTCGGCCCAGTTGGCGCCTGTTCCGATCACGTGATCGGGGTCAGCTTCCAGTACACCTTCCATGGACAGAGTCACCGAGTATGCGTTGGCCAGAGTCGAGGCGAAGTTCACGCCGCCCGCCAGTTCAACGAAACGGCCATAGTTATACGGGCCGAAAGACCAGCAGCAAAAATCAGGTTGCCAGCCCGCCGCGTTCTCGACCACCACAAGCGGGCGCTCCTCGGCGGGGATCGTGTCGATGACGTTCGTTACTTTGCGCATCTCGGCGATGTAGAAGTCGATGAATTTTGCCGCGCCTGCTTCCTCACCCAGTATCCGACCCAATATCAGCAGCGACGGCACCGTATTCTCCGTCGCGTTCCGTCGAAAATCAATGAAGACGACGGGTACGCCAGCCTTGTCGAGCTTGTCGATCAGACCGGTTTCCTCTGCTTTAAAGAGGTTGCCTGAATCGAGCAAAACCAGATCGGCGTCCGCTTCCAGCACACCTTCGATGCTGAAATCGCCCGCATACGGGTTTCCGAAGTTGATCATGCGTGCGGTATCTGCTGGGAAGGCCGCCTCGAATTTGCGGAATGCATCCGGATCGTACTGAACCAGATCGTCTTTCCATCCCACGATACTCTCAAATGGATTGCCGTCGCTGATCGCAGCAATCGCATACATCATCCGGCCTTCGCCAAGGATGATCTTGTCAGGACGGGCATCAAGCGTCACCTGTCGACCGGCAATATCAGTTAAAGTCAGGGCTTCGGCCTGTGCGGATGTCGCTGGCGTGAGGAAGGTCACGGTTGCTGCAAGCGAAAGGGCAAAGCCGCTCATGAAACGAGTGTTCATAGCGTGCTCTCCTATTGGCTACGGACCCATCATACGAGCAACCAATCCTTAATCCAAGTAAAAAAGTCAGGTACTATCTGTCGCTGGATCGAAATTTTTTTGCCAAAGTACTTTGCATTACGAAGGTAGGGGCAGTTCTGAGGCGCGCTGAACGCGCGTCAGACATCAGCGCCGATGGAACAATTTTGATTGATTTGAAAAGAGGTGCATCTCTGGTGCATTCCAGACAACAAGCAGAAGAAACGCAACAAAAACCCCAAAATATGCGGAGCAATCGCGAGGCGGCAATCCAGGGCATCCGCCGCGCCGCGCGTAAACTGTCCGCGAAGCAGTCGAAAATCGGGATTCTGCGGGACTGTCTGACGGGCAAGAATGTCGTAAATGACTTCTTTCAATGCAGCAGGCGTTCTGAAACTCAGCCCACTATGCAAACAAACTCAAAGAGCGGCATGCCAGACTTGGGACACAGGCGTTTGCGACCAAATTGCGCTTAATATAGACCTCCAATGACTGCGCTGCACCTATCGAGCGGATCAGGTGCAACCCCAATGTGCCGGAGGTGGCCATGCTGAGCTTGAGAGATATGGAATTCCTGACAGCGTTAGAACGCTGCAAGCATTTCGCGCGCGCGGCAGAGCATTGCGGCGTGTCACAACCGGCTTTTTCGATGCGGCTGCGCAAAATTGAGGAAGGCCTTGGTATCGCATTGGTCAAGCGTGGCAACCGGTTCGAAGGCTTCACCACGGAAGGCGAAACAGTGCTCCGCCACGCTCAGAAGATCATGGACGATCTGAAAGTTATGGAACAGGACATCCGATCTGCGCACGGGGAGATCAGCGGATCACTCTCTATTGGAGCGGTGCCAACAGCCGTGATTTATGCTGCAAAGGCCATCAAACGCTTACAGGCTCACCATCCGGACCTTGTCGTGACGCTTCATACTGCAACTGCTCTTGCGATACAGCAGGGCGTGGACAACGGCCAGTTCGAAGCGGGTTTCACGTATGGCGATGGTCTTGCAAGCAATCTGTACCGGATCGATCCGGTATACAACGAGCGCTATTTGCTCCTGGCGCACAAAAAACTGCTGGGAGCCAGGAGGCGGAACATCACTTGGGCTGAGGCAGCAACGCTGCCGCTTAGCCTATTGGAGACCGGAATGCAGAACCGGCGTATTATCGACAAAGTCTTTCGCGAGAAGGGGCTGGCTCCAAAGGTTATCATGGAATCCAGCGGGTTCATGGCATCCATCGTTCTGGCCGATGAAGGTGCCACTGCGACAATCGCACCTGAACATCTGGCTAACGTATTCGCGAGTATGACAGAAGTTATTGCGCTTGAGCTTGTGGAACCGGATCTTGAAATGCCTGTTTGCCTCTTCACCCGCGCGCGGGAATTAGGTCTCCCAGCGGTAAGTGCATTGCGCTCCGCATGCGCAACTGTTTAATAATTTTTTCTTATTGAAACATCAATTCACCCGAATTGACAGTCAGTTTTGTTGATGTACCTTTCCCGTGCTCAATCGCGACCAAGGTGACGTAGTGGCTCCTCTAGATACCCAGGGCGGAATATGGAAGAAAAAGCGAACCGGTAAGTCCCGCAAGCAACCCAAGGGACGCCAAATCGCAGATAACGCATTGCAGCAGGTCGTCGACCTGCTGGGCGACCATCAAAGACGCCGCGACCTGTTGATCGAATTTCTTCATCTTATTCAGGATAGATATGGCCATCTGTCTGCGGCCCACATTGCCGCGCTGGCGCACGAAATGCGTTTGGCACAGGCAGAGGTCTATGAGGTGGCAACTTTCTATGCTCATTTTGACGTGGTTGGCGAGGACGAGGCGCCACCTCCTGCTCTGACCATTCGGGTCTGCGACTCGCTGTCCTGTGAATTGGCTGGAGCGGACCAGCTGCACAAGGCGCTGAAAGACGGTTTGGATCCTTCACAGATCCGCGTCTTGCGAGCCCCCTGCATGGGACGTTGTGATACGGCTCCGGTACTGGAGCTGGGCCACAACCACATCGACCATGCAACACCGGAAAAGGTGAGCATGGCAATCATGCTTGACGATACCCATGCGCACGTGCCTGACTACGAGAGTTTCGCGACTTATGTCGCTGGAGGCGGTTATCAAAAACTTCAGGACCTTCGCTCTGACGGTAATTGGGAATCGGTTCAGGACGAAATCCTATCGTCCGGTCTTCGTGGCCTTGGTGGCGCGGGCTTTCCATCCGGCAAGAAGTGGGGCTTCGTACGCGCCAACCCAGGTCCTCGATATCTGGCAGTGAACGGCGATGAAGGCGAACCCGGCACATTCAAGGACCGCTACTACCTAGAGCGCCAACCGCATCTCTTTCTTGAAGGAATGCTGATTGCGGCATGGGCGGTTGAGGCCGAGACAGCGTTCATCTACCTGCGCGACGAGTACCCGGCCGCGCGAGAAATCCTGAAAACGGAGATCGCTGCGCTGGAGAGTGCGGGGATCGTCAAACCCGGATACATCGACCTGCGACGTGGCGCTGGCGCCTATATCTGCGGCGAAGAGAGTGCGATGATTGAGTCGATCGAGGGTAAACGTGGACTGCCACGGCATCGCCCTCCCTTCGTGGCTCAGGTCGGAATTTTCAATCGGCCGACTCTGGTGCACAATATAGAAACATTGCTCTGGGTTGCGCGTGTGATGCGTGAGAGCCCGGACATTCTGAGCGGTGTGGAACATAACGGACGGAAAGGTTTGCGCAGCTATTCTGTCTCCGGGCGGGTCAAGAACCCCGGCGTACACCTTTTGCCGGCAGGCTCAACCATACTCGACATCATCGAAGCCAGTGGCGGGATGCTGGAAGGACACGCGTTCAAAGCATATCAACCCGGCGGTCCGTCTTCCGGCTTGTTGCCTGCCTCAATCGATGACGTGCCGCTCGATTTTGACACATTGCAGCCGCTGGGCACTTTTATCGGGTCGGCCGCAGTGGTCATACTCTCCGATCAGGACAGTGCAAAAGACGCGGCGCTCAACATGTTGCGGTTTTTCGAAGACGAAAGCTGCGGTCAGTGCACACCATGTCGCGCAGGTTGCGAAAAAGCGGTCAAGCTGATGCAGGCCGATACGTGGGACCAGGAATTGCTTGAAGATTTGTGTCAAGTCATGGGCGACTCTTCCATTTGCGGACTTGGACAAGCCGCGCCCAACCCGATCCGATCAATGATGACCCATTTTGCGGAGGAGATCTGACATGCCCGATGGAGCGCAGGTCAGCACGTTTACATTCACGCTCAATGGCGAAGAGGTTACCGTTCCAGAAGGTTTCTCCATCTGGGAGGCGGCAAATGGTCAGGGCTTCAAGATTCCGCACCTCTGCCATAAACCCGCGAAAGGTTACCGGCCCGACGGAAACTGCCGGGCCTGCATGGTCGAGGTGGAAGGAGAACGCACACTTGTCGCGTCCTGTATCCGACCGGTCTCGGACGGCATGGTGGTTCACACCGAAAGTGAACGGGCCAGAAAGTCGCGCGAACTTGTGGTCGAATTGCTGGTCGCCGATCAGCCGGACATCAAACATGACGCGTCCTCTCATTTCTGGGAGATGGCAGCACTCAACGGCGTTGAAAAAAGCCGCTTTCCCGCCAAAGAACCGGAAAAGGTTCCGCTGCTTGATGACAGCCATGTGGCCATGCGCGTCAACCTTGATGCCTGCATCAACTGCAATTTGTGCGTCCGTGCGTGCCGCGACGTGCAGGTAAATGACGTGATCGGTATGGCCGGGCGTGGTGCAACGTCCAAAGTGGTATTCGATCAGGACGATCCAATGGGGCAGTCATCCTGCGTGGCGTGCGGCGAATGTGTTCAGGCTTGTCCCACAGGCGCCCTGATGCCCGCGACAGTCTTGGACGAAAATCAAGAAGGCGACAGCAAAGACTATGACCGCGAAGTAAAAAGCGTTTGCCCTTATTGCGGTGTGGGGTGCCAGATCAGTTTCAAGGTCAAGGATGACAAAATCAAATACGTCGAAGGAATCGACGGCCCTGCGAACGAAAACCGCCTGTGTGTCAAGGGCCGCTTTGGATTTGACTACATCCACCACCCCCACCGCCTGACCAAACCGCTCATCCGGCGCGAGGATGCCCCGCCGAAGGGTCTGAATGTGGATCCTTCAAATTGGAAAACCCATTTCCGGGAAGCAACCTGGGATGAAGCGCTTGACTTTGCAGCAGGTGGCATGGCGCGTCTGCGCGAGCAGAAACCGACGTATATTGCCGGGTTCGGCTCGGCCAAATGTTCCAACGAAGAGGCTTATCTCTTTCAAAAACTGATCCGGCAGGGCTTTGGCCACAACAATGTGGACCATTGCACAAGGCTCTGTCATGCCTCCTCCGTCTCTGCCCTTCTCGAGAACGTGGGCTCTGGCGCGGTTTCAGCGACCTTCAATGAGATTGAAAATGCCGATGTCGCGATCGCCATCGGGTGCAATCCACTGGAAAACCACCCGGTTGCTGCCACCTACTTCAAGCAGTTCACAAAGCGCGGTGGAAAGCTGATCGTGATGGACCCGCGGGGACATGGCCTGAAACGCTTTGCTAGTCACATGCTGCAATTCAAACCCGGCGCCGATGTGTCGATGCTGAATGCAATCATGCATGTGATCGTCGAAGAAGACCTTTATGATCGTCAATACATACAGGCCTTCACCGAAAATTGGGACGCTATGAAACAGCATCTCAAAGGGTTCGCGCCTGAAAAGATGGCTCCGATCTGCGGTATCGAAGCAGAAGTTTTGCGTGATGTAGCACGGACATTTGCCGGTGCGAATGCGGCGATGATTTTCTGGGGTATGGGTGTCAGTCAGCATATTCACGGCACCGACAACTCTCGGTGCCTGATTTCCCTTGCGCTTATGTGCGGTCAGGTCGGCCGCCCCGGCGCGGGGCTTCACCCTCTGCGCGGACAAAACAACGTGCAGGGCGCGTCGGACGCCGGTCTTATCCCTATGTTTCTGCCCGACTACCAAAGCGTAACCGACGATGGCGTGCGCTCTGCTTTCACTGATGTATGGAAATCCCGGGATTTCTCCAATCAAAAAGGCCTGACAGTGGTAGAGATCATGGATGCAATCCGTGCCGGAGACATTCGGAGCATGTACGTACTCGGCGAAAACCCAGCCATGTCCGACCCCGACGCCGATCACGCCCGCGATGCGCTGGCACGGCTTGAACATCTGGTTGTGCAAGACATTTTTCTGACCGAAACGGCAAACTATGCAGACGTCATACTGCCTTCGTCAGCGTGGTATGAAAAGTCCGGCACCGTCACCAATACCAATCGCCAGGTACAGATGGGACGGCCCGTCACACCGCCGCCAGGACAAGCGAAAGAGGACTGGTGGATCGAAGTGGAACTCGCCAAGCGTCTTGGCCTTGACTGGACCTATACGCACCCGTCCGAAGTCTTTGCAGAGATGAAGCTCAATATGTCGTCGCTGGACAACATCACGTGGAAACGGTTGGAAAAAACCGCTGTTACATATCCGTCCCTCAGCCCGGATGATCCCGGCCAGCCGATCGTGTTCATGGATGGCTTCCCACGGGCGGACGGGCGCGCCAAGTTCACACCGGCCAATGTCATTCCTCCCGATGAGGTGCCTGACGAAGAATATCCCTTCGTCCTGATAACTGGTCGTCAACTGGAGCACTGGCACACGGGATCCATGACGCGTCGTAGCAAGGTGCTGGATGCCGTGGAGCCGGAGGCGAATTGCTCCCTCCACCCGCGCTCGTTGCGCGCGCTTGGCGTAGAACCGGGCGATTACGTCAGCCTGACCACGCGGCGCGGCAGCATTTCCGTTTTGGCACGCGCGGACCGCGCGGTTTCGGAAGGAAACGTTTTCCTCCCCTTTGCTTACGTTGAAGCGGCAGCCAACATCCTGACAAATCCGGCTCTGGACCCCTTTGGAAAAATCCCAGAGTTCAAATTTTCGGCTGTGCGTGTTGAGAAAGCAGAGAATGCGGTGGCGGCAGAATAGAAGCCCGGCTATTCCGCACCCATCAGCCAACTGAAGTCATTGTCGAAGAAAAGCCCGATCCCCGCGCCAATCATCAGCGCCAGGATGAGTTTCAATCGTCGGTCCATTCGCTGACCCTCAGGTGTTGCTTTGTGACTGAGCAAGTGTCGTGTCCTGCCCTCGCTTTGGCGTGAACTTTGCTTTGATGCTGTCCCAAAGTTTGGCCATGCCGAGCGGTTCAAAAATCATAAACACGATAATCAGTACGCCAAACACAACCAATTCGATCGAGGAAATAATCGTCGCATCAATCATGCCGTGGAAAAGTTCATTTCCGAGTGTATTCAAAACAACTGGGAACAGTAGAATGAACGCCGCGCCAATGAACGCGCCATTGATTGTGCCAAGACCGCCCAGGATCACCATAAAGAGGATGCGGAACGACAGCTTGATATCAAAGGCCACAGGTTCCATCGACTTGAGGTAGGTAAAGGCAAAGAGCGCCCCCGCAACGCCGCAGAAAAACGCGCTGATGGCGAAAGCCTGAAGTTTCGTTTTCAGCAGTGAGATACCCATGCTTTCAGCGGCAATGTCCATATCACGTACGGCCATCCAGTTTCGGCCTGTGCTGCCACGGGTCATATTGATTGCGAGGATCGTCAAAACTGTCACGACAACAAGCACGACCATGTACATCTCAAGCGGCGAAGTGAATTCGCGCCCAAAGATCACGATATCTTGCGCTGTGATAATCCCTGAAGTGTCGTAGTTCTTGAACCAGCCAAACTTGTCGATCATCCAGATTATGAAGAACTGCGACGCCAAGGTTGCGACCATCAGGTAAATTCCACGTACGCGCAGACTGGGCAAACCGAAGATGATGCCAAAGAAGGACGCGATCAGGCCCGATATAACGAGGTTGACCGGAAACGGCAAGAACGGAAGCCTGAGTTCAAGGTTAAACAGCGCGAACGCGCCGGCAGCCATGAAGCCGGCAGCGCCAAGCGCCAGTTGTCCCGCATAGCCCATCACGATCTGCTGGCCGATGGCAGCAAGAGACAGACAGAGCCACGGGATCAGGATTGAGGAGTACCAGTAGTCGGTCTGGACGACGAAAGGAATGACAGCAAAGCCAAGGCCCATCAGGACGACAAAGTTTGTGAGATCATTTCGCGTGTAGCTCATGAATACAGGTGGCGATTTCATAGTCTTTGCTCCTTACACACGCCGAATGATCTTTTCGCCGAACAGCCCCTCGGGCCGCCAAAGCAGGAAAAAGATTGCCAGAACGAAGGGCGCCCATCCTTCAATCGCGCCCCCGAAATACGGTCCGATGTAAACCTCCAGTACCTTTTCTGCGGCTCCGATGATCAACCCACCGACAATGGCTCCGGGGATGGAGGAGAAGCCTCCTATGATTAGAACTGGCAAGGCTTTGAGGGCAAGGTCCACGAGGGCGAATTGTACGCCCGCCCGCGCGCCCCACATCATGCCGGCAACAAGCGCCACAATGCCCGCTGCCGTCCAGACCAGCAGCATAATATTACCCAGAGGAATACCGATGGAACTCGCAGCTCCTGGATCGTCTGCAACCGCGCGCAGTCCCAGACCCATTTTGGTATATTTGAACATCAACGCCAAAACGGTGATCAGAACCGCAGCCACCAGACCGGCCGTCAGGTCAAGCGCAGAGATAAAGAGGCCAGTGCTGTCGACAATCCACTGGATTGGAAAGTCACCGATCCCCAGATCCAACCGTCGCACCTCGACGCCCCAGGCAGCCTGCGCCAGCCCTTCAAGCACAAAGCCCAAACCGATGGTGGCCATCAAAAGCGTGTCTTCGCTCTGATTCATAAGAGGTTTGAGCACCAGTCTCTCGGTCGCGAAGCCCACAAGGGCCATCAGCAGGATAGTGACGAAGAATGCCACCACAAAGGGTAGCCCCAGTTCCATAAAGCCGACGAAGGACAAGACCGCAAAGAACACCATCGCGCCTTGCGCGAAGTTGAACGTCGAAGACGCCTTGTAGATGAGAACGAAGCCCAAGGCGACGAGTGAATACATCGTCCCGGCGAGTAGGCCGGCGACCACGACTTCGATAAAGAAAAGAAACTCAGTCATGGGCCACTCCAAGGTATGCGTCGATTACTTCCTGGTTGTTGCGAACCTCGTCAGGTGGCCCGTCACCAATGATCTTGCCGTAGTCCAGCACGACAACATTGTCGGAAATGTCCATGACGACGCCCATATCATGTTCAATCAGGACCATGGTGGTGCCGAGTTCATCATTCACCTTGAGAATAAAACGGCACATGTCGCGCTTTTCCTCGACGTTCATGCCTGCCATCGGCTCATCCAAGAGCAGAACTTCTGCTTCGGTCGCCAACGCGCGGCCCAGTTCGACTTTCTTTTGCAAGCCGTAAGGCAATTTGCCGACCGGTGTGTCGCGAATGTCAGTGATCTCAAGAAACTCGATGATTTCCTCGCATTTTTCGCGGTTTGCTGCCTCTTCGCCCATCGCGCTGGGCAATTGAAATGCGACTGCAACGAAATTGGACGACGTGTGCAGTCGTCGACCGACCAAAATATTATCGAGAACCGACATACGCTTGAAAAGAGCAAGGTTCTGAAAGGTGCGTGAAATCCCGATCTGGGCAACGATATTGGGGCTGATTTTTTGCAGCACTTTACCTTTGAAGGAAATCGTTCCCTGCTGCGGTTTGTAAATCCCGTTGATGCAGTTTAGCAACGAGCTTTTGCCAGCTCCATTGGGGCCAATGATGGCGCGAATTTCGTGCTCCAGCACATTGAAAGACGTATCTGTGATTGCCTTGACGCCACCAAAACTGAGCGAAATATTTTTGACTTCGAGGATCGGATTGCCAATCGGAAAGTTCCTGGCTGGCGTCATACCGGCGGTGTTCGTATCTGCGTTCATTTTATAGCTCAGCTGTGATGGAGATCGGCATGATGGGTGCTTTCCTCGCGCAGCACATCGCGAAAGTTCTTGCGGCCCTCTTTCGAGATGCCAAGATAAAGCTCTTTGACTTTATCGTCGTTCAAAAGGCTTTCGGCGGTGCCGTGCAGCATGACGTGTCCGGTTTCGATAATGTAGCCGTAATCCGCGTTGCGCAGGGCAACATTGGTATTCTGCTCTGCCAAAAGAATGCTGACGCCCTCTTTCTGGTTCAACTCATTTACAATGTTGAAGATCTCCGCAACGAGTTGCGGGGCAAGACCCATCGAAGGTTCATCCAGCAACAACATCTTTGGCTTGGCCATCATGGCCCGTGCCACGGCAACCATTTGTTGCTCGCCACCTGAAGTAAAACCAGCCTGGCTTTTGCGCCGATCTTTGAGGCGGTTGAAATAGCCGTAAATCTTTTCCAGTTCGTCACGTATCTCCGCCTTGCTGAGTTTACGCGAATATGCACCAGCGATAATGTTCTCTTCGACCGTCAAGTGACCAAAGCAGCGGCGTCCCTCCAGTACCTGTACCAGACCCAAGCCAACCATGTCGGCGGGATCCTGGTTGGTCACAGGTGTGCCCTCATAGGTAATTGAGCCTTTCGTGACTTTGCCGCGCTCGCCTGCCAGCATCGTTGATACCGCCTTGAGCGTCGTGCTTTTGCCGGCACCGTTACCGCCCAGTAAGGCCACGATTTTGCCCCTTGGAACACTCAGCGAAACGTCGTGCAAGGCTGCGATCACGCTATCGTAAATGACCTCGATCGTATCGATCTCGAGGATGTTGTCCGTATCTGTTTTCATTTGGTGCTGCCGCTCTGAAACTTTGGCTGGTTTCAGCGCCCGATTAAAAAATCGGGCGCTGACTTAGTGTGTTGGGGTCATGTTCGTGTGATCAGGAACAGTCTTGGGGCGTTATGCCATTTTCGCTGGCAAACTTGGCCGCAGAATCCTCCACCAACTGGCGGATATAAGCGGGATCAAGTGGTTCTTCCCAATCCGTAACCTGCTCGAATTTTTCACCATCCCATTGCATCATCGCAAATTTGCCCGCGCCTTCGTGGTTCTCGCAGGAAATTGAGAACGGCGCGATCATACCCTTGATACCTAGCTCTTCGAGGCGCGCGTCATCCATCACAAGGTTCTCATAACCTTCGCGGAATTCAGCACCCGTCACAGCTTGCCCGACTTTGTCATGCATCTCTTGCGCCAAACGCAGCGCTTCGATGTACGTGACGGCAGCACCCAGCCCACGATTCCAGTAGACTGTGCCGATGCGGCTTTCCTCCGCCAGGTTGCCTTTGCCGGCACCGTAGACCTGCTCTTTGATGGCTGCCACCAACGGGTATCCATCCCCTGGAAGCGCGTTCGCCATGGCATAAGTGCCAGTCGCAGAGTCACCAGCCGGAAACATGTCTTCCTCGGCAGCGCCGAATGTCACATAGATCATACGATCGCGCGGGAATCCGACGCGTGCAGCATTGGTCATTGCGGTGGAATTCATGCCAGATCCAGCGCCCCAGAAGGTTACCCAATCAGGGCGCTCCTTGCGGATCTGCAACCACTGCGACTGCTGTTCCAAGCCGGGGGGTGGGATAGAAATCTCTATCAATTCGACGCCCCAGTCCTCTGCAATCGAACGCATTGCTGGCAAGGGTTCACGACCATAGGCGCTGTCGATGTGCAGGTGCACGATCTTCTTGCCGTTCATATTAGGAATGCCGCCTTCTTGCTCGGCCATGAACTTCATCTTCACCGCAATCTGCGACCAGTAGTGGCTAGCGGCGTTGAAAACCCATGGCCAGACCCGACCGTCAGCCGCATCCGTTCTGCCATAACCATATTGCGCCAGAACCACGTTGTCATCGGCCATACGGTTGATCACGGCATATGCGCCGGGCGTCCCAAGGGTGTCGAAAACCACAATCCGCTGTCCGTCTTTTTCCAACAGACGCTGATAGCACTCAACGGTTTTCACCGCGTTGTACTCTGTCTCGCACTCCTGCCATTCCAGCATGACGCCATTCACGCCACCGTTCATATTCACGTAGTTCATGTAATCGATCTGAGCACCGTAGTACCCCGTACCCATAGCGGAGTACGGTCCAACACGGCTGCTGGCGACTGGAAAATATTGCGTTTCCTCCGCCATAGCCGTCTCGGGCGCTATCGCTGCAAAGGCAGCCACTGCCGTGGCCGTCCCGGCAAGACCGATCCTAAGACGTTTCCAAATCACTGTGCTTATCCTCCCATTTGCTCCTAATCGCAGCACGTTCAATTGAAACGGGACGGCACGGAAGATTTGGTTTCGCGAAGGTTCAGCATTAGGAACATGCTTGACCGTCAATACCGCGTAGATCTCCACACGCAAAAGCGACGTTCGCACCAACCTCGGCTTGCGCCGGGCCACAGCGGTTTGCCACCCACCCGTCTCTCCTGGCTACACGCGTGTCCACATGGCTCAATGATGAAAACCCTTGGACCTAGCACACTAGCTCGGTAGCTTCGTGATATGAGTTGAATTCACCACCTGTCAATGATTTAATTATTGTAAATCAATAGGATAGACGATCACCGCCGCATCGCAGAAAGGTCACAAAGTCCCATTCGCGCGCCACGTGCAAAAATTGTCAGGGTCAAAATGTCCACTTTTCAAGCAGTTTCAGGCGTCACAATGGACGGAATGTCCTCCGCCGGAAACCAAACGGTAAATGTGGCACCATCACCGACCTCGCTTTCAACACTGATCAATCCACCAACGCGCGTGACCAGTGTCTGACTGATAGAAAGACCTAACCCCGAGCCCTTTCCAAGCTTCGTCGTCATAAAGGGATTAAACACGCTATCAAGTTTATCTTCCGGGATACCGGGGCCATTGTCCTTGAGCGAAATCTCCGCCCCCAATTGCCCATTTCGTTCGGCCGAACGGGTCACAATGGTGAGTTTGCCCCCTGTATCCATGGCCTGTGCAGCATTGATCGCAAGATTGACGATAACCTGCTGCAATTCCGTTTCGACAATTCTGAAACGTGGGCTTGACTGGTGCAGAACTTCGGTCTCAATCGCATGTTTACGAAGGTCAGGGGCGACAAGGATCAGCGCATCATCAACCGCTTTTCCCGCGTCGGCGAGAGTGGTCAGGTCCGACATCTCGTCCGGTCGGGTGAAGTTGAGCAGCTTGCCGACGATGATGTTGATCCGGCGGGTCTGCGCATCGATTAAGTCCAGTTCGGTTCTCAGCTCGTGCTGCTGTTCACGTTTGAGCCCCATCCGGATCACTTCAAGATTGCCCTGGATCACTGCAACCGGATTGTTGATCTCATGGGCCACTCCCGCGGTAATTTCCCCGACCGAAGCCAGTTTTTCCGACATCACCAGCTGTGCAAAGGTCGCTTCGAGCTTGCGGTTGGCTTCTTTCAATTCTTCGGTGCGCTGCTCCACGAGGTCGTTGAGATTATCCGCGTAACCGCGCAGTTTCGTGTCGCGTTCCTCCACTTGGTCCAACAAGCGGTCAAGGTGCCGCGCGACTGCTCCGATTTCACTTTGTTCGGCCACCGTCCCGATCCGGGCGTTCAAGTCACCTTCCTCTGCGCGAGCCATGGTCGCTGTCATCTGCTCCAGCGGCGCAAATATTCCTCTTGCCAGCCAGAGGAACATTGGAACGGAAAGTCCGATTACTGCAACGAATGCAGCAATCAGTGTCAATATGGTTGCGTTTCGTTGTGCAGTGAAAGGCTCTTCCAGAAACCCAGTGTACAGCATTCCGATCCGGTTGCCTGAGATATCGGTAAGTGGCACATACCCAGAAATGTACCAATTGTTGACCACAAAGGCGCGATCAAGCCAGGTTTCCCCCGTTTCCATAACCTTTTGCCAGACGGCTTCCGAGACCCGGGTGCCAAGCGCCCGAGACCCTTCAAACAATCGCACATTGGTTGAAATGCGCACATCGTCCAGAAACAGTGTTGTCGTGCCTATACGCGATATTTGACCGGTTTCATCTCGATAGACCAGAGCGTTCATCGTATCGATGAAATCCAGGTTGCGGTTCAGGAGCCGCCCGCCGATTAAAGCGACATCGCTGCCATTCGCACGATGTGCGGCCATAATGAACATCCCTCTGGTTTCTACGTCCCGGTCAATTGCACGGGCGGCTTCAGTGGGTACCAGGGGTATGGCCGCACGCAAAACCAACCTGTTCGAGACCAATTCGATGTCCTGAGAGTCCATCAGCACAAGGTGGCCCGCTGGCTCGTCTGATCCGGCCGCGCGCGCGACCGCCTGTAAGGACTGGGGCAAGGTGATGTCCGCCAGTCTTACCAAAATCAGAAAATCCAAACCCAAGTCACTGCGCCGGTTTTCCAAGAAACTGTGGAGGGTTCCATCCCCGCGCGAAAGAGCCTCAGCAAAGCCGACAGATTGCGCGACCGAAGCCACAGCTGCGGCCTGCGTTGCTTCGATCCTGCCGAAATACTGTTCCGCCACACGCAGATCACTTGCCACCTTGGCTATGAGCAGATCGTCGTATCGGTTGATCCACCGGACCATGGTTACGCCCAGAAGCAGGGGCAAAAGGACAACCAGCGGCAACAGAGCGATCAGCAACAGCCGCCAGCGGACTGACCGCATCATCTCACAGCCCCCAGGCCTGACACTTGCGGTCAATGGTCTTGCGCGCCACTCCGAGCCGTCGCGCTGCCTCCGCACGGTTACCGTCGCAGGCTTCCAGCATCGCAAGGATGTGACGTTGCTCAACTGCGGCCAGACTTTCCGTCTTGAATTCGCCTGCCGCAGGTTCGAGCGCGTCCTCGAAGCTGCCACGGATCAACGCGCGCTCAATTGTGTTTCGCAGTTCCATCACATTTCCGGGCCAGTCGTGAGACAAGAAACGTCGTCGTGCCAATGCAGTGAACTCAGGCAGTGCCACGCCCATGCGCTGCGCCAGCGCATCAGAGAAGTAGGTAATTAGATCGAGTACATCCTCGTGCCGCTCGCGCAGGGGCGGCTGGACGATTTCAACCACCGTCAAGAGGTAAAATAGATCCAGCCTGAACGTTTTGTCCTTGGCCATGTCTGACAACCGGTGGGTCGTGGAACTGACGATACGAACGTCCAACTCCATGCTGCGACTCGCACCCACCGGGCTGAACCGCCCCGTGCTTAGCAATTCTGTCAGGACATTCTGGCAATTCATCGAAAGTACATCGACATCTTCGAGGTATAACGTACCGCCCGCGGCGCTTTGCAAAATACCGTCCTGCCGTGCAACCGAACCATCCGCTTGCGCTTCAAGGCGTCCGAACAGGCGTTCCTTGAACACTTCTTCTGCCATTCCGTAACAATGCAACCATACGAACGGATGGTCGGAACGTTGAGACGTAGCGTGCAACATTCGCGCCGCGACCTGCTTGCCGGACCCGACCTCGCCGCGAATTACCACGTGTGCACTGGTCTTGGCTGCGGTTTGGATGGACTGGCGAACCTGCTGGATTTCCGGGGATGTTCCCAATAGTGCGTCCCGGTTTCTCAGAATATCCTTACCCAGCTCCAGTTCATGGCGCAGCACGGAGTTCTGCCGGCGCAGGCGGGCGCGTTCCAGACTGTGGGAAATCGCGTTGAGCATCTGGTTGGTACGGAACGGTTTGAGCAGAAAATCACTGGCTCCCGCCCGGATTGCCTGGATCGCCGTGTCCAGATCAGCGTGGGCGGTAATGAGTATTGCGTCGCTGAATAGCCCGATCTGCCTCTGTTCTGCCAGCCAATCCAGCCCCGTCTTATCCGGCATGATATTGTCAAGAACTATGACATCATAGGCTTTTTCGTCCAAAAGACGTGAGGCGCTGCGCGTGTCTTCGGTTACGTCAACTCTGGCGCATTTCCCGGTCAAAACCTTGGACAGGAAGTTCCGCATCCCCGGCTCATCGTCGACAACGAGCACAGTGGCCTGCTCAAGATCGTTTGCAAAGCCAATCTCGGTATTGGGCGCTTTAGATTCTTCGGCGAGCTCGGTCATTTGTCACATTGGCAGAGAACAGTCGTTTCACTACCGTCGCAGGAAAAGCGCCGCCATGCAAATGTCGGCGGTTGGGTTGCACCAATATTCAATTGGTCTGATCGGGTCGGTCCATTTAAATTGTTTTTGAGTGACTGCCCTTTTTTCCATCGAGACGGCGGCGTCTTGTGCCGCCAGCCAAAAACCAAATTCAATTTGTGATCTCTTTAAATCGCAACGCCTCGTTCGACCTTCAAAGATGATCTGCCGTTCTTTCAAAATCAAAAACCCCTGCCCGAAACTCAGCTTCGAGCAGGTGTTGAGTTCTGTTTGATCTGACGGGCGCAGGTGCTTTCTGTCTGCGCCGGTTACTCGCGTTTCGTCACTTTTCCACCGGCCCGCATGCGTTGAGCGTTCGCTTTGAAATTTGTGCCATTCTCTTTTCGATCAGAAGTAATCAGACCGCGCGCACGTCGTTTCAATACTGGCCAGGGTCTGTTGGCGGTCGGTTTTCCAATTGCGTCTGCTATGCCTGGCATAGAGCTGGGCAGCCTTCACCAGCGCAGGCAAACCGCCCCAGCTCATTGTTCCGCTTTGCGCATTAGATTTCCACGTCCAGCAAGTAACTGCCCGTGGTGCCGGTCAGAACCGCAACATCCTCCAGAACGTGCCACCGCTCGTTGTCGAGCGACTTTTCCTCTGCGACTTTGAGCTCAACGCCGGCTTCGCTCAGGTCTCGGTAGCGCAAGCTGGCCGTATTACCGCCGTTAAAGGTCTGCATCTGAGCCAGCAAGGCAACTTCTCCGTCCACAGGATCAAACGCGACCGAGGTATACTTGTGGTTAAGTCCGCCTTCGACGGCGTTCAGATCCAAGACCGACGCAATGTCATCACTGACAGCAATCCAGTCGACGGTTTCGGCCGCACGTTGGGCATCTGGTGCCGCTTCTTCTTCCTGCAATCGGAACTGGAATTCATCCGAAGACAGGTTCATGAGACGCACCGTTGCCGCAGTTGATTCATTTGCCGAGCTCAGTTGCGCAAAGACGGCAGGTGTTTCGCCGAAACCATCTAGGTCAACGCCGAAGTTCGCAGTCATCGAGCTGTTTGTTTGCGCCGTGCCAGCGGCAATCACCTGTCCAGACGTAAGCGTATGGGTACCCGCGGAGACTGCCATCCAGCTGATGCCTTCGGCAGTATGCGCTCCATCCAGATAGGACCATTCATTGATCTGGAATTCAAAGCCGGTGGATGTGACATTACGTACATGCGCCACCGCGTCGTCGCCGCCGTTGTGTTCGAGCGGACCCATTACCACCACTGCATCTTCAATTTCTTGTTCGAACGTTACCGTGACCCAATTGTCCCGTCCAGGTTGGCTGATCTGCTCGTATCCAATTTCGAAACGTACTGTTTCCGGGTCCGCTTCAGGAACCTCTGAGTCGTCTGGCGGAACAGGCGTCTTTGCACCAAGTATTTCGGGATCATTGCCATTCTCTGCCAACAAAATCGCGTCAAACGCCGAAACAGGATTATCCAGCACCGCGATGTTTAAAATCTCCCCGTCAAACTCCCACTCGATGTTGTCATTTTCCTCGTTTCGGCGTCGTGTCGATGCTCCAATAACTGTTGAGTTGTCGTTGCCCGACATGCCGGCCGCAAAGGCGGGATCGAGATCTTCCGCCACATCCACGCTTTCGCCGTTCACGAACAATTCGATTTTGTCCGGTGTGAAACTAAAGGCGACATCGTAAAGTTCGTCCGCTTCGATGTCTTCTTTCATCCGAAGGTTAATCTCTCCCTGAGTGGACTGGTACCGCACTTTAAGATTGCTGCTTGTGTCGATCCAAATGGTCAGATGACCGCCATTCTGGAAGTTTGTAAAATCCTTCGACAACAGCGCTTGATTTCCGTCACCCGGACTGTCCGCGATGAACGTAAAGATGTAAGAACCTTCGGTCTGCTGCTCGTTGGGTGCATGGGCCATTTCAAAGTAAGTGGCCCCATCCAAGGCGCCGCCCGCGTGACTGTTCAGCACTGTGTTCGGGTTTGATTCCGCCGTCTGCCAAGCGAATTGCGGCTTTGCCTCATCCATAAAGGGGTTAACCGAATAGGCCAGTGGGTCATTTGCCAGCGGCCGGCCGGGTACATCACGGTCATCATACCCAAAAACATCATCGGGGCGGATCACTGGCGATGGATCGTCAGACGGAGCGAACGCCTCCTGCAATTCATCGATTGTGCGTACGATACCCAAATGAGCACCTGCATCTGTCTCGACCATGTCTTCGGTCACCATGTCACCAATCACCAACAACCGACCCAGCTCATCCTCGTCGTGAGCGCCGCCACCATTGCCCTGCTGCGAATACATACGGATCACAGACATCACCGCATCGTCGATATCGTCACCATTGTTGTCCACAGCTTGATAGGAAATCTCGATATTGGCGGTGTGCCCGATAACCGAAATCTTGTCTTCTTCTGCGTTAAAGTCGCCGAAGATATCGATCCCGGCACCGTCAACCCAGTGATTGTGGATACGCGCGTTCTCGCCTGCAACGCCGTGCCAGTGCACCATTCGGCCGCCGTCCATCACGTTGTCCAGAATCGAGTCTTTCGTGCCATTGATATAGAGGTTGACCAGCATGTGGTCTTCGCCTTCTCCACCGAAAAAGATATCATCGGCGTAGAGCGGCTGATCAACCCAGTCGACGAGCTTTAGGAGCGCATTGTCGATCTGGGGATCCGGGAACGGGCGCGAGGGCGCGCCGAGGACAAGCTGACCGGCACGATCTTCGCCGACGTCACCCCCCGCTATCATCAGGTCATTTCCTGCGCCGCCATATACAATATCAGACCCGCGTCCCCCGTTCAGCGTGTCATCACCAGCACCACCTTCAAGTTTATCATCGCCGTAGCCCCCGTAGATGGTGTCGTTGCCGTCACCACCCTTCAGGTGATCGTCGCCAGCCTCTCCCTTGATCGTGTCGTCACCGTCGCCGCCATCGAACATATCGTCGGAGGCTACCATCGGCTGCGGACCAGACGGATTGGTCAGGGCGGCCCCCGGCCCGTTTGTGACAAGGTCGAGGATCTCATCCGGGGCAAGCGCGTCCTGTGGTGTGAAACCACCCCAAATGCCGAACTCTGCCAACGCACCGTTAAACGGACTGACCAGATCGGTGCGGTCGGTGGCGAATTCCAGCGCCGTATCGTTCAGGTCAGTGATGCGTTGGTCAGCCCCCAGAACGAAGGGCTCTTCGTTCCCAAGCAGGTAAGCCTCCTGGTAGACACCTGGCGTCGGAACGTCGCCCTCATCAGGTGTCCACAGGGCATCGTCGATGGCGAGCCCGTCCTTGTAAATCGTGACACCGTCTGCCGTGAAACTGACGGCCAGATGCGCCCACACGCCTTCTTCCAGAATCGCCTCTGTAGTCGTCCACGCCTTGTTTGACCCACCATCGCCTGGTGCAAAGCGCAGCAACAGCTTGCCGTCCTCAAGCTGTACCAGG
Source organism: Pseudomonadota bacterium (assembly GCA_039191495.1). Taxonomy (GTDB): domain Bacteria; phylum Pseudomonadota; class Alphaproteobacteria; order Rhodobacterales; family Rhodobacteraceae; genus Roseobacter. Next base: position 3,469 of record JBCCXN010000026.1, on the reverse strand, counting down.
CGGAAATGACCGCCGTCCCCTGAACCGCGCTGATCCTTGGTGATAATTGCACCGTCATCGGAGAGGTCGTCTGCCCGAACCCAAAGCGCGATTGTGCCTTGTGTGATGATGAAAGCGTCGTCGTGATTGAGATAAGCAAACTGGTCGTCGCCGTTGAACGTTAACGCGGTGCTTCCCGGGCGCGGGCCATCGGTCGTGTCATCTGTGCGCAAGAGGGCTTGACGTTCGTAAAGCGTGTAGGCTTTGACAGCGCCCAACGCACCGCGCGCATCGGCATATGCACCCTGATCGCCTTCGCCCAGGTTCCAGAAACCCAAAGCGCCGGGAAGGCCATCCGGCGTATCTGGTGCATCCGGCGTTATGAGGTCGTCGCCGTCGGTGCCGATCTTGATCTGCCCGACGGCCTCGACGAAACCCAAAGGTTCGAACGGGTCGCGTGTAAGCTCAACTTCCGGATCGGTCGAGGGCGCCCCGATATAGGCCTGCGCGTCCTCCCAGTAAGGGGTGTCCATTAGATCTTCGGGCGCACCATCGGGCGCTACATTGAATTCGCCAGCGCCACGGTAATCGTATCCTTCAAAGGTCTCACCGCCTTCTGTAACCTGCTTGCTTTCGCCCTGTTGATTAATCGCCTGTGCGACATCATCAATGGACTCGACGATGCCATAAGTGACGCCATTGTCAGTCTTGATGTCGTCCACATCCACCAGGTCGCCTTCAACAAAAGTCACCCCGATCAGGTCACGATCATGCGCTCCGCCGCCGCCATGTTGCAAGGAGACTGTTGTTATGATGCTTTCGACCGTACCATCGTTGTCGAAGTCCACATGATCCACAAAGACATTGGCAGTGTGGCCGATAACGGCGATATGATCTTCGGCTTTGGTGTAATCGGCGATCATGTCAAAGCCGTAAAGATCAACCCAATGCAGATGCTGAAAGTCATTCTCGCCCGCCACTCCGGCCCAGCGTATCGAGCCGTCAGATCTGGTGTGATCCTCCAGAACTGGCAGGATGCCGTTGAGCTGTGGTGCGATCAGGAAGGTGTCGCGCCCGGCACCGCCAATCGCGATATCGTCGCCTATGATCGGTTGGTATTCATACCCAAAGAGCTTGTCAGCGTCCGGATTCACATAAGGTCCGGTGGGCCGGGTCTCTGGTATGACATAGCGTTGGGCGATCCGTTGTTCGCCCGCGTCTGAGCGCATAACGATCAGATCGTCGCCGTCACCACCGATCAAAAGATCCGAACCAAACCCGCCGTCAATGACATCGTCGCCATCGCCGCCGTCGATCCTATCATCGCCGTATCCGCCCAAAAGGTGGTCATCTCCGCCATTGCCGTTGATGGTATCGTCGCCACCGACGCCATCGATCCAGTCCGCGTTTTCGGTGCCATCAAGCGTTTCCGGATTGTCCAGTACCAAAGCGCCCAAGGTCAGCGAAGGGTGATAGCTGTCTGCGTCTTGCAACGGCTCCCCGTCGGGCGGAGTCGTAAAGCTCTCGACCGAGTTGTAGAGCGCGCTTTGATCGACGGGGACGCCATCGACTGCAAGGTTCAGCGCCATACCGCCGCCGCCGTCGAAATAGAGCATCTCGAGCGCGTATAGACCACCTTCGAAATTGGCAGTGGCCGACGTTGGTTCATCGCCTCGCCATCCGTCATATTCGATGAAATCTGCGCCGCCGAGCTTAAGCGAAAATCCATCGTCAGAGCGCAAGGTGATGGTGTGCTCTCCCGGTGGAATATACACAAAACCCTCGATCAGCATACCCGAGGGGCCCATCTCGGCATCTCCGTTGCCTGCTGTAATCTGCCCTCTGTCGCCAAGGAATTCCGCAATCGATGTGTCGCTTTCACGGGACCGGAAGCCAAACTCAGAAATTTCGAACTCCGCCGTATGGGTGGCGGTTTCGATCACCTCCTTCAGCCGCGTGATCGACCAAATGTTGGAGCCGTCAGCCCAAGCCTTGCCCGTAAGACCTGTTCCATTGAGCGGAATACCTGCCACCTCGCTCGCGTTCAAAATTGGGCTCTGGCCTGCGATGTTTCCAAGATTTTGAGCTGTTGGTTGGATGTATGTCATAACAAGTCTTCCGCAATTTGGGCCGCATAAAGACGCCGCACCTATTGAGTGCGGTGACCGCTGCTGTCACCGGTTGGTTCGTAAGATCTAAGGCGCTGGAATGACCCATCCGGACGGGCTAACCCAGGGTTGCATCCTATGTGTCCCGCAAATTTGGTTAACAAAAAACAAACAATTCGAAAGAGGCCCGAACTAGGCAAATAACCGCAAAAGAACGCGCGGAGATATGCGCGAAATACTGCTGAGTGGCCGGACCTTGCCGGCAGCAGACTTTCTGTTTGTTCTCAACAGAATGATTGCGATTTCAGGTGCCAATCCTTCAGTTTGCCGCAAGGACGCGAGACGTCCAATTTTTTTGGCTGAGGATCTGGCAAACGAGCGTTTCCGACTTGCGACCCGCACTCAAGTCGGCTCCCCATTCGGAAGCGAATGCTGGAGGTGAATAACTGTCGAATTTGGGCAACTTCGTGCAATTTCTGGCTTTAAGACCCGTAAGAAAAATTGTGTTTGGGACGAGTTTGCGGGGCCGCGCGAAGCGGAGGCAATAGATTTTTTTGGCTAATCAATCAAAGCATTCACGCGGGCGTATGGCGACCAAGTATATCTCCTAGTTTTCTGGTTTTTTGGCTAAATCGATTACTCAGCTATGCCGGACGCAATCCCTCGCCAGTTCAAACGGCTGCCGACACAGTTGACCGGTAATCCGACGCAGCGAAAGGGCTACGAGCGCTTCATAAGGAAACCGGGCGCATCCGCGCGATGGGACTAATGCAAGAGACGAAATGCAGCAAGCATTCACAACGTTGAATCTCGCGTACAACGATGAGGACAGTCTTCGCGAAAAGCCCGCGGAGATGTCTAATGCAGGAGAAGCAATCATCCGGTGTCAAAACGATTCACCCGGCTTTGATGTTTCGCCAATCGTTGTAAATCGACAAACTGCAGGTCTCGCCGCGTTCATATCTGCGTGTCTCAAAGGAGCAAAAGCCTACCCTGGTAGGGGCAAGCAAAACGGCTCCTACAATTTGAACGCTGGGGCATAAAGATCGGACCTCAAAGTCAAACGTTTCGACGTTTCACATGTGCTGTTTTGGGTTTCAGTGTATCCAACAGCCTTCGAAAGGTCGCCTTTGAGCATATGAGATCATGCTTTAGCCAGGAGCATCCATTTTTTTCGTTGCTCAACCAAAAAATATAGTCGGATTTTTTGCTGATTCCCTTTCCTCCATATTGTCACCGTCGACGCGTGTAGGTGGAGTTAGACGCATAGAACACCCCGTCAGAGGCAAGAATGGAGTGAAACACATGAGCACAATTGGCTCGAATAACCCTCGCCTTCTGAGCATCCCGCAGGCTGTTGCATATTCCAACGAAAGCCGTGC
>JBCCXN010000025.1:0-43731 GCA_039191495.1 Pseudomonadota bacterium | reverse complement strand
TCGCTGGCCCGTACGGCGGCACGCAGCCGGACCATGCGCGCGCGTTGCTCGGGCGCATCCATCTCCAGAGCCTGCTGAATTGCGTGGTCCATGGAGCGATGCGAGAATGGGTTGGTGATAACAGCGTCGCCAAGCTCCACCGCGGCCCCGGCAAACTCGGAAAGCACAAGGACGCCGCTGCCGTCAGTCTTGGCGGCCACAAATTCCTTGCACACGAGGTTCATGCCATCGGCCAGGGGCGTGATCCAGGCAATGTCCGCGGCGCGGTAATAGGCCACAAGTTCCGCAAAGGGGATGGCGCGCGAAATCAGAGTGACCGGCTGCCAGTCCAGCGTTCCAAACCTGCCATTGATGCGCCCCACGGCCTGCTCAATCTCGTTTTGCACTTCCTCATAGACGGCCATATTGCGATTTGCTGATACGGAGACATGCATCAGTCTTACCGTTCCGTGCAGGTCCGGACGTGCTTCGAGGACGCGTTCGAAGCTGAGGATCTGCTCTGCCCCGCCTTTGGTGTAATCGGTACGCCCGACGGACAGGATGAGCTGGCGGTCGCCTTTTTCGGCAATGATGTCCTGCATCGCGGCTTCGCAGTCCGCAGCATTCGCCTTTTCTTCGATGAAAGGCACATCGACGCCCACGGGGTTCACCCCAATTGTGATCTCGCGCCCTTCGAAACTGACGGCGCCGGGGAACACGCGTTCGGTAAGGGCTGTGCCTTCTGATATCCACATATCCGGCGCGTTGAAGCGTTGCGTGACCTCGACATCAAGCAGGCTTTGCGCGACAGAGACAAAGTTGGCGGCATAACGCGGGACATGAAAGCCCACCTCGTCACAGGCCAGCAGGCTTTGCACGATCTCCTTGCGCCAGGGCAGCACGTTGAACATGTCCGCCGAAGGGAAAGGCGTGTGGTGGAAGAAGGCAATCTGCAGGTCGGGACGCATCTGGCGCAGATAGCCCGGCACGAGCCACAGATTGTAATCATGCACCCAGACCACCGCACCTTGAGCGGCTTCGGCTGCAGCGGCCTCGGCAAATCGCTGGTTCACATCCCGAAAGTTGTTCCAATCCACAGGGTCGTAGTTGTAGCGCTCTTTGAAGGCATGCAGGATCGGCCAGAAGGCCTCTTTGGATGTAATGTGATAAAACTCGCTGACCTGTTTTTGCGTCAGTGGCAGGCGCGAAACAGTGTAGTTGCCGTAATCGTCTGCGATCTCAACCCGCGTTTCAAATCCAGGGTTTTGCAGGTCATCGGCCAATTTCCATGCCACCCAAGCCCCATGATCGACCTGACCGAACAGGCTTTTTAGGGTTGGCACAATACCGTTTGGGCTTTTGTTTTCGCGAAAGACGGTTTTACCGTCAACCTCGATCTCTTCATAGGGTTGGCGATGGTAGACGATCACCAGATCAGATGACATTTCGTGACCTCACTTTCCTTTGTAGAGTTTATGTGCTGCGATGGCTTCGGATATGCCCGCAACGCCAATGCCAGATGCGCAATGGACATGACCGAGCGATGCGACGCGCGCCAGCAGTGCCGGTTCTGAGCCGCCGACAGCGACAGCCGGGACGCCAAGTTCCAACATTGACAAATCATTGAGAGTGTCGCCGGCGACCAGCGTTTTGGATTGCTGAATTCCCAGAAAATCGAGCAACCGCGCAAGGGAAGGGCCCTTGCTTACGCCTTTGGGCAGTACGTCAAAGTAACGGTTGTCAGGGATTACCGCATCAAGGCCCAGATCGGCGACAATACGCAGCGCGGCATCATTGAAACGGGCCGCGTCCATGTCATAGCTGATGCGGTACCTAAAGCGGGTGGGTTGAAGGGTCAGCCCGTCGATCTTGCGGAGCGCGACCCGAACGCTCTCGTTGGCATTGTTCCAGCGACGCGCGATCTCTTTCTCCAGCGAGATGATCGGGACCAGCTTTGCGTCGGGTTGCACATGCGCGATTGTGGTGCCCACGTCGGCCACAACGTAATCAGGGCATGGGATGCCTTCGTGTTGCACCAGATGATGGATGAAATCGGGATCGCGACCGGTGACGAATATCAGGCCGATGTTTGTTCGACGTCTTTGGATCCAATTGTAGAATGTCGCGCGTTCGTTTTCAGTGCCTCCGAGAAAAGTACCGTCCAGATCGGTGGCCAGCACCAGGGCCTTCGCGGCCAGTGCGTGCGTATCAAACGTCTCGTATCGGGTCATCCGATCCTCTATGCGCACGGCGCAGCCCATTTCCGGGCAATTAAGACTTGGCGCCTGTTGCACGAGCGCTGTTTTACGCGCATGCACTGCTGTTTATGTCGACCATCTTGTCCTGCGCGCATGCGCGAAAACCGAAGTCGCTTTTTGACTATTTGTGTCGCAAAAGTGACCTTCCGGACCGGGCGGATCAACGCTGCGTCGGAAAAAATGCCTGTGCTGTACAATCAGGCGCGGCGTCAGGGGCTGTTTTGCATAATTTTCAGGCGCTCATGATCAAACCGCACAGTGCATAGGCAACTTGGGAGTGCCCTAGGCGAAAGCAATGCAGTGCAATTTCAGGTCATGTGCCGCGCCCGGGCGCCGCGTTCAATCGCTGCGGCATGAAGCCTATCGAGCGCCAGCTCGTAGCGAATTTCTTCCAGCAACCGCAGTTCGGGCTCTCCGAGGGTGCCATCTGCGGCTGCAACATCGCAGGCCAGCGCATAGGCTGTTTCGAAAAGCCGGTCGGGCAATCCGTCGCGCACCAGACCAAACAGTGCGTCCAATCCGTCTTCCTGTTCGAGCAGATCGAAGACGACCTGTGTCACGACCGTGATCCGGTCCGTGTCATAGTTGGAAAAGATCGGCAGCAACTGCACTGCCGCCTCGATCTTGACCAGCTCCGCTGTCCGGATGTCCTCATCAGATGCGGAAACAGCGATCATGAGCGCTACAAGGCAGTCCTGGGCGGAAAAGGCGGTGGGCGTGGTGTCGGGCACGGGGCGTTCGCTTTCAAACGGAGTGTTTGGGGCCAGATTATTGACGCCACAGCACCAAGGCAATAGGGACAGGCCACCACCGCGCATGGGGCGCGGGTGAGTCTGCACAAGGTGAAATATGTCCCAGACGCGTGACGCCGCGATGACGAGCAAAGCATGGCCGTTTGAAGAAGCGCGCAGGGTGCTCAAACGCTATCAGAAGGCGCCACCCGAGAAAGGCTATGTGCTGTTTGAAACAGGCTATGGGCCGTCCGGGCTGCCCCACATCGGCACCTTTGGTGAGGTGGCACGCACGACGATGGTCATGCGGGCGTTTGAGGAATTGTCAGATATTCCGACCAAGCTGGTGTGCTTTTCCGACGATCTTGACGGCATGCGCAAGGTGCCGGGGAACGTGCCAAACCCAGAACAATTGCAAGCGTATCTGCAAAAACCGCTGACCTCGGTTCCCGACCCTTTTGGCGAGTATGAAAGCTTTGGGCATCACAACAACGCCATGCTGCGCCGGTTCCTGGACACATTCGGGTTCAAATACGAGTTCATTTCTGCGCGCGAGTTCTACAAGTCGGGTCAGTTTGACGAGATCCTATTGCGGTGCGCGGAAAGATATGACGATCTGATGAAGATCATGCTGAAGTCGCTGCGGGAGGAGCGCCAGCAGACCTATTCCATCTTTTTGCCTATCCATCCTGAGACAGGGCGGGTGCTTTACGTGCCGATGAAACATGTGGATGCCAAAGCAGGCACAGTGACGTTTGAGCCGCCCGAAGGCGGCGAGATGACTTTGCCGGTGACGGGTGGCCACGTTAAACTGCAATGGAAGCCGGATTTCGGGGCCCGTTGGGCGGCACTGGGTGTCGATTTCGAAATGTATGGCAAGGAACACGCGACCAACGAAAAAATCTATGACGCGATCTGCCGGGCACTGGGTACACGTCCGCCAGAGCATTTTTCATACGAGTTGTTTCTGGACGATCAGGGGCAGAAGATTTCGAAATCCTCCGGCAATGGCGTGAGCATTGATGAATGGTTGACGTATGCGAGCACGGAAAGCCTTGCTTATTTCATGTATCAAAAGCCCAAAACCGCCAAGCGGATGTACTTTGACGTGATCCCGAAGGCGGTGGATGAATACCACCAGCAGCTGCGCGCTTATGCCGATCAGGATATAGTTAAACGATTAAACAATCCCGTTTGGCATATTCACGGTGGCGATGTTCCGAGCTCGAACATGGTTGTGCCGTTCTCCATGTTGCTCAATCTCGCAAGCGTTTCTGCAGCAGAAGACAAATCGCAGCTTTGGGGCTTCATCCAGCGATATGCGCCGGAAACCAATCCGGACACAAACCCGGATATGGATGCTGCGGCCGGTTTCGCAGTGCGATACTACAATGACTTCGTGAAGCCGCAGAAGGTCTACCGACTGCCAACCGATGAAGAGCGCGCAGCGCTTGAAGATTTGCGCGAACAGCTGAAAGCGTATGACGGTCCGGTTGAGGATGAGGCATTGCAATCCATCGTTTACGCCTGCGGGCGCGACCGGTTTGACCCCCTGCGCGGATGGTTCACAGCCCTATACGAAGTGCTTCTTGGGGCCAGCCAGGGCCCGCGTTTTGGCGGGTTCATCGCACTCTACGGCATCCAGGAAACCATAACGCTGATCGATGACGCGCTGGCTGGAGAGCTGGTTCAAGCCGCCTGAGACTTGCCCGGGGGTAAAGTCGCCTTACTCTTCTTGGACAAAACCGAGGAGAGGTCTTATGCGCGCAGCCCTTGTTGGAGCAGCTTTATGGATTTTGGCGGCAGGCGCAGCAAGCGCTGACCCCAAGGCGATGCAATCCGTTATTGATCAGCAGCTCGAAGCTTTTCAGGCTGATGATTTCTCCAAGGCGATGGAGTTTGCGAGCCCTGTGCTGCAACGGTACTTCCGGACGCCTGAAAACTTTGGTCGGATGGTCACACAGGGCTATCCGATGGTGTGGCGCCCGGGCGACGTCAGGTATCTGGAAAACCGTATCGAGGACGGCGTGCACTGGCAGCGCGTCATGATCACGGATCGGAAAGGCCAAACCCATGTCCTCGATTACCGTATGACGGAAACCGCGGACGGCTGGAAGATCAACGGCGTGATGATCCTCGACGCCTCCGATTTCACCGCCTGAACGGTCAGAACTCGTACCACAGTCCCAGTTTGAGCGTCGGGTCGCCGTTGTTCTCGGTCGGGATTTCGCTGCCGATCTGGAACGTCGTGACCCCATTCTTCATCGTGTAGAGATAAGACGGCGCAATCTTGGTCAACGTGTCGCCGCCTTCAAAAGTGTTAAAGATCTGCAGCATCACTTTGCTGCGGTCACCGACACCCAATCCCACTGTTCCGTCCAGCTTGACCCGTTCTTCTGCAGGCGAGGGCGCATCGTTGTAGCTGAAGTCCACATTCACCCAACCATAACGCGTGCCGATTTGAATACCGCGCCCCCATGACAGGCCGACCTCGAATGCGCGGTAAAGGACACCGTCGAGATAGCGCGCGCCGAGGCCCACATGGTAGGCCCATTTGTTTGTGCGATCGGTTGAACCGATGGGAAAACGCAAGAAGAAGATGCCGGAGCCGTCCGGGAAGGTCTCCGTATCTTCGGCAAAAAAATCGCTGCTATAGAAGTTAATGAAGTCTGAATCATAGGTCGCGTCGATCCCGGCGGTGATGCGCGGCGTGATGCCGTACTCGATGTAGATAGTCGAAGACGTGGCATTGTCAGCTGTGGTCTGGATGGTGGTTGCGGCAAAGCCTTTGCCCTCCTCGCGCAGCCATGCACCCGCGTGAACCTGCGGGCTGACAAGACAAACCAAGATGAACGCCAGCACCGCAAAACGCATAGTATCAGTCTCCTGACGCGCATGATGTTCAATCTTGGTTAACAACTGGTTACGCGAATCTTCATGAAATTTAATTGCCCGACATGCGGCCAATCTGGTCGTGCAGAAATGCTGTTTGCCGCTTCCATTGTGACCCAAGCGTCTGGTTGCGTGTGGTGTTTTCGCTGCAGGCTTGCTCAGTGTGGTCAGGTATGAGATACCCGATGCACTCTGGCACAGTCACTCAGGGCCAAACGCCTCCTTTTGGGGGCAGACTGCGGGCTGTTTGTATACCCTCGATTAAAACTGTCATTATGTGTGAGACATCACGTTGATCTTGTCCGTTGATCGGGAAATGCGGCGGCGCATAGCGAACAGAGGAGTTTTTTATGACGAAAACCGAAACAGGTGCCGCAATGGACTGGGCGAAGATCGCCCGCAGGCTTGCCCCGGTCGAGGTGCAGGACGATCCCGTTACAGTCAAGAAACGCAGCCGGGATTTCTTTTGGTATTCGCCTGTGCTGAACGCGCGACTGCGCCGGACATTCGGCGATCTGGTCGCCGTGCCAAAGACGCGCGAAGAGTTGGCACATTGCCTGGCGGTGGCATATGCCAATGATATTCCGGTGGTTCTGCGGGGCGGTGGGACCGGAAACTACGGGCAGGCCGTTCCGTTGAGGGGCGGGCTGATCATCGAGACGACGCGCATGGCGCGCATACTTGAAATTGCCGGCGACACGGTCCGCGTCGAGGCCGGCGCCCTGATGGCGAATATCAACGCCGCGTTGGCAGAGCACGGACGCGAAATGGCGATGTTCCCCTCGACACAGGATATCGCCACGATTGGTGGTTTTGTCGCCGGAGGGTCCGCCGGGATTGGATCGATTGCCAATGGTGCCTTGCGTGAACGGGGCAATATTCGCCAGCTCAAGGCGCTGTCCGTCGAGGACCGTCCGGTCGAGCATGTGTTTGACGCTGATGACGCTCTGTTGATCCACCACGCCTGGGGGCTGAACGGGGCGATCACCGAAGTGACCCTGCGCACAGTACCAAGGCGTGACTGGATCGGTTGCATTGTCGGGTTTGAGCGTTACCGCGATTGCTACGCGGCGGGATACGCGTTGGCGTCAGCACCGGACACGGACATCGGGCGCAAGCTGTGCTGCACCGTCGATGCCCGCATCGTGGACTACTTTCCACGTCTGCAGGGGCATGTGCCGAAAGGCGTGCATATCCTCGTTTCACTCGTACCGCGCGAAGACATGGATGCCTTCAACGCATTGATGATTGAGCAAGGCGGCACCGTGCATCTTGAGATGGATGACGCCGCACGCCAAGCCGCCAAGCTGCCGCACGTCTTCGAGTTTGCCTATAACCACACCACGCTTCAGGTGCTGAAATCCGACCGGTCCGCCACCTACCAACAGGTCGGTGTGCCGGATCCCTCGGACGCGGATCGCGTCGCTGCGATGTCCGAAAAACTCGGCGATGATGTCTGGTCGCACCACGAATTTTCACGCTATGCTGGTGAAATCTGGTCCTCTGACCTGCCGATCATCTGGTTCAAGGACGAGGTGCGGCTTGCCGAAATCAACGCCATCTATCAGTCAGACCAGTTCGTCATCTATGACGCGCATGCCGGCACATTGGAGGGCGGCGGAATGAAACCTGACTACCGTCATCTGGCTATGAAAAAGCGACTTGATCCTAAGGGTTTGCTCAATCCTGGCAAGTCTGAGACGTGGCCAGCAGTGCAACATATGACGGCAGATGAAATTGAAGCGCTGGCGTGACGACCTTCAAGCGCCCGCCGTGGGCTTGCAGTCGCGAAAGGCGGCCACAGCGTCCGCCGCGTCGCTCAGATCGAAGCTTACGGCCTGATCGCCCAGAAGTGCGGTCGCCGTTTGGTTGAATTGCAACCCGTTCAGGACATTCCCAAAGCCACGATCGGTCACGGTCAGCGCCCGGCGGTCGGCCGAAAGCGTTTGTCGATCTGTCGATATCGTCAGGCCTGCAGGGCCGTCGAACCGCATGGCAAAGACCGGTGCGTCCGGCCAGGGCGTGCTGCGTGTAATGGTAATCGAATAGAGCGGTGCGGTCGGGTCATAGGTCAATTCGGCCGACACAGTGCCCTGGTCGTGCGTTAACAGACATGGCAGTCCCGGCGTGAAATCCCAGGCGCTTGCGGGCGTAGCAAGGAACAGAGAAAAGCAAATATTGCGCATGACCGACAGGTAGCGCCCGCGTGCGCGCCTGCCAGCCAAGGATTTGAGGTATCAGCCGCTGATCTGTTTTTCGTTGCACTCGCGAGCCAATGCGATGGCCTTTTTTGTGCCTGCGAGGTCCACGATGAAAGCGAATTCCTTCTCCGGAAAGACCGTCATGGTATATTGCTGCGCCAGGTCTTCGGCAAACTGCGGGCTGTCGCTGAGCACGTAGCCGCCAGAGTAGCCCTTTGTGATATTTCCGCGCATCCCGGTCGCTTCACCCACATACATGTTCTCGCCAATCAGAATGACGACAGCTTCCGTGTCGCCTTTTTTGATATCCGTTTCGCCTTTTGTGAACACGCCAAGATACCCCACGCCGCGGTCTTCTGTCAGGCCCATCTGAACCACATTTTCGGCAGCATCCACGCTTTCAATCAGACAGGATTTCTTTTCCTGATCGATGAAGACTTTCCAGCCTTCGACCTCACCGTACTTCAGAAATGTATCAGCCTGTGCGGTTCCGGTCAGAGTGGCCGACAGAATTGCGAAACACGCGATCATTTTCAGATTTCTCATGGCAAAGTCTCCTTGGTGTCATCCTATTCGTTTACCCTACAGGGATCGGACGGTGTCTCAAGCCGGAAAACAGACGTAATTTGATCTCGGATGCCGCTCTTCAGGGCTCGATCAGGATTTGTCCCAAAACCTCGACACCCGTGTCAGTGGCCCGGATGACAATGATTTCTCCAGAGGCAGGGAAAACGCCCGTGAGGGCAGTGATATTAACGTGATGGGTGACCATCAGTGTGGGCCCCGAGCTCTGGCCGACAATTTTCGTGGTGGCGGCGGTTTGTGCACTTTCTGCCGTGCGGTTGCGAAAAAACGAGTTGAGCGATGGTTCGACCAGAACTGGCCCGACGTCCATCAATTCTGCTGTTTCCCGACACCGGCACCATGCGGAGGTGAACACCGCGCCAAACGTGAAGCCACGGGTCGTGAGCGCTGCGCCGATGGCCCGTGCTTGCGCCTGACCGCGTGCATCCAGATTGCGCTGAGTGTTGCAGTCCGTAACGTCGAAATTGGCAGGGTCGCCTGTTCCCGGGGCCAGCGCGTGCCGCATGATGGCTACCGCACCTTGGGCTTGCAGCGCATCCCAGTCATTGGCCAGCCCATGCAGCGGAAAAAAGAGTAAAAAGAGCACCAGTCGCATGGCGCAGAGGTAGGGCGCGCTCTGGTTTGTCCAGCGGCTAAGCCGTTGGCGCAATGTCTGTCGCGGACAGTTTGTAGGCCTTGCCAAAACCGCCGTTCAGCAATGCGGTCTGCACGTCAAAGGTGACCAGATTGAAATCTCCAAAGTCGATGTAAAGCGTCGCCTTGGGCCTTTGATCAAGGTAGTGCGCGCGCAGGTCGGCATAGGCGGCATCGTCGCGGGTCAGAAAACGCGCTCTGGCTTGCAGCGTGACGCGCGGATGTGTCAGAGGGTCGCCCCGGTCCGCGGGCTCTCCGACGAGGAGCGAGCAATGACCATGTCCCCGCAGCGCCGCCGTGTGCGCTGACAGATCGGACATCAGCGACAGGGGTGTGCCATCAGGCGTTGTGGCAAGAGCGATGCGCGTGACCATAGGCAGCTTGTCCTGCATCACGCCACAAGCGGCAAAAGTGGCGGTGTCGATTAGCCGCCGCGCCAGCGCGCGTGCTTCTGTATCAACGGGGCGAAAGGGGTCGCGTTTGCTCATGGCCGCAACGCTAGACGATCGCGGCGGCGAAACAAGCCAAACGTTTGACCGGCGCTTTGCGAAATTCTCGCTATAGTAGTATATTGGGAACGCAAAACAACTCATAAACAGGGAGAATCACCAGTGCGATTTACAACTAAGATAGCGGCATGTTTTTCTGTTGTTCTTGGCGTCTCAGCCGCTCAGGCGGGCAGCGATATTCTGCCCAAAGACAACGCCGAGTTCACCAAATGGGGCGAGGAATCCGGCTGGAACATCTTTGTCGACCAAAGTCGAGAGACCTGCCTGATCGAGCGCGTCGACGAACAACAGAACGTGGTTCAGATGGGTCTGACCCCGGATAAGGAATTTGGCTACCTTGGCGTCTTTACCAAGAATGATGTCGAATTTGAAAACGACAAAGTACATCTTCTTTTGGATGAAGAAGCCTATGTCGGGGATGCTGTGGCTGCGCCTGCAAACCTCGCGGAAGGGTACAAAGGCGGCTACATTCTGGCGAACAATCCCGACTTCGTTGATGATGTGATGAAACGCTATAACATGATCGTCATGCCGGAGACGTCTTTTGCCTTTGAAGTGAGCCTTGATGGCACGATGAAGGCCATTGAAAAGGCGCGTGAGTGCAACACCGAGGTCGAAGCAAGCTGAGCTTTGGTATTTTTCGCCGGTCGCGCCCATCCGGCGCGGCCGGTTTTGTTTCAAAGCAAACCGGTCAGGCCACGCGGCTCATCAACACCATCGAGAGCAGCGCGCAGCCGAGGCCAGCGTATTCCCGCACCGCCAGTGGTTCCTTGAACCAGACCGCGCCGATGATGGCCAGCGCGATGAGCGTGAGCATGGAATAGGCCACGCCCGCCTGCGCCAGCGTGACATGTTGCATGGCCCAGAACCAGAAAAAGGCCGAAACTCCGTAAATCACGACACCCAGAAAGACATGGGTGGAGGTGATCGTATGCCCCGCGTCGGCGGCGGTTTTCAGAATGAAGTCACCTATGATGACGATCAGGGCGGTAAAGAAGGTAAAAGCGTAGCCGAATGCAATGTGAGACATGGAATGCGTTTCCTTATGGCAAGGAGAATTCCCTGTATACGCGTATAGCACACCCCCTGCGGGCGCTATGTGAAGTAGATCACGGAAGCGATCGTTGGCTCGCGTCGCGTTCAGCTTGCCTTGAACGAATGGGGTGTCACCCAGTTCTTGTACCGACTATTTTTCCTCTTTGACGGCAGGGTCAATCTGCGACGCAAAGTTGTTGAGCAGGTTGGGCAACAGGCGTTCGGAAAAGCCGACGATGAACGACCAGACTGCCAATTTTGCCCAAAGGCTCATGAAGGTCATGGACCCGTAGACCGAACGAAGGTCAGCGCGGCCACCGCCATCGGTCCCGAAGTTGGGAAACAACGTACCGCTGATAAAGCCGCCCATGAACATGAAAACGATCAGCACGCCAAACGCCGCGCCGACAAAATTGATGGAGACAATCAAAGAGACATTGCTGGGCAAGGTGTCGTAATCGGCCCGTCCCGCGTGGCTGACAAACAGGCCCAGACAACAAAAAAGCGCCGAAAAGGTGAATAGAGAGATCAGCGATAGGATCGCACCAGCCGCGACGCGAAAGTTGATCCCGTCGTTTGACAGAGAGTAGCTTTCATTCGGTAGCACGATGATTTCCAGAAAGATCATGCAAAAGGTCGCGATCGGGATCGCCGCCAAAATGAACTGCATGAACAGGAACTTGCGCACCTGTTCCTTCGGGATCAGCCTGAAAACGGTTCTGCCGTTCGTTTCGTTATTCGTATCCGTACCAGTCAAAGTGACCCTCCCAAAAACCTTACAATGCCACCTGAAGGAAATATCCGAAAAGAAAGTGCTTTGTCTTGAAGTATCGCACAACTCTCGCCGGTGGTATGTGAAGCAGATTACGGAGGGACATGCGCGTTCGTCTGGCGTATAGTCTCTTGTCGTCCGTCGAGGCGGCGCGTCGCAGGGAAAACTCTGATATGCTTGTCCACAGCTATCGGGAGACAGCCATGCCCATGATCGACGCCGCCAATGACACCCAGACCGTCCTCACCACCTTTGAATGCTCACCGGGCACCTGCGCCGATCTGCTCGACGCGCTGAAGGCGGCCTATGCGGAGTTCATCTCGCAGCAGGAGGGGTTCGTCGCTGCGGGGCTGCATGTAAACGACGCGCAGACACGGATCGCCAACTATTCCCAATGGCAGCGCCGCGAGGATTTTCAGGCCATGCTGCGGAGCGACGAGATGCGCAAGCGCAATCGGGATATTTCCGCGATGTGCAACCGCTTCGAGCCGGTGATGTACGAGGTCGCCGCAGTGTTTTGAACGCGCAGCGGTCAGGCTTTGGCTCATTAGAACCATCGACAGAAGCGCGCAGCAGATGCCTGCTTATTCGTGTAAAGCGAGGGTTTCACCGAACCGATGATGGCCAGCGCGATGAGAGTCGGCATGGAGTGGGCGACGCCGGCCTGTGCGAGCGCGACATGCCGTATGGCCCTGAACCAGAAGAACCCCGAAAATCAATAGATCGCAGCACCGTCATCTCGTGGTTCGAGGTGATAGCATAACCTATGTCAGCCGCGGTTTTGAGAACGAAGTCGCCGCAAGCGACGATAAGAGCGGTAAAGAATGTAAATACGTAGCCAAAAGCCAAATGGGACATGGAAAGCGCTTTTCACAGTCCGGAGAAATACCCTTGTGCCGAGTATGCCACAGCTTTTGCGGCGCGTACTGATGAGTTGTCTAAGCTTCTTCTTTCGCGCTACTGCTTGTAAGCAATTGTTCAAAATCGACAACGCAAGTTCGCGTTTTTCAAAGACCCAACTGTTCCAACAAAAATCCAGCGCCAAAAACAGCGATAACTCCGAAAAAGCCGGACACTGCAAAGGTCGCGACAATAGTGCTAACATCATCGATAGGTTTCAAATCAACTACAAATAATGCAACGGCAACGGAAAAAAATATTGCGTTGCCTAGAACGTCTTTGGACGTGTCCGGCTTAGGTTTCGTCGGATCATTTTCTGAAAGAGACAAATAAATCGTTTCCAAAAAAATTGAAAAGCTGCAGAAGCAAATGAACACTGCGGTGAGCGGCATCGAACTCGACCAAACCGGAAAGAACAGGCTGTTAAGTACGCTGGTTTGAAATCCTGAAATGAACCCGATCACTAGTGAAGTTGAAGCAAAAGACATAGGTCCGAGAGTGCGAACAAATAAATCCAGAGATCTAGTGAAAACAAATGCGGCTATCACGCTTGTAAGTAGAACAAAAAATACTGTTGCGGTATAACTACCCGTAATTTGTAGCTCATCGCTGGTTAGTTGGATGTTTGGCAAGTAGTCTGGGCTGGACACCAAAAGAGACAAAACAAAACCTAGTATAGTCAGAATCGCGGCGACCAATCCCAAAAATCTTTCAAAAGGTGTCATTTAATCCTGCCAGTCTACTTTTTTGCGAGGCATCGATTTTGATCAACCCAACCATTTACCGCCCCCGCTTCTTCCGCCGTGTCCCGCCGCGCATACCACCCCGACCCATTGTACTCCGGCCTGAGGCTTTCTGAGCGTCGTCCACCGCTTTCTCTACGGCATACTGCCGCGCCATGGGGTCATCGGCGATGGCCAGATCGACGGCTTCCAGCCGCTTGATCTCGTCCCTGAGGCGGGCAGCTTCTTCGAATTCGAGGTTTTCGGCGGCTTTGCGCATGTCCGTGCGCAGGCCGTCGAGCACGGCCTGCAGGTTTCCGCCCTGCATCTGCTTGTCAATCTTGGCCGTGACCCGCGACTGGTCGGTGTCGCCCTGATACAGCCCGGCGAGGATGTCCTCCACGTTTTTCTTGACCGTCTGCGGGGTGATCCCGTGCGCCTCGTTATAGGCCAGTTGCTTGGCGCGGCGGCGGTTGGTCTCGCCCATCGCACGCTCCATCGAACCGGTGATGCGGTCGGCGTACATGATCACGCGGCCATCGGCATTGCGCGCGGCGCGCCCCACGGTCTGGATCAGCGAGGTTTCGGACCGCAGGAACCCTTCCTTGTCCGCATCAAGGATCGCCACCAGCCCGCATTCCGGAATGTCGAGCCCTTCGCGCAGAAGGTTGATGCCCACCAGCACGTCAAATGCGCCCAAGCGCAGATCGCGCAGAATTTCGATCCGTTCAATGGTGTCGATATCCGAATGCATGTAGCGCACGCGAATGCCGTGTTCATGCATGTATTCGGTCAGGTCCTCGGCCATGCGTTTGGTCAGCGTGGTGACCAGCGTGCGGAAACCGTTGTCGGCCACGCGGCGCACCTCGTCGAGCAGATCGTCGACCTGCATCTCGACCGGGCGGATTTCGATTTCCGGATCGATGAGGCCGGTGGGCCGGATGATCTGTTCGGTAAAGACACCGCCTGTCTGCTCCAGCTCCCACCCGGCGGGTGTGGCGGAGACAAAGACCGATTGCGGGCGCATGGCATCCCATTCCTCGAACTTGAGCGGCCGGTTGTCCATGCAGGAGGGCAGGCGGAAGCCGTGTTCGGCCAGCGTGAACTTGCGCCGGTAGTCGCCCTTGTACATCCCGCCGATCTGCGGGACGGAGACGTGGGATTCATCGGCAAAGACGATGGCATGGTCGGGAATGAATTCAAAAAGTGTTGGCGGCGGCTCTCCTGGCGCGCGGCCGGTGAGATAGCGCGAATAGTTTTCGATCCCGTTGCAGACACCGGTGGCCTCGAGCATTTCCAGATCGAAGTTGGTGCGCTGTTCCAGACGCTGCGCCTCAAGCAGTTTGCCATCCTTGACCAGTTGATCGAGCCTTATGCGCAGCTCTTTCTTGATGCCGATGATGGCCTGCTGCATCGTCGGCTTTGGCGTCACGTAGTGGCTGTTGGCGTAGACCCTGATCTGGTCAAACGTGTCGGTCTTTTCCCCCGTCAGAGGGTCAAATTCGGTGATGCTTTCCAGCTCCTCGCCAAAGAAGCTGAGCTTCCAGGCGCGGTCCTCAAGGTGGGCGGGGAAAATCTCGAGGCTGTCGCCGCGCACCCGGAAAGAGCCGCGCTGAAACGCCTGATCGTTGCGGCGGTACTGCTGGGCGACAAGATCCGCCATCACCTGTCGCTGGTCGTACATCGATCCGGTCTTTAGGTCCTGCGTCATCGCCCCGTAGGTCTCGACCGAGCCGATGCCGTAGATACAGGAGACCGACGCCACGATGATCACATCGTCGCGTTCCAGAAGCGCGCGGGTGGCCGAATGGCGCATCCGGTCGATCTGTTCGTTGATCTGGCTTTCTTTCTCGATGTAGGTGTCGCTGCGCGGCACATAGGCTTCGGGTTGGTAGTAGTCGTAGTAGCTGACAAAATACTCGACAGCATTGTCCGGAAAGAAACCTTTGAATTCCCCGTAAAGCTGCGCTGCCAGCGTCTTGTTGGGGGCAAGGATGATCGCGGGGCGCTGGGTTTCCTCGATCACCTTGGCCATAGTGAAAGTCTTGCCCGTACCTGTCGCGCCCAGCAGGACCTGATCGCGTTCGCCTTCACGCACGCCCTGAGCGAGTTCGGCGATGGCTGTCGGCTGGTCCCCGGCCGGGTCAAATTCTGTTGCCAGTTGAAACTGTTTTCCGCCTTCCAGCTTAGGGCGGCTGCGCACGTCGGGTGCCGGATTGGCAAGCGCAGTGTCGTCCTTGCGCTCGGGCAGTTTGTCTGAATGGGCGTAAGCCATGCGGCACTCTCCTTGCCATCTGAATGTGTCATTACCGGCGGGGGATGCAAGGCTCTCAGCGAAGTTTCGGGCATTGGCAAGACACGCAAGCACCGGCATCATCGGACCGCCGGGATTACGGATAAGATTTGTGAGATGTTTGGGTGTCTTGAACGCCCTCTCGCTCTTCTGCCATCCGTTACGCGCCAGCTTTCTCAACCGAACTGTGCGTTTAACAGGCAAAAATGCTGAATACCGTGCGCATACTGACAAAAACTGACCCCAGTTCAAAAATTACATGCGTTTTTGCTGCCCGCAACTGGACGGCACCGCGATTTTTTGCGAAATTTTCGTGAGAAACAACTGCGGGGAGGTTGCACGTGAGACGGTATACCACCACAACGACTTTTCTGTTGGCGCTTAGCACGCCTGCAATCGCCGCACCAATTGATGCCTATTTCAGAGGCTCTCTGGCGTTCGAAGAGGACCGATCACGAAACATCGAAAATACAGTTTCCGCTGTTGATCTGGCGATCAGGTCCCTTCTGGAAGGTTCGTCGATCAGTGGTCGCTTTACCGTCGACCCCAACACTCCACTCAAGGATGGGACGTCGACCGCACCCGGAGAATTGGCAGAATATGAAGACGCCAGCACTGACCTTGAGATTACCGTCGACGGGAACCGTTTTGTGGATGACGATCCATCTTCGTGTCGCGCAGCAACGGACAGTTTTATCTGCGATGTACGCCAGAGCAACGACGTTGGGCCTTTCAGACCCGTTGATACGTACATTGTTTTATCAGACCTCGCGACGAGCGATGATCTCGCGCGTGCGATCGAAGCGGAATCAGGTGTATCGGCGAGTGTTACAGGGCCATCGTTTTCCATTTTGATACCGGTGGTTGGCGATGTCAGCTACTTTGCAGGCGCGTTTGATTTGTTTGCAACCACTGACCTCGCGAGCCCGTTTGATGTGCCCGTGGAAGCGCGCAGAATGACCTTTGGCCTTGGTATTTTTAACAACTTTGTTATCGAAGACCGTGTCGGCCTGCCGCGGTATCAGTTTGTGATAAATGACCTCGAAGTTTCTCCAACACCCTTCCTGGACCCTCTGACGGCGGTCCCTTTGCCTGCCGGCTTTTCCCTGCTTGCGAGTGGTTTGGCGTTTTTCATATGGGGTGCTGCGCGCCGGCGACCCGGTTCTCAATGCGGCTCAGCGTTGGGTACGATTACTGTTCCAAAAATTTTTGATCAGCGGACAGCCTGACGATTACGTCCGTGCATCATTCAATTTGTAGAACCGCTTAGTCGAGGAATATGGGTCGCCTGTTGTCTTCCCGGGTCGGTGGAAGACTGGCACTGAGTAACAGCAACGCGTCCGGCCTGGCGCGTGCCAATTAACAAGGCGTGTCACCTTGACCACATCTTACACGAACTGCGGTGTTGTCCGGTGTTGCATTACTCGCAGCCTGTTCTTGGTGGTGTGATTGCGCACGCGCGATTCAGCGAAATGGGTAACTGGTAAAATGTCGCGTCGATTACATCCGACCTTGTCGCCCATGATCCTTTGCTCAATATAAAGGGGGCAGCTACAGGAGCGATTATGCGTGCGCGCATCTACAAGCCAGCCAAAACCGCGATGTCTTCGGGCATGGCCAAAACGCATGACTGGGTGCTGGAGTTCGCGCCTGCCTCTGCTCGGGAAGTGGACCCCTTGATGGGTTGGACCTCATCCGACGACACCCAGTCCCAGGTTCGATTGCAGTTTGAGACCAAAGAAGCCGCAATGGAATACGCCCGGGAAAACGGCATCGAGGCCGATGTGCAGGAGCCAAAAAACCGAAGCGCAAACATCCGCCCCGGCGGCTACGGAGAGAATTTTGCTACGAACCGTCGCGGCGCGTGGACACACTGAATGCCCCAACTTGTGCAAGCGCGCCCAAACGACCCCGAGGTCGCGGCGCTGATTGATGCTCATTTTCTACTAATGCGGGCGCAGTCGCCGCCCGAAAGCTGCCATGTTTTTTCTGCGGATGCGTTGGCCGGTCCAGCCATTCGTCTCTATGCCTTGCGAGATAAGAGCACGGTAGTTGCGATTGGCGCCATCCGTGTTTTTGGGACGCAAGGCGAGCTGAAATCAATGCATACAGAAAGCCGGCTGCGCGGGCAGGGGTACGGTCGCGTCCTACTCAATGCGCTGATTGCACAGGCGCGAGATCTGAACCTGACACAACTGCTGTTAGAGACGGGCTCGGGCGCCGAGCATGCCCCGGCACGCAACCTTTACGCGTCAGAAGGGTTTGCAGAATGCCCGCCCTTTGGTGATTACGTGCACGATAGGCTCAGTCTTTTCATGGCGCGCGATCTCTAGGCTTGCGCGCATCACGCCTCTGCGGCATGAAAGTTCCAGCGGTCCCTTAGCTCAACTGGATAGAGCAGCTGACTTCTAATCAGCAGGTTGAGGGTTCGAGTCCTTCAGGGATCGCCATTTTATTCATCAAATCAATAAGATATGGCTCTGCATAAAAATACCTCAAACTGAACATGCGTTTTGGAGACACATGGGGGACAAGATGTATGTTTTTTCACTGCTTTGATGATCGTGTCGAACGTCAATGAGGTTTGGCTTTCCTGTCACAAGATTGCCTCAACTCAGTCCCGATCAGACTGGGCAATGCCAAGCATCAAATGTCGGGTTGTATGGTGGCGCGCTGCGCCCGTTCTAAGGTCTGCTGTGAGCCCCCTAAATGTCATCCGCGCAAACCGCGTTTGGAACAAACGCAATTACTACGGTTGACGCTGCGCGCATTTTGGCAAACTAGAATGCTGCGCAGCGCTGAAGTGCTTTCTTGACTTGATTACTGTTGTGCTTTTGTGCCCGTATACGGGATGCGCAGACTTCAAAGTCGGTACCAACTTTGGTTGACGCCCATCTATTGGGTGCACAAAAGTTGGCATTAGGAATTAACTGCATGCAACACAGCGACCAGAAACCCCAAGACATTGAATTTCTCGAACGCACCATCGAGCTGGCTGATATCGCTGTGCAAAGTGGCAACCATCCGTTTGGAGCTGTCCTCGTTTCTGCCTCGGGGGACGTGCTGGCAGAAGGCATGAACTCGTATTCGGTCGATGGCGGGCCGGGACACGCCGAGGCAAATTTAGCACGCGAGGCTGCCAAGCGGTTTGACATTCAGACATTGCGCGGGGCCACGCTCTACACCTCCGTTGAGCCCTGTTCGATGTGCGCAGGCACCATCTATTGGGCCGAGATCGGGGCAACGGTCTTTGGTATGACCGAAAAGCGCTTGGGCGAGATGACCGGCGATGATCCCGAAAACCCAACCCAAGACCTTGACTGCCGCACGGTCTTTGCGTCGGGGCGGCGTGCAGTGGAAGTGCGAGGACCCTTTGTTGAACTGGAAAGTAAGATCGCGGCCCAGCATCGTGCCTTTTGGAAGAACACATCGTGAATGCCACGGAGTTTCGACTTACCGGTCAAGTGAGCGCGCCAGGCTTTGCAGATTGGATCTGCCATCGTGCAAAGTTGCTGAACCTCAAAGGATGGGTCTCTCGCTTTGATGTCGATGCGGTCATGATCGTGGTTTGCGGCCCCCTCCCGCTGATCGATGCAATGGAAATGGCCTGTAGTCTTGGGCCGATCGATGTGTTTGTCGAGAGAATCGACGCATTTGAAATCCACCTCGATGAAGCACCAAATGGATTTCATTTGCGGAGTAACGCATCCGAAAAGTTGCCGCTTTCTTAAGCGAAAAGTCTGCGAAGAGCGGCATTCCGGGTCGTTTGCCACTTTTTTAGGCCTAATTCTTTAATGCTTCGAAGTTTCGTGGCTACATGTCCGAAACTGAAGGGCATTTAACGCATGGTAACGCGACCTATCGGTCTGTCACGGGATTTACCGCCAAAACGAGTGATGCGCGCCAGTATAGAAGGTCTGGATATAGTTGTCTGGCGCGCCTCTGACGGTACGATTGCCGCGTGGGACAATCGCTGCCCACACCGTGGCATGGCGCTGAGCCATGGGTTTGTGCGCGGGACATCATTGGCCTGTCTTTATCACGGCTGGCATTATTCAGCGACGGGCCAATGCAATCACATCCCTGCTCACCCAGACCTAGAGCCACCTGAGACGATCCGAACCAAAGCTTACAGCGTTGTCGAAACAAGCGGCGTGATCTGGGTGTCTTCGGATGCCGGGGCTGAGGCGAATCTGCTCGATTTTGCACCTTTGCGCAGTTTTATTGTCGACGGTCCCGAAGCGGCGCTGCATGCGGCCTGTCTGACTGTGCCGCTTCAGGGGCACAAATGTGCTGCGGCGGATGATGATATTTACAGTGCCGGTGACATGTCTTTGGCCGTGCTTTCAAATCCGGTGGGGGATACCACACGGGTCACGGTTTTGGCGCCGAAAGACATCAATGCTTTGGGGCTGCGCGCCTTGTCGCGTTGGTGCGAGGCAGTGCGCCGCGTGGCTGAAATGGAGGCGGGTGCATGAGTTTGGACCATGCCAAGAATGATTGGTATGCGGTAGCGGACGCCGCGGTCTTGAAAGCAGGCCCATATCGCACGGAACTGTTGGGCCAGGCATTGACAGTGAGCGGCTCAATTGAAGCGCCCGAAGCGCATGATGCAGAAGGCAAGCCTTTGCCGTTGCAGGTTAAGTTCAGCCATGTCTGGACCACATTGGGGGATGACCCGCGACCGCTTTTCCCGATCCCGGAAGGCGATGAGGAGGGGCGTGTTCTTGTGCCCGTTGGTGTTGTCCGCGTCAAATGCTCGCCGTTGCGGGCGGTCGAAAACTTTCTGGACATTGCGCATTTTCCATTTGTGCACACTGATATTTTGGGCACGGAAGCGCGACCGGAAGTGGTGCCCTATAAGGCCGAAATCCGCGAGGATATCGACGAAGTCTGGGCGACGCAGGTTAAGTTCTTCCAGCCTCAGGCGGCCAAGAGTGCGGAAGGGGGCATTGTCACTGAGTACGAATACCGTGTGCCTGCGCCGACGACGGCCGTGCTCTACAAAACCTGTCCGCCCAAGCCGGACTCGCGCGACGTTATTGCGATCTTCGTCCAGCCGCGCGGCGAAGAGGAATGCGACGTCTGGCCTTGGATGGCGCTCTATGATGAAGGTTCCACCTTTGCGGAACTCGTCCAGTTCCAGCAGGAGATTTTCCTTCAGGATCGTTCGATCCTGGAAAACCAGCGCCCGGTCAAGCTGCCCTTGGATCCGAAGATGGAAATTCCGACACGTGCAGATATGACGTCAATCGCCTATCGCCGCTGGCTGAAACGACGCGGTGCAACCTATGGCGCGATGCTGGCCGGCACATGACCGAATTCACGCTGTACAACTACGTGCTTTCCGGGAATTGTTACAAGATCCGGTTGATGGCTGCGCTCCTGGACGTAAGCTATTCCACCCGCGCGGTGGATTTCTATCCGGGTTTTGAGCATAAATCCGAGGAGATGTTGGCACTTAACCCTGCGGGTACGCTACCCGTGCTCACAGCGGGTGATCTGGTTCTGACCGAAACGAATGCTATGCTGGCATGGTTGGCGTTGAACCACGACCCGACAGGGCGGTGGTTCCCCGCCTCAGATCCGGTCCTCGGACCCGAAATACAACAGTGGTTGGCGTTTTCAGGCAGACTGACCAATTCAGCCGGGCTCGCGCGCCTGCATGCAATCTTACAATGGCCCGTGGACCCCGACGCGGTGAGCAGAGCCGCTGTAAAAGATCTGAGAGAACTTGAGCTTTTGCTCACCGACCGTGTGTTTGAGGGGCGGACATGGCTGGTCGGTGATTATCCGACAATCGCGGACATCGCCTGTTTTCCCTATGTGGCGCTGAGCCCCGATGCCGGGCTCGAACACGATGGTCATCCTGCGATCCGCAACTGGCTTTACGCTGTGCGCAGTCTTCCTGGCTTTGTGACAATGCCCGGAATCCACGAGCTGCACGAATTGCGCGAGACGGCACATGGATGACGCCACGCCCCTTCTACGCCTGCGCGGCATAACCAAAGCCTATCCGGCCGTGGTGGCCAATGCTTCGGTGGACCTTGATGTCATGGCCGGCGAAATCCACGCGGTCTTGGGCGAAAACGGGGCAGGCAAATCTACCTTGATGAAAGTGATATACGGGTCTGTCCGTCCCGATTCAGGCTCGATTGCGTGGGGCGGCACGCCAACTGAAGTGTCCTCTCCATCGCAGGCGCGGAAGTTGGGGATCGGCATGGTCTTCCAGCACTTTTCGCTTTTTGAAACGCTGACCGCAGCCGAAAATATCTCTCTCGCCGTCCCTGGACGTATTCCGGAACTGACCAAGCGGATTCGGGCGGCCTCTGCCCAATTCGGTCTTGACGTGGAGCCCGATGCGCGGGTGCAGTCCATGACCGTTGGGGAGCGGCAACGCATCGAAATTTTGCGTTGCATCCTTCAAGAACCCAAACTCATCATTATGGATGAACCCACATCTGTTTTGCCGCCACAAGGAATTTCTAAGCTCTTTGAAACGCTCAAGAAACTAGCGGCGGAAGGCATTGGCGTAATTTTCATTTCGCACAAACTGGAAGAAATCCGGGTGCTCTGCGATCAGGCAACTGTCATGCGCGGTGGGCGTGTTGTGGGTGTGGTAAACCCTAAAGAAGAAGACGCGCGCAGCCTCACACAATTGATGATCGGCAAGGATATCGCACCGCCCAAGCACGGCGCGGCTCAGGGCGATGGTCGGTCGCTTCTGGAAGTGACCGGACTCAACCATATGCCCGACAATCCATTTGCGACCAGCCTCAAGGATATTCACCTCACGCTGCGCAGCGGCGAAATTCTCGGCATTGCAGGAGTTTCAGGCAATGGACAGGAGGCGTTGACGCGTGCTTTGGCCGGCGAGATCCTGATGTCGGGCGACGAGGGTTCCGTGATCATGTTGGAAGGCGAAGCCATCGGTGCGCTGGGTCCGGATGCGCGGCGTAACTTGGGACTGCATTTTATACCGGAGGAGAGGCTGGGTCGAGGCGCCGTGCCGATCCACACGTTGGCAGAAAATACCGGGCTGACGACGCATCACAAAGGCATGGCGCGGTATGGTTTCCTGAACCTAGGGCTGCGCCGGAAACTCGCCGCCGAGACGATTGAGACAATGGATGTGCGGTGTGGCGGTACAGAGGCCACGGCGCAGAGCCTCTCTGGCGGGAACTTGCAGAAGTTTATTGTCGGCCGCGAACTTGCGCTAAGCCCAAAGGTTCTGATCGCGTCTCAACCGACTTGGGGTGTCGATGTCGGCGCAGCTGCGGCAATCCGACAAAGGCTCATAGACCGTCGCGACGCAGGCGCGGCGCTTCTGGTCGTTTCAGAGGAGTTGGAAGAGCTCTTCGACATATGCGACCGGATACAAGTGATGTTTCGCGGTCAGCTGTCTGAACCGGTTCCTGTGCGCGCGACAGATGTCGACCATGTCGGCCTCGCTATGGCGGGTGATTTCGACGCGCTGCATGAAACCGTGCAGAAGGAACCCGCGCATGGCTAGGTATGTCATCGAAGCCCGCGCGGAGCGTTCTGTTTGGGCCCCGATCCAGGTCTCGGTCCTTGCGATTTTACTGACCTGTCTGGGCGGCTCGGTGCTTTTTGTGATTTATGGTGTGGCCCCTCTCAAAGGGTTGGAAGCGGTGTTTGTGGACCCGCTGCGCACGACTTACGGGATTGGCGAAATCCTGTTGAAGATGGCGCCTTTGTTGCTCATTGCCCAAGGTCTCGCCATAGGGTTCCGAGCCCAGGTTTGGAACATCGGAGCCGAGGGCCAGTTGATTGTAGGCGCTATCGCCGCGACGCTGCCCGCGATCTGGTTTGATGGAACAACATCGGTTTTTCTGCTGCCCTCAATGGTGCTGGCCGGGATGCTTGCCGGTATGGCCTGGGCGGGGATAGCCGCGTTCCTGCGCACGCAGTTCAACGCCAACGAAATTCTCGTGACCTTTATGCTCACAAGCGTGGCGCTGCAGCTTCTCTATTATCTCGTCACCGGGCCGTTGCGGGATCCCGGCGGATTCAACTTCCCTCAATCGATCAGCTTCAGCTCTGCCGCGATGTTCCCGATCCTGATCCCGGGAACCCGGGTTAACGCGTCCTTGTTTCTCGGACTGGTTCTGTCGGTTGTTGCCTTGATTTTCGTCCAGCGCAGTCTGGCCGGCTACAAGCTTTCCGTGGGCGGTATGGCGCCAGGTGCGGCGATGTATGCCGGATTCTCGTCAAAACGCGCGATTTGGATGGCGCTCCTGATCTCAGGAGGAGCCGCAGGTCTCGCAGGCGTCGGAGAGGTGGCCGGTCCATTGGGCATGCTGCAGCGCAATGTCTCGCCGGGGTACGGGTATGCTGGGATCATCGTGGCCGTTTTGGGTGGTCTGCACCCGATTGGCATCCTCTTTGCCTCTGCACTGATGGCACTGATCTATGTGGGCGGAGACTTTGCCCTGTTGAGTGTCGGCGTACCCAACGCGGTCACGGGCATATTTCAGGGCATGTTGCTGGTCTTTTATCTTGCGTGCTCGGTTTTGTTGACCTCGCGCATCAGGCGCATAAACCCGGCGGTCGCCACGCAGCCTATGTCAGTTCGGGAGCCTGCAGAATAATGGACATCCTGATTTTCATCGTGAGCGGAACCCTGGCGGCAGCCACAGCACTGATCTTCGCCGCCATGGGTGCATTGGTTGCGGAAAAATCTGGTGTTCTCAATCTTGGCATCGAGGGCATGATGGCCACGGGGGCTGCCATGGGCTTTGTGATGACCTCGCTGAGCGGATCCCATGCGCTGGGGTTTCTGAGCGGAGCAATACTGGGTATGTTGCTATCATTGGTGCATGCTGGTCTGACGCTTATTTTCCGCGCGAACCAGACCGCAAGCGGGCTCGCGATTGGGATCCTGGGGCTCGGCTTGTCCTCTGCCATCGGTAAGCAGTTTGAGGGCAAGACCGTGCCCGGCCTGCCCGAGAACGGCATCCCGTTGCTTTCGGACATCCCCGTTTTGGGGCCGATGCTCTTTCAACAGGACGTTATGGTCTATCTCTCTATCGCTTTGGTCTTTGCCATCTATTATCTGCTCAATCGGACCAAACTGGGATTGATCATCCGTGCCATCGGCGAAAGCCCGGAATCCGCTCATGCGCTGGGCCTGAAGGTGCGCTGGGTGCGCGCAGGTTGTATCGCTTTTGGCGGGGCAATGGCGGGGATTGGCGGGGCATATATGTCCATTGCATATACCCCGCTCTGGGCCGAAGGCATGATCGCCGGACGCGGCTGGATTGTCGTTGCGCTCACCGTCTTTGGCACCTGGATGGTCGGCCGCGTGGCCTTTGGAGCTTATCTGTTTGGCTCCATCACTCTCTTGCAACTTTCGATACAGGCAGGAGGTCTCAACATACCGAGCCAGCTCATGTCCGCACTGCCATATCTCGTGACCATCTTTATGCTCGCTTTGATCTCCCGCAACCCCGTCTTCATTCGCGTCAACAGCCCTGCCAGTCTCGGGGCCACGCTCAAACTCACCTAGAATACACAACCAACAGAGGACTTTCTATGCTGCCACACTCTCTAAAATCATTGGCCACAGCCGCGACGCTGACGGCGCTAGCCCTACCTGCCATGGCACAGGATCTGACCATTGGCTTTGTCTTTCCCTCGCCCATCGCAGATGTTGGCTGGTCGGCGGAACTCAACCACGGTCGGGAAGCGATCGAAGCCGAATTCGGCGACCGGGTGCGCACCATTTTTGTGGAGAACGTGCCCGAAGGCCCGGACGCCGCGCGGATCATGAACCAGATGGCCGCCCAAGGTGCGAACATGATCATGCTTGGGTCCTTCGGATATATGAACGACGGTATACGCCTCGCCGAACAGCGCCCAGATATGACCTTCATGCACGCTTCTGGATACAAACTCGCGCCAAACTTTAGCAACTTTCAAAGCCGCAATTACGAGTCGTCCTATCTTGTTGGCATGGCGGCAGGGGATGTAACGGAAAACAATACAATCGGCATTGTCGCTGCCTACGCGATCCCCGAAGTGATCGGTATGATCAACGGCTTTGCACTCGGTGTGCAGGAAATAAACCCGGATGCTACAATCAAGGTTGTTTGGTTGAACTCCTGGTTTGATCCTCCCAAGGCACAGGAAAGTGCCCGGGCGCTGATGGCGCAGGAATCCGATGTCATCTACTCTCTTTATCAGGACACGCCATCCGTGGTGACTGTGGCTGAAGAAGAGGGTGTTTGGGTGATCAACACCTCCTCCGACATGAAGGAATATGCACCCAACTGGTTGCTCGCATCGCAGATCGCTGATTGGTCGAGTTTCTTTGTACGCAGCGTTCAGGCCACACTCGATGGAACTTTTGAAGGCGAGGCCTATTGGGGTGGCATGAAAGATGGGACCGTGGATGTAAAAAGCTGGGCCTCTTCGATTTCTGCTGAGACCATGGGCAAGATCGAAGCTGCCGCAGCGGCAATGCGATCGGATGAGATGCATCCTATGACTGGACCAATCGTAGATCAGGACGGCACTGAACGTCTTGCAGAGGGTGTCACCATTGCCGACCCCGATATGCTGGGCATCGATTGGCTTGTGGCCGGCGTGGAAACACGAATTCCCAACTGATCCCGGATGCGCGTCTTTCGTGCTGACCTGATCCACAGCCCCAAGCGTGGGCGCATCGTGAGGATGCGCGATGCGCTCATAACAGTGGATTCCGAAGGCACGATCGACAGCATGGAACCGGTATCGGGGCCAGTTCCTGACCACGTCACAGAACTGCGGGGCCGGGGCGTCTTGCTCCCCGGTTTCGTGGATTGCCACATCCACGCACCCCAGTTTCCGCAACTTGGCATGGCCCTTGATGTGCCCCTTGAAGATTGGCTCGCGCGCTACACGTTTCCGCTGGAAGCGCGGTATGACGATCTTGCATTCGCAACTAAAGTCTATGAGGCGCTGGTGCGGCGTCTCTTGGCCTGCGGCACCACAACAGCTGTCTATTTCGCGACGATCCACGGCCCGGCGAGCCTGCGTCTGGTGGAGATCTGTTTGCGTCTTGGTCAACGCGCTCTGGTCGGCCGGGTGGCGATGGATCATCCTGAAGGATGTCCGGACACCTACCGCGATGCGGACGCTGAAACGGCAATCCGCGAGACATCTCTTTTCATCGATGCGGTGCGCGCCTTGCCGGGCAATAGTATTGTCGAACCCGTCGTCACGCCCCGGTTCATCCCCGCCTGCACAGACGATGCATTGAAAGGCCTGGGCCGGTTGGCAGCTGAGACCGGGACAGCGGTGCAGACCCATTGTTCGGAAAGCGATTGGGAGCATGAGCACGTGATGGCCCGCTGCGGCATAAGCGACACCCATGCCTTGGACGACTTTGGCCTGCTGACACGGCGCACAGTGCTTGCCCATGCGGGCTTTATCGACGATGACGATATGAATTTGATCGCTGCGCGCGGCGCTGGTGTTGCCCATTGCCCACTTTCAAACGCCTATTTCGCAGGAGCTGTTTTTCCTCTGCGCCGAGCGCTTGAGAAAGCTGTCCGGGTTGGTTTGGGCACTGATATTTCGGGTGGCCCAAGCACGTTTCTGCTCGACAATGCCCGCGCGGCGTTCACAGCCTCGCGGCTGCTCGAAAGCGGTGTCGACTCCAATCTGCGTGCAGACCAGCGCGGCGTTGCAGGCGCGCGGGTGGATGTACGGGATGCCTTTTGGCTTGCCACGACGGGCGGGGCCGACATGCTTGATCTGCCAGTGGGTTTTTTTGCGCCGGGCCGGCAAATGGATGCCGTTCTTTTGGCCGTTCCCGACGAAGATTTTACCCAAGTCTCGGACGAGGATTTCCTGCAACGTATCGTGCTCAGCAGCCATCCCGGCGACATCTTGCAAACCTGGGTGGCGGGTCACGAGGTATATGCCGCCTAACTGGTCAGTGGTGCGCCCAGACCAAACTTCGACACCAGCGCCCGCCGATAGGCGATCGACATGCGATCAGCGGGAATATGCACCTCGTCCATGATCCCCAGAGGCAGGTCTTCTGGCCGTTGGTTTTCCACCAAAGGCTTGTCCTCGTCGTTGATCATCAGGCTTTCTTCAATAAGGAACCCGCGATCCGGCTTGCCTGTGGTGTCCGTTGCCACTTGGAAGATGCGTGTCTCATGGGCAGACACAGGACAGACCGTGTCCGCGAAGTACTGTACGTATGTTGAATCGTTAGGTTGAATGATAATGATCGTCGAGAAGGGAAACGTCAGCTGATAGGTGTAGACCACATGCCGGCTGTCCCCAGGCACATCATCGGGAAAGCGGTTGCCGCCTTCGTCATAGCCCAGATCAAAGGTTAGCCCATAAGCAGTCTCATGGACATCATAGAGCGGTATCGTATCGCTTTCATGGCCGCCAAAGGTGCCGGTATGCACCCAGGGGAAATGCGCAACATCGTTGAAATTCTCGACATGGCGGCTGGCGGCGGCGTGCCAAGTGTTTGGCGGGATGAACACTTTCTCAAGCCCCTCTGAGTTGAGGCCCGGCCAATCTGGAAGCGGCCAGATAGGCTCCATATCAAGGCAAGCCCAGACAATGCCAAAACGTTGTTCTGCTCGCAGCGATTGCAGCGCGAGACGCGGTGAGACGCGCGCGGTCTGATCAGGCGCGGAGGGAATGCGTGTGCAGGTCCCCGCGCTGTTGAAGTGCAATCCATGCATCGGGCAAATCAACTGGCCGTCATCTACGCGCCCCGCACTCAAACGGGTACCGCGATGCGGGCAGAGGTCGCGTGCCACAGCGATCCCCGATCCATCGCGCCAGATCACGAGATCAACATCGAGAAGCCGCGCGGAAACCGGCGTGCCCGCAATTTCGTGAGCGAAAGCGACAGGGTGCCAGAATTTCGACAAAATCAACCAGTCGTTTTCCGCAAAAGTGCAGTTCCGTGGCAATAGCGAGGCCTGTTTGGCATGATCGGTGGGCTGGAACATGGGGCTACTCCTGGCTGCGATTTGATCAGTCGTGGCCGTTGAACGGCCACAGACTTAGAAGATCGTTCAATGTGTGATTTTACTCTGTTTTCTGTACCCAGGGCCAGTGTCAGCGTTTGCGTTCGAAACTCTTTTTGGGCAAAGGGTAAATGTATGAGTTTCCGGTTCAATCACCGCCAGCCAGCACCGCAAAGTTCTTCAAATTGACGGCGCAGCCTGCGCCAGGGCGCTTGGAGCCCTCTCATCACTCATTCTCTAATCGCAACGGCCACGCCTGCCGAGAAAAGCCACTTGATACGAGCAAACCGAAAACGAAGAGGGATGGGCAAGCTAGAAGCCAATAGGCTCAGACTGATGAAGGGCTGCAAAGTCCCGCACTGTGTAGATTGGCGGCAGCATAACCAACGCACCGGCGAGAACAACAGCGTGAAAAGTTTGCGTCGGTGCGAACAAACGTTGAGAACGACAACGTTGCTAATGCAGCCGAGCTTGTGAGTGGGTTTTGTGGACGCCAGCGCCCACCCCTTCAAAACCACAAAATCAATGAAGTCAAAACCGCGTTCCCATCCTAAACGGGGACGGGCAATCAGAAAACTCCGAGCGCCGACGCTGATGGCCGAGCATCTGGCAAATCGAAAGGAGTCTTAGCGGGCTTGCATTGTTTCGGAACCAGTTGACCCGAAACCCCAAGGCGACAGGCCTGCCGCAGAAGCGTGATCCTACAGCCGCCTTACCATGAACAGCCAACCACCAGCGGTGGCTCTTCGGTAAAGCTCGTGATTCAAATCACCTGAACGCGGTGCCATCTGAGTTCCTGCGATCCCCATAGCGGATGGTCTTACCGTTGGTGGCCTGCCGGATCAGCCCTGCACGAAACGCCCGCATGTCGCTCTGGGCTGCCGCCCTCCGGCTCCCGAAATCATCGTACAAACGGACCAAAGGCCGGTCATGCTCTAGCAATCAAATTGGACCACTCACGTGCGGCTGATCACTCCGGATAATTTCGGTGCAACTTGTTCCGAAACCTCCCGAGCTTTCTTCAACTCTGCTTCGCCAAATGAAGAGAATGAAAAACAATGGCACATCGCGCTCGAACGTTTAAGATGACCGTAATTTAAATGAGAACAGCAATTGCATTGCGTGGTCGAGGCCGGGTTGTGACGCGCCGATTTGTTGCGATACCGATTCAACGGAAGTCAAGCTTGAGACTTACTTTGCGCGCGGACGCTGATAGACGCCTAAAGCTCCGCCTTGCGAGACGAAGCGGTCTTTTGCTCCTCGGATCACGCGGCATATTTGACAAACCTCGAAACTGCCACGCTTTTCTTGTCAATAATCGCAATACTAAAATCGTATAACACAGACATCGGTCTGGTGCTCAATTGTACAGTGCTTTTGTACCCGATGGCGCTGATCAACTAATGTGTCCGGCGCCTTCTGCGTAGTGCAGCAAAAGCACCGAAACCACTTATCAGTAGCCAAGCCCCAGCCGGTAGCGGAACTGCAGATGGCGGAACGTCACCGGGGACGGGTTTTGTCACCAGCGAAACCTCAGCTTCGCTGAACGCGATTGGCACGATAGGTCCGAACCGTAGGAACCCTAGCCCGGTAGAACTGTTGTTGCCGGGTTGATCGAGCGTTATGCCGCCTGAAAACTGGGACACGGCATCCTCAGGCGTTGACACAATGTCTGCGTAAAACAGGTTGAACTGCAAAAATCCGGTGCCGCTAAACGGCTCTCCGGGAGATTGTGATTGATAGAACAATAAGCTTAGAATGCCGCCAGACGTGCTGAATGCAGATTCCGCTCCGGTTTGAATGTCGCTCGTTACGTCTGACTCAGTGAAAAGAACAACTCCGTTCGACGTGGTTATTGCAATATCGTACTCTGTAAATCTGTAACTGTTTTGCCCGAAAGGCGTTGGGTTGCCGGGATCGACCACAAAAGTACCTGTGATAGTCGCGCCCCGGAAATTGTTACGCGGATTGCTGGAGTCCGGACCTCCGATGCCAGGAATAACGTCATCGGACAAAGTAGCAGACAGGCTGCCGTGGATGAGTGTTGATGCGAACGTGGGAAGAATGAACAAACACGAGAAAAACGCACTTAAAAAGAAGCTTCTAATCATCACTGTCTCCCAAAAACTCTTGTAGCTTTGCCGAAAAATCCGGGCATCTGGGTTACCTCATCAATCAAAATCTTGACATCAATAGACGGGCGCATGCCGGTTTCAAAAAACGAGTCATACCGAAATCCGCAGTGTTCAGCAGAGAGGCACGTGCAGTGCGTGCCAGAGCGCGAAGGATTGCTATGGAAATGTTCGTTTCAAACTGATTTGTCGCCAGTTCCGTCTCAATTAATTGTTAACATTACTTAAAACGTTACTGTGTGGATGTTGGACCGTCTCTAGGGCAAATGCCCTAGGGAACTTGACCAAGTGTATGGGTAAGCAGAGCCATCGATGGACGTTACACGTATCATATAACTGCAGCGGGCACTTCTTCAGACCGAAGGTATTTGGAAGGATGAAAAGGCGTGCCGAACGCTTGAGGATTTGCTGCGGACCGACCGCTTGTATGAGGTGGGCCCGAATGACGTGGCAGACGATATTGCGGTCCTGAGCCGGTCGATGGGCGCTGGTTTGTCCGACGGGATTTCGGCGACATTCCATGGCTATGACACCGGCGGGTTTTCGACTTTTGTCGATCCTTATGCCTCATTTCTGCACTGGGTTCTTCGTTCCGCCGGAGCGGGAGCGTTCCATGATGCGCCTCTGTTTGACCCCGCGGCCCGAGAGAATACAGAGGTGCATGCAAAGGCGTTGAACCCCAACAAGATTGACCGGCAGATGGCCGCTTCGACGCCGCTGTCGGTCGGCGAGGGGATGCTGATCGCGGGATACGGTCATCTCGAGGTGCCTGGCGAAGAGTCGTCTGAGTTTAAGTGGCTGAAAATGCTTGAGCCCGCCTTTACCGCGGGGCGGAAATTGCGCGCTGAGTTGCAACGCTACAAAGCTGAATGGACCCAAGCCATGGATGCAATGCCCGTCGCACTGCTGATCTTTGACGCGCAAGGCACTCTGATACATCGCAATCGTCGGTTCTCTAAGCTCATAACAGTGCATCAAGGGCTAGAGGGGTGCCAAATACCGGCCAAGCAACTTGTCGCCCGGGTGATGCCAGGTAACCGGCGGAACAGATACATGGCTGCGGCGCCGCTCAACGTAGTCTCAGTCGTTACGCTTTCCTGCGGTGAAGTGCAGTTGTCGGCAGCTCAGGCGCCGTGGCCTTATGGAGACCCTATCTGTATCGTGTCCGTCGAGGTGAAGGCGACCAACGTCGCCTATGCACTCACGTCTCGCGAGACGGAAGTGGCGAGTTTTCTGGCGCAGGGGTTTCAAGACAAGCAAATTGCGCGTGCCCTGGACATCAGCCCGCATACAGTCCGTCGCCATGTGGAACACGTACTATCGAAAACTGGCTGCCGGAACCGCACTGAAGCAGCCTTGAAATTGCGAAGCCTGCGCACGGACGACGCGGACGAAACCGGGGTCTCAGGCTTCAATCCAGGCGAGAACTAAATTTGCGCGTTGCTTCCAACGCGCTGCTAAATTCTGCAGCACAGTTTGGTATATTTGCTTCCGATATGACCTGCGATCTGTGGCAGTCGGTTTGCGTCTTTTGCATTATGGGAGCAAGCACAAGTCAAATCTTGTTGCGATTATTCTGACACGAGTCGACACGCAGCGAAACGCAGGAGAGGCGGCACTTTCAGACAGATTTGGCTCTCGCGCGTACAAAGGTCGTGAACACGATATGTCTGTCCGGTTTGCTCGTCTTTCGCAGACATCGAGTTTGAACTTTCAGCCGACAAGATAGCCACCAATGTTTTGGATTTGCTCGCCCATCCCAAATCCGATTACCTGCTGAGCTTGGCGATGCTAGCCGCCTCGTACACTCAAATTGCTTTTTGAGATGCTTGATCGAACAGGAATCGCATACAGACCGACCAGAGCTAGCGGTTGCAAGGGGCTCAAAACGCACTTTTCAAGCAGGTGTTTGGGCAGCGGCTTCGTCCGCGCCTTATGAATTGTCCGTACCGTCGTTGATGGCTGACTGTCACTTCCTTCGCTTGGCGCCGGGGCCTCGGGCATAAGATAGCTCTTGCGGAACTCCAGTTGGCATTTCTTTCCCGCGGCTCCCAACTTTCGCAACACCTTAGGGCGTTTACTAGTATCCTCTGATAGCGTTTTGCTGAGCAGGTCCTGCTTTTGCACTTGTGCGGGCAAGCCGCTTACCCCTGCAAAACCGCCTTCACCTTAGAAGTAAACGCGCCGGCCTTTGGAATGAACTCAATTTTGGCCGCCATGAAAACGTTCACGGCATTGTTTTGGGGAGATACCAATGGCGCGATGCATTGACCTTCGTAGGCGCTCATCGTCTTCGAAACCAACTTTTTTGGCAATCTGCGAAATGGAGAGCGTCGTCTGCTCAAGAAGGTCGCGTGCAGCGGCTACGCGGTAGAGTTCTACAGACTTAGCAGGTGTGCACCCGGTTTTCATACTATACACCCGAGCAAAGTTACGGGGGCTCATCCCAACTTGCTCGGCTAAGATATCCACGCGCAGGTCCTTGTTAAGGTTATCAATAAGCCAGGCATGAAGTGCATCAAACTGGCCGTCTACATCGTTGATTTGGCTTTTCAGTAAGGAGCTGAATTGGGATTGGCCTCCAGGCCGAACCATGAAAACAACCAGCATCTTTGCGATTCTGATTGCAAAATTCCGTCCGACATCTTCCGCAACCATTGCCAAAGCCATATCAATGCCGGCGGATACCCCAGCCGACGTCCAAACATTCGAATCTTTCGTGTAAATTCGGTCGGGCTGTAGCTTTACTTCGGGGTGCTTAACCGCCAGCCGTTCACAGAAACTCCAGTGAGTAACGGCTTGACGACCGTTCAGCAGCCCGGTTGCTGCAAGAAGCATTGCGCCTGTACAGATAGACGCGACGCGTTTCGAGTTGCTGGCAAGGTCGGCTATTTTGGAGATTAAGCCTGTGTCGGCTGCTGCATCTGGTGCACCAAAACCTCCCGCGATCAGAAGAGTATCAATCGGCTTGCCACGCCAATCGTCTATGGGTTCAGTCTCAAGGTGGACACCTGTATCCATTTTTTTTGGTCCACCTTCGGATGATACCAAAGCGATATCATAGTTTTCACCATCATATCGATGAGCTAGAGAAAACACCTGCATTGGTCCAGCAACGTCTAAGAAGATCGCATCTTCGAAAACAACGAGCACGATCCTATGGGTTTTTTTGGCGGAAATTGAGGGCATGTGCTCGAAATTGCCAAAAGCGCGAGAGTATGTCTAGTCAGTCCTGGCAACGGGACTGCAGAGCTTCGTCGCAACAGCAAAACCGGTCGAGTTCCGATGGCGAACACTGGTATTCAAGTTGAATTTGCATTGTATGACTGCAGTCTTGCTCGGCTGAATGCACACATCATCTGCTTCCAAGGACCGAATACAGCGCGCTTGCGGCCAAGCAGTGTTGTAGTGATCCGTCGACTACAAGCCAGCCTGTTTCATTATGAGTGACAATCATGTCGCCATGATGCTCGTTGGCGGAATTCGAGGGTTTATTGTCATTTCGAAACTGGCTCTCAAAGTCTTAATTTCTTCATGTTTTATGAAAGGTAAGACTTATGAAAAAGATACTAAAAATTGCAGCGTTTACAGTCGTGGGTTCAGTACTTGGGCTAAGCGCGAACGCCGCTACTCTGCTAACGAATGGGGACTTTGAGGCGGGCAATACCGGATTCTCCACTGATCTGTTGTTTGTGCCATCTTCTGGCAACGGTCCATCGCGGTATGACATCGACACCAACCCAAACGCTTGGTTCGGAAGTTTTTCTTCTTTCGGGGACAATACCACAGGCACTGGAAACATGATGATGATCAATGGCTCTACGACCGCCGGAGATACAGTGTGGGAACAGACTGTGAGTGTTGTTGCCAACACGATTTATAGCTTTGATGGGTTCATTGCGGCAATCTTCCGAGGATCCAGTTCTGTACAGCTCGCAATCAATGGTTCTGTTGTTGAAACGGTCACCGGTCCAAGTGCTACCGGCGTTTGGGAAGCATTTGGCACTGACTGGATGTCCGGATCGGCGACAAGCGCCACTGTTACGATCTTACAAAATTCAACGGCGTTTGGAGGCAATGACTACGCACTCGACGATTTGTCATTCACAGCCGCTGGTACGAGCGTCGCGCCGGTACCGCTGCCGGCTGGATTGCCGCTGTTGGCAAGCAGTCTACTCGCGATCGGCTGGATAAGGCGCAAAGCTCGCAGCTGATCCGCAAATTCCACCTAAGCCAAGTTGACGGCCCAGCACCTAGGTGTTGGGCCTGATTGCAGCGAATTGAGCGCAGACAAATTGGTCGCGCAACGGGTCAAGCGTGCAGAACCTATAAAACACCGGAAATTGCTTCTTGTCACAACCGATGCGCCAAAATGTTGGTATGTGACGCTGTCGGCGATCTGGCCAGAATAGCGGAAAATCAATGTGCCACGAACCTATGGCAAACCTTGTTTTGGATTTTTTACGTTTTTGACTGCCAGCGACAGACCGGACACTCGCCATCCTGCAGCATTCTTGTAAGGCTCAAAGTGGGCTTTCGCCGCGCAGGTATACGTCAGTGTTGTGTCGTACGGCGGCGAAACGGACTAAGCCGCTGTGGGCAGAGATGTGGCAACAGTCCGCAACTCGGACCGGAGCGGACGTTATTGAGGCAGATCACGAACAATCGGTTCGAGCTTAAACCGACTGTCAGTTTACCAGTTCGACTTTATGCATGGTTTTTTGGAAAACTCAGGTCATGAAGACGAACGATGGCTCTGGTGTATCTTCCACGTCAAAACTGATCATCTGTAAAGTTAAAGCTGTTTCGCTTGTCACGGTTTTGCCACCGTCGACGTTCAGTCGATCTCGAATGGCTTAGTAGAGCCAAGGGCACTTTCGATGCGATCGCGGCATTCCAGTATAGCTTTCGTCATCTGATCCCGGTTTCGCGCGAAACGCGACGATGGCGCCGGAATCGACAGACTGTAGAGCCGCCCCACAGGATCCCGAAAAGCCGTGCCAACGGCGCTGATGCCTTCCGTGTGCTCATCAATGTCAAAAGCAACGCCTTCTAATCTTGCTTTTTTGACCTCTGCCTTAAGCGCACTGATATCCCTGTGCGCGAAGTCCGAAGCAGATTTCATGCTTTCTGTGAGAAGGCTGTCGAGTTCGTCGGGATGTGCATGGGCCAAGAACATTTTGCCGCAGGCCATCGAGTGAAGAGGGAAGCGCTCCCCCACTGCAGAGACTGCGCGCAACCGGTGCTTGCAAGGTACTTGATCGATGAAGACAGCATGAATGCCTTCAAGGACGGACAGATCCACTGTTTCGTTTACGTCGCGCGAGAGTTGTTCCATGAAGGGATGAATTATGTTTGCATAGTCCTGGCTCGCCGCACCGGCGAGGCGCAGAATTGCAGGACCAAGCTTTACTCCCGCGTTGGGTGTCGACGCGATCAGCAATTGCTCCTCCAAAAGCGCTCCGACGATGCGTTGCACTGTCGACCGAGGCAGATCAACCTCGTTTGCGATTGCTCCAAGGCTCAAACCGTCCGTACGGGTTTCTAATGCGCGCAGAATGGATGCTGCGCGCGCAATAACTTGAATTCCAACCTGTTTGGCCCCGACCATACTTCTGTGGTGATGCAAAAGACGCCGCGACGCAAGTGACTGCGAACGAAGTTCAACTCAGTTTTGCACATTGCCGTTACGAAAACACATGTCACTGGCAAATGAAACTTCTTCGCCAGAGCGCGCTTGAAAAAAAATTGACCATCCAAAAGAAAAAACTCTACCGCATTGCAATACAGGTGTATCATTATGTGGTAATATGTGCAAAGTTGTCTGTCATGCGGTGAGCATGCTTTGCCAGGACAATATCTAAACGAGGCTGGTGAATTAGTCGGCGGCGCGTGAGTGGATACAGCGTGCAGGTTTGGCGCAGAGTTGTGAACCAAAGGATACTGCGGAGATGTGTACAATACGGAGCCCTCATAAAACTTCTCGGCCGTGCCTGCGTCGGCCACCGCTCCGGGGTTTTTTAGAGTTAGCCTGGTGTGAGCGGCAGGCCGAACTGATGCGGACTCTGAAGGCAATACTATTGAGTTCACTGCTTTCCTTTTTTGCCAGCCATGTTGTGGCAGCGACCTTTGACGTCGATTCTGCTGCAGATCCGTACGAGGCAATCGTCGTTGAGGTGCAGTCCGGAAACGCCTCGACCGCCACCGTTGGCGGCGGCCTTCTGGATCCGTCCTCTCCGTTCACGTCCGACGATGAAGGACCCTTGAGCCTCGGGTTCATTCGGCTCGGCGTTTCTGCGCGCGATGTCACTTTGACGGCGTTCGCCAACGCGTCAATGAACAGCGCTAGTTGCACACTTCTTATTGCGCGGCTGGATAAAGCAACCGGTAACGCCTGCGCGGGTGGTATCGACTTTGTAGAGCAGGAAATGGTGGTCTCGCGCACGGAAAACGATGTCGTTGGCGAGTTTCAAACGGTGAATTTCACTGGCATTCGCTCTTCTGACGCCCACCACCTGACGGTCTCGGCAATTGGAGGCGTTCTGACATTTTCATTTTTCGACGAGTTCCGAGTGTCATTGGTACCATCTCAAATCAATGATCCAAGTCCGTTTAATTCGGTCGGCGTCGCGCTCGCGGCGGATCTAAACGGGGCACTAAACAGCGGCTCAACGTTGATTTTTGATATCTCCCCAGCGGTTGGGACACCCGGCGCAAACATCAATGGCGTGATCGCATAGCCAACAACCAATTATCAGAAAGGAAACAAAGAAATGAGAGAATTTATTAAGAGATCGGCAGTCGCACTTGCCGCGACAGTTTATTTTGCGACGTCCGCGGCGGCAGTGACGATCAGCGGGGAATTTGGGTTTGGAGACAACATCTTTTCGCCGGAAATCGCAGCGGGCGACCGGTTCAGGTTTTCATTAGAGATTGATGAAGACGTTGCAAGAAGCGGTACCAATCCCCTTCGATTTGACAACTCAGTTACGTCCTTCTCACTCACCGCTGATCCCGACAATACCGGCACTTGGACGATAGGAACCTTTGACATCTTCCCGATCAAAAACTTCAGCGTCAATACATCTGGCGACCTCGCAACAATTCAGTTAGACGGCAGTGGGTTCGGCGATCTGGGCGGAAATCCATTCCATGATCTCAATTTTTCCTTCGAATTTCCTTTCGACGTTGTAGGCGGCGACACTTTGGGAGATATCGGGAATGGCGCGACGGTCGATTTTGCTGCGGCGCTCAATGGAATTTCCCTTCGATCGCGCGCAGGTAGGTTCAGTTTTCCAAGGATCGACATCGACAGATCGCAGATTGACCTGGATGGCACGTCTGCCACGCCAGTGCCGTTGCCCGCGGGCCTGTGGCTGATGCTAGGCGCGGTTGGTGCATTGGGCTTCGCCGCGCGTCGTCGTAGTCGCGCCTAGACCTCATTTCAGGTATGCCAACCAGTTGTATTTCAACACGCGGCGCGGCAAGCTTAGCTTTGGGCTATTGTCTA
This sequence comes from Pseudomonadota bacterium, assembly GCA_039191495.1. Classification (GTDB taxonomy): domain Bacteria; phylum Pseudomonadota; class Alphaproteobacteria; order Rhodobacterales; family Rhodobacteraceae; genus Roseobacter. Next base: position 5,572 of record JBCCXN010000025.1, on the reverse strand, counting down.
TCTGCTGGTTGCGAGTGAACAGATGGCAAATTTCCCATGCTTTATAAACTGGCGATTCAGTCAAATTGAAAGATATCCCCGTCCGAGTGGCGCTAATATCTCGGAGCAGAAGTTCGATTTAAGGGCAAATCATTAGAAGGGCCAACTTTCTAAAGTTGGCCCAAAGCAACACTCTTGGAACAAGGCCCAGATTTCCGGTCACAATCTACAACTGCTGCCCAAGCAAGTTTGGACTATCCGCAGGAGGCTCGAACTTGCAGGCAATCTTCTCGACTTTTTCAAAATTACGTGTCGGCATTCTTTTCCCTTTGATCAAGCAGATTTTTTAAACTCCTTTTTGTTGGAGCGTGACTCCTTCTTTTTTTGATTGTGGACCAGCGCAAAAAATTTTGTCGTCAGAGGTGGTTCGGTTCGTTTAAACAGTTTCGAGTGGTTAGTGGGTTCCCCGTTCGGTTATCTGATTAGAGGAAGAACGCAAACCACAGCAGCTATTGCCGCTATAGTGGAGACGTCCTTGGGTTCTCTCGAGACCTTCGCTGCGCTCTGGGCGAAGGTCAGCTAACCCAGACATTCTTTTTTTAGGTCAGTTCATGACGTGAAGGTCGAAGTTGTCTGACGTTCGAGACCAGTTGTGGAAGGTCTCAAACTTTTGAATCGATGCGCCGTAATCTTTGACTCCCATCAACGGGCCGCATCATGGAATACCGACCGTTTCAAGACATAAAGCGCGCCGCTCGAATCCTTCACATGCGGACAAAGCTGCCTCAGGCCGAGGCTGCAGATTTCGCATTTCCAACCACAATCCAAAAACACAACATTGCAAGTAAAACCTCGATCGCAAATGCGGCGAGAATGCTTTCGGATGGCCAACCATCAAGGACGAAACTTATTGTCCTGCCGATGGCGAAAGCTGAGAAAACCGTGACCCCAAGCCAGGCTGAGGTCTGAACCAGTTTTTGGTGCAATGCTCCGCGCAAGATGATGAGGCCAAGTACCGTTAGATTGGCAGCAGGTGCGCGCAGCTCGCTCATAAGGTTGGGCTGCGGCGAAAGTACGATGCCGTAACTGGCGTAGAAAGACTGAGGGTCTAGCGTGATGGCCAAGCCTATGATCGATGCCATTAAACCGGACATGCCCAAGGTAAATCTGCGTTTAAAATCGAGTCCCATGATCGTCTCCGGTGTCTATTTGCATGGCTCAAGCGGCTCTGGTCCACACGCCAGAGGTTGCGGCATTGCGAGCGAAGTCGGTGAAATCGCGTGGCGCGCGTCCAAGCGCACGCTGGACACCGTCCGCGAGGTTCGCATTCCGGCCGTCTAGCGTTTCGCGCGCGATGTCGGTGATCACATCAGCAATCATCTCGCCATTCGCATGCGCGATCTCCGCATGGAAGTCTTCAAAGGAAATCGGCAAGTACTGCACGGTCCTTCCGATAGCGCGCGAAAGCTCTGCGGCCATGTCTGCAAACGTCATGAGACGTGGGCCGGTGACCTCGTATAGTTCGCCTGTATGTCCGTCTTCGGTCAGAGCGGCTACGGCAACATCGGCAATGTCGTCCACGTCGATGATCGGTTCGCGCACGTCGCCCGCAGGCATTGGCAACACACCTGCCATGACAGGACAAAGCAATGCCCCTTCAGAGAAGTTCTGTGCAAACCATGCGGCACGAACGATCGTGAATGGCACTCCAGAATTGCGTACGACCGCTTCTGCCCGTTCGGCATGGAACTCGCCACGTCCGGTCAGCAACACAAGACGCTGCACTCCTTTTTTCCGGGCCAATGTTGCGAATGCTTCGACTCGCTCGACCGCGCCTGGGAAAGCGATGTCAGGAAAGTAAGAAATATAGGCAGCCGAAACGCCTTCCAGGATTGTGGGCCAGGTCCGCGGTTGCTCCCAGTCAAAAGGCTCTTCACCCTTCCGCGATCCGCGCCGGACCGTCTGCCCATTTTCTTCCAGTCGTGTCGCGATCCGCGATCCGGTTTTGCCTGTTGCGCCAAGTACGAGAATGGTTTGCTGTGTCATTGGTCATCTCCATGAGTTCAGTTGATGACCCGAAAATAGACACCGAATGGAGATGTTTTATTCTTTAAAATCCGGTATTATTATCCAATCGTCCAAAATAGGCAGACGCAGTGCCGAATTTCAGTCAGACTCATCGCATGAACCATCATGAGCCACACGTCCCCGACCCAGATGCGCTGGCACAGCCGATCGGCGATCCACTGGGGGAAATCCTCCATTTGCTGAAGTTGGCAGGGACATTCTACTGCCAGTCTCGCATGACTGCGCCGTGGGGCGTATCCATACCGGGGTTTCCCGGCGTACTGAGCTTCGCGGTCATCACACACGGGCGGTGTTTCATGAAGGTCGGTGACGATGACCCGTTCGAGGTCGAGAAAGGCGATTTGGTGCTAATTACAAACGGTGCGCCGGTCGGTTTCTTTAGCTCAGAAGACTCCCCGCTATTGACGTTAGAAGAGATGCCCATACGCAAGGTGACAGAGCTTTATGAAACACTGGAATACGGCGGCGGCGGCGCGGAGACGGGCATCATGTACGGTCTTGTCAGGATCGATCACGCCGCCAGTGGAATGTTGATGCGCTTGCTTCCGGATGTGCTCAAAATCGACCCATGGGAAGAAGATGCCGGAAGCTGGTTACAGGCAACTTTGCAATTCATCGCAAAAGAGGCTCGAGAATTGAGGCCGGGCGGCGAAACCGTGATCACGCGACTGGCGGATGTGGTTGTCATCGAAGCTATTCGTCGTTGGCTGAATAGTGCACCAGACGCAAACCGCGGCTGGCTGAAAGCGGCGCGAGACCCGCAGATCGGGCGCACGATCATAGCAATTCACCGTGCGCCCGCTGCGAAATGGACGGTTGAGTCACTCGCGGAAGTTGCCGGAATGTCCAGGTCCGCGTTCGCGGCGCGGTTTACCGAGTTGGTAGGTGTTCCAGCAATCCAGTATCTTGCAACGTGGCGCATGCACCTGGCGCGCGAAAGGTTAGTATCCACCGATCAGACTATCTCGCAGATAGCCGCTGAGATCGGATACCTGTCTGAGCCCGCTTTCAACAAAGCCTTCAAACGGGTTTTTGACGCACCACCGGGAAAAATCAGGAGGGACGGAGTTCACTCCGTATCCAAGCGAAACTTGAGAAACTGAGCATCTTCGTATTCGATCTCGCCGACTTGTTTGGCACCGAGTTTCCGGAGTGCACCCAGGTTCTTTCGGCTTGGTGGCAGCAGAAAGGTGACAAAGGGGATGCGTTTATCGGCAATCGCAAAGTCTATCGCCTTTTTGGATATGCGTTTTCCAAGTCCAAAAGCATCGGGCCTCAAGACCAGTCCAAAATCCCACTCACCATCTTCTTTTTGTAAGACTCCCCAACCAACATACTGGCCTTTCGATAAAAACGCCCAATGTCCAAGACCGTCCCGCGCCCAGTAGCTTTCCTTTTTAACGACGAATTCACTTGCGACCTCAAAATTCCATTTGAACGACAAAAGCGGCATATGCTCCGCTACTTTGGGATCGGACATATGAACCGCAATGTCGTTCGGATCGATTTCCGAAAGGCGTGCAAATGTAATCTCGTCTTTCACTATTGTACTCATTTGATGGCTCTAGTTGTCCCTTGCATGCAAAGTAGCTATGGCTCGAACAGTTCAAGGCGCAGTCACCATGAGAAACTCAGTCAGCCGACCGTCTGGGTCAGTGAATTTGATTACGTGAATACAGTTTCAGAGCTTTCGCGCGACAATGTATCGGCTCGGCAATAACCCGGCTTGATCTGCCGTCTCAAGGATATCGAAGCCCGCACGTTCAATTTCTTGCTGGAGTTCAGCTACGGACACAAAATTTACGAACGGGGCTTTCCCGAGCATCTGCATAATAGGGATCGCTACTCGGCTGATTATGCCATATTTGAAACCTCCACTCTCTGGAGCGCAGACGGTCTTGGAAATAAAAACCCCGCCCGGTTTTGTTAGGGTCGCAATGTGTTCGAGTGCGTGGCCCAGATCGGGAAGAAGGTGCAGCAGATTATGTGCGAGGACAGCATCGAAAGAACCGCCGCCAGGATCGTGCTGAAGAACACCGGCCACTTTGAATGTGACATTCTCCAGCTCTTCTTCGGCGCGTTTCTCGTTGGCAATTTCGATCATCCCCGGTGCAAGATCGGAGGCAGTGATTTGAGCCACATGCGGTGCCAGCAACAACGCGGTTGACCCCGTTCCACAGCCGACTTCCAGCACGCTGTCTTCGGCTTTCAGGTAGAACTGTGTACGTTTGAGCGTGTTCAGATACCCTTCCACATTTCGGATAGGGTCAGCCGCATATTTGCGCGAAATCTTGCTCCAAAACGCGGCTTCTTTGGACAATGCAGCCATATCGTTTCTCTCTTCCTTTGGTGTCACCGCAGCCAATACCTTAAAACGCCGATTTATTAAATTGCCAGATATTGCAGAACTGTTATGCATTAATGCATGAATTGGAAGGCTATCAATTTCGATTGGAACCAAGCTCGGTCCTTTCTGGCCACGGCAGAAGAAGGCTCGTTTTCCGCAGCGGCACGCGTGCTTGAGCAGACGCAGCCCACCGTCGGTCGCCAGGTCACCGCGCTGGAAAAGGCGCTTGGCGTCACCTTGTTTGAAAGGGTTGGTAAGTCGCTTAATCTGACAACAGCCGGTTCTGAGCTTTTGGTGCATGTCAGTGAAATGGCAAATGTCGCGAACAGGATTTCTCTGACCGCAACAAGCCAGTCACAAGCAATTGAAGGGCAAGTCAGGATCACTGCGTCCGACGTGATGTCAGCCTATCAGCTACCACCTATTCTCAAGCAGATCAGGCTCGCGGCACCGCGGCTTGAGATCGACATTGTCGCAGCAAATGACATACGAGACATACAGCGGCGCGAGGCAGATATCGCAATTCGGCATGTGCGCCCAAGACAGTCGGACCTGATCGCAAAGCTCGTTGCGGAAGCGACGGCGCATTTTTACGCTGCCCCTTCATATCTCGAACAAGTTGGGCGACCACGAAATGAAGACGAACTTGCCAAGTTGGATTTCGTCGGCTTTGGCGATGTTGACACGATGGTGGGCTTTCTCAATCCGGCGGGAATTCAGGTGACCCGTAAGAATTTCCGGATTGGATCACAGAATGGTATAGTTTCATGGGAGCTTGTGCGCCAGGGTTTCGGCATAAGTGTTATGTCAGACGATGTGGCGGCTCTGACACCTGATGTGGAGCGTGTTCTGCCGGAACGCGAGGCATTCAAGTTTCCTATCTGGCTGGCTACTCATTCTGAATTGCAAACAGCTCGCAGGATCAGGTTAGTTTTCGATCAGCTTGCAGATCATCTTGGCAAGCGGACAATTCTCTGAACCTCAGTTCGTCTGGTGTCGCGAACTGGAGTCTGCTTCGGGCTCGAAGCCGACACTTGCCGCACTCCATAAAAACGACCGCTTTCAAGACTGCGGCTCCTCCCATCGCCGCGTTCGGCCGTTCCAATGCCGACAATGCGGACCGTGCCTTTCCCATTGGTCAAGTTGCGCCATTCGTCC
>JBCCXN010000024.1:0-61584 GCA_039191495.1 Pseudomonadota bacterium | reverse complement strand
TTGTCCAGTTACCATGTTCGCCCAACGATCCAGCGCGGCGGCCCGTTGCGGGAGCATCTCAGCTTTATTGTAAACGCGCGCAACGGCGCTGGGTGCGGAACCGCAGGCGGAGTGGTTGAGGATACGGTCTGCAACACTTTCGGGTATGCCGGATTCAGCCATTGCCGTGGAAAACGAAGTTCGCAAATCATGGAGGTGCCAAGGCTCAAAATCGCCTCCTAGGCTTTTGTCCAAGCGCGCTTTCGCCTTGCTGACACCAGATGGTGGCGAATGGCCTGTTGTCGTAAAGACGAAGCCGAAATCATTTTTGGCAGCTTCGCCGGTTTCGATCTTCCGTTTCATTTCTGCAAGCTCGGAAAGAGCAGGTGCGGACAAATGCGTTATGTGAGGTTTGCCGTTCTTTGTACGTGAGCCGGGCTTAATAATTTGCGCTCTGTCGAAATCGACTTCAGACCAAAGCAATTCCAGAATTTCTCCGCGCCGCTGCGCCGTAAGTATCATGAGACGAAGGGCAGGGCCCCATAAGTCCCCCATATTGAACGTCGCGTCCCAAATCCGCCGAACTTCCAGAACTGTTGGCGCGCGTTCACGTGCTGTTTCCTTGCTGGCTTTGGAAATACCTACGCCAATATCCTGTTCTATGTACTCTCTGCCCCAAGCCCATTTAGAAAAGGCGAGCAGGGCTGACCTTATCCTATTGGCATGAGTTTTTCTTCCCTCCGCAGCTTTCGCATCCACTGCGGCTTGGATATCGGCACGCGTCATGTCGCAGATAGGGCGGTCCAATGACGCTTTGAGAGCGTTTTTTAGCTGTGCGTACCGTTCCTTCCCGCCTTTAAGGTTGGAAAGGTGAAGGTCGTTGTAAGCATCCAGTACCGTCCTGACCTTCAGCTGGCGAAAAATTGCGGCTTCTTCTTCCAACTGCTTGGCCTTGCCTTCGGCAACGCGGTCAATCCCTTTCGCGGCCTCTGCCTCTATTTCCAAAGCCATAACCCTTGCTTCGCTTAGGCTGATCGGCTCCGGCCACGTTCCGAAAGTGTGTTTGCGGTTCTTTCCACCCTTTACGCGCTTTTCATACATCCAGGTCGCCCGGCCCGAAGCGTACAGTCTTAGCCTTAGTCCCGGCCTTCGAGCGTCTGGTATCTCTATGCGCCCCTCCGTTGGCGGAGTTAGGCTTTTGAGAAATCGGTCGGTTAGGTCTCTGGGGGACATATAGGGGACAACAATTTTGGATAGGGGTGGATTGCTGTGGACAATATTAGACGTTTCCTGAGCAGGGGACAAGCGAGAGACTTCCGAAAATAAATTAATTTTCAGATACATAGTAGATCAGTGTAGATAATTGTGGACGTATGAGGACAAAGCGTGAACTTTATGGACGCGTTGATTGTGGATCAGGAGGTCCCTGGTTCGAGCCCAGGAGGTGGTACCATTTGATCAAAATCAATACCCAAAAAGGTATTTTAATACCGTATAATGCTTTATTCGCAGGGAAGATTTACAAGGTAATTCAGCATTCACCGCATCGGCCAATGGTTTAGACCGTTGTAGTCAGATTGGGCGACACACGCGAGATATCAGCGAAACTTTGTCGGTTTTTGGCCAGCTCTCGACACCCATTTTTATCAAACGGAGCAATACATCCAGTTTGCCAGATATCCAGCGGCTACCCGGTCCGAGATGCGGTTTCGGAGGCAAAGCCTTTCGGCTGCCTCGATGATCTCGGCAACCTGATTGAAGTCACGTCGGTGTCGCCAAAGTTGAACCAAATCTCTTACATTGGTGATGGGGCAGATTTGGCTTCGAACCCGCAAAAGTTCTTAGTTCCCATGGGTGCTGCCCGTCTTTTTTTGGGAACGTCTGACATCTACGGCTGGTTCAACAATGAAGGTTCGGTTGACTTGACCGTGACCAATACATCTGCGGTCCTCACACCGCCCAACATGCGTATGTCTCGCTTCCGGCGGCAGGGCGACTGCTCCTTGCGGGCATTGGCGGAAAAGCCGATGTTCGCTGCGGCCGCCCAATAGCCTGACCTGCTTGGACGTTTTGGCGTTGGCAAAGACCAGAATTAGAAGATCGCTTTTACGCTTCGCTTTACGCGCGAGGTCAAGCCATCATACATTGTAACCCGAGGCACTTTGCGACCTGCTTCTGGCATGGCCACTCAAGGTATTCGACCATCCGAATTTTGCGTCCTGCGGCAGTGGCTTCGCCGTAGTAGTTGATACGGGCGGTTCCCAAGTCGCGCCCATCGGTAGAGAAATAGCGATTTTCAACACTGACCTTGCACCGGCTGTCGCTCGCGCAGCGACTCTCCAAAACGCTGCTTGTCACATTGGATAACCATTCCTCCGACAGGATGGATCGGTACAACGAAAGCGCACAAACAAATTGATCCTCGTCTTTGAGAACCATCAAACGTCGCCCGACGTAAACCACAAGCGGGAATTTAAAATGCAAAGCGACGACATTCAAATTTCCTGTTGCAAATTGAGACGCTAACTCATTCGCTTCCGCCTGAATATTGACTTTAGTCACGTCCGTATGTTTCCGCCTTTGCTTTGGCGTAACCCACGCCAATTTGCGCGGGCCAAGCGTGACCGAAGCACAAATGGGGCCTCCTGAGCCTCGCGGACGGAACGGCAAAACATTCTCACGCATTTTGGGGTCCAACGGCTTGCAATCGCTGTGTGGCTGCCCGCGTGACGTTGACTACGTATAGTTTCGGGTCGGACGGTTTTGCGATGACGAGGTCTGCACCCGATTGCACAAGTTGCGCCTGGAACCCTTCCAGGAAAAAAAACGTGACGGCCAAGATCGTCGTACTCGAAGAAGGACCCGGCGTGTTTCGAAGACGAGCGATAAAGTGAGGTGCATAGACTTCGAGTTTTTCGGCATCTACGACGATCACGTCAAAACGATTGGACAAAGACGCCCGTTCAATTTCTGAAGCGTTCGTCAAGTGAATTGAAATCCAGCCAATGTTTCCCAATGCATGCGAAATGCTGTTGGCGTCGTCGGATGTGAAACCTGCAAGCAACACGGTTGGAGCTGCTGCCGATTCCGACATTTGGAAGATGCATTGGTTCTGGTCCGTGACGGTCATTTTCTGGCTTCTCCGTGGCTTCGAGAACGTACCCATTCGCCGGATACACTGGCGATCTTTTTTCTTTGAAGCTCCGCGTTAAGCCAAGCAGCCAATGCATTCGGTTCCAGCCGATGATTGATGCACGCGTCAGCGCCGTGACGCTCGACCAGCAACTCGAAACCTGCAGCAGCAATGCAGGATGATGCGATAATCCGTGTCCCCGGTCCTTCTCCAAAATGGGTTCGGAGAACGCGCAAACTTTCGATCGTATGAGGCAGACAGGGCTCCACCTCCAACGAGACGAGATCGACGCGCGTGCGACAGTTCAAATCCAGAAACTCATCGACAGTACGCGTGTGTTTGGCGCGCATAGAAAGCTCATGCAGCGCGGCTACAACCAAGCGTCCGTAGTCTTCATTTCTATCCACCACGAGGACATGTGGCGTTGGGCAATCATAATGCGGGGATTTCTGATCTGCGTTTTTCGACACGAATTGATCCTGTGGGTGAGTTTGTTTTGACGTTCCGCCCGACGAAGCGGTCCTGAGGATGAAATCGCAAACCTGATGAGCCCGTGGTAGTACGTACGCCGGAGTCACGTGGTTCATGCCTCTTGGGATGACTGCTTATGGTTGAATCGTTGTTTATATGGAGCGCCTTATGCGGTACTGTTCTTACGAGGGGTGTGGAATATGCAAGAGCAATCGGACGAGTTTCCTGAGGTGCAAGAATGGCTTGAGAGAGCCAGATCGGAGACTTTGCTGAAAGGCGGCCGGCGGCGGTACGATCTCTTGGAGTACCTCGTCCGAGAAGAGCTCGAAGGGCGAGGGGATCATCTGAAAGCTTATGCAATAGCTTTAGATGTTCTGGGGCGAGGCCCGGACTTTGACCCTACAACCGACAGTATTGTCCGCGTTGAAGTCGCCCGCCTGCGGGATGCACTGGAACTTTACTATGCACGCTCTTCAGATCCGAATGAACCAAAAATAGCGATTCCAAAGGGGAGCTATCGACCGACTGTCGACATACCGGCGCATACCAATGGTGCGGTCGTCGCTAAACCTCGACATGCGCGCCGCAGGATGCGCTACATCGCAGTAACGGTGTTTGCGGCGGTGTGCTTGTCTTTGTTCTCCGGCATTCGACCCGGTTCTAAGGTGCGCCAGTCTGATCAACCGATCGTCGAGATCGCACCAATTGCCTATGCGCAACCCTCTCCCGGGCACAACTTCGCATTAGGGTTCAGACAACAATTGATGGCAGACCTTGCACATCTGCCAACGGTGGTGGTGAGGGACGGACCCATTGCAAACGACACATTGCGCAGTCGAGCCGCCGCTGCTCCGGACTACAGGCTGGACATTACGCCAGCGATAGAAGGCCAGTCGGGCATTATCGGTCTGCAGCTTACGTCAATGTCAACGGCCACGGTGATTTGGTCGCGTACGATACCCGTCGCCGAGGGGGCATCGGACTTTTATACTAACCTTACGAAAGCCGTCCGTGGCATTGGTCAAGAAGTTGCCGGTCCGTCAGGTGCAATCACAGCGGAGCAGGCCGCCCTGGCACTCGAGTCGTTGTCCAACAGCACGTCGATAAGTGACGACTATCAGTGCTTGATTGTATCGTTGGCCTTCGACGCGACCAAAGACCCCAGAGCACAACAGCTGTCTAGAAGTTGTCTGTCTGACGCGATCTCAAGAGGAACCGGCAACTCGACCCTTCTGTCGGCGCATGCTCTCAACCTTTTCTTTGCAAGCAGTGAAAAGCGGGGGGACGAAGAACAAGCATTACTGGAAAGGGCAAAGTCATTTGCCTCCAAAGCTGTAAGACTAAATCCGTCCGACTCCTTCGCGCATGAGGTCTTGGGAAATGTTCTTTCCGCACTGGGAGATCGAAGCGGTGCGATCGAGCGATATCGGCGCGCAGTAGAGCTGGCTCCGTCACGTCCTGCACCACACTTTCTGTTGGGGTGGCAGATGGCGCTGAAGGGCGATTGGGATAACGGTGTGATCGAAATGCAGGGAGGAATAGACATGCAACCTAACGTTCCTGGCTATATGATAATACCGCTTGCTTTAGATGCATTCAGGCGGTCTGACTATGAACTTTCTCTGCAGCGTGCCCAGACCATAATCGACCGCGGTGACTCACGTGGCTACTCTCTGGCGTTTGCGGCCAGCGTAGCGCTCGAAGACAAAAAGATGGCGGAACGCTTTTTTACACATCCGGATGCTCGAACCTCGATTGACCCTTCTGATCCTATGCGTGAAGTACGCGTCACGTTTAGCAATCCGGATGTGATGCCTAAATATCAGGAAGTGATTGAGCCGTATCTGAACCAAATAAACAGATAAATATCGATACTAACGTCGGCTCGTATCACTTATCAACGTCGCATTCCATTGCCGCGTTTCTACGGCTTCAATCGTCAGGTCAATGCACAGCTGACGCACTGCCTCAAAGGCAAAGGTCGCCGGGCGATCACTCAATTCTCCGATGTAAAGTGTCCGGCTGAGCTTCGGGTTCACGATCGGTCGCGTGACCAATGTGCCGGCGTCAATGTGTTCTTTCAAAATAAACCGGGTGCCCACGAGGCATCCGATGCCCGAAAGAAGCGAGCCGCCAATTGCCGCCATAGAATTCATCTGGAACTGGGCGGTTTCTTCGATCCGCCTGAGAAGGGACGGGTCGTCCAACAGGGCACGTGTGTTCAGGCCTTGGCGCAAAATAATGAGGGGCAATTCCAGCAGCGCCTCAAAACTGATTGCCCCGCGTCCGCCCACAATATCCGGTCGGCCGACCAAAACCACCTCCTCTTCCAGAAGCGGCTGAAACCTGAACCGTGAATCAGGAACCTGATTGAATGTCAGGGTCAAATCAACCTCCAAGGACGCAAGTTGTTGGGTGGTGGACCCGGAAAAGATTTCCGAAAGATGCAGCCGTAACTTCGGATAGGCTTGCGAGACGCGCTGGATCAAAGGCACACCGATAGATTTGACGGCGGAGTGGGCAAAGCCAACCGAAACTTCTCCCGCAATCTCTTTTTCGGTATCTCGGATGTCAGCACTGGCGGCCTGCATGGATCGCAGGATCGCGCGTGCGTGCTCATACAATCGAACACCGGATGCCGTCGGTCGAACGCCCCTCGGCATTCGCTCAAAAAGCGGCGCGCCAAGTTCGGCTTCCAGATTGGAAAGATGCCGACTCAAGGCTGACACGGCGACCCTCTCCCGATCGGCGGCACGCGCAAGCGCGCCCTCTTCAAAGATCGCCGCAAAGTATCGGAGCTGTCGGTTATCCATGGTTTCTCAATATCAGAAAGCAGGGTTATGAACATTGTAATTCTGCAAAGCGTGGTAATCGCGTAGCGTTCATTCACGCGCGTCCAACTGGAGCACACGCTGTGCGAAATGATTTCAGACCACTGCAAGGGATCCGGGTCGTTGAAATGACCCACATGATTATGGGACCAAGTTGTGGTCAAGTCCTCGCCTATCTTGGAGCCGAGGTTGTCAAGGTCGAACCGCCCGCTGGCGACAAGACCCGGCACCTGACTGGGATGGGGCGCGGATTCTTCCCAAGTTTCAATCGCGGCAAACGTTCGATCACTTTGGATCTCAAGTGCGAGGCCGGAAAGACGGCGCTGGGTCAGCTTTTGAAAACCGCTGACGTTTTTGTCGAGAACTTTCGCGATCAGTCGCTTGCCAGAATGGGGGTTGCGCCATCGAAACTTCGGGAAAAGCATCCCGAATTGATCATAGCATCCTGCAAGGGCTTCCTGCACGGTCCCTATCAGGACCGAACGGCGATGGATGAAGTCGTTCAGATGATGACAGGAATGGCCTATATGACCGGTCCTTCGGGACGGCCGCTGCGCATTGGTTCATCGGCGAACGACATCATGGGGGGCGTGTTCGGGGCTCTTACCGTGTTAGGGGCCTTGATGGAGCGACAGCAGACCGGACAAGGTCGCGCCTTGCGTGTTGGTCTTTTCGAGAATTGCCTGATGCTTGTAATGCAGCATATGGTTCAGTTCGATCTGGACGGACGTGAACCGGCGCCGATGCCCGAGCGCGAGTTCTCCTGGCCTGTCTACGACATCTTCGAAACCGGCGACCGGCGACAGGTGTTTGTGGGTGCAGTCACTGAGGGACATTGGCAGCTCCTTTGCAACGCCATCGGGCTGGAGCATTTGTTAAGCGACACGCGTTTGCAGTCAAAGATGGACCAGATCGAAGCACGGCATTGGACGATCCCAATATTTGCAGATGCGATAAAGAAATGGAATTTTCCGGAGTTGACTGAGATCTTTGAGACTTCAGGCCTCCCGTTTTCTCCGATCAATCGTCCGGCTGACATGTATGAGGATCCGCATGTTTTGCGTCCCGGGGGTTTGCACGCTTCGCAACTGTCCGGTGGTCAGGCGTTTCGGGCTCCTGGCTTGCCAATCGAAGTGGATGGCAATAGCCCTCAACCGACTTGTTTGAATGTCGCAGATGTCGGTGCTGATACGGAAGACGTTCTCTCAGCGCTGGGGCTATCGCCTTCTGAAGTGCAGGCCGCGAGCGGTGCGACAAACAGGAAAACAGCGTGACCCGCCTGTCCGAAGTGTATCCGCCCGACAGGGTCGTGTTGCGGGAAGTCGGCTTGCGCGACGGTCTCCAGATGGTCCAAAGCCACCCGTCGACGGTGGCCAAGGCGGAGTGGTTGCATCGAGAGAGCGCTGCGGGTGTTCGTCACTTCGAGGTGGGATCATTCCTTCCCGCCGATGCGATGCCGCAGTTTGCCGATGTCCGCAATGTGATCGATATCTGCAAAGACCTCAGTGTCCATTCCGCGGCTCTTGCATTGAATGACCGTGGGGCGGCTGATGCCGTTCAGACCCCGGTTGGTGAAATCGTCACGGTGGTTTCGGCAACGGAAGAGCATAGCCAAGCAAATGCGCGCCGTTCCCGCAAGGATGCAATCGCATTGGTCGAAAGAACCGTTGAAATGGCCAGAGATTCGGAAACCTTGCCCTTGGTTCAGGTCGGAATCTCAATGGCGTTTGGCTGTTCGATCGCGGGTGAAGTCGATCCTGAGGAGGTGGTGCGTATCGCGGCGGCATGCGTGAACGCCGGGGCGGAAATTGTTGGACTTGCGGATACCGTAGGATTTGCAGGACCGGATCAGGTGCAGGACCTTGTTGGGCGCGTAAAACACGAACTGGGTGATATCGCGCTGAGTATTCACTTGCATGACACAAGAGGGATGGGGATCGCCAACGCATCTGCGGCTCTGGATGCTGGCATTCGGGTGATTGATGGCGCGCTGGCGGGATTGGGAGGCTGTCCCTTTGCGCCTGGTGCGACCGGGAACGTAGTTTTTGAGGACCTCATATTCCTTTGCGAAAGAAAGGGATTTGCGACTGGCATCGATCTGGAAAAACTGATGGCTGTGCGAGACATCGCCGCGTTGGAAATGCCTGATGAACATCTCTTTGGTGCGCTGCCGCGTGCCGGTGCGCCGCGCCAGATCAGATGGCGCGCATAACGACAAATCGGATGACAAAATGGAGGAGAATATGAACATCTTGAAAACAGCTGTAGCCGCTTTGATAACCACAACACCAATAAACACGGCAGCCTATGCCGAGGCGACCGAAATGCGCTGCAGCCACCAGTTGCCCCCCGCGCACCATATTGCCAAGGTCATCGACCAGTGGGCGGCAGAGATTGAATCGCAGTCGAACGGAGAAATCGACGTACAGATTTTTGGTGCCAACAGCCTTGTTGGTGCACGCGAAAACATCGCGTCTGTCGCTAAAGGCAACATCGAGTGTGCATTTTCGATCAACCCGCAATGGGGCAAAACCTTGCCTATTATGAACGTGACTCTGAAACCTTATGCCGTGACCGATCTGGACACGCTGGCCGCTTGGCCGGGCAGCGACGCGGCTATGTTTCTGGAAGACAAGCTCCTTGAAAAAGGCGTGCAAAACGCGGTGTGGCTTTTCACCACGAGGATGACGGCGATGACGTCGAAAGGGGCACCGTTGATCAATCCGGAAGACTTTGTAGGCGTAAAGATAAGAGGTTTGAATCCAGTCGCCGATGAAGGCCTTGTCGCAATGGGCGCAGCGCCGTCTGCGATGTCCGGCTCAAAAGTTTATGAGGCGCTTTCAACCGGCGTGATCGACGCCGGTATGACAGACATTGCCGCGGCTTATTCGCGCAAGTATTTTGAAGTACAAGACCACGTCACGGTTGTGCCGCTTTTTAGCGTGTTCTTCCACGGTTACCTCAACCCCGATTGGTACAACGCCCTTTCAGATGCGCAGAAGACTTCGATTGCTGCAGCCAGCTCCAAAGCCGCAGAGTGGGCGGTGGCTGCGTCCGAAGAAGCATCGGCTTCCGCGCCGCAGCAACTGGCGGAAAACGGTATGACGGTGCACGTGCAGACGCCCGATGAAGAAGCCGCTTGGAGAGAGATCATGGTGCCGGCTTTCGATAAATCGTTTGGCGATGCGACCGGCGCTGACGGCGTCAAACTGCTTGAACTGGTTGGCCAGATTTCAAATTGATGTGAAACCAGATCGTGAAAATGACACCTCTGAGACCTTACCGGTCTCAGGGGCAGAGCGCGCGGTACGCCTGGTTACGCTGTTCGGTGCAGGAGTGGCAGCCTTGCTGGTTCTCATCGTCTTCGCAGTGGTGAGTTACAGCGTGTTCATGCGCTACGTCCTGGGAACTCCGATCACGTTCTCAGATGAACTTAACGGCTTTATCGTCGTCGCTATGGTGGCACTCGGCGCGGGCGAGGTGCTCTTGCGCGGCGAACATTTCGGGGTCGACCTTCTGACGGAACGCGCCGGCCTTCGAACGCAGTGGCTGGTCGAGGTTTGGGGGATGATTGGTGTGATCCTTGTCGCTGCCGCAATTCTCTACAGCGCGGTTCTTATGGTTCAGTTCTCATTTGATTTCGGCATCTATTCAGATGGATATCTGAGCGTGCAAATGTGGATCCCGCAAGGCTTCCTGCTGATTGGCATGATCATATTAATCCTTGCGGCGCTGGCGCGCCTGGCCACGCTCTTGACGGTGCGCCGCCCGTGATGACGTTTTTGATATTAGCCGGTTTGATCGTTCTCTTGCTGACCGGAATGCCGATCTTTGCAGGCCTCGGGCTGACGTCCCTGATCATAATGGTGCTGACAGAAGGCAATGTGAACAGCGCCGCCGACACAGTTTTTGCCAAGCTGAACAATGGGCTTCTGACAGCGATACCAATGTTTGCCTTCATGGCGCATGTGATGATCCGCGCCGGCGTAGTGAAAGACCTGTATGATGCTGCCAACGCGATGGTCGGCCATTTGCGTGGCGGTCTTGGTGTCGCCACGATCCTCTCATGCACTGTGTTCGCTGCCATTTCCGGCTCTTCCGTTGCCACCGCGCTGACCATCGGATCGACCGCCATACCGCAGATGAAGCGCTTTAACTACCGTCCGAGCTATTCCTACGGCGTGATTGCGGCAGGCGGTACGCTGGGGATCCTTATCCCACCGTCAGGACCGCTCATTCTTTACGCGATCGTGACCGAGGCATCGATCGGAGCTCTTTTTCTGGCAGGCTTGATGCCCGGGATCATGATGGCTGCCATTTTTGCGGTCTGGGCGATGATCAGCGCTGGCTTCGGTTGCGCGGTCGTGTCCCAGCCATTTGCTGGCATGGGCGTTATCTGGTTACGCATGCGACAGTCGATCTGGGCCTTGCTGATGCCTCCGGTCGTGCTGGGCGGGATCTACTTTGGAATATTCACGGCGACAGAAGCGGCCTCTATCGGCTGCCTCTACGCACTCCTCATCAGCATTGCTGTCTATCGAAACTTCGGTCTGCGCGACTTATGGATAACAGCCTTTGAAACCGTCCGTACAACTGCGATGCTTTTTATGATCCTTGCGGCTGCGGCGCTTTTTGGTCACGCTGTAACAATAATTCGCCTCCCAATCGAGATCGTTGAACAGGTGACAGCAATCGGCCTCAGCCCCGCCATGTTTGTGCTGGCAGTTATGCTGCTTATTCTTGTGCTTGGTATGTTCCTTGAGACGATTTCGATCATTCTGATCACGACGCCGATTGTCTTTCCTGTCATGCTGGCACTCGGGATTGATCCGATATGGTACGGCATCCTGCTCATGATCAACCTCGAACTTGCGCTGATCACACCACCGGTCGGGATGAACCTGTTTGTAATAAAAGGTATCGCTAAAGCCCCGTTGTCCGATGTGATCCGCGGCGCCTTGCCCTATGCAGTGCTAATTCTGTTGGGCCTGATCCTCGTCTTTTCATTTCCATTGTTGTCCACATGGCTGCCCAAAGCGGCAGGGTTCGGAGGCTAGGTACCTTGATCGATTGAGCCGTAGGAGCACTTGCCGGAGGCGTGAGGGGCAAATGCTCTTTGGCCAATCCTCAGCCCGTTTTTCACTTCCAAACATGTTTCGCCGAGACAGCGATTGCCTGTCGGAGGCATCGGCGTATCAGAACAGCGTGCCCGACGCGGCTACAACAAAACATGCGGTCGCCAAAGCCACGATCGGTTGCTCTGAAAACATAATCCCGAAAGGTTGTTTAAGTATTTAAAAAGGGGCCGTTTAGTCTTGGACCAAGGTCAAGAAAGCTGCGACACTCAAATTCTCTGGAAACGATGTCTTCCCCGCATGACCGGCGCTGCAACCGAACGTAATTCTAGCTGTTAGACCGCTTGCCGCTCTGCCCATCCCGCAAAGATCTTTTCCAGCGCCACGACGATGTAATACAAAACGATGCCAAGGAAGGCGAGCGCGATGAGAACGGCGAACATCAAAGGATAGTCCGAGTTTATCTTGCCACTATCAAAAAGAGCGCCAAGGCCTCGCCCATGCGGCGAAACGATCTCCATCAGGTTGGTGCCGATGAACGCCAGTGTCACCGCAACCTTAAGGGCACCAAAAAACTCGGGCAGCGTTTTTGGAAGCGCGATTTTCCAGAAGATTGTGGCTTGACTGGCGCCCAGCGAGCGCAGGATATCGCGATATTCTGGCTCCAATGTCGACAAGCCTATGGAAACGGAAACCGCAATCGGAAAAAACGAAATCAGGAACGCAATCAAGATCGTGTTAAAGTCATGCGCGCCGACAAAAAGAAGCGCCACAATCGGCACGATTGTCGCTTTCGGGATTGCGTTGAAGCCGACAAGCAGCGGATACAGTGCGTCCCGCATGGTGCGTGAAAAGCCCATAACCATTCCGACGGCCACGCCGAAAACGATCGCAATCAGCAGCCCGACAACAGTGCGCCATAGTGTTTGCCAGCCCATCACAATGAACAGCTCCCAATACCGGCTATAGGCCGCAGGCAGGTCAGACGGAGCCGCCATAATGTAGTTGGGCCACCCGTTGATCCAAACCAAAAGCTCCCAAAGGACAAGAAACACGATGATCGCGATAAGAGGAACAGCAAGCTTACGATACATTACCTCTGACCTTCTTCGGCGGGCGCGCGACCCTGAGCGATTTGGATCTGGTGACGCAAAGTGTTGAGCCGATCTGCAGCTTGGGACGTATAAAGATCATCAAGCACCGCTTGGCCTTGGCGTTCGATGTTCATTACATACTGGCTCCTGGCCGGTCGACCGGACATAACCACCACTTGATCGGCCAGAAAAATCGACTCGCGCAGGTCATGCGTGATCAGTACACCCGTAAAGGGCTCTTCTGCTTTCAGCGCATGCATCATTTGCCACAAGTCCTCACGCGTAAACGCGTCAAGCGCCCCGAAGGGTTCATCCAAGATCAGAACTTCGGGTTTGTGAATAAGTGCGCGGCACAGTGATGCACGCTGGCGCATGCCTCCCGAAAGCTCGGACGGACGTTTTTGTTCGAAGCCTGACAACCCAACCAATGCAAGAAGATGCAGGGCACGGTCTTCCTGCTCGGACTTGGACATCTTGGTCGGCACAATCTCCAGCGGCAGCATGACATTCTTCAGGATCGTCCGCCATTCCAGCAAAACGGGGTTTTGAAAAGCCATACCCACGGTAGAACGCGGGGAGGTCACCCGTTCGCCGTGCAAGCGCACCTCACCGGCGTCAGGTTTCATAAGCCCGGCAATGAGGCGTGTAAGAGTAGACTTGCCACAGCCCGACGGCCCCACAACGGCCACAAATCCGCCCTTTGGCACTGAAAGATCAAAGCCATCCAAAACCGGAAGAGGGCCCGCCTTTGTATCATAGGCAAGGTGGACGTCTTTGATTTCGATGAGTGCTTGGCTCACTGGAATTCCTGACGCAAGCCGACACGACCGGCTCGCATCTTCATTGATCAGTTCAGCTTGAAACCGCCTTCTGGCAGATATTCGTCAGTGAAATACAGTGACGCATCCTGAGGGTTTTGAAACTCATATGTTTCACCGAGTTGTTCAATAGCCTTTTCCATCCGAGCCGGGTCAATTGACCCCATACCGTTGGATTTGACGTAATCGGTAAAGACGTTCTGGTCGACGGCAATCTGCAAACGTTCCTGTTCCAACGCCTTGTCCGCAGCCGGATTGCGTTGAACGAGGGAGTCAATGCCCGCCGCCGGATCGTTGATTACATCTTGCCATCCTGCTACAACGGCGCGGAGAAAACCGCGCAGTGTATCGCCGTTCTCCGCCGCCCAGTCGGTGTTGACCAGTATCGCGTTGCCATAAAGTTCCAACCCATGGTCTGCCATCAGGATGTTCGAGATATCGTCATCCGGAACACCAAGACGTTTAAGGTTCACAACGGAGGAAAAAGAGAATCCCGTTATCGCGTCCACGTTGCCTTCTGCTAGCATTGGCTCACGTGTCGGAAAACCCACAGGCTCAACAGTAACCGCTGAGGTGTCTATGCCCGTCTCTTTCGCAAAGACGGGGAATTGTGCCCATGCTCCATCCGGGGGGGGTGCACCGAGGATTTTGCCTTCCAGGTCTTTTGGTGCTGTGACACCCTGGCTTTTCCGTCCGACGACGGCAAAAGGAGGTTTGTCATAGACCATCATGACCGCGGTGACCGGAGCGCCGGGGTTTTGGTCCAAGAACTTGATAACCGAGTTGATATCGCCAAAACCAACCGGAAAGGCGCCGGTGGCAATTTTCGGGATCGTTTGCACCGACCCTGCACCGGCTTCGATTGTAACCGACAGATCTTCTGCTGCGAAATGTCCGTTATCAATTGCAGCAAAATACGCCGCAGAGGGGCCTTCAAATTTCCAGTCTAATGCGAAGGGCAACTCGGTCTGAGCTGAAACCACAGTCGCACACAGAGCAATAGCTGCGGCGGAAAACGCATGATGAAACATTGGAAGTAACCTCCTGTTGGCGGTGTTTGGATCAGCCGACGATCTTTTTTGTTGCAACACTTCATCTACACCACTGGATGTGGGATCACCAAGCAGTCAATGCGCGCCGTAGCTTATTTTCTGTGCGGTGTTCTTTGAGTTTGCTCAAATATTGAACGGCCATCTGCACCCAGCGTGATTTTACGTGATGCCACTGGCTGCGGATAGCGACACGCGACCTGCAAGCCCTGCAAATCAATTGAGTTTTGCGCGGAGCTTTTCGAAAAGACGGCTGAACAGGGCATCAATGGGCTTTGAACGATTTTTACCTTTGCGGAGATCTGGAAAGTTGATCGATATTAATGCGTTTTGGTCGAGTTTTTGCCCGTGTTGCAAGCCAAGTCGGAGCCGCTCTTTAACCGGCATGCGTTGTGCAAGAGGATGATCGCTGGGTTATGGAATTTGACGTAGTTGCAAATGCCTCGAGTGCAACTGATCGAAAAGCCTTTTCGAACATGCCAGTGTCTTAAGAAGGTGAAATGCAATCTGCGGTTTGAAGTCGGCGCGAACAAATTGGCCGCCACATTGGTGACTGGCAGTTTCATTAAATGAGCTGCGCTCTTGAAACGCGATTGCTGTCAGTTCAGTGTCACAGTTTGTTTCAGCGACCCGGTCACGCGATCAAAGACCAGAATCCGATCGTCATCTGTCACTACTGCGTACCAGTCCGGTCCTTGGGTAAAAGCGACGGCAGAAACGCCTTCCGGCAATTCGATGGTATCCGGCAGTGGCGGCGGCACATCATAGAAACGCATGACAATCAACGCGATGATGACTAAAACGCCCCCAATCATTGTGGCGGTCAGCACCGTCACCAAACGTCGCAAGAACCTGATGTTGCCGGGCTCTGTCGCCTGCGACTTGGGCTCGAGTTCAGGGTTGTGCATGTCTGTTCGCCACATCCGTTTTTCAATCGGGCAGACCCCGCCGTCACGCCTTGATAAGGCTCTGGCGCGCGATGTGCCAGAGGAGGCCGCATTGTCGCGCACGCGGATCGTCCGATTGATCGCCGAAGGCGCAGTTTTTGTTGACGACGCAATGGCGGCAGACCCCAGGGCGCCCGTTGCAGCTGGTGCGGTGGTTGAGATCACGGTCCAAGCGTCACAGGAATCGCACATTTTGCCCGAGGACATCCGCCTCGACGTGGTGTTTGAAGATGCCGACCTGATTGTGGTTAACAAGCCGGCTGGCATGGTGGTACATCCGGCGCCGGGCACGCCTTCGGGGACGCTTGTGAATGCGCTGCTGGCGCATTGCGGTGCAGATCTGTCCGGCGTCGGTGGTCAACAGCGACCCGGTATCGTGCACCGCATCGATAAAGAGACAAGCGGTTTGCTGGTCGCAGCAAAATCAGACGCGGCACATCACGGTCTTGCTCGGCAGTTCGAAACACATTCCGTTGAGCGATACTACAAAGCGCTCGTCTACGGTGTTCCGGACGCAAATGACCCCCGCCTGCGTGGCATTCGCGGCGTAAATTTTGAACCGGGAAATATTCTGAAACTCACGACGCGCTTGGACCGCCACAAAACGGATCGGCAGCGTCAGGCCGTTTTTTTTGAAAGGGGACGTCATGCCGTCACCCGGGCAAGATCGATCGAGAAATTTGGCACTCCATCCGTACTGGCGCTGATGGAGTGCTGGCTGGAGACGGGGCGCACACATCAGATCCGTGTCCATTTCGCGCACGCGGGCCACGGATTGGTTGGTGACCCGGTCTACGGTGGCAAGCGCAAACTGGCCGCTTCGAGTCTGCCCGTTGGGGCTGCCGCCGCAGTCGATGCCTTTGCGCGTCAGGCGCTCCACGCGGCTGTTTTGGGCTTCGTGCACCCGGTAACCCAGGACCCCCTGCGTTTCGAAGCGCCGTTGCCGAACGATATGGCGGCCCTAATCAATTTACTCAGAAGTCCAAAAAACTGAGTAGTCGGGGCCAAATTGGCTCGAAAAGGTTAATTTCGGAGCGCACAGGAAGCTATTCCTTAATCTCCGCATGCTAATGACAGGCGCTAACATTTGTTGGATCAGAGACTTGAACTGACCAGTTCAGTAACCATATCTATGTTAAGCAGCTAAACATTGGGAGGCTTGCCATGGCCAATTACGCTAACCTGCCGGCACCGACACCTGAAGGCGGGCTAAACCGCTATATGCAAGAAATCCGCAAGTTTCCGCTTTTGGAGCCGGAAGAAGAGTACATGTTGGCGAAGCGTTGGGTCGAAGAGCAGGATACTGACGCGGCTCACTCGCTGGTCACATCGCACCTGCGTCTGGCCGCCAAAATCGCTATGGGTTATCGCGGCTACGGGTTGCCGCAGGCGGAGGTGATTTCGGAAGCCAACGTGGGCCTGATGCAAGCGGTCAAACGGTTTGATCCCGAGAAGGGTTTCCGTTTGGCAACTTATGCGATGTGGTGGATCCGGGCCTCTATACAGGAGTACATCCTGCGGTCGTGGTCACTGGTAAAATTGGGTACCACATCTGGTCAAAAGAAGCTGTTTTTCAACCTGCGCAAGGCAAAAAGCAAAATCGGCGCTCTGGAGGACGGCGATCTGCATCCCGATAATGTCAAAAGAATTGCGACTGATTTGGGTGTGACAGAAGACGAAGTCATCTCAATGAACCGGCGTATGTCGGGAGGCGATGCGTCTCTGAACGCAACTGTCGGCGCTGAAGGCGAGGGATCCATGCAATGGCAGGACTGGCTGGAAGATGAGGATGCCGATCAGGCTAGCGACTACGAAGCGCGCAACGAACTCGAAGCGCGGCGCGAGTTGCTCGGCGAAGCGATGAGCGTGCTGAATGACCGCGAGAAGGACATCCTCACTCAGCGCCGCCTGTCCGAAAGAACCGTTACTCTGGAAGACCTAAGCACCGAATATGACGTCAGCCGCGAACGTATTCGACAGATTGAAGTGCGTGCTTTCGAGAAGCTTCAAAAGAAGATGCGGGAACTTGCTCGCGAAAAGGGTATGATGAGCAGCGTTTAAACAGGCACTTATCCTCGGCGAAATGGTCGGCGCCACGGTGCCGGCCATTTTGTTTGCACCTGCTATAGGGCGTTTATGCTTCCATCGCTTCCAGTTCGTCTATCAAACCGGAAATCATCGACAAACCTTTATCCCAGAACGCGGGATCAGACGCATCAAGTCCGAAGGGGGACAACAGGTCCTTGTGATGTTTCGATCCGCCGGCTTTCAGCATCTCAAAGTACTTGTCTGCAAAGCCCTCGTCTCCCTCGGCATAAACGGCGTAAAGCGCGTTCACGAGCCCGTCACCAAATGCATAGGCATAAACGTAGAAGGGAGAATGCACGAAATGCGGAATGTAGGCCCAGAATGTTTCGTAACCTTCCATGAATTCGAAGGCCGGCCCGAGGCTTTCCGATTGCACGGACATCCACAGGTCATTTATGTCGTCAGGCGTCAACTCTCCCGCGCGGCGTGCATCATGTAGCTTACACTCAAAGTCGTAAAACGCGATCTGGCGCACGACAGTATTAATCATATCCTCAACCTTGCCCGCGAGCAGCACTTTGCGCTCTGCATTATCCTTGGCGTTGTCGAGCATTTTCCGGAAAGTTAGCATTTCGCCGAAAACGCTTGCTGTTTCCGCTAGGGTAAGGGGAGTCGAGGAGAGCATTTCGCCCTGTTCTGCGGCCAAGACCTGATGTACGCCATGCCCAAGTTCATGTGCGAGTGTCATGACATCGCGCGGCTTGCCTAGGTAGTTCAACATGACATATGGATGCACATTCGTAACCGTCGGATGCGCAAAAGCACCTGGAGCCTTGCCGGGTTTAACAGCCGCGTCGATCCAGCCCTTGCGAAAAAACGGTTCTGCAATGTCACCCATCCGCGGGTCAAAGGCGGTGTATGCGTCCATGACGGTGGCTTCAGCCTGCTCCCAAGCAACCACCGAATTGTCTTCCATGGGAAGCGGCGCGTTCCGGTCCCAAACCTGCATCTTGTCTAACCCCAGCCATTTTCGCTTTAGCTCGTAATACCGGTGGCTGAGTTTTGGGTAGGCGGCCACGACCGCATTGCGCAGAGCTTCAACCACCTCGGGTTCGACCTGATTGCTCAAATGGCGCCCCAGTTGGGGCGTTTCCATACCGCGCCAGCGGTCGACAATCTCCTTTTCCTTCGCTTGCGTGTTATGGACGCGCGCAAAGGTTTTGATGTTCTCCGCGAAAACCTCCGCCAGTACCCGCGATGCGTCCTCGCGTTTTTTGCGGTCCTGTTCGGTCAGCAGGTTCAGCGTGCCTTCGATGTTAAGCGCTTCACCGTCCACCACAAATTCCAAACCGGCAATTGTCTCGTCAAACAGGCGTTCCCATGCGTCTCCGACCACGCCTAGATCGTGCAGGAATTTCTCCAGTTCATCGCTCAATTGGTAGGGTTTCATCGCGCGTATGCGATCAAACACCGGCTTGTAGCGCGCTAGATCGCGGTTTTTCGCAAAGAGCTTTTCTAGATGATCGTCCTCGAGCCGGTTGATCTCCAGCGTGAAAAAAACCAACGGAGTTGTGAAATTGGTGATTTTTTCCTGCAGGTCCGCCATGAATTTTGCCCGACCGGCATCGGTTGTCAGTTGATAGTAGCGCAGACCGGCGAAAGACATAATGCGACCGGCAACCTGGTTAATCTTTTCGTTGCGCAAAACGCACTCGAGAAAGCCATCCGCATCGAGATCTGACAGATTACCTTCGTAATCTGCTGCAAAGCGCGCACAGGCCTGCTCCAGCCATTCCAGATCGCGTTTGAGCTCCGGAGCGTTTTCTCCGGTGTACAAATCGTCAAGGTTCCATTCGGGCAAATCGCCCAACGGCTTGCCGGAACCTGTGCTGTTTGCGTCATGAACCGGGAAGGGAAGGTGAAGCATATCTGTCCTCTCTATGCCGTTTGTTTGTACCTAGGACGTCGGATCAGAGGGTACAAGCGCCGAAAGGCTCAAGCCGGTCAGATGCCAAAGAGCCGCGCTGGATTTTCGACCAGTATAAGGTTGCGCGTGTGCGTATCCGTCACCACACGATCAAGGGCCTCGAGCAGACTAGATGCCAGTGGCAGCTGTGCGTCCGCCAACATCAGATGCGGCCAGTCAGAGCCCCAGAGACAGCGTTCGGGATTGGCTGCCACAAGCGCAGCCACTAAGCGGTCAGCGGCCTCGTAGGGAGCGTTGCACATTCGGTAAACAGCGGAGAGTTTGACCCATGCATGACCCTCGGCCAAAAGAGCGCAGAGCGCCTGAAATCCCGAACTGTCTCGCGTCAGCCCGTCGGCAGGCCAGCCAACATGATCAAACACAACGTCCACTGGCAGACTTCTGATGTCATCTGCAAGTGACGCGATGTGGCGGTCGGCATGGGCCAGCATCTGGATGTGCATATCGCGTGCTTTGAGGGCGGGGGCCATCGCCTTGGCACCTTCCCAAGACAGCACGCCGCCGTGCACATGATTAAGACGCACCGCTTTCATTTCCCAGTTGGCAAATTGGTCGAGTGCGTCATCTGTTGCGCCGTCAGGCAAGAGGCCGACGCCGCAAAAGCCGTTGCCGAGACGCCGTATGGCCTCGACCGTCACGCTGTTGTCTGTTCCGTAGAGGATGGAGTGCACAATGACGCCTTTGCTAAAACCAAGTGCCTCAAGATGGGCGCGGTAAAGCGACAACCATCCTTCCAGATCCGGACCGGGGGCAGGGTTTTCAATGCGACCGTGCCAAAGCGGAAATTCGTTGGCACCGGCAAGCAGATGGACATGGGCGTCGCACGCGCCATGCGGTGCCGGTACTTTTGGCGTTTTTGGCTCTGGCGGCATTTGCGCGTTGGGTTTTATTTTATTAACCATAGGTTTGTAGCATGTCCTTCAAGTCGTCCAGCGTATTGGCTTCTTGCAGTGGTTTGTCCTTTCTCCATCGTGACATACGGGGAAATCTTAACGCAACGCCGGACTTATGTCGCGCGCTGGCCTGTATGCCTTCGAACGCGATTTCAAAGACATGGTGCGGCGTGACCTGACGCACTGGTCCAAAACGCTGCAAAGTGTTTTTGCGCACCCAGGCTGTGATCTCGCGAAACTCTGTGTCCGTCAGTCCGGAATACGCTTTGGTAAAGGGAACGAGATCATTTCCGTTCCAGACAGCAAACGTGAAGTCTGTGAAAAGATTGGCGCGCCTTCCGTGGCCCGCTTGCGCGTAGATCATAACCGCATCAATGGTCAGCGGGTCGAGTTTCCATTTCCACCAGTCACCTTTCTTGCGACCGACCAGATACGGGCTGTCTGCACGTTTGAGCATCACGCCTTCGGCCTGAGCCTCGCGGGCTCGGTCACGTTGTTGTGCTAAGTCATCCCACGTACCGAAATTCAATTGTGGAGAAAGGCGGACTGGGGCGTCATCGGGCAATTCAGAGCACAGAGTTTCAAGTGCTTTGCGCCGCTGTTGAAAGGGCATTGAGCGCATGTCTTTGCCGTTCCGTTCCAGAAGATCGTACGCTTGAAGCACGACCGGTGCTTCGGCCAGCAGTTTTTTTGGCACGGTTTTGCGCCCGATCCGCGATTGCAATGCGTTGAAGCTGGATGGGGCCGTGCTGCCGTGCTTCCAGACAAGCAATTCTCCATCAAGAACAGTGCCTTCCGGCAGAAAGTCCAGTGCGCGCGCAAATTCGGGGAACCGGTCAGTCATCAGTTCTTCTCCACGAGACCAGACAAAGTGGCTGCCTGCTCGCAAGATCAATTGCCCTCGAATGCCGTCCCATTTCCACTCCGCCCGCCAGTCGTCGGGCGCCCCCAATGCCTCAGCCGAGTCTTCGAGCCCACAAGACAGGTAAAAAGGGTAAGGGCGTGATGCGTCAGCCGTTGGATCTGCAGCGTCGATTAACCCGGTCCAGGATGTGTCGTCGGGTGTCCAATTGCCCATCAGGCGATGCGCGAGTTCCGCCTCCGGTTTACCGGTGGATTTTGCGAGCGCTCGCGTCATCAATTTCTGGCTGACACCCATGCGAAACCCACCGGTGATCAGTTTGTTAAAAACAAATCGTTCGGTTCCGCCGAGTGTATTCCATGCGTCAATGACAAAGGCTTTCCGCTCCGGTTCTTGCACCTTCGAAAGATCACGCAGGCCACTGATCCAATGGGATAAACTCAGATTGGCGTCAGAGTCGTTTTCGGGCAGAACCAATGCAATTGTCTCTGCCAGATCGCCTACAACCGGATAGCTCTCTTCAAACAGCCACAACGGAATGCCGGCCTGTTCGGCAGCCCACTCGCGCAAACGCGTTGCATTCACGGCGCGCTTGGGTCGCCGTCCGGAAAACAATGCGATGGTCCAAAGCCGATCCTTTTCATCGGCCGCGCTGAAGTATCGCGCGAGCGCTTCGACCTTTGCATTGGTTTTTGTGCTTTGGTCGATGGTATTGAAGAGCGCAGCAAAGTCCTTCATGCGGCAGCCTCGTCATCTGTGTCATCGCCGCCAAACTCGGTTGGGACAACCTGAGCGTCTAATCCGTTTTCAGACAGATAGCGCGCAAAGATATCCGTATAGCCGTGCGTTACATAGACGTGGTCGGCGCCTGTTGCCTTGATCGCCTGCAATAAACCGGGCCAGTCCGCGTGATCAGAAATGACAAACCCCCGGTCTCCCGCGCGACGGCGCCTGATTCCACGCAATTGCATCCAGCCACTGGTAAACGCGGTCTCGCGCGGGCGGAAGTTCCGCGCCCATGTACTTGTCATGGCTGAAGGCGGTGCCAGTACAAGTGCATTTTTGTAGGCTTTCGGCGAGGTGTCTTTCGTCAATTGGGTGGTTTCCGGCAGAGCCAGACCTTGCGCTCTCAAAACAGCGTTCGTGCCCTCGATTGCACCATGTGTCAGAATAGGGCCGATGCTTGTGTCCAGCATCCGTAGCAAGCGCTGGGCCTTTCCCAGGGAGTATGCGCCCAGAAAGGCGGTTTTGCCGTCGGCCGCGCATCTATGCCACCAATCGTTCAACTCTTTCGAAACCGATTCCTGGGATTTCCATCGAAAGACAGGCAATCCAAAGGTGGATTCGGTTATAAAGTGATCACAGCGCTGTGGTTCGAAAGCTGTTGAAAGGCCGTCGTCCTCTATCTTGTAATCGCCGGACGCGACCCAGCTTTCGCCACCAACATCAACCTTGATTTGAGCGGATCCCGGCACGTGACCGGCAGGGTGAAAGGATACCTGCGCGTCGCCCAGTCGCAGTGTCTCACCATAACGAATACCCTGCGCACTTATACTGCCCAATCGGTGTTGCAGAACAGGTAAGGCCTCATGCGTCGCGAGGTAGGACTGGTGACCAAAACGCGCGTGATCCGCGTGTCCGTGGGTGATGAGAGCACGTTCCACGGGTCGCCAGGGATCGATGTGAAAATCGCCTACCGCGCAATAAATTCCTTTGTCGGTAAACGTTAGTGCCGGTGCGCGCGTCATGCGACTAATGTAGCGATGAAGCAGAAGATGCCCAGAGCCTACCTGCTGGCGGTCTTTGAAAAGACCTCGGCCATTTTGTCGAACAAGGGTTCGGTCACATCAGAGCTTTCCATCAAGACTTCATGTTCGCCGTTTTCGACAATTTCCAGAGTCCCACCGGGCCATCGCTCCATTCGGGCTTGAATAGGCGGAATGTCTACAATTCGCTCATTGGATCCCAGAAAGGTGATGCAGGGAAGATCAGGTGATTTGCGCCGCGCAAGTGCGCTCGTCTCAGCCAGTGCTTCGCGCAGCCATACGTAGCTCGGCCCGCCAAGCGCCATGTCTGGGTACGCACGCATCTGTTCCCCCATGATTTCAAACTGGCGTCGGTCACGGGTCAGCAAATTGCCTTCAAAAGGATCCGTCAGTACATGGTGATCAAGTTTCGTACCCGGTGGTAAGTGGTGGCCGAGACCGAGCCTTGGCATACCGCGGCTCAAAATCCAGGCAGCGGGCTTGAGGCGCGGTGCGATACGGATACCCCACATTGGCCCGCTAAACGCGGCAGCGCTGACAGGTATGCCATTCAAAAGTGCGCGCAGGCCGATCGCTCCGCCCATGGAGTGTCCGAGCAGAAAATAAGGCCGAGGAAGCGCAAGCGACTGCGCCGCGGCAACCATGGCAAAGACGTCTTTCTGATAGTCGGAAAACTGCTCGACATAACCGATCAGGCGGTTTTCAAGCAGTCTGTCCGCCAGCCCCTGTCCGCGCCAGTCGATTGCTGCGCTCGCAAATCCCCGTGCTGCGAAGTTTTGCGCCACCTGACCGTACTTCTCAATGAATTCCGTGCGGCCAGGAAAGATAAGTACGGTGCCGGTCGCTTCGGCAAGAGGCCAGTGGCCAAACCGGATCTGGCATCCGTCCGTCGCGTCGATCCAATGCGCCGCGCCCGAATCCGGACCATAAGCGATCTCGGAGTAAAAGGGCGCGGCGCGTAATTTCATCAACCAAGAGCCGCAGCCAGTTGCATGGCCATGCCCATGTCTCCGTCGACCGTGAGTTTGCCGGACATGAAGGCGCTCGTCGGGTCAGTTTCTCCTTCAAGGATGGACTGAAAGGTTTCCACATCGGCAGACAGCGTAACATCTGTGTCTTCTTCGCTTGCGCGTGCGCCGGTGCTGTCGAGCACAATGCTGCCTTCTCCGGCGATATCGAATTTCGCAGAGCCGGCAAAGCTGCCTGCAGCCAGTTTTTCGTTCAGTTTTTCCACAGCAGTGGTCACCAAGTCGCTCATGTCGCGTTCCTTTGTCTGGTTCCCGAAGGCGGGCTCTGGAATTGCCCGGTTCGGCTGTTACATTGAGACACGTTATGGCGATGCAAAGACAGATTCTCAAACTGATCGTTGCGGCATTTTTTGCGTTTCCGTTACTTGTGACGGTGACGCAGGCAGAAAGCCGCGAAGAAACGCTGCTCGAAGAGCTGCGCACGGCGCCCGAATCAGAGGCTTCGCGTCTCGACCGGGAACTGCGATTGCTCTGGGACCAATCCGGTTCCGCCTCTATGGATTTGCTGCTCAAGCGCGGGCGCGAAGCGCTTGAAGAAGAAGATACGACGCGCGCGATCGAGCACTTTTCAGCACTAACGGATCATGCTCCGGGTTTTGCAGAGGGTTGGAGCGCTCGGGCAACGGCGTACTATCGAGCCGGGCTTTATGGTCCGGCGCTGGACGATTTGCAGCGTTCTTTGGCGCTGAACCCCAATAACTACAATGCAATTTTTGGGCTGGGCGTGATGTTGAGAGAGTTCGGTGACAATCAAAGAGCGGCTGACGCGTTTGATCGCGTGCTGGCGATTTATCCGCATCACGAAAATGCAAAAGAGGCCAAAAAGCAATTGGCCCGTGAAGGGATCGGGCAGACGCTCTGATCCGATTGTGACAAGGAAAATGCCGTGGCGGGTGACCAGCGGATTGTGGCCGTCTTAGGCCCGACCAACACAGGCAAAACAACCTATGCAATAGAACGCATGTTGGGGCATCGGACGGGGATCATTGGTTTGCCTCTCCGGTTGTTGGCGCGCGAAGTCTATGATCGCGTTGTGGCCGCACGCGGACATTCGGTGGTCGCCTTGGTCACAGGAGAAGAACGGATCGTCCCGCCCCGTACGCATTATTGGGTGTGCACGGTTGAGGCCATGCCCGAAGGGCTGGGGTGCGATTTTCTTGCAGTTGATGAAATCCAATTGTGCGCGGACCCGGAACGCGGCCATGTCTTCACGGATCGTCTGTTGCGTGCGCGTGGGCTGCATGAGACTTTGTTTCTTGGCTCGGACACGATGCGTGGACCAATCCTTGCGCTGGTGCCAGGCATCCACTTTATGCAGCGCGACAGAATGTCGACGCTCACGTATTCTGGTGCGAAAAAGATAAGCAGGATGCGCCCACGAAGCGCAGTTGTAGGATTTTCGGTTGATAATGTATATGCGATAGCCGAGCTGATCCGTCGGCAGAAAGGTGGCGCGGCTGTGGTCATGGGTGCGCTCAGCCCGCGCACGCGCAACGCGCAGGTTGAGATGTACCAGAATGGTGACGTGGATTTTCTGGTAGCCACCGATGCCATTGGAATGGGGCTCAACCTTGATGTGGATCACATTGCGTTTTCAGCACTGAGCAAATTTGACGGTCGTCGCATGCGCCCGCTTGCCCCCAACGAACTGGCGCAGATCGCGGGACGCGCGGGTCGTGGGACAAAGAACGGAACGTTTGGCGTGACGGGTGAAGCCGCGCAGTTGGAAGACAACGTCGCAAGGGCAATAATGGAACACCGTTTTACACCGCTCAAACGGTTGAATTGGCGCAATTCTGCATTGCGCTTCGGGACAATTGACAGCCTAATCACATCATTGGACTCAGCACCGGAGCATGAGATTCTGGTGCGGGCGCGCCAAGCAGACGATGT
The DNA here is from genome assembly GCA_039191495.1 of Pseudomonadota bacterium. Lineage (GTDB taxonomy): Bacteria > Pseudomonadota > Alphaproteobacteria > Rhodobacterales > Rhodobacteraceae > Roseobacter. The sequence continues at coordinate 35,730 of JBCCXN010000024.1, read as the reverse complement.
TATGGCGCTCAAAGCACTTTCGCAGGTGGTGGACGTTGCGGCGCGTTGCGGGACGGCCGCGTCTGTTCGACTTCTTTGGGATGTATGTCGCATTCCCGACTTTCGAGGCATTAGCCATGCAGAACATACCGGACTGTTGGAACAGATTTTCGGGTATCTCCACGAGAGTGGTCAAATTCCCTCCGACTGGCTGGCCGGGCACATTCAAAGGATTGATCGCACCGATGGTGACATCGACGCCTTGTCTAAGCGATTGGCGTATATCCGCACATGGACCTACGTCGCGCAACGAAAAGGCTGGACGGACGACGAAAGCCATTGGCGTGGAGAGGCGCGTTCTGTAGAAGACAGGCTGTCTGACGCGCTGCACGAGCGTTTGACTCAAAGATTCGTGGACCGGCGCACCTCCGTGCTTTTGCGCCGGCTCGGCCAAAAGGAAGCCATGGTGGCAGAAGTATCGAATACCGGCGAAGTGACTGTTGAAGGTGAATATGTTGGCAAGCTGGAAGGCTTCCGGTTCAGCCAGGACAAGGGAGCAAGCGGCGCTGAGGCGAAGACGATAAAAACCGCCGCGCTCCAGGCGTTGGCGCCACAGTTCCACCTGCGCGCGGACCGATTTTACAATGCGCCGGACACCGAGATCGACTTTACCGAGCAAGGCGGGTTGATGTGGGGGTCTGATGCAGTGGGAAAGCTCATTGCTGGATCTGATCCATTGAAACCGCAGGTCGCGGTGTTTGTCGACGACGTGGCTGGCCCGGAAGTTGCTCAAAAGGTCGAAAGACGGCTGCAACACTTCATTGATCGCAAAATTGCGGCGCTTTTTGAGCCAATGCTCAACCTGAGCCGCGATGAAACTTTGAGCGGGCTGGCACGCGGTTTTGCGTTTCGGATAGTCGAAGCCTTTGGCGTTTTGACGCGTGCACAAGTGGCCGCTGAAGTGAAGGCGCTTGATCAAGACGCGCGCGGCACATTGCGCAAACATGGCATACGATTTGGGCAGTTCACGATTTTTATGCCGCTCTTGCTGAAACCCGCGCCAACACGGTTGAGACTGGTGCTTTGGTCTTTGTCCAAGGGCTTGGATAACTTCCCGGAAGCTCCACCGCCAGGGCTTGTGACAATTCCGGTCGATGCGGATGCGCCCGCCGGCGCGGATACCATGGCGGGATATCGCAACGCCGGTGCGCGAGCGATCCGCATTGATATGTTGGAACGGCTGGCAGATATGCTGCGCGCGGAAGACTCGCGGGGCGGCTTCGAAGCGAAGGCTGACATGCTGTCAATTACCGGTATGACATTGGACCAATTCGCCAACCTGATGGAAGGCTTGGGCTATAAGGCAGTGCGCGAAGAAAGACAAAAGGCCAAACCCCCCGCCAAGCTTGCGGCGCGGGAAGACGGTGATGAAACGCCCGCCAAGCTGTCGGAGCAAGAGCTCCCGTCAGAACAGGAAGCGCCAACTTCGGAGCCGGAAGCATCTGAAACGCAAAATGTGGATGCGGCGGTGTGCGTGTCCGGAGCGCTTGAGCCGGACAATGTGGCGTCAGATAAACCTATACAATCGGAGCTATCAGCAGAAGAACTGGAAGTGTACTACACATTTTCATGGGTTCGGGCGCCCAAAAGCGGTGGGGCCCGGCGCGACGGTGATCGTGCACATGGGAAGGGGAAATCACGGCAGAAAGGCAAACGCGGTGCGCAGCGCGGCGACAAGCCCAAGGGAGCCCAAAGGTTTTCAGCGAAGCCGCAAAAACCAGAGAAGAAGATCGATCCGGACAACCCTTTTGCCGCGGCTCTCATGGGGCTGAATGACAACAAGTAGTTGGCGGAAAAACTGCGCCTCGACAAGTGGCTCTGGCATGGGCGGTTTTTTAGAACCCGCACGCTGGCTGCAAACGCCGTTTCGGGCGGGCGCGTGCGGGTCAACGGCAATCACGCAAAAAAGCGAAGCTTTACTGTTGGACCAGGGGACGTGCTCACTTTTTCGCAGGGCGATCAAATTCGGGTGATACGGATCGATGCTCTGGGTGAAAAGCGCGGTCCGGCACCTGAAGCGCAGGAGCTTTACACCGATTTGTCCCCGCCCGAGGCCAAATCCCGGGAGAACGCTCCAATCAACCCTCGCTTTGAAGGAAAAGGTCGTCCGACCAAGCGGGATCGTCGCACCCTTGATCTTTCTCGAGAGCGCTCTCTTGAATGATTGCGGGCGCTGATTTAGCTACAGCGCGATAAACAAACGATTGAGCGCCTTCATGACCTATGTCGTCACAGACAATTGCATTGCTTGCAAGTACACCGACTGTGTCGAAGTGTGTCCGGTGGATTGTTTTTACGAGGGCGAGAACGCACTGGTGATCCACCCCGATGAGTGCATTGATTGCGGCGTCTGTGAACCCGAATGCCCAGCAGATGCGATCCGTCCCGACACGGAGCCGGATATGGAGAAATGGGTTGAGTTCAACAGGAAATACTCTGAGATCTGGCCGGTCATTATCACGAAAAAAGACCCGTTGCCGGACGCAGACGAACGTGATGGTGAAACCGGAAAACTGGACAAGTACTTTTCCGAAGAACCGGGCGAGGGTGGTTGACCAAAGCAGCATGCGATTCGGCAGGATTGGGTGCCGATCAAAACTGTGCATGAGACTTCCAGCCTCAATTTTAGCGGAAATTGAGCGAAATGACGCAACGGCAACTTTCGAATGCTGCCATTTTGTGTTATTGTAAATGACCAAGTAAAAGACGGAAGAGAATCCGAAGCATCTAATTTCGTGATGCGGCCCTGAAAATTCGGCACAATCGCACCGGTTACGTAGCTCGCGCTACGCACACGTGCGATTTTGACTGTCGATTAATCGGTTTCTGGACTGTCAATCGAGGAAAACTGAATGACAAAGTCAAAGAAACTTGATTTCCGGCCGAACGATTTCGTTGTGTACCCTGCCCATGGCGTGGGGCAGATCCTGTCGATCGAAGAGCAGGAAGTCGCAGGCATTTCGCTAGAGCTTTTCGTGATCTCCTTTGAAAAGGACAAGATGACGCTTCGTGTGCCGACGCATAAGGCAACGGAAATCGGGATGCGGGCTCTGAGCAGTCCGGACGTGATCTCCCACGCGATGAAGACGCTTAAAGGTAAGGCAAAGGTTAAGCGCGCAATGTGGTCCCGTCGCGCGCAGGAGTATGAGCAAAAGATAAACTCTGGTGATTTGATTGCCATTGCGGAAGTCGTGCGCGATCTGCACCGGACCGACGATCAGCGCGAGCAGAGCTATTCGGAACGTCAGCTTTATGAAGCGGCGCTCGAGCGGTTGACGCGTGAGGTTGCTGCTGTGAGTGGCGGCGACGAGCTGGCTGCTGCGAAAGAAGTCGGGGATGTGTTGGGTAGCCGCGTCGCGGCCTGATCCGACACAAATCGAACTTTGGAACCGCGCCGAACCGGGCGCGGTTTTTTTTATGCAAGAACCGCGACCAGCGCTGTGAGCGATACAACTTCCGCTAACTGTTGTGTCGCACCGAGGACATCCCCGGTTTGACCGCCGATTTTTCTGTTTGCCAACAGCATTACGCAGCCTGCAACGACCAGTGCGGCAATTATGACGAGCACTCCTGCGAGCCCGGCACAAAGAAGGGCTGCAGCCAGGCCAAGGGCAAGATTTGTTGCGACGGCTGCCAAACCGGGACGACCGGTGCTCTGCGATAGTCCATTTGGTCGGGCATTGGGTAGGATGTGCATTACGACGGGCATCATGGCCCGTGATACCACGGCAACGGTTATGAGCGGTACGAGCCCGACCGGCAGGAGCGCAGCATAGCAGATCCACCGCAGGCCCGCGATTACGATCAGTGCCAATGTTCCGAACGCTCCGATCTGGCTGTCTTTCATGATCTGGAGCCGCCGCTCGCGTGTGTACCCGCCCCAGAAGCCATCGGCCGTGTCCGCCAGACCATCTTCGTGCATGGCACCTGTGATTACCATGAGCAGGGCCAGAACAACGCCGGCGCAAAGCGATGGCGGCAATCCCAACAAATGGAGGGCATGCCCGGCCCCACCTGCAACCAGTGCGGTCAGACAACCGGCGACGGGGTAGGCCCACGCCGCCCGCGCAGAATTTATGAAGGTTTCCTGCGGCAAGTGCGGCATTGGCAAACGCGTCAGAAGGCTGAGTGCCACAAGTACGTCAAGGACTGCGGGCGGGACATTGTCGGTTTTCACTATCCTGGTGCCTCTTCACGTCTTGCCGCTCTGGGCGCATTCGGTAAAGAGGACTTCACGATCATGCAACGAGGTTCTCCCATGACAACAGGTTTTTCGGATTTATCGGGGTTTCGCAAGCTGTTGTCCGAATTGCCGGGGCCGGACTACAAAGCCGCCGCTGCCGCGACCCAGCGTAACGGGCAGTTGACCAAACCGCCCGGCGCTTTGGGAGAGCTTGAGGAAATCGCTATTTGGTACGCCGCATGGCGCGGCACCGACAAACCTTCGATTGACGCGCCACAGATCATCGTTTTTGCCGGGAACCATGGCGTTGCGGCACAAGGTGTTTCCGCCTTTCCGGCTGAAGTGACGGCGCAAATGGTACTGAACTTTCAACACGGCGGCGCTGCGATCAACCAGCTGGCCAAAGCCTGCGGTGCTAGGCTGGATGTACATGCACTTGATCTCGACACGCCCACAGCAGATTTCACCGATGCCCCGGCTATGTCTGAAGAGACGTGCGCGGCTGCCTTGATGGCAGGATGGAATGCGGTCGATCCTGTTGCAGACGTGCTTGTCGTGGGCGAAATGGGGATCGGCAACACCACCTCGGCTGCGGCACTGGCCGCCGCTTGTTTCGGAGGTGCTGCTGAAGATTGGGTCGGGCGTGGAACCGGCGTGGATGAGACTGGTCTGGCCAACAAACGGCGGGTTGTGCGTGACGGCCTGTCGCAGCATGCGGATCTGACCGACGGCCTGGATGCCCTGCAACGTCTTGGCGGACGCGAACTGGCGGCGATGGCTGGGGCGATTGCGCGCGCCCGGACACTGCGCGTTCCGGTGATCCTCGACGGTTTTATCTGTACTGCCGCGGCGGCATGTCTTGCGCGCACAGAAAGCAGTGCTTTGGATCATTGCTGGGCCGGGCATTTGAGCGCGGAAGGCGCTCACAGCCGCCTGCTGACAGCGATACATAAAAAACCAATGCTTTCACTCGGCTTGCGTCTCGGCGAAGCGTCCGGAGGTGCGGTCGCCGTCAACATCCTGAGAGCAGCCGTGGCTTGCCTGAGCGGTATGGCGACGTTTGCCGAGGCGGGTGTCTCTGACGGCTGACTGTCTCGCCGTATCAACTCGACCGGGATTGCGGTTTGTCCGGGCGTTCAGGGCGGCTCAGAAACGCTGTTTCAAGTTCTTTTTGCAATTCCTTGGCACGTTCCACGTAGGCTGGGTTTTGACTGACCGGACGCGCCGGATCCCAAAGCTCGGCCAACTGTCGAATGGTTTCGCGGTCATGCTGGTAAAACAAACGCTCCGCCTCCGCCGCCTCAAAGTCGCTGAGGCCAATGTTCTCCAGTACGTAACGGCCAGCACGCAGCGAGCTGTCGAACATCTCCCGCACAATGTCGTTTGCACCGGCCTGGAACAGGCGGTAGACATAGGTCCGGTCACGAGCGCGGCTGATGATATGCAGGTCGTGCCGCAGGCTTCGGGCATATTTAACAAGCTTTATCGCCGCTTCGGGGTCATCCATCGCAACCACAAGAACTTTTGCATTGTCGATCCCGGCCGCGCGCAAAATGTCGGGGCGGGTCGGGTCGCCCAAAAACCCCTTGTACCCAAAGCGGCGCATAACCGAAATGGTCTCCATGTCATGATCGAGAACGACGGTCTTGTAACCGTTCGCCTGCACGAGCCGGTTCACGATTTGCCCAAACCGTCCGATACCCGCGATGATGACGGGCCCTTCTTCATCGATCTCGTCTTCGACAACTTCTGTGACACTCTCGTCGCTGCGTCGCGACAGGTAGTCGTAGAGAATGAACAGAAGCGGCGTGATCAGCATTGAAAGAGCGATCACCAGCAACAGAATCTCAGCAATCCCGAGGGGGATGACATTTTGCTGGACGGAAAATGACGTCAGTACAAAACCGAATTCGCCTGCCTGTGCCAACCCCAGGGAAAAAAGCCAACGATCCCGACCCTTTATCCGGAATGCGTAAGCCAGGCCAAATAGAATGACACCTTTCACCACGATCACCAGCAGCGCGAAGGACAATATCACGCCCGTATTCTGGAACAGCAGGCCGAAATTTATTCCTGCACCAACAGTGATGAAAAAGAGACCCAGCAACAGCCCCTTGAACGGCTCCAAGTCGGTTTCCAACTCGTGCCGGAATTCAGAGTTGGCCAGAACAACGCCGGCCAGAAAGGCGCCGAGGGCGGGGGACAATCCGACCAGCATCATCAGAAACGAGATGCCAACGACGATCAGCAACGCAAGAGCGGTGTACATCTCGCGCAGCCGCGCTGCATGGATGTAGCGAAACAGCGGTCTGGTAAAGTAGACACCCGCTATAATCACAGCCGCTATTGCGCCGATCGTGACCAATGTCACACCCCATGCCGGCAGACCCTCTACAAGCGAAAGATCATAATCACCGTGATGTGCGTCATGGGCCTTATCTGCCGTGTCGCGTTGAATGGATCCATCGGGCGTAATGCGCGTCGGCAGTGTGACAACCAACAGCGGCAGAAAGGCCAGAATGGGGATCACTGCGATGTCTTGCGTCAAAAGAACGGAAAAGATGTTTCGGCCGCCTTTTGTCTGCATCAGGCCTTTTTCCGAAAGTGTTTGCAAGACGATCGCCGTCGAACTCAGCGACAGTGTTAGGCCAATTGCCAAAGCAACGCCCCAAGGCTGACCAAACGCCATTGCGATGCCCATAAGCGCCAGAGCGCTGAGCGTCACTTGCAGACCGCCGAGGCCAAGAAGTTTATGTCGCATCGCCCATAAGGCGCGGGGTTCAAGCTCCAGGCCAATCAGGAAAAGCATCATGACAACGCCGAATTCGGCGAAGTGCTGCAAATCTTCCGTTTCCGAGCCAACAAGTCCAAGAACCGGGCCGATCAGAATACCCGCCGCCAGGTAGCCCAGAACAGATCCCAAACCGAGCCGCGCGGCAAACGGGACCGCGATGACCGCAGCGGCAAGGTAAATTGAGGCCTGAAACAGAAATCCCTCCATGGGACGGGTACTCCTTACACGCTTAAGTTGGCAACGGGCCGTCTGTTTTCAGGCGATCCATGGCGATCTGGCTGTGCACGCGCGCCACCGCCGGGTGCATCAGCAGCACCTCCTGTATCAGCCGATTCAGGTCAGGCAGGTCGACACAGTACACCCGCAGAAGATAGTCCGCATCACCGGTCATTGTCCACGCGTCGGTGATGGCGGGTGTCGTCTCGACCAGGCGGGCAAAGCCGCGCGCATTTTCAACGCCATGGCTCGCCAGATGCACCTGAATAAAACCTTGTACACTCAAACCAAGCTTTCCCGCATCCAGACGGGCCACGTAGTTTCGAATGTAACCTTCTGTCTCAAGCCGCTGACGGCGGCGCCCTGCCTGACTGGCGGACATGTGCAACATATCGCCCAGTTGGTTTGACGTCAGTTGCGCGTCCTTTTGCAGGGCTGCCAACAATCGTGTGTCTGTTTCATCCAGCATCTGCGTAACTTTCGTATGAATTGTCTTAATGTTGCGTGAAACACGTAAAAAAATCCAGAATTCGATGCTATTTTGCGGAAAATGCCCATAGCGATGCGCGTAAACGTAGAAAAAAGCGGTTACGCCGCGCGGTTCCACAAAATTTGGAGGTTCACATGGGCCCTTTCCCGCATGACGCACCCCGTGCCGAGATCACGGCAGACAACCCGGCTGGCACGGATGGCTTCGAGTTTGTGGAGTTTGCGCACCCAGATCCTGAGGCTCTGCGGGAGGTTTTTCAACGCATGGGCTATTGCCATGTGGCGAACCACAAATCCAAACGGATTGAACTCTGGCAGCAGGGCGACATCACATACATCCTCAACGCCGATCCAGACAGTTTCGCAGCACGCTTTGTCGAAGACCATGGGCCGTGTGCGCCTTCCATGGGATGGCGTGTGGTAGATGCGCAGCATGCTTTTGAACACGCGCTCGCGAACGGGGCGGAGCCGTATACTGGCGATGACAAGGCGCTCGACGTTCCGGCCATCAAGGGCATTGGTGGATCATTGCTTTACTTTGTTGATCAGTATTACGACACTAGCCCATACAATGAAGAGTATGACTGGATCACCCACTCCAAACCATCGGGCGTCGGTTTCTATTACCTCGATCACCTCACCCACAATGTCCACAGAGGCAATATGGACAAATGGTTCCAGTTCTACGGCAATCTCTTCAACTTCAGGGAAATTCGCTTCTTTGATATCGAAGGAAAATACACTGGTCTGCTGAGCCGCGCTTTGACCTCTCCTTGCGGGCGCATTCGCATCCCGATCAATGAGGATCGAGGGGAAACCGGGCAGATTGTGTCCTATCTCAAGAAATACAAAGGCGAGGGCATACAACACATCGCGGTTGGGGCTTATAACATTTATGACAGCACCGATGATATCGCCGAACGCGGCCTCAAATTCATGCCTGGCCCGCCGGACACCTACTATGACATGAGCTACGAGCGGGTTAGCGGGCATGACGAGCCGCTGGATCGCATGAAAATGCACGGGATCCTTATCGATGGCGAAGGTGTTGTGGACGGTGGCGAGACAAAGATTCTGCTTCAGATTTTTTCCAAGACCGTGATTGGTCCGATCTTCTTTGAATTCATCCAGAGAAAAGGCGACGACGGGTTTGGAGAAGGTAACTTCAAAGCGCTCTTTGAAAGCATTGAGCAAGAGCAGATTGATAGCGGAGAGATTGCCGCAGAGTAGACTGATGACCCCGTCAGCTTCGCGGCATTTTCAGGATGATTGCGCGCCCGCTCTTTTGGTACCTGAGTTCCGAGTCTCCGATTGCCGAGACGCGACCGCCGTCAATACGGTCTCCGACTTCCACTTTTCGGTAGCGTCCGTTTTCAAGGCGGACAAGTGCCCGGCGGCTCGACGGTTTGCCGTAAACGCCGATCAAGTTAACCTTGTTCAGGTTTATTGCATTCTTGACCGTTGCTGCCCGCGCGGCGGACGCGCTTGAAGGAATGCGCGGTTTGACGGTTTTAGGCGCAACGCTGGCGGTGGATGCCAGAGCGCGCGTGGCGGCCACTGGTTGGGACCGCGCGATGATATCCTTGAATTTCCCTGGCCGCGTGTCCGGGCGAAGCGACACCGCAACCGCCTGTGCTGTGGCCGTATCCACGCCGGTGTTGTCGGGGGCTGGAATCAGCACGTTTCCGGTTTCGGTATCCAACCGGACGAGGCTCGCATTTGCCAGTGCATCTTCTTGTGCCGATTGCGGGCGCATGCGCGGGCGCAACTCGGCCAGTTCAGAGCGTGTCAATCCGCTCAACGCGGCGCGTTCCGCATTTTCGATCAGATTCCCGGGACGGACCTGCGGCCGCAGCGCCGCAAGCCGGATCCGCATCGCGATGTCTTCGCCGGGATCTTCCAATTTGACGAGGCTGCGGGGTTGTTTGGCCGGCGGCGGGCCGGAATAAACAAACACACCATCCGGGTTCAGCGTTCCACCCGGGGTAGCCCGCACAAGTCCGCGTGCGTCGAGATCAAAAACGGTACCTATTGGCGCAGGCGCACTGGGCGCGAAAAACGCAACATCTCTTTCCGGAGTGTCTGGAGCTGGCAGCGCAACTGCATCGAAATTCGGGTTAACGGGGTCGATGCTTGTCAGGTAGAGGTTCTCGAGCTCAATCTGAGCAGGGGGTTCCGGAACATCCGGTGCCTGCGGCCAGACACCTGTAACCGCGTATGATGCCCTCAAGTCATCTTCAGTTTTCTCCGGTGACGTGGTTTCCGCCTCAGGTGCACTTAGTGCGGGTGCCCGCAGAGCATCAAGCACCGCCGCATCTTCGTCTGACAGTCCTTCTTCAAGGGCGGCCAGTGTGACCTGAGCTTCAGGCTCTTCTGCGACCAGTTGCGGTGGCGGTTCCACCGGCGTTGGCGGCGTCGTGAACTGTACGACGGGTTGTGGCGCGGCCAGTTTGGCTATCATGCCTTGCATGCTGTTGCCAATTGGGCCGCTTGCGAAAGCGGCAAGACCACCCACGACGAGGACTGCCACCGCGGCGGCTGCGCCACCCCAGTTCAGCTTTTTTGCGACTCCATAGTCTTCTCTCGCGCCGAACACGGTCAGGCGTTCTGCCTCATCCGACGGTGAAGTGACAACCGCCGATGGCGCCGGTAGCGGAGCAGCGGGTTTTGATTTCGCTCTACTTGGGGATGCCTTGGGTTTGTCCCGCTTTTGTCTCGCAAATGAAGCCTTTGCCTCTCCGAAGCCGGGTACCGCGCCCTCTGTTGCCCCGGATACGTCCGGTTGCGGTGTGCGAAATGTCGGAACGCGACGACGGCTCACAAAACTGACAGTCTCTTTTTCGACGGCTTCCGTGGACGCGGGCACTTCAATCAACGGGGGAGGCGCGGGTGGCACGGCGGAAACGACTTCCGGTGCTTTTGGTTCAGGCGTTTCGGCCGGTTCAGTCTTTTTCAGACTTGCGAGGATATCCGCCGCGCAGCGCGTTTCACCCAAAAATACTTCTTCGCCATATGCCGGATCGTCCGGTTTTGCGACAACACAAACGGGCTGAAAGCCATGTTGCAAAGCAAACGCTTCCGCTTCGGTTAATGTGTCGCGTGCGGTTGCTGCGATGTACAGCGTTGCGCCGACGCTGCGTACGTCAAAAGCGAGATCAGATGAGGCGTAAGGTGTCGCTGCTTCCAAAGCGGCTGCAGCCGCTGCACGCCGCTCTTCGGGCGCGGCAGCGGTGCTCGCAATCGCTTCGTAACGAACCTGATCATCGGGCAAGATCAGTTTTGTGCAAAACCCCTCAGGCGACATAGCGCGCATGGTTTCGACGAGCTGCTCAAGCGCTGCGTCCAGGTCAGGCGCGGCGGGAATTGCAGTGCCCAAAACAGTCCCTCCGTCCTCTACAAGATGCAAAAGGACGATGCCGTCATGAGACAAGGACAGCGCGAAGTGCGGCTTCATAAAATCCTGTTACCCGAAATCTGTTTAACTAGACAGTGCATATAGCTTTGCGCAAAGAATAGGGCAGGTCTTTGCCGAGGAAAAGTCTCGGTCGCCGCGCTGGTGGCTTTTGTGCCCCCAAAATCGGAACAGGTGAAACATGCGTCTCAGAACTCTCACAGTACCGCTTTTGATATTTGCCTTTGTCGGTTTCGCAGCACACGCCGAAACGCTTCGGGTGATAACGACAACTGGCACGGCCAGTGTGGACGCCGCGCCCGATCTGGCAATGATCCGCGTTGGGGTCACGCATCAGGCGCGGGTTGCAGGCGACGCACTGGATCAGACCTCAGCTTCGATGCAACAGGTGTTGGCCCGTCTTGAGTCGCTTGGAGTTGAACCGCGTGATTTGCAGACAACCGGCCTGTCGTTGCAGCCCATCTGGTCACGCCAAAACAACGGAAGCGAAGCTCCGCCACGCGTCACAGGATATGTCGCGCGCAACGGGCTGACCGTCCGCGTCCGCAATTTGGAAGAGCTGGGATTGATCCTCGATTCAGTGATTCAGGACGGCGCCAACACCTTTGACGGGTTGGCCTTTTCGCTGCAGGATCCCGAAGCCATTATGGCCGAGGCGCGCGCGGATGCGGTTGCCTTGGCAATGGCTAAAGCACGTCAGCTTGCCAAAGCGGCCGATGTTGTGCTCGGGCCGGTGCTGTCTATTTCCGAAGGTGGCAGCGCGCCCAGACCGGTTATGATGGAAACCAGCGCAGCGCGCATGGCATCAGACGTGCCCACTGCTTCGGGTGAGATTTCGCTCGTCGCCCGTGTCACCATGGAATTCCAGATTATGGAATAAGGCCGGGGGCAAACCCCGGCGCTTCACTGGTCAACTGGTCGCTTTTGACAAGGCCTGATCAAGATCGGCGATTAGATCATCGGCACTTTCCGTCCCGATTGAAATGCGCACGACACCCGGACCTGCACCCGCTGCTTCCTGCTGTTCCACCGTCAACTGCCTGTGCGTGGTAGAGGCGGAGTGGATCACGAGGCTTCGCGCGTCTCCAAGATTGGCGACATGGCTAAATATCTCCAGTGCATTCACGAATTTCACGCAGGCCTCGTACCCGCCCTTGATCGCAAAGGTGAAAAGGCCACCGGCGCCTTTCGGGCAGATTTTCTTCACCCGCTTGTTATAGGGCGATGATTTCAGCCCCGCATAGGTGACGTATTCCACTCTAGGGTCTTTTTCCAACCACTGCGCTACCGTTTCGGCATTTTCGACGTGGCGCTCCATGCGAAGCGAAAGCGTTTCGGTTCCCATCAATGTGTAATGTGCGGCTTGTGGGTTCATCGTCATGCCGAGATCGCGCAGACCGATCGCAATGGAGTGGAAGGTGAACGCGAGGGGCCCGAAAGTTTCATGGAACTTCAACCCATGGTAGGCGGGCTCGGGTTCGCTCAGTGACGGGAACTTGTTGTTGGCTGACCAGTCGAACTTTCCTGAATCCACAACGCAACCACCGGTCACGGTTCCGTTGCCAGTGAGGTATTTGGTGGTCGAATGCACGACCAGCGTCGCGCCGTGTTCGATCGGTCTGCAAAGGTATGGGGTGGCCGATGTGTTGTCGACGATCAGGGGAATGCCGGCCGCATCCGAAATCTTGGAAATTGCGTCGAGATCCGTGATGTAGCCGCCGGGGTTGGCAATGGCTTCGCAAAAGACCGCGCGGGTGTCGTCGTTGATCGCCTTTTTCACCGCGTCAAGGTCGTCGAAATCGACAAAGGTGCAGTGCCATCCAAACCGCTTAATCGTGTGGCTGAATTGCGTGACCGTGCCGCCGTAAAGGCGGGTTGAGGCGACAATGTTCTTGCCAGGCCCCATCAGCGGGAAGAGCGCCATGATCTGGGCTGCGTGACCGGAAGAGCAACAAGCTGCGCCAACGCCGCCTTCCAACGTTGCAATGCGCTCCTGCAAAACAGCTACGGTGGGATTGGTCAGGCGAGAATAAATGAAGCCAACCTCTTGCAGGTTGAACAGAGCTGCTGCGTGATCTGCATCGCGAAAGACGTAAGCCGTGGTCTGGTAAATTGGTGTCTGGCGCGCACCCGTGGCCGGGTCCGGTCGGGCGCCTGCGTGCACCTGCAGCGTGTCAAAGCCGTAAAGCGGGCCGTCTGGGTCAGTCATTGTCGATGATCCTCCTGAGGACTTTGTTTGCGTTATGGTTAGGCCAAGGGCTGCAAGGGCACAAGGGGCGCTTCCTTGCCTCTTCTCAGCGCATCCAGAAGCCTTCGGATTTGATCCTGTTGCGAATTTTCGCCTCGCGACGCGGCAGGTTTTCTCGGTCAAAGAGCGCGCGGACCTTGGCGCCGCGACCCTGATACACCATGCGTTTGATAGGTTCGTGGGATTTTAGAACCTTCTTGATCCTGTTGGGCGCGCAAACCGCCTCCAAAACGGCAACGGCTTGATCGCTTTCACGTGCGTAGAGAAGCGGAAAGACGCGGTAGTGGCAGGACACGGTGCCGTCCAGATAGCCCGGTGGCAGCACGTCGCGCCCGCCGCCCAGACCGTGGATCACGAGGGGCAGGGCGATCTGATCCAACCAAGGGTAAATCTCCTGAGCGCAAAGTTCTTCGGGTGGCATATCTTTGACGGCGAGCGCATATTCTTCATACCTTTGGCCAAACACGCGTGGGCAGCTATAGTAGAAAAAGCCAGCGTTGAAATACAGATATCTTCGCCAGTACTCGTCAGGCTGGTTCAGGTCGAGAGAGCTTTCAAAGTCCAATCCGAACCTGTCATAGAGCGATTTCCAAATCTCTGTGTAACCGGGTCCGTAGAGTTCCGGCTTGGGCCAAGTGCCTTCACGTTTCAACGAAGCCGCAGGACGGTCAAAATCAAATGGTACCTCAGTGATGTCGCCGGTCATCAGGGTGTCGGTGTCAAAAAAGACAAAAGGTTCGCTAGCTGGCAGCGCTTTGAGCATTTCAATTTTGTTGCCATGGGGGTAGGCGGCTCCGAAATGCTGCGACTCAAAGGGCAGGATTTCCGCGCCCAAGTCCGAAAGAGCCTCGCGCACGCTGGAGTGCGCGATCCGTGGATCATCCGGCCAAAGCGAGCCGGGCTGTGGTTCAGCGATCAGAAGGCGCCCTTTAAAGCTTGGGCTGCTGTGCCGCAGGGACGCAGCAAACAACAATGCTTCAAAAGACAGCCTGCCGCGTTGACCGACGACAACGACGTTAAATGACTTTGAAGCTCCGGCTCCGGATGTCACTGCGCGACCCCTTGTTTTGGGCTTTGCGCCTTATAGCGCCGAATGTGTGTGAGCAGAAGCCTCTTCGCCGGACCTTGCTTTTGGAGTTTGCAAAGGCCAGAAATTCGGCAGATTTCTGAAAAGGATGAATCAAATGGCTTTGCCTGACTTCCGGCTCGAAACACATTTTTCAAAATGGGAGTTCAAAGCCCGGTACCACCTAACCGCCTCGGACGCCCAAAGCATGTCCCTGTCTGAGCTGCTGGAGATGGCCACCCCAGAGGACCGTGCCGGCTTCGAGGAGATGTCGCTTGGGTATACCGAAACCTACGGCGCGCCTGATCTGCGGGCTGGCATCGCAAAAACATTTGCTGCGCAAGCTTCTGAAAACATCTTGTGTTTTGCGGGTGCCAGCGAGGGTATCTTTGCGGCCAACTCGGTTCTGCTGGACCGGGACAGCCATGCCATTGTCGTAACGCCGAACTACCAATCCCATGAGAGCCTGCCATCCGCCTTTTGCGACGCAACAGCCGTTCCGCTTGAAGAAGAAGACGGCTGGTCTCTGGACATTGATCGCGTGGCAAGTCAGGTACGGCTAAACACGCGTCTTGTGACCATCAATTTTCCGCATAACCCGACGGGTGCCGTTTTGCCGGAGGACTGCTACCGGGCGCTAATTGAACTGTGCCGTAAGCATGGCATCTACATTTTGCATGACGAGATATTTCATGGTCTCGGTCCATCCGGCGCGCGCCAACTGCCTTTTATTGCGGATCTTTATGAAAAAGGTCTGTCGCTGGGGGTCATGTCGAAATCCTACGGTTTGCCCGGATTGCGCATCGGCTGGATCGCATCGCAGGACAAAGACGTCTTGTCGCGAATGGAGAGACTGAAACACTATCTGTCGATCTGTAACTCGGGTCCGAGCGAGCGCCTCGCGTTAATTGCGATTAAGAACCGTGATCGCATTCTTGCCCGAAATTGCGCGATTGTGGACGAGAACATTCTGAAGTGGGAGGCTTTCTTTGCCCGCCACCCCGATCTTTTCGACTGGCAACCGCCGGAGGCGTCCTGCATGGCGTTTCCACGCTACAAAGGCGCAGATGGCGTTGAGGCTTTCGCGGAGAAACTGGTGGAGCAGGCGGGCGTTCTGGTGTTGCCCAACTCGATCTACGCCTCCGAACTCGGAGACGTGCCTCGCGATCGGTTTCGCATCGGGCTTGGTCGCCTCGGGCTGGACGCGGGGCTGGCGGCGATGGAAGCGCATCTGAGACGCAATGCCCGGACAGTGTCGGACCTGATCTGACATGGCGTGGCGTATTTTGCTGGCGCTGACGTTTGCGCGGATGAGCATGGGTTTTCAGTTTCAGGCCGTGCCCGCGTTAAGCGAAGCGTTGGTTGCCTCCGGCGCAATGAGCTACGCCGGTGTCGGCACGTTGACAGGCGTCTACCTGATCCCCGGCGTTGTCGTCTCTTTGGTCGGGGGCTGGCTTGGCAGCCGTTTCAGCGACACGGTTATTGTCATGACGGCGCTTGTGTTGATGAGTGGCGGTGGGTTCGCCGGTTGGGTGGTCTCCGGTTTTGATGCGTTGCTGTTCTGGCGTCTGGTCGCAGGCATCGGTGCGGTCTGTCTTAATGTGTTTGCAACAAAGATGGCAGGAGACTGGTTCGAAAGTCGCAGCGATCTGCCAGCGGCCATGGGTGTTCTCGTTTCAAGCTGGCCCTTTGGTCTTGCGCTGGCGGCGCTTGTGGTACCAAGCTTCGAAGCCCGGTTCGGTGCCTCTTTTGCAGAATTGGTGCCGATCGTCTTTTGTGCGGTGTCGCTTGTCGTGGTCGCGCTGGTTTGGAGCCCGCCTGATGCCCGAGGCAAAATGACTGAAGGGTCTTCGCCATCCAGCCTCTCGGCAAGCGAGTGGAAACTGGTACTGATCGCCGGTTCAATATGGGGCATCTACAACGTCGGATTTGTGGGGGTGATTGCATGGGTTCCGGGCATGCTAGAGGATATGGGTGCAAACCCACTGAAGGCGGCTGCGCGCGCGAGCCTCATTGGGTGGACTGCAATTCTTTCCGTTGCGGCGGGTGGCTGGCTGGCGGCGCGGCTGCACCGCAAGGATTCGCTGGCGCTGGCGAGCTTTTGCGGCTCCGCTGGTTTGCTGCTGATCTTGCCCTTTATCGGTAGCGCAGCAACATCTGTCGCGCCGATGTTGATCCTGGGCCTCTTGCTTGGTCCTGCTGCGCCTATGATCATGACCTTGCCAGTTAGCGTCAGCCGAGCCGAGGTGCGCGCCAAAGCGATGGGTCTGTACTTCGCGCTCTATTATCTGTGCATGGGAACGGCACTGCCACTTCTGGGCGCATTGCGCGACGCAACCGGCTCCGCTACAGCGCCGCCTTACGCTGCTGCCGGATGTATGATCTTGTCCTCGCTTTTGTGGATTGTTTTTCGCACCCTGCAGAACGTTTCGGACCGGTAGCACTTTGCTGCAAAAATTTGTCAAAAGTAAGCGATGGTGCGCACGGTCTTCGGCGAATTGGTCTGCGGCATGGTCTTAGCTCTTGCGACAGGCGCGACGCGGAGCGCGAGCGCAATTGCTACGCTCGCTGAATGCATTGAAGGCGTCAATGTCACTCATGCGTCTTCGTAGCCTGCGCAGGATCAATCGCGTGCATGGAGTCGATCACAGACTGTTCGCCCTCAATGCCTGTCAGGGAATTATCAAACTCCATGCCGATGATCCCATCGAAGCCCCTTTCGGCGATCTTGCGCATGATCGGACGATAATTGATTTCTCCAACGCCGGGCTCAACTCTTCCGGGATTGTCCGCGATCTGGAAATAGCCGATCTCGTCCCACGCTAGTTCCAGGTTCTCAATCAGATCTCCGCCGTGAATCTGCTGATGCCAGAAGTCGTAGAGCACTTTGACGCTTGGCATACCGACGGATTTTGAGATCAGGTAGGCATGGCCAATCTCGGTAAGAAATGCGCCCTCCCAGCCTTTATGGTTGATAGGCTCAACAGCAAGTACAATGCCTTCCTTATGCGCGACTTCGCCCGCCCATTTCAGGTTCTCGATCATATTTGCCGTTTGGTAGTCGCGCGGCAGTGACCCGTGAGCTGTACCTGAGAGGGTCGTGACGTATTTAGCACCCACCCGGCGGGCCGCCTCGGCGGTGTCTCGGACTTCCTGCATCAAGCGCTCACGCTCGTGCAGGTCTGATAGGACGAAGGTGGGTTCGTTGTACTTCATCGTGTTGACAATGACACCCATCTCCATGCCTTGGCGTTCGAGTTCTTGGCCAACGCGGCGTTGCACCTCGACATCACGGATCTTCATCCAGTTGTCTTCCATTGCGGTAAAGCCCCGGTCGGCCATGAACTTCACCTGATCGACCGGGTCTTCACCGGCGTGGTGACGGAACATACCGGCATCTGGTGACAAAAGACCAAGGTGCGGCGCAAACTTCAGGGAGAACTTGTCAGCGGAAGGCGTTACGACAGCGGGTTTGGTTTGATCTAACATTTTGGAGGTCCTTTCTTTAGTTTACTGTTCGAGCCAGTTTTTCAGGCGCGTTTTTGCAAATGGCATGGCCACGTAGACCATCGCCGGCACCATCAATGCGGTCAGTATGAAGGTTCGAACTGGTGTAGCGAGGTTGCTGACAAAAGGCTCCAGCCCGATCAGAAGAAGGGTGATCATTGGGTAGACGACCGCCCAAGTCAGCAAGGCAAGCTTGTGAGTGTTCCGGGTCATTGTTTGTTTTCTCCTTCTGAGTCTGAGAGTCGTGTCAGGAACTCTATGAAGTTGCCGTTGTTGTCCTTAATGAAGATCAGTCGCCGACCGGCATCTGGAAAACTTGTGGGAGGCACGACCATGTCGACTCCACGTTCGATGAGTTCAGCGGCGATACCGTCGACATCCGGTGTCAGAAACGCCAGGTGACCTATACCGCGGTCCGAAAGCGTTTCACCAAGATCCTGGGGTGTCTTCTGCGCCTGGAAAGCACTTGGCGTCTCAACGACTTCTATCATGACGTCACCACGCTTTAGATAGGCCAGCTTGACGCCTGGAAGTTCCGGAACCATCCATTCGTGGTAGACGTCGAAATCGAGCTTGTCGACACACCATGAGACTGTCGCGGAGTAGTCGCCCGTGGAGATCATCACATGCTCCATGGTTAGTTTTCCAAGGTCGGTTTTGCTTTGTGCTAATGCGGACATTTTTTTGCTCCATTCTCGAGTTTGATTAAGTGAGATCCCATGCCGCCCAGTTCTCTGCGAGATGCTGGATGGACGTCGTTCCGGGGATCACAACGATGTTTGGCGAGCGCTTCAGAAGCCATGCGAGGGCTTCTTTGGGTTCGAGCGTCGCACCCCGACGCATTGGATGCGCGCCGAGTGGCCCGTAAGGAATAAACGCAATGCCTTTGCTGGCTGTGTAGTCGACCAAGTTGTCGTCATCGGACTCGTCCATATTGAAGCGGTTTTGAACGCTTGCGATACGAGCAACCGAGAGTGCGCGGTCGAGCTGTTCACGCGATACGTTGGACAAGCCAATGTGGCCAATCCGTCCGTCCGCTTGCGCTTCGGCGAGGGTTGCGACTGAAGTTTCAATCGGTGTTTCAGGGTCAACGCGGTGAAGCTGGAACAGGTCGATCCGGTCGCGGCGCAGATTGACAAGGGCGCGATCGATCTGACCCAGAAGCGCGTCGCGGCTGCCGTCGGTCACGATCTTGCCCGGCTCTGGTTTGTCGACGCCGCCTTTTGTGGCAAGGATGACATCCCGGCCCTCAAGCGCCTCACCGACAATACGGTCAGCATGTTCTGGCCCGTAGGCCCACGCGCTATCGAAGAAGTTGACACCGAGATCGGCTGCATGACGCAGCAGGGCAAGTCCTTGGTCCCACTTAGGATAGGGGCCGAAATTGCCGGGCTGATCCGTCAGACGCATGGCGCCGTAGCCGAGGCGGTTGACAATGAGTTCGTCGGCGATTTTGAAGGTTCTGTTGGTCATCTGAGGTCTCCTGGAGCTGAAAGCGTTGCTGTTGAGGAGCAAGGTGATGCAATCCACAGATATTCTGTAGACAGTTTATAAGGGTTTATGTTATTCGTATTGCGGATGAGCAAACCTCTGGACCGTCTTGCGCTTCTGGAGACCTTTGTCCGCATCGCGGAGAAGGGCACGATCAGTGGTGCTGCGCGCGACCTTGGCATTTCGCAGGGCTCCGCGAGCCGTCAGTTAAAAGATCTTGAAGAACGCCTTGGGATTCAACTCGCGCGCCGCACAACGCATTCCTTGGCCTTGACGGAGACAGGCCTTGAGGTGCTCGCGGATGCGCGTGAACTCATCGCCGGTTGGGATGCTTTGGAGGAGCAGCATGCACCTGACACTGAAGTCCTAAAGGGCCCGCTTAGGATTGTGGCGCCCGTTGCACTCGGTCAACTTTTTCTTGCAGACATCGCAATTGGTTTTCAGGCTTTGCACTCCGGCGTTTCTGTGAATTGGCGTTTGCAGGATGAGCCGATCCGTTTTGCAGAAATTGGATGTGACTGCTGGATCAAGATTGGGCCGGTTCCGGATGATACGCTAATTGTGCGGCGTTTAGGACAGGTGGAAAGGCTGGTCGTCTGTACGCCATTTCTTGCAAAGCAACTCACAGGAAATCAGCCCAAGTGCACGCAAGAGATCCCTTTCGTAACGTTAACGCCGTTTGAAGGTGCAAAGATCAGATTGTCACAACCAGATGGTGAGCAATGCGATCTGGATGTAACGGCCAAGCTTTCGACCAACAACATTGTGTCTCTGAAACGCGCCGCGCTGTCTGGGCTCGGTGCCGCCGTTTTGCCGCGGTGGTTTGTAACCGAGGAACTCGGATCAGGTGCGTTGGTCGATGTCTTTCCCGATTGGCGGGCAGCAACGCTTGACGTGAACCTTGCTTACCTTCCCGCGCGCCATCAGCCGCGCCGTCTGTCAGAGTTCATCGATGCGTTTGAAAAGGACTTTCGAAATATCCCAGGCATATTGGTTTAACGGCCAATCAACTCGACTTTCATACGGCGGAGTAAACCACAGAAACAAGGATTTATCGGTAAGGGGGATGGCAATCTTCGCTGCGTACTTCAGATTACTCGGAAGGTCGCTTGCAGCTTCCATACAACACTGGCCAATGACCATGGCTGCGACGAATTTCAAAAAATGAACTGTCTTGTCGATAGAATAAGAACATCCAATCAGAAATTTAAACCAAAAGGCGTTACGTGTTCCTACAATCAGGATTGAAGGTGTTGAGGGGAAAGTACCTATAAAGAGTCTTCTTGGAAGACGAAGCAACAAACAGATCTTACTTCGAACGCTTCCATGAAGCCTCGGCATTAGAATGCGGTGCCATCTTGACCGCTTAATATAGGCAGTCGGCTCCAGCACAACCTTATAGCAGATCCGCTCAATCTGGTTGCGTGCGACGAGCGAGCATTCGGGCATTTTCCCTCTCCTAACATAACGGCGCAAGCCAGCCATTCACTAGACCAATCGGTTGCTGCGGTGCGACCCGTCAGATCAAAGTAGCGCTGCGGCTGCAAAATCGATCAGGCGGAGAACAATCTACCTGCGGACCAAAGCTGCCGTCGCTTTGTGTGTCCCTCAAGAGGGGTGAACCGGACCCTCGGCAAGAGTGCGATGTGGCGTAACCGTCCGAATTGCCGGGCGCCGACAAGAAAGATGCTGGCCCCAACGTCGAAGGTTTGTGGGTCATTACGTCGACCAAGGCCGCGTGGCACACGCTTTGTTAGCACGCCGCCACCTCGATGGGCGTGCCAAGTTTGTAGCCCTCAAGCTGTGCCTCTTCGAGCGCGGTTGCAAGCGTTTCGCTCATGAAGAGACCCAAACGATGCTTATCGTGCCAAAGGTGATGGCGCGCAATCTCGGCGGGATCGAGGACGCAACGCCAATTTGGGCCGTGATTAAGCGAATAGATTCGTCGACCTTCGCGCGCTGGCCGACATAGTTGGTGGTTTCCCGCATCGATCTGTGCACCCACGATCAGGATCGACATGCGGCCGATGACATTGTCTTTGCGCATGACCGTTACAGGAAAGAATTGGTGCCGCCCCGGTTCGACGTGTTCAAGAATCGCCCGGAACGCATCGCTGACAACATGGGCGCCACGTGGAAATCCGTTATAGTCGAGTGGCTGCTGATGGCTTGGGCCTTTGTAAGTTATCACGGTCGGGCGCGTGCGTAGGATCGACCCAGCGCCCGATATTCACCTCGAATTCGTCAATGATACTGCCACCATCGTCGATCATATCCGAGACGTGTACCTTCTTCCAGTCCCCGTCGGCTGGCCAAAGCCCGTCTTCATGGAGGACCTTGCCATTACGCATCAAGTTCGCAAGGCTGATTGAAAAGGCAACCAAGCGTCAAACTCCTTTTGTTCGCGAGCATCTGTGATCCGCTCGCGGATCACGACTCTCGAGAGATCGCCATCCAGCGCAGCTATGTCTTCCACAACAAGCGATGCCATCAAGCATCTTCGCACCTTGTCTCAATTGGTGTACGTGCGTCGCGCTGGTGCTTCCCTTTCCGCTCCGGCGGTTCGTGAGGTACGAATTTCACCTCTATGACTTGCGCCGCTAAAGCCTTTGCCTTTCGCACCAATTAATCTGCGCGACAGAAATGCGAACTTTGGGCCAGGAGCGGACGCTCACTGCAAATCGCATGAATGCCCGCCTGGCGGAGATAGTGTTGAAAAAGTCCTTTGATTGGTTGGTCGAACTGGGCCGCAGTCTTCTAAGCGACCTTGAACATGAGATTGAGGCTACGACTTGCAACGAAATCGAGAGTCTGATGAGTGAATTTGTTTTAAATTCCCAAACACTGACATACTTTGCTTCGGCTGGCTGCTTTTCTCACGGCGACGGTTCAAACCCAAAGGTGTTTGCGAGTTCGGACGTTTGCCAAAGATCTCCGACCTTGTGTCCTGCTAAGTGGCGACTGACGTCCTCCGAGAAGCGAGAGGAGGTTCCGCTCCTCGGTATGGACCGCAATCGCAAGTTTCATTCTATATCTAAAGATTCGGGTAAAGCCGAGGTACTTTCCGACCGTGCTTTTGGGATCATTTGCCTACCATTGTTGCACCACGATGGTGACGGCCTGATGACGAATGACGAAGGAAGCTGACATTCGTCCGACACGCAGCATCAGGCAGTTTCGGCTCTATTCGAAAGCCTGCCTCTGTGTCGCGTACAGGCGGTGCGCGTTTGCTCAGGCTTTCCAAGTTTTGCGAGCTACTGCCATTGTTCTTCGCAGGTTTGCGGAACGCCGGCGTCGATTAGATTTGCACTGGTCGAACCTATTGGTTGCATGCCAACAGACAAATCTGATGGCGCCCAAGGCTTCAGCACCGCGGGGCCAATGACGGCTTGCACGCGGTGTTTGAAAATGCCGTCTTTCTCTGTGATCGCGCCCGAGTTCTTACCTTGGAAATCCGGTTCAGCGGCGGTTTTGATCCCTCGGTGAGTGGGTGCGATTCGGGTGACCCAATCACAATCTATCTGCCCTCGAATACCGGTGTGCGTTTTTCGATAAACGCTGCAACGGCTTCGTCGTGGTCATGTGTATGATGAGCGATGGATTGCAGTGCAGCCGACATCTCCAGAGCGGCAGAGAACGTGCTGGTTGCAGCCTCTCTCAGAAGACGTTTGGACAGCCTTACGGCCTGGGGCGGGTTTTTTGCGATGCGGCCCGCGATTGCATGTGCTTCTGTCAAAAGATCGTTGCCTGATACCACTTGCGAGACCAGTCCGATTTCCATCGCTTCCTGGGCCGTTACCGGATCACCTGTGAAGATCAGTTCGGCGGCTTTGGCCTGTCCAACCAGTCTCGGCAACAGCCAGGCGCCGCCGTCGGCCGGGACAATGCCCAGCTTGGTAAAGCTTGCGGCGAACCGGGCGGTGTCGGCTGCCAGCCGAATGTCACACATCAGAGCAAGGTCGCAACCAGCGCCGATAGCCGGACCGTTGACCGCTGCGATCAGGGGAACCTCAAGGTCCCAAAGAACTTTCGGAAGCCGCAACAGCCCCTGTTTGTAGGTGGATCGAATGTCCGCTGACGTGCCTTCCGCGATGCCTTCCTTGTTGTACATCTGCTTGACGTTACCGCCTGCGCAAAACGCCGGGCCGGCGCCTGTCAGTACTACGGCCCGCACGCTTAAATCTCCGGCGATGCGCCGACAGGCTTCGTCGAAGGCATCGAAGATATCCGGGGAAGACAGGGCGTTTCTTTCCTCGGGCCGGTTCATTGTGAGGGTCAGAACCCCTCCGTCTTGATCCCAAAGGAGAAAGTCGCTCATTTTTGGTCCTGTCATGTTATGATTGCTGTTGACTGTATCAAATTTGCGCAATGGCGCCGGCGGCGCGTAGGTCTCCCAACTCGCGCTCATCGAAACCTGCCGCTCGTAAGACCTGCTCTGTATCCTGCCCAAGTTGGGACGGTGTCCTGGTATTGGCGTGGTTCTGTCCGTTTGCTTTGAATGTCATTGCAGGAATATGGATCGGGCGATCATATTCTTCGATTTCGATCGCGCTGGTCAGGCCACGAACTGCAATATGGTCTTCGGCAAGAATTTCGTCGATCGACCTAAGACGCCCGGCCGGAACCGAGGCTGCGCTCAGCGTCTCTTCCCACTCTTGTGCGGATCGCGTCTTGAAGGCCGCGACGAGTTCGTCGCGCAGCGACCGGGCGTTTGTTTTTCGGCCTTCCAAGGTTGCCCATCGATCGTCGCTCAGTATATCTTCCCGGCCCATCGCTTTGCACATGCGCCTGAACTGAGGAGCATTGTTTGCAGCGAGCATCAAAATCCCATCCGTGGTGCCAAAAGCGCCGGAAGACGGGCTCGCGCTCCAGGCCTCGTTGCCGCTGGGTGCGGGCACCCAGTCGGTGGAGAGCGTCCGCGACATCAATGCTGTCATCAGAACCAATGCGGTGTCCAGCATTGCGACATCCAGTTGCACCGCGTCGCCGGTGCGGCGAACCTCGTGCAAGCCTGCGAGTATGGCCATGGCCGCGTTCAACCCGGTTGCATAATCCACGTAAGGAGACCCGACTTTGGTTGGACCGGAGCCTTCGTTGCCGGTGGTCAGCATGATCCCACTCATGCCCTGGACGATATGATCATAGGACGGGCGGTTGCTAAACGGGCCATCCTGGCCAAAGGCGGACACCGAGCAGTAGACCAGCTTGGGATTGACCGCCCGCAAGTCTTCGAAGCCAAGACCAAGCCTTTTCGCGACCGTCGGTTTGAAGTTTTCGAGAAACACATCGGCGTCTGCCACCAACCGCTTGAGCGCGCCGACTCCTTCGGGTGTCTTCAGGTTGATGACGACAGATTTTTTGTTCGCGTTCTGAACAACATAGGCCATCCCCATTTTCTTGTCCGCAAGATCCGGTACCCAGTCGCCGATCCGGGTCCAGTCGCCACCGTCAGGGTTTTCGATCTTGATGACCTCGGCCCCCATAAGACCCAATTGATAGGTGGCGAAAGGACCTGCAAGAACCTGACTCAGATCGACAATCTTTAGTCCTTTGAGGGGTGCAAACATGGTGTTGGCCTTTCTGAAGTGAGGACGCCTGCTAAAGCGTGTTGGCGACGATCGGGCGAGTGCCTGTGATCTCAAGCCCGTAAGCGTCAAGGCCAATCGGATTGATCTGCGCTGAATTTGTCAACAGCAGGAGCTTTGTCAGCCCAAGGCGGGTGAGCACCTGTGCGCCCAATCCATATTCACGCAGAGTGTTTGGGCTGTCGCCGTTGCGTCCACCCATCTTCATGGAAATGTCCCTGAGTAAAACGACCACTCCGCGCTCTTCGGCAGCAACAATTTCCATGGAAGTGCCGGTTTCGTCCAATCCGTCCTGCCCATCCAGACCCAGCACATCTCTGGATGGGTCAAGTGCGTGAACGCGGGTCAACACAGGCTCGTCGCCGGTAATATCGCCTTTGACCAGGACGAGATGTTCAGCGCCGTTGATCTGGTCGGTGAATACGATCAGTTCCCAATTTCCGCCAAAAGCGCTTTTCACTGGCCTGCGATCACTGATGCACACGAGGTTGTCGTGACGCCTACGATAGGCGATAAGGTCGCTGATCGCTCCGATTTTGAGTCCGTGATGTCGCGAGAACTTCGCCAAATCGGGCAGGCGGGCCATGGTGCCATCGTCTTTCATGATTTCGCAGATCAAGCCCGCCGGTTTCAGACCCGCGAGGCGTGCGATGTCAACGGAGGCTTCTGTGTGGCCAGCACGCACGAGCACGCCACCATCTTTTGCGCCTAGCGGAAAAATGTGACCCGGCATTGCAAGATCGGTCGGCCCCTTTTTGTCGTCAATTGCGACGGCAACCGTGCGGGCGCGATCATGTGCGGAAATGCCGGTGCTGATCCCCTCTCGGGCCTCAATAGAGACCGTGAAGGCGGTTTCATTTCGGGATGAGTTGTTTTGGACCATCATCGGCAGGCCAAGTGATTTAACCCGCTCGGAGGTCAGGCTGAGGCAAATCAGGCCTCTGCCGTGCTTGGCCATAAAGTTGACGGACTCTGCGGTGGCCATCTGCGCCGGTATGACAAGATCACCTTCATTTTCACGGTCTTCGTGGTCCACAAGGATGAACATGCGACCAGATCTTGCATCTTCGATGATCTCTTCAACCGGCGAGATAACCTGCTGCCAATCTGCGCGAATTGGGCTTTGCGACAAGCAATTCATGGCGACCGTCCTCCCAACGATTCATTAAATGTGTGTAGCATGCATATAATATATGCGCAAGCCTGATAGATGGTGATGCTTTGCGCTACGCGTCTGATTTCGGAGCGGCTGGCCTGTCAATAATTTCAAAGTCGTCGTGCAGGCGATTGAGGAGAGTGGTCAGCACTTCCACATCCTGCTCAGTCCAATTCGCTGTGATTTCCGCCAAAAGATGCTCGCGGCCTGCTCGCGCGCTTACTAGCATGTTCCGTCCCTCGATTGTGAGCTTCAGGACAGATTTCCTGCGGTCGACGGAACTTGGGTTTCGCTCTGCATAGCCATTTGAGACCGCGCTTTCCACGAGACGGCTTGCCGTGGATGCATCGACTTCAAGCTCCGCAGCAACATCGCTGACGCTTGTGGTGGGCGAGTTGAGCGCGTCAATCGCGAAGATTGTTCGCAGGACCGACATTGCGATTGGGCTTCCAATCTCGTCGATCAGGCGCCGTCTGCGTCCTTGCTGCAGCCACATCCGGCGCAACCGCATCAGGCCACGATCCAACTCGGCGAAGCTGGCGGTTTCCAATTTGGGGGCGGGTGTATTCTTTTTCATTTTTTTGGTCTCATTCGGTGCTCGTCGGAGTTCTGCAACAGCGCGCGCGACTCACTTATCCCACTTCGCAAGCTGCACTCAAACCGGAAACGAGAATGGCGCCCGCTTTTTTTGCTTCAGCGCACCACCGTCGATCTGACCTGCATCTCGCGAAGTTGAAAAAGTGCTTGCATAATACATAATTTGTATGCAGCATACATATAAATCTGGCATTAGGGAGGCGCCGGTGGATTCGCTCGACACACAAGCTCGCAGGTTCCGTGTGGGTATCGTTGGCGCTGGGCTGGGTGGCGTCGGGGCCGCAGTTCACCTCATGAAGCGCGGCCACTTCGATATCGAAATCTTCGAGCGTTCGGAAAAACCCGGCGGTGTTTGGTGGGACAACACCTATCCGGGCTGCAGCGTCGATATTCACTCACACGCGTATTCCTATTCGTTCATGCATTACAAGTGGAAGAGAACCCACGCGATGCGCGACGAGCTTCAGCAATATGTCGAAGACACGATTGATGCGTTCGATCTGCGTGAGAAAATTCGCCTAAATACAGAGGTTAAGGAAATCCGCTGGGACGACGAAAACGACCTTTACCGGATGGAGCTGGGTGACGGCAGCATCAAGGAATTCGAAGTGGTGATCAGTGCGGTCGGCTTCCTGATCAATCCGAAATATCCGACATGGCCCGGCATGGACATGTTCCAGGGCAAAATGATGCACACTTCGCGGTGGGATCATGATTTGGATCTTGCCGAAAAACGGGTTGCTGTTGTCGGCACGGGCTCGACCTCGGCGCAGGTTGTACCGGGCATTGCCAGCGATGTCGGCGAGCTACTCGTTTTTCAACGCGAGCCCGGTTACGTCGCGCCAAAAAATGCGCGCAATTACTCTTCCTTTGAGAGCTTCATTTACAATTACGTGCCCGGCGCGACCCGTCTCAGCCGGTTCCGGGCATTTGCCCGGGCAACCATTCGAAATCGAGGGTTTGACGAAACCAGCAGCCGACAGCAATCGAACAAAGAGATCTGTATAAAGAACATCATTGACAACGTGCAGGACCCGGAGGTCCGCAAGCGCCTCACGCCCGATTACCCCTGGGGATGCAAGCGTCAGATCGAAAGTACAGACTATTATCCAACCTTCAACCGGGCGAACGTGACGCTTGTACCGCGGGCCGTCGAGCGGCTCACCGAGGATGCCATCATTGACGTCGACGGCACTGAACACAAAGTCGATGTCATCATCCTTGCAACCGGGTTTGAGACAACCAACTACCTGTCATCTATTGAGGTTTACGGCGAGCAAGGCCTGCCACTCAAGGACGCGTGGAAAAAGCGCGCGGCGGCATTTGTTGGCGTAACTGTCCCGAAGTTTCCGAACTTTTTCATTCTTTACGGCCCCAATACCCATGGCGGATATTCCGTAATTGCGCAGTTGGAATGCGCCGCACGGCTTGCCGCCAGATGCGTGCGCAAAATGAAAAAGCGCGGGTGGTCGCGGATCAATACGCCACAGGCTGCACTCGACAACTATGTCGATTGGCTGGACGAGAGATTCCGCACCGCCGGATCGGCAATGATCGCCAATTGCAACAACTACTACACAAACGAAGCGGGCGACAACGTGACGAACTGGCCGCTTCCCAACATCCATTACGACATTGCCACCCGGGTTCGCCCCTTTTTCAACCTGGTTGGTACCCGCAGACTGCCGAACGCTCAGCCGCACAGCGAAACCGGCGCCACGATTGTGCGCACCGATGAGAAAGCGCAACCATGAAGATTGATCTCTTCATCGACGGTGCGCGCTCTGCGCCCAGCGGCGGGACGTACGACGTGCTGGTCGGTCCGGTTGTCCCCGATGAGCTCGCTCGGGTTGCCGTGGCCTCGCAAAGCGATGTCGCGCGGGCCGTTGTCGCAGCGGAACTGGCCTTTGAGGGAGGCCGGATCGCGGCGAAAGAGCGGTCGGATATCCTGCTGCGCGCGGCTCAGCTGGTTCTCGATCATGGGGAAGAGCTGGCAAATCTGATTGTCATGGAAGTGGGCAAGACGCTGCGGGAATCTCGCGGTGAGGTGAAAACCGCCTCGGATGCGTTGTTCAGCATGGCGGGTGAAGCGCTGAGAATTCGCGGCTGCACTTTGGATGGCGACGCAACGCCTGCAACCAGGGATTTCAACATTTCCGTCTTGCGCGAGCCGGCGGGTCCGGTGTGTGCGATGACGGCCTACAACGCGCCTTTGAACCAGGTCTGCTACAAGGTGGGAATGGCGTTTGCGGCCGGATGCCCGGTGGTTATCAAACCATCCCCTTTCACACCGATGGTGACGTCTCGGGCAGTTGACTTGTTGGTCGAGGCCGGCATGCCCGCCGGCTGGATCAACCTTGTGACCGGTGGCGCCGAGGTCGGTCAGGCCCTGTTCGGGAGTGCTCGCTTTGCACGCTTTGCATTTACCGGCAGCCGGACTGTCGGTGAGATTCTGGTTAGATCCGTCGGTCTGCGCCGATCTTTGCTGGAGCTGGGATCAAACGCGCCCAACATCGTGCATCACGATGCTGATCTGGATCTTGCCGCGCGTGCCATAACCTCGTCGGGCTTTGCCATTGCCGGGCAGGTTTGTATGCGTCCGCAACGGATCCTCGTGCACGAAGATGCCTACAGCGATTTCACTGCCAGACTCCTGGATTGTATCAGCGCTTTGAAGGTTGGCGATCCCCGTGACGCAGACACGGATATGGGACCGGTCCGGACCGAGGCTGCGGCGGCCAGAATCGTCGATTGGGTCAAGCAGGCGGAAACCAACGGCGCTGAGGTTCTTGTCGGTGGGACTTGCGACGGATGTTTCGTTGCGCCCACGGTTGTTTCTGGTGTGAGATCCGACGACCTTATTTCCTGCGAAGAGATCTTTGGCCCTGTTCTGGTCGTGACGACCTATTCCGATTTGAACGACGCGTTGGCGCAAGCCAATGCATCAAAATATGGGCTCCAATCCGCGATTTTTACCGCAAGCCTGCACGTGTCACGTGAGGCGGTCCGCCAGCTCAGGTCCGGCGGTGTTGTGATCAACAACGCGTCTCGCATGCGCACGGCCTTGGTGCCTTTCGGAGGTGCTAAGGACAGTGGTCTGGGCCGCGAAGGTGGGCAGTGGGGCGTGGAAGAATTCACAGAGATCAAGGTCGTCTACGAATACTTCGGCACCTGAGCATGCCGATGCAGAAAAACAAGTGCTTTGGGAGGCTACTATGAACACCGAAACAAAAAACTCCGTGCCGATCTGCGGTCCCTACGATCCGGGCGGGCAGCCGCCATTGCCGCCTGAAGGCGACTTTCAGATCGGTCTTTTCGCGTTCAATGTTTCCTGTGGCGCCACGATTTCTACGGCGGTGAACGATGATCCGGATGGATCCCGGGACATCTGGAAGTGGCCCAATATGGAGCATCATGTGCAGCTGGCCGAAAAGGTCGGTCTGGATTTTGCGCTGCCGTTCGGGCGCTGGATCGGACATGGGGGCGACACGTCCTTCAATGACACCTCCATGGATGTCACCACCGCATGCGCGGCTCTGGGTGCGGTGACTGACACGATCAATCTCTTTGGTACAACGCACGTCACTTACGGGATCCATCCTATGCAGGTTGCCAAGATGGGCGCCTGCATCGACCAGATCAGCCAGGGAAGATGGGGCCTCAACGTCGTCACTGGCTGGTACCCGGAAGAGATGGATATCTTCAGCCCTGAGCATCACCCCGAACACGACCTCAAATACGAGATGGCTGACGAGTTTGTCACCTACCTCAAAGCGGCCTGGTCCGCAGATGAGCCGTTTGATTTCGATGGCCGGTTCTTCAAGTCCAAGGGCGCGTTTCTGTCGCCGAAACCGGCCGCAGGTCCAAGGCCACCATTTGTCAATGCAGGTCAGTCGCCTGCCGGCATCGATTTTGCCACGAAAAACTGTGAGTACCTCTTCATGGCCGCCAATCCCGATGATCTGCAAAAAACCACAGAGCAAATCAGAAAGGTCAAAGACAGGGCGGCGCACCACGGGCGCGAAATACGCTGTCTGGCACCGATTTACGTGATTGTGCGGGAAACATCCGAAGAGGCCGAAAAAGTGGCGGAGCATGTGCGCGCGCACATCGATATCGGCGCGGCTGAGGGCTTTATCGGACATTCGCTCTCTGACCCGAAGCAGTCGATGGCGGATTACGGCGATGGGTCCATGGACATGTCTCTTGCGCGCAAAATCGCGCTGGGTCTGCGTGCGCCCGAACTGATCGGCTCTCATCAGGACATCATTGACGCGATGGTCGGATTGAAAAAGGCAGGCATCGATGGAGTAGCAATGTCGGTCTTCAACTATCGCGACGATGTCGAAGAATTCGGCAAGCTCATGCCTGCGCTCAGAGCTGCACTGGCGGACACCTAGGCGTCCGGCGCGGGATCTCAATCGCTGGGAGGGCGAGATGGTCGAAGTGCAAAGACAAGACGATGCGTCATCAGTTGGCGGGATCCGAATTCGCGATGTCAGCCATGTGTTCGTGACACCAACCGGCAAAGCCGTGCAGGCGATCGAGCATGTTTCGCTGGATGTGAATCCGGGGGAGTTTGTGTCGATCGTTGGGCCAAGTGGCTGTGGCAAGACCACGGTGATGAACATGATCGCCGGTGTGGTCAATCCAACAGGGGGCAGCGTTCATCTGAACGGAGTTCCCTGCACCGCGCCCAGACGTGATGTGGGATACATGTTCGCGCGCGACGCGCTGATCCCCTGGAGGACGGCAAAGAAGAACATCGAGTTCGGGTTGGAAATTCGCGGCCTGCCAAGGGCCAGGCGCAGCGAAGTTGCGCTGGGTCTCATGAAGCGTGTGGGTCTGGAGGGTTTCGACGGCGCTTACCCGAAAGAGCTGTCTCAGGGCATGAGGCAGAGGCTTGCCGTTGCGCGGACCCTGGCCATCGACCCGAATGTCATTTTGCTGGATGAGCCCTTCGCAGCGCTTGACGCGGAAACGCGGGTGAATCTGCAGCATGAGTTTTCGCACATGTGGCACCGGCTCAAGAAGACGGTTCTTCTTGTGACCCATGACCTACAAGAGGCAATTGCCCTGTCTGACCGCGTTCTTGTGATGTCAGGCCGCCCGGGCCGCATCAACGCGGAGATCGAAATCCCGCTGCCGCGTCCCCGAAACATCGCGGATCTGAGGTTCACCGATGAGTTCCAGCATCTCGCCGAACAGGTTTGGAGCAAGCTGAGAGAGGAATACTCAAACTAAACGGAGTTAAAATCCGAACTACGAACTGAAAAGCAATGGGAGGAAATTCATGAGTATGAGATCAATCTTAGGGACGATCCGGCGCAGCGTGTTTGTTGCCTCGACCGTCGCACTCGCACCGATTGCGGCGTCGAGTGAGTCGATGGAAATGACGCTTCAGGTCTATCCGGGCTCACTTGTGAGCCTACCTGAATATGTCGGCGTTGAGGCCGGCATTTATGAGAGCAATGGTCTGAGCGTGAATCTCTTACCCTTGCGGACCGGACCGGACTCTATTGCCGGTGCCGCCAGCGGCAGCGCGGACGCCGTGTCCAATTCACTTGGCAACACGCTGCTTGCCAATGGTCAGGGTCAGGATCTTGTACTTGTTGCAAACGCTTGGAATGCACCTCTGTTTTCCTGGCTAAAGCAACCCTCCTTCGAGATGGCCGGCATTGACCAGTCTTATCCAGACAACCTGGCCGGTTTCAAAGATGCGCGTATCGGCGTTGCGGGGCGCGGCACGGAAACCGAACTTTTCACCCGGGTCTTGCTGAAGGACGCGGGCATCGACCCTGATACCGAGGTGACCTGGGTGCCGGTCGGGTTCGGTCAAACGGCGGTGGCTGCATTCGAAGCCAATCAGGTCGACATCATCATAACGATGGAGCCGGTGCAGACAATCCTGGACACACGCAAGACCGGCGAGATGGTCATCGATCTTCCATCGGGAGAGGGACCGGAGCTGTTCCGTACATATCCGGGCGTGTCACGTATTGCGTTGCGCTCGCATGTTGCCGACAACCCAGACCTTTTCGGAGCTTATCTGAAAGCCCATGACGAGGTTATCTCGTTCATTTCGGACCCTGGAAATATTGATCAGGTTGCCGCGATTTTCTCGGAGGCCAGCGGTCAACCGCTGGATATCGCCACAGCGATCGTTTCCAAATACACCGGCGTCTGGCAAAACATCTTTGACTGCGAAGGATACGGCAATGTGCTGGCTTATCTCGTGGCATCGGGTCAATTCGAGCAGGAACTTGCGGACAATGCTCAGAGTTGCAACGACATCGTCGCGCCCGTGTCCCAGAGCATTATCGTTGAATAGCTGATGATGCCGATTGATTGAAACTGTCAAATCGAAGCGGACAGCGTGATTTTGCGCTGTCCGCGCGACGCTTTGCGCTGAATTTGGAGACAGCTATGACATCGACAGATCAAGCACATTCTGTTGCCGGAGCCACTGCCAAAGCAGGACAAGCAACGGCCCCATCGGTTGCGGAAACGCAGAGCGAATACTTGCAGCGACTGCGACGCGACGCGATCCGGGATGGATTTGTTATCTGGGTGTTTCGGATCGGGGTCGGTGTCGCGCTGCTTGCGGCATGGGAATATGCTGCCCGTGCGCAAATGATTGATACGTTTTTCTTCAGTCAGCCATCGGATGTCTGGGGCTTTCTGGTTCAGATGTTCAGCGACGGTTCTGTCTGGCGGCATATCGGTGCCACATTGCAATCGACGCTGATTGGCTTTTTCCTGGCTGTTGTCACGGCCATTCCCTTCGGACTTCTTTTGGCGCGGTTTCCTTTGCTCGATCGGATCTGCGCGCCTTATCTTGCGGCGCTCAATGCTCTGCCCAGGGTAGCGCTGGCACCGATCTTCATTCTTTGGTTCGGCGTGGGTATTGAATCCAAGATCGTGCTGGTTTGGAGCCTCGTCTTCTTCATCATCCTCATCAACACCGAAGCGGGTGTGAAATCTGCTGATCGGGAGTTGCTGCGGCTGTCAAAAGTCATGGGTGCAACGCAGCGCCAGATCTTCATGAAAATTGTTCTGCCGGGCGCGGTCCCGTCGATTTTCGCCGGGGTAAGGCTGGGCGTCATCTACTCACTTCTGGGCACCGTGGTGGGCGAAATGGTCGCGGCGGAAGCGGGTCTTGGCCAAATGGTCAGTCTCTTTTCGGGAACCTATCGAACCGGCGGAGTTTTGGCAGTTTTGCTGCTTTTATCCTTGATGGGGGTGGCCATGAACGGGGTCATGCTGGTCGCGGAGAAGCGGCTTCTGAGATGGCAGGACTAAGGAAAGGCAATGCGATGCGCGCAGGATTTGACGACAAGCAGTTTCGAGCGACACTGGGAACCTTTTCAACCGGCGTCGTGGTGGTTTCGACACTGCTCGATGGTAGCCCCGAAGGCATGACCATCGGGGCGTTCACCTCAGTTTCGCTGGACCCGCCGCTGGTTGCTTTCCTGCCGGCAAAAAGCTCGACAACCTGGCCCAAAATCAGGGAATCGGGTATGTTTACGATCAACATCCTCGCGCATGATCAACAGGCGATCTGCGGCGCGTTTGCCCGGACCTCTGACCAGAAATTCGACGGGATCAACTGGCATCCTTCGCCGCATGGAACACCCCATCTGGCAGGCGCGCTGGCATGGTTGGACTGCCATATCTGCAATGTATTCGAAGCCGGTGACCATGACATCGTTTTGGGTGAAGTGGCATCCCTGTCGCGTGGCGAAGACAAGGAGCCAATGGTCTTTTTCGGCGGCAACTTCCGTACCCTGGCCGCTTTGGAGCAGGCGTCCGCACTTTAGAGCAGGAGTGCTTGTGAGGGCATGAGCCTGACAGGCTTTGCCATGAGCAGGTTGACCGCCAATGACAAGTCGCGCAATTCTGGCCGACGCGGGCAGCAACAGTCGCAGATCCATCAACCAGACTCTGGCGCTGTATGCGGGCCATGTTCATTGTGAGATCTTTCCGGACAGCTTTGGCATCGTGGTGATAGATCTGAACGACTTTGAGATGCCGACATACTGAGCCGAACGTCAGGAAAAAGACGGGGTATGGTAGCTGATACAGTGGACTGATGGGCCAGGTTTCGATGACGCCGATCCGGAAGCTCTGTTGCAACAAGTCGACCATCAGCTATACCAACAACCGCCAATTGCGGGGGATAAATTTCTTCATCTTTATATCTGTGTAGGGTCCCGATCCAGTTGCTCGACGCAACAATGGCAGACGATCAGGCGAAGCGGCACTTTGACTATCCATGAGGCCAGTCTGCTCAACACCCAGTATGCTCCTTTTTGTTGCAGTGCTTGAACTGTCCAGTGCTGGGCTAGTCAGCTTAAGATAGTGGCTCAAGAAAATGATCTGCTTGGTCAAATGCGGGATTCTTGGTTGCCACTTGGGTATTATAGATCGCTCAATCACCTGAGCTTTTTCGGCAGTTCTCTCCAGCGGAGGTGGGCAGTTTTTGAGAAACTTTTGGGACGCTATGCCAATCCAAATACTCAAAGTCCTTAGTATTGCAGCAGGCCCATATCCCATGGTCAATGTGATTCAAATAGGTATCCATCTTCGGTAGTTGGTCCTCGGCCTCCACTTGCATGGCTTCACAGACCAGCCTATCACTATTCAATGCGAAAGATGCTCTGGCACTCGGATACTTTTTCTTGTTGCCCATTTGTTTCGAAATGGGGCATTGCCAATGCTAGTTTGCAGCAAAGCCACTTTAGTTTCAAAATTTCGGATGTAATGGTCGTGGTTGCAGTCTCCAGCGAACTGATCTCTGCTTCGGATTTCCCTGTTTACGGGGAATTTACAGGGAAAATCTGCGGTTTTGGCCTCGGAAACGCTAATTCCGGCGATTTCTGCTCTGATTAGATGACGGTTTACAAGGGGTTAGGGGGCAATTCCCTGTTCTTTCGGGAACAGGGAA
>JBCCXN010000023.1:0-62179 GCA_039191495.1 Pseudomonadota bacterium | reverse complement strand
ATGGTGGGTCGTGAGAGGCTCGAACTCCCGACATCTTCGGTGTAAACGAAGCGCTCTACCAACTGAGCTAACGACCCGGTGGCGGCGGTTTAGCCAAACTCAGCGCGGGCTTCAAGCCCCTATCTCAAGTTTGGTCTGCTTGCCGTTTTCCAGATGGTAGACAACCCCCTGCCCTCCGGGCAGCCGCGCAATTTCGCTGATGTCCATATCCAGCACAACGAGCCTGAGCATGCGCGACGTGATCCCGTGCGTGACAAGAACCGCAGGACCGTCAAGACTGGCCAGAAATCTGGCGCAGCGGTCGCGCAGAGCGGCGAACCCTTCGCCTTCTGGCGCCCGTTCGTAAAGGTCGAGCGCGCTTTCCTCGCTTTCATCCGCGGGCCGGTCGATGACCAGATCTTGGCGTGACAGTCCCTCCCATTGGCCAACGCCGATCTCCCTCAGGCGATCGTCTGTCACAATTTGTGCAAAAAGCCCATCCAGAGCAATTGACGCAGTGTGAAAGGCGCGTCCCTGCGGCGAACAAAATGCGCGGCACGCACCGAGATCGCACTGTTCCAATATCCGCCGCTGTGCCTCAGCATCCGCGCGTCCTCGCGCCGTCAAAGGCGAATCCAGCCGGCCCTGTATGCGGTGGGCGGCATTCCAAACCGTCTGGCCGTGGCGCAAAATATAAAGTTGAGGGTAATGCATCAAGCCTACGGGATCTGTTGGTGGTCATTTCGCTTAACCTGCAATCGAACGAAGATAAACGCCGCACTTGCTACGTCGCGGGCAGACGCCAATTAAAGCGACACCTGTGTTGATGTCTCGTTCCCAGTTCAATGAAATATCGGCAGCATGCAGAGAATTACATGGCTTTGCCAAATCGATCACTGCACAACATCAGATACCGAAATTAAATAATTGATTATATTACATTATTACGCGCAATCAGATTTGCCCGGCTGTGCAGATACGATCAAGCCTGTTTTAGCGGTAAATCCAGTATTTTCCTGCGACGCAACGTTAAACACATTTCTGACGCTTTTGTCATCGAAAGTTGCGTCACTGTCATCAGAATGGCCGTTGAATTCATGCATTCTAGCATAAAATACCAACCGGTTGTCGCGGTCGGTCGAACTTGCTGCTCATGAAAAGAGGAATGCGGCTTTCATTTCTATCTTTTGGGGTACCGGAGCCTCTGAAAGTCTTTGCTTTTTTTCCGAGGAGATCGTTGTCGTTTCATTCGAACTTAGCGCGAAGAATTCCCGGCGCGAAAACTGCTTTGAAAAATATGTGTTTAATAGCATGGCTAGCGGCTCTGATACTGATCAGTTTCGCCGTGCCATCGGCAGCGCAGCTTTACGATCAAACACCCAACGCGGTTTATGACCCTTCTGCTGACTGGTGCACCGACGATTTGAACTTCGCCCCGGGGGACGAGCGTTTTGTACCGGATGGTGTGATCGTGCAAATTGGCACGCACTACTTCAGAATTTGCCGCAGCCCGCTGAAGTCATCCACCTGGCAACGGCGCGGGATGCGTTTTTTTTATAACCCCAAGCGTGTACCGCAGCTGATTTTTGAAGGCTCCATGATTGGAGTGAAGGTGACCAGCTTGGTGTCCGGAGCCAACAAGACCTGGGCCGGACGTGTTAATCGTTCCCTTGATAATCACGTTAAAACGCGAGAGCGGGTTTTTGGTGGTATCACCTACCAAGGCTACCTGTACGTTGACCAACTGACACAGCAAACTCTGGGGGAAGAAGTTTACTATTTCGAGGGCAATAGGAATGCAGATGTTCCCGAGCATATTTTTGGTTGCGACGAAGACCCTAGGACAAAACGCACAGAGCTCGGATCATGCTACATTTTGGTCGGCTACGGAACAATTCAGGCATTTAGACAATTATTTGGAGGCGGGAGTTTCGCGCGCGACCTCCCTATCGACAGCATCCCGGATTTGGCACAGGACATAATGCGTATTCTCAAAACAGCCGACATCACAGACCGGCTCGATGAGTTTAGCCACTTGCCAGTAATTCGGTAAACGCACTCCAGTGTCGAAACCTCTGGCGGGCGGCTGGGGCTAGTCGACTTGGACTATGAGAGATCAAAGATACGCTGCAGATGAGCCGCGCTCACGGAATGTCACAGACCTGGCCGCCGCGATTGAACCCGTGTCTGCAAACCTCAGGCAAACGTTAAGTTCAACAGAAAAAAGGCGCGCCACAGTGGGCGCGCCTTCCTTCGTTAATGTAGCAATCAATGCGCGGTTGCCGCATCTCCGCCGGTTGACGAGGCTGAGATCTGCGCTGCCGCGGCAGCTTCTTCGGCTTGTGCATCCCATTCCACCGGTTCCGGCGTTTGCACCAGGGCATGCTCCAGCACCTCTGACACGTGCGACACCGGGATGATCGTAAGCCCGTTTTTCACATTGTCCGGGATTTCCGGCAGGTCCTTGGCGTTTTCCTGCGGGATCAAGACCGTGGTGATGCCACCACGCAGAGCCGCAAGCAGCTTTTCTTTCAAACCACCGATTGGCATTGCGTTTCCGCGCAGGCTGACCTCGCCCGTCATCGCAATGTCCTTGCGCACAGGGATCTGCGTCAGCACCGAGACAATCGACGTGACCATTGCAAGACCGGCAGACGGGCCATCCTTGGGCGTCGCACCGTCTGGCACATGCACGTGGATGTCAAGCTTGTCAAACTGCGGCGGTTTCACCCCGATCTTCGGGCTGATTGACCTGACGTAGCTTGACGCCGCATCGATGGATTCCTTCATCACATCGCCGAGCTTGCCCGTGGTCTTCATCCGGCCTTTGCCCGGCAACCGAAGCGCCTCGATGCTGAGAAGCTCACCGCCCACGGAGGTGTATGCCAGTCCCGTCACGACACCGATCTGATCTTCTTTCTCGGCCAGACCGTAGCGGAATTTCTTCACGCCAAGAAATTCATCAAGGTTCTCGTCGGTCACGCTGATCGTGTCAGCTTCCTTTTTGATGATCTTGGTCAGCGACTTGCGCGCCACCTTGGCGATCTCGCGCTCAAGGTTGCGCACGCCCGCTTCGCGCGTATAGGTGCGGATCATCTCGGACAGAGCCGAATCCTCAAGTGCGAATTCTTTTCCCTTCAAACCATGATTCTTGATCTGCTTGGGGATCAGATGCTGTTTTGCGATCTCGCGTTTTTCATCCTCGGTGTAGCCGGCCAGCGGAATAATCTCCATCCGGTCCAGCAATGGCCCTGGCATGTTGTAGCTGTTCGATGTGGTCAGGAACATCACGTTCGACAGGTCGTATTCCACCTCAAGGTAGTGGTCCACAAAGGTTGAGTTCTGTTCCGGATCCAGCACTTCCAGCATGGCAGACGCAGGATCGCCACGGAAATCCTGGCCCATCTTGTCGATCTCATCGAGGAGGATCAGCGGGTTGGTGGTTTTGGCTTTTTTCAACGCTTGAATGATCTTACCGGGCATAGAGCCGATGTAGGTCCGACGGTGCCCGCGAATCTCGGATTCGTCGCGCACGCCACCCAGCGAGATGCGAATAAATTCGCGCCCCGTGGCTCTGGCAACCGATTTGCCCAATGAGGTCTTACCCACGCCCGGCGGGCCGACCAGACACATGATCGGGCCTTTCAGCTTGCTCGAGCGTTGCTGCACTGCAAGGTACTCGACAATCCGCTCTTTGACTTTTTCCAGTCCATAGTGATCGTCATCCAGCACCTGCTGCGCACGGCCTAGGTTTTTTTTGACCCGGGATTTGACACCCCAGGGAATCGACAGCATCCAGTCGAGGTAGTTGCGGACAACCGTTGCTTCCGCGGACATCGGGCTCATGTTTTTGAGCTTCTTGATCTCCGCATCCGCTTTCTCGCGCGCTTCCTTGCTCAGCTTGGTTTCGGCAATCTTGGCTTCGAGTTCGGCCACTTCGTTCTTGCCGTCTTCGCCGTCACCCAGCTCCTGCTGAATCGCCTTCATCTGTTCGTTGAGATAGTATTCGCGCTGCGTGCGCTCCATCTGCGACTTGACGCGCGTTTTGATCTTCTTCTCCACCTGCAGAACAGACATTTCGCCCTGCATCAGCCCGTAGACCTTTTCCAGCCGCTCTGACACGCTCAGCGTCTCAAGCAGATCTTGCTTCTGACCCACTTCGATACCCAGATGCCCGGCAACAAGGTCTGCAAGCTTGGCAGGTTCGGTGGATTCACCAACAGCCGCAAGTGCTTCTTCCGGAACGTTTTTCTTGACTTTGGCATAGCGCTCAAATTCATCGGACACCGTGCGGAACAATGCTTCGGTCGTGGCAAGGTCACCCGGCATCTCTGTGAGATACTCGGCACGCGCTTCAAAGAAGCTGTCGTTTTCCAGGTATTCTGTGATGCGCACCCGCGCCTGACCTTCGACCAGCACTTTTACCGTGCCGTCAGGCAATTTCAGAAGTTGCAGCACATTGGCGAGGACGCCGGCTTTGTAAATTCCTGCGGTTTCGGGATCGTCGTCGCTGGGATCGATCTGGCTCGACAGCAGAATCTGCTTGTCATCTGCCATCACTTCCTCAAGCGCCCGCACGGATTTGTCACGGCCGACAAACAGCGGCACGATCATATGCGGGAACACCACAATATCGCGCAGCGGCAACACGGGGTAAGAAGCGTTCAGGGGCTCTTGCATGCTCTATCCTTATCATTGGCAAGATGGCACTGGTCCCGCTCAGGCAGCAACGCTTGTCCATCTCCATTCACAGACGGTTTAATTGGGGCGGGAGCCCGCGAAATTCAACCGCCCGCCCGCATCCGTGCGCACAGCATGACCACAGAACGGGCAAACCACAAGGCGTCAGAACGCTTTTTTGGCGCGCTTTTGCGGCGTTGCCTCAGGTCAGGCGGCTCGTCAGCGAAACGGACAGAGATGAAACGCGCGCGGACAGGGTTTTGACCTCATCGGCGATGACCGTAAACCCTTTGCCGGCGTCTCCTGCGCGCGCCGCCTCAATCGATGCATTTGTTGCTACCATGTTGATAATTCGACCAATTTTTCCGATCTCTCCGGCGATCGCGCTGGTTTTTTCGAACGCATCCGTCTTGTCCGCTTCAATCCGGTCCAGAAAGTAAGCATCCAGCGCCTTGTTGACGCGGCTGAGCCCTTGCGCGACGCGGCCAAAGCACAGC
Source organism: Pseudomonadota bacterium (assembly GCA_039191495.1). Classification (GTDB taxonomy): domain Bacteria; phylum Pseudomonadota; class Alphaproteobacteria; order Rhodobacterales; family Rhodobacteraceae; genus Roseobacter. Next base: position 57,023 of record JBCCXN010000023.1, on the reverse strand, counting down.
TCGTACATGTTGCCAGCAGGTTGCAACCCCCGCACGCCATCTGCCGAAACTGTGCATCTTTGCACAATCCGCAGTAGTTCGCCCAGATCGCTGCCAACGGTGCGCAGCAACTGCATCACGTCGTCTGGCACGTCCAATTCATGTGCCGCAAAATGGGTCTGCGCCATGTTTTCCAGACTTGCATGCGCCCTTTGCAATGAAGCGCGAGCCGCAGTAAAACCTCCGGGCTCAACTTCCGCCACGCCGTCAAGCCCGAATAAGAGGATCTGCACAGCTGCCATACGCGCATCTGCCAGGTCTTCGCGTATCAGATGCAGTGTTCTTTCCAACGAGACCGGCTCTCCGGCTGTCAATGGTCCGTCAATCGCATTCATACCGCATCTCCCTCTCGCTTCGGAGCAGGTCTAAACGCTCGAGCCTTAATCCTGCGTTAATCCCGGAGCGCATATGCCGAGAAACGAGCGTTTTGTCCCGTCACAAAGGAGCAATATCGCCTAAAGCGCGGGTTTCGTAAAAGCCAGACTGCCAACCAGCGAATTGACCAGCATGAATCGCGGCTCGCATTTCCGTCATAAGCTCTTGATAATAATGCAGGTTATGCCATGTCAGCAGCATCGAGGCGATAATCTCCTGCGACCGGAACACATGGTGCAGATAGGCGCGACTGTAGCCCGTGCAGGCCGGGCAGTTGCAGGTCTCATCAAGTGGGCGCGGATCGTCCGCATGTCGCGCGTTCTTGATGTTGACCACGCCGCGCCGGGTAAAGGCCTGCCCCGTGCGCCCCGACCGGCTGGGCAGAACGCAATCCATCATGTCGATGCCCCGCGCCACCGCCCCCACGATGTCATCCGGCTTGCCAACCCCCATCAGATAGCGCGGTTTGTTCTCGGGCAGCTGATCCGGTGCGTAATCCAGACAGTCGAACATGGCCGCCTGTCCTTCCCCTACGGCCAGCCCGCCCACGGCATAACCATCAAAGCCGATATCGCGCAGCGCCTCGGCGCTTTCCGCGCGCAGATCCTCCTCCAGTCCGCCCTGCTGGATGCCGAAAAGCGCATGACCGGGCCGTGTGCCAAAGGCCGCTTTCGAGCGTTCCGCCCATCGCATCGACAGCCGCATGCTTTCGGCGAGTTTGTCACGGTCTGCCGGCAGCGCAGGGCATTCGTCAAAACACATGACGATGTCCGAACCCAGCAGCTTCTGGATCTCCATCGACCGTTCCGGCGTGATCTCGTGTTGGGACCCGTCAATATGGCTTTTGAAGGTCACCCCGCGCTCGGTCAGCTTACGCAGATCCGCAAGGCTCATCACCTGAAACCCGCCTGAGTCGGTCAGAATAGGCCCGTCCCAGTTCATGAAGCGGTGCAAACCGCCCAACCGGTCGATCCGCTCGGCCGTCGGCCGCAGCATCAGATGATAGGTATTCCCCAGCAAAATATCCGCGCCGGTCGCGCGCACCGAACCCGGCAGCATCGCCTTGACCGTCGCCGCCGTGCCCACGGGCATAAAGGCTGGCGTGCGGATCTCCCCCCGCGTCGTGTGGATCACACCCGACCGCGCCTTGCCATCCCGCGCCTGCAGATCGAACCGAAAACTCATCCGGTCCCTTTGACGGAAAACAGCAGGCTTTCCAAGCCCCTTGATCGACGCACGGGCCTGCGCAAAAGTGACAGCATTACAACCCTTGGTATTTCGATGACCGACCAGAACCACCTGCAACGCATAGATGCGATCACCAAGAACGCGCGCGGTACCTGGTTTGCGCTTCTGACGCTTGAGCTCTTCACCGCCATCACTCTGATGCGTGTGGAGCACATCGATTTTTATGGCGTCGATCGCGCGACACAACTGCCGATACTCAACATAGGTGTCCCCACATTTCTGTTCTTTTACGCAGCACCCATCCTCCTGACTGCGACATTCGGCTTTTTCCACATCTACCTGATCCGCCTGTGGGACGCGCTGTCGAACGCCCCCAGCCGTGTGGACGGTCAAAGATTGGGCGATGCTGTGTCACCCTGGCTTGTCACTGACGCGGCGCTGCATTTCCGGAATTGGGTCCGCCGGGACTATTGCACGACGCCACGCGCGCTTGACTGGACGATGACGCTTCTTACCTTTGCGCTGAATTGGGGCTTTGGCTGGTTTATCCTGCTGGCAATCTGGTGGGTCTCGATGCCCGCGCGTGATCCATGGATGACCGGCATTACAGCGCTCTGCGCGCTGGCCAGTCTCTTCATCGGCTTTGAAAGCGCGCTGCAATTCCGCGACCGCATGAAATCTGCGTCCGGCGGGACCGGATTGCCCTTGCGCCTGCGCAGACCCAACCTGCTCAAGGCGATATTGTTTATTCTGTGCGCATCGGGTCTGGGCGTTGGCACCTTTCTGCGCACCATGGGTCCCGCGTTTTATCTTGCCGCAATCGCCATGCCGAATGAGGCCATCACCCAGCGCCCGGCAGGCTGGCTGCCCTATCAGGAAGCGCGGCTGGACTACCTCGCCACGTGGTGCCGCCGCGAAGGCAAAACCTGCGCGTCCAATGCGCCTTTCCCGGATGGTTTCGCTCAAGCATGGAAAATCCGACGCGACGCCGCCCTGGGCGAACAGGTCAAACCGCGCTGGCACAAACGCGGCGCAAAACCCAACTGGACCGGCGCAAACCTGTCCGGAGCCTATCTTTCTGGCGCAAACCTTGTGGGCGCGCAACTGGGTTCGATCGACCTCAGAAACGCGCAATTGGAGGGGGCGATCCTTCTCGGGGCGCAGATGCGGGGGGCGGTTCTCCTTGGGACGCAGATGCAGGGGGCGGACCTCACCCGGACGCGGATGCAGCGCGCGGACCTCCGCGAGGCACAGATGGAGGGGGCGAACCTTTTCGAGGCGCAGATGCAGGGGGCGGTCCTCGACAGGGCGCAGATGCAGAGGGCGAACCTCATCGGGGCGCTGATGCAGGGGGCGGTCCTCAGCGAGGCGCAAATGCAGGGGGCGGACCTCCGTTGGGCGCAGATGGAGGGGGCGAGACTCAGTGTGGCGCAGATGCAGGGCGCGGACCTGCATGGGGCACGGATGCAGGGAGCGAGCCTCTTCGCGGCGCAGATGGGGGGAGCGGACCTCAAAGAAGCACAGATGCAGGGGGCGGTCCTCTGGGGCGCGCGGATGGAGGAGGCGAACCTCAATGGGGCCCAGATGCAGGGGGCGAACCTCAGTGTGGCGCAGATGGAGGGGGCGAACCTCATCTGGGCTCAGATGGAGGGGGCTCTGTTCGATTATTCAGAATTGACAGGCACATCCGACCGTCCAAGTGTTCTCGCATTCACAAACCTGAGCGCGAGCATAAACAGTGGTGGTGCGCTCAGGTTTGTGAATCTGAACGGCGTCACTTTTGACGCTCAGACCGATTTCCGAAACGCCTTTTTGGATGGCAGCGTCCTGATGACGCCGGAGTTCCGAAAACAAATGGGCTCAGGTGATGAAAAAGGCCCGTGCCAATGGGCAGCTAGCGAGCTCTACGGCAATTTGTTTTACGGGCGATGGCGCGGGTGGCTGGAAGCCGCGCCGTATCAAATCGGAGCGCCGGAGTGGATCGTCATTGCGCCAGAGGCTTACAAGAATGTGAAACCGATCCCGCCGCCACTTGGGTGCGAATGGAAAACCGGGCCCATGCCCGGCGCAAACTAGCTTTCCGCACAATCCCGCCTTCTTGACGCCGCATCATCGCGCTAGGCCCGCTCGCGCGCGCTTGCAATCGCAACCGCGCCCCGTCATTACAGTATACCAAGGGCAAAAGAGGCAGATTACATGGATATCGAAGCGCTCATCACCGACCTCATCTCAGGCAATATCGTCCTGATCCTGCTCGCTGTGCTGATCATCACGGTTGTGGTCAAAGGTGTGAAAATCGTGCCGCAGTCCGAGAAATACGTGATCGAACGGTTTGGCCGTCTCCGCTCTGTTCTGGGGCCAGGCATTAACCTCATCGTGCCTTTTATCGACCGCGTGGCGCATGAAATTTCGATCCTTGAGCGGCAGTTGCCGAATGCCAGTCAGGATGCCATCACCAAGGACAATGTGCTGGTGCAGGTGGAAACCTCGGTTTTTTATCGCATCACAGAGCCTGAGCGCACGGTTTACCGCATTCAGGACGTGGATGCCGCGATTGCCACCACGGTTGCCGGTATTGTCCGCGCGGAAATCGGCAAGATGGACCTTGACGATGTGCAGGCCAACCGCTCGCAGCTTATCAGCACGATCAAGAATTCCGTCGAGGATGCGGTGGACGATTGGGGTATCGAGGTGACGCGCGCCGAAATCCTTGACGTGAACCTCGATCAGGCGACCCGTGACGCGATGCTCCAGCAGCTCAACGCCGAACGGGCGCGCCGGGCGCAGGTGACCGAGGCCGAAGGTTCTAAACGCGCGGTCGAACTGGCTGCGGATGCCGAGCTTTACGCTTCCGAACAGACGGCCAAGGCGCGGCGCATTCTGGCCGATGCCGAGGCCTATGCCACGCAAACGGTTGCCGAAGCGATCAACGAAAACGGGCTGGAGGCCGCACAGTACCAGATCGCGTTGAAACAGGTCGAAGCGCTCAATGCACTGGGCGCGGGCGAAGGCAAACAGACAATTGTCGTGCCCGCGCAGGCGATTGAAGCCTTTGGCGACGCCTTCAAACTGCTTAAAGGGCGCAGCTGATGGCCACGTTCCTCAGCATCTGGTGGGTCTGGCTGGCGGCCGCGATCGTGATGGCGCTGGCCGAAGTGCTTTTGCCCGGATTCATCTTTCTGGGCTTCGCCATTGCCGCTGTCCTAATGGCAGGCGTTGCGGCACTGGTGCCCTCGCTTGGCCCCTCCGCCCTGCTGGCGATTTTTGCCGGTCTCGGCCTTTTGTGCTGGATCGGATTGCGCCTTGCGTTTCGCAAGCAATCCAGCCAGGCGCGCATCGTGCGCGACGACATCAACGACAACTGACGCCAGCCGCATCCGGTTGAGCTTGCCCCCTGCGCCTGTTACGCACAAAGCAAAACAGACCAACGGGGAGACAAGATGGAAAAGCTGACCTTCGGCTGGGAGGAATGGGTGTCTTTGCCGGATCTCGGGTTGCCCGCTGTGAAGGCCAAGATCGACACGGGCGCGCGCACCTCGGCCCTGCACGCCCACGATATCGAGATCTTCGGCCCCGCCAAAACACCTAAGGTCCGGTTTAACGTGCACCCCATTGCGGGCCGCAGCGACGTGGCCATCACCTGCTCGGCCGCGCTGGTGGACCGGCGCGAGATCACGTCCTCGAACGGCGAAACCGAACAGCGTTTTGTGATCGCATCCGACCTGTACGTCGGCGGCCAGTCCTGGCCCATTGAGATCACTTTGACCAACCGACAGCAGATGACCTCCCGCATGCTTCTGGGCCGTCAGGCGCTGGGGGATCACATCTCGATTGCGCCCACAGAAAAGCACCTGCAGCCGGAGCTGAGTTACGACGAATACCACAGCGCAGCCCTCAAGCGCCGCGCACCCAAACGCGCCCTGCGCATCGCCGTGCTGAGCCGGGAAGACAATTACTCCACACGACGCCTCGTCGAGGTCGGTGAAACCCGCGGCCATACGGTTGAAGTCATCAACACAACCCGTTGTTATATGGCGATTAACGCCATGGCTCCCGAGGTGCATTATGATGGCAAACGCCTGCCGCGTTATGACGCGGTGATCCCGCGCATCGGCGCGTCCATCACGTCTTACGGCACCGCCGTCATTCGCCAGTTCGAAGCGATCGGCACCTATTGTGTAAACGGATCAGCCGGGATCACTGCCAGCCGCGACAAGCTGCATGCCCATCAGATCCTGGCCACCAAAAAAATCGGCATGCCCTCCACCGCCTTTGCCGCCTCGCCAAAGGACACCTCAAACCTCATGGGCCTCGTGGGCACAGCGCCCCTCATCGTGAAACTGCTTGAGAGCACACAGGGCAAAGGCGTCGTACTGGCGGAGACAAAAAAGGCCGCCGAGTCCGTGATCGACGCGTTTCGCGGGCTCAAAGCCAACTTTCTGGTGCAGGATTTCGTCAAGGAGGCGGCAGGCGAAGACATCCGCTGCCTTGTCATCGCCGGCAAGGTGGTCGCCGCGATGAAACGCACCGGCGCAGAGGGCGATTTCCGCTCAAACCTGCACCGCGGCGGGTCCGCCAAAGTGGTGCGGATCACCAAAGAAGAACGCGATACCGCCGTGCGCGCCGCCCGCGCCTTCGGGCTGGGCAAGGCAGGCGTCGATCTCTTGCGCTCCTCTTCGGGACCAAAAGTGCTTGAGGTCAATTCGTCGCCCGGCTTTGAAGGGATAGAGACTGCAACAGGCAAGGACATCGTTGGCAAGCTCTATGACGAGATAGAAGCACGTGTGAGACCCCAACCGGCAAGACGGAGACGCACCGGCTAGTACCTGCGTTTTTGCCTCAATCGTCGCGACCGGTGTCATCCGGATTGCTGGAGAAGAGTGCGATCTTGTTGCCTTGGGGATCACGCAGGTAGCCAACGTAAAAATGCGGCCCGTAGGCATCGCGAAAGCCCGGGCGGCCTTCGTCAGACCCGCCTGCCGCCAGCGCGGCGGCGTGCAGCGTGCGGACCTGCTGTTGGCTGCGCGCCTCGAATGCAACCATGGACCCGTTCCCGGCCGAAGCCGGACGCCCGTCATAAGGCGGTTTCACGTAAAATTCGGGCGCAACCGGCGACTGCCCTTTTGGCACGGGCAGCACATAGCTTAGGCCCTCTGGCCCCTCTGAAAGCGCGAAATCCAGCGCTAACAGGAAGGATGAATAAAACCGCTTAGCGCTCTCAATGTCATCGGCGCCGACGCAGACATAAGAAATCATGCCGCCTATGTCCTTTTCTGCAACGGGTTGATGCAACGACTTTAGCGCATCGCTCCAATCAAAGCACACCGCGCAAGGCAATTCTTATTTCTTTGATCCCAAAGCAAATGCGATCTGCAACAAGCACAGCTATGATGCGCAAACCAACCTGCGCATCACCCGTAGATGTCCTGAAACACCCCAATCGACTGCCGGAACCCTGCCTCGAAATCGCCGTCGCCCGGGTGATAGACGCTTTCGAATGAAATCACGCCGTCGTACCCATCCGCGCGCATCGCGTCCGCCATAGGCCGGAATTGATCTGCCAACTGCCCCTCGCCCATGCGTTTGACCGTCAGAGTGGCGCGCGGTGTGTCAACCAGCACGTCCTTGATGTGCACGTGGCCCAGATACCCGTCTTTCACTTCATCATAACCGTCAGGGAATGCTCGTTCTTGGCACCAGCAGTTGTTCGCCGGATCCCACAATACCTTCAGCGCGTCTTTCGCATCAAGCTCGTCGATCAGACGGCGCGCGGTGTAGTTGGAATTCACCATGGTGCCATTGCCCGTTTCAACAACCAGCGTCACACCCTCGGCACGGGCAAGCTCCACCGCAGGGGCGATCATCGGCGCCATTGTGTCCCAGGCCCCATGCGCCACGTTCCATTTCTCCGCGCCGTTGTGCCCCCACAGGATCTGTTCCTTTTTCTGGGTCATGATCCGCACCAGCGGGCTGCCCACCACATGCGCCATGTCGATCACGCGTTTGAGCGCCTCCATGTGCTGGGTATGGAGCGTATCACCGGGCCGGTTCGCACTGGTGGTGCCCGCGAAAATGTGGCGTGAGAGGCATGAGACCGGCTTGCCGCGATCGCGCAGAAGCGTGTCGATCTCGCGGATTTCCTGTGCGCTGTGATCGCCGACCTCCGTGTCGCCCACAAACTGCAGCTCAGCATATTCAAGCCCGAACGCATCCATTACATCAACCGTGTGATTCAGATCCCGGCTGATGCCGTCACAAATGACACCGAGTTTCATTTCGCGCCACTCCGGTGCAGCTCCGCGCCGACGATCTCTTCGATCACGCGGGTGCAGACCCAATTGTCGCCGTCGGGGTATTTCGTGCGGCCTGCGTGAAAGATCTGCATGGCAGCCGCCGCCGTGTGCAGCGGCACGCCCAGATCCTCGCCAAGGTTCATCGAAATCGTGAGGTCCTTGTGCATTGTGTTGATGTGGCTGCCGGTCCCTTCGAACTGCCGGTCTATGATCTTTTCCAATGCGTTGTTCACAATGCCACATCCAGCTGACGAGGTTGAAAACACATCAAGGATCACCTGCCCCGAAACGCCAGCTTTGGCAGCCAGCGCGGCGGCCTCGAATGTCGCGGCAAACTGTGCGCCGATCAGCGACTGCAGACAGGCTTTGACCGTTTGACCGTCACCGGCACGGCTTCCGACGCGGTGAATATTGGCAGAGACCGCTTCCATCACCGGCGCGAATTCATCCAGAACTGCGTCCGGAGCCGCTGCCATCATCGTCAGCGTACCGCCCTGTGCCCCGGGGAAACCGCCCGAAACCGGCGTATCGATCAGATGAATGCCTGATCCTTCCATAGCGGCGCCAATTTCCTGCGCCTCGCGCGGTTTGATTGTCGCCGACAGGATCACGGCCCCCCCTTTTGGCATATGCGAGATCAGGCCATCATCTCCTAAAATGACGGCTTTGGCCTGATCACCCTTCATCACCATCACAAAGACCGCGTCAGAGGCCGCGCCCACCTCCACAACGGATCTGGCAGCCGTTCCACCCATTTCGACAAAAGCGGACAGCCGCTTTGGATCGAGGTCCAGACCGGTGACCGTAAAGCCTTGTGCCAAGAGGTTCTTGGCAATCCCGCTGCCCATGTCCCCGATGCCGATGATACCCGTTCTCTTCATCTCATTCTCCCTTGTGGCACCGACGTTTTACCGACAATGCACCGACGTTGAACCAACGCTCTTTGCGGCCCTCCGACCGCTTGCTGACAAATGGGGTTTCACGCGTCGCACCCTGCGACGTCGGGCATGTCCGATAGACACCCGCTGCCCGGTTAGGTGCCCTAAGGTTAAGCAGGCCCGCGCCGGAGCGGCAACAGGATTCGGTCTGGGCGCGCGTGAAAAGCTAGCGTCACGGCCTCTTTACCCCCGCTGTGGAGCAACCTATATTCTGCAGCAGACAAGACAGAGGCCAGAGATGACTGACGCGCCAGACCCCATGGAAGGAGCACCGCTGATCGCGCCTTCCAGTACGGACCATCCGTTGTATGAGCAGGTGGTCGACGCCTGCCGGTCGGTCTATGACCCAGAAATTCCAGTGAATATTTACGAACTCGGTCTGATATACACGGTTGCGATCAACACCGAGAATGAAGTCAGCATCAAAATGTCGCTGACAGCACCGGGATGTCCCGTCGCCGGTGAAATGCCCGGGTGGGTGGCCGACGCGGTGGAGCCGATCCCTGGCGTCAAACATGTGGACGTGGATCTTGTCTGGGAGCCGCCTTGGGGTATGGACATGATGTCTGACGAGGCCCGCCTCGAATTGGGTTTCATGTAACTGTTCTCTACGATGATCACCGAAAAAGAAAAAATGATCTCTGGCGCACTCTACTGCCCCGGGGATACCGAACTGGTCGCCGACCGTGCGTCTTCCCAAGACCTTCAACGTCAGTACAACGGCACGGTTGTATCAGATTCAGACGAACGCAAAGCTGTTTTGGACCAATGGCTTGGAGGACGCGGTGAAGGTTGTGCACTACGCGCACCCGTCTATGCGGATTACGGCTATAACATCTACCTCGGCCGTGATGTTTTCCTCAATTACGGATGTGTGTTGCTGGATGTCTGCCCGATCTGCATTGGCGACATGACCCAGATCGGTCCTTGCGTGCAGATCCTGACCGCAGACCATCCGCGCGACGCGGAAACGCGGGACGCCGGCCTTGAGTTCGGCCAACCCATTGAAATCGGCCGCAACGTCTGGATCGGCGGTGGTTCTATCATCCTTCCGGGCGTTTCTGTCGGCAATGACGCAATTGTCGGTGCGGGTGCTGTTGTCACCCGCGACGTCGCGCCGGGCATCACAGTTGCAGGAAATCCGGCCCGCCCGCTTGTTCCGAAGCCGCCAAAGCCTTAAGTTGCGCGCAGAAGGAGACTGACTTCATGTTCGGCATTCCAGGCAAACAGGCTGTGACACTGACACCGCGCGCCGCAGCGCAGGTGTTGAAACTCATGGATTCAGCAGGACACGCAGGTCTGCGCATCGGTGTCAAAAAGGGCGGCTGCGCGGGCATGGAATACACCATGGAATTTGTCGAACAGCCGGACCCCAACGACGAGGTGGTCGAACAGGACGGTGCGCGTGTTATGATCGCGCCGATGGCGCAGATGTTCCTTTTTGGAACCGAAATCGACTATGAAACGGGCCTTCTGGACTCCAGTTTTCGGTTCAACAATCCCAATGTAACCGAAGCCTGCGGATGCGGCGAATCCATCAAATTCGACTGATCAGGCCTTTTCCTTCAGGTGAACATAAGTTTCCTGGAACCGACGCGACAGATGATCGCCCGCCAGAATCGTTTTTCCAGACCCAATCGGCGCAATATTGGTGTCAACAGACGGGTTAAAGAACAATGGAACCGACAACCGCTCATGATGCGTGCCCACGACGCGGTGCGGCGTCGCTTTGACTTTTCCCTCGCTCCAAAGCTCCATCATCTCACCAAAATTTATCACAAACTCGCCGGGCGGGGCGGCGATCGGGATCCATCCTCCGCCGCGCTTGCGCACCTCCAGCCCGGGTGAACCATCCGTCGCCAGCAAGGTCAGGCAGCCATAATCTGTGTGCGCGGCAATCCCAAAGTCCTGATCCGTCGCCCAATCCGGCCGCTCGGGATAAAAATTTCCGCGCAGCAGCGCCATAGGGGCCTCAAACGCATTGTCGAAGTAATTGACAGGAACGCCCAACGCGCGTGCCACCCCGCGTAACACGCCCATGGCAACGTCACAGGCCTGAGCATAGTAACTTTCGACTTCGGGACGAAACGCAACCGGCACATCCGGCCACAGGTTTGGTGCATAAACGTCCAGGGAACTGCGCGGGTCCGACTGGGGCAATGTAAAACCGCTGTCGAAGAATTGTTTGTAGTCAGGATTGGCGTCGGGGTCGACCTGCTCTGAGCGCGAGGCGCCCCATCCCCTGTTCGCGCCGGTCCGCGCCATATCCACCGGCGCCTTCTCAGGTTCCGGCAGATGAAAGAAAGCGCGGTACAGCGCAAGAATCTCTTCGACCCGGCTTGCTGTAATGCCGGTGTTGTGGACGGTTGCAAAGCCCACGACGGTTGCTGCTTTGCGCATACCTGCAATCGTTTCAGCGTCTTCACACGCGATCTTGCGCGCATCCAGTCGAGGGATCATCGCCTTGCTCCGCACTTTTGCCGGCGGGGTGCCACAGCTTGCCGCGGGACACAACCCGCCAGATCGATTGCCGTTCGCGGGCGGGGCTGCTAGCTAGAACGGGCTTGGATCATAGGAGAGCGACATGCAACACAAACTCGCCGCAGGCAACTGGAAAATGAACGGTAAGCTCCAAAGCCTTGATATGATTGAAAGCCTCGGGAAAGCCGTAGGAACACCTGGCTGCGAAGTGGCTCTGTGTCCGCCGGCGCATTTGTTGATACCGGCTATCGATCGCGCGGCCGGTGGTCCTGTCGCGGTGGGTGCGCAAAACTGCCATTCTGCCTCGAACGGAGCATTCACCGGCGATATCGCTGCCGACATGCTGCGCGACGTCGGGGCGCGCTTTGTCATCGTAGGTCATTCGGAACGGCGTGCGGCTTACGGCGAAACGGATGCCGATGTGCAAGCCAAGGCCGTCGCAGCACAAAACGCAGGGCTCGTGCCCATTCTTTGTCTTGGTGAAACACTGGAGCAGCGCGAGACGGGACAGGCCCTGCCCGTGATCCGGTCACAACTGCAAAACGCTCTGCCTGCCGCAAGTAAAGGGGAAACGCTCGTTATCGCCTACGAACCCATCTGGGCCATTGGCACCGGAAAAATCCCGACAATGGAAGAAATCGCCGAAGTACACTCTGCCCTTCGGGGAGATCTGGTCACACACCTGGGTGCTGCTGGAACTGACGTCCGCATTCTTTATGGGGGATCGGTCAAAGCGGGAAATGCCGCCGATATTTTTGCGATCGACCACGTGAACGGTGCGCTTGTCGGGGGTGCGAGCCTCACAACCGAAGACTTTGCGCCCATTGTCAACGCGCTGTCAGACACATAGAGCACCCCGCGGAACGCCGCGCGGCGCTTGAAGGCTACTTCACGATTATTTCCGGGCCCATCACCGAGATGGGGAGCCATGTGCTGATGGCCGGTATGTAAGTCACCATGATCAGGAAAACAAAGAGGACAGCCGTGAAGGGCAATGCCGCCTTCACGACCGCCATCATGGGCATATTCGCAACGCCGGACGTAACGAATAGGTTCAGGCCCACGGGCGGCGTAATCATCCCGATTTCCATATTCACAACCATGATGATGCCCAGGTGGATAGGGTCGATCCCCAGTTCGATCGCAATCGGAAAGACCAAAGGCGCGACAATCACCAAAAGGCCGGACGGCTCCATGAACTGACCGCCGATCAGCAGGATGACATTAACGATGATCAGGAACACGATGGGGCCAAACCCCGCGTCCAGCATCGCCGCCGCTATATGCTGAGGAATTTGCTCATCCGTCAAAACATGCTTTAAAATCAAAGCATTGGCAATTATGAACATCAGCGTGACCGTCAGTTTACCGGCCTCAAACAATGTATTCTTTGTGTCTCGATGCACAAAGGCAGTGATCAAGGCAATCGGTTTGCGCACGAGCGTCAAGTTCTGTCTGTCATCGCCCGCGACGTGCAACGGCCCCATGTCACGGTAGACAAAGGAGGCAATAAAAAAGGCATATACAGCGGCGACCGCTGCCGCTTCGGTCGGGGTGAAAATCCCGCCGTAAATGCCCCCTAGAATAATCACGATCAGGAAAAGCCCCCAACCGGCTTCGCGACCTGCTTCAAAAACCTCTCCCCAGCCCAGCCAGTCGCCTTTGGGCAGGTTGCGCAACTTTGCCACGATGTAGATTGTAATCATGAGCATAGACCCCGCCAAAAGCCCGGGGATCACCCCTGCAAGAAACATGCGCCCCACGGACACGTCTGTGGCGGACGCATAGACGACCATGACAATGGATGGCGGGATCAGGATGCCCAAAGTACCTGCGTTGGCAATCACACCGGCGGCAAAATCCTTGGTGTAGCCCACCTGCCGCATGCCTGCGATCACGATTGAGCCAATGGCGACAACAGTTGCGGGGGAAGAACCTGAAAGCGCAGCAAAGAGCATACAGGCAAATACGCCGGCAATCGCCAGGCCGCCTGGAAAATGCCCGACAATCGCAATGGAAAACCGGATGATCCGCCGTGCCACACCACCGGTGGACATGAAACTTGAAGCAAGAATAAAAAACGGGATGGCCAACAGAGTGTAGTGACCCGCCATCGCCTGAAACAGCGTCTGCGCAATTGAAGCCAGAGAGGTATCACTGAGCACCAACAGGAATATGATCGAGGACATGCCAAGGCTCACGGCGATCGGAACCCCGATCAGCATCAACCCAACAACCATCAGGAAAAGAATTGCAACTTCCATGGGTTAGTCCCCTGCATTCATGTGTTTGACATCTTCAACCGCGTCCTCAGCTTCGTGGCTGACGATCAGGCTGGTCGCATCACTGCGGGCAATGCGCACCGTGGCCTGAATGAAGCGGAAGAGCAGCAAAGCCATGCCAAACGGCAGGATCGCATAGGGGATGAAGCGCGGGATTTTCTCGTATTCCTCGCCTTGATTAACAATGGGTTCAATCCAGCGAAGCCAGTCCGGCATTGGTATGTCGACAACCTCGTACCATGCTTGATCACGGCTGTCTTCAAAACCCGTCGGAAACCAGCGGCCGCTGGTGGCATCAAACCCGGCAAACGGCGCCCAATAGTCCCATGCTCCTTTGAGCACAAGCGAGGCATAAGAAATACAAATCCCTGCCGCTACAAGGGCAATTACCCTGCGTACGGGAGCCGAGAAGAGATTGATCACCGCATCGACACCCAGATGTGCCGTCACCTTCACCGCATAGCTCACGCCAAAAAGCACAAGCCAGGCGAAAAGGAACGTAACAGCCTCGAGGCCCCAAATAATACCGGTGTTAAACCCATAGCGCAGTACAACGTTGATAAACGTCAGAAGCGTCATCAATCCCAGTAGTATTGCAATCGCTGTTTCTTCAATTTCGTTGACGATCCGGCCCAAGACCGTCTGTGGTTCATAAGAATGCGGCATTGCGCTACCCCGCCCATTTTATAGAAAACACCCGGCCCCTCGCAGAGACCGGGTGCATTGGCATTGTGCGCGCTTAAAAACCGGCGTTGATGGATTGCGCGGCGTCGATGTTGTCCTGGCCCACGTCGTCCTTGAACTGATCCCAGACGGGTTTCATCACCGTGACCCACTCTTCGCGCTGTGCGGCATCAAGTGCGCGTACCGTACCGCCTGCGTCCAGAATGGCCTGCTTGGCCTCCTGGTTCACCGCTGCGGATTCAGAGTTGCGCGCCTCTGTTACCTCTTCCACGATTGTCTTGAGTTGATCGCGCACTTCTGCATCGAGGCTGTCCCACCAATCGACCGATGTCACAACCATGTAGTCAATAATACCGTGGTTGGTTTCGGTTATGCCGTCCTGCACCTCAAAGAACTTCTGGCCATAAATGTTGGACCATGTGTTCTCCTGACCATCGACAACGCCAGTCTGCAACGCACCATAAACTTCCGAGAACGCCATCGGCTGCGGCGAGCCACCCAAAGCGGCCATTTGCGCTTTAAGCACATCGGAATTCTGCACACGGAACTTCAATCCATCCGCATCCGCAGGGCTCATCAACGGCACGTTGGCTGACATCTGCTTCATTCCGTTGTGCCAGAAGGCCAGACCCAGCAGGCCACGACGGGTCATAGACTCTTTCATCGCCTGACCTGTGTCAGAGGCCTGGAACGCGTCCACGGCTTCGATGTTCTTAAACATGAACGGCAGGTCAAAAATACGGAATTGTTTGGTAAACTGTTCAAATTTCGACAGCGACGGTGCTGCCAGTTGCACATCGCCTTGCAGCAAGGCCTCGAGCACCTGATCGTCGTTGTAAAGCGTCGAGTTCGGGAAAACCTCCATACAAGCTTTGCCGTTCATCTCTTCGTTCACGCGTTCTTGCAACAGGCTGGCCGCGATACCCTTCGGGTGCCGGTCCGTATTTGTCACGTGGCTGAACTTGATAACGATTTCACCGTCGTCACAGGCAGCGGACACAGCGCCGGCGCTCACAGTCAGGGTCAGAGCCGTCAAAGCGGCGGTCATCAGTCTCATGTGGTTTCCTCCCAGAAGCCTTTCAGGTCGTGGCACCGTTTCGCGGCACCTTCAAATGAGAGAACAGCGTCGCGCAGTCACGTGCAAGCAATGTGAGGAACAAGCGCGGTAACCAAATTTACTTTTTATATTTCAATTTCTTAGGTTCCCTTAAGTATCTTGGGAAACCCAAAGCTGTGCGGCATTTCACACAACTGACCGATGATTTGTGCGGAAATTCGCACACTATTCGCAGCGGAAATCCTCCGCCCGAATCCCGTGTCGTGCCAGTTTGTCATAAAACGTCTTGCGCGGCAGCTTTAACGCCTGAGCGGCCTCCACCGCTTTGCCCCCCGCGCGACGCAACGCCTGTTCCAGCAGGCTGCGCTCAAACTGCGCGATATGCTCGGTCAATCCCATTGCTGCGTCCGTTGGCGTCTCGTCCGATACACCCAAAGCGAACCGCATCGCCTCCGACATTAGAGACCGCGCGTTCCCAGGCCAGTCACGCGCCATCAACCGCGTCAGCAGCGCCGGCGCGATCGGCGGCGCTGTCAGACCAGCCTGTTCGCTGGCCTGTGCCACATAGTGCTGAAACAAGACCGGAATGTCCTCCGGTCGTTCTGCCAACGACGGAATGCGCACCGGCATGACGTCTAGTCGGTAGAACAATTCGGCACTTAACCCACCGTTATCAAGACCGTCCCGCAGATCCCGGTTGGCCCCTGCAATCACCCGGGTTTCACCGCCTGCTTCAAGGGCTTCCAGCAAGGCGATTTGCACTTGCGCTGGCAGTTGCGCGATTTCGTCGATGAACAGACTACCGGTCCGCGCCGAGGCCAGCGCTGTCGTCAAACCGGCGCTGTCGAGTCCTGCCGCCGCGCGTTTTACAAAAGGCGCCTTCGAACGTGCGGAACACAAATGAATGACTTCTGCTACCTTAGATACGCCGCTGCCCGGCGCACCGGTGACAAGTACGTCCGCTTCGGTTGCGGCAACCCGGCGCACCCGTGCCCGCAAAGCTTCCGCGCGTTTCGACGTTCCGTGCAACATTCGTGCCGCAGGGTCGCCGCTTTCGAGTTTCGCGCGCAAGCGGCGCTTGTCAATCACTGACCGGCGCGCCTCCAAAGCGCGTCGCAAGACCGCCATCAGATCCGCCGGTTCGCAGGGCTTTTCCAGAAAATCGTAAGCGCCCTCTTCCACAGCCTTCATCGCGGTCGGGATATCACCTTCGCCCGTCAGCAAGATCACAGGAAGCTCGGGATCCTGCGCGTGCGCGTAGTTCAACAAATGGAATCCATCGCGGCCCGGCATACGCAAATCCGATAAAACGACGCCATCAAAGTCCGTATGGAGGTGATCTTTGGCGGCGACAAAGGATCCTGCGGTGACTGGCTCCAGATCTGCAAGCTCTAGTGTTTGCGCCAGTGCATCGCGCACTGCGCTGTCGTCATCAACCAATAGCACCCGTTGGCTCATGCCACCTCCTGCAGCGCGACAGGTTGCAGCTCGACGATAAAAAGCGCTCCCGGATTACAGTTACGCACCTTGATGTCACCGCCAAAGCTTTTCGCAATGCCATAAGATATGGACAGCCCCAGCCCCATGCCCTCAGACGCTCCGACTTCTTTAGTCGAATAAAACGGATCAAAAACCTTTTCAGGCGCGACAACGCCCGGACCGTTGTCTTGCACCTCAACGCGCACCGGGTTGGTTACGATAACGCGCACCGATAGGTGTGGGTCATCACGATCTCCTATGGCATCCAGCGCATTCGTCATCAGATTGACAAACACCTGACCCAGCCGCACTTCTCCGCCTCGCACCCAGACAGGGCCTTCCGGCGTCTCAAATGTTTGGCGTAATCCCAAGCGCTCGGCGCGGCCTGCCACCATCTCTCGCGCCTGCTCAAGCACTGCAATCAGGTCAACCTGTGTCATCGGCTCGGCTTCCTGTTTCGAAAACGCGCGCAGATTTTGAATGATGCGGCCCATCCGACGCGCCATGTCTGAAATGCGCCCCAGATTTTCCGTAATGCGATGCTCTTGCCCACGGGCATGGAACTCTACCGCGTTTTCAGCGAAGGACCGAATTGCCATCAGTGGCTGATTCAGCTCATGGCTGATTCCAGCACTCATCTGACCCAACGCACTCAGTTTACCGGCCTGAAGCAGATCAGATTGAGCTTGTGCAAGAGCCGCTTGCGCCTCTTCGCGCTCTGCTGCCTCCCTGCGCAACGCGGCGTTCGCTTCTGACAACGCGCGTGTCCGGTGTACCACGCGCACTTCCAGTTCCGCATTTGCCAGCGCCAGAGCCCTGCGCCGTTCGGTCACGAGAAACAGTATCGCTCCGAAGGCCAAACACAAAGCGGCGACGGCTGCCGACTGCAGACCCGCCAGACGGCGCGCTGGCGCCACATCGACGAGTGTTTCGCCAGTCAGCCCAATGATCGGAAGGTCCCGCGCAAGATGCAGCGCGTTTTTGGGAAGATAAGGGCCCCACTCCATCTGCCAGACCTCGTGAGTACCGCGGTGATATCTGCCAAACGCACCTTGGTGACCGTCCTGGCTGATCAGTCCCGCCTCTCCCTCCCGACGGGTCCGCCCCACGAGTTCCGACCGGTTCGTCACAAAAACTTCGCCCGCTGCATCCGTAAAGAAGACAGGACGAAAGCCACCACGCCACTCGTCTTCGATCGCAGGAATGCTCGCGGCGACAACAATGCTGCCAATGACATGGCCGTCCGGGTCAAATCCCGGCGCGGCATGGTAAAAGGCGCGTCCGCGAGCCGGCCGGCCCTCGGCATGACCCCAGCCCAACGCGCCCTGTGCGGCGCGACGGACGTAGGAAATATTGTTTAGATCTGCGCCGGTGGCGCCACCGGCTGCTGCTTGGACCAGACCGTTCACATCTACAAAAAGGATATTCAATGCGCCAGTCTGATCAGCCATTTCGCGAAAAACAAGCGATGCCTTGTCGGCCTCCCGCCCCGCCGCCAGATCCTCTAAAATCGGATGGTCCGCAATCAGGACTGCAAGCTCACGGTAGCGTTCAAGCTGCCCGACCAGCCGGTCACTGGCGAGAGCAAGATCCGCTTCGCCTTGTCGCGCCAGTTGCCCCAGCGCTTGGTAATATCCATAGCGCCAAACCCCAAATGCAATGGCTGCAACCACGCACAAAAAGGCAAAAATCGCTGCAAGTCGTCGAAGCGGAAACATATCCAGACCTTACAAATCACCATCGGGCTTGACCAGCCGAACGCAGTGTCCACGTGCACAAAGGCTCGAAGTTCGGCTAAAACCAAACAAGATGTGATGCGGCAACGGCTTTGGGTTCAATTCAAATCGGCAGCATCGTCGTTGATTTAATTTCTTCCATCGACAGCAGTGCGGTCACATTGTGAACCCGCACTTCCGAGATCAAAGCCTGATAAAAGGCGTCATAGGCGCGCGCGTTCTCGACGCGGACCTTAAGGATGTAGTCGATGTCTCCTGCCAGTCTGTGCGCCTCCTGCACTTCCGGTCGATCCTTCAAGGCCTTGAGAAAGGCGGCCTGCCACTCCGCTTCATGTTCAGATGTGCGGATCAACACAAAAAAGCAGGCTTCAAATCCCAGTTTTTCCGCATCCAACACGACGGTCTGCTGACCGATAACACCAGCCTCGCGCATTTTGCGAATCCTGTTCCACACCGGCGTCTTTGAAGACCCGATTTGAACGGCAATATCGTCGAGCGACTGACTTGCGTCCCGTTGCAGGACCCTGAGAATTTTTCGATCCGTATCGTCCAGCCGAACTGCCATTCTACTTTTGCGCTCCACTTGAAGTCATTGTTCCAAAAACAGCCCTAAACAGAACATACGTCCTTTTCAAGCAGGGCATATGGTCATTTTACAGAACTTTTTCCTATATTGCAGTGAAGGACTGAGCGAGGCACTCCGGAATGGACCACTTTCCCGTTTTCATGCGCGTACACGGACGGCGCATCGCCCTGTCCGGAGGCGGCGACGCCGCTCTCGCAAAATTACGCCTCCTTCTCAAAACGACTGCACGTGTTTCTGTTTTTGCCACCGATCCCGCGCCGGAGATTGTGGCTTGGGCAAATGAGGGCAAACTTACGCTTGTCCGCCGCGCCATGAAGCCGGGTGATGCCCTGTGCTGCGCGTTGTTCTATGCCGCCGATGAGGATGACACCGAAGATGCGCGCACGGCATCAATTGCCCGTGCAGACGGCGCTTTGGTCAACATCGTTGATAACCTTCGCGACAGCCAGTTCATCACGCCCGCGATCGTGGACCGCGACCCGGTGACCGTGGCCATTGGCACGGAAGGGGCGGCGCCTGTGCTCGCGCGCGCGATCAAAGCCGACCTGGAAAGCCGTTTGCCAGTCTCGCTTGGCCCTCTTGCGCGGATCGGCAAAACGTTCCGCAAGGTGGCGGATGCCCTGCCCTTTGGGCGGCCACGCAGGGATTTTTGGCGCGACTACTATTTCAACGCGGGCCCCGAGGCCATCACTGACGGCGAAGATGCGGTGCACAGCCGGCTGGATCAGCTTTTGAGCGATCATCTTACGCGAAAAGCCCGTGACGGGCACGTGCATTTCGTGGGCGGAGGACCCGGCGACCCTGAGCTTCTGACTATGAAAGCGCGCCGCGTTCTGGATGAAGCAGACGTGGTGATTTACGACCGGCTAATCAGCCAACCAATTCTCGAACTGGCCCGGCGCGAAGCTCTGATGATTAACGCCGGAAAGGAGGGCTTTGGTCCCTCCATGGCGCAGCAGGATATCAACGACCTTATCGTTGAGCATGCGGGCAAAGGCGCGCAGGTCGTGCGCCTGAAGTCGGGTGACGCTACGGTTTTTGGTCGTCTCGATGAAGAGATAGATGCAGTGGATGCACATGGCATCGCATGGAGTATCGTCCCGGGTATCACGTCCGCATCCGCCGCCGTCGCCACCATCGGTCAAAGCCTGACGAAACGCGGTCGCAATTCCTCCGTCCGACTGCTTACCGGCCATGGCACAAGAGGCTTTGCCGATCACGACTGGGCGGCTCTGGCCCGTGCAGGAGAGGTTGCCGCGATTTACATGGGCAAGAAATCCGCCCGTTTCATTCAGGGCCGGCTTCTGATGCATGGAGCTGATCGGCACACGCCCGTCACGATCGTCGAGAATGCGTCGCGCCCGCAACAACGCGTGCTAGAGACAACACTTGATGCGTTGCCGGCCGCTTTGGCGGCCGCAGATATGCGTGGCCCGGCGCTGACCTTCTATGGTCTCGCCCCGCGCGAAGCTGCGACACACACGCACGCAACCCCAAGCTTTGAGACCATGACAGCCCTGCAGGAGGCGCTCTGATGCCTAAGCCATTCACTCCGAAAGTCGTCACAGCCAATCACCTACTGAAAGGCGATGTCATCTATCAGACAGAAAACGGCTGGACACGTTCGCTTAAAGAGGCGGAAGTCCTGACCGACGAAGCGCATGCGGATGTGCGCTTGATCGATGCCACTCAGCAAACGTCCGAAGTGGTTGGCGCTTACTTGGCGAATGTGGATGCCGCAAGCGACGCCCCAAAGCCGACCCATTTCCGCGAAGACTTCCGCGCACGCGGGCCATCCAACTATGCGCACGGCAAGCAGGAGGTTCAGGGCAATGTATAATTATAATGACTTCGACGCCGCGTTCATCGCCGAGCGCAACAAGCAGTTTCGGGCACAGGTGGAGCGCCGGATTGACGGATCACTGACCGAGGATGAGTTCAAACCGCTGCGCCTGATGAATGGGCTTTACCTGCAATTGCACGCCTACATGCTGCGTGTCGCTATTCCTTACGGCACGCTCAATAGCCGTCAGATGCATAAACTTGCCTATATTGCGGAGCGCTGGGACAAGGGTTATGGCCATTTCACCACGCGTCAGAACATTCAGTACAACTGGCCAGAGCTGCGTGATGTGCCGGATATGCTCGATGCATTGGCTGAGGTGCAGATGCACGCCATTCAGACCTCAGGCAACACAATCCGCAACGTGACCGCTGACCATTTCGCCGGGGCGGCAGCGGACGAAATCGCCGACCCGCGCCCGGTAGCGGAACTGATCCGTCAGTGGTCCACGGATCATCCGGAATTCCAGTTCCTGCCTCGCAAGTTCAAAGTGGCTGTGAGCGGGTCTCCTAATGACCGCGCCGTAACCAAAGCGCATGATATCGGCTTGCGCATGGTCGAGCGGGACGGCGTTCAAGGCTTCGAAGTGATCGTCGGAGGCGGCCTTGGCCGCACGCCGATGATCGGCAAGGTTCTCAAAGACTTTTTGCCGCGAGAGGATCTGCTGCCCTATCTTGAAGCGATTGTCAGCGTCTACAACCAGATTGGTCGCCGCGACAACAAGTACAAGGCGCGGATCAAGATCACGGTCCATGAGAACGGCATCGACGACATCCGCGCGCGCGTCGACGCGCGTTTCGCCATGATACGGCCGCTCTTTTCCGGGGTCGATCAACAGATGCTGACGGCGATCGAGCAGGATTTTGCTGCGCCGGAGTTCAAGACGAAATCTCTGGCACCGTTTGAGAGCGCTTACTCCAACGATCCGGTTTTCCGTGCCTGGGTCGATACCAATGTGTCAGACCACCGGGCGCCGGGATATGGCATCGTATCGATCAGCCTGAAGGCCCATGGTGCGACTCCCGGGGACGCCAGTGCAGACCAGATGCGCATCATGGCAGAACTCGCCAAAGAATACGGGCACGACGAGTTGCGTATCAGCCATGAGCAGAACGTCATTTTGCCCCATGTGCACCGGGCTGATTTGCCGGCGATCCATGCGCGGTTGAAAGAGGCCCGTCTGGCCACAGCAAACATCGGGCTTATCTCGGATATCATTGCCTGCCCGGGTATGGATTACTGCGCACTTGCAACCGCGCGGTCGATCCCCATCGCGCAGGAGATCGCGACCCGATTTGACGAGCTCAAGCTGGAGCATGACATCGGGCCATTGAAAATCAAGATTTCGGGCTGCATCAACGCCTGCGGTCACCACCATGTGGGCCATATCGGCATTCTTGGCCTTGACCGCGCGGGCGTGGAAAATTACCAGGTCACGCTCGGTGGTGACGGCACGGAAGATACCGCAATCGGCGAGCGAGCGGGCCCCGGATTTTCCGCAGACGGCATTGTACCGGCGATTGAACGTTTGGTGTCAGCCTATCTTGATATGCGCGCCGAACCATCGGAGACGTTTCTGCAAACCTATCGGCGTCTCGGCATCGCGCCTTTCAAAGCGGCGCTGTACCCAGAGACACAAGCCAATGCCGCTTGATAACCGCCCACAACTCGTTTCTGAACGGGTCTGCTCCGACGTTCCGGGCCCGCTTCAAACGCTTGTCGATGAGATGAACGTTCAGATGCGGCACCACAGCGCATCTGACGTGATTGCTCTGGCTTTAAGGGAGATTAAGCCACTTCCGCTCGTTTCCAGCTTCGGTGCGGAATCAGTTGCTCTGCTGCACCTTACAGCGATGGTTGACCGGGACGTGCCGGTCATTTTCATCGATACCGAGATGCTGTTCACCGAAACGCTCGTATACCAGCAAGAAGCGGCAGAGCGTTTGGGGCTGCGCAATATCCGCATCGTCCGAAGTGCCGACATCATGTCCCGTGATCCCGGCGGGCTGCTGCACAAAACCAATCCTGACGCCTGCTGCGCGCTGCGAAAAAGTGAGCCGTTACAAGCCGCCTTGAGAGGCAGTAATGGCTGGATTACCGGTCGCAAGAGGTTTCACGCAGGCAACCGCGCCGCTCTGCAGTTTTTCGAGGTGGAACCAGACACCAGCCGGATCAAGGTTAATCCCCTTGCCTATTGGACAGCGCAGGATGTCGACGACTACATCACCGAAATCCGCCTTCCGCGGCATCCGCTGATTGACAAGGGTTATCCGTCAATCGGATGCGCGCCCTGTACATCGCCGGTCAAAAAACACGAAAACGCGCGTGCGGGCCGATGGCGCGGCACGGACAAAGACGAATGCGGGATCCATTTTGTAAATGGAAAGACCGTTCGCTCAGGAGAAAATGCATGACTGTCTTGGTAAACGACTCAGGCTTTGCGCAAGATGACTGGACCGAAGGGTTCGTGGCGCTCGGCGCAGCAAATGACGCAGAAGCGCTTGATGTGCCTGCAGACGCGAACCCGGACGACATTCCCGTATGCGCGGGTCTACGCTTGATACGCATCGACTTTCCATCGTCCGCAGACGGTCGGGGGTTCACGATTGCGCGCGCCCTGCGCCTACGTGGTTATAACGGTCGATTGCGCGCACGAGGACATGTTCTGGCGGATCAATACGCGATGGCGCGGCGTGCCGGGTTTGACGAGGTGGAAATCGATGACGGATTGGCCGCTCGGCAACCTGAAAACCAATGGCAATTTCGCGCGCGTTGGCAGGCCCACGACTATCAAAACCGCTTAAGAGGACGGCACCAAGCCTGACGCGGCAAACCGTCCTGTTTCTTCACTGAGATTAGACTTTCTAAAAGGGACGCGCAGGTGTAAGCCTGCGTTGACACATTATGACCGAGCAACGCCCGATGACCCAAGCCACAGCAACCAAAGCGCCGACACTGCCGGATGCGCAAACCGTGACGGACGTGCGCCACTGGACCGACCGGCTTTTCTCTTTCCGGGTCACCCGACCCGCCAGTCTGCGGTTTCGCTCCGGTGAATTCGTAATGATTGGCCTGATGGGCGATCCGGATCCCAAAACAGGTAAGCAAAAACCGCTGTTGCGCGCGTATTCCATAGCGTCACCGTCCTGGGATGAAGAGTTGGAGTTTTACTCCATCAAGGTCCAAGATGGCCCTTTGACGTCGCGATTGCAGCACATCAAAGAAGGCGACCAGATCATTCTGCGCCCGAAGCCGGTTGGCACTCTCGTTCATGATGCTTTGCTGCCGGGTAAACGGCTCTGGTTTTTTGCTACAGGCACCGGCTTTGCCCCTTTTGCATCGCTTCTGCGTGAACCTCAGACCTACGACGATTATGACGAGGTCATTATTACCCATACGTGTCGGGAAGCCGGAGAACTGGCATACGGCGCGGAACTGATTAAAAGCATCCGCAATGACGAGATGCTCGCGGAACTGATCGGCCCGGGATTTGCCGACAAGATCCGTTACTACCCGACCACGACACGCGAACAAAGCGCCAAGATGGGACGGATAACGGATTTGATACGTTCAGGCGATGTGTACGCGGACCTCGGCGTCGAACCATTGTCCGCGGAAACCGATCGCGCGATGATTTGCGGCAATCTCGCCTTCAACCTTGAGCTGAAAGCCATGTTGGAGGAATACGGCCTTGAAGAAGGCGCAAATTCCAAGCCGGCGCAATTTGTCGTGGAAAAGGCATTTTTGGACTGATCATGCGTATATGAGCGCAAAACTGCCGCTGTGCCACAGGTGCAACGCAAATCCGGTCTTTGTACATGCGGGCCAATGTCGGATTGGGATTTGCCGCTTGAAGTGGCTCCTGCCAGCGTTTAATTAGTCGGCGCGAATTGAGTAAACCACTGAAGGAAGACCACCATCGCTCGAAGACCACACAACGCGCCGCCGCAACGAGACACCGGCCCGCGCGTGAATGACAGAATAAGAGGCAGCGACATTCGCCTCATCGGCGCGGACGGAGAGAATGTCGGCGTCGTCTCGCCAGACAGGGCACTCGCAATGGCCGATGAAGCAGGCCTCGACCTCGTGGAAATTTCACCTAACGCCAATCCGCCCGTGTGCAAGATCATGGACTTCGGCAAGTTCAAATATGAACAGCAAAAACGTGAGAGCGAAGCACGTAAGAAGCAAAAAGTTATTGAGATCAAAGAGGTTAAGTTCCGCCCGAACACCGATACGAACGACTATGACGTAAAAATGCGCAATGTTTTTAAATTCTTGGAAAACGGCGACAAAGTCAAAGTCACGTTGCGGTTTCGCGGTCGGGAGATGGCGCACCAGAATTTGGGGCGTGAATTGCTCGAGCGCGTGGCCGAAGACACCAAAGACAAAGGAAGGGTTGAGAATTTTCCGAAAATGGAAGGTCGGCAGATGGTCATGTTGATCGGACCGTTGCCAAAGTAGCTCATCCCCACATCTATTGCAGCTGCGCCCTG
Source organism: Pseudomonadota bacterium (assembly GCA_039191495.1). Classification (GTDB taxonomy): domain Bacteria; phylum Pseudomonadota; class Alphaproteobacteria; order Rhodobacterales; family Rhodobacteraceae; genus Roseobacter. The sequence continues at coordinate 31,546 of JBCCXN010000023.1, read as the reverse complement.
TCTAATGGACAGGGCGTTTTCGTTTTTGCAACCATCGTTTTCGAAGCCATAAGTTTCGACAGCGAGCCGCCCGCTCTGTCTGGCCCATGCTGCACCCGTTGTCGATGCTCAGTGAGAGTGAGCCCGCTTGGAGTTGCGCACACAAGAAAGTACGTGTTTTCCTCCAATCAGTCCGCGCCAATCCACGAGCCTGTGCCACAAGAAATCCTGCAGAAGGATGGGACATCCGCCGCTCAAAATAACTGCCCGCAATGTGACCGCAAGGGGGACGCGCGTTCACATGACCGATCTGGTGGGCACAGGGCGCCCGGGACGCATCGTTAAAGATCAGAGCTGACGCAAGCCTTTGGTCGCGAGTCCTCGCGACGTCCCTTGAAAGATCAAAGAACCACATGCCGTTCACGCGCCGCTCGGAACCGCCTTAAGAGGCTGCCGCGACAGCGCGCTTGGCCATAACCCCCACAATATGCCCGCGGTAAGCGCTTGTGCCGTGCAAATCGGTGATCATGTCATCCGCAGAAACCGAAAGACCGTTCAGGGCGTCGGGCGAAAAGTTGCCCGCCAAAGCCGCTTCAGCCTCGTCCCATCGAAAGACGCCGTCGTTGCTCGCGCCTGTTACGGCCACCCGCACACCGTCGCTGAATTTGGCAACGAACACGCCTACAAGCGCGAAACGGGAAGCGGGTTGGACAAACTTCTGGTAGTTGGACACCTCAGGTACGGGAAATCGCACTTCGGTGATGATTTCTTCCTCTTCCAGATCCGTGGTGAACATGCCTTGAAAAAAGTCATCCGCCGCAATCTCGCGCGCGTTGGTGACAATCGACGCACCGCCTCCAAGGGCTGCCGCGGGATAACAGGCCGCAGGATCGTTGTTGGCAAGGCTGCCACCAATTGTTCCCCGATTTCTGACGGCCGGGTCGCCAATGTGGCTCGCCAAACCTGACAATCCGGGGTAACTGCTGGCTGTTTCCCGTGCCACTGTCGCGTGCGTCGTCGCCCCTCCAACACAGATTTTACCGTCATCGCTCATGCAGACGCCCTGCATTTCCGGCACGCCACTCAGACTGACCAGTACCGAAGGATTGGCGAGCCTTTGTTTTAATGTCGGTATAAGGGTCTGCCCGCCACCCAGCGCCTGCGCTTCGTCCCGACCCAGCGCTGCCACCGCATCGGCAATTGTCTCAGGCCGCTCTACATCAAAGTTATACATCGTCCGTCCTTTCCAAAGTCACGAGATCTTGTCGCTTCTTTGATCCAAAAATATCCCGGGGAGCGCGAGGGGCTGGCCCCTCGCTTCACTCCATCAGCCCTGCATGGCCGCCCAAACACGCGCTGGCGTCAGCGGCATGTCTATGTGCGTGACGTCTTTTCCCGCCGACTGCAGCGCATCAACAACTGCATTCACCACAGAGGGCGGCGAACCGATGGCCCCTGCCTCACCGCAGCCTTTCACGCCCAAAGGATTGTGCGTGCAGGGCGTCTGACACGAATGATCCACCTCGAACATGGGCAGATCGTCTGCGCGCGGCATCGCATAATCCATATAGGATGCGCTCAAAAGCTGACCGTTTTCGTCATAGGCACAGTTCTCAAGCAATGCCTGACCAATCCCCTGCGCAAGACCGCCATGGACCTGACCAGTCACAATCATCGGGTTCACCACATTGCCGAAATCGTCCACCGCGGTGAAGGCTTCAATGGAAACCTTTCCAGTGTCGGGATCAACCTCGACTTCGCAGGCATATGCACCCGCCGGGTACGTGAAGTTGGACGGGTCGTAAAACGCCGTTTCCTCCAGACCCGGTTCGATTTCCTCCAGCGGATAGTTGTGCGGCACATAAGCCGCAAGTGTCACATCACCCCAGGCCACCGATTTGTCGGTCCCGGCCACGGAAAACGCGCCGTCTTTCAGTTCGATGTCGCCTTCGGACGCTTCAAGAAGATGACTGGCGATCTTTTTGGCCTTGGCGATGATCTTCTCGGTCGCCCGCACCATGGCCGAGCCCCCGACCGCGAGGCTCCGTGAGCCGTAGGTTCCCATACCCATGGGCGTTTTGGCTGTGTCACCATGCACGATCTCGACCATGCTCTCGTCAATGCCGATCATATCCGCGACAACCTGGGCAAACGAGGTCTCATGGCCCTGCCCGTGACTGTGCGATCCCGTCATGACAACCAGTCCGCCGGTTGCATTGACCCGAACCGTGGCACTTTCATAGAGGCCCGCACGGGCACCGAGCTGCCCCACCAAGCTTGACGGCGCAATGCCGCAGGCCTCAATGTAGCAATTCACGCCAAGCCCACGCAGCTTGCCACTGGCCTCGGAGGCCTGTCGACGCGCAGCAAATCCGGAGAGATCGGCGATCTCTTCCAACTTGTCCATGGTGGCACCATAATTCCCGGTGTCATATTCCACGGCGACAGGTGTGGCGTATGGAAACTCTGTGATGAAATTCTGCCGCCGCAGCGCAACCGGATCGATACCCAACTCGCGTGCCGCTTTGTCGATCACCCGTTCCAGCTGGAATGTGGCTTCAGGGCGACCAGCGCCCCTGTAGGCATCCACCGGAACAGTGTTGGTAAACACTGCTTTGACGTTTACATAGATTAAAGGTGTTTTGTAGTTGCCAGCCATCAGGGTGCCATGCAGCCACGTCGGGACCGATGGCGCAAAGGTCGACAGATACGCGCCCATGTTTGCAAAGGTCTCAGTTCGGATCGCCGTGAAGTTATGGTCAGCATCCAACGCCAATTCGATCTTGGTGACGTGATCGCGTCCATGCGCGTCTGACATGAAGGCCTCGGTCCGGCTGGATGTCCACTTGACCGGGCGATTGCACGCCTTGGCTGCGAATGTGCAGAAGGCCTCTTCCTGATAATGGAAGATCTTTGTGCCAAATCCGCCACCCACATCAGGCGCAACCACGCGCAACTTGTGTTCGGGAATACCCAATACGAAAGCGCCCATAAGCAGGCGGATCACATGCGGATTCTGAGAGGTGGTATAAAGCGTGTGCTCATCTGTCCCGCGGGCATAATCACCAACTGCCACACGCGGCTCCATCGGGTTGGCGACCAGCCGGTTGTTCACAAGCTCCAACGAGGTGACATGAGCAGCCTGCGCAAAGGCCTCGTTCACAGCCTCCCGGTTTTCTTCCACAAAACCCCAGTCATAGCAAAGGTTTGACGTCAGATCGTCATGAACCTTGGCCGCGCCGTCTCCGACAGCGTCGCGCATATCAATGACCACCGGCAACTCGCCAATATCAAGGTCGATGGCCTCTGCCGCGTCGCGTGCCTGCTCAAGCGTGTCTGCGACAACAGCGGCAACGGGTTCGCCCACATGACGTACTTTGCCATGCGCCAAAATCGGATGCTTGGGTTCCTGCATCGGCTGTCCATGCCGGTCGGTGACCTGCCAGCCGCAAGGCATACCGCCAACAGCTTCAAAATCCGCGCCAGTGAACACCTTGACGACGCCCGGCATACCCTCGGCGATGCTTGTATCGATCCGCGCTATGGTTCCGTGCGCCACGTCCGAACGCAAAAAGTAGACATGCGCCTGACCGCGGATATTGATGTCGTCTGTATAGTTTCCCGCGCCAGTTAAAAACCGCACGTCCTCGCGGCGCTTTGAGCTTGCGCCAATGCCTCCATCCTTCGGCATATCATCCTCCCTAATGTCGCGCGGCTTAATCTGCCGCTATCGCGGATCCGTCACGGCGGGCCAAACGACCCGTCCATTGCAGTATCCGGGTTTTATTCCGCAGCCATGGGCTCTGCGTCCTGACCGGACGCCGCCATGATCGCCTTGACGATGTTGTGATAGCCGGTGCAGCGGCAGATGTTGCCTTCGAGGTACTCGCGCACCTCCGTCTCAGAAGGCTTCGGGTTATCCTTCAGCAAGGCGGCAGCCGACATCACCATGCCAGGCGTGCAAAACCCGCACTGAAGCCCATGATGGTCCTGAAAGGCCTGTTGGATGACATTCAACGAACCGTCAGCGTTGGCCATGCCTTCGATGGTCGCGACCTCGGCGCCGTCCGCTTCGACCGCGAGCATCGTGCATGCTTTCACAGCCTCGCCGTTCACATGGACAACACATGCGCCGCACTGGCTTGTGTCGCAGCCCACGTGCGTCCCGGTCAAATCCAGATTATCCCGCAAAAATGCCGATAACAGCGTCCGGCCCTCCACGTCACCCGACGCGGCTTTGCCGTTCACGGTCATTGAGACCTGTGTCATGGCTACCTCCCTTACGTTTAGTTGCTGCGCCGATCTAAGCATGCCCCGCACGCATTGAGAAACAAATTTTTTTCTGTTTTTTTGCGAGATACGCGCTAGGCCCGATCTTTGCGTGCGGTGCGGCGTGGGTGCGGACGGGTGAGTATCTCTTTCAGTAACCCTCCGACTCCCATGGCCGAAATCTCCGTATCGCCGACAGGCAGGCCGCAAATGAGGCGCGCCATAACCCAATCCGCGCCATTTAAGGCAGGAGACCGCGCACAGCCCGGCAAGCCTATAACTGCACGGTCACCGAGGCGTCCAACGAACAGAAGATTGCCCGGATCGACGGGCATACCAAAGCGATCCACCTGCCCGCCTGCAACTCGGACAGCAGCTGGCGCCACGTCCTCTGCGTCAGAGGTCGCCGACGCTGTCAGAATGAGGGTCAGATCGCTGTCTGACCGGGCCAGAGCGTCAGCGAGGGGTGCGACACTGTGCGGCACCAAAACAGGCTCGGGCAGGCCGATGCCAAAGGCTGCCAATCGGTCTGCAGTCACACGCCATCCTTTGTCGCCAGCCCCGCCGTCTATATCGGTCACGATCAAGGACGCTGAGCGCAAAGAAGGGGGCACAAGGCGAACACCTGCCTTGGCAAGGGCACAGGCGCGTTCCAGATCTGTCTTCGCCACACCATAAGAAATGATCTTGATGGTTGCGACCATGCCGCCCTCGGCAAGTTGCTGAAACGGCGGCACGGTCGCGATAGTGATCATCGGGTGCACCGCATTGACCGCGGTTATTGCGTCCTCATCCAGCATTACGATCCCTGGTCCCGAGGCAAGAAGGTTGACCCGGCCCGTAAACGGCTCTGTCAGGCGCAGGTTTTGAACCTCGGGATCAGGCACAAAGGCCGCCGCCAGAGCAGCGGCGGCGTCGTTTTCATGCGCGTCACCCGGTTCCAGTTGCGCCACTGTTACGGTGGTCAAGCCCGCGTCCATCAATCGCTGGATGTCCTCCTGACCAAGGGCACGTCCCTTGCGCAATCGGCCATCTGGCAACCCCACTGAGTGTGCCAGAATTGCGCCAAGCGCTGATTTGATCGGAACTTCGCCGAATTTCACGTGCGGCGTCTCAAGCTTTGCGTCATCTCCGCCATGACAGACACTGCAATCTCTGGCGGACCGGACGCACCAATATCCAGCCCGATGGGTCCATGAATGCGTGCGATATCCTTTGCGGAAAAGCCGGCTTTTTCCAGTCGCGCCACACGCGCGGCATGGGTCCGCTTTGATCCCAAGGCACCGATGTAGAAGCAATCCGACTTCAGAGCGAGATGTAACGCAGGATCATCGAGTTTGGGATCATGTGTGAGAAGAACAAGCGCCGTCCGGGTGTCTAGCCCAAACGCGTCCAGAGCTTCGTCCGGCCAGTCGGCCAGAATGCGTTCGTCCGGAAACCGCGCTTGTGACCCGAAAGCTCCGCGCGGATCGATCAAAATCGGATCGTAGCCCGCGATCCGCGCCATGGGCACGAGAGCTTGCGCAATGTGCACCGCGCCGACAATAGCCAGTCGCAATGGCGGATTGTGGACCGCAACGAAAACTGCGCCGCCCTCCTCGAATCCGGACCGGTCCATGCCAAAACGATCGTGATAACCATCTGCAATGACCTGTCGCGTTCCGGTATTCAAATTCACCTCATAAGCAACCGGTTGTCGTGCTGCGCGCGCGTCAACGAGCGCTTGCAACACCTTTTCAGGAAGCACGGCGCCAACGGGTTCGACGAGAATGCGAATAGTTCCGCCACACGCCAGACCCACAGCAAACGCGTCCCCATCGCTCACCCCGTATTCCAGAAGGCGTTGTTCGCCCTGTTCCAGCGCGTCGGTCGCCTCCAGGACGACCGCGCCCTCAACGCAGCCACCAGAAACTGACCCTTGCATCTCGCCGTCACCTGCAATGACCAGCTGCGCGCCGGTGCGGCGCGGCGCAGAGCCCCAGGTCTCGACCACCGTCGCCAGCACGGCGCCGCGTCCGGCGCGATGCCACTCCAGTGCCCGTTCGGCTGTGTTTTCGAAAGTGCCCATGCAAACCTTTTCTGCCGCTGCTGCCATCCGGTGCCCGGATGCGTGGCCTTGCGGCGCATTTCCTGTCTTGTTCCTAAGTCTCGCGCGGATTACATCTTTGCAAGGGTATTTTGGGAGCCACATCATGCCGATGCAAGCACATGAGATCGAAGAACTGCTGCGCCAGAGCTTTCCGGATGCCACAATCCAGGTCGACGGCGACGACGGGGTGCATATGGCAGCGATGGTCATTGACGAGAGCTTTCGAGGCAAAAACCGTGTGCAGCAACAACGCGCGGTCTATGCTGCGCTGAAGGGCAAGATGGACGGCCCCAGCGGCGCGCTGCATGCGCTGGCACTGACCACGCGTGCTCCGGATTGATTTTATGGGATTTTGGCGATGGATAGCAGCTCCGTTTCGGCGAGCACCGCGCCGACCTCTGGCCATGCGGCAGCCCACACAGGAACGGCGAAACGACGTGCCATTGGGCATGGAAGCAATTGACATGAAGCTTGTGGACGCTGTGAACCGCCGAAACGCGTCACTGGAGCGCGTCAGCACATTTTTTGCGCCCAAGCGGCGCTACGGCAGTTTTTTGGAGAATGCGGAGGTTGAAGTTACCCCGCTGCCAGATGATGAAACCTACGCCGCGCGATACCACCGCGCGTATAACGAGAAAGGGTCCTGAACCTATGACCGATGCAAAAACTCAGATCGATGAAACCGTCAAATCCCATGACGTGGTGCTTTTTATGAAAGGCACCAAGTCCATGCCGCAGTGCGGCTTTTCAAGCCGCGTTGCGGGCGTTTTGAACTACATGGGCGTCGATTATGCAGATGTGAATGTGCTGGCAGACGATAATATCCGCCAGGGGATTAAGGACTATTCTGATTGGCCGACCATTCCGCAACTCTACGTCAAAGGAGAGTTTGTCGGCGGGTGCGATATTATCACCGAAATGACCCTTTCCGGAGAGCTGGACACGATGCTTGAAGAAAACGGCGTCGGGTTTGACAAGGATGCGGCCGACAAGATCCGGGAAGCAAACGGTTAACCCAGGTCTAAAATGCTTCAAAGAAAACGCGGCTCAGGCGGCCGCGTTTTTTTAGTTTTGGGCCTTCTCTTCTACCGACGCGGCCAACGCTTCGGCCCGCGCGGCAAGCTCGGCCAGGGTATCCGTCACAGAGTCGGGCACAACCGGCACTTCAACACGTTCAGGCTCCGCACTGGAGGATTTCAACGCGCCAAGTTCGGTCTGGGCCTCATCAAGCTGCGCCTGCACTTCGGCCACTCTGTCTTCGATGCTGGCCGTTTTATCCGCAAGCATCAAGCCAGCCATCAACAACATACGCGCTTCCGGCAAACGCCCAACCTGATCCGACAGAACCTGCGCCTCGTCATCAAGCATACGCGCAGCCGTGCGCAGATAGTGCTCTTCGCCCGCCTGACAGGCTACATCGAAATCGCGCCCACCAATGGAAATCCGAACTTCGGGCATCAGTGAACCTCCTCAGATGACTGCTCTTGTGCGGCGGACTGCAACAACGGCGTCAGGGCCGCGATAATCTCGTCAGCCTCCGCCCGTTCGGCGCTTCGCATGGCGCGAATGCTCTCAAGTTCAGCCTGCATGGACAAGTTGATGAGGCCTGCGTCACCCACACCTTCTGCATTTGCCGACCGCAAAGCATCGCAGGCTTCGATAAGTTGGGTATGCGCCGCCCTTAACTGTTGAAGTTCGGTATCAAAGGCTTGCATGCGCGTCACCGCCTCCTCCGCACGCGCTTCAAGTGCTGCGATGGTCTGCTCCTGCCGCTCTCCAAGAACGCGCACACGTTCCTCCAGTTGTGCGCTGGCCTGCTTTTCGTCCTCCAGCGCCTGCCGCAAAGCTTCGGTCTCGCCTGCGTCTGCCTCGCCAAGAGCATCAACCCCTTTGGCAATACGCTCCATGGCCGCCATGATGCGACCGTTCAGCTCTTCGATAGTGCTCATGCCCACCTCACATTTGCCCCCTAAGTAGCACGTGCGGATCGTTTTCGACCGCGCGAATCGTGCCACTGCGCATAAGCGTACCCCCAACTCGACGTTGCAACAAATAGGCTTTGCAACCACTTCAATGCCTTGCGAGAAACTCTTCAAGTGTCGCAACAAAGGTCGCGTTCGGATGCCCTTGCACTTTGCGGGCGGACTGATATGCAGCCTGCGAACTGTTAAGCACTTTCCGATGTGCCCTGTTTCGGGGCCCCGAGCCGATAAAGGAAACCCGACTGTGGATCTCAAAGCTCTCGCTGCTGCAAATCCCGACCACTGGTCCAAAGCCAGCGCGATTCGCGCTCTGACACTGGATGCCGTTGCAACCGCAAATTCGGGGCACTCCGGCATGCCGATCGGTATGGCGGACGTTGCAACAGTTCTATTTGAGAAGCACATGAAGTTTGACGCCGGCGCGCCGGACTGGCCAGACCGGGATCGGTTTATCCTATCCGCAGGTCACGGCTCTATGTTGTTGTATTCGCTGCTTTATCTGACCGGATATTCAGATATGACCCTTGCAGAGATCAAGAACTTCCGCCAATGGGGCTCAGTGACGGCTGGTCACCCCGAATTCGGCCATGCAAGCGGGATCGAGACGACAACCGGCCCGCTTGGTCAGGGCATCTCCAACGCCGTTGGCTTTGCAATGGCGGAAGAACTTCAACGGGCTCACTACGGCAAAAAGGTTGTCGACCACTATACCTATGTGATCGCTGGTGATGGGTGTCTGATGGAGGGTGTAAGCCAGGAGGCGATCACGCTTGCAGGGCGGCACCAACTGTCGAAACTGGTGGTGTTGTGGGACAACAACAACATCACGATTGATGGCCCGGTGACCCTGTCAGACCGCACAGATCAGGTCATGCGGTTTCAGGCGGTCGGCTGGGAAGTCATCGAAATTGATGGGCACAATCCCGCCGAAGTCGATGCAGCTTTGAGCGCAGCAAAGAAAAGCCGACAACCGACCATGATTGCCTGCAAGACGCACATTGCACTGGGGCACGCGGCTCAGGACACCTCCAAAGGGCATGGCGCGCTGACAAACGACGACCAAAACGCAGCCGCGAAAGAGGCCTGGGGCTGGAAAACCGGCCCGTTCGAGGTGCCCGCAGACGTGAAATCAGCTTGGGAGGCAATAGGCGCACGTGGCAAAAACGAGCGCGAGGCCTGGGAAGAGCGTTTTGATGCAATGCCGCGATCCAAGCGCGAGACCTTCAACCGTGCATATGCTCTCGAAACACCAAAGAAACTGAGTGCGACAATCAAAGCCTTCAAAAAGCAAATGTCGGAGGCGGAACCAAAAATCGCTACGCGCGCGAGTTCCGAGAAGGTTCTTGAGGTCTTAAATCCCATCATGCCCGAGACCGTGGGCGGCTCGGCAGATTTGACCGGGTCAAACAACACCAAGACCGCAGACCTCGGTGTCTTTGACGTCGAAAATCGTGGCGGGCGCTATATTTACTGGGGTGTCCGTGAACATGGGATGGCCGCGGCGATGAACGGAATGGCCCTTCACGGCGGTTTGCGCCCCTACGGCGGCACTTTCATGTGCTTTACGGATTACGCGCGCCCGGCGATGCGCTTGGCGGCTCTTATGAAAATCCCCACCGTCTTTGTCATGACGCACGACAGCATCGGACTTGGCGAAGACGGGCCTACCCACCAGCCGGTCGAGCATCTTGCGATCAGCCGTGCAACGCCGAATACCCGCGTTTTCCGCCCCGCAGATACTATTGAGACCGCGGAAAGCTGGGAACTTGCGCTGACAAGCAAAACAACACCGTCTGTGCTTTCATTGACCCGCCAAGGTCTGCCGACGGTGCGCACCGAGCATAAAACTAAGAACCTTGTCGCTCAGGGCGCCTACGTTCTCGCGGATGCAGAAGGCCGTCGTCAGGCGATCCTGATGGCGACCGGCTCCGAGGTCTCCGTGGCCCTCGCGGCACGTGACATCCTGCAGGCGGAGGGGATCGGAACACGCGTCGTATCAATGCCCTGCTGGGAGCTATTTGAAGAGCAGCCCGAGTCCTACCGCAAACGTGTGCTACCGGGTGGGCCGGTGCGCGTGGCAATTGAGGCTGGCATTCGGTTGGGCTGGGATCGCTGGCTCTTCGGCGAGCGCGGCAAGAGGGACAAATCCGCGTTCGTGGGCATGCACGATTTCGGAGCTTCGGCGCCCGCGAGTACATTGTTTGAACAGCTGGGTATCACGCCCGACGTCACTGCACAGAAAGTGCGCGACTTGCTTGCCGGAAAATGGGAACCGTCCAAGCTGGTTTGACGACCACCCGTCCACCCCCTCGGAAATCGGCTTTTGTCAGTGCGCAGCGTCGTCTTTCCCTGAGACGACAGCCGCTGCCGGTGCAAACACACGTGTGACCAACGGGATCAGCGCCGTTCCCAGCACAATGCCCAAGACACCGTCCAGAAAGGCCGTGACAGACCATTTCACAAAGCCCGCCGCATCCCCCGCGCCCCCGGCGAGCGCGGCAGCAATGTGATGGATCTGGTCATAGATCCAAGGCATGCCCAGTACATCCATCCCGTGAACGATGATTGACCCGCCAACCCACAGCATCGCGGCCGTACCAATGATCGTGAGCGCCTTGAGAAGTTTTGGCATGCCTTTCACCAATCCGCTGCCGAGACCGCGCGAGATCCCGGTCAAGCCGTTCGCCGAGAGCCACATACCGATGTCATCCATTTTCACGATCAGTGCCACAGTGCCGTAAACAAGGACGGTGACCGCAACACCGGCGAAGGCAAGGGTTGCTGCTTCAAACCAGACGGAACCCTCTTCAATATTTGAGAGAATGATCGTCATGATTTCACCCGACAGGATGAAGTCGGTTTTGATCGCGCCCTTGACCCGTGTTTCCTCCAGATGAACCGGATCGCCGATGTCCATGTCCTTAGCGACATGCGCATCCCGATGAGGAAAGAGCCAGTGATATACCTTTTCAGCCCCCTCAAAGCACAGATAGCATCCTCCGAGCATGAGTAAGGGCGTGATAACCCATGGCGCAAAGATATTCAGCAGCATCAGCGCAGGCAGCAGAACCACGAGCTTGTTGAAAAGCGATCCTCTCGTGATTTTCCAGATAATCGGTAGTTCGCGGCTGGCATCAAAACCTGTCACATACTTCGGCGTTACAGCGGCATCGTCAATGACGACGCCTGCCACTTTCGAGCCCGCTTTGGCAGCTTGCGCGGCAACGTCATCCACCGAGGCGGCTGCCACTTTGGCGATACCAGCCACGTCGTCCAAAAGCGCCAATAAACCGCTCATACGCGCGTCCTCCCGCGACCGACTCTGTGCGTCTTGTCCGTGGTAGATCGTTGCCCGACAATTGACAATTGTCCGGTGGACGAAATGTTAGCCCAAACATAACGATCGCAAAACCACATTTAACGCTAACACTCAGAAAACAAGAGGTTTTAGACGTTTCAAGTGTCATGATCTAAGGCTATAGAACCATCAACTGCTGTACTGTGGAGAGTGAGTGACATGAGTGTAAAAGTTGGCATCAACGGGTTTGGCCGGATCGGGCGCTGCACCCTGTCCCATATCGTGAGTTCAGGCCGCAACGACATCGACGTCGTTGCGATCAACGCAACAGGTCCGCTGGCCACCGCCGCGCATCTGATGAAATACGACAGTGTGCATGGCCGCTTTAAAGGCGAAATCGTAACGGGCGCGAACACGCTCGACATGGGGCGTGGGCCCATCCGGATGATGTCGAGCTACGACATGAACGCGCTGGACTGGGAAGGCGTTGATGTGGTGCTCGAATGCACGGGCAAACACAACGATGGACATCAGGCAAAGGCGCATATGGGTCGTGGCGCAGGGCGCGTGTTGATCTCGGCACCGGCCAAGAACGTGGATAGAACCGTGGTTTTTGGCGTCAATCATCGCGATCTGATTGCGCAGGATGCCGTCATCTCCAACGGCTCGTGCACCACCAATTGTCTCGCGCCTCTGGCAAAGGTTCTGGACGAGGCAATCGGGATCGAACGCGGCATAATGACGACCATACACTCCTATACGGGTGATCAGCCCACGCTGGACCGTCGCCATGATGACCTTTATCGTGCACGCGCGGCTGCCATGGCGATGATCCCGACCTCTACCGGTGCAGCCAAAGCTCTGGGCGAGGTTTTGCCCAATCTGGCGGGCAAACTGGATGGGACCGCTATGCGCGTGCCCACGCCGAATGTCTCCGCCGTCGATCTGACATTTGAGGCCGCGCGTGACGTCTGCGTGGAAGACGTGAACATGGCATTGGAGCACGCAGCATTAGGGCATATGTCTCGCGTGCTGGCCTATGACCCGGAGCAAAAGGTCTCTGTCGATTTCAACCACACTGAACACAGCTGCATTGTTGCGCCTGACCAGACCAAGGTGGTTGGCGGACGCACCGTGCGCGTTCTGGCTTGGTATGACAATGAATGGGCGTTTTCCGCGCGGATGGCGGATGTCGCCGTGGCGATGGGGCGCCTCGGTTAAAGCGCATCCGCCTTTGGCACAAGGCTTGCCCAAACCGAGAATGGCTGGCATAGGGCGGTTCCCTGCCGCGCGGTGCACGGCGCTTCCGAAAGGCGCAGCTTATGACAAACCGTATCGCCGTCGTCCTGGGTGCTGTGCTCACAGGATTGATCGTTTTGGACGTGCTTGTGTTCGATGCGACGGTTCTTATTTTTCTGGGTAAACGGTTCTTTGAGCTAATCGAGTGGATGGCCTTTTGGCGCTGATTTAACGTGACATATAAAATCGCTATAAACGGTCTTGGTCGGATCGGACGGAACTTTCTGCGCGTCTTTGCTCAACGCTACGCGCCTCATGTTTCTGTCATTGGCCTCAATGATCCTGCTCCTCTCGAAACGGTGGCACACCTGATCGAATTTGATAGCCTGCGTGGACGGTTTGACGGCAAGGTAAGCGTCGAAAAAGACGCGTTGAACATTGGCTTTGGTCCCATGCGCCTGAGCCATGAGACACAGCCGGAGAAGTTGGACTGGCGCGGCGCGGATCTTGTTCTGGAGTGCAGCGGCAAGTTTACAACGCCGGAAGATGCGCGGCGTCACTTCGGATACGGCGCGAAGCGTGTTGTGATCTCGGCACCAGCCAAAGGCGATGCAAAAACCATTGTCTTTGGCATCAATGAGGGGGAGATCAACGCAGGCGACGTGCTGTTGGCGCTCGGATCATGCACCACCAATTGCCTGGTGCCGGTTGCGGACGTCCTCGACCATGCCTTTGGCATCGAAGCGGGCATGATGACGACCGTGCACTGCTACACAAACAGCCAGCCTGTGCAGGACGCCGCGCACGCCGATCTGTACCGCGCACGCGCCGCGGCTTTGTCCATGATCCCGACAACCTCCGGCGCGGCGCAAACGCTTGCGCGGGTGCTCCCACAGCTCGATGGGCGCATCACCAGCCACGCCATAAGAGTACCTGCATGCGATGTATCCTGCATCGATCTGGTTGTGACGCTGTCGCAGGACACCTCCGTTGCCGATGTAAACAAAGCCTTTGAGCTGGCCGCATCCGGTCGTCTCGCCGGCATTCTGGACACGACAGGGCGCAAACTGGTGTCGGCCGACTTCCGGAATGCAGCGTCTAGCGCGGTTATCGCGCTTGACCAAACGCGTCTCCAGGGGCAACGGATGGCGCGCATTCTGGCCTGGTACGACAATGAATGGGGGTTTGCCAACCGTATGATGGACGCGGTTCTCTACCTGTCGCGCCTCTAGAACGCCCGCGTTTTTACGGCATCTGTTGTGCGGCCGATCTTGGCCAGCAGGGCCGCATTAACTTCCGGTGTGACGAATTTAGAAACATCACCACCAAGGCGCGCAATCTCTTTGACCAGCTTGCTGGCAATCGCCTGGTGCTGCGCTTCGGCCATCAAAAACACGGTTTCAACCGTGTCGTCCAATTGCCTGTTCATACCGACCATCTGGTATTCATATTCGAAATCCGCGACCGCACGCAGGCCGCGCACGATCACCGAAGCTCCCACGTCTCGCGCACAGTCGATGAGGAGGTTTTCGAAGGCATGCGCCTCAATCTGAACACCCGTGAGCGCGGCAATCCGGTCAGATTCCGCTTCGACCATCGCGACACGCTCTTCGAGGCTGAACAAGGGGCCTTTGTCACGGTTGATCGCCACTCCGATGACCAGTTTGTCCAGCAAAACACTGGCGCGCCGGATGACATCGATATGTCCCAGGGTGATCGGATCAAAGGTTCCTGGATAGAGGCCGACGCGCATTTGGCTCTCCTGTCTTGCTCGTTCAGCGCCACACGAGCATCAATTGTGTTGCCGCGCAAGAGTTTAGGCACCAAAGCGGGGCTCAGTAGCCCATGATCATCCCTTCGAGAGCGTCTTTTTCCATGGCAAGCTCCATCAAACGGGCCTTGACCACGTCGCCAAGTGAGATGAGACCATGCAGCTCACCATTTTCAATAACAGGCATATGGCGAAATCGGCCTTCAGTCATCTTTTTGAGAACCTCGTCTGCGAGGTCGGTCGCGCTGCACGTCACCAGCTTCGACGTCATAAGCTGATCGACGGTATGGGTAAGACACCCCGCCCCGCGCGAGCCGATCTCCCGGACAATATCACGCTCCGACAATATGCCATCCGCTGTTGTCCCGTCGGCAGAAACGATCACCGTTCCGATCCGCTTTTGTGACAAGATGCGTGCGGCCTCGGACACCGTCATCTTGGGCGGCACGGTTATAATGTCTTTCATTGACTTGGTTTTAAGGATTTGAGAAACGAGCATTCCGAACCTCGTTCAAGTGTTTGTTACTCAACTCAGAGTCGTCGCAAAGCCATTTTAAGTCAAGTGAGCGCTTCAAGCCGGGTGATCTCCCTGCGCACTCCGGCGCTCAGCGTGTCCGCGAAACGGCTCAACCTTTGATTGCGTTGATCGTCCGCGTGGCGGATCAAATAGAAAGAGCGCCGCAGCTCCAGTTTGTGCGTCAGGATGCGCCGAACGTTCGGGGCGGAGGGCAGCGCGAAATCGTGGACAACGCCGATACCGGCACCCTGCCGCACAAAATTCATCTGGACAGAAAAAGAGTTGGACGCCAGATGCACCCGTTCGGTTCCAAGTGCATCAAGGTAATCCAGTTCGCGGTCGAATATCATATCCGGAATGTAGCCCACAACCCGGTGGGTTCTGAGGTCGTCCAGACCGGTAATCGCCGGGTGCATGTTCAGATACCGCTCCGCTGCAGCCAGATGCAGGTGATAGTCCACAATGCGATGTACGATAAGCTTGCCGGCCGTCGGTGCACTTACGCCAATGGCCATGTCCGCCTCGCGACGCGATAAATTGAAGACGCGGGGAAGGGCAACAATCTGAATGTCCAGATCCGGGTTGGTTTCCGCGATGTCCGCGCAGACTTGCGGCAAGACAAAGTTAGCAAGCCCGTCCGGAGCCCCGACCCGAATTTGTCCGCGCAGGCGGTCACTGGGTTGCGGCAAGTCGTCCACAGCGGTGCGCATTGCCGTCTCCGCATCTTCAGCGCGTGTCAGCAACGCGGCACCGGCTTCCGTCAACGCATATCCTTGCGGCGACTTTGCAAACAGCACGGCTTGCAACGACTGCTCAAGCTTTTGTATCCGACGTCCCACCGTCGCCGGATCCAAACGTAAAGATCGCCCGGCCGCTGACAGGCTTTGCGCACGCGCAACGGCCAGAAACACGCGCACGTCGTCCCAATTGGTTTGCAAAACTGCTCCAATCCTACTTTGCAAATTTGCAAAGCCATTTTGTGACCTTTCGTCTTTATCCGGCGTATTTGCAAGACTAAGCTGCGCGCAAATCATGGTCTGCGCTTTAACGCGAATGCTTTTTTTTGGAGGACACGGCAATGCAAGAACTCACGCATTATCTCAATGGCGGCCACGTCAATGGCGCATCCGGCCGCCTTGCCGACGTTATGAATCCCGCGACAGGTGAGGTGCAAGCCAAAGTTCCGCTGGCTTCAGCCGCAGAGGTTGCTCAGGCCGTGGAATACGCGGCCGCAGCACAACCGGGCTGGGCCGCGGTCAACCCGCAGCGGCGCGCGCGCGTGCTGATGAAGTTCGTCGATCTTCTGAACCGCGACATGGACAAACTGGCCGAAGCGCTGAGCCGCGAGCACGGCAAGACCTTGCCCGATGCGGCAGGAGACGTTCAGCGCGGGCTGGAAGTGGTGGAATACTGCATTGGTGCGCCGCATATGCTCAAGGGTGAATTCACGGACAGTGCCGGGCCCGGTATCGACATGTACTCCATGCGTCAAGCCCTTGGCGTCACAGCGGGAATCACTCCATTCAACTTCCCGGCCATGATCCCTATGTGGATGTTCGCACCGGCTATTGCCTGCGGAAACGCTTTTATCCTGAAACCGTCCGAGCGCGATCCGTCCGTGCCGCTGATGCTGGCTGAGTTGATGGAGGAAGCCGGTCTGCCCAAAGGCATCCTGCAGGTGGTCAACGGCGACAAGGAAGCGGTCGATGCCATCCTGCATCACGATGTGATCCAGTCCATCGGCTTTGTTGGGTCCACACCCATTGCCGAATACATCTATGGAACCGGCTGCGCGAACGGAAAACGCGTTCAGTGCTTTGGCGGTGCCAAGAACCACATGATTGTTATGCCGGATGCGGACATGGATCAGGCCGCTGATGCCCTGGTTGGCGCCGGATATGGTGCAGCGGGCGAACGCTGCATGGCGATCTCTGTCGCCGTGCCCGTGGGCAACGAAACGGCGGACCGTCTGATCGAAAAGCTGGTGCCTCGCATCGAAAATCTCAAGGTCGGTCCATATACAGCCGGTGGTGACGTCGATTACGGCCCTGTCGTGACCGGAGCTGCCAAAGCCAACATTGAACGTCTTGTGCGGTCCGGGATTGACCAGGGTGCTACGTTGGCCGTCGATGGGCGCGGGTTCAAGCTGCAGGGCTACGAAGACGGGTATTTCGTTGGTCCTCATCTTTTCGATAACGTGACCAAGGACATGGACATCTACAAAACGGAAATTTTCGGGCCTGTCCTGTCCACCGTGCGCGCGCAGAGCTACGAAGAGGCGATCGGGCTGGCGATGGATCACGAATACGGCAATGGCACGGCGATCTTCACCCGCGATGGCGACACCGCACGTGATTTCGCAAATCGCGTGAATGTGGGCATGGTGGGCATCAACGTGCCAATCCCCGTGCCGCTGGCGTACCATACCTTTGGCGGCTGGAAGAAATCGGTTTTTGGCGATCTGAACCAACACGGACCGGATGCGTTCAAATTCTATACGCGCACCAAGACGATCACCTCGCGCTGGCCATCTGGCATTAAGGAAGGCGGAGAGTTCTCCATCCCGGTGATGGAATAATCTGTCGCCTCGCCGGAGCGTGCGCAACGCGGCATGCGCCGTGCGGCGCGACGCGGCCATTGTCGTTGCTGCGCGGCTGACGTAGGACAGTTGCATGACCGATATCGATATCCGCGTTGTTGGCCCCGCCGGACGCATCACACTGAACCGACCCGAAGCATTGAATGCCGCAACGCACGACATGTGTACAGCGATCGAAAACGCATTGGATCAGTGGCGGGAGGACGCGGACGTCACCATTGTCGTCATGGATGCCGCCGGTGATCGCGCCTTCTGTTCCGGTGGCGATATTGCGAAGCTCTATGAGACGGGCGGCGCAGGCGACTTTGGCTACGGGCAGAGATTTTGGGCGGATGAGTACCGGCTGAACGCAAAAATTTTCAATTATCCCAAATCAGTCGTCTCTTTTCTTCAAGGGTTTACAATGGGCGGCGGCGTCGGACTTGGATGTCATGGTTCGCATCGCATCGTCGGCGAAACGAGCCAGATCGCCATGCCCGAATGCGGAATCGGTTTGATCCCGGACGTAGGCGGATCCTTGATGCTGGCGCTGGCGCCCGGACGAACGGGCGAGTTTCTGGGCATAACCGGATGGCGCATGAATGCGCCGGACGCGATTTTTGCGGGCTTCGCCGATCTCTACATACCTCAAGACCAGTGGTCTGACTTGATCGTAGCATTGGAAACGGGCGCTGAGACTGACGTTTTGGAACGCGCTGCGCAAACGCCTGACGCCGCACCTTTGCTGGGATTGCAGGACCGGATAGGCGCACATTTCGGCGGTGAGACACTGGGCGATATCCTGACCACCTTGCGGCAGGATGACAGCGATTTTTCGCACAACAGCCTCAAGCGTATGGAGCGCAACGCTCCCCTCTCCATGGCCGCGACCGTGGAACTCCTGCACCGCCTACGCGGGCCGTCGTTGACGTTCGCCAAGGCGCTCGATCTTGAGTACCGCTTTACCAGCCGCGCGATGGAGCACGGCGACTTTCTGGAAGGCATCCGCGCCGCGATCATTGACAAAGACCGCAATCCGGTCTGGCAATACGCGGATATGAAGGTGCCGCCGATGGCAGTGAGCAAGATGCTGATGCCGCTTAAGGACGGTGCACTGGTGTTGGAGGAGACCAAAGCTATGAGACCACTGGTGGCCGTCATCGGCCTGGGCAACATGGGCGCGCCCATGGCGGAAAATCTTGCCAAGGCAGGTCTGCGCGTCACGGGGTACGATCCTGTGGGTGCCGCTGCTGTCGGTGTCGAAATGCTTGAAAGCGGCGCAACAGCGGCACAGGACGCGGATGTAGTGCTGACGATGCTGCCGAACGGCGATATCCTGCGCAGCGTTGCGGACGAACTGCTCCCAGTGATGAAGAAAGGTGCTCTCTTTCTGGACTGTTCGACCGTCGATGTGGAAAGTGCGCGCGCGGTGGCCCAGACCGCCGCTGACCGAGAGATCGGCTTTGTGGATGCGCCGGTGTCGGGCGGTATTGGCGGCGCGGCAGCGGGCACGCTAACCTTTATGGCGGGCGGTTCAGTCGCGGCGTTCCAGACCGCGGAACCTCTCTTTGACATTATGGGTCAAAAGGCGGTGCACTGCGGGGATGCCGGTGCGGGACAGGCGGCAAAAATTTGCAATAACATGATCCTTGGGGCCACCATGATTGCAACCTGCGAAGCCTTTGCGCTTGCCGATAAGCTGGGCCTTGACCGTCAAAAGATGTTTGACGTCGTCAGCACATCGTCCGGCTACTCCTGGACCATGAATGCCTATTGTCCTGCACCGGGCGTCGGTCCGCAGAGCCCCGCGGACAATGACTATACACCCGGTTTTGCCGCCGAGTTGATGCTCAAGGATCTGGGGCTGTCGCAACAGGCGGCTGAGGCTGTGAATGCCGACACACCGATGGGCGCCCGCGCGCTGGAGCTCTACCGCCAGTTCGTCGAAGAGGAAGGTGGCGCAGGCAAGGATTTTTCTGCAATGCTACCGCGCTTTGTATCTCGGCACCGGAGCGGATAAGGCGCGCTGAACCATGATCGGCGCCGCATCGGTCTGGCGTCGGTATCACGTCGGTGCGCTGCGCGCGCTGCATGCTCCAATCCTTAAGACACTGTTTTTAAATTTTTGAACCTGAGCATGCCTTCAGCTGGCACCTCCGCACGCGTGAGCCGTCAGCGCATGCCGGCTCATCCCGATCTTACCCGGTCACGACTCCGGCGTATACCAAATGGGTGACGAATAGGCGCGCTCCTGATGGATCAGCTCGGCCTCCTCCGGAAGATCGATACCAAAGCGGAGCTTGTCGTAGACAACCCAGCGGGGTGTCGGAATCTCAAGCACGCGAACATAGTAGAATGCGCGCTCGGCCGGATCGAAATCCGGGTCTGCCCACACCGTCATCAGTTCAGACGCGCCGATGGTATTGGACCAACTTGCGGTTTCCAGATCGACCGTATTGCCAACGCCCGGCAACTTTCCGTCTGCATCTGCGACCCGATCATCCGACCACGCCACATCATGGACTTTCTCTTGCAGGGCACCATCGCCGTCAAGCCAGCCCTTCACGACCTGAATACGGTCGAGATTGGCACCGATCGGGTCCCGCAGAGCATAGATCATAAACGTCGGCGCCGCGTCGCCCTCTCTGGGGCGCAGATCGCCGCCCATGGGCACACCTTTTGTGTAACCGATTTCCGCGGGCATCCGCGTGCGCAAATCGTCGTCAACAAACGCCCAGCCACCAAAAAAGCGCAGCCCGATGCGCGGGCCCGTCGTGGCGTAGGTCTCACGGCGCTTGAAAGCATCGAAAATCGCGGCGCGCGTGTTTTCGGTTGCCCAGACTGCCGTGTAGCCAGAGGCAACCATCAGATGGCCGGGAATTTCCCCCAGTTCGCTTTTGACAAAGGGATGCTCTATCCGTGTAGGCGACGGTTCAACACTCACGGATTTGCTGAAAAAGTTCTCCTCCTCTGCGGTCGTCAAAGACGTGTGGCTATCTGTGGCCCCACCCATACCGAATTTGTAAGGGTTTACACCGAATTTCTCTTCGAGCATGAGCCCGCGCTTCAATGCCTCGCGCGCGTATTCGCCCGCGAGCATGTCCTCGGTCTTAAGCTCGGTCACATCGAGATTTCCAACGTCCCAGTTTTCGTAGTCAGCAAACTCGTCTCCCGGACTGAGAGCCGGGTGCGCCTCGCCATCACCTTTGATTTGCGTCACCTCATAGTGGGGTTCCCATTTGGCACGGCGCTCCACATATTCCTGATCGACCTTGCCGTCATGATAAGTGTCGTCAGTCGGGAACATCCAACCGTTAGAGAGGTTGCCGTTGTGCGCAAACGTGACGGCCCGCCCGCCGGTTTTTTCCTCGTAAGCTTCGAGCCAGTCGTACAAGCTGTTGGGATCTGTGCTGCCATTGGGCGGTTGTGTCACCGGGGGAACAACCTGTTTGGCGCGCACGGCACCATCCCGCAGCATGACGTTGCGGTGCAGATTGAATCCCTTGGGCACCGAGGTCCATTCAAAGCCAATGAAAGCCGTGAATGTGCCGGGATCGTTATGTCGCTCTGCGGCATCGACGATATGCTCCCACGTGAAGGCAAACGCATCGGCACCCGGACTGTACGATTCGAGCAGCAACTCGGGCAGCGTCATCTGCGAAAAATTGGTGATGAGATCAAAGGCGGACTTGCCCGCTGCTTCTCCTCCCATCGAATAGCCTTCGTACCATTCGCGGCCCTTCGGATCCGCCAGTACACCCGGTTTCCCGGCCTGGAGATCGGGCGCAAACCCCATGAGGTCCGTGTGATCGGTTAGCACCATCCAGTCCAGCGGACGGGCAAGGCGCACCGGCTGTCCGGTTGACGATATGACCTGTTCGCCCTTTGCGAACCGCCATGCTTCGTCCGGAAGCAGCGTGTTGCCAAAAGCACCGGCATCAAGAGAGAGACCGGTGTGCAGGTGTGTGTCCCCCCAGAGCGGCCGCTCGGGTATCGTTCGGTCGGCATAAGGCGAAAACGGCCTCGCCTTGAAGGTTCCTTCGGCTGCCTCTTCACTTGGCACGCCATCGGTCGCGACGGCAGCGCTCGCTGCAAAAACAGCAGCGACGGTGGCTAAAAGGTGATGTTTCATTTCTGTCCCTGATTCATTTGTGTTTCCGCACGCAGCCTTGTCCGTTTCCCGGTCAAGGTCAGACCTCAGAAACTGACTTCATGCAAAAGGCGCAGTTCAGCGAAACCTAATTGTGCATGCAAGAACACGATGAAGGGTTTCAGCATCAAATGCAAATGAAGCAATTTGCGGTATTCCAAAGACCGCGGCGACATAAGTCCTTTCGGTCTAAAACCCCTTCGATCTGAAAGCGTCGTGAGCTGCTGCGGCGGGACGCCGGCGCGCAGTTTTGAGTTATCCGTCGTTTGACGCACAACCGGATTTACCAAACGTCGCATACATGCGTTCAACACTGGATGTGTCTATCTTCAAATCGATGCTCACCTCTTCGATCTGAAAAGTGGCGACGCTGGCTATCAGGTCTTCCGGGTCTTTAAGGGGCAATTCGAAACGCGCGAGGGAGTAGCCCTGCGGCACACGGGCCAATTTCTCAAGCATAAGCCTGATCTCCGACGGCTCCATACCATCAGGAAAAACAGGCCGACCGGACGTATAAACAAGCCCGGCTTGCGGCATACTGAACGCCACGACACTGTCCTCTTCGCAGCTGAATTTGCCGTCACCCGTGTCCGTGTGAACAGCTATCACGCCAAACGCCAGCGAAACGCCAAATTCGCGTTGGATGACCTCGTCGAAAGGAGGGCCATCCAATCTGATCTGAAAAACATTTCCGACCTCTGCTTCCGACAGTTTCACGCGTTCCGCGGATGGAAACTCAATGTCGTCTGTTTGACCAATCCAGAAAATTCGCGCCACCAGGTCATCCGGAATAGGTCTGAGTTCTTCCAACACCCTTCCGCGTACGACAATGGAGTCCGGATCG
Source organism: Pseudomonadota bacterium (assembly GCA_039191495.1). GTDB lineage: Bacteria > Pseudomonadota > Alphaproteobacteria > Rhodobacterales > Rhodobacteraceae > Roseobacter. The sequence goes on along the minus strand of JBCCXN010000023.1, from coordinate 8,830 downwards.
GCTCTGGCAGGGATCCAGTCTGTCACCGCGGAAAACGCGCCGAAAATCGCAGCGATGCCACCCGCGGCAGCGCCAATTGCGCTCAGGACCACTACAATCGGGTGATCAGAGAGCCAACGCTGAAGAGCTTTCATTTTCCGCCTCAAGCGATCAAAAATCACCTGTAGTTTTTCGCGCTTTCTGCACGTTGGCAACCACTCAGCGCTACAGAATTGAAACCGAGAGTGACAAGGCCGTCGTGATCACACACGGGAATGCCGCACTCGTGCGCTAACTCTATTCCGCAGCCACGCGTCTGGCAGAGTCGAGCATCGGCTTGAGGTATTTCCCGGTGTAGCTTTCGGGGACCGCTGCCACCTCTTCCGGGGTGCCCGTTGCAACGATCTCGCCGCCGCCATCGCCGCCCTCTGGGCCAATGTCGATGATATAGTCCGCCGTCTTGATGACATCGAGGTTGTGTTCGATGACGATGACCGAATTTCCCTGGTCCACCAGTTCGTGCAGCACCTCCAACAGCTTGCGCACATCTTCGAAATGCAGGCCGGTGGTCGGCTCGTCCAGAATATAGAGCGTCCGTCCGGTGGAGCGTTTCGACAGCTCCTTGGAGAGTTTCACGCGCTGTGCCTCGCCGCCCGAGAGCGTGGTCGCCTGCTGGCCCACCTTGATGTAGCCGAGACCCACGCGCATCAGTGCATCCATCTTTTCGCGGATCGACGGCACGGCAGAAAAGAAGGCTTGCGCGTCCTCGACCGTCATATCGAGCACATCGGCAATGCTTTTGCCCTTGAACTTGATCTCCAGCGTTTCGCGGTTGTAGCGCTTGCCCTTGCATGTTTCGCATTCGACGTAGACGTCCGGCAGGAAGTGCATCTCGATCTTGATGACACCATCACCCTGGCACGCCTCGCAGCGCCCGCCCTTGACGTTGAAGCTGAAACGGCCCGGTTTGTAGCCACGCGCCTTGGATTCCGGCAATCCGGCGAACCAGTCGCGGATCGGAGTGAAGGCGCCTGTGTAAGTGGCGGGGTTGGAACGTGGCGTGCGTCCGATCGGGCGCTGGTCGATGTCGATAACCTTGTCGAGGTATTCGAGACCCTTGATTGTCTCACAGGGTGCGGGCGTCTGCCGGGCGCCGTTCAGTTTCATGGAGGCGGTTTTGAACAGCGTCTCGATGGTCAGCGTGGATTTCCCGCCACCGGAGACACCCGTGACACAAACGAACTGCCCGAGCGGGTAGTCTGCCGTGACGTTTTTGAGGTTGTTTCCCGTGGCCTTGACCACCTGCAGTGTTTTGCCGTTGCCCTTGCGCCGCTCGGCCGGCACGGCGATTTCACGCTTGCCGTTGAGGTACTGGCCTGTGATCGAGGTTTCGTCGCGCGCGATAACCGCCGGCGCGCCGTGGCTGACCACCTGACCGCCATGCACGCCGGCGCCCGGGCCAATGTCAAAGACGTAATCCGCCTCGCGAATGGCTTCCTCATCATGCTCGACCACGATCACCGTATTGCCCTGATCCCGCAGGTTCTTCAGAGTGCCCAGAAGGCGGTCATTGTCGCGCTGGTGCAGACCGATGGAAGGCTCGTCGAGAACGTAGAGCACACCGGTGAGACCCGAACCAATCTGGCTGGCCAGCCGGATGCGCTGGCTTTCTCCGCCTGAAAGCGTACCGGCGTTGCGGCTCAGCGTGAGATATTCCAAACCGACGTTGTTGAGGAACCCAAGGCGTTCGCGTATTTCCTTGAGAATCGCGCGGGCAATCTCGTTTTTCTGCTTGGTCAGATGCAACGGCACCGTTTCACACCATGCATAGGCATCGCGGATCGACATTTCGACAACCTGACCCACGTGCAAAAGGGTGTCCGGCCCGCCGTTTGCGGGACCGATTTTCACGGCCAGCGCTTCCTGGCGCAGGCGGTAGCCACCGCAGGTGCCGCAGGGTCGATTGTTCTGGTAGCGCTCGAACTCCTCGCGAATCCAGTTGCTGTCGGTTTCGCGGTAACGGCGTTCCATATTGGGGATCACCCCTTCGAAAACGCGGGTGACCTGATAGACGCGGCCGCCTTCGTCATAGCGGAACTGTATTTCCTCGTCGCCCGAGCCATAAAGAAACACCTGCTGAACCTTTTCCGGCAGGTCTTTCCACTTGGTCGATTGTTTGAACTTGTAGTGTTTTGCCAGCGCCTCAATGGTTTGCAGAAAATAGGGTGATTTGCCCTTGCGCCACGGGGCCAGTGCGCCGTCCGCGATCTTGAGGTTCTGATCCGGCACGACAAGGCGTTCGTCAAAGAAAAGCTCAACCCCAAGCCCGTCACAGTCAGGACAGGCCCCAAAGGGCGCGTTGAATGAAAACAGCCGGGGCTCGATCTCGGGGATCGTGAAGCCGCTGACCGGGCAGGCGAATTTTTCGGAAAAGGTGGTGCGTTCCGGCTCACCCTCGGTTGGGGCGGTTTCGATGATGGCGATGCCATCGGCCAGATCGAGCGCGGTGCGCAGGCTGTCAGCCAGCCGCGTTTCTAACCCGTCGCGCACCACGATGCGGTCAACCACCACATCGATGTCGTGGCGGAACTTTTTGTCGAGTGTGGGCGGCGCGTCGAGTTCGTAAAACGCACCATCCACTTTGACCCGCTGGAAACCCTGCTTGCGCAGCTCCAGAAACTCCTTGCGGTATTCGCCTTTTCGGTCCCGGATGATGGGCGCGAGCAGGTAGGCGCGCGTCCCCTCCTCCATCACCATAATCCGGTCGACCATATCCTGCACCTGCTGTGCCTCGATGGGTTTGCCGGTGGCGGGGCTGTAAGGCGTTCCCACCCGGGCAAAAAGCAACCGCATGTAGTCGTAGATTTCCGTCACGGTGCCGACGGTGGAGCGCGGGTTCTTGGAAGTGGTTTTTTGTTCGATAGAGATCGCCGGGCTGAGGCCGGCGATATGATCCACATCCGGTTTTTGCATCATGTCGAGGAATTGGCGCGCATAGGCGGACAGAGATTCCACATACCTACGTTGGCCTTCGGCGTAGATCGTATCAAAGGCCAGAGACGACTTGCCCGAGCCCGAAAGCCCCGTGATCACAACCAGTTGGTCGCGCGGAATATCGACGTCGATGCTCTTGAGGTTGTGCTCTCTGGCGCCGCGTACTTCGATGTTTTTAAGCTCAGCCATCGGCCACCCCCGCATACTCTCGACAGAGATAGGCGCACCGCGCGGTTTCGCCAATCAAAAAGTGAGAACGTAACATGAACATTACATTTGACCTCGCCGCGAGGCAAGATAGAGATGCACCCCGGCCCCCGACACGAAAGCAAGTGCCGCCAGAATGGGCAATCCGGCAAAGCCCATCAGGCTTGTGGCGACCGCCATGATCGGTGTGCCGATGCTATTGCCCACATTGCCCATCTGCGCCATGCCGCCGTTGGCCTGCGCCTGCGTCTCGGGTGTTGCGTTCAGCTGCGGCACCGCAGCAAAGCTGGCTCCCTGAATGAGTCCCATGAAGCCTGCAAGCACAAGGCAGAGCACGGGCGCGCCCGGATGCGCCAGCAGCCCGAGCACGGTGAGCGCGCTTCCACCAAAGCCGATAACAATCACACTGACCGCCGATATGACACGCAGCATGGCCACGCCCGCCGTCATCGAGACAAAGATGCTGACAAGCGGCATTGCCCCCATGACAAAGGCGCGTGCCCCCGCCGGAATATGTGGCGGCAGAACCGTCAGGATCGACACGAAGCAGAAGGTGTAGAACAGCCAGCCAAGGGCGGGTGCGGCAATCGTGGGCGAGCTGTAGATCACGGCGTGTTCGGACAGCACTTTGCCAACCGACAGAGGGGCCGGCGCCGTATCGATCTCAAGCGTTTTGAGCCGCATGCCAAGGTAGAGCGCAAAGGCCGCCATATAAAGCGCGTGGGCGATCAGCAGCGCCGGGATTCCGCCAACCGCCACCAACGGCAGGCCGAACCACGCCAGAATGGCAAACGCCACGCCAAAGAACGTGCCCCAGAGGGTCAAAGCCAGCCCCCGGTCTTTTGGGGCGCAAAGCTGGGCAATCAGTGTCGGTGTCGCCACCACGACGGCCAGATGCGAAAGCCCCTCAAGCGCACGACTGAACAGCAACCACGGCAGCGGCGGCAACAGCGCCTGAAAGGCCGAGATGACCGCCCCGGCCCAGAGCGCCCAAAGCAGCGCGCGCCTGTAGCGGACGCGAGCCACCAAAAGCCCCGCCGCCAGTCCGAAGACGATGCCCAGCAGGCCGACGCTGGAGACGATGAACCCCAGCGCGGCGCCGGCATTGGGATAGATGGCCGGAAGCTGATCGAACACGGCGCTGAACTTGCCGTACTGCGCCGCCGCCCCGAGACCCGCGCCCCAAAGCGCCAGCACCAACCTCCAGGGTGTCTTCGTCATGGTGCGACTCCTCCCGCGCGTAGTGCCAGAGGCCGGCATCCGACGCAATTGGCGAAGCTGACAGAAAATGTCAGCAGGATCTCTGGTCTGATAGAACCGTTTGACGCGGCAAAGCAGTCACTGAAGGCCTGGCGCGCTTTGCGTCTTCGAAGCGGCAGCGTAATGGTGCGCGCGCCGTCACATCCTATGATGAACGCGCGCTTCGTTGGGCCGCTGAGACCCGATTGTGTGCCGGGTCGACCGTTTGACTGGCCCGGACGCGCTAAAAGTGGATGGCGCGACCGTAGGCGTCGAGCACGCTTTCATGCATCATCTCGCTCAGCGTCGGATGCGGGAAGACCGTGTGCATGAGGTCTTCTTCCGTGGTCTCTAGCTGACGGCCCACAACGTAGCCCTGAATAAGCTCGGTGACTTCCGCTCCCACCATATGCGCGCCCAGCAGCTCGCCTGTTTTCGCATCGAAAACAGTTTTGATCATGCCCTCAGGCTCGCCCAGGGCGATGGCCTTGCCGTTGCCGATAAAGGGGAAACGACCGACTTTCACATCAAAACCCAGTTCCTTGGCTTTCGCCTCTGAGTAACCGACGCTGGCGACCTGCGGATGGCAATATGTACAGCCCGCAATGCTTTCCGGCTTGACCGGGTGCACGTTGTTTTGTCCAGCAATCAGCTCGGCAACCATCACGCCCTCATGGCTTGCCTTGTGCGCGAGCCACGGTGCGCCGGCCACGTCGCCGATGGCATAAAGCCCGTCCACTCCGGTGCGGCAATACTCATCCGTCACCACGTGGGTGCGGTCGATCTTCACGCCGAGCGCTTCGAGCCCCAGCCCCTCAACATTGCCGACAATGCCAACCGCGGAGATCACGGTGTCGAACTCGTGCTTTTCGACCTTGCCGCCCACTTCGATGTGTGCGGTGACCTTGCCCTTGCCACGGTCGAGCTCTTTGACCATGGCCTTTTGCATGATCTTAATGCCCTGCTTTTCAAAGGACTTTTTGGCGAAGGCGGATACTTCCGCGTCTTCCACCGGCAGTACGCGGTCCATGACCTCTACCACCGTCGTGTCCGCGCCCAGCGTGTTGTAAAAGCTGGCAAATTCGATACCGATTGCACCAGAGCCGATCACCAGCAGCTTTTTCGGCATGTGCTTGGGTTCAAGCGCGTGTTTATACGTCCAGACCAGATCGCCGTCTGCCTCCAGCCCTGGCAGAGTGCGGGCGCGGGCACCTGTGGCGAGCACAATATTCTTGGCAGCGTAGTCTTCGGTGCCCTTGTCGGTTTTGACGCTCACCTTGCCTTTGGCGGGAATGTTCGCCTCGCCCATGAGGACGGTCACCTTGTTCTTTTTCAGCAAGTGACCGACACCGCCGGACAGCTGGCCCGCCACCTTGCGGGAGCGTTTGACGACGGCGTCAATGTCATAGTCGATGTTATCGGCTTTCAGACCAAATTCCTTGGCGCGGTGCATGAGGTGAAACACTTCGGACGAGCGCAGCATCGCCTTGGTCGGAATGCAGCCCCAGTTCAGACAGATACCGCCCAGATGCTCGCGTTCGACAACGGCAACGGACATGCCCAGCTGCGCCCCGCGGATCGCGGCGACGTAGCCGCCCGGCCCCGCGCCAATGACAATAAGATCAAATGATTTGGCAGCCATGGTCTGTCCTCGCGCATAGGATCAAAAAGATGGTTTATCGTTAAACCATATCCCCATGCGCAGCAACAGATCACGGCGCGCGACAAATGCGCGCCGTGTCCGCAAGCAAAACCTTACGCGGCCTGCGCTGTTTGCAAGCTGCGGATCGTTTCGCCGTACCCACCATTTTTGAGAAACGCAGCCTCCGGTTCCGTCGAAGCACGGTCCAGCGCGGTGTTGCGCTCAGGAAAACGTCCGAACTGCCGAATGACGGCGCGATGCGCACGCGCGTGCAACAGGTTGTTGGCCTTGGTGTCCGGCATCCGCTCACAGATCAAGCGCACACAGCGGTCCTGATCACACAGATTTTCGGAATGCATCAGAGGCAGATAGAAGAACTGGCGCGCCGGTTCGTCGATCTTTTTGTCCCATCCGTGATTTATCGCAGATTTCGCTGCTGCAAGTGCGATACGGTCCGTCGCAAAGGCTTTGGACGTGTCGCGGTGCATGTTGCGCGAAAATTGATCGGCCACGATGATGTAGGCCAGTGCGCCTGACGGGAAGGTCAACCAGAGAGAGAAACGCCCCTCAGATAGACTCCGTAACGTTGTTTCAAACCGCTCTTCGATTTCTGCGTCGACTTTGTCTGACTGGTTGTACCACCCGTCTTCGCCGATCTCATCTAACCAAAAACTCAATACATCTTCAGGACCAACCATTTTACCCTCCTGCGTATGTCCTTCACTCATGCCTGTGTTACATCTGGGAAGATTCTCACGGTTTCGCAAACTGACCAAGTCACATTTTACGTCACCGCGACACATTCACTTGTTTTCTTCTGCCGTATCGTCACTTTTTTCAGCTTCAATGGCGTATTCTTGGGCATATTCCATAGCGACGGACGTGTAAGCCGGTGTGACCAAAACATACGTACCCGTATCTTCGACGGCCACCGTGCTGCGTTGTGTGGAGCGGTATGCCGCGTAAAGAACCAAGGCGACAAACAGCAGTGCGATAAAAAGGAAAAACCCGCTTGGTCCAATAATGCCCATAATCCAACCTGTGATAATCGGGCCGGCGATCGCGCCCAGCCCGTTGATAAAAACCAGCCCGCCTGACGCCGCCGCCATGTCCTCGTGTTCCAGAAAATCGTTGGTATGCGCAAGCAGCAGCGAATAGAGCGGATTAGACATGGCGCCCACGAGGAAAGCAGCGCTCAGCAACAAGAAGAACTGCGTGCCCAGCATCAACCCGATGATCGCACCCAACGCACCGATGGCGGACAGGATCATAACCAGAACGCGGCGGTCCATACGGTCCGATATCCAGCCAATCGGATATTGCAACAAAATGGGCCCGACAAAGAACATCGCGACCAGCGTGGAAATCTGTGCGACGCTCAGGCCAGCCTGCGTTCCATAAACCGATGCCATGCCGAACTGTGCGGCAAAGACGCCGCCCAGCAGGAACATGCCCATGCAGCCCAACGGGGAATACCCCCAAAGTTCGCGCAAGCTCATAGGTTTTGAAGTGTCGAACGCCGGCGTCGGGCTGATCGACAGCAAGATGGGTGTCACGGCGAGAGACACCAATACAGACGGAATGACGAAGAGCACAAAACCCGATGGATCGGCTGTCAGAAGCAAAGCCTGACCAGCCACGATTCCGGCCGTTTGCACAATCATGTAGAGCGACAGCGCCTGTCCCCGTGTCGAATTGGTTGCGGCATTGTTCAGCCAGCTTTCGGCCGTCACATACACAGCAGAAAAGCAGAACCCGATGAGAACGCGGCCTAACGTCCAGACCCAAACTTCTGTAAATGTTGGATAGAGGATCATCACGGCCGAAATCAGTGATGCGAGAGCCGCGAAAACGCGCACATGTCCCACGCGGCGTATCATACGCGGCGCCATCCGCGAACCGCCCAGGAATCCTGCGAAATAGGCAGACATGACGACCGACATCTCAAGCGTTGAGAAGCCCTCGATCTCACCCCGAATACCAAGCAGTGTACCCTGCATGCCATTGCCGATCTGAAGCAGGCACATGCCCAGCAGCAAGGCCCAGGCGCTGGATAAAACTTGGAACATGGCCGTCTCCATGGGGCGGGATATTGCCCCCTGAATGACCGATCGCCGCTGGCTTGTCACGTCCACTTGCGACCCTGCGGAGTCGCATTATGCGCACTCAGGTCCCCGGCATCAGCAAAGAGGCGTCACCGTATGAAAAGAAACGATATTCCTGCGTAATCGCGTGGTCATAAATGCGGCGCGTTTCAGCCTGTCCCATGAAGGCGGAGACCAGCATCATAAGCGTGGATTTCGGCAGGTGAAAATTGGTCATCAGCGCGTCTGCGACCCGGAAGTGAAAGCCTGGGTAGATAAAGATGTCCGTCTCCCCCTCCCATGCGGCGACGGATCCCCCGCGCCCGGCCGTTTCGATGAGACGCAGCGCTGTGGTGCCGACAGGAATCACGCTGCCGCCTCCGGATTTCGTGGCGTTGATCTCGGCAGCCGCCTCCACACTCACCTGCCCCCATTCGGCGTGCATCTTGTGGGTCGTGACATCGTCGACCTTTACCGGCAGAAAAGTGCCCGCGCCCACATGCAGCGTCACATACGAAAAGGTCACACCGCGCGCAGTCAGAGCCGCAAGCAACGCCTTGTCAAAATGCAAGGACGCGGTGGGGGCTGCGACGGCTCCGGCGTGGCGTGCAAAGACGGTCTGATAGTCTTCTTTGTCGCGGGTGTCGGCCGGTCGCTTGGCGGCAATGTAGGGTGGCAGCGGCAT
>JBCCXN010000022.1:0-74385 GCA_039191495.1 Pseudomonadota bacterium | reverse complement strand
TTCTCCAACTGCTTACGCAGTGCTTACGTGAACCTTCGGCCCGTTTGAAGAGCGGTTCCGACATCCGCTCAAGCTGTTGATCCACAATCTCTTTCTCGCGACACTTTCAGCTACCGCCAGACTTGACATCCGCCTTCGGAGGGCAGCGCTCTATCCAGCTGAGCTAAGGGTCCATGCGCGTGGGATATAGCTTGCCTCTGCCGGCCCTGCAATCGCTAACTTTTACGCGCAAAGAGTTCCGCGGCGGGGTCAATCGCCAAAGTTATCCGGGCCAAGGTACGGTTGCAGAGAGCCCGAAATCGTCCTGTGCAACCAAATCAAATTGGTAAAGGCTTTAGGAGCGTCTTTTCGCAATTCCACTATCTCTTCCGAAAACGTCATGACCAGAATACGGATCGGACCGGCCATCGTTTTGTCCATCAAAACAAGATCGATGCCGCCCGATCGTGTTGCAGCGGCCAGAAACTCATATTGGTTCAGCAAGAACAGTGATGCTTCGCGAAAGCTGGGATTATCCACGTCGGGTCCCATTTTTTCCTTCCGAAACGCTGTTTTCATCGAAGGCCCAAGCGGTTTGCCCCAAGTGGAATCGCCACTTTGCGCAATGGTTCGGCGCACCATGTTGGCGTTTATTAGGTATTCGCGATCAGTTCGCAGGGTCTGCAGGCCCTGAAGTGCGTGCGATATGCGTGCGGTCTGCCACTGTGACCACGCGTTCGCAAGAATCGCTACCGCAGCGACAACTACACCGGAAAACAATACAAGAGAGGGCGGCCCGCCTTGCTGTCTGGGAGGTTCAAGCTGCTTTATCTCGCCCCAAAGCAAAAACAGTCCAAATGCTGTCCCAGCAACGATTAAATATACCGGATAATACCGCCAGAGCGGAGGCATAGACGATAGCCACTTGCGTCTCCACCACACGGCGACAGGTACTTAGATACCTACAGTTTCTTTGCTTACCTGTTTCATTCCACACTCCTTAGACTAAAGAGGTCATTTTGTCAATTTCGGCAGATATTTACCTGCATTAAGCTTAACGTCAACTAAACAGCTCGTGCGCCAGTTCAAGGGCGTCGACCAGCGTGTCGACTTCGGCCGTGGTGTTGTACAAACCGAACGACGCGCGGCAGGTCGCTGTCAAGCCCATATGCTCCATTAGCGGGCCGACGCAATGCTGGCCGGCACGCACCGCAACGCCTTTTTTATCCAGGATAGTGGAGATATCGTGCGCATGCCCTGCGCCATCCAGAGTAAAGCTGAAAATAGCCCCCTTGTCTGGTGTTGTACCTTGCACCTGCAACCAGTTGAGACCCGCCAGACGTTCCGCGGTGTAATCGCGCAGGCTGTCTTCATATGCGGCAATGCGCTCCATCCCCAGCACCATCATATACTCAAGCGCGACGCCCAAACCGATCATCTGGACAATTCCAGGCGTACCCGCTTCAAATTTCATCGGCGGGTCGTTGTAAACAACGGCATCTTTGGTCACGTCCCTGATCATGTCTCCACCGCCGATAAACGGTCGCATCTCCGCCATCCGCTCCGGTTTGATATGTATCGCACCTGACCCGGATGGCCCGTATAGCTTGTGGCCCGTAATCGCGTAAAAGTCGCTGTCGAGATCCTGCACGTCGACGGGTTGATGCACAGCCGCCTGGCTGCCATCGACCAGCACAGGAACACCGCGCAAGTGCGCTTCTTGCGTAATCGTTTTGATATCCACACGCGTTCCAAGAACATTCGACAGATGCGTCAGGGCCACCAGCTTGGTTCTGGGTCCAATGGCATCGATCACGGCTTGCGGGTCCAATGCTCCGGTGCTGTCCACATCGACCCACTTGAGAACCACGCCCTGCCGTTCGCGCAGAAAATGCCACGGCACGATGTTAGCGTGATGCTCCATCACCGAAAGCACGATCTCATCACCCGCCTGCATCCGAGGCATGGCCCAGGCGTAGGCGACCATGTTAATCCCTTCGGTGGTGCCGGAATTCATCACGATTTCGTCCTCGGACGCCGCATTCAGAAACCGCGCGATCACAGCTCGCACGGTCTCGTATTTCTCAGTTGCAAGGTTCGACAAGTAATGCAGGCCCCTGTGCACATTGGCGTATTCATGCGCATAGGCCTTGCTTATCGCGTCAATGACAACTTGAGGTTTTTGCGCGGAGGCACCGTTGTCGAGATACACGAGCGGCTTGCCGTTCACCTCCCGGCTCAGGATCGGAAAATCTTTGCGGATGTCTTCAACATTATACATTCGCGGGCACTCCTACGGCAGATACGCCGATCAACGACAGGAAAAAACTCACGCCAATCATCAGCGCTGCTGCGCCAACAAACAGGACGACAAATGCGCGCAGCAGTGAGTTCAGTTTCAAACCGATGCTGATGAAATTCAGAAATACCCAGAGCGTAGCCACGGCGATGAACAGCACCAAGAAGCTGGCAAGCACCGGGGCTATCGCAAGACAAACCAACACGGCGACCTGGCCTGCTGCGCGCAGCGCCTGCAGCCATATGAGCAGCGCCATAAGGTCTTCGACCGCGCCACGTCCGCCCATCATGCGGCCAGTCCAGTACAGGGCATGCACGGTCGCCACAAATCCACCTGCCGCGATAAGCAAGTAGACAAGCGGATTGCTCATAAAAGCATCAAGCGGCGGCGGTACCGGCACCATCATGTCCGAGAGAGTCGCCAGAATTGTTGCGATGACGCTCACAAGCGCGATTGACGTCCATATGGCCTCTTTTGAGAGTTGCCAGCCCATCACGATTTCCGCAGCCGAGGCAGGATCTTTGAGCGTCAGCAGCGCCAATTCCGGAAATGTCGTGTTCTGTGTCATTGCGGCAGCGGGCGCTCCGATGCGATCAGGCCACCTATCCAGAACCACACAAAACAAGCAAACCACAAAAAACCGACCACCTGCAATTCAACGCCCGGACCAATAAAACCCGCCACAAGACCGTTGAGCAGCATCAGCGGCGAAGACGCGAGAAGCGCCCAGAACAGTGCGAGCCGCGCACCGTAAGCGGTTCCTTTCCCTTTAAACAGCTTGGCGATCAAACGGCTTAAACTAGCAACGCAATAAAACGCCAGTGGTGCAATAAAAATCCAGGCGAGCAAGGTGGCGCCCATCAGCATGTTGAGGTCTTCGCCCGTCAGATGCGCCTGACGCGCGAGACGCGGCATCTGTGAAATAAACACAACCAGGCATCCGGCCATAAGGTAGGCCAGCGCGCGGTCTTCCCGTTGCCCCAGCGCCAGCAACCCGTTCACAACGCGACCCGGCCCTTTGTAAGTGGCCGTGATATTGCGGGTGACGGTCATTTGCTTCTGTGCCGCTCCAACCAGCCGGACAGGCGGCCAACGATCTCTTCGCGCAACTCCTCGCTGTCGATTTCCTCCACCGCCTCGGCCAGAAAGGCCAGCGTCAAAAGGTCTGTCGCATGATCTTCCGGTACGCCCCGCGAGCGCAGATAGAACAGCGCGCTCTCATCAATTGCGCCACTGGTCGACCCGTGCGAACATGCCACGTCGTCGGCGTAAATCTCCAACTCCGGCTTGGCCAGAAACTGACTGTCTTCGTCCAGAAGCAGCGATTGGCTGATTTGGTAGCCATCGGTTTTCTGAGCGCCGGGCTGGACAAGGATTTTACCCTGGAAAACTCCAGTAGCCCCGTTCCGTAGCACCTTCTTGAACACTTGACGGCTTTCGCAATTTACCGCGTCATGGGTTACAAACACCGTATCATCATGATGGAAATCACCGTCGCCGACACAGGCTCCGGCCACATGGGCCACGGCATCATCGCCGGTCAGCTCGATCACGCATTCATTGCGGGTCAGAACACCGTTCTTGGTCAGTGTGAAGCTTTTGAACACACTTTCCTGTCCCAGACGCGCAAAAGTATGAGTGGCGGCGCGCCGTTCGTGATCCCGCCCTTGCGCACGGACGTGGTGGAACGTGCCGGTATGAGCGATATCGACTTCAAGCACCTTATTGAACCTTGCAGCTGCAGGGCCCGCTTCCAGCAGCGTCGCGACAGCCCCTGCATCGACGCGCACCACATGGTGCAACATGACGTCTGATGTTTCAGCGGCGTGCCGGTACTGGATCGAAATGGGCTTGGATGGCGTGCCGGTGACATGGATCAGCAGGCCGTCCGTGGCAAAGGCGGTGTTGAGAGCCGCCAGTGGGCGCTCAACGGGATCCTGTCCCCGCGCTTCGAGCAGACCGTAGAGGTCGCGGGCCCAGTGGATATCAGACTGAGACTGCGCCAGTCGCTCGATCCGAACGCCCTCAAGGGCAAAATCATCCGAGGCCTGCGCGTCGAAGATGCCGTCCACAAAGACGATCTTCAAGCTTTCGATTCCGCTGAAAATCGGCGTCTCTTCTTCGAACAACGCAGCGGGCACTGCGTCGGCCTGCGTCAGCGTGTCGGGTCTTGTGTATTTCCAGTATTCATCGCGACGATGCGGCAACCCCATCGCCTGAACACGTGTCAGGGCGCTCTTTCGGGCGGTTTCTGACCAACCACCGCGCGGCATCCGGAGCGCAGCCAAACGCGCTTCTGTGGCATTTTTCTGAACTGCGACGTCGGCCATTACGCTACCTCGGCCAGAATATCGGCATAACCATTGTTTTCGACCTCCAGAGCCAGCTCCGGACCGCCGGTTTTCACGATCTTTCCGTCCGCCATGATGTGCACCACATCCGGTTTGATATGGTCCAGCAGGCGCTGGTAGTGCGTGATGACCAGAAAGCCGCGTCCTTCGCTGCGCAAGGCGTTTACACCTTCCGCCACCAATTTCATGGCATCGACGTCAAGGCCGGAGTCCGTCTCGTCAAGGATACACATCTTGGGTTCAAGCATTGCCATCTGCAAGATTTCGTTGCGTTTTTTCTCACCTCCGGAAAAGCCCACATTGACCGGTCGCTTGAGCATCTCTGCATCGATTTTCAGTTCCTTGGCGCGGGCCCGGATTACTTTCAGAAACTCGGTGGCCGACATTTCTTCTTCGCCTCGCGCCTTGCGCTGCGCATTCACCGCGGTGCGCAGAAAGGTCATGTTGCCCACTCCAGGAATCTCAACGGGGTATTGAAAGGCCAGAAACAGCCCGGCGGCGGCACGCTCTTCGGGTTCCATCTCAAGGATGTCCTCGCCTTCCAGCCACGCCTCGCCGCTCGTGACCTCGTATCCGTCTTTGCCAGACAGCACGTAGGACAAGGTGGATTTTCCCGAACCGTTCGGCCCCATGATCGCATGCACCTTGCCAGCCTCGATCTCCAGATCAACGCCCTTGAGGATCTCCTTGTCTTCTTCTTCCAGCTTGACCTGCAGGTCCTTGATGCTCAGCATGTCATTTCCCTTTCCGCAATCTGAGGTGCGTTTTTTTCCAGTGCCTTGCGGCGTGTTCCTAAAGCCCTAACCGAGTGTGACAGCTGTCCCTGAGACAGAGACCATGAGCATGCTGTCGCCCACCACTTCGTAATCCAGATCGATGCCGACGACAGCGTCGGCCCCGAGTTGTTCTGCGCGCTCTTCCACTTCGGCCATCGCCTCGTCGCGCGCGTGTTTCAGTTTTTGTTCGTAAGCGCCAGAACGTCCGCCCACCACATCGGTGACGGAGGCAAAGAAGTCCCGGACGATATTGGCGCCCATAATCGCCTCGCCCACGACGATGCCTTTATAGGCGGTGACCGGTCGGCCTTCGACGCTGTTGGTTGTTGTCAGGATCATTCCTTCGTTTCCTCCGAAACACGCGCAAAGAGTTTTTGCGTTGCTGCGGCAATTCCAACGGACGCAGAGACCAGCGACAGGCAAACCCAAAAAGAAGTTAAAGAACCGGGCGCCACCGAAGCCGCGAGGAAAATCCCGCCCAAAAACGAGACACAAAACGCCAGCCCACCCTGCTGCGTACCGTCGAGATCTGACACGACGGGGCGCTTGATCTTGCGATCTTCTCGGGTTTCGTTGGGCGCTCGCATCATTTTAAGGTACTCACCAACCGACTTTCGTACCGTGATGCAGCGTTCACGTTCATGATCGCCTCGCCATCAACGGTGACTTTGTTGGCGGTGATGGCGTGCCCTTCGATGGTGTTTGTCGTGGTGAGGATCATTTCTCGCTTTCGCTCATGTTAACGAGAGGCGACTTACGTTTGCGTGCTCTGTGCAACAGCCAGAAGACCGGTGCGAAAGTTACAACCATTAGCTGCACAAACAAAATCAGCGCGAAGCTTTGTACCCCAATGGAGTCCGGTTTGAGTTCTTGCAGGTGAAACATAACGTGACCCGCAAAGACGAAAAAAGGCGTCACCACGATCAATGCCGGTATCTGTCCGTTCAGCGGGCTCTGTCGCGATAAATACATCAACCAAAGTATAAACCTTTCAATCGCAGCTTCCAATTTCGCTGGATTAGCCAACCGACCCCTCCAAAGAAATCGCGACCAACTGTTGCGCTTCCATGGCGAACTCCATGGGCAGGGCTTGCAGGACGTCTTTGACAAAGCCGTTGACGATCACCGCGACTGCCTCTTCTTCGTCCATCCCGCGCGAGCGGCAGTAGAACATCTGGTCATCGTCCACCTTGGAGGTGGTCGCCTCATGCTCCACACGGCTGGAGTTGTTCTTGACCTCTATGTAAGGCACCGTATGTGCCCCGCATTGGTCACCGATCAAAAGGCTGTCGCACTGCGTGTAATTGCGCGAATCCTTGGCTTTCGGGTGCATTGAGACAAGACCGCGATAGGTGTTCTGTGCCTTACCTGCCGAGATGCCCTTGGAGACGATGCGGCTTTTGGTATTCTTGCCCAGATGCACCATCTTCGTGCCGGTATCGGCCTGCTGCATATTGTTGGCAATCGCGATGGAGTAGAACTCTCCCTGCGTGTCATCGCCGCGCAGAATACAAGACGGGTACTTCCACGTGACGGCAGAGCCGGTTTCCACCTGCGTCCACATCACCTTGGCCCGGTCGCCCCGGCAATCGGCGCGTTTGGTCACGAAGTTGTAGATACCACCTTTGCCGTTTTCATCTCCGGGATACCAGTTTTGCACGGTGGAGTACTTCACCTCGGCATCTTCCTCGATGATAATTTCCACCACGGCCGCGTGCAGCTGCGATGTATCGCGTTGCGGCGCAGTGCAGCCTTCGAGATAGCTGACGTAAGACCCCTTGTCGGCGATAATCAGTGTCCGTTCAAACTGACCCGTATTTTCCGCGTTGATCCGGAAGTACGTCGACAGTTCCATCGGGCAACGTACGCCCGGCGGTACATAAACAAACGACCCGTCCGAAAACACCGCCGAGTTCAGCGTCGCGTAGAAATTGTCCGACACCGGCACAACCGAACCAAGGTATTTTCTAACCAGATCCGGATACTCCCGGATCGCTTCAGAAATGGAGCAGAAGATCACACCCGCCTTTTTCAGTTCTTCCTGAAACGTCGTGCCGACCGATACGGAATCAAACACTGCGTCCACGGCAACCTTTCGTGGCGCATCGGTCAGATCTTCGGCCCCTTCAACACCAGCAAGGATCATCTGCTCTTTGAGCGGGATGCCCAGCTTGTTGTAGGTTTCCAACAGTTTCGGATCGACCTCGTCCAGCGACTTTGGTTTCACCTCCATGGATTTTGGCCGCGCGTAGTAATACTGGTCCTGAAAGTCGATTTCCGGGTAATCGACCATCGCCCAGTTGGGTTCTTTCATCTGCAACCAGCGCTCATAGGCCTGCAGGCGCCACTCGGTCATCCAGTCCGGCTCTTCATTCTTCTCAGAAATCAGACGAACGATGTCAGGGGTCAGCCCCTTGGGCGCATACTCCATCTCGATGTCGGTCGACCAGCCGTGTTTATACTTGCCACCGACCTCGCGCACCGCATCAACTGTATCCTGATCCACGCCATCCTTGACCTGAACCTCGGCGGTTATCGGCTGATCGAGTGCTGTCATCCTGTCCTCCAATCCTCACGCCGCGCGGGCGCGGACCTTTGCTTCCTTCTCAAGCCAGGCATCGGCAAAACGCAGAACCTGCTCTTTCGTCGTCTCAAGCCCCAGAGAGACGCGTGCCGCGCAACTCGCCGAGGTTTCATTCAGACCCATGGCCTGCAAAACAGTGCTCGCGCGCACCTTGCCACTGGAACAGGCAGAACCCGCGCTGATCGCAAATCCTGCGAGGTCCATCTGGATCACTTGCGCCTCGCCTTTCCAGCCGGTGCGGACGAAACACGACGTGTTCGGCAAGCGTTCCGTCTGCGTACCCAGAAAAATAGGTGGTACATCGCCCGCTGCAAGGGATAATTCTAGAATCTTTCTAAGCTCTGCGATCTCGTCCCAACGCCCCGCAGCCACGTCGGAGCGGGCGGCCTTAGCAGCGGCGGCAAATCCGGCGATCCCGATCAGGTTTTCCGTGCCTGACCGGCGGCCCATTTCCTGCCCGCCGCCCTTAATTCGGGCTTCCAGATCCAGGCCGCGCTTTACGATCAGAGCTCCGACGCCTTTCGGTCCACCAATCTTATGTGCTGAAATCAGGGCTGCCTTCACGCCGCTTGCGTTGAAGTCGACGGCAATCTTGCCAAAAGCCTGGGTCATATCGCTCACCGCCAGACCCGCCGGCAGGTTTTGTATGACGCCGGTTTCGGAATTGGCCAATTGCAGCGACGTCCTCTCTGCTGTCGTGACTGACACACGTCCTTGAGTATCAACAGGTAACGTGCAGGTGCACCATGACTGTAGAGCATCATGCTCGACCTCGGCGGCAATCAAATCGCGCCCCGCGCAAGCCAGCGCTGCCGCTTCCGTGGCGCCAGACGTAAAAATGACATCCGCCCCATCCGCTCCAATCGCGATGGCGATATCGGTGCGCGCCTGCTCCAGCAGGGCTTTGGCTGTGCGACCCTCGGCATGAACCGATGAGGGGTTGCCTGGAATATCCATCGCCGCCTGCATCGCCACGCGCGCCTCAGGACGCAAGGACGTCGTCGCATTATGGTCGAGATAAACGCGCTGCACAGTTTCTTTGATCTCCAAATATCCTCGCCGAAGGCGAAATCAGGCGCTTACGGTGTCGTCATCTACGACGTCGAACAGGTGCGGAACCGCTGGGCACGGAGCCAACTCGTTGGAAATCACATCCGAAAGACGCGTTTGGTGCAAAAAGACATACACGTGCGCGCTCAAGCCTTCCCACAAACGATTTGTGAGTGATTGCGCGCGGGTGCCGGAGGCACCGCCCGACACGCCTGCTCCTTTGTGCAAAGCGTCCACTGTTTCGTCGACAGCAGTCAGGATTTCTGCAACGCGAATGTCTGATGGCGGGCGCGCCAGTTTGTATCCACCGCCGGGGCCACGTACGGATTCCACGATTTTCGCTCTGCGGAGCTTCACAAACAGCTGTTCGAGATAGGGCAGCGATATTGACTGCCGTTCCGACAATTCACCCAGTGAAACGAGCTTTTGGTCGGATTGCAGCGCGATGTCTGCAAGCGCCACCATCGCATAGCGCCCTTTTGTTGACAGCTTCATTCGGCTTCCCTCATGCGCGCGCCCTGCGCAGTGATTGACGCGGCGCGCATAAATCCTTAAGTCGGAGTTTCGCGGACGGCGTGCCCGTTGGCGAACAGTTTAGAACCGTTCTAATATGCCTGACCAGTGACGTCAACAAATCAGGTAACGCTCGGAACACTTTTGTACAGGGAACCCCATGCCTGAGGTCATTTTTCCCGGACCCGAAGGCCGTCTCGAAGGCCGCTACCACCCCCAAAAAGAACGCGATGCGCCAATTGCCATCATCCTTCATCCGCACCCGCAATTCGGCGGTACTATGAACCACGTGGTTGTGCACCGTATGCACTATGCTTTTTACAACATGGGTTTTACGGTGCTGCGTTTCAATTTTCGCGGCGTCGGGCGCAGTCAGGGCGAATATGATCAGGGCATCGGAGAATTATCCGATGCCGCGTCGGCTCTCGATTATCTGCAGTCCATGAATAACAACTCAAAGCACTGCTGGGTCGCCGGTTTTTCGTTTGGTGCCTGGATCGGCATGCAATTGTTGATGCGGCGACCGGAAATCACCGGGTTCATCTCAGCGGCACCGCCCGCCAACATGTACGACTTTTCTTTCCTGGCGCCCTGCCCGGCATCCGGGCTGATCATCAACGGCACGGCGGACCGCGTCGCGCCGCCTGGCGACACTGACGCGCTGGTCGCGAAACTGCACGAACAAAAAGGTATCACCATCACACATGAAACCGTGGACGGCGCGGGCCATTTCTTTGAGGAACCGCACCTGACCACTATGATCGACACGACGACCGACTATGTGAAACGCCGCCTGACGGAGACCACTCGCTAGCATGGGTATCGTAGAAGACGTCGCCGACGAATTAGCGCTGGAGAGCCTCAAGATCATCAACGCGACCGGTGACGACACGTTTGTCAAACACGTCGCGGACACGATTGGCGGCTCGTCACAGACCATGGAAGAAGCCTATCTGACAGCAGTGCGTGTCAGGCGCGCCGAACAACGTGCGCGTGAATTGCTCGGAAAACTCAAGGACGATTTGGCGCGCACCCTGCCGCCGCCAGGCGATGACTGACCGGCTTGCCTCTCAGGTTGCTTTCTTAAGTGAGGCGGACAAGCTCAAGTCCGTGCTGCGCGCCTCGCGCCTGCACGACAATTCACGGTTTGAAAACTCGGCGGAACACTCTTGGCATGTCATGCTGTACGCCATGGTTCTCGCCGATCAAGCCGCTCCCGATGTACAGATCGATCGGGTGATCAAAATGCTCTTGCTGCACGACATCGTCGAGATCGACGCCGGCGATAATCCAATTCATGGCGAGGTTGATGTCATCGCACAAGAAGCAACCGAGCAAGCCGCCGCGGACAGATTGTTCGGCCTGTTGCCGCCAGATCAGCGCGACGCGTTCCGCGCGCTGTGGGACGAATTTGAAGAGGCAGAAACACCAGACGCAATTTTTGCCAAATCCATCGACAGGGTCCAGACCCCTATCGCCAATCTTGCCAATGAGGGCGGATCATGGCGAGACTACAACGTATCCTTAGAAGATCTTCAGCTCCGCGTCGGCACGCCCGTCAAAAAAGGCGCACCCGCCGTTTGGGCGTGGCTCTTTCCAAAGTTGCGCCAGTTTTTTGGAACCTAGCAATAAGGCTGTATACGAACGTATACGTTTTTCTTTTCAGTGACACGTTCCTGCGTTAGGTGCGATGAAAGCATCAGAAATTCTGTCGGGAGCCATGTATGACCAAGATCAAAGTCCAAAACCCCGTAGTCGAACTGGATGGCGACGAGATGACCCGCATCATGTGGGACTTCATCAAGCAGAAACTGATCCTGCCCTATCTCGACATCGACCTGAAGTATTTCGACCTCGGCATGGAATCGCGTGACGCCACCGATGATCAGATCACCGTCGACGCGGCGCTGGCCATTAAAGACCACGGTGTTGGCGTCAAATGTGCAACCATCACGCCCGACGAGGCGCGGGTGGAGGAATTTGGCCTTAAAAAAATGTGGCGCTCGCCCAATGGGACGATCCGCAACATTCTGGGCGGCGTGATTTTCCGCCAACCCATTATCTGCCGCAACGTCCCGCGTCTGGTGCCCGGTTGGACCAAACCCATCGTTGTTGGACGTCATGCGTTTGGCGACCAGTATCGCGCAACGGATTTCAAATTCCCGGGCAAAGGCAAACTCACGCTGAAATACGTCGGCGAGGATGGCACCGAAATCGAACATGAAGTTTTCGACGCGCCTGACAGCGGCGTTGTAATGGCGATGTACAATCTGGATAAATCCATCATTGATTTTGCCCGCGCCTCTTTCAACTATGGGCTCAGCCTGGGTTGGCCTGTGTATCTCTCGACCAAGAACACGATCCTCAAGCAATATGATGGGCGCTTTCTGGAAGTCTTTGCAGAGATTTTCGAAACGGAGTTCAAAGACCAGTTCGAAAAAGCCGGGATATGGTATGAACACCGCCTGATTGACGACATGGTGGCCTCTGCGATGAAATGGTCAGGCGGATATGTCTGGGCGTGCAAGAATTATGATGGCGACGTACAGTCCGATACTGTCGCACAAGGGTTCGGGTCACTGGGGCTGATGGCGTCTGTCCTGATGACGCCCGACGGCAAGATCGTCGAGTCCGAAGCCGCGCATGGCACGGTAACACGCCACTATCGCCAGCACCAAAAGGGTGAGGCCACGTCGACCAACTCCATTGCGTCAATATACGCCTGGACCGGCGGTTTGAAACACCGCGCCAAGCTTGATGACAACGCGCCCTTGCTGAACTTTGCCGAAACGCTGGAACGTGTCGTCGTAGAGACAGTTGAAGGCGGGTACATGACCAAGGATCTGGCCCTGCTCGTCGGACCCAACCAGGGATGGCTGACAACCATGGGTTTCCTTGAAAAGGTTGACGAGAACCTGAACGCTGCGCTCAGCGGGTAGGATCCGCCGTCAGGCACCCGAACGGTTGTGTGTCCGCGCATAGAGCTGTGCGATTATCCTGCTTGCTGTTTTTTCGAAAAGGCAAGGAATAAAGGCGTGCACGAGGGCCGCACCTGCCGCCAGAAAGAGGCTGCCAGCAAAGCGCAGCGCGAATGCCATGTGCTGCCAGAAGGTTTCGTTTACGGCGGCCGGGTGGTCCAGAAAGACGCGCTGAATCATGTTTTTCTCCTTGTTTTGCTTATTGTAAGTGTCCCGTCGCGAGAACTTGTCCCAAAGATCGATAAATCTGTGCTATTTGCAGGATAATTTTTTACGAATTCGGAAAATGTTGTGACAATAGATGCGGTAGACCGGAAAATATTGAGCGTTCTTCAACAAGATGCGACTCAGTCCTTGGATGCAATCGGCGAGACCGTTCATTTGAGCCGCAACGCGTGCTGGCGACGGATTAAAGCACTGGAAGAAGCAGGCTACATTCAGAAGCGCGTGACCCTCTTGGACCCGAACAGATTGGGGCTTGGCCTGACGGTTTTTGTTATGATCCGCGCGCAGGAACACAGCGACGGCTGGTTGCAGCAATTCCGAACGGTGACGCGTGATTTGCCGGAGATTCTCGGTGTTTACCGAATGACCGGCGATCTGGATTACTTGATCCGGGCCCGCGTCGCGGATATGGCGGATTACGATCGTCTTTACCAATCTTTGATCCGGCGCGTGGCGCTTTCGGATGTCTCTGCCAGTTTCGTAATGGAAGAGATTAAGGACACGCATTGCCTGCCGCTTTAGACCAAAAAGGATGTGCGTCATGCCGCTGCATTACGTTTACCTGACAATAGCCGTTTTGTTGGAGACCATTGGCACCACCGCTTTGCAAGCCAGCCAGCAATTCACACGACTCGGTCCAAGCCTCATTGTCATCTTTGCCTATGCTGGCGCATTCTTTATGTTGGGATTGACGCTCAAATATATGCCCGTGGGCATAGTCTATGCCATTTGGTCGGGATTGGGGATCGTGTTTATCGCAGCGATTGGATTTGTCGTGTTTGGGCAACGTCTGGATGCAGCTGCGATCATCGGGTTGGTGATGATTATCGCCGGTATCCTCGTGATCCACCTATTGTCGAATACCACGCAGCACTAAGTTACGCCGCAGAGCGGCAATTCCCTCTGGCTTTCTGACAGACCGCGCTGTATGCGCGCGGCAGAGCGGGCCGCGGGGCGCGCACCGGGCACTATCGAGGCACATTATGGATCTGCGAAACATCGCGATTATCGCGCACGTCGACCACGGCAAAACCACTTTGGTTGACGAACTGCTCAAACAGTCTGGCACATTCCGCGACAACCAGGCGACCGAAGAACGTGCCTTGGACAGCAATGATCTGGAGCGCGAGCGCGGTATCACAATCCTCGCCAAGGCCACCTCTGTTGAGTGGAACGGCACGCGTGTCAATATTGTCGACACACCCGGCCATGCAGATTTTGGCGGCGAGGTGGAGCGGATCCTGTCGATGGTGGACGGCGTGGTGCTACTGGTCGATGCGGCAGAAGGACCAATGCCGCAAACCAAGTTCGTCACCTCGAAGGCTTTGGCACTGGGGCTGCGTCCGATTGTGGTCCTGAACAAAGTCGACAAGCCGGATGCCGAGCCTGATCGCGCACTGGATGAGTGTTTCGATCTTTTCGCCAATCTGGGCGCCGATGATGATCAGCTGGATTTTCCAGCCATGTACGCCTCGGGCCGGAACGGCTGGGCCGACATGGAGTTGGATGGACCGCGCAAGGACCTGTCCGCCCTTTTTGATCTAGTTGTGTCGCACGTTCCGGCGCCGTCGCAAATGGCGTTACGGGATGAGCCGTTTCGGATGTTGGCAACGACATTGGGCGCCGATCCATTCATCGGGCGTATCCTGACGGGCCGTGTGGAATCCGGCACGGTCAAAGCTGGTGAAACGGTCAAGGCGCTCAGCCGTGACGGCCAGCAGATCGAGAGCTTTCGCATAACCAAGGTCCTTGCATTTCGCGGGCTGACCCAGAAGGCCATTGATCTTGCCGAAGCCGGAGACATCGTCAGCCTTGCCGGTATGTCGAAGGCAACCGTCGCCGACAGCATCGTGGCGCCTCAGGTGGACAAGCCCCTGCCCGCTCAGCCGATCGACCCGCCAACGATTACGGTGACCTTCGGCATCAATGACAGCCCACTCGCCGGTCGGGACGGCAAAAAGGTTCAATCGCGGGTGATCCGTGAGCGGCTGATGAAAGAGGCCGAGAGCAATGTTGCGATTCGCGTGACCGATACGCCCGGCGGCGAAGCCTTTGAGGTTGCGGGTCGCGGCGAGTTGCAGATGGGCGTTCTCATCGAAAACATGCGGCGTGAAGGCTTCGAATTGTCGATCTCACGCCCACAGGTGCTATTCCGCGACATCGACGGTCAACGTCATGAACCCATTGAGGAAGCGACCATTGACGTTGATGACGACTATGCGGGCGCGGTGATCGAAAAAATCACCGGCGCGCGGCGCGGTGAGCTGGTCGAAATGAAACCGGCGGGCGCTGGCAAGACCCGCATTGTTGCGCATGTGCCATCCCGCGGTCTGATCGGATATCATGGAGAATTTCTAACGGATACGCGCGGCACCGGTGTTCTCAACCGCGTTTTTCACGGCTGGGCTCCGCACAAAGGCCCGATCCTCGGACGTCGCGCCGGCGTTCTGATATCCATGGAGAACGGCACGTCGGTGGCCTACGCCCTTTGGAACCTTGAAGAACGCGGTAAAATGATGATTGGCGCGCAGGCGAACGTCTACACAGGTATGATCATCGGCGAACACAGCCGTGACAATGATCTCGAGGTCAATCCGCTGAAGGGTAAGAAACTGACCAACGTACGCGCCTCAGGGAGCGATGAGGCGGTGCGTCTGACCACACCGATGAACCTGAGCCTTGAGGAAGCTATCGCCTATATTGACGACGATGAACTGGTTGAGGTGACCCCAACTGCCGTCCGGTTAAGGAAGCGGTATCTGGATCCGCATGAGCGCAAACGCATGGCCAAAGCCGGGTGAGCCAACCGGGGGCCAGCCCCCGCACCCCCGGGATACTTTAGGATCAAAGAAACGGGTTACTCGTTGGTCTCGATGATCATCAATTCGCGTTCGGAAGCGCCCCGCGCGTGGTTCAAGGCTTTCTGATAGATGTCTGAATTATAACATTTCTCAGCCGTTTCAACATCAGGGAAACGCGCCACCACATTGCGGGGACGCGCGCGCCCTTCGAGTTGCACAAAGCGCCCGGCGCGCGCAATGAAATGGCCTCCATGCGCGGCGATGGCTTCTGTAGCCAATGCCGCATATTTTGCATAAGCTTCGTCATCTGTCACGGTGACGTGCGCTATCCACAAAGCACCCATGGTTATCCTTTCAAAACGGCTTCTGCGGCCGCGATCGCTGCATCGGCTTCCGTTGCATTCTTTGCGCCGCCCTGTGCCATATCCGGGCGACCGCCACCACCTTTGCCGCCAAGAGCTTCTACTGCGGCTTTGACCAGATCGACAGCTGACACGGCGGCCGTCTTGTCGGCGGTGACACCGGCGGCGACAGCCGCCTTTCCATCACTGTCCGCGATGAGAAGCACGGCACCGCTGCCGAGCTTTTCCTTGTACTGATCCACGAGAGGTGGCAGATCCTTGCCCGTGACACCCGATATCACCTGCGCCAGAAACGCCGTGCCGTTCACATCCTTTGGCGCTGACGCATCCGCCTGTGCACCGCCGGCCATGGCCAGTTCACGCCGCAATTGCGCCAGTTCGTTGCTCAGAGTTCGACGCTCTTCCATGAGGCCTCGAACCCGATCAAGAACATCCGCGGGTTGAGCTTTGAGTTCCAATGCGACATTGGCAAGCCGCTGATCCTGCGCACGCAGATAGGACAGTGCAGCAGCCCCGGTCAGCGCCTCTATACGGCGCACGCCCGCGCTGCTCGCGCTGTCGCCAAGGGTCACAAATGCACCTATGTCACCCGTCTGGCGGACGTGTGTACCACCGCAAAGTTCCAACGAATAAGTATTACCGGTGCTCCCTTTGCCTGAGCCATCCTTTCGTCCCATTGAGACGACGCGCACTTCATCACCGTACTTCTCGCCAAAAAGCGCCTGGGCGCCCAGTGCGCGGGCATCATCGGGCGACATAATGCGTGTCTCGACCGGCGCGTTTTGGCGGATATAGGCGTTCACCTCGGAGTCCACGCGCTCAAGTTCGGCCAGTGAAAGCGCCTGGGTGTGGCTGAAATCGAACCGGAGGCGATCTTCGGCATTGAGAGACCCCCGCTGGGCCACATGGTCGCCCAATGCCTCACGCAGCGCTTCGTGCAGCAGATGTGTCGCTGAGTGATTGGCACGTATAGCACTGCGGCGGGCGCGGTCCACGTCGAGAACTGCCGCATCCGATAGCGCCAGCTGCCCAGAGACCACGCGCCCCGTGTGAATATAGACATCCGCCGCCTTGCGGCAATCGCGCACTTCAACCACCGCGTTTGCCGTGCGAAGCATGCCGCTGTCTCCCACCTGACCGCCGCTTTCGGCGTAAAAGGGTGTCTGGTTCAAGACAATTTGTACCTCATCGCCTTCATTGACGGTGTCGACAGTCGCACCATTCTTGACAATGGCCACAATCCGGCCTTCCGCCGTCTCGGTATCGTAGCCCAGAAAATCTGTTGTCCCGTGCTCGTCGGCCACGTCAAACCACACCGTTGCGTCTGCAGCCTCGCCCGAACCAGCCCAAGCCGCACGCGCCTTGGCTTTTTGTGCAGCCATTGCGGTGTCGAACGCCTCAGTGTCGACCTCGAGGCCCTTTTCCCGCAACGCATCCTGGGTCAGATCCAGAGGGAAGCCGTAGGTGTCATAGAGTTTGAAAGCTGCATCGCCCGGCAAAGCGACGCCTTCAGCCAAATCTGCTACAGCGTCATCAAGGAGTTTGAGGCCACGGTCCAGCGTCTGTTTAAACCGTGTCTCTTCCTGTAGAAGCGTCTGTTCAATCATGCTTTGAGCGCGCCCAAGTTCCGGATAAGCGGCGCCCATCTGTTGCACCAGCGCGGGAACGAGGCGGTGCATCAGTGGATCCGTGGCGCCCAGCAGATGCGCATGACGCATGGCCCGACGCATGATCCTGCGGAGGACATAGCCACGACCGTCGTTCGCGGGCATAACACCATCTGCCATCAGAAAGGACGTAGAGCGCAAGTGATCGGCGATCACGCGGTGGTGCGTGGCACCAGACCCATCGGGATCGGTGCTGGTTGCATCGGCCGATGCCTCTATCAGATTGCGTATAAGGTCGGTGGCGTAATTGTCGTTGGTGCCTTGCAACAAGGCCGCGACACGCTCGATGCCCATGCCTGTGTCAATGGATTGCGCTGACAGATCGCGGCGTGTTCCGTCCTCGAACTGCTCGTACTGCATGAAAACGAGATTCCAGATTTCGACGAAGCGGTCGCCATCCTCTTCCGGGCTGCCTGGTGGGCCGCCCCAGATGTGATCTCCGTGATCGTAGAATATTTCTGTACAGGGTCCGCATGGGCCCGTCGGCCCCATCATCCAGAAGTTGTCACTGGTCGCGATGCGAATGATCCGGTCGTCTGGCACTCCGACTTTCTTCCAGATCGCCGCCGCCTCGTCGTCAGTGTGGTAGATCGTGACGTAGAGGCGGTTTTTGTCTATGCCAAGATCTTTGGTAACGAGTTCCCACGCAAAGGAGATCGCGTCGTCCTTGAAATAATCGCCGAAGCTGAAATTCCCCAGCATTTCAAAAAACGTATGATGCCGCGCCGTGTACCCGACATTGTCGAGGTCATTGTGCTTGCCACCTGCACGCACACATTTTTGCGCAGTGGTCGCGCGGTTGTAAGGCCGTGTCTCCACACCTGTGAACAGATTCTTGAACTGCACCATCCCTGAATTCGTAAACATGAGCGTGGGATCGTTGCGCGGCACAAGCGGGCTTGACGCTACGACCGCGTGATCCTGTTTGCCGAAGTAGGACAGGAAAGTGGATCGTATATCGTTGAGCGTCTGCATGGGCGGGCCTGTTGGCGAAGTAATTTGGTTCACGCTGACATACCCGCCGCTGCTGCGGCTGTCCACAACCCTCGGGGTCGGATGCAAAAAAGGGCGCCGGTTGCGCAGCGCCCCTTGTCAACTCATTGCATTCCTTCAGGCCTCGAGTATGTCGTCATCCTCAACCTTCGCGCCCTCAGGCATATCGAAATCGAGCCCATGTGCGGCACGTATCTTGTCTTCGATCTCGAACGCGATCTGCTCGTTTTCGCGCAAGAACCCTTTTGCGTTCTCACGTCCCTGCCCGATCCGCTCATCGCCGTAACTGAACCACGAGCCGGATTTTTCGACGACACCTGCGGCCACTCCAAGATCGAGAAGCTCGCCCATCTTTGAGATGCCTTCACCGTACATGATGTCGAATTCGACCTGCTTGAACGGGGCGGCAACCTTGTTTTTCACCACTTTGACGCGTGTATGGTTGCCCACAACCTCGTCGCGGTCCTTAATCGCACCGATCCGGCGGATATCGAGGCGTACGGAGGAATAGAACTTGAGCGCGTTACCGCCTGTCGTCGTTTCCGGAGAGCCAAACATCACGCCTATTTTCATGCGGATCTGGTTGATGAAAATGACCATGCAGTTGGAGCGCGAGATCGATCCGGTCAGCTTGCGCATGGCCTGGCTCATCAGGCGCGCCTGTACGCCTACGGAGCTGTCGCCCATGTCGCCTTCAAGCTCTGATTTGGGCGTCAGCGCAGCCACGGAATCAACGATGACCATATTCACCGCGCCGGACCGCACCAGCGTATCGGTAATTTCCAACGCCTGCTCGCCCGTGTCCGGTTGGCTGATCAGCAGTTCGTCCAGATCGACACCCAGCTTGCGTGCATAAGCAGGATCAAGCGCGTGTTCCGCATCCACGAAGGCGCAGACCCCACCGGCTTTTTGCTGCTCGGCCACGCAATGCAGCGTCAGTGTTGTTTTGCCGGAGCTTTCCGGGCCATAAATTTCGACAATCCGTCCCATCGGCAGCCCGCCGATGCCCAAAGCGATGTCCAGGCCCAGGGATCCGGTGGAGCTGGATTTGATGTCCTGGACAGCCCCTTCGGTGCCCAGTTTCATGATCGAGCCCTTGCCGAACTGACGTTCGATCTGGGCCAAAGCCGAGTCCAGTGCTTTTTGCTTGTCTGCCGATTTCTTGCTGTCCATGCTGAGTAGGTCTGCCGTTGCCATTGCGTTTCCTCACTAGTGTCACAGATCAACACGCACGGCAATTACCGCTCTGGCCGCCTGTATGTATGTTCTCATTATGTTCCTTATGAGATCAAAAAGAGAACATTTCAATCAAAATTTCTAAAATCTATCTTTTTCGGAAACTGGTTAAGGAGTAGTTTAGCGACAAAAGAAAAGAGGCGGCAGTCAAATCGATGATGGTCTTCTACCAAGAAAAGCTGGTTTTTCTGTCCGTGCCAAAAACCGGTTCTACAGCCTACGAGCGGGCGCTTAGTGCGCGGGCAGACATGGTCGTTTCTCATCCGCAAGCGCTGCGCCACGCCTCTGTTCACCGTTATGGCCGCTTTTTTGCACCGATTTACGACAAGGCCTGCGGGGTAGAGCTGGAGCTGATGGCTGTGATACGCCATCCCGTTGATTGGCTGGGCAGCTGGTACCGCTATCGCCGTCGCACGGCCCTTGACGGTCATCCCAACAGTACAGCCGATATGAGTTTCGACGCGTTTGTCGAGGCCTACTGTCTGCCATCGCAGCCTGCCTACGCTCAGGTGGGAGATCAGGCCCGCTTTCTTGACCCGCACCCTGACGGGGCAAACGTGGCGCATGTTTTTGCCTACGAAGACTTAAAGCGATTGAACGTCTTTCTTGAAAAACGCCTCGGTGCCCTGCCCGACATTCCGCACCTCAATGTGTCGCCCGCGATGAAGCTTTCGCTCTCTCCGCGCATCGAAGACGCATTGCGGCATCAACATGCAGACGCATTTGCACTGCATGCAGCGGCTTTGAAAGGTATCACGGAAGACAACGTTTAATGTAATTGCGCATGAACTGTTTCCGTTAAATCACTCAATGAAAACGGTTTTGGCAGAAAAACAGAGTTCGGAATTTTGGTCTGAGCTTCACCAAAACTGTCTTCGGCATAGCCGGACACAAAAACAACGCGGACGTCTGGGCGCGTCTTCATCGCTTCACGCACCCAGCTGGGACCATCCATGCCGGGCATGACGACGTCCGTGACGAAAACATCGACATTAAGCGATACATCCTCCAGCGTTTTCAGAGCCGCTTCAGCAGAATCCGCCTCGAGAACGGTATATCCACGCAAACGCAGCGCCCGGCTTGCAAATGCGCGCACCGGTGCTTCATCTTCCACCAGCAGAATCACACCATCGCCATGTTTGCCCGAAGATTTCACCGGCGCGCGTTTTTGCGGCGCGGGCGCTTGTTCCATATTTTCCAGAACCGGCAAATAAAGCGTGAAGCACGTACCGGATCCGAGGGTGCTGTCGACAAAAATGTAGCCCCCTGTTTGCTTTATTATGCCGTAGGCTGTGGACAACCCAAGCCCGGTGCCTTCGCCCGTGCGTTTTGTGGTGAAAAAAGGCTCAAAGACCTTTTGCAACTTGTCCTTGGGAATGCCGACACCCTCATCGGACACCCGAACTGTTACGTAGCGGCCCGCGGGCACGCTCACACGGTCGCGCGCCAGAGCTTCTTTCAACTCAAGGCACTTCGTGTCTATGCGAATCTCTCCCCCCTGTGGCATCGCATCGCGGGCATTCACCACAAGATTCATAAGGACCTGCTCCAATTGCCTTTTGTCAGCGCGGATTGGATGAAGGTCCGGATCATGGCTTAATGTCAGTGTTACTTTCTCGCCCACCAGACGGTTGAGCAGATGGGTCAGATCGGACAGTGTGTCGCGCACGTCCAAGGTTTCTGGCCGTAACGTCTGCTTGCGGGAAAAGGCCAGTAGCTGTCCGACCAGTGCTGCGGCCCGATTGGCATTCTGATTGATCTGAACCAGATCGCTGAAGTCGGGGTCTCCCTGATCATGACGCAGCAACAACAAATCACAATGCCCTGATATCGCTGTCAAAAGATTGTTGAAGTCGTGTGCAACGCCGCCAGCCAGCTGGCCAATCGCCTGCATCTTCTGGCTTTGTACAAACTGTGCTTCCAGTGTCTTGAGTTCCGTCGCGTCGTTCAAAACCGCGATCAAGACCGGTCGACCGTTTTCTTCGACCCGGTTTAGCGTGACCTGAACATACACCTCCTTGTCCATCCGTTTCAGGCGCAAAAACTCCGAGCTTTGCCCAGACCGGCTGTTCAGGGTTTCGGTGAGCCAATCGCTGATTGACCGCCCCAATCCTTCCATCACATCGGACAGATGAACGCTGCCGCCACGCATGTCGCCCAATAAGTCGGACGCCACACGATTGTGCGCGTGAACCGTGCCGTCAGCGGCTATTTTCATTAATGAAACGGGCAAGTTCTCAAAAACCGACCATTCATCACGGTCCGCCGCAGCATTGTTAAACACCGGTGGCAACAGAACCAGTACTCGTCGATCAGCCTTCGATTCAGCTTCGAGAACAAAAACGCGGGTTGAACCATTGCGCGTGGTAATCGTGCATTCTGCACCTAATTCCGGTGGTACCCTGTCGAACAGGCGGTCCACCGATTTGACAGGTTGTCCGATCAATTGGCGCGCTGCAGCGTTCACGGAAACAATGTCGTTTTGAGGTCCTGTTACGACGACCGGCAATTTCACATCGTATGCATCTGTTTGAGGTGAAACCGCGTCTTCAATACGCCAGATGAACCTGCTGGCGTCAGCCCGTAACACACTCAGGCGGAACCGACCTTTTGCAGTGACCACATCTTCGCGCGCTGCGCCGTCGGTGGCGGCCCGGGATTGCAACCTGAATATCAACGCGGCGGGATTGGCGACCGTTTTGCTCAAGGTGCCCGCCAGCGTGTCTTCTAAATGGGGTTCCAAACGCGCCCGCGCAGCTGCATTTGTAAACATCAGCTGACCATCCTCTTCAGCAATGATGCCCGGCGCATAGTCTTTGTCGATAATGGCGGTTGCGATTGACAAGGCGATGCGCGCCTTGCGCCGATGCCAAAACCCCAAAAGGGCAAACACAGAACATAGCAGAGCAAGCGCTGCCGATGCGGCAAAAAAAGCTGCTTGAAGGATTTCATTGGGTGCCAGGCTGCCAACGACGGCCAGAGCGGCAGCGACAAGGACGATCACACCGAACTTACTTTGCGCAGCCAACGCCAATTCGGTCAACCGGCCTGGGAGAAATGCGGTCGTGATCAAAAGTCGGCTCCTTGGTGACGAATCGCGCCGTCATCAAAGCGCCTCAGGGGTTAATCCGGGCTTAACTACGATTTGTTGCGCTCGCCTTAGTTGCATACGATCCATCTTGCACGCGCGTCAAGTGTGCGGTGAAGAAGCCGTCGCCCTCTTCCGATACTTTGAATTGTCTCTGCAACGGGCAAGCCCAGTTTTTGTTTGCGTCAAGAAACTGCCGAATTACGTCCTCGTTCTCACATTGCAAAAGCGAGCAGGTGACATAAACCAACACGCCCGACGTGCACACAAGAGGCGCGGTCGTTTCCAGGATGCCCAGTTGGATTTGGCGTAATTCGTCAAGCCTGCTTTGCGTCAGGCGCCATTTGCCTTCCGGCGCGCGCCGCCATGCGCCACTGCCGGAACATGGAACATCGCACAGAACGATGTCAAAACGTTTGCATCGCTGGACATCCGCACTCTTGACCTGCGCGATAGAGCATCCTGCGCGACGCACTCTTTGTGCGATGTCTTGCATGCGTGCCATGTCACTGTCATGCGCCCAGACCTGTCGTTGCGGCTGTGCGGCCAGAGCAAGCGCCTTGCCGCCGCCGCCAGCACAAAAATCAAGACAGCGCACGCCTTCAGGTACCAGATCGACAACAGCTTGCGACGCTGCATCCTGCAGTTCGACCAGCCCTTCGTTTAAAGCGGTCGAAGAGCGTATTCCACGCGCGCCTTTCAGAACGGTCAAGGCATTGACGGACAGAGCGTTTTCTTGTGTTTGTATTCCTTCAGCCAAAAGCCTTTCCGCTGCATACGCCCGCGATGCCTTGCGCGTATTGACCCGGACTGTCGCAGGCGCGCGGGCGCGCAGGAGTTGCGCCACGTCCTGCAAATCGTCGCCAAGGCTGCGTCGCAGCTCTGGCAACAGCCAGTCCGGCAGATCCAGGGGTAAAGCCTCGGGTACAAGATCGGCCACTGCGGTGCGTTCATTTGCGGTTAATGGGCTTGGCGCGTGACCGGTTCCATTGAAAACTTCGTTAATGTCCACCTCGTGTAGGCGCAACAAACCGACAAGTTGCTGGCGCCCCGCTTCACCGCCGCCCAGATATGCAACCGACTGTTTTGCGCGCAGCACATCAAAGACATGATCACGCACCGCCGCGCGATCCTTGGAGCCTGCGAAGCGGCTGGCGCGCGCCCACCGCGTCAGGGCCTGCTCTGCTGCCATTCCGGCGTTGATTGTTTCCAGAACCTCAATCGCAGCTGCGATCCGCGCACCTGGCGTCATCGCTTAGCCGACGCGGTAATTGGGGCTTTCTCGAGTGATCTGAACGTCATGCACATGGCTTTCCTTGAGACCGGCTCCGGTGATTTTGACAAAGTTGCAGTTGTTGCGCATCTCATCCACGGTCGCACAACCTGTATAGCCCATCGCGGCCCTCAGCCCGCCGACAAGCTGGTGTATGACAGCCGTGGCAGTGCCCTTGTAAGCCACCTGCCCTTCGATCCCCTCCGGCACGAGCTTGTCGCTTGCCGCATCCTTTTGGAAATACCGATCCGCAGAACCGCTCGCCATGGCGCCGAGACTGCCCATGCCGCGATAGCTTTTAAAACTGCGCCCTTGATACAGGATGACTTCGCCCGGGCTCTCATCGGTTCCAGCAATCATGCTGCCCACCATGGCACAAGACGCACCTGCGGCAATCGCTTTAGCGAAATCACCGGAAAACTTGATGCCACCATCTGCAATAACAGGGATGTCGCCCGCCGCCGCGGCACAATCCATGATAGCGGTCAATTGCGGCACCCCCACTCCGGCTACCATGCGTGTCGTGCAAATGGAGCCGGGGCCGATTCCCACCTTTACGGCATCGGCGCCCGCGTCGATCAATGCGCGCGTGCCCTCTGCTGTGGCCACGTTACCCGCGACGATCTGCACTTCGTTGCTCAGGCTCTTGGCCCGTTTCACTGCCGCTGCGACGCCTTCGGAATGTCCGTGCGCCGTATCAATGACGATCATGTCGGCACCGGCGTCCACCAGAGCCTCTGATCGTTCGAACCCTGCATCCCCGACGGTTGTGGCAGCAGCAACCCTGAGACGGCCCAGATCGTCTTTGCAGGCGGTGGGGTTCAGAACAGCCTGTTCGGTGTCCTTGAGCGTCAGCAACCCGGTCAGTTTGCCGGCTTTGTCGGTTATAAGGAGTTTTTCGATCCGCCGGGCCTTCATAAGGCTAATAGCCTCGTCCCGGTCTGCAGGCTCCTGCAGGATCGCGAGTTTGTCCTTTGTCATCATAACCGAGACCGGCGTCGCGTCATCCGAGGCAAATCGCATATCACGGTTGGTCACAATGCCAAGTACACGACCCGCATTATCCGTCACCGGGAAGCCTGTGACGCGGTAACGCTCCTGCAGCGCCTTGGCGTCGGCAAGCGTCTGATCGGCCTTGAGCGTAATTGGATTGTAGACGATTCCGCTCTCAAACCGCTTGACGCGACGGATCTCGCGCGCTTGCTCTTCGATTGACAAATTGCGGTGCACGACGCCGATCCCGCCCGCCTGTGCCATGGCGATAGCCATGCGCGCCTCTGTGACGGTGTCCATGGCAGAGCTGAGCAGTGGAATGTTCATGGCGATGGATCGGGTGACCCGCGTGCGTGTGTCCGCCGTAGATGGCAACACCGACGAAGCCCCCGGAACCAGAAGTACGTCATCAAACGTGAGTGCCTCACGAATCTCCATGTCATGCCTCGCAGTGGGAGTGTTCATTTGGCAGTTTCCTATTTCACGGGACCGCGGAAATTGAAAGAGCTTAAATGACGAAAGGCGTGGTCATGATCCGTTGCATCATTGTGCAGCCTGCGACAGAGTCCAATCGACACAACGTCTGGAGGACATGAATGGCTGGGCACGGATATGATGGCGGCAGGCTGGACCTGCCATTTGTGGGAATACCCACCTTTGGCAAACGCCCGTATTGTCCGGATTGGTCGACTCTGAATGCAGATGTCGCGGTGCTTGGCGCACCTTTTGATGCGGGGACCCAATGGCGTTCCGGCGCGCGTTTTGGTCCGCGCGCCGTGCGCGAGGCCTCAACGCTTTTTAGTTTTGGTCACGCAGGTGCGTATGATCATGAGGATGATGCCACATACCTGCCTGCCAATGTGCGTATCGTGGATATGGGGGATGCCGACATTGTTCACACCGATACCGAAAAAAGTCACGCCAATGTCGAAACCGGCGTCCGCGCCGCCCTTGAAGCCGAAGCCCTGCCTGTCACGATTGGCGGCGATCATTCCATCAATATTCCGGCTGTTCGGGCGTTTGCTGGCGGAAAGTGGAACGCTTTTCACATTTTGCAGATCGACGCACATCTTGATTTTGTTGATGAGCGCCATGGTGTGCGCCACGGGCACGGCAACCCAATGCGACGCGCGGCCGAACAGAGTTTTGTCGCCGGGCTGACACAAGTCGGCATCCGGAATGTCAGTTCAACAGCGCGCGAAGGCTATGAAGACGCCCGCGCCTTGGGATCGGACATCCTTTCGGTAAGACAAGCCCGCGTGCTTGGTCCGAAACCTCTGGCAGAGCGAATTCCACAAGGTATCCCGCTTTACATCACCATCGATATAGATGCATTTTGCCCATCTATTGCGCCCGGTACAGGCACGCCAAGCCACGGTGGCTTTCTTTACTACGACGTTCTGGAACTTTTGCAGGCTGTGACCCGGCGCAACCCGGTGATCGGGATTGATCTGGTCGAAGTTGCGCCAGACTACGATCACACCGGCAGCACGGCGATTCTGGCGGCTCAAATTCTGCTCAATACCCTTGGCTTCGTCTTTCATGCGCGCCAGTCCGACGCATCACTTGTGCCTTGAGCAATGTGACGAAGCTCATGACCTTTATGACAAAATTGAACGGGGAATGCCGCGCCAGAAGCATTATGTGACGCGGATCAGCCCGCGCGCGTGCCGAACGACGCTAATCTGGTGCAACTGGACGATCTTATGGTGACTGTAGATGAGCGATGATCCCCTTGTAGTCTTTACGCCTTCAGGCAAACGCGGTCGGTTTCCTGAGGGTACGCCTATTCTGACAGCGGCGCGGCAGTTGGGGGTCGATCTGGACTCGGTATGCGGCGGGCGGGGGATCTGCTCCAAATGTCAGATTACACCCAGTTATGGCGAGTTTTCCAAACACGGCGTCACTGTGCATGAGGACGCACTGTCCGAATGGAACAAGGTCGAGCAGCGCTACCAGGACAAGCGCGGGCTTTTGCCCGGCCGACGCCTTGGGTGTCAGGCCACCGTGCAGGGCGATGTGGTCATTGATGTGCCGCCGGAAAGCCAGGTGCACAAGCAAGTGGTGCGCAAACGGGCCGAGGCACGCGAGATCGTCCTAGATCCGCCAACCAAGCTTTTCTATGTCGAGGTTGAAGAGCCCGACATGCACGATCCGTCCGGTGATCTGGAGCGTCTCAGAGTGGCTCTGCATGATCAGTGGGCGCTCGACAACGTCGCAGCAGATTTGCACATTCTGCAATCGATGCAACCGATCCTTCGCAAGGGTGACTGGAAAGTGACGGTCGCCGTCCATCTTGGTGATCGGGAGAACCCGCCACGCATCATGAACATCTGGCCGGGCTACTACGATGGGACAGTCTATGGTCTGGCCGTCGATCTGGGCTCGACCACGATTGCCGCGCACCTGTGTGATCTGCAGACCGGAGAAGTACTTGCTTCTTCCGGAGTAATGAACCCCCAAATCCGATTTGGCGAAGACCTAATGAGCCGCGTCAGCTATTCGATGATGAACGCAGGTGGCGCTGCGGAAATGACCCAAGCCGTGCGCGAGGGCATGCGCGCCCTGTTCACGCAAATTGCAGCCGAAGCCGGGATCGACAAAGCGCTGATCGTGGATGCGGTATTTGTCTGCAACCCGGTTATGCACCATCTGCTTTTGGGCATTGATCCAATTGAGTTGGGTCAGGCGCCTTTTGCGCTCACAACCAACACAGCCGTGCGCCTGCGGGCTGATGATCTGGATCTCAATATTCACTCGTCTGGCCGCGTCTATATCCTGCCGTGCATTGCCGGACATGTGGGCGCGGACGCTGCCGCTGTGGCCCTGTCGGAAGCGCCGGACAAGTCGGACGACCTTGTTTTGGTTGTCGACGTTGGCACAAATGCCGAAATTCTGCTGGGCAACCGCGACAAGGTACTGGCCTGCTCGTCGCCGACCGGGCCAGCGTTTGAAGGTGCGCAGATTAGCTCTGGTCAGCGCGCAGCTCCGGGCGCTATCGAACGGGTTGAAATTGACCCGATGACCAAAACCCCGCGCTTTAAGGTGATTGGCTCCGATCTGTGGTCTGACGATCCGGAATTTGAGAAAGAGGTTTCTGTTTCCGGTATCACAGGCATTTGCGGATCGGGTATCATCGAAATGGTCGCTGAGATGCGCCTGAACGGCATTGTGGACGCACCGGGTCTTGTCGGATCACCAGAACAGACCGGAACTGATCGCTGCTTCCTGGACGGGCGCACCTACTCCTATCTGGTGTATGACGGATCGGCTCAGGGCGGGCCATGCATCACCGTCACCAACCGGGATATCCGGGAGATTCAAATGGCCAAGGCGGCACTTTACTCTGGCGCGCGGCTTTTGATGGACAAATTCGGCGTTGATGCAGTGGACCGCGTTGTTCTGGCCGGCGCATTCGGCGCGCATATCTCATCCAAACACGCGATGATCCTGGGCATGATCCCTGATGCGCCGCTAGACAAAGTCAGCTCGGCCGGGAACGCCGCCGGTACCGGCGCGCGGATTGCTCTGCTCAACACTGGCGCGCGCGCCGAGATAGAAGCCACCGTGAACGCCATTCATAAGATCGAAACTGCGATCGAACCACGGTTTCAGGAGCATTTCGTCAACGCCTCTGCGATCCCAAATGCTGTCGAACCTTTTCCAATTCTCAACTCTGTTGTTGATCTGCCCAATGCCACGTTCAACACCGGTAGCACCGATGCGGCGCAAAGTGGGCGGCGGCGGCGGAGGCGTGCATGAGCACCGAAAACGCTGAACAGCAGGAATTCTGGGAAGCGTTCGCAGAAGTCTGGGTCACGCAGCAACAGGCGCTCGATGGGCTGATGGCACCCGTACTTGACCTTGTACTTGATCGCGCCGGTTTGAAAGAAGGGGATCGCGTTCTCGATATCGGCTGTGGAACGGGTACAAGCACCTTGCGTGCCGCTCAACGCACGGCCCCGGGCGGACACGTTATGGGCGTAGATATCTCCGACCCGATGTTACGTCGTGCGCGCAGCATCGCTGGCAGTGTTTCTGGCGTGCGCTTCGAAACGGCAGATGCGGCGCATTATAATTTTGAAGCTGCGTCTTTCGATGCCGTCATTTCAAGATTTGGCGTGATGTTTTTCGTCGACCCCGTGCTTGCTTTTTCGAACATTCGCCGTGCGATGAAACCCGGCGCGCGAATGACCATGGCATGCTGGGGAGAATTGAAATCCAATCCATGGTTTCAAGTTCCAATGTATGCTGCAAAAGACCACTTGGGGGCACCTCCGCCGGTCGATCCGGATGCTCCCGGACCAATGGCCTTTCGCGACATAAAGCGGGTCTCGGGAATTATGAGGGACGCGGGTTTTGGCGATGTATCGGGCTCCGCCAACGACCTATACCTCACACCACCCGGTGATCTGGCTGCGGTCGCACGACATGCTTCTTCCAACGGCCCGGCATCACGCGCCGTATCTCACTTCAACGGCGGCCCGGAAGATATTGCTGTTATTACGAAATCAATTGAAGATGCCTTATCGCAATATGCTACGGCAGACGGTATCTTAGTTCCGGCGAAGATAAACCTTTTCACCGCCACAGCCTGACACCCCGGATAACACCTTGACCCGTCAGGCCACGTCCCATAATGCAGTCATTCTCATGCGGGTATGGTGAAAAGGTATCACGCGAGCTTCCCAAGCTTAAGTTACGGGTTCAATTCCCGTTACCCGCTCCAGCAGCCATCACTCCAGCTCAAATGTCAGCCCGAAGGTGAACAGCGCATCAACAGAGTCCCCATCTGCGGGAATAAACTGCGTGAAGACGTTTTTGTACCGCGCCTGCAGGCCCAGAAATGGGACGACGTCACCGGCAGACACACGGAACTCATCCCCGTCACCGGGATAAACCGCAACGGCAAAGAATACGCCCAGGTCGAAGTCCGGTGCCACTTCCCAGTCTTTGCCGACCGAAACCAGCGGTGAGACTTCCTCGTAGCTGTTGTAATACAGCCCGACACTGTAGTTGAGCTGACGCTCCCACGTCAGAAACACGCCCGGGTTAAATTCCTGAAAATCGCGGGTGGCGTTTACGTGATGCGATCCGAGCAAGACCGACAAGCGGTCCGGGCCTGCTACGGCCGGATAAGCACACAGCAGCGCGGCGGCTGCCATAAAAATACGTGCCTGCTGAAACACGATTGTCTCCAATACAAGTCTTTTGACGTCGTGTTTAGCAGCTCTGCGTTAAAGCGGTGTTATTTTGTCAGGACCGTGGAAAATTGCTCGCGCAAGTTGCGTTTTAGCACCTTTCCTGTCGCATTGCGGGGCAAAACGTCCGTGAACACCACGCGGTCGGGGATTTGCCAGCGCGCTATTTTTTTCGCGTAAAACGAAAGGATTTCTGCTTCGTCCGGGTTCTGACCTTCGGCCTTGACCGCCACAAGAACTGGACGTTCGTCCCATTTTGGATGTGCAACCCCGATCACCGCTGCATCGGACAGAGCCGGGTGCGCGATTGCGATGTTTTCAAGTTCTACAGAGCTGATCCATTCTCCACCGGACTTGATGATGTCCTTGGCGCGGTCCTTGACCATCAGGTAGCCCTCCGGATCAATGGTTGCGACATCGCCCGTATCAAACCAGCCATCCCGCAGCGTGTCTTCAGGCGTTGCGTGCAAGTAGGCATCAAGGATGTAGTGACCACGCACCAACAGCGCGCCTTGTGTCTCCCCGTCGCTGGGCAGCGTCTCACCTGCATCGTCCACAACCTTCATTTCAACGCCCCAAGGCGGGCGACCCTGATTTTCACGCAACTGATGTTGATCTTCCGGCGCCAAACTCTTGTGTCTTGCGAGCGGCATATTCACCGTTCCGACCGGAGACATCTCAGTCATCCCCCAGGCATGAATGGTCTCCACGCCGAACTGCTCGCGGAACGCAGTGATCATAGACGGCGGGCAGGCAGACCCGCCCACCACCGTTTTTTTAAGGCTTTCCAACCGACTGCCCTGTTCTTTTGCGACGCCAAGCAGTCCGAGCCAGATCGTCGGAACGCCAAGGGCTATGGTCACCCTATGTTGATCGATTAGTCCGACCAGCGATGCGCCGTCGAGGTTAGGACCCGGCAAAATCAATCCCGTGCCGACCATCGCGCAAGAATATGGCGAACCCCATGCGTTCACATGAAACATGGGCACGACGGGCAAAACGATATCCATCGCGGAAAAGCCCGCGCAGTCATTCAGGTTCAGCGCAAAGCTGTGTAGCACGGTTGAGCGATGCGAAAAGAGCACGCCTTTGGGATGGCCGGTCGTACCGGACGTGTAGCACAGGCTTGAGGCCGACAGTTCATCAAGCTCAGGCCACTCATATTGTGCATCGCCCTTGGTCAGGAGATCGTCATAAGCAACAATTTCAGGCAAGCTTTCTGTAGCGTTACCGACCTCGGCCTCCATCAACACGACGTGTTTCACGGTCTCCAGCTTGTCGCGGATCGCGGCGACCAGCGGGACAAACGTGCTGTCAATGAAAAGCACCTGATCCTCAGCGTGGTTGATAATGTAAACCAATTGCTCCGGAAAGAGCCGCGGATTGATCGTATGGCAAACGAAACCACCGCCGGACGTGCCAAAATAGATCTCCAGATGCCTGCGATTGTTCCACGCGATGCTGGCACACCGAGCATGCGGCGGCAGGCCGAGCCCGGTCAGTGCGCTGGCGAGGCACCGCGCGTTGCGATCGGTCTGCCGCCAATCGGTGTCTTCCACACCACCACCGGTCTTGACCGAGACGATTTTAGTATCGCCGTGGTAACGCGCGGCATGCGCTATCAACGACGAAATCAAAAGCGGCTTGTTCATCATTTGGCCCAGCATGTGCGCCGTCCTCCCAAGTTTCCGGCAGGGTTGTCCCATGCCCGAGGTTCGATGCCTCTGTTCCGAACAGACTGCACCGCCCACCCCATCCAAGCAAGACTTGGCATTCCACGCTCAGCGCGTTAGAGCGCCGACATGGAGACACGCTACCACACGCCTCTTGCGCCCACGGAACAGTCCGCTTTCGGGTTGGTGCAACCCGAGCCGCTCGCCATAGCGGACCGAGTCCGGTTCGGTGAATTGGATGTCCTGCAACACGTTAACAACGCGGTTTACATGCAGTGGTTCGAACAGGTGCGTGTGCGGTACACACAGCTTTGGGGGCTATCGCGCAGCTATAAAGACGGCAGCGGCCCGCGCATTGTCATCCGGTCCGGCGCAATCCACTATCAGCGCGAAATGTTTCTGGATGAAATTTATGCCGTGACCTGCCGCTGCACCGCCTACAGGCGCACATCGTTTTCCCTTCATCAGGAGATTTGGTCAGCCGGCAGCCAACGCGCCACGTTTGACTGCGTGCTGGTACTGCTCAACCCAGATGGCGCGGAGCGCTGGCCTCTGCCCTCTGACCTGATGGAGCGGTTTCGGGAGATTGATGGCGCCCATCCCGAAAATTGAGAATCAATCGGCGTGTCGCAGGATGTAATCGACAAGCTGGGCTGTGGAGCCATCTTTGCTTTGGGCAGACGCATGGCCTTCCACGACTGGCTGCAGCGATGTTGCGAGTTCCTTACCCAATTCGACGCCCCACTGA
This sequence comes from Pseudomonadota bacterium, assembly GCA_039191495.1. Classification (GTDB taxonomy): domain Bacteria; phylum Pseudomonadota; class Alphaproteobacteria; order Rhodobacterales; family Rhodobacteraceae; genus Roseobacter. The sequence continues at coordinate 41,595 of JBCCXN010000022.1, read as the reverse complement.
TCGAAGGAATTGATACCCAGGACGACCCCTTCGACAAACACGCGATGTTCATAGAGCGCTATAATCTGACCCAATGAGAACGGGTCAAGTTTGGGATACACCAGAGTCGTCGAAGGCCTGTTACCGGCAAAGACACGGTGGTGCGCCTGCCGCTCCAACTCGTCACCGGAAAAGCCTGCTTGCTGCATCATGGCGCGCGCTTCGTAAAGAGAGCGCCCTCGCATAAGAGCTTCAGACTGTGCAAGGCAATTGGCAACAAGAAGCTTGTGGTGATGGGCCAGATCCGGCTCATGACCTTCGGCAGCGACCATGAACTCGCAAGGGATGACGCGCGTGCCTTGATGCAGAAGCTGGTAAAACGCGTGCTGGCCATTTGTGCCCGCCGCGCCCCAGACAATCGGCCCGCTGTCCACCTCCACATTTTCGCCGCCCATTTGCACCACTTTTCCGTTGGATTCCATCTCCAGCTGCTGGAAGTAGTCAGGCAATCTGGCGAGCCGCTGATCGTAGGGCAGAACGGCGCGGCTGGCGTACCCGCAGACCTGTGCGTGCCAGATGCCAACGAGCGCCAGCATGACCGGAAGATTTTCCTGCCAGCCGGCCGACTGAAAATGCTGATCCATTGCCTGCCCGCCGCGTAGAAAGGCGTCAAAGGCATCCGGCCCGATGGCGATCATTAGCGAGAGCCCAATCGGCCCCCAAACCGAATAACGCCCCCCAACCCAATCGGCAAAACCGAACACCTGTTCCGGCGGAATTCCAAATTCCGCTGTCTTCTTGTCTGCGGTTGAAAGGGCGGCAAATTGCGCTTTGGTGTCGCCTCCGTGATCCTGCATCCAGGCCCGCGCAGTCCGCGCATTTGTCATCGTTTCTATTGTAGTAAAGGTCTTTGAAGCCACAATCACCAACGTGGTCTTTGCATCCAGACCACGCAACGTGTCAGCGACATGTGCCCCGTCCACGTTCGAAACAAAATGGCACCGCGGCCCGTCATGGTAGGGTGACAACGCGTCCACCGCCATCGCCGGCCCGAGATCGGAACCGCCGATGCCAATGTTGACCACATCTGTAATCGCGCTTGCTCTTATGGATCCGGCAAAGCTGCGCATTCGGTTCAGCGTGCCAAGCACCTCTGGCATAACATCCGTACCGTCGACATAGACTGGACCGCCGTCCAAATTGCGCAAGGCTGTGTGCAAGACGGCCCGACCTTCCGTGTCGTTTATCGGCGCGCCTGAAAACATGGCTTCGCGTTTCTCTGCCACGCCAGCAGCTGTCACCAAATCGCCAAGCGCCGCGCGAATGTTGTCGTCAATGTTGGTCTTAGAATAGTCCAACAGCATATCGCCGGTTTGCGCGGAAAACGATTTGGGACGGTCCGTGTCGCCGAACAAGGACAGAATGCTGCGATCCGCAACCTCTGCCTGCATGGATTTCAGGGCGCTCCAATGCGCTGTCATGGTGCCCAATGGACCACTCCTTTATCAATCACGGCGCGGATCGGCGCTTCCTGTGGTGACATTCCTTCCGATGCAACCAATGCCGCACGTTTCTCATCGCCGAAAATGAGGGCATGTTTTTGATGTGCACTGTTAAGGACTTGTGCGCTGAGCGTAATCCGTGGTTCGGGTTGGCTGTCTGTATGTATAGGACAGACGGCAGGCGCATCAGCTCGCAGGGCCGCTTTCAGACCAACGGAATTCGGAAAGAGCGACGCGGTGTGCATATCCGCGCCCATGCCCAAAACCGCAACCGACAAAGGCAAATGCTTTGAAACATCAGCCGACACTCCTTCCGCTGCGTGGTCCGCGCTCAGACCGCTGCGATAAAACGCAAGGAAAGACGCGCTTGCGGCTTCATTTTGCAAGAATCTCGACCGGACAAGGCTGGCATTGGACCGTTCGTGAGTGTCAGGCACCCAGCGCTCATCTGTAAGCATGACTGTCACACGCGACCAATCCAAGTGTGCATGGCTCAACCGATCAAAAACCGGCCCCGGCGTTGTTCCACCGGGCACCGCAAGACTGGCGGTCCCGAACTCGGCGAGCGCTTCTGTAAGGGCCAGTTTTACAACGTCAGCGACACCCGTCACGGCGGCATCGCGATCCTGATATTCAACGACCTTCATGGCTAAACCTTTTGCCATTCTCTTTGGTCGCGGCGCATGAGCTGGTTCGCAGCGTCGGGCCCTTGGCTCAGGTTGTCGTAGGGCTTGGGCACATCGCCACGGGCGGTCCAACCCTCGATGATCGGATCCGTCCAGGCCCATGCGGCTTCGACCTCATCACCACGCATAAAGAGCGTCTGGTTGCCCCGGATCACATCCATGACCAATCGCTCATAGGCATCGACCGACTGGCCACTATCAGAGCCGAGCGCTTCCGCAAAAGTCATGTCAAGTGGTACATCGATGAGCCGCATACCACCAGGGCCCGGTTCTTTGATCGTCACGCCGAGTGTAATACCCTCGTTCGGTTGCAAGCGGATTGACAGAACATTGCGATGCCGTCCGGCGTCCTCGGCAAATATCGAATGGGGCGTGTCTTTGAAGACCACCGTGATTTCGCTGGAGCGTGCATGCATGCGCTTGCCCGTGCGCAAATAAAACGGCGTGCCGGCCCACCGCCAGTTTGAAATGTGAGCCTTGAGCGCAACAAAACTCTCTGTGCGGGACCGTTCGTTGCCCACCGCCGTGCGATAATCCGGAAACGTTTCGGGCGTTTCCACATCCGCGTCGTATTGGCCACGCACAATGTGGTGTGGCTCAACCGGATCAAGCGCTCGGATAACCTTCAGCTTTTCGTCGCGCACGGCATCCGGATCAAAACGTGCAGGTGGTTCCATAGCGATCAGGCACAACAGCTGCATCAGGTGATTTTGCACCATGTCCCGCATAGCACCCGATCGGTCATAATACTCGCCGCGCCCGCCGACGCCCACTGTCTCGGCTACCGTGATCTGGATGTGATCGACGAACTGGCTGTTCCAAAGCGGCTCGAACAGCACATTGCCGAACCGGACCGCCATCAGATTTTGCACCGTTTCTTTGCCCAGATAGTGGTCGATCCGGTAGATCTGTTTCTCGTGAAAATACCGCGCCAACGTCGCGTTCAGCTCCTGCGCGGTTTTAAGATCGCGTCCAAAAGGTTTCTCCACCACGATGCGTGCATGGCGGTCTGCCAGCCCGTAGCTTTGCAAACGCTCCGCGAGCGGCCCGAACAAAGACGGCGCAACCGAAAAATAATACGCTTCCACCCGGTCTTTCGCCGTGACTTTTTCAGTCAGCTCTTGCCAGCCGCCATCGCCTGTCGCATGCACGGTCACATAGGAGATGCAGGATAGGAACCCCGCTAGATCAGACGCATCCACATCTGACGGATCGCTGAATTCGTTGATCGCGTCCGCTACCATGGACTTGTAAGCCGTATCGTCGAGGTCCGAACGTGCGGCACCTATAACACGGGCAGAGTCAGGCATTTGACCCGCGCAGTATCGCCGAAACAGTCCAGGAAGGATTTTTCGGCGCGCCAGGTCGCCGGTCCCGCCGAAAATGACCAAGTCAAATGGGTCTACTGGAATGACGCGTGAAACCATAAGTCCTGCCCTTCGTAACGCCCTTGGGAGTCGAACGCGTGATTGTTAGCGCAAACATCACCTCATCGTAAAGTCTTCACGCGACTGTGCACGGAAAACAGGCGCGGATTTCTTGCTAATGTGCCGAGCCTGTCGCATGTAAAGCACGGAAAGACGAAGGAGCACTACCAAAATGAGAGACCAGCTAGAGGCGAATGTCGGTAAATTCGTAGACCCCGACATCACCGCTACTGGCGAAGAGCGCGCACGGGTGGCGCTGACATCTCCGAAGACCCTTTGGTTTAACACAGGCACTCTTTGCAATATCCAGTGCATAAACTGTTACATCGACAGCAGTCCGACAAACGATGCGCTGGTCTACATTGACGCGCAGGAGGTAGATCAATACCTCGATCAGATCGACGAGCGCGGTTGGCCGATCACCGAGATCGCCTTCACCGGCGGCGAGCCCTTCATGAACCCCAACATGAACGATATGGCGCGTGCCGCGCTGGCGCGAGGTTACGATGTTTTGATCCTGACCAACGCAATGCGGCCCATGATGCGTCCAGACGTCCAGTCAGGGCTGATCGCTTTGAACGAAGCATTTCCCGGAAAGCTGACACTTCGGATCTCTATTGACCATTTTGAGCCGTCTTTACACGATGCAGAACGCGGCATAGGCGCGTTTTCTAAAACCCTCGCGGGAATGATATGGCTGCGTGACAATGATTTTCGCATGGCGGTAGCAGGTCGGTCGATCATGGGCGACAGCGATGCAGAAAGCCGCGCAGGTTTCGCGCGGTTGTTTGAGGAATACGCATTCAATATCGACGCGCAAGATCCTGCAATAACCGTACTTTTTCCGGAAATGGATCTCGCTGTGGAGGTGCCGGAAATCACTACGTCTTGTTGGGAGATTTTGAATAAGTCGCCAGACGCCATGATGTGCGCTTCATCGAGAATGATCGTAAAACGACGCGGCGATGACAGCCCGGTGGTACTGGCATGCACCTTGCTGCCCTATACTCCGGAATTCCAATTGGGGCGCACGCTGGAAGAAGCGGAAAAGGATGTTGCGCTCAACCATCCGCACTGTGCGAAGTTTTGCGTCCTGGGCGGCGCCAGCTGTTCGGCCTAGTGCGCCTTTAGTGCAAAGTGAATTCTCCGGTCACGTTCCTCCATTCTCCCGGTGATACCATTTTTCGGTGTGTAAAGCGAACGGAGTGCAAAGGTCCGTCCAACTCGCTCTGCCAGAATTCAACGAACTTAAAAAGCTTCGGATGATCCGGTGCGAGATCGTAGTCCTGCCAGATGTAGCTGTTCAGCACGTTTTGATAATCCGGCATGTGATAGTAAAACTCGGCTGTTGTGAGGCCGTATCCTTGGAGCATGAGTTCCATTTCCGATTGGCTCATTTTTTCACCTCTTGACTGCTTCGATGTATCAAGAATGCCGAGTTGACGCTTCATTTCAAGTACTTTGGCGCGGTCAATAATTCAAAGACCGGAACAGTTTTAATATTTTTTTCAGATAATTGATTTATATTTTTAAGGTGTCACGCTAAGTTTTTGGAGCCGATAACCTCGAAGCTGCAGGTGTATTTTTACACGCCGGAGGTCGTGAATGCCCACAAATTCACCGATGCTTCAGCGGATTTCCACTTCAGGACGAATATAACAAGGGAACAAAGCGCGACGCCTTGGGATCGCCATGAACTTCGTTTGGCACGGGCATGCGGGAGTTGGCTATGCCCGTTCCGTTCTGATGGACAACCAACGTTGAAAGTTATCGCGCTCGCATAATCGTGCCGCGTTGCGAAAAAAAGGAGTGGCGCGCAGTGATACATTGCCCGCTGCCAGGAGCGGCACAGCATCAAGGATGTCTGAATGGCAGGTCACCACCCGTTACCTCAGCGGCCCGTGAAACCAGACTGGAACACTCGGTTCCTACCTTGCAATTTTGGCCATTGGTAAAGCTTCTGCGTCTTTCAGCGTCAGAAAGCAAAAAAGCTTGCATCGCGCGAATATACGGTGCGAAGACCCATTGGTCTAAAAAACCTAGTTCGGTAAGACACACTTTGGATGAGCCGAACGTCCGACCGTTCACTTGGGCTCTCGAACGATGCGTTTTGCGCTCGCGTGTCCTGCGTCCGCGAAATGAAATGGCAAAGTGACGCCAAGCTCAATCCAAACACCATGCATTTTCGAGCGCTCAATGTGTGAAATGGATTGTATCTCGTTGCAATCTCCGTAAGGAATTCTACTGCAATAGGGGCTTAAACCCAAAATCATTGAACTCAAAATCGCTAAAAAAATGTAACAATTAAACTGTCCCGATCGGGGTGATTTCTATGTTGAAAACAAGACTAGACAGGTCTGACGTATACGCTTCCGCATGGCTCAAGGGTTTGACGACAGACGCAATAAACGACCTGCAAGCAATTACCGAATTCATGGAGTACGAAAACAAAGATACAATCTATGCTATTGGTGGCCCGCAACAGTGGATTTGGGGCATTTGTTCCGGCTGTGTCAAAGTGCTGGTCGCTATGGCGAAAATGGACCCAGTGGTCGGTCATATCCACCACCCGCGGGCGTGGTTCGGTGAATCGGAACCGCTTCTCGGTATTGACGGACTGGTTGAAATGAAAGCGATCGGTCAAACGACAGTCGCACGTGTACCATACACAAAATTCAAAGAGTGCGCTGATGGGAAGCCAGAGCTTTGGGAAGCCTATGCGCGGCTTTGTTCTATGAATCAGCTGTTGGCAGTGGCCGCGGCCAATGACCTTGCGCTGGTGCGGAGTGAAAAACGCATCGCAGCAACGCTTCTGCGTCTCAGCGGACAGCGCAGCGTTTTGCAAGGATCAGAAGCGTCCGACATCGTGCATGCCAATCAGCAGGAAGTTGCAACGCTTGCGAATATTTCGCTATCAAAGGCTTCGGGTCACCTCAACAAGATGGCGCGAGAAGGATTTATAGACCTGCGCTACGGGCACATTTCCATTCTTGACCCTCGTGGTCTGCAAACAGTGATAGGCGACTGATGCGAAAGCCCGCATTGCGAAGGGCTCAAGACGTATAACCTGCGACGACCTGCAGCAGTTTGAAAGCGGTCGCTGCATCGTTTTCGACAACCGCCAGCAATTCTTCGGCGCCGAGACGCAAGGCTTCGATATCGCTGTCCGCGCGCATGCTCAGCGCGCGTGGCACGTTTCGGATCACACCCAACTCTCCGACCAGCGTTCCGGGACCCACGGTCGCGATCAACGTATCCTCTCCCTGTTCATCCGGTTTGTAGAGTTTCGCCTCACCCGCAAGGATCATATATGCGCCATCTGTCGGATCGTCGTCCTTGTTGAAAATGACATCGCCCGCGCTCGCATAGAACCACTTTGCACCAAAGGCCAAGAGACGCGTTTGCTTCCGGTCCAAACCGGAGAAAAGGTCTGTCGTTTCCAACGCGCGCACTTTTCGTTGCAAGTCGGCGGACGCGTCGCTGTCCTCGATGCTCTCTGTCTTGTGCTCGGCTGAAAGCATGCGGCCTTGCGAAATCTCGACATAAGAATCGAACCGCTCAGGGCTCTCGAAACTGTCGGAAATGTAAATGAATGTTGTGTCAGGCAGCAGCGCCCGGAGGTTCTTATGTACGGAAACACGCAGCTCCTGCGGGTAGCTCGACAAAACCTGTTCCATGACCAGCACATCCGGTCGCTTGATTGCCGCGCGGCTCAATGAAAGCGGTTCGGCAAAAACAGCCGGCAAATCAGACCCGCTGAGCCCCAGCGGGAGGTCGTAAATCAACTCGGTGACAGCAGCTTTGAGCCCTTCTTTTTCGAGCACGTCCGAAACGATGCGTCGCAGTTCATCCACGCGGCCGCCGGCACTGTCAGCAATTTTACCGAAGACGGCATTTTCAAGCAGTGACGTGCCCGCAACAACTTTGTTCGGATCAATCGGCTCATAGATTTTGTCAAGTGCACCTTTCAGCTTGTCGCGATGCGACAGGCGTTGGGACACAATGCGCTGGCGCATTGCCTCGGTAAACGCAGGCCCGATCTGCTCAGCTGTAATCTGCGCTGGAAGGGTCATGAGAACTGCCTTGTCTTCTTCACTGAGAGTCTCGGCGTCTTGGCCCCTAAGACCTCTGACGAGTTGTACGGACTTTTCGTAAAGCGAAGGATCAAGCCCGAGTTTTCGAAACAGTGGATGCCCTGTGCCGTCTGTTCCAAAAATCTGGTTCAACATCTCAACCATGTCCTGAGACAGCGCAAGCAGATCCTGTTCAAGCCCCAGATTACGCAGCAAGTCGAACAGCTCGCCCTGCTCGGTCAATTCTTTTTGTGTCATTGGATGCCTGAGCGTGGCAAACAGAACGTTGCCTGATACAGGCAGGCCAGGATTGTAGTGTTCCGGATCGAACCTGTGCACAAAGCGGGCAAGGTCCGCCTCTTCCACCGCCTGCCAAATGGTCGAACGAATGGCAACGATACGATCTTTCAGGATCTGAGAGGCATTTTCATCCAATGTGCGGTCGAGCGACTTTCGAAACAACGGCCCGTCGGACCCGATGGCTTCGATCAATTGCAACCACCACCCTTTCAGAGCAGCCTCGTCCTTGACCCCTGCCCGCGACGGCTCGAGCCACAGAGCATCCAGCGGATCTGCACTATTGCCAGCTGCCAAAGCCTCGGCCAAACCATTGCTCTGTGTCTGCGAGCCGGCTTGTGGCGCACTGCGGACCGCCATCATGATGTTTTCACCAAATGTCCCGCGAAACAGAACAGGTTTGGAATTTGCGTGCCCGATCCGCTGCGCGATTGTGGATTGGTGCTGGGTCGCCAGATCGGTTTGCCCAACCTCAACCTGCCCGGTCACCGGGATCAACTCTCGTGTCAGCACATCGGCCAAAGCTTTGCGATCCTCTTCACTCTGTGCAGAAATGGCAGCCAGACTGCCTTTGGGAATGTCGAACGATATGTTCTCCAAAACGATGTTGCCATCCGCGTCTGCAACGGACACGTCACGCAGGCGAACATTTCCGCTCAATGAAGGCACCGGTTCAGGAGCGGCGGTCATGAGTTTGTCGTCAATAACTCCTGCGGGCGAGAACTTCTCCATCACCGTTTCCCACCTTAGGCTCATGTCCTGCACCTGATTGTAATAGGTCAGCAACTCCTTCCATGGTGAACTCAGGTCCTTGTAAGCTGCAAGTGCGGCCACGAGCGCCCCAAGTGACACAGCGCCCTGAATGACGAGATACCCGCCAGCAGCGAAAAAGAAGAAAGGCGTAAGCTGCGTTATGAAGTTGTTGATAAACTTCATGAAGAATTTCTTCTGATAGATCCTGAACCGGATTGAATAGACGATGCCCAGCCGGTGTGTTATTAAGGCCAGCCTGTAACGCCATCCCCCATGCGTGCGCAGCTCCGCCGCCCCAACTGCACTTTCTCCAATCATGGCCGCAAGTTGTCGGACTTCCTTGATGCGCTCCTTGTTCATAAGGTTGATCTGACGTTGCAACTTTGGAATTAACCATGCTTGCACCGGGATCAGCGCAATTGCTGCCAGCCCGAACCAGAAACTCTGCAAAAAAAGAAAGAACAAAATGGTTAGCATTTGGCCTGCCTGAAGAACAGGTTGGGTCAATGCGTCGCCCATGATACCGCCCATAGGCTCTGTCTCGCCTGTGATCATCGCCACCAGTTCGCCTTGAGACGTGCGTTGGAAGTATGGTTTCGGAAAGCGCAGCATCCGCTCGATCAATCCGTAGCGCAGACGGCGCAGCAATCGCTCGGCGAGCACGCCCTTCATCGTGTTGATACGCATTTTCAGCAGACCGTGGACCAGTACGGCCAGCAAAAAAGCTGCACACAGCAGTGCGAGAAACTGCACTTGCGTAAGCTGAAATCCAAGGAACATGATCTCTGCTGCAGGCGCACCGATAGCATCGTTGATTATGCGTTTTGGCAGTTCAAGCGTCAGAAACAGAAAGGGGAACAGTGTCGTGGTAACAGCGAGCAAGACAAATTGCTCCCGCTTGGAATGACGCCAAATGAACTGGAACAAGGTCTTGTCGATTGTCTGCACCCCCAACGGTGCGCACCATAAGGCACCCCCGTTCTTTTTACGCGGCAAACCCCCAATCGGCAATTGTTTTCAGTGCCTTGAGGGTAGCTAGTACAAATTCAAAGCCCAATTTGACGGCCTCAAAGCCGGATTTACTACCTATAGGAGAGACATGTCTGTGAAGCGCCACACAGTTTGGAGGTACGCGTGGAAAATTCTCACCTTCGACCAGAATTCGCCCGATCTTTGTCGCTTTTCCCAGTCAAAAAATCGAGACAAAGGGAGAGTATTATGACTGCGCCACTTTTTGGCTCATCGACACGCCATGATCGTCTGTTCGAACTGATCCGTCAGAAGAACCAGGCCGAGACGACAGTGGCGCGGGCCAACGGAATGTCTATCCGCAAGATCTCCAAGAACGAATTAGAGCAGTTGCAGCGTGCCGCAGAACGGTCTTTGCGCGCAGCTCCAAAGGTTCAACCGGCGGCATAAAACAAGAAAGGAGCGCAAACGGCTGTTTATAAGTCGCGCGTGACATCCGGCTGTAACGTCGGTCAGCCTTTAAACCCCGTGGCCACGACGAATTTTTCCGAGCTGTCGGATCGGGACGCCGGCGGTTTCATATTCGCCACCTTGGCAAATCTCTGTTTGAGCAGTTTTTGCAACTCTCCCTCTGCCCCGCCAGCCAGTACCTTTGCAACAAACGTGCCGCCTTCTTTCAGAACGTCGAAGGCAAAATAGGCGGCCGCTTCACACAGAGCGATGATGCGCAGGTGGTCCGTTTGTTTGTGCCCTGAGCTCGCGGCGGCCATGTCGGACATTACGACATCTGCTTTGCCGTCCAGCCATTCGCGCACCTGATGATCTGCATCGTCCTGCATGAAATCCAGTTGGTGCAGTTCAGCACCGGCGATTGGTTCCATTTCCTGCAAATCAACGCCAAGAACAGAACCAATCGCCTTTCCCTGCTTTTCACCAAGAGCATTAACGCGTTTCACTGCAACCTGGCACCAGCCACCAGGCGCACACCCCAGATCAAGCACACGCGCCCCTGGAACCAGAAAACGAAATTTATCATCCAGCTCCAGAATCTTGAAAGCCGCGCGCCCTCGGTAGCCTTCTGCTTTTGCGCGCTTTACATACGGATCATTGAGTTGGCGCTGCAGCCAGCGTGTCGAACTCAACTTGCGTCCCCGCGCAGTCTTGACCTTGATTTTAAGGTCACGCTGCCCGCGCCCGGATGTGTTTTTTCCGGTTGTTCGCTTGACCATCACAAAGCTCCGTCATCCAAAACGCCATGCGCGCTCATTTGCGCATAAAGCAGTCCTTCGCGCAGTCCCCGATCTGCGACTGACAGGCGATCCGTTGGCCAACAGCGCATCAGAGCCTGCAAAATAGCGGCGCCGGACATGATCAGCGCATGTCGATCTTGCCCGATCCGCGGGTCGGCACGCCGTCCGTCCGGCCCCATGGCAAGATAAGACCGGATCACACGGTCGATTTCGTCCGTTGTCATATGCAGACCGTCGACTTTTGTCCGGTCGTACCTTTTCAAACCAAGGTGGCTGGCAGCCACGGTGGTTACCGTGCCGGACGTGCCGACAATCTGGAACCTCTCTTGCGGAGGCGTATCATGGTATGGCGCGAAGTCGGACAGATTCTCTTCGAAAAACCAGCTCATCAGCGCAAAGCGCGCAGCATCATCCTCTACATCGTTGAACTGATCGCGCAGAGTCGCAACACCTAACGGGACCGAAATCCAGTCAACAACACGCGCGGCTGGAATATCCGACATGCCTTGAGAAAACCCTGTGTTCAATCGCATGATCGCACGCGGTCGATCGTCGCGCGGTACCTGGCATAAATCGATCCAAACCAGTTCCGTTGATCCACCGCCAATATCAACGACCAGCAGGTTTTCGGTGCTTCTGCTCACCAATGGTGCACAGGAGACGACGGCAAGTTGCGCTTCCTCCTGAGGTTTGATGATTTCCAGCTTCAATCCGGTTTCCCGATGCGCGCGCAAGACGAACTCGTCCGCGTTGGTTGCGCGTCTGCAAGCTTCGGTGGCGACGAGGCGCATGTGGCGGACCTTGTTGCGCTTCAGTTTCTGATTGCAGATACGTAACGCCTGGATCGTGCGCGACATCGAAGACTGTGACAAGCGCCCGCTCTTTTCCAGACCTGCGCCCAGTTGTACCGACTTGGAAAAGCTGTCCACCACCGCAAAACCGCTGCCTACGGGCTCCGCGATGAGCATACGACAACTGTTTGTGCCCAGATCAAGGGCCGCGTAAAGCTCCCCGGATCCGGACGGAACTGGCGCGGGGCTCAGAGCCGTCTTCGTGTCGAGCGCGCCCGCACCTCTGGGACGCTTTGGCGCCATTTTTCGCGCCTTTCATATCGAGTTGCGACAAAGCTAGCGGCTCACAGACCGCTGCGCAAGTCAGTGTCAATTTTCCGCGTAAGGCTTCTCAGAATGGTGTGTTTGCCTTGGCGATTACATGCGCAATGCTCCCGCGCTCCGCACGTTGCTTCAGAGTTTGATGTAGTTTGTACTTAGTGAATGAATCCGACGCGTCGCGGACAGGTTTTATTCTGTCGAAATTCTGCTGTGCGTGCTTGGGCGTCGTCGTTAGAACGGAGCAACGCAATCGGGAATCAAGAACATGCCTGAAGTCACCATAGTTTACTGGCGCGACATTCCTGCTCAGGTCATTGTTGGTAAAGGCCGCCGCGGCGCGAAACGCCAGCTGCCCGAACGGTTCGAGCAAGCGATTGACCGAGCAGCCATGAAGGCTGGCGCGGAGGATACGGATGCTTATCTGGCAGAATGGCGAAAAGCGGTGTCCGGAGAAATGGAAGGCGCACCCGAGGATATTGCAGACGCTGAAGCCGCGCGGATCGACACCGAATACGATCGCAAACGCATCAAGGCTTTGATTGACAACGACGGCTGGGCCTGACCCTGCCATCCCTGATTGACACTCTCTCGTCCGGAAAGGATCGACTGATGGCACTTTTGAACTTCAAGCGCAAAGACACCTCTGCCCCGATCACTGTCAACTCAGATATAGAAGCGTTCCTGAAAGATTACTCCATCGAAGTGATGCCGCGTACGGCCGACAAAGTCGAGGACTTTACCGAAATCCTGCCACAAGGAACGCGTGTTTACATTGCGCATATCGAAGGCACGGCAATCGAGGACATGGTTTTGACGGCCAAGCGCCTGAATGAAGGCGGCTTCAAGGTCATGCCGCATTTCCCGGCTCGCATCATCAAAGATAAATCAACATTGGCGGATTGGATCGCGCGTTATCAGGGCGAGGCCGATGTCAAACAGGCGCTTTTACTTGCGGGGGGCGTGACCTATCCTGTCGGCGATTTCGACAGCTCGATGCAGCTCATGGAGACAGGTCTGTTCGATGAAGCGGGTTTCGAACGGTTGCATGTCGCCGGGCATCCGGAAGGCAATCGTGACATTGATCCGGATGGATCAACAAGCAACGTCGACGCCGCATTGCACTGGAAAAATGAATTCCAGTCGCGTACCGACGCAAAAATGGCGCTTGCCACGCAATTTGCCTTTGACGCCAAACCGATCATCGCCTGGGCTGACGCACTGGCTGAGAACGGTATTACGTTGCCCATTCACATAGGGATTGCCGGGCCGGCTAAGTTGCAGACGCTGATCAAGTTCGCGATTGCCTGCGGCGTTGGACCGTCTTTGAAGGTGCTGCAAAAACGCGCAATGGACGTGACCAAACTGTTGCTGCCCTATGAACCCACGGATGTCATCGCGGAGCTTGCAGCCCACAAAGCCGCGCATCCGGATTTCAACATCACCAACGCGCATTTCTTCCCTCTGGGCGGTATTAAGACAAACGCAAAATGGGCGATTGAAAACGGCGGTCAGTCCGCCAATCCTGCCAACGCCTGATCAAGGACACCCTAATGACAAAGACCATCGTCGAATCTCAATCAAAGACCGCCGTCATTGGCTTTGACCAGCCATTTTGCGTGATCGGAGAGCGGATCAATCCGACAGGACGCAAGAAACTGGCACTGGAGCTCGAAGCGGGAGACTTTTCGACGGTAGAAGCGGACGCCATCGCACAGGTTGCTGCGGGCGCAACGGTGCTTGACGTGAATTCTGGCGCGGTCTTTTCAAACAAGATGGCGGAAGACACGCGTTATGCGGACAATAATTTTGTCGAACCGCCGCTGATGCGCGAACTGGTCGAACGGGTTCAGGCCGTTGTGGACGTGCCCTTGTGCATTGACAGTTCTGTACCCGGCGCTTTGGAAGCAGGCCTGCAGGCCGCAAACGGCCGTCCATTGCTGAATTCGGTTACTGGCGAGGAAGAACGCCTCGAAATCGTTCTGCCTCTCGTGAAAAAGTACAACGTACCGGTTGTTGCGATTTCCAACGACGACACAGGCATTTCCGAAGACCCGGATGTGCGTTTTGCCGTTGCCAAGAAAATCGTAGAACGCGCCGCTGATTTCGGGATTCCTGCCGAAGATATTGTTGTGGACCCGTTGGTCATGCCAATCGGTGCGATGGCGACAGCAGGCCAGCAGGTGTTTACACTGGTCCGGCGCTTGCGCGAGGAATTGGGAGTCAATACAACGTGTGGCGCATCCAACATCAGTTTTGGCCTGCCAAACCGGCATGGTATCAACAATGCCTTTTTGCCGATGGCCATGGGGGCGGGCATGACATCCGCAATCATGAACCCCGTTGCTCTTCCGGTGAACGCCACAAAACTTGACGCCAAAAAACAGGAATTGCTCGCTGCAGGCGTTGTCATTCCGGAAGACATCGACGCAGAGGTTTTCTGCCAACTCTTTGGCCTTGGGTCTACGAAACCGCGCCCTGGAAAGGAAATGGAAGCAATTCGCGCGGCCAATTTCCTGACGAACAATGACCCGCACGGCTCGGCATGGATCCAGTTCAACAAAGAGCCCCCAAAACCCGGTCAAGAAGGTCGCGGGCGCGGCGGACGCGCAGGCGGACGGCGTCGGCGCGCCTGAGGCAACATCAAAATCGGACAACCTGCAACCCGCCTGAAGTCAGGCGGGTTTTTGCATTAAGCGGCGCACGGCCTCTTGGTTTTGAATGTCGGACGGAACATCGCGAAAAAACGGCTGAAGTAACTCTGTTTTAACGGACCGGCCTCTATGACGGTGCACAGACTGGTTTGCGGTTTGTGGAGATTTTGATGCGCGTTCGAAAAAACAAAAGGGTGTGGAGCTGAAATGAGTGAAACCATCGTACTCGCACCCAAGTTGGATCTGGCAGCTGCATCGGACCTGGCAGCTCAGCTGCGTGGTCACACTTCGGGTGATGTCACATTGGATATGTCTGGCGTCAAACATCTGGGCGCACTTTGTCTACAAGTTCTTCTTTCCGCTTCATGTTCAATCAGAGAGAACGGTTATTCTGTCGCGATCAGCAATGTATCCGATCGCGTGATCGAGCAAATGCGCCTCATGGGATTAACACCGGAAGCCATCGCAAGGGGACACTCATGACACTTGAAATCCTTGCCGTCGACGACAGCCGCACAATGCGCGACATGATCCGGCTTGCGCTCACGCCTGCCGGCTTCAACGTCCACACGGCAGACGACGGCGTACACGGCATCGAAGTGCTGGACGGGATCGAACCTGACGCAATCATCACTGACATAAACATGCCGCGCCTTGACGGCTTCGGCTTCATCGACGCAGTGCGCGGCCAGGACAAACACCGCGCGACGCCAATTCTCGTCCTAACGACGGAGGCTGCACCAGAACTGAAAGCGCGCGCGCGATCCGCCGGTGCGACAGGCTGGATCGTCAAGCCCTTTGATCCAAACAAACTGATCAAAGCGCTCCAGATGGTTGCCGGGTAAAGGGCTGACAATGACGGAAAACAATGACCCAATGGCCGAAATCCGCGCCTCGTTTTTTATCGAATGCGAGGAACTTCTGGAAGCCTTGCAAGACGGTTTGCAAGCGATGGACGACGGCGATGAAGATGCGGAGACAATAAATACCGTTTTCCGCGCAGTGCATTCGATCAAAGGCGGTGCAGGTGCCTTTGGATTGGAAGCGCTGGTTAGATTTGCACATCGTTTCGAAACTGCGCTTGACGAAGTACGCGCTGGACGCATGGCAGCAGATGCCGACGCTTTGAAGTTGTTCTTCCGCTGTGCTGATCATCTGTCTGATCTTGTGCGCATCAGCCGTGACGCCGGAGAATTGCCTGATCAGGAAACCACCGATCTTCTAGCAAAATTGGATGATCTGCTTGGCGAAACTTCTGCTGCGGACGGCAAGGCGGAAGACGAAGTCGAAAATATCGAGTTCCAACCCGCAACGCTGTCCTTTGATCTCGATCTGGACGATGACTTCGACCTCTCGCCACTGGCGGACTTAGATGACGACACGGGCAAGCGTTTAGGTTTCCGGATAAATTTCAAACCAGCAAACGAGTTGTTTGAAACCGGAAATGAACCATTTCAAAT
This sequence comes from Pseudomonadota bacterium, assembly GCA_039191495.1. Lineage (GTDB taxonomy): Bacteria > Pseudomonadota > Alphaproteobacteria > Rhodobacterales > Rhodobacteraceae > Roseobacter. The sequence continues at coordinate 25,436 of JBCCXN010000022.1, read as the reverse complement.
TCTCCGCGCGTTGTCCGAAATGGGCCACTGCACGGTTACATGCAATACCGAAAGATTGCCATCGCTCGACGAACTGGCCCCCGAAACGGCTTACATCGACTGGACGATTGAACTTGTTGCGGAGGTCGATGAGGCTGAAATCGCGTCGGCATTCGAATTTGTAGAAGGTCTTTGCGACGTCGAAATTCTGGCTGAATCGGAACTCTCACTCCCGTCACAGGATCTTGTGAATACAAACGAAGCGGCAGAGGAAACAGTGGCTGACAGCGATGCGGCAGAGGAACTGGCGCCAGAAACGCAGGCTGTCCCGGACACAGTCGTCGAAGCGCCAGATGTCCAGAAACCGGTGGCAGATGCGAAAAAACCGGGATCCAAAGAAAAGCCAAAACCGTCGGCAAGTTCGCCGCCGGCAGCAAAATCCGTCGTCCGCGTCGATTTGGATAGGATCGAACGTTTGGTCAATCTTGTTGGCGAATTGGTAATCAACCAGGCAATGCTGTCGCAGAGTCTTGAGAGTTCAGGCCTTTCGCCGCATTCGGATGCGATGAGTGGTCTCGAGGAATTTCAACGGCTAACACGAGACATTCAAGACAGCGTGATGATGATCCGCGCGCAACCGGTGAAGTCACTGTTTCAGCGTATGTCCAGGATTGTGCGCGAAGCATCCGCCGCCGTTGACAAAGACGTGCGCCTAATAACGGATGGCGAAAGCACCGAGGTCGACAAAACCGTGATCGAACGCCTCGCCGATCCGCTTACGCACATGATCCGAAATGCCGTAGATCATGGTCTCGAAACACCAGAGGAACGCAGAGCTGCGGACAAGCCAGCGCAGGGCGAAGTATACTTGTCGGCAGCTCACCGCTCGGGCCGTGTCATCATAGAAGTCTCCGACAACGGCGCTGGGATTAACCGGGAAAAAGTCCACAAGATTGCCGTCGAAAAGGGCCTTATATCGCCAGATATCGCACTTTCTGAAAATGAAATAGACAATCTGCTTTTCCTGCCAGGGTTTTCAACGGCGACGGTCGTGTCCGATCTTTCTGGGCGCGGCGTTGGTATGGATGTTGTTCGAACCGCCATTCAGGAACTCGGTGGGCGGATCACTATTTCATCGACTCCTGGAGAAGGCACAACATTCTCCATTTCGTTACCTCTCACCCTTGCCGTACTGGATGGTATGGTTGTACAGGTTGCTGAGGAAACGCTCGTGCTACCGCTAAATGCCGTCATCGAGACCCTGACGCTCAGCAATACAGATGTCGAGATGGTAAGGCCCGGCGCCAATGTTGTTCGTGTCCGCAGCGGTTTTGTTCCTCTCTTCGATCTGGGTCAAGAGTTAGGATACCGCGAGCCAATCACCGACTATGAAGGTTGCGTTGTGCTCTTGATCGCCCATGATGACGACGATCGCGCGGCACTGATCATTGATAATATCCAAGATCAGCGACAGGTCGTCATAAAAGGTCTTGATGACAGCTTTTACAGGGCGCCCGGAATTGCAGCCGCAACTATTCTAGGGGATGGGCAAATCGCGCTTATTCTGGACACCTCCGACATCATTACCAACGCAATTGGCGCAACCGGATTGCGCCCAAATCAGAACCAAGTGGGGCTTTCAGCATGACCGAGAGTGAGTTGTCCAAAACACTAGAGCTATTGACATTTCAACTGGCCGAACAGGAGTACTCGCTCGACATAATGTCGGTACGCGAAATAAGAGGATGGACAAGGACGACACCGTTGCCTCACGCGCCAAGTTACATGAAAGGCGTAATTAACCTTCGCGGTACTGTGCTCCCAGTCATGGACCTGGCTCAACGTTTGGGTCTCGCTCCAAGAGAGCATACGGATCGGAATGTCATCATTGTTGTCAGCCACGAAGACATGATGACAGGTCTGCTTGTCGATGCGGTCTCGGACATTATCGGTTTAACAACTGATGACCTCCAACCGCCTCCCGATATGCAGTCCGCCTCAGGCCCAAACGTCGTCAGCGCTCTGACGCTTATTGACGAGCGAATGATCCGGGTTTTGGACCTGGCATCCGTCGTCTCACAAGTTCAAAGCGATGCAGCGTGATCCCGGACAAGATGAGCAGCGAAAACATGGATAGCCGGACGTTTGAAGCAATTGCAGATCTTGCGTACCGCGAAAGCGGTTTGCAGCTCGTGGCAGAGAAGTCTTCGATGATTCAGTCAAGGTTAAGGCACCGACTGAAAGCCTTGGGAATAAACAACTTCGGCGCATATGCGGATTTTGTCGTGACTGAAAACGGGTCAGACGAGCGCCGCCAGATGATATCGGCCTTAACAACAAACGTATCTCATTTCTTTCGGGAAAAGCATCATTTCGATGCGCTTGCTAAAACGATCTTACCGCGCGTCTTCGATGGTTTAACAAAGGGGAGCCGATTTCGACTTTGGTCGGCTGGTTGCTCCAATGGTCAGGAAGCATACTCCATTGCAATGACCTTATTGGAATGTGCGCCGGAATTGCGATCACACGACGTCAAAATTCTCGCAACAGACATTGATCCGAATGTCGTTTCCTTCGCGCAGAAGGGCATTTACCCAGAGCGCATGGTCGCCGGAATACCAGAACCATTGCTGAGCAAATACTTCACTCAGACTACTGACACCACCAACACCGACTTCTGCGTAAACGACAATCTGAAATCGCTTGTCGTATTCAAAGAGTTGAACCTGCTTTCGGACTGGCCGATAAAGCAAAACATTGATGTTATTTTCTGCCGAAACGTTGTGATCTACTTTGACACATCGACGCAGAACAAACTTTGGCAACGATTCAACGAAGTTCTGTCTGCCGATGGAGTCCTTTTTTTGGGCCATTCAGAACGTATCGCGACTCCGGACGCCTTCGGTTTCCAAAGCGTCGGCCCAACAACCTACACGCACAAAGCGGCCTCGATTTGATCTGGCGAAAGGACAAAGAGTGTCTTTAAGAGACAAAATCAGAATCATGGTCGTCGATGATATGTCGACCAGCCGAGGCTTGATCACACAAGCCCTTGATGCTTTCGGAATCCGAAATGTCACAACGGCAGAAAACGGTCGCGACGCCCTGCAATCAATAGCGGCACGCCCTGTGCATCTCGTTATATCCGACTACAACATGCCGGAAATGGACGGTCTACAATTGCTACACCAATTGCGTGCTGGCCCAAAAACAAAAGGGGTCGGATTCATCCTCATAACGGGGCGTGCTGAACAGCAAATCGTTGATCACGGCAAAAAATTAGGCATGAACAACTACTTAAAAAAACCCTTTGAGCCAGCGGGATTGCGCAATTGTATTGAAGCGGTAGTTGGTCGGCTGTGAACGCACCACGTTTATCAAGAGAAACTGAACTGATGGTCGCACTGAATCGGTTGGCGATGCATCTGGACATGTTAGCCGGGCGTGTGTTCGACGTAGAGCACGCGCTCGGTCACACACTTGCAAACGCCCAATCAACAGACGACGTTCCATTCACAAAATTGCAGTCCCTGGACTTTACACGACAATCGCTTGAAGACTGCGCACTGATGCTGCATTTGCTCAGCCAAGAAGGGATGCTCGAAACCAATCCGCACCGCTCATTATACGCAATATCCCAACGGCTAAAACTTGAAGCCACAAAACGGTTGCTCAGAAACAATGAACAACCAAACAGCGCGGAAGCCGGACACTTCGATCTTTTTTGACGTTTCGCGTCGGTTGCCTGCGCGCCCCGTACAGATGCTTCAGAAGACGCACATACGGTGAAAAATGTGGCGTTTCCCCCTCAAAGCAATCAAGCTTCCGAGGCGACATGAATATGGCCCAATTCCGGTTTCAAAAACCCATTCAATTCTCTTGCGCACTACTCAGACTGGCGCGTACCCAGTGAGTTTTGAGAAGTTGTCGCGCATCTTACAGAAATGACAATTTCTTTTTGCACAAGACCGTTTCGCGTTTCAACTTATCTGTTTTTCTGTCGCAGTTTTGTCTTCGACCGCCCTTACGCAAACCGCGCTGCTCAACAGACACAAAAGAAATTGTTGGATCGGCAAGAGCCGGACACTGCAAATCGCGCGAAGGCACGAATTAGTTACAGTAACATCCTCCTTCGTCACAGAGAACCAGATACTCTTTCGTTCCGGAAATAAAGCGTGAGAAACCGAGTTGGCACTATTACAGCGATGGTGCCCGCCCAATTAAGTGGCGTGCCAGCACTATAGACACGCCGAAATCTCTCCGCGACCATCACGGAGTTGCGATTGAGTTTTGATCCGTTGCCCTGATTGGCCCGCTGGCAGTCATAGAGCTTGCGCGCGCGCGTTCGCTCAAAAACCGCATGGCACTGCAATGAAGAATCTTTCGACCTCACGTTCTTAAGAAATCTGCAGCCTGAATTTACCCCCTTAAAAAAAGCCAAAGCACCGGGTTGGATCTTTCGAAACTAGGGCATAGGGAAATCAGCGGAAAAACTGGAGTTCGTTTGCGTAAAACGGACAAGCCAATTAACAAACGCCGATACCTCTGGTTTACGGGCGTCGCTCTGTGTCGTCACGACGTCAAAACCGACGTCCGTCGCCTCGATATGGGCTGGAAACGGGCAAACCAGAAGGCCCGCTTTCATTGGATCTTGGAGCGCCGGCCACCCGCCGAGAAATACGCCCTGACCAGACACAGCAGCCTGAACGGCCAAACCATAATCGCTAAACCGTGGGCCGCGCGTGGTGTCAATTCCATGGACATTTCTGCGCTCAAACCATCTGGCCCAATCGAACCAGCGGCGCGTATTTTTAGCCCACGGCAGATGTGACAGATCCCAGTGAATCAGCGGGGCATTTCGAAGGGACTCAAGGCCTTTCGAGTTGAGCGGTCCGTCCAATAACACTGGACTGCAGGCAGGAAGAACAACGTCGTCAAAAAGCCGTATCGCGACAAGGTCGTCATTGTGATCTACCCCGTATCTTATAGCAACATCCACGTCCTCCCGCACCAAGTCTACGACACGCTGCGAAGAATCGATCAAAACATCGATTCCAGGATTATCGGTTCTGAATTTCTCAAGCCTTGGGACCAACCAATTGGTTGCAATTGAGGCTTCAACAGTAACGACCAGACGGGCCTCTTGCCTAGTGCGGCGCATTTTTCTCAAGGCCTCAGAAGTGTGCAGCATCGCCAGTTCCATATCGTCTTGCCCGGCCATACCGTTGGACGTCAGTACCAGTTGGTGACCTTTTCTTTCTATGAGTTTTGTTCCCAAAGCTGTCTCAAGTTTCACAACCAGCTGCTTCACGGCGGCAGGTGTGACATTGAGTTCTTCGGCAGCCAATTTGTAGCTGAGGTGGCGGGCCACAGCTTCGAAGGCACGCAAGGCATTCAAGGACGGTGTCCAACTGTTCATGGATTTAGTTTTACTAAATCCCAAGTAAGATCAATTCATTTTTGTACCATTCGGATCGCTGGTAATCAGATCGCAAAACGGAATCCGACGCGCAAGGCGACAACCTGCGTGTGTTGGAAGATCGAAAAACAGGAAGACGTGCATGGCTCAGATCGTGTCCGCGGGACGCCTCAGAAAATCACCCTTTTACCGGTCAACACTCGACGAGGGTGCTGAAACGCTGCTCACCTATAATAATATGCTAATCCCGCGCGGGTATGGCGACCGCGAAGCGGAGTACTGGCGCCTGATCAACGGCGTTTCGATGTGGGACGTAGCGGTTCAGAGACAGGTTCAACTCAAAGGGCCCGACGCGGCCAGGCTTGCGCAAATCCTTTGCGTGCGTGACCTGTCGAATCAGAAAGTTGGACAGGGAAAATATGTGGCGGTTTGTGATCATCACGGCGTTTTGCTCAACGATCCAATCGCGATGAAGGTGAGCGATGATTGCTACTGGCTCTCCATCGGCAACTCCGACATCTGGTTTTGGGCACGCTGCGTTGCTGGTGAGCGAGGTCTCAACGTCGAGGTTAGCGAGCCCGACGTGTCCCCGATGGCTGTGCAAGGGCCAAAAGCAGAGGATGTGGTCGCCTCGATTTTCGGCGACTGGGTGCGCGACTTACGATATTTCTGGTTCAAGGATGCCCAGATCGAAGGCGTACCGTTAAAAATCGTGCGGGCGGGCTGGTCGAAACAGGGCGGCTACGAGCTGTTTTTGATGGATGGATCAAAGGGCGATCGTCTTTGGCAGATCGTTAAAGAAGCCGGGCAACCTTTTGGTATTGGACCCGGTTATCCAAACCCGTCAGAACGCACGGAAAGCGGGCTCTTAAACTACGGCACCGACACGGACGAACACACCAATCCGTTCGAGGTGCGTCTGGAAAAGTTTGTCGATCTGGATGTGAACGACGACGTGATCGGAGTGACCTCTCTGCGCAAAATAAAGTCTAATGGTGTGAAGCGTCATCAACTTGGCATCATGCTGAACAGTGCAGAAGAAGACGAGGATCAGTCGATCTGGCTCGACATTGCAAAGAATGGCGTGGTCATTGGTCATATGACCCACAAAGCATGGTCCTATCGTCTACAGCATATGATCGGTTATGCTCTTGTTTCACGCGAGGCCCAGCCCGGTGATGCTGTTCAGGTTATGACCGAAACCGGACCAGTGGGTGGCCAACTCGTGGACGTGCCGTTCAGCATTGTTGAGAGCGGAAAGAAATAACCCAGTTGGTCGTCCGAAAGGAATGGCATCTCAGAAAACTACTTTCGATGGGCAATGGGGGTTTGGGTTCGAGCCGAAGATCCGCCATTGCCCAACGGGCGAGCAGCACTTACAAACAGCCAGACCCACCAGCTGAACAGCCGGACGTTGCTTGGTGCCTCCGGGCCACCCCCGCGGTTTGCGGGCCCAACTTAAAGACGTACAGCGCACTGTGCGACGTCAGAGTTTTTGGAACCAAGTGCGGCGTAGACTTAGAGAGTGTTCGGCTCATCTGGTTGGTTTGATTATGCTGCGCATTTTCTGTGATGCGAGCGTCGCGCTTCGAACGTCTTCTGTTTGATCCTTTCTCGTTGTTCCAGAATGGCTTGGTCGCGTCCGAAGTAGACATCGGCGGGCGTGACCTTGTTCAGGCTCTCGTGGTAGCACTGGTGGTTGTAGCGATCGACGAAGGCTTCGAGATCGCCCAGTAGGAAGTAGTTTTCCAGCAAGATCCGGTTATTCAAGGTTTGATGCCATCGTTCGATCTTACCTTGTGTCTGAGGGTGACACAGTGCGCCGCGTGAGTGCTTCATACCTTTGTCCTGCAGCCAATCAGCGAGGTCGCCAGAGACATAGCTGGACAAGATCGTTGAAGTGGTTAACCTCGCCGTCATCAAGGCCTGTGAGAAAAAGATCGAAAAGCTAGAGCGCGCAAAGCTTGCTTTGGAGGAAAAGGCAGCGAATCGCTCCGCAACTTCAGGGAAGTTTGAGAGAGTTTTCGAACTCGCGAACGCAGTTCTCTCAAACCCTTGTAATCTATGGCATTCTGGAAAGATCGTTCACCAAAGACTAGTATTGAAACTAGTCGTTGGTGAACGACTGGCATGCCGCCGAAATGAAGGTTTTCGAACCACAATTCCGTCACTACTCTCCAAGGCTTTAGGGAAATTTTCCAACAATGATTGTTCTGTGGCGGAGCGGCAGGGATTCGAACCCTGGAGACGGTCTCCCGCCTACACACTTTCCAGGCGTGCGCCTTCGACCACTCGGCCACCGCTCCGTTCGCGCGGTGTAGCGTGCACGACAGGCTATTTGCAAGAGGCAAATCAGCGGGAAGCGGCATGACTTCAAACCAGATGCAGATAGACGCGCCGGTTCCGCCGCCCCTTTTTTTCGACTTTTCCGAGTCGCACTGATCCGATTTCTCCCAGGTGCTTGACGTGGGTCCCGCCACAGGGTTGCAAGTCCAGTGTGTCATCGCCTGACCCAATCCGAACCAAGCGAATACGCCCCGCCCCGCGCGGCGGCTGAACAGACATGGTTTTGACCAGCTCGGGTTGTGCGTCGAGCTGGTCCTCAGTGATCCATTCTTCACTGACACGGGCGTTGGACGCGATCATCTCGTAGAGCGCGCCGGCCACAGTGTCTTTGTCCTCCGGCGGATTTTCCATATCGAAATCGAGCCGGCCTTTGTCAGCCGAGATGGACCCACCCGTTACCCCAAACGGAATTGCAACGGACAAAAGGTGCAGCGCTGAGTGAACGCGCATATGGCCAAAGCGTCTGCCCCAATCCAGTTTCTGATGCACATCACCCCCAACGCGGGGCAGTGCGCTTCCAACCTTGGGAACAAGCACGATTGTATCCCCTTCGCCTTTTACGGTTGTCGCAATCGCGCAGTCCCCTCCGGCCCAGGTCAGCGCGCCGCTGTCGCCAGGCTGACCACCGCCTGTCGGATAAAAGACGGTGCGATCCAGAATGATGCCACCGTCCATTGTATGACCGACAACCAGGGCTTTTGCTTCACGCAGGTAAGCATCCTGGCGAAACAACATATCGGTCATGGCTGCTCCTTGCTGTCATCTGGTGCAAAGCTTTCATCGGTAGAATGCCGGTTGTCCGGATCTGCAGACTGCAAAGTTTCCGGATTTCTCAACCAGATATCGCGTTGTGCAAAGGGAATTTCGATATCCGCTTCTATGAAACGCCGCGCAATTTCATGATTAATATCGTTTCTGACACTCAACACCCAGTTTACGTCGCGCAGGATAGCGCGAATTTCGAAATCGAGGGAGTCTGCACCAAAGCCCATGAAAAAAACGTCCGGCGGCGGGTTTCCAAGGACCAGCGGCTGGGCGTTCGCGATCTCGCGCAAGATCTGCTCCACTTTTTTTGTATCGGTTCCATAAGCCACGCCGACCGGAACGATCAGGCGCCCGACCGTATTGCCGCGCGTGTAGTTTGTGACTGTCCCCGAAACCAGATCGGAGTTGGGCACAATCACATCAGTGCGGTCAAACGTTTCGATCCGCGTTGAGCGCACGGAAATGTCTTTGACGTAACCCATTTGAGTTCCAACTTCGATCCAGTCTCCCTCGGAAATGGGTCGCTCCACCAACAAAATGATGCCGGACACGAAGTTGTTCACGATGTTCTGCAGGCCAAAACCGATGCCGACAGACAGGGCACCCGCGACGATCGCAAACCCGGACAAATCAAGGCCGGCGACCGTGATTGCAATCAGTGCGGCGAGGAATATCCCCACATAACCGACGCCAGACACAAGCGCGTTCTGTCCACCGATGTCGAGATTGGTCTTTGGCAACACGCTTTGGCGTAACGTGCTCTGTATTAATCGCGTGATCGTGTAGCCGATCAAGAAAACAACCGCAAAAGTCAGAAAGTTACTGGGAGAGATGCGGGTTCCTCCCAAATCAAACCCGGCCAAAAAACGAATCCAAAGCTCTGTCAGGTCGGCAATCCGTGCGCCCCAAAGCAAAGCAAGTAATGGCAGGCTTGCCAAGATCAGAACAAATCCGATGAGAATGGCAATCAAGCCATCACGCGCGGCAGACCCCTGCCCGCTCAGCAAACCATATACGTCAGCCCCAAACCGTTGAAACACAACAACGAAGCCGAGCAACACGATGCTCAGGACCGTTGGGTAAAGAAGCGCATTGCCCGCTTCCGAATACCCCACGGCCGCCATGATGGGCGCGGCGATCCCCACAGCAATGGTGCCGTTGCCCGCCAGTCGCATGGCACGTTCAAAGCCAGAGAGCTTTGCGGAAGTTTCTTCATCCGCAGACTCCGGTGAAACTATGTGTTCGTCACGCAAGCGCATGCCCAGCAAGATCAGGACAGAGCCCATCGTCACCACAATCGGAAAAGCAAATACCACGATTGTTTCCGCCTTGGCGTTTTCCAATGTGAACAACACTTCGACGATGCCGCGCGAGACAAACAGCAGAGACATTAACAACATGTAAAATCTCATCAGAGAGCGCTTGTCAGGCGCTATCGTGATAATCGTATCTTCGTCTTCGCGCGCATAGAGCCGTTCCGCCAGCCAGCGGAACCCCAACAAAATGAATCCCCAGGCGGGCAACAAACCAATCAATGCAGCCACGTCATCGCCGAAGAGTTCGCTTGCATTCAGCGTGTATGCGAGACCGTACAACCCAAAAAGCGGGATAGCGATGCGCAAGAGCGACACCAGAAAGCGCCACACACCCGACCCTCCGCCGCCCATTGCACGCAGATAATCGATCATGGCATTCGCCCATCCTCGGCCCTTCACGATCAATGTCAGAGAGACCGCTGTCAGCAACAGAAACAAAGGAACCTTTTCGCGAAAGCTCTGCTGTCGCGCACGATCGAAAACACCACTGGCATCCTGCGTCAAATCCTTGAGGATGCGCGTTGCGTCATTGAAGGCAACAAGCCAGTTGCGCGGATCAAGAGGGCTAGGACCAAGCGCCAGAAGGTTTCGGGCCTTCCGATCGCGAATGATCCTGTCTATTTCGCCAATCAACCCCTCAGCTCGCTGAAAGGCCGCGTCCGCAACACGAACCGGAGCCAGAAGGCCTTCCAGTTGCTCCTCAAGCTCCAGCCGATTTACAGTAATCTCCGGCGCTTCTATTCCGTCTTCCGGCGCGGTCCCAAGTGCCGCAATCTGGGATTGAATATTCGCTATACGCTCTGCGTTCGCGCCACGTTGGATTGAAAATTCGGTCCGAAAGTTTGCCAATGTAGCGCGCAGCTTCTCCAACTCATCGGTTGGTATATCTTCAGCGCTGTCAATTTTGTTTTCGGCGGAGTCTGCCGTTTCGTTCCAAAACGGATACAGGGGATCATCTGCATCCCGCGCGCCGTCCTCTTCAGGCACTTCATCCCCGTTATTGGCGGCCGCCTGCGTCTGTCCAGCACTCTCGTCACTTTGCAGATCTTGCGTGGTTGTCTGTGCCGCTCCGATACTCGCCCCAAACAAGAGCGCAAGAACCAGAAAATTGCGCAGAAGGTTCTTCATGCGTCTTCGAAGACGCCGGGTATGCTCGCTAGCGAATGCGTGAGCCAGGACGGTACTGGCAGGCCCTTGCTTGCCAAAAACTCAGGGTTAAAGAGTTTGGATTGATACCGCGTGCCGTAATCGCACAGAATCGTCACAATCGTATGGCCCGGGCCCATCTCTCGTGCCATGCGAATGGCCCCGGCAATATTGATCCCGGATGAGCCACCAAGGCACAGGCCTTCATGCTCAAGCAGATCAAAGACAATAGGCAGTGCCTCCGCATCCGGTATCTTATAGCACACATCGGGTTTCAGCCCTTCAAGATTGGCAGTGATCCGGCCCTGCCCAATACCTTCGGTGATCGAATTGCCGCCTGCCTCATCGCCCGTGAAGAGCTTATAAAGACCAGAGCCCTCCGGGTCTGCCAATCCCATCTTTACGCCCCGGCTCTGCAAGGCCTCCGACACCCCAGCCAGTGTGCCGCCCGAACCTGCGGCGCAAATAAAACCGTTTACCTTCCCTTCGGTCTGTTCCCAGATTTCAGGCCCGGTGGTTTCCACATGCGCCTGGCGATTTGCCACGTTGTCGAATTGGTTTGCCCAGATGGCCCCATTCGGGTTTTCCTCTGCCAGACGCTCGGCCAGACGGCCGGAATACTTCACATAGTTGTTGGGATTTGCATAAGGCACGGCCGGAACCTGTATCAGCTCTGCGCCGGCCAGACGGATCATGTCCTTTTTTTCCTGGCTTTGCGTTTCCGGTATCACGATCACCGTGCGAAACCCCATTGACGCGCCAACCAACGCCAATCCTATCCCAGTGTTGCCCGCAGTCCCTTCTACAATGGTTCCGCCGGGTCGCAGATCCCCACGCGCAATCGCATTCTTGATGATGTAAAGCGCGGCACGGTCCTTAACAGACTGGCCCGGGTTCATGAACTCCGCCTTGCCGAGGATGTCGCATCCAGTCGCTTCGCTTGCTGCTCGCAGGCGGATCAAAGGCGTGTTTCCAATGGCCTTTTCAAGATTTTCTACGACTCGCATGTACCTGCTCCCTCACCGTCTTTGTCATTCAGGTCTATCGGGGCAATGCGGTGATCTCAAGCACTTGCTGGTTGCAGTGCTAAACCTGCGTTGCAACCTGCCGACGCAGACGGTCACGATGCCGGTCCAGCCAGTAAGCCGCCAATGCAAGCGGACCGTTTGCCACTTCCTGCGCATCGCACAACTCCATAAGCCGATCAAAGGAGAATAGATGCGAGCGAATGTCTTCGTCTTCGGCCTCAAGACCGCCGACACCGTTTATACCATCAGGCAAATCGGCCAATCCAACGTAAAGGAAATGAAATTCGCTGGAGTTTCCAGGAGCACTGTAGGTTTCAGCAACCGGGAATATAGCATCGATGTGGATGCCGGCTTCCTCAAGCGCCTCACGTCTGGCACCCGCTTCCGGCGTTTCGCCTGCATCCACGAGCCCGGCGACGGGTTCAAACTGCCAGCACGTTTTGTCGCCACGCGCCAAAGGGCCCAGGCGCATCTGTTCCACCAGTAAAACCCTGTCCCGCAGCGGATCATAGGGCAAGACCAATGTCGCATCCCCTACGACGAATACGGCACGATCGAGCGTTTTCGTCTCAGAGCCGTCAAACCGGTCGTGCCTAATTTTGAATTCATCCAGCCCGAAAAAGTTCGAATAGGCGCGCTCGCGGTTTTCAACGACAATCGCCCCCTCAAACGTACCAGCGCCGTGGCGGCTTGCCTTGGCATTCAGCGCAGACCAAGCCCGTGCTCGGATACGCGCAAAAATCGACGCGATTTCCTCTGGCGCGCGCGTTCCATAATAGCTCATGACTTCTTTTGCGGATAAAACGCTCAGCTCTGCCCAATCGGCTTCCCAGTCTTCCAGCAACCATGGTCCAATCACCGTCAAGTCCTGACCTTGAGGAAAATATGCCTCTGCTTTTGACCCATCCTCGAGCGTCAGAGGTGCAAGCCTGTAGTCGAATGTGCCTTCGTAATAATCCAGGCGCGCGCGATCCCCCTCGGTCAAGCCTGATAGCAAAAGCCCCGGGGCAGCATGTTGCGACGCAGTCCGGATAGAAGGAAACGGTCCATCAGCAACCGCGTCAACGGCAAATCCGGGCGCGTTGGCCGGGGTGACACCTAGATGATCCGTTGGTCCAATTACGGTTTCAAGCAACGGTAAATGGCGTAGAGTTCCGAACAAAAACAGCGGTGTCATACCCGGCTGTTATCGTTTATCTCCAAGTACGCCAAGCGTATTCCGTCGCCAGTCCGGCGAGTATGCCACCGGCGACCAAAGTGAACATGACCATCGGGTCCAGCATCAACAGCGCGTATTCCGCCATGAACTGAAAGATTGCGGCCATAGCTGCGAAAAAACCGTTGTACCAGTTGTCTAACGCGCGATCGAACATTTGGTAGCTGGAGTGCAGGAACAAAGCCCACATCGCGAAGACAAAGGCGCCGCCTAAGCCATTGTTTATGGCGGCCGTCACGCCCCGCCCGGCGCGTTTGCCCATCACCTTCCACCCGCAACAGATGCCGATGATGGCGTTTATATAGGCAAAGCCGCCGAAATCGGTGCTCTCGGGCATCAATGGCATGAACATTATGGATGCGACATAACCAATCACTCCGACAAAGAGTGCGGCAATAAACTTGGCTGCGTCTGGCATAACATCCTCATTTGCTCAACAATGCGCCTCGTCAGCGTCCTTCTCTGGGACTCCGACGGGTCATCTTTAGATGAGTGAGGTGGCGAAAGGCTGGTGGAATAGTGTCTTTTTTAAGGCAGGTTGTTACGCCGGTCGGCGGACAGTGATCTGTGTTACATCGCAGTTTGATGCGGAGAAGGCCGCAGCACAGGACGTCAGATAATAGTCCCACATCCGCCGAAAGCGATCGTCAAACCCAAGCGAGCTGATCAGGTCCCATTTTTCATTAAATGTTTCATGCCACCTCTTCAGCGTGATGGCATAGCTTTGTCCAAATTCAATGGAACCTTCAAAACCAAGCCCCGCCCGGCGAACTTGGTCGCGCAACGCGCCAGGACTTGGAAGCATACCACCCGGGAAGATGTACTTCTGAATGAAATCGACGTCGTTGCGGTAGACCTCCCAACGGTCATCTGCAACGGTGATCACCTGCAAGGTTGCAGCCTTTCCAGGCTTCAAGCGATCCCGCAACTTGGAAAAATACACAGGCCAGTACTTTTCGCCCACCGCTTCGAACATCTCGACACTCGCAATACCATCATACGTGCCGCGCTCGTCGCGGTAATCCTGCAACTTGAAGTCCACGTAATCTGAAAGTCCAGCCTTTTCAATGCGCTTTACGGCGTACTTGAACTGTTCCTCGCTGATTGTCAGACAAGTGAGTTTCAAACCGCGCTCTCGCGCGGCGTATTCTGCAAACCCGCCCCAACCGCAGCCAATCTCAAGAACATGATCGCCTGGTTGAGCGCCCATTTCGTCGACCAGTTGTTTGTATTTTGCGGTTTGCGCCGCTTCGAGGCTTTCCTGTCCGGTCGCAAACAACGCTGACGAATAGGTCATCGTATCGTCCAACCACAACTTGTAGAACTCGTTACCAAGGTCATAATGATGGCTGATATTTTTTCGGGCCTGCTTGCGATGGTTGCGCTGAAGCCAGAACCTCAGCCTTTCGTAAAGCTGAACCAGCGTCTGCCCCGGATATCCATTGTACATATCGTCATTACCCGTGTTCACTAGATCCATGAAGGATTGTAGATCGGGGGTGGACCACCAGCCATCCATATACGCTTCAGAAAAACCGACATATCCGTCGCGTATCAAACGGGCAAAAAGCTCGGTGTTGTGGACATTCAAGACCGCAATCGGGCCCGTTTCCGACCCTTTTGCAGAAAAGACGCGTCCGTCCGGCAAGCTGATGTCCAGACGCCCAGACCGGATGTTTTGCGCAACCTGAAAGCTCTGGGCAAAGTAACGCGGCAGGTTTGTTTGGCCGCTCGTCGAAGTCAGGATCATAAAACTTGGGTTCTTTCCGGCGTCGTTAAGCAGATGTTAAAAGAGACTTAGGGCTGGGATCAAGGCTTTCAAAAGCTTTTGTTTTCATAGGCTTCCAGCGCAATTTTGCGTCCCGTGTCGGCCGGCACAACCGGTACGGGATATGCGTCATCCGCCGACAAGTTCCACGATTTTGGAATGGCGTCAAAGTATGACACCGCTGTGGCACTGGGCTGCGCGCACCCTTCTGCAATCCATCTTTTGGCGTAAAAGCGTTCAGAATCGAATTTATCCAGTTGCGTCACCGGATTGAAAACACGGAAGTAAGGCGTCGCGTCCGGTCCTGACCCGGCGGACCATTGCCAACCCATTGCGTTGCTGGCCGGGTCCCAATCTATCAAGCACGCCTCGAACCACCTCAATCCGATCTTCCAGTGGCTCAGCAGATGTTTTGTGAGGTAGCTGGCAACGATCATGCGGCCGCGGTTGTGCATCCGCCCCGTTACGTACATCTCACGCATAGCCGCATCAACAAATCGGATACCAGTGCGCCCTTGCTTCCAGGCGACGACGCGATCCGCAGTTTCATCTGTGCTCCAGGGAAAGCTGTCCCAATCGGCTTTCCAGTTTCCGGTCAGAATATGCGGCGTGTGATGCATCAGGTGATACGCGAATTCACGCCACACCAACTCCTTCAGGAACGTCTCAGCGCCGGTTTTGCCCTCTTGAAGGGCCCGGTGCCCGGCGTGCCAGCATTGATGCGGGCTGATCTCGCCAAGGCTCAGGTTTTCGGAAAGGCCCGATGTGCCGTCCGCGCCGGGTTGATCGCGTGTTGTGTTATATCGCTCAATGATTGCGTCAATGAAGTCCGAAAGACGGGCCTGTGCGGCGCCTTCCCCGAGACGCACATAAGGCCGCACAACGGAGGCGCCCCGTTTCATCTGTGCGCCCATAGACCATGAGGAGAGATCCTCCGAAACAGGCCAAACACCGGGCGTGGCAAGACGTTGAGGCGCAGGCAGCGGTGCTTCTACATCGCGTGTTTTGACCATATTCCAGAAGGGCGTGTAGACCTTGTAAAACCCACCGGTTTTGGTCTTGACAGTCCACGGCTCGAACATGAGATGCCCACCGAACGAACGCGCATCAATGCCCATCGTTTTCAGCTTTGATTTGATCTCAGAATCCCGTGCCACAGCGTCAGGATCATAAAGCCGCAACCAGTAGACTGCGCCCGCACCGGTTTCTTCAACCAGCTCTTTGAGCACATCAAGAGGGTCGCCGCGACGCAGAACCAATCGGCTTCCGCGTTCAGCGAGCGTATTACCGAAATGACCCAAGCCCAGACCAAGGCGCCACTTTGGCGCGGCGCCGAGCGCTTCCACGGCTTTGTCGTGAATAAAAACCGGGATGACCGGGCGCCCGGAGCGCGCGGCGGCGTGAAAGGCTGCGTGATCAGTGAGACGAAGATCGCGTCGCAGCCAGATCAGAATTGGGGACGTGCTCAACCAAAGATCCTCGTCAACTTTTAACGATAGATACGAAGCACACCGTGTCTCGGATCAACGCCAGGCAATCAAAGAACGACGTCAAGTGCGTTGATCAGCTGATCGACTTCTTCGCGTGACGTATAGTGCGTAAAGCTGACCCGCAATACGCCTTTGCTTAAGTCGACGCCCATCGCCTCCAGCGCACGCACAGCGTAGAAGTCACCGCCGCCGGTCATGATGCCATGCTTTGCGAGTTCTGCGGCCACGTCCTCGGCCTTGGCTTCAAGGCACATCGCGACAGTTGGCGCGCGCGCCTCGGCATCACCAGGACCAAGAAGACGTACCGAATTCTTGGAGCAGACCGCATCCAACAGAGGTGACAACAGATCAACCTCGCGGGCGCGCATCAAATCATGGACTTTTGCCGACCGCTGCTCAGGCGCGATCTCCGCTTCGAAGTGATGGTCATAGAGCGCGTCAACATAGTCCGCCATACCCGCACAGGCCGCGATCTGGGCATGATCAGGCCCGGCGGGCGTGAATTTCTTGTACAATGCCTCGGCGTTAAAATAGTGCCCTTGATTTGGCAACAAATCTGCCAGGGATCGACGGACTACCATAATGCCCTGATGTGGTCCGTAGGTCTTGTATGCAGAAAACAGGTAGATATCGGCGCCCAATGCTCCGACGTCGACAAACCCGTGCGGCGCATAAGATACGCCGTCCACGCAGGTGAATGCGCCCGCAGCATGGGCAAGCGCCGTAATTTCGGTGACGGGATTGATTTCCGCAACCACGTTGGAGCAATGCGGAAAGCAGACCAGCCGAACCGTTTCATCCAGCAAATTCTCAAGATCGCGCGGATCGAGGTGGCCGCTTTCCGGGTCAATCTTCCACTCCCTGACCTCGATGCCGCGCTCTTCCAGTCGGCGCCAAGGGCCGGAGTTGGCTTCGTGGTCCTGATTGGTGACAACAATGGCCTCCCCCGGTTTTAGCATCGCACCGAAAGCCTGCGCCAAAACATAGGTATTTTGTGTCGTCGACGGACCAAAACTCAACTCATCCGGTTCGACACCCAAAAGCGCCGACATGCGACTTCGCGCCTCGTCCATCTCTGCCCCGCCCAATGCGCTGGCCTCATAAGGTGCATAAGGCTGCACTTTCTGTTCGGTGTAAAAGCGCGTGAGCCGGTCAATAACCTGTCTGCAGGCGTAAGAACCGCCCGCGTTTTCAAAGAAGGCCTGACCCTGAAGTGAGGGTACGTCAAATGCCGGAAATTGCGCGCGAACGAAATCGATATCGAGTGTCATTGCAGCAGAGTTTCGGGCGGACGGCAAACGGTCAAGATCGAATTGCATTTCCCTAACGTAAACCGACGATTGGACGCAGCGGTTTGAACCGTTGCCGCAGCGCCCACTATGGTCTCAGACGTTCACGTCGACGACCACCCGCCCTTGAACCTGGCCCTTCAGGATATCCGCGCCCAATTGAGGAAGATCGGACAAAGTCGCGGGGCGCAACATCGCCTCGAGCTTTTCCATAGGCAGATCGCTCGAAATGCGCTGCCATGCGCGTAGCCGGTTGTCGTAAGGCTGCATCACGCTGTCGATGCCAAGCAGGTTCACGCCACGCAGAAGAAACGGGATAACAGTTGCTGGCAAGCCTGCGCCGCCCGCGAGGCCAACAGCAGAGACCGATGCGCCATAACTCATTTGACCCAAAACCCGAGCCAGCATGGCACCGCCGACCGCATCGACGCAGCCAGCCCATGTTTCCGCTTCCAACGGGCGTTTGACGGTTTCATTGATATCTTCGCGCGCGACGATACGGCTCGCACCCAGTGACGTGAGATAATCTGCTGTTTCGGGGCGACCTGTGACACCGGCAACTTCATATCCCAGATTGGCAAGGATTGCGACGGCAACAGAACCAACACCGCCTGCGGCTCCGGTGACCAAAACTGGACCATCACCCGGTTTGAGCCCATGATCTTCCAACGCCATCACGGCCAGCATTGAAGTGAACCCCGCGGTTCCCACGGCCATTGCCTGCCGAGTGTCCAGCCCGTCCGGCAGAGGCACAAGCCAATCCGCCTTGACGCGCGCTTTTTGGGCGTAACCACCCCAATGCGCCTCGCCTACGCGCCAACCGGTCAGGACCACCTTGTCGCCCGGCACGTAGCGATCGTCCTCCGAGTTTTCGACCGTGCCCGCGAAATCGATGCCTGGCACATGCGGGTAGTTCCGTACCAATCCGCCACCTGGCCCAATGCACAGACCGTCCTTGTAGTTTACAGTTGAATATTCGACAGCGACGGTCACGTTGCCATCGGGCAATTGGGTTGTGTCGATGTCTTCGACAGCCGCAGATGTTTTGCCGCTGTCTTCGTCCTTGTTCACCACCAGTGCTTTGAACATCCGTTTTCTCCTTTTCAGATATCGACCGTTAAATGTTCTTGTGAGGCGCGGTTACGCCCAGAAGCCGGCCTGTACGACGGCCTCGCGCGCGCCGTCGGGCGTCTGAACCTGCAGGCGGGTGCCCGTGTCCCAGTGGGTCATGCGCACCATGCCAATCGCCACATTAGTTTTGTGGTCCGGGCTCCACGCGGCGGATGTCACCTGCCCCACACGTGTGTCAGCGGCGTAGAGCCCCCACGCGCGGTCGCACGGCGGCACTGCGTCCCCTTCAATGGCAATAGCGCGAATTTGTTGCACCGGCCCTTCCTTGGCGACCCGCAAAAGCGCATCCCGTCCGATACAACCGATGGCGGTTTGCGTGTCGCAGAACCGACCCAGCCCGCATTCATGCGGTGTGTTGTCATCCGTCATGTCGTTGCCATAGGACAGCAAACCGCCTTCCACGCGTTCGATTCCGTTCGGGCAACCCGCACGCACATTCAGATCTGCGCCAGCCTTGAACAGCGCATCCCACAGCGGCATCGCAATATCGGCCCCTTCAACGTAGACTTCAAAGCCACCCTGTTTGGAATAGCCAGACCGCGCAACAACGAGTTCGCGGCCTTCAAACTCGAACAGACCAAAACGGAAGAACTTTACCTCCCGCACGCCGTCGCCGAATATCCGGGCCGCCAGATCATCCGCCTTCGGCCCCTGTATCGCGAGCGGGCTGACATCCGGTTCGTCGACCAGGACGTCGAGCCGGTAGCCGTTCGCGATCCCCTTGACCCACAGCAGCAAATCGCTGTCTGCAATCGAAATCCAGAAACGATCTTCGGATATCTTGACCGCCACCGGATCATTCAGCATGCCGCCGGTTTCGTCCACGATCGGCACGTAAAAGCATTTGCCCGGCAGCATGCCCCGCAGATCGCGCGGGGTCAGCATCTGCATCAGACGCGACGCGTCGGGTCCGCGCAACTCGACTTGTCGTTCAACAGAGACATCCCAGACCTGAACGTGGTCTTTGAGGTGCCGGTAATCAGCCTCTACACTTTCGAACACAGTGGGCAAAAGCATACGGTTGTAAACCGTGTAGGACTTAACACCGGCGGCTTCGACGCCATCGGAAAACGGGGTGCGACGCAAACGCCGCGACGGAGAAATCAACGCCATATCAGCCATCCTCTGGCATCAGGAAAAGATCGGTGACCGGGGCCTCTTGCCCCGCCGCTGTCAACATCGCGTGGATTTGACCGCGATGATGGGTTTGGTGATTGAAGAAATGCACGATCGTGCTTGCCAATGGCGCCGTCACATCGCGGCTGGCTGCACCGGAGTACCAGCTTAAGTTGCCTTTCAGACCGAGCGTTTTAAGCCCGTCTGCCCAAAAGCGGATTTTTCCGTCCAAACGAAAGCGGTCCGCGGCCCATGCACCGGCTGTCGGGTACAGGTCCACGCTCGCGGAAATTCCGCCCTTTGGCGCCTCAACGGATGGATCAAACCGGCTCATCCAAATTGTATCACCCCAGAGCAAATGATTGGCCGTCGCAAGAATGCTGCCAAAAAAAGCGCGCCTGTCTATGGTGAGTTCGTCCTGATCCATTGCTTGAAGAACGGGCATCAGCTGGTTGTTCTGCCAGCTGTTATAGCGCGCCATGGTCCGAACATAGCGCGTATCGATCATGCAGCAGGGCCCTTCCAGTCAATCGGGCAGATTTCGGCCGATTTTCCGCTGAAGTCCCATACGCGACCATAATCCCGAACACGGCTTTTAAGACCTGCGGCCGCGATAATGTCCGGGCCCATCCAGTATTTGGAGTTGCTGACGACCACAGGATGCTCCTTGTCCTTGCCGGCCAGCATCTCAATCTCTCCCTGTATCTTTCGGCCAATCATGATCGAACGGCGGTTGCCTTCACGCACGATTTCCACAGGTGCACGCTCGGCTCCGATGATCTCACTTACCAGCATCGTGAACAGTCCTGTTGTACCACCCGCCGCACCCGAGAAAATCTGCAGAATGCCATTATAGGCCTTGCCAGTTGAACGCTCGTCGACGTAGGCGGCAACTTTCCAGTTGCCCTCGCCCATGCGTCCAGGAATGTCTACCAGAAGACCGACGTTCAACCCGCCGAGGTCTTCGCCTTCATAGTGACCCTCGTCGATCGCGATCGCCATCCAGGCGTGACAGTGACCTTCCGTCGGAGGATGCGCCCCCAGGCTTACAACGCAGGGACAAAAGACCGTGCAGGAGCAGTTCAGAAACAGCTCGCCTTTGATCGCCCACTCCGTCGCGCTGGTCGCGCGTCGTTTTGGGTTCGGCATCCGCTGGTCGATCCTCTGGCTGATCGGCAGCTTGTCGGCATCTGCCCTTCTGTTTTTCGCCATTCTCTTAACCTCCCGCTAGAAAAGGCCAGCCCGTGACTGCGACACCGGCAGTCAAAAGGGCGAACCCCATCGGTTTTGTTACATAGTGCCCCAGCTGAGGCAGTTTTTCGATTACCATAAACAGGGTCGCCAATCCCATCCACGCAAGGTTCATGACACCGCCAACAAACCCAAGTGCCATGAAACCCCAGCAGCAGCCGACGCAAAATGCGCCAAGGCCCACCCCCATGCGCGCACCACCTGCAAAACCCGTGCGCCAATGACCCAGGTAATAATTCATTGGGGCATGACAGACGCCGTGGCATATTTCCTTGGCGCGCGTGAACTGAAAGGCCCCCACTGCAATCAGCAATCCACCAGCAATCCAGGGGCTTTTGGCGATACCCAGCATATCCACTACGCCGCCGAACAAAAGGCCCAGTTGCACCCCTGTGATCATCGCGGCAAAGCCGAGCCAGACAAAGGAATACCCAAGCAGAACCCCCAGCCAGCCTGCACGCGTGCCCGTGGCGCTGACGATCAGGTCTTCATATGCGCGCAGCGTCGGCACCAGAGTTGGCAACATCATCGCCGCCATCATCGCGGCCCACATAACAAAAAGAGGTGTGAAATTGGCCATCGGCATGTACATCGGCATACGCGGGTCCATCGCTGCCATGCGCGCGCCTATCTCGCCCGGCCGCCCCAATACATCGAGATCCATGTCCAGCGCCATGGTGTACATCATCCACCATGCCGCAAGAATAGCCGCAAAAAAGCCCAACCAAAGCGTTGAACGCACCAGCCCCGTCACGCCAGGACACCTCCCATTTTCCTTGTGCTTCAAATGCCAGACAATTAGAAGGATGGTCAAACCCTAAATGTAAGACAAATGAAATTAGACCCGGCCAGCCCTGCGGATCTGTCCGCCCAAATCGCCGCTGCGATACGCGATGCCATCGTGTCCGGCACCTTGATCGTGGACGAACGCTTGCCGTCAGAAGCCGAGTTGGCTGATCAATTCGCCGTTTCCCGTCCGACGGTCCGCGAAGCGCTCAAGCGTCTCGCGGCGCAATCGCTGATACGCACACAGCGCGGCGCCACTGGCGGCGCATTTGTCAACCGATTGTCTTTCCAAGAGGCTTACCCGCAGCAAATTACAACCTCGACACTGCTGCTGTCTATGAACACGGTCAGCTTCGATACCGCCTGCGAGGCGCGTTACGCCCTTGAGCGGGCATGCGCGCCCCTGTCAGCTCAGCGACGCAGCGCTGACCATCTGGCAACCATGCGCGCAGAAATCCACCGACAGCTGCAACCGGGTCTGACAGACGAAGCGTTTTGCGCGTCTGATGTCACATTTCACCGCGCGTTGGTGGACGGCGCCGGAAACCCTGTTCTGTCTTATCAACTGGCCGGCGCTGTGGAAGCCATGCAGCCACTGATGAATATGATCACTTTCACCGCCAGGGATCGTGCGCATATCGTCGCCTTGCATGTCGATATTGCCGACGCTCTTGAGGCCCACGACGGAGCAGCAACAGCAGATGGTCTGACCGCACTTGAGCACGAAACACGAAAGCTGGCACGCAGTGTGTTCGCAGAACGGGCGGCCAAACGCAAAAACAGAGGATGACGTGACGCTGGCACGTCTTGTGAGAGCTGCCCCTAAGCATACGCAACGGCGACCCACAGCTTAGGCCGTTTGCCGGGCGCATTAGAATGCGAAAAACAAGTCAAAAACTCGCGTTATCCTTCACGGCAGCTTGCAATTCACGTAGAGATGCCAAGGTCTTGAAATCCGAAAGTGCGCAAATAAGAAATGACCGTGATTTTTCGCAGCGGATTGAGATGAGGATCAAAATGCAGCTGCGAAACCGTGGACAGCGATCCAAAGGGTATTTCCATCACGCTTGCAACAGTTTTTTGGCCTGCCGACCGATATTCAATGAACTCCTTGATACATGTAGCCAGATTTGATTGGCCTTGCCTGTTGGCTCGACCTTGCTAGCTCTGGCAAATGGTAGACATACTGAACATCCTTTGTGCGCTTCTGACAGTCGGTTTCGGCCTCTTTGGGTTCTTGGCGCCGCGCTACACAGCGGACGCTTTGGATCTGAGCCCAACAGCAAGCACCATGGGGCTTTCCGAAATGCGTGCATCCGTTGGCGGTCTTTTCGTATTTGCTGGCCTAGCAGCTATTTGGCTCGACGCCCCTATGGGCTACGCAATGATTGGCTTTGCATTTGCAGGTGCGGCCACCGGGCGTCTGCTCTCGTTGATTTTTGACAAGCCGCCGGTCAAAAAACTCCTTGTGTTTGGGGCGATCGAAGCGGCGCTTGCGATCTGGTTTGTCGCGGCGAACCTGTAAACCGGCTTCAAGCGCAGTTGACTGATGCTGTTGCGCAGGTACTTTCGTCGGGTCAACTCGGGAGTGACAGAATGGCAAGACGGGTCGCTTCACCCATGATGGCGCTTACAGGTGCTATTTTTTTCTTTGCGTTTGTTTTTCAAGACATCCGCATACATCCGGAAATTCCTGCAGGAGAATTACCATGGGGGCTGATCATCCGCTATGGTGTCGCAATGACGCTCGGAGGCGCGGTTGCGGGCTATCTGATGGCGGGGTTGTTTGGCCGCTCCGGCATAGGAGGCTGGATACTGAGCTTTCTTGCCGGGACCCTTGCAACGCTCCTTTTGGGGCTCGTTGGCAGCGCGTTCGGCTTAATTCCAGACCTCGCGGATCAAGGATTGACCAGTGGGGAGCTTGTTCAAATCACACTTGGGGCTCTTGTTGTACCTCTGTCGCTTATCGAACAGCCCTATTTGATCTTGGTTCTTCTCGTACTCTTCGGCGCAACCCATGAGTTATGCGTCATATCAAAACGAAACTCATGAGCCTTACCTGTTGAGGTACACGCATTTAATTTTCCGGACAGCGACACCCGGTAACCGTTCTGCTTACGGACCTAAGAACAACGCGTTTACGCGGACTTTTTGCGCCGACGAAGTGCGTAAAGCCCGGCCAAACCCGTCAGGAACAGCGGCACGCCAGCCGGCAAGGGGGTCGCGACCAACGTGAAATTCACATCGCCTTTGCCGCTTCTGCCGTATTGTGCCTGTGCAATGGAATCCTCTTTAACTTCCCATTTCAGCCAGTTCGAATATCCAAAGTCATCAGTAAACCAGTTACCGCCGTAGCCCAGTTGGCCGGGCTTGCGGTTCGAACCGGACAGTGGCACCATTTCAACGTCCATTGACAGTCCTTCAAGCACATTGCCAACCGATCCGGTGATCGTTCCCATCAAGGCGTTCACGCCCATGTCAAAATGGACAATATAATTCTCGCCTTTTGTTAGATCAGTCCCGGTCGGGTCTTGCTGGCTTTTGCACGTGCCTGGGCCATTCGAGCCACCGCACACCAAACCGTTTGGCGCATTGGCGGTTTCGAACAGAAGGAAGTCAAAGTTCAAGCTGTAGAAGACATTATTCACTGTCTTTGAAACCGTGCCGGACAAATCGAGTGTGTTTCCGGAATAAGTGGCTTTACCCGAGTCTACCGACCATGAGGCATCGCCGATGAAGCCCGGCAGATACAAGCCATGTGTGAAGCCGTTACTATTGTTTTCCGGAATGAAAGTGTCCGTTAACGCATATGTACCCTTGTAGTCGCCTGAAAGCGGCGGCAGGGATGACGCGTTGGCAACACTCGAGACCGAAAAGGTTGCAATGATGGCGCATGCGGCCAGGATCTTGTTCATAATTTACCTCGCAACTGTTTCCCGCTTAAAAAATGCAGATTTCTTGATTGTGCTTTGAACAGTGCCGCAAGTTTTCGCCGAAGAAAAGCGTATTGCCCAAGTTTCTATTGACAGTTGAGGAATCTACGGAATCGCACAATCCAAAGAAAAGTTCATACTTGGCGGCTTCAACCATTTAGAGAAGTCACTTTGCGCAAAACAAAGTGATTCTTGATCGGGACTTTTAATAGTTGTCGAGATTTCTTATGTTCGAACGGTCGGCAACGACTATGGACATAAACGCGCTCGTAATAAGCGGATCGGACCCGGGGGCGGTACCCGGCGGCTCCACCAACATCCTTCATTTGGGGATCATGGGGCCGAAACAGGATCGACGAACGTCTAAAGGGGTTTGCTTTGTTTCGGTGAGATACCACCGTTATCGGTTCAAAACGTACAATTGCAAATGACAATCGTGCACCGGTAGCGATGGCTG
>JBCCXN010000021.1:0-77062 GCA_039191495.1 Pseudomonadota bacterium | reverse complement strand
CGCAGAATGTGGAAGTAGTTGGCGGGTGTGGTGCAATTGGCGACAATCCAGTTGTCCTGCCCGCACATCTGCAGGAAGCGCTCCAGCCGGGCGGAGGAGTGCTCCGGCCCCTGACCTTCGAACCCATGCGGCAGCAGACAGACCAGACCCGACATGCGCAGCCACTTGGATTCGCCCGATGAGATGAACTGGTCGAACATGATCTGCGCGCCGTTGGCAAAATCGCCGAACTGCGCTTCCCACAATGTGAGCGCATTGGGCTCAGCCATCGAGTAGCCGTATTCGAACCCGAGCACCGCGTATTCCGACAGCATCGAGTCGATGACTTCGTAGTGCGCCTGACCCTGCCGGATATGGTTGAGCGGGTAGTAGCGTTCTTCGGTGTTCTGATTGACCAGCCCGGAGTGGCGCTGGCTGAAAGTTCCGCGCGTGCTGTCCTGCCCGGCCAGTCTGACGGGGTATCCCTCGGTCAGCAGCGAGCCGAAGGCCAGCGCCTCTGCCGTGGCCCAGTCGATGCCCTTGCCGCTCTCGAACATCTCTTTTTTCGCCTCAAGCAGACGGCCCACGGTCTTGTGCAGCGGGAAACCCTCGGGCACGCGTGTCAGCGAGGTCGCGACCTCTTCGAGCGTTTCCTTTTTGATGCCGGTCTTACCGCGCTGGTACTGGTTCTTCTGCTTGTCCAGATGCGACCACTTGCCGTCCAGCCAGTCAGCCTTGTTGGGACGGTATTCCTTACCTGCATCGAACTCTTCGTTCATATAGGCCTGAAAGGCGGCTTTCATATCCTCGATTTCACCTTCGGGCAGCAGCCCGTCCCGCACCAGACGCTCTGTATAGAGGCTGAGCGTGGTCTTGTGGCCCTTGATCTTCTTGTACATGATTGGGTTGGTGAACATGGGCTCGTCGCCCTCGTTGTGACCGAAGCGACGATAGCAGATGATGTCCAGCACCACGTCCTTGTGAAACTTCTGGCGGAATTCCGTGGCCACTTTTGCGGCATGCACAACCGCCTCCGGGTCATCGCCGTTCACATGGAAAATCGGCGCTTCGACCACCAGTGCGTTGTCTGTCGGGTAGGGCGAGGATCGCGAGAAATGCGGCGCCGTGGTGAACCCGATCTGGTTGTTGACCACGATATGCATGGTGCCGCCGGTCTTGTGCCCACGCAGGCCGGACAGCGCAAAACATTCCGCGACAACACCCTGACCGGCAAAAGCCGCGTCCCCATGCAGAAGAATGGGCATGACCGTTGTGCGTTCGTCATCGTTGTTCTGATCCTGCTTGGCCCGTGCCTTGCCCAGAACCACCGGGTTGACCGCCTCAAGGTGGCTGGGGTTAGCCGTGAGGCTGAGGTGAACGGTGTTGCCGTCAAATTCACGGTCGGACGAGGCACCGAGGTGGTATTTCACATCGCCGGAGCCGTCCACGTCTTCGGGTTTGAAGCTGCCGCCCTGAAATTCATTAAAGATCGCGCGGTATGGTTTGGCCATCACATTGGCCAGAACTGAAAGACGCCCGCGGTGTGGCATACCGATCACGATGTCCTGCACCCCCAGTGCGCCGCCGCGTTTGATGATCTGCTCCATCGCTGGCACCAGGCTTTCGCCGCCATCAAGGCCAAAGCGCTTGGTGCCCATGTACTTGACGTGTAGGAACTTCTCAAAGCCCTCCGCTTCCACCAGTTTGCCAAGGATCGCCTTGCGGCCTTCGCGGGTGAATGACACCTCCTTGCCAAAGCCTTCGATGCGCTCTTTCAGCCAGCCAGCCTCTTCTGGGTTCGAGATATGCATATACTGCAGGGCAAATGTGCCGCAGTAGGTTCGTTTCACGATGGAGATGATCTCGCGCATGGAGGCCATTTCGAGCCCCAGAACCTTGTCGATAAAGATCGGACGGTCCATGTCCGCCTCGGTAAAGCCGTAGGATTTCGGGTCGAGCTCCGGATGTGGTGTGTTCTCGCGCATGCCCAGCGGGTCGAGATCGGCCACCAGATGACCCCGAATGCGGTAGGCGCGGATGATCATCAGCGCCCGGATGGAGTCGAGCACTGCGCGTTTTATCTGTTCGTTGCTGACCTCGGCACCCGCCTCGGCGGCTTTGGCCTTGATCTTGGAGCCTGCTGCCTTGGCCTCGGGTTCAGGCGCCCATTCTCCGGTCAGCGCGGCGGTGAGGTCGTCGCCCGGTTGCGGTGGCCAGTCGCTGCGCGCCCAGCTTGGGCCTTCGGCTTCGCGTTTGACCGAGACCTCGTCATCGCCCATGGCACGAAAGAACGCCTGCCACGCGTCATCCACTGCAGCCGGGTCATTGGCATAGCGCGCATACATCTGTTCGAGGTATTCGGCATTGTGCCCCTGCATGAAGCTGGAGGCGTGAAACTGGTCATTGCGTTGTTCGGTCATGTGAGCACCTCATGAGGATTGGGACCGTATTGGTTTTGGCCGGTTTGGCTGGGGCGGGTGAGCCACCAGATAACGATGAAAGGAGAGATTGCGACAACAAGTACAGCGCCTGCGACGAGTAAGCCGAAGGCACCTTCGAAGAGCGTGGCCGGGTCTTCGCCTTGCAGCGCTTCGGCGGTGCCAGTAATGCTGAGAAAGAGACCAAGCCCGATGATCGCGACCGCGGGGTAAAAAAGATAAAGTCCAGACCGCCCGCTGTCGTGCATGCGCCTGAACCCGGCTGCGAGGCTGGGAATGAAGGTTGCAAGATTGAATGCGCCAGACAGCAAGGTCGGGCCGTTTTCGTCGCCGGTCAGGCCGTTGACCAGCCCTTCAACAGCGCCGGAGATCGCCCCACCGAGCAGGCAGAACAAGAAAAACCACCAATACTCCGACCGCGATGCGCGGCCCGAAAAGGTGAAATACTTGCGCAGACAGGTGATGATGGCTTGGTGGAAGGTCATCGTGGTTCACCTGCTCACTGAATGCCATGTGGTCACGTAGGCGATGTATTCAAATTTATCCTCCAGTATCTCGGAAATCGCTTCTTTGCGAAGAATACTGACGGAGAAATTTCTTTCTAGATCACCGGAACTGACTATTTGAGGTCGCATCTGAATTAAGGGAGGCATATCCTTAGTGGGCTGCGCGTTAACAATCGGCACAATCGAGTTTTCGGCCATGCGCGGGGTAGCTACAAACCGGCACAACACTTGTCCCGAGCTAACCCATTGAGAAATTGAAACTATAAGAAGTGTTGCGCTTTCACGGTAAGCGAAATATCTGTCGCTGCTACTATCGTCTGTTACAACCAAGCGTTTTAAGCCTTGCGCATTCTTTTGCGCCCGTTCCCAGGCTTCCTGCCAACGGATATTTGACTTCGGTCCGAAGCTCATGTCTTCAGAAAGCCTCATAGCCGCCCAACTCCGAAGCTGTTGTGCTGTTAGCTGGTCCGTACTCGTTGTGAGCCATCCGACCGTCTCAAGCCGCTGCTCTAGGTCTTCCGCTGAGAGGTCGCTCGTCAAGCACGCTTCAATGGTACGTTCTGTGATGTCTCTACCGGATTGAGCATGCGCCTCAAGGCCCAAAAAGACGAGAATGACTGACATGAGAAAGGTGTTGAGCAGGCGGTTAGACATCACGACCTCTCCCCGGCGGGACCGCCGGGCAGCGCCCGACCCTCCCCACGGGAGGGCGTTTTCAGCACCCACCCAGGGTCTGTCGCCGCCCTTGTGAAATGGTGCGCGCAGGTTGATCCGCGCAAACGCGGTCCGGGGCTCCGCCCAATCGACGATCGGATGCGCCATTGGCGCCTCCGCCGCGCTTATGCGCGGATCGCAGCTCACCCTTTCGCAATTGCCTCCTGCACGGCCTCGCCCAGCGTTGCGGGGCTGTCGGCGACAACGATGCCAGCGGCGCGCATGGCTTCGATCTTGTCTTCGGCACCCCCTTTGCCGCCGGCGACAATCGCCCCCGCGTGGCCCATGCGGCGGCCGGGAGGGGCGGTGCGGCCTGCGATAAACCCGGCCGTGGGCTTCCAGCGGCCTGCTTTTTTCTCGTCTGCCAGAAACTGGGCGGCGTCTTCTTCGGCTGAGCCGCCGATCTCGCCGATCATGATGATGCTTTCGGTTTCCGGATCGGCCAGAAACATCTCAAGCACATCGATGTGTTCGGTTCCTTTGATTGGGTCGCCGCCGATGCCGACCGCAGAGGACTGTCCGAGCCCCATGTCGGAGGTCTGTTTGACCGCCTCATAGGTTAGCGTGCCGGAGCGGGAGACCACGCCGCAGGAGCCGCGCTTGTGAATATGACCGGGCATGATGCCGATCTTGCAGGCGTCGGGCGTGATGACACCGGGGCAGTTCGGACCGATGAGGCGGCTCGAGGACCCGTCGAGCGCGCGCTGCACTTTCATCATGTCCAGCACCGGGATGCCTTCCGTGATGCACACGATGAGCTCCATCTCTGCGTCGATGGCTTCCAGAATGGAGTCCGCGGCAAAGGGGGGCGGCACGTAGATCACGGAGGCGTTGGCTTCGGTCTTGGCCATTGCTTCGTGCACGGAATTGAAGACCGGCAGGTCGAGGTGGGTTTGCCCGCCTTTGCCCGGTGTGACCCCGCCCACCATCTTGGTCCCATAGGCGATGGCCTGTTCGGTATGGAACGTGCCCTGAGAGCCGGTGAGCCCCTGACAGATCACTTTGGTGTTTTCGTCGATGAGTACGGCCATTTTGCTTCCTTTGACTTACATATTGATGACGATGGCGCTGCTGCCATCATTAATACAATCGCCGCCGTTCCCGGCAGCGGAATAGCTGATGCGAATAAGGTTTTGCGTCGCGAAGACGGAGAGCCCGTCGCATGGCGGCACAGGCTGACCCACCGGCAGCTCCGGGTTGCCCAGTTCGACCTTGCCCGGAAAAAGCGACTGCGCCAGACGCAGCCCCATTTCTTCGGCCATCGCGAGCGGCACATCAGTTGACTGGATAAAGCAGTAGCCGGCCTCAAAACCGCCCGAGACGCCTGGCGCGTTGAAATTGGTAACCCCCGCATCAAGACCGGGAGAGAGCTGATACCCGGCGGCCGCAAAGGCGGGTTTCGTGTCCGCCGGCGTGCGATAGTTGCGCAGGCAGAGCTCTGCCGCCAGCCGCATGTTCTGGGCCGCGACCCGCAGATCGCCTGCCAAGCTGGGGCCCGAGTGGCCAAGCAGGCCGACAAGCACCAAAGCACCGAGCGTTGTTACGCGAGCGATCATTCCGTCTCCCCCACCATATAGCGGTGCATGTGGTAAGAAATCACGCCCTCGCCAAAGATCACCTGCGCCACGGCATCTACGTCCGGGACCAGCCCGGTGACCCAGAACTGGTGGTAGTTTGTCACTTTCTCCACTGGGTACCCCTCAACAGGTGAGGGCACCTCCTTGTCGACCTGTCCGCCCATCACCTGCACATCCGCGTATTCCTGAATGCGCCGTTCGAACATCGGCATGGTCTTTTCCGGCATCAGAATCTCCTCGGGCTGGCCGATCGAATAGGCGTTCATCGAGCAGCCGATTTCCTGATGCTTGCCGATTACCAAAATCTGACTGCTGTGTGAAAACCCGTCGACGGTGGTGTCAAATTCCACCACGTTGCCATCCGCCATCTGGGACACGACGCGTTCGCCGTCCGGACCCGGGATTTGCAGCTGTTTGGCGTAGGCCTGCGGGTCGGTGAGCATCAGGGGGCAAATGCGCATGAAGGTGTTCCACATCCGCTCGGCCATGACGTCACCCTGGACCTGTGCCATTGCAAAGGCCGGGCAGATCAGGGTCAGAAAGATGGCGCACAAGCGGATCATTGCGGGACCTGTATGACATGGTTGGTGTAAATGTGGGCTGTTCCGAAATGCACCGCGATCAGGCTTGGCACTTTTGCCTGTCCCGTATCCAGCATGAAGCTGAAGAAATGCGTGGCCTCACCCGCTTCCTGCAGCGGATTGCCGCCAACAAGGCCATATTTGTGATCCTCCGCCATGCGCACCGGGCTCAGGCCGCCGACAAAATCGATATCCGGTTTTACACCGATAACAGTGGTGACAGCGTCTGCCAGCGACTGCGTGTATTCAAGCATGCGGTTGTTAATCGCCATACTCCGCAGGTTTTCAAGATACGACTGATCCGAGGAATCCGGCCCTATGTGACATCCAGCTGACAAAACGCCTTCGTGCCGCGCAAAGACAATGGATTCCGCGAGCCCGTTCTGAGCTTGAAACACACGCACCAATTTACCGTCCGGGGTGACGTGTACGTTGGGCTGACCAATTGTATTTTGCGGCGGCACAGTGTTCACAAGAGCTTGCGGATCGGTGAAGGCCAGTGTGCAGGCTTCGACATAGCGGTCAAAAAGTTTGGTCACCAACGCCAACGGCTCTGTTGCGGATGCCGCGGACGCGGCACTCGCTGCCAGAAGCATTGTCGCTGTCACCGGACCGCGCATGTCGATCAGCCTTTGACAGCTTTCACGATTTTCTGCGCGCCGTCCTTGAGGTCGTCCGCGGCGATGACATCGACATCCGAGTCGTTGATGATGTCTTTGCCCTGTTGCACGTTTGTGCCTTCGAGACGCACAACCAGGGGCACCTTAAGGCCGACCTCTTTCACGGCTGCGACAACCCCTTCGGCGATCACGTCGCACCGCATGATACCGCCAAAGATGTTGACAAGAATGCCCTTCACGTTCGGGTCCGAGGTGATGATCTTGAAGGCCTCTGTGACCTTCTCTTTTGTCGCACCGCCGCCCACGTCGAGGAAGTTGGCCGGCTCCGCCCCGTAAAGCTTGATGATGTCCATGGTCGCCATGGCGAGACCCGCCCCGTTGACCATGCATCCGATTTCGCCGTCCAGAGCGATGTAGTTCAGATCATACTTGGAGGCTTCCAGTTCCTTGGAATCCTCTTCCGTCACGTCGCGCAATTCGGCGATGTCCTCGTGACGATAGACCGCGTTGCCGTCAAACCCCATCTTGGCGTCGAGGCATTTCAGATCGCCGCCATCGGTGACGATAAGCGGGTTGATCTCCAGCATCTCCATGTCTTTTTCGAGGAACATCTTGTAAAGCGTGCCCATGAGCGCCACGCATTGCTTAACCTGCTTGCCTTCTAGCCCCAACGCGAAGGCGATGCGTCGGCCGTGGAACGCCTGATAGCCAGACGCAGGATCGACCGAGAAGCTGAGAATTTTTTCCGGTGTGCTGGCCGCGACCTCTTCGATGTCCATGCCGCCTTCAGTGGAACAGACAAAGCTGATGCGGCTCGTTTGGCGGTCAACGAGCAACGCCAGATAGAGCTCGGTTTCAATACCTGAGCCGTCCTCAATGTAGATACGATTGACTTGCTTGCCGACCGGGCCCGTCTGATGTGTGACCAGTGTGCGTCCAAGCATCTTCTTGGCTTCTTCCGCAGCCTCTTCGACGGATTTTGTCAGCCGGACACCACCTTTTTCACCCGCATCCGCCTCTTTGAAAGAGCCTTTGCCGCGCCCGCCCGCATGTATCTGCGCTTTGACGACCCACATCGGCCCGTCAAGCGCACCGGCCGCTGTCTT
The DNA here is from genome assembly GCA_039191495.1 of Pseudomonadota bacterium. GTDB lineage: Bacteria > Pseudomonadota > Alphaproteobacteria > Rhodobacterales > Rhodobacteraceae > Roseobacter. The sequence goes on along the minus strand of JBCCXN010000021.1, from coordinate 69,541 downwards.
CGCATCTTCTGATTTCAGAACAACGCGCCCGTCTGAGACCGGCGCCCCGTAGCTGCGCAAAAGGGCTTTGGCTTGGTATTCATGGATGTTCATCGTGTCTGTCCCGTTTGGATACGTTTCCAAACAATAGGCACGTCTTGTTTCAGGCTGAAAAGAGAATTTTAGCTTACAAAGGCTTATTTGACATGAAAACCAACGTTTGTGATCACACTTTTTTGGGGTGTGATCACAAATTAACCCGCCGCCGCAAGCGCAAGAATCGGAGGTTACAAAAAAACAGGCTGCCTTTTGCAAGGCAGCCCGATGTTTATTTATGTCACGTTTGGATCAGGCTGATTTCCGACGGCGCGAACGCCACCCCAGAAATCCGATGCCCGCAGCCAGCAACGGAAGAGATGTGGGCAGCGGCACGGGTGCAATTGAACTACCGATGCGCACGTCATCCATTCCGAAACCATCGCCATCATCGATTGCAAATGAGATAAAGGATGACTGGACGGGCGCGTCAAACACGATGTCGATCAGGAACAGAGTAGCGTTTTTCGGCTTGCTGCCGTTTGGATACTGGGCGGAAATATCAGTTTCCTGACCATCCACAAAAATCGAGAATGTCTTGGGCCCGACATCATCCACGTCAGTCAGGTAGAGGCTGATGCGATCGAACAGACCTAGGCCGGACACATCCAGGTTGATGGCGGAGTTGTCGTTGCTGTCGAGCCACTTTGTGCCAAGTGGGTCGGTCATGTTGTAGCGGCCGTATCTTGACGTGTCGCGGATCAGGCTTTCGTTTTTAGGCGCGTCGCAGGAGCCACCGCATTTCGCGCCTGCGGTTGTCGTGAATGTTCCGACATTGGTCGCCAGACCCCCCAGCGTCGACGTGCCGGTACCACCGACATCCGGCACAGGAACGAACGCCCGGCGCTCAAAGTCTTCCAGAGCAAGTTCGAAATCTGTGTCTATCAAAGCGCGGTCGTTTCGCGCATCATCTGCGTCTGCTTCACTGTAGGCAGACCAGTTGACTGTGGCGGCTTGCGCCGACCCTTGCATCGCCAACGAGGTGGCAACTGTGAGCGCGGCAATTTTTAACATCGTCTTCATACCAATCCCTTCCCTTGCTGTCGCACGGTTCAGGTTCGGACCCGAAGACATACCGTCTTAAAACCAATAAACCACAGCACACTATTAATGCGGTGTGTATATTGAATAGCACAGGGAATGTGGAGTGACGTTGGGTAAGAAAGTTAAATTTTATTGGGTTTTTATGCGTTTCCCGTCACTATTCCCGTCTGAGTAGGTGTGACCGGAGATGTAAAGCCGACCACACCTGGCTGTTTTTGAAACAGTTTCTGTCAACTCAGCGAACTGTCGATGCCCTGACAGGCTTTGACAAGACCTTTGACAGCGTTGACAGAGTTGTCAAACATGGTCTGCTCTTCGGTGTTCATGGATATCTCGACGACCCGTTCCACGCCGCCTGCGCCAATCACCGTCGGCACGCCAACGTAAAAGCCCTTGAGGCCATAAGCACCGTCAACATGCGCCGCGCAGGGCAGAACGCGTTTCTGGTCTTTGAGATAACTTTCGGCCATTTCAATTGCGGATGTGGCGGGTGCGTAGAACGCCGAGCCGGTTTTCAGCAAGCCCACGATTTCGGCGCCGCCGTCGCGTGTGCGCTGAACGATCGCGTCGAGTTTTTCCTGTGTGGTCCAGCCCATTTTGACCAGATCGGGCAGTGGGATGCCTGCAACTGTAGAATAGCGCACGAGAGGTACCATCGTGTCACCATGGCCGCCCAGCACGAAGGCTGTGACGTCCTTCATGGAGACGTCGAACTCCTCGGCAAGGAAATGGCGGAAGCGCGCGGAATCAAGCACGCCGGCCATACCGCAGACCTTTTCATGCGGCAGCCCGGAGAATTCACGCAGCGCCCAGACCATCGCGTCGAGCGGGTTCGTGATGCAGATGACAAACGCGTTCGGCGCGTGGTCTGCGATGCCTTCGCCAACCGATTTCATTACTTTGAGGTTGATACCCAGCAGATCGTCACGGCTCATGCCCGGCTTGCGGGCGACGCCGGCGGTTACAATGCAGACGTCCGCGCCTGCGATGTCTTCATAAGACTGCGTGCCGGACATTTTTGCGTCGAACTTGGCGGAAGGCCCGCTTTCAGCGATATCGAGCGCTTTGCCTTGGGGGATGCCTTCTGCGATGTCAAAAAGAACGACATCGCCCAGTTCCTTCAGGGCAGCGAGATGTGCGAGGGTGCCGCCGATCTGGCCTGCGCCGATCAATGCTATTTTGGGTCTTGCCATGAGAGTTGTGCTCCACATTCGGTTGGAATCCCGCATGTGCTAGCGAAGTCGACCCCATTGCGCAAGATTGCTGATGCGCCTTCTGACGTTGATTGCCCTTATGCCGGTGGACTTGTCAGCGCGCGCGGTTCACAAAGCCGCATGCTAACGCTGGACCTTGCCTTTTTCCTGATCGCCGGACCGGCGGTAGTCTTTGCCGGGATCTCAAAAGGCGGATTTGGGTCAGGTGCCGCTTTCGCCGCGGCAAGCGTTTTGGCCCTTGTGGTCGAGCCGGGGTTGGCGCTGGGCGTGATGCTGCCGCTCCTGATGCTGGTCGACGTCGTCACACTGAAACCGTATTGGCGGAAATGGGACCGGCAGGCCAGCGTGCTGCTCACGCTGGGAGCTTTACCGGGTGTTGCGCTGGGCGCGGCGTTATTCTCGGTTGCGGAACCCGACGTGTTTCGCGTGCTGATTGGTGCAATTTCAATCGGTTTCGTAATCTGGCAACTTGCAAACGCACGCGGTGTTGTGCGGATTGCGGCACAGACTTTACCGTGGTGGGTTGGCGCGATGACCGGATTGGTGGCGGGTTTTACCAGTTTCGTCAGCCATGCGGGCGGTCCGCCCGCTGCGGTTTACCTGTTGTCCAAACGTCTGAGCAAAACAGAGTATCAGGCCACAACAGTGCTTGTGTTTTTTATCGTGAATATTGCGAAGTTCATTCCTTACGCATTTTTGGGGATGTTCACCGTGCAAACCACGATGGCCAATCTGGTACTTGCGCCATTTGCCCTGCTCGGCGCCTGGCTCGGCGTCAAGGCGCATTTTTTTGTTCCGGAACGCTTGTTCTTTGCGCTCACCTATATTTTGCTATGTACAACTGGTGCGAAACTGATCTGGGACGGTTTGACTTAGCCCCAGCCGTCCTTTGGGTGCGCGACAATGGTTTCAATTAAACGTCGTCGCTGCCTTTGGCTGGCAAGGCTTCTGCCAGTGTTTCATAAGACTGGCCCGAAGCCACAAGGCATGTCATTCCGTTGGGGGTCGTCACGGTAATGGTCCACGTGCCGGTTTCGTCAGAGGCAAATACCTCGACCACGGAGTTGTTGGCCCCAAGTCCGACCGATTGACGTGTTTCACCATACCCTTGAGCAAGGCGGTCGATCACAGCTTGGCGGGGGCCGCAGTTGTTGCTGTTCTGGGCCGCAACGTCGGTGGTAACGGCGAGGTAAATGGCCGCAGCCGCTGTCAGGGCGCCAAGGTGCAGTACTTTAACTTTCTGTTTCATCGTCTGTCTGCCTCGTGTCTCAGGTGTCACCCGCTGTCATCTGGCCATGCCGAGGATCGGCGATGACCGGGCGGCCCCGGTTTTGCTGTCTAGTTTACCCGATTTGCACTGCGAACCGGCGGATGAACCGCCCTGGCCTTTGGTTTGGGAACCGACGGGGACAGCATGCTTCTGAGGGTTGAAATATTGGTAAACGCTGCGTCCGCAAACGTATCGCATTTGAATTATGCTGCGCTGCGGCGCAAAACCGCTTGAACTTTCCTTAAAAGAATGCGCATTTGCGCGCAACTTTATATCGTCCAACGGGTGCCAACCTGCCCGCTGACATCAGCCAGCCCGGAGCCACAGCCATGTCTCAAGCCCAGCTTTTGCGATCTGTCCTTTATATTCCCGGCGCACGACCGCGCGCTTTGGACAAGGCGCGCGGGTTACCAGTGGATGCAATCATCTTTGATTTGGAAGATGCGGTTGCACCAGATGAAAAGGTCAGCGCGCGCGATACGCTTCGCGTTGCTCTGGCTGAGGGCGGTTACGGCAACAAACTCAAAATCGTGCGCATTAACGGATTAGATACCGCATGGGGCGCTGACGATGCGCGCGCTGCAGTCGGCATGCGGGCCGACGCGGTGCTCTTGCCCAAGGTTAACAGCCCCAACGACCTCGACGCTCTGGCAGAGATAACCGGTGACGTCCCATTGTGGTCGATGATGGAGACGCCGCTTGGCATGTTGAATGCAAGCGCGATTGCATCTCATCGGCTCTGTACCGGGCTGGTCATGGGCACCAATGACTTGACCAAGGATATGGGCGCTCGGTTTCGTCCGGACCGCTTGCCGTTGATGAGCGGGCTTGGACTGTGTCTGCTTGCGGCGAAAGCCCATGGTGTTGCCGTCGTGGACGGTGTGTATAATGCCTTCAAAGACGTTGAGGGGCTGCTGGCCGAATGCGAACAAGGTCGCGACATGGGGTTTGACGGCAAAACACTGATCCATCCGGTTCAGATCGAAACGGCAAATGCTGCATTCGCGCCGACGACAGAAGAGATCGACCTCGCCGAACGCCAAATTGCCGCTTACGACGCTGCGCTGTCAGAAGGGCAGGCGGTGGCCGTTGTCGATGGGCGCATTGTGGAAAACCTGCACGTTGCCACGGCGCGGGAAACGCTCGCCAAACGCGACGCGATCGAAGCTCTGCGCGGAGCGGCATGATGCTGCTTTTAATATTTGGCCTGGTTCTCTGGGTTGCGGCGCATTACTTCAAACGGCTCTTTCCTGAGCAGCGCGCGGCGCTTGGTGAGCCCGGCAAGGGGCTTGTGGCCGTTGCGCTGATCGGAGCTGTTGTCCTGATCGTTATCGGGTATCGCGGCGCGGCGTTCATTCCCGTGTGGCAACCACCCATCTTTATGGTGCATGTGAACAACACGCTGATGATACTGGCGTTCTGGGTCTATGGCTCCGGCGCCGCAAAGGGCGCCAAGGTCTGGCCGGGATACAGGATGCGTCACCCACAATTGATCGGTTTCAAGATTTGGGCCTTTGCGCATTTGCTGGTCAATGGCGATCTGGCTTCGGTTTTGTTGTTCGGCACACTGCTGGCGTGGGCTGTCGGCGAGGTGATCCTGATCAACAGGGCAGAGCCGGAGTGGTCGCCTTCGCTGCATGGCGGGGCGCCGACCTATGTGCGCCATGGCGTTATCACCACGGTCATCCTTGCTGTCGTCGTCAGCGTTCACACGTGGCTGGGTGTCTGGCCTTTTGCTATCTGATATCGGAGCACAGCTATGCGACTTTACCGCTTTTTGTCGGAAAAAGACACGTCGGCGTTCTGCCACAAGGTGACCGATGCCTTGAACAAAGGCTGGGAACTGCACGGTAGCCCCACGCAAACATGGGACCACGCGGCGGGTGTCATGCGCTGCGGGCAGGCGGTAACAAAAGAGGCCGACGGCACCTACAGTCCCAAAGTGAAACTGGGAGAGCAATAATGGCCAGGAAGACCAATCCGGGGCGCTTTTTTGAGGATTACACTGTCGGGCAGATAATCGACCATGCGGTGCCACGCACCGTCAAGATGGGGGAGCGCGCGCTTTATCACATGCTTTATCCGGCGCGCCACGCCTTGCACTCCTCGGATCAGTTTGCGCAAGTCTGCGGTCTGCCGTTCAGCCCGCTTGATGACATGGTCGCCTTCCACATGGTCTTTGGCAAAACGGTGCCGGATGTATCGCTGAACGCGGTGGCAAATCTTGGTTATGCAGAGGGGCGCTGGCAAATGCCGGTCTGGCCGGGAGACACGCTCCGCTCGCGTTCCGAAGTGATCGGGCTCAAGCAGAATTCCAACGGTAAAAGCGGTGTCGTCTGGGTGCGGACCACTGGCCTGAACCAACATGACGAGGTGGTGCTGGATTATGTGCGCTGGGTCATGGTTCGCAAACGCGATATCGCAGCGCCCGCGCCTGACGCGGTGGTGCCCGAGCTTGCAAAAGCGGTTCCCGCCGAGCAGTTGGTGATCCCGCGCGGTCTCGATTTCACCGGATACGATTTCACGTTGGCCGGCGAGCCGCATCGCTGGGGCGATTACGAGATCGGCGAAACCATTGATCACGTCGACGGTGTCACGATCGAGGAAGGCGAACACATGATGGCGACGCGTCTTTGGCAAAACACGGCCAAAGTGCATTTTGACACCTCTGCGCGGCCGGACGGATCGCGCCTGATCTACGGCGGGCACGTGATTTCAATGGCGCGGGCCCTGAGTTTTAACGGGCTTGCAAACGCGCAATTGGTTGTGGGTCTGAACGGCGGTGCGCATGCCAATCCCTGTATTGCCGGCGATACGGTACGCGCCTGGTCGGAAGTGCTGGACAAGGCAGAAACCGAAGCGCCCGGCGTCGGCGCGATCCGTTTGCGTCTTGTGGCAACAAAGGGTAGCGCGCCGTTCAAGCTGCGCGGCGAAGACGGAAAGTACCTGCCTGATGTCTTGCTTGACCTGGACTACTGGGCTTTGATGCCGCTTTAGTGGACGCACTGAGAGGAGGGTCCGGCTATGCTGATGGCTGCGATGGTGCTCAACTGCTTTGCCGCGGTGCTTTTTATGCTGGCTGCCATGAAATACGGGCGCGGTCCCGTGCCTTTGACATATCATCGAGAGATGCTTGAAAAGGAAGGCACACACCTTACACCGTTTCTGGAACATATGCTGACCGCGCTCTACAGGGCCTTTGGCGGCGCCATGCTGGCCATTGGTTTGTTAATTGTCGCGCTGACGCTCGGGCCGGTTCGGCAAGGGGCTTTATGGGCCGAGATTGCTCTTCTCTTGGCGGGCGCGGCTTTTGTAGCTGGATCCAGCGTTGTCCCGCGACGGGTTGAGCAGGCAACAGGGGTGCAGACACCTTGGCGACTGGCCCTTGTTATGGGAGGCTTGCTGCTGGCTGGGTTCATCCTGTCGCAACTGGCCTGACCAATGCCAAAAATGTCAGATGCGCCGCGCCGCGCAGTCGCTAAGGTGGCGGCATGATCCTGCGTGCCTTCTGCCTTGCCATGACCGTTTTCGCCACGTCGGCTAAAGCCTGTGAACTTGCCCTTGTTCTGGCCGTGGACGTTTCCGGTTCGGTCGACCGCGAGGAGTATTCGATACAGATGACCGGCCTTGCGGCAGCCTTACGAGACGGGGTCGTTGTCGAAGCGTTGATGGAGCAGGAAGCTATGGTCACGCTGATCCAGTGGACCGGGGCGAGCCGACAAAGGCAGACGCTGCCATGGGTCGCAATGAGGTCTGCAACAGACGTACTCGACTTCGCGGACCGCATTGAGACAGACTCGCGGATTTGGCGTAATTACTCCACCGCAATTGGCGAAGCCCTGATCGCGGCCGAAACAGCGCTTGCCGATGTTTCTCATTGCCGGCGCAAAGTGATCGACGTTTCTGGTGACGGCGTGTCCAACGAGGGAGTGCACCCGACACTGCGCCATGCAGGGCTCAAATCCATAGGCGTGATCGTCAACGCATTGGCGATCGAAACCGACGACGAAGACTTGACGGCCTGGTTTTTTGAAAACCTGATTCTGGGCGAGGGGGCTTTTGTCTTCACGGCCAATGGGTTTGAAGACTATCCGGAACAGATCAAGCGGAAATTGCAGCGCGAAACCACACGTCAGCTGAGCCTTCTGGACTAATGTGATCACACGAAACAAAAGCGTGATCACAAAAGCAGGAAATTGTTCAAGTTGACTGCAATCGCGCCAATTTAACGCGGCTTGCGGCGCTTGTGACACGTGACAAGTCGCGCCAGTGCTGTAAAAAAGAGTGAGGGAACAAAAGGAATCTACTATGGCCGATGTGAACCGGGGTAATCGCCCGTTGTCACCACATCTTTCGATTTATCGTCCACAGATGACGTCGATGTCTTCGATCATGGTTCGCGTAAGCGGGATAGGTGCTTTTGTCGCGGCGCTCATCATCGCCGCATGGTTGCTTGCTGCAGCCACATCGCCGGGTGCGTTTGAGCTGATCGACGGCGCGTTGCAAACCGCATTCGGCCGCCTCGTTCTTTTCGGTGCGACCTGGTGCCTTTTTTACAATATGCTTGGCCGCCTGCGTCATGTGATCTGGGATTTTGGCTATTGTCTCGATGTTGCGACCTCCGAAAAACTCGCCTTGGGTATGTTCGGCGGAGCCACGATCTTGACCGTGCTCGTCGCGTTCGTCGGATAAAGGGAGACGTCCAATGCGCTATATTACTGATCGCAAGCGGGTGCAGGGTCTGGGCTCGGGGCGCGACGGCACGGTCCACCATTGGCGATTCACGGTAAGTTCAGTGTTGATGGTTATTCTTGCGCCTGCATTTGTCATCGTTCTTGCTGTGGGTTTTGGGCAGTCACACGCGGATGTGGTGAGTTATTTCAGCAAGCCTTTTCCTGCGATTGTGGTGTGTCTGACACTCATTGTTGGCATGTGGCATTTGTTGCAGGAAACGAATGAAGCTATTGAGGACTATGTTCACGGAGTGGCCGGGAAACTGACGTTAATTGCGGTTGCAGCGTACGCATACACATTGATCGCTGTTGGCCTGTTTGCCATTGGGCAAATGGCACTTTGATGGCCGTGGCGGGATCGCACGGGCAACAAATAATGTAGGAGGCCGTGATGGCTGCATATGATTACGAGACGCATGAATATGACGTCGTGGTCGTCGGTGCCGGTGGCGCTGGACTGCGGGCAACTCTGGGCATGGCGGAACAGGGGCTGCGCACAGCCTGTGTGACCAAGGTGTTCCCAACGCGATCGCACACGGTCGCCGCGCAGGGAGGCATCGCGGCGTCTCTGTCCAATATGGGGCCGGACAATTGGCAGTGGCACATGTACGACACCGTCAAGGGATCTGACTGGCTGGGCGACACCGACGCGATGGAATATCTGGCGCGGGAGGCACCTAAAGCCGTCTATGAGCTGGAGCACTACGGCGTTCCATTCAGCCGGACGGAAGAAGGCAAGATTTACCAACGACCTTTTGGTGGCCATACGACTGAATTCGGCGAAGGCCCGGCAGTTCAAAGAACCTGTGCCGCTGCGGATCGGACCGGTCACGCGATCCTGCATACGCTTTATGGGCAGTCGCTCAAGAACAATGCGGAGTTCTACATTGAGTACTTCGCGATCGATCTCATTATGTCGGATGATGGCGTCTGTCAGGGCGTACTCTGCTGGAAGCTTGATGACGGGACCCTGCATCTTTTCGCCTCTAAAATGGTGGTGCTTGCAACGGGTGGATACGGGCGTGCCTATTTCTCGGCAACGTCAGCGCACACCTGCACAGGAGACGGCGGCGGTATGACGGCGCGCGCCGGTCTGCCTTTGCAAGACATGGAGTTCGTGCAATTCCATCCGACCGGCATCTACGGCGCAGGCTGTCTGATCACCGAAGGTGCACGCGGCGAAGGCGGCTATCTGACAAACTCCGAAGGCGAACGCTTTATGGAGCGGTACGCGCCGCAGTACAAGGATCTGGCACCGCGCGACTATGTAAGCCGCTGCATGACCATGGAAATCCGGGAAGGCCGTGGGGTTGGAGATGGTTCTGACCATATCCACCTGAACCTCAACCACTTGCCGCCGGAAACCTTGCAGTTGCGTCTTCCGGGTATCTCCGAGAGCGCACGGGTGTTTGCTGGCGTGAATGTCAACAAGGAGCCGATCCCGGTGCTTCCCACTGTGCACTACAACATGGGTGGTATTCCGACGAATTATTGGGGCGAAGTGCTCGCGCCGACAAAAGACGATCCAGATCGGGTTTCACCGGGCCTTATGGCGGTGGGTGAAGCAGGATGCGCTTCGGTTCACGGGGCGAACCGTCTTGGTTCCAACTCGCTCATTGATCTTGTGGTCTTTGGCCGCGCGGCTGCGATCCGGGCAGGCAAAGTCGTTGATCGCGAAACTGCGATACCGACACCGAACCATAAATCGGTGGATGCAGCCCTCGATCGCTTTGATAAAACGCGCTTTGCCAAAGGGCACACTCCGACTGCGGCACTGCGGCTGGAAATGCAGCAGACCATGCAAAAGGATGCCGCCGTTTTCCGCGACAATGACTCTCTTGCGGCGGGTAAAGTGGCCATGGATGAGGTGGCCGGCAAATATAAGGACATCGGCGTGACCGACCGCAGCCTTGTGTGGAATTCCGACCTGATGGAAACGCTGGAGCTAGCAAATCTCATTCCAAATGCCGTGGCGACGATTACCGGTGCGGAAGCCCGCAAGGAAAGCCGTGGGGCGCATGCGCACGAAAACTTCCCCGAGCGGGACGACCAGAACTGGCGTAAGCACTCTCTGATCTGGTTCAAGGGCAACAAGGCTTCACTCGGCTACCGTGGTGTGCATGAGCAGCCGCTGACCAGCCACAATGATGGCGGGATTGACCCCAAGAAGATCGCGCCAAAGAAAAGGACATTCTGATGCGCAAAGCGATCCAAACAATCCTGCTCGGCGCGAGCCTTGCCATAGCCTGTGCAACTCTGGCCAGCGCTGATGGTCCCACGCGTCATCATCAGCACCAGACAGGCGCAAAACACGTGGCCTTTGCAAATGCAGCAGAAGCGACGTGCCCGCGTGAGCGTCTGACCATTTATCGCGGCAACCTTTACTGCCGGACACCTCTTTACGCCGTACACGCGCCGCGCCATCCCCATTGCCCGCCGAATGTCTGGGGTCTTTATGCGGGCAACATGCACTGTTTTGGGCGCCGCTGACTGTGAAAGGTTCGGTTGGATATAAAATACGCGGTCTGACGGGCCGTGCGCTCGGCCTGAACAGAACACAGTGTTTGGCCCTCGCCGTGCCGCTCGCTTTGGCAAGTTGTACAGACATACAGAATGCGACCGATAAAGCTGGTCGCGACGCTGCAAAGACCATTATGCCCGAGGCGCTGGCAATTTACTTTCCGCAGGTGCCGAAAGAGTTGTACACACCCTTCACAAACTGCGTTGTCGATTTCGCAACCGCATCCGAGGTACAAACGCTCGCCTCGGACGCAGTGATTGGCATTGATCAGGCGACAGCCGATACGATCCGCCAAATCCTCGCACGTCCCGACACGCAAAACTGCTTGCAACAGGCCGCACCGGATGCAGCCGCGACCCTCGGATAGCCCGACCGGAGACCCCTCTCATGGTTCAACTGACCCTTCCCAAGAATTCCCGCATCACAAAGGGCAAGACATGGCCTGCGCCGGATGGTGCAACCAACCTGCGCAAATTCCAGATTTATCGCTGGAACCCTGACGATGGCAAAAACCCAAGCGTGGACACCTATTTTGTTGATCTGGATACCTGTGGTCCGATGATTCTGGACGCGCTGATCAAGATCAAAAACGAGATTGACCCGACACTCACGTTTCGTCGGTCGTGTCGCGAGGGCATCTGCGGATCCTGCGCGATGAATATCGACGGGATCAACACGCTGGCTTGTATATACGGTATGGATGAAGTCAAAGGCGACGTAAAGATTTATCCTTTGCCGCATATGCCTGTGGTCAAGGATCTGATTCCGGACCTGACCCACTTTTATGCGCAGCATGCATCAATAATGCCGTGGCTGGAGACCAAGACGAACCGGCCGGCCAAGGAATGGAGGCAGTCGATCGACGATCGCAAGAAACTTGACGGCCTCTACGAGTGCGTGATGTGTGCGTCCTGTTCCACGTCCTGCCCGAGCTATTGGTGGAACGGTGATCGCTACCTCGGCCCTGCGGCGTTACTGCATGCCTACCGCTGGATCATCGACAGCCGGGATGAGGCGACCGGCGAGCGTCTGGACGATCTTGAGGATCCGTTCAAGCTCTACCGCTGCCATACCATCATGAACTGCGCCAAGACCTGCCCGAAGGGTCTCAACCCGGCGGAGGCGATTGCGCATATCAAGAAGATGATGGTGGAACGCCGGGTCTGAGCTTGCCTGCGTATTTCTGGCATGCAATTGGTTTGGCTGCATTTGCTGGGCTGAGTATTCCTGTCGGTGCAGCTCTGGCGCTCTGGAAGGTCAACATCCTTCCGGATTGGGCCCAGACGGAAGCACGTCATGGTGTTTTAGCTTTTGGTGCCGGGGCATTGTTTGCAGCGGTGGCATTGGTGCTGGTGCCAGAAGGGTCTGAACGACTGCAGCCGGTTCCAGCGCTGGCGTGGTTCTTGGCGGGTGGTGTTGGGTTTGCGATCATCGATGGATTGATCGCCCGAACCGGTGGAAAAGCGGCGCAGTTCCTGGCCATGATGATGGATTACCTGCCCGAGGCTTTGGCCCTCGGCGCGCTCATCGCCGGTGATTTCGCCGCAGCCGTCCTTGTGGCGGCTTTGATCTGTCTGCAAAACTTGCCGGAAGGCTTCAATGCTATGCGCGAGATGCGCGACGCTCCGGGTACATCGCCGCCATCGCTGATGGTTGTTTTTTGTGCAATGGTTCCGCTCGGTCCGCTGGCAGCATGTATCGGTCTGACGTTGCCCGCGCCGTTCGACCCGGCTATCGGCGCGGTCATGATGCTCTCCTCCGGGGGCATTCTGTTTTTGATGTTTCAGGATATCGCGCCTCAGGTGCCCGTCGAAAACTCCTTGCTGCCGCCCCAGGGTGCCGTATTGGGGTTCGCTCTCGGACTGGCGGGCCACCTGTTGATATGAAAGGCGGCAAATGCATATCGTGATCGGTTTGATCGTGGCTTTTGTGCTTGTGGGGCTCTATGCGCGTCAGCATCGTGGCGTAAGGGGTTGCCGGTGGCGTGCCGATCACACAGGCGACCGCGGCGCATTGCGCAAGTACCGCTGTGCAGCCTGCGGCGCCGAGACGTTCAGCGCAGGCAAGCAACCACCACGTGAATGCAGTCGGGACCTGCTGTGATCTACGGCACACGAACCGCCTGTCCGCGCGCGTAGTCGATCGACCATCGCGCGATGACCGTTGGACAACATCGCGGCTCATTAGGGCCGAGTGTCAGCGTAGAGATCTCGACATGAGTCTGGAAAAACGCTGCATCTTTGGGCGCCAATCCAAAAACGCCAGCCACGTCAAGCCGTTTTTCCCAGCCCGCGCCCGTCCACGAAAACAGACCAACATGGATGGACACTGAACCAGCAGACCCAGGTATATGCGCGTAGATTACGCCAAGGCCATGCACGCCAGGCGTCAGTTTCTCATTGCTGACAAACCACTGACCGCTTTCCATCGCGCCCGTCGGAGACAGCTCACGCACAAGCATTTCTGCTATGCGATCATTGCTCCAACCTTGCGCGGCGGCAGAAGTGACCCAGCAGGTCGCAATGATGCTTATCCAGATCTTCCACATGATATGATCATCGGTCGCCGCTCGTATCAGGTCAACGCTACTTGTGTCCGCTCAAAAAAATGCGATGGTCTCGCAAAGAAAGGGACACTCGATGCCTGAACCTCAAGACGCTGCCGCGCGCCGCGCGATCCGCCCTGTGATTTGCTACCCGCCAGACACTCTGCCGTCCCCGGATATGTCGCTTTACAGCGCCGCGCGTCAGATGCTCACAAAAACCGATGAAGTACTCATTCCACCGCGTGAGGCGCGCTGCTTCACGGTACCCAAGGGACATTTTTTTCGCATAACCTCGGTCGAAGGCCCACAGGTCGGCGATCTGAACCTGCACAATGCGCATGACGTGTCTGAACGTTTCTATTCCGGAAAATCCCGCGCCTTGCACGGCACGCATCTGACAACCGGGCAGCGGATGTGGTCCAGTTTCCCGACCCTGCGCCCCATGGCAACGATCACACATGATACGCTGGATTGGTACGGGATCGACGCATACGGAGGGTCGGTGCATGATGTGATCGGTACACGCTGTGATCCCTACACGCATGCGCTGCTTTCCAATGGCGGGCAATATCATCATTGCTGCCATTCCAACCTGATCCGAGCGCTTGCGGCACATTTGGGTGTGAGCCGCGCGGAGGCGGAGCCTTTCGTGCATGATGTGCTCAACGTGTTTATGTGCACGGGATTCACGCGCGACACTGGCCAGTATTTTATGAAGGCCAGCCCAGTGCGCCCCGGCGATTTCATCGAGTTTTTTGCCGAGATCGACCTTCTGGGCAATCTCTCGGCCTGTCCCGGTGGTGATTGTTCGTCGGAGCATTCAAGCGATGTCGCACCCTGCCATCCGCTGTTGGTGGAGGTATTTGCGCCTGAGCCTGATGTCATGCTGGGATGGACCGCACCGGCAGCGAATGTCTATGATCGAAGTCATGGCGATTGACCGGTTTCTTTGATCCTCAAATATCCCCGCCGGAGGCTCCCTTCAGAATAAAGATGCGCGCCCCGGCGACTTTTCAGGCAAAGGCAGCTTCAAGCGCTATTTCGACCATATCGCCAAAGCTCTTCTCTCGATCCTCGGCGGGGAGCGCTTCACCGGTTTGCAGATGGTCACTGACAGTCAGAACGGCCAGCGCACGCCGGCCGTGCCGGGCCGCAAGCGTATAAAGTTCAGCAGCTTCCATTTCGACACCGAGAATCCCGTGGCGCACCATCTGTTCGTCCAGATCCGGGCGCTCGGCATAAAACACATCGGATGAATATATCCCACCGATGTGCACCCTTGTGGCTTTGGCCCTTGCTGCTGACACAGCCGCTGACAAAAGCTCAAAGTCGGCAGTGGGTGCAAAGTTCACGTCGCGAAAGATTGCGCTGGACGGTGTCGTAATGGTGGTCGCCGACATTGCAAGGATTACATCGCGGACCCCAACATGCGGCTGCATGCCGCCACATGACCCGATCCGGATCAGCGTCTGTGCACCATACTCCGTGATGAGTTCATTGGCATATATCGACAGCGAGGGCATGCCCATCCCAGAGCCCTGTATCGAGACACGATTGCCCTTGTAGAGACCGGTAAACCCCAACATGCCCCTGACTTCATTGACCAGTAGTGCATCTTCCAGAAAGGTCTGTGCCGCCCATTTTGCACGATAGGGATCGCCGGGCATCAGAACGGTTTCAGCAATATCGCCAGCTGCGGCACCGATATGAATTGTCATGTTTGGCTCCTTGATCCGGGGTCGTGGCAGTTAATGCCACCGGTGTCCCGGCATCAAGCCCCGGTCACTCTGCTGCAACCGCCTGCGGGTCCGCTAGAGACACAATGTCCATCATGATTGTGTTCAGCTCGAAGTCCTTGGGGGTGTAAACCCGAGCCACGCCCATGGCGCGCAGCCTGTCCGCATCTGCGTCGGGAATGATCCCGCCCACAATAACGGGAACATCGCTTATTCCAGCATCGCGCATCTGGTGCATCAGGTCTTCGACCAGCGGGATGTGGCTTCCTGAGAGGATGGAAAGGCCCACAACGTGCGCCTGATCTTCCAGTGCTGCGCTGACAATCTCGCTGGGCGTCAGGCGAATGCCCTCATAACTGATGTCCATGCCACAATCGCGGGCGCGCACCGCAATTTGCTCGGCTCCGTTGGAATGCCCATCAAGACCGGGTTTGCCAACGAGAAACTTAAGCCGGCGCCCCAAACGGTCGCTGACTGCGTCCACAGCGTTGCGCAAATCATCTAACCCCTCGGTCTGGTTCGAGCGCGCGCCGGAGACGCCTGTCGGTCCTCGGTATTCGCCATGGATCGCGCGCATCTCCGCGGCCCATTCGCCTGTCGTTACGCCCGCCTTTGCGGCCCGAACTGAGGCTGGCACGATGTTCTCTCCGGCCTTGGCAGCCGTGCGCAGCCCGGCCAGCGCTTCTTTAACGGCGCGATTGTCTCGACCTGCGCGCCACGCTTCGAGACGGGCAATCTGATCGGCTTCCACAGCCGGATCAACCACCATGATCCCGCCGTCTCCAGTCATAAGGGGGGACACTTCACCCTGTTGCCACTTGTTCACACCAACAACGACGGTCTCACCCGCCTCAATGCGGCCCAGACGTGCTGCATTGCTGTCGACCAGTCGCGCCTTCATGTAGTCTATCGCTTCGATCGCACCGCCCATACCGTCAAGATTGGCGAGTTCCTTGCGTGCGCCATCTTTTAGATCTTCAACTTTGGCATCAACGGCCGGGTTGCCGTCGAAGAGGTCGTCGAACTCCAGCAGATCGGTTTCAAAAGCCATGATCTGTTGCATGCGCATGGACCATTGCTGATCCCAGGGGCGCGGCAAACCAAGTGCCTCGTTCCACGCTGGCAGTTGCACGGCCCTTGCGCGTGCCTTTTTGGAAAGTGTGACCGCCAGCATCTCTATGAGAATACGGTAAACGTTGTTTTCGGGTTGCTGTTCCGTGAGGCCCAGCGAGTTGACCTGCACCCCGTACCGAAAGCGGCGGAATTTGGGGTCTTCGACCCCATAGCGGTCCCGGCAAATCTCGTCCCAGAGATCTACAAAAGCGCGCATCTTGCACATTTCGGTCACGAAGCGGATGCCAGCGTTCACAAAAAATGAAATGCGACCGACGACCGCCGGGAAATCCTCGTCCGGAACGCGCGGTTTTAGCGCATCAAGCACCGCTGTGGCAGTCGCGAGCGCAAATGCCAGCTCTTGCTCTGGTGTCGCACCCGCTTCCTGCAGGTGGTAGGAGCAGACATTCATCGGGTTCCATTTCGGAACATGGGAGTAACAGTACTCGGCCACATCCGCGATCATCTTTAGGCTCGGTGCGGGTGGGCAAATGTATGTTCCGCGGCTCAGGTACTCTTTTATCAGATCGTTTTGCACAGTGCCTTGCAGCTTTGAGACGTCTGCCCCTTGTTCTTCCGCGACCGCGATATAAAGGGCCAACAGCCACGGCGCCGTGGCGTTGATTGTCATAGACGTGTTCATCTGTTCCAGCGGGATTTGATCGAAGAGCGAGCGCATATCGCCAAGATGGCTGACAGGAACGCCCACCTTGCCCACTTCACCCCGACTGAGCACATGGTCACTGTCATATCCTGTTTGCGTCGGCAGATCGAAAGCAACAGACAAACCCGTTTGGCCCTTCGACAGGTTGGAGCGGTAGAGCGCGTTTGACGCCTTTGCGGTGGAATGTCCGGCATATGTGCGGATCAGCCAGGGACGGTCTTTCTGCGCTTGCGTCATGAGATGGTCCTGAATCATTAAGCGAAATTTTATTTCGCAGAAATTGTCATATGCGGAAGATTATATCAACATGAAAAACGCCGCGACGCAGCATTTCCGGTGTGTCACATTCGAGAGGTTGCTTTTGCGCAGCTGTCTCGATGGTCGCCTTCGCATCTGCGGCATGGAAAGTGGTTGTTCCGCGCGCGTTTTCTTGAAACATACCAGCATGACCTCGACGGTAGAACTGCCTCTCTGGTTTTTCCTTCTGATACTGCTCTTTGCAGGTATCACGTTCGCGTCGCATTTCCTGTTTCCATCCGTAAGGTGGTTTTTCCGACGTCGGTTGCAACGTGCCGTCACGCGATTGAACCAGAGGCTGACGCGACCTATCGAGCCTTTCAAGCTGGCGCGGCGTTACGACATGATCCAGCGTTTGATCTATGATCCCGAGGTCACGCGGGAGATCGTGAACTACGCGCGCGAAGAAGGCGTGCCGGAAAACGTTGGATTCGAAAAGGCCCGGAGTTATGCACGTGAAATAGTGCCCAGTTTCAGTGCCTTTACCTATTTCAGCCTTGGAGCGCGTATGGCGCGCCTGCTTGTAAACTCGATTTACGAAGTCTGGACAGGCGCACGCAATGATGAGGTCATTGCCAGCATTCCGAAAGATGCAACGATCGTTTTCATTATGAATCATCGCTCCAATATGGATTACGTATTGGTGACATATCTGGCCGCGCGCACGTCTGCGCTGTCCTATGCGGTCGGAGAATGGGCGCGTGTCTGGCCTCTGAGCCGTCTTATCCGAATGATGGGTGCATATTTCATTCGGCGTAAATCACGTGGAGCATTGTACAGGAAAGTTCTGGAACGCTACGTACAGATGGCAACCGCAGGCGGTGTGGCACAAGCGATTTTCCCTGAGGGTGGGTTGAGCCTGACCGGACATGTGATGCGCCCGAAATTGGGTCTGCTGTCTTATCTGGTTACTGGACAGCCGACATCCGACCGCGATCTGGTTTTTGTGCCAGTGGCGATCAACTATGACCGGGTGCTGGAGGATCGTGTTCTGATCGCGGCGGCAGAACGCGGCGACCGGCGTTTTGGGGCGCGGATCTCGGTTGTTGTCGGATTTATCTTGCGCAAATTCTGGCAGGGGCTGCGCGGCCGCTACGTGCGTTTCGGGACAGCGGCGATGGTTTTTGGCGAACCCTTGTCGTGCCGTGCGTTCGGGCCGGACAAATCAGTCGAAGACCTGTCGCGCGTGCTCATGCAGCGGATTGAAGATGCCATGCCGGTGTTGATGGTCCCATTACTGGCGCGACATTTTGTTCGGGCCGATGGACCATTGAAGACCGAGGACCTTGTTGTCGCGGCCTCGCGCGATGCGGCGGAGCTGGGTCATCACATGCCGGGCTTTACCACGGAAGATTTCGCCCTGTCAGTGACAAGCAGCCTGTCAAGCATGCGGCGCCATGGAATGATAGAAGAATCCTCCGGGGGATGGTGCCAAACCAAGCGAGAGGCGCATTTGATGGCGTACTATGCCAATTCAATCCGTCACCGTTTCCCTGATCACAATGCAGCCGCAGAATAATTTCTGCATTCGCTCGGTCATAAAATTTCAAAATCCGACCTAATTGTGTTGCAATATTGCGCTGCAGGCCCTAATCAGTCCCGGCGGCGGCGCGATTCTGCGTCGCGGCATGTCTTGAGTTGGCTGGAGAGAGCAATGGCACTGGATACGAGCATCGCGCAATACGACGCCCCTGAGAAGGACCTTTACGAAGTCGGTGAAATGCCTCCCATGGGGCATGTTCCAAAGCAGATGTATGCTTGGGCGATCCGCCGCGAACGGCATGGCGAGCCGGATACGGCAATGTTGCAGGAAGTCGTCGACGTGCCGCAACTGGACAGCCAAGACGTGCTTGTTTTGGTGATGGCTGCGGGTATCAATTACAACGGGGTCTGGGCGGCTTTGGGCGTGCCGATCAGCCCGTTTGATGGTCACAAGCAGCCATACCATATTGCCGGATCGGACGCTGCCGGGATTGTATGGGCCGTAGGCGACAAGGTGACTCGCTGGAAAGTTGGCGATGAGGTCGTTATCCACTGCAATCAGGATGATGGTGATGACGAAGAGTGCAACGGCGGTGATCCGATGTATTCTCCGAGCCAGCGTATCTGGGGCTACGAGACACCTGATGGATCCTTTTCGCAGTTCACGCGGGTTCAAAGCCAGCAACTGATGCCACGCCCCAAACATGTGACGTGGGAAGAGGCTGCATGCTACACGCTGACTTTGGCAACAGCCTACCGAATGTTGTTCGGGCATGAGCCGCATGACCTTAAGCCGGGTCAGAATGTGCTGGTGTGGGGCGCGTCGGGCGGTTTGGGTTCGTACGCCATTCAACTGATCAACACCGCCGGTGCCAATGCAATCGGCGTTATTTCAGACGAGAGCAAGCGCCAGTTCGTCATGGATCTTGGCGCCAAAGGTGTTTTGAATCGCAAGGACTTCAACTGCTGGGGGCAACTGCCGACCGTCAACACTCCTGAATATGCGGCCTGGTTCACAGAGGCGCGCAAGTTTGGCAAAGCGATCTGGGATGTAACCGGCAAAGGTGTGAATGTGGATATGGTGTTCGAACACCCCGGGGAAAGCACGTTCCCGGTTTCGACTTTCGTGGTCAAGAAAGGCGGAATGGTCGTGATCTGTGCGGGGACAACAGGCTTCAACCTGACATTTGACGTGCGTTACATGTGGATGCATCAAAAGCGACTTCAGGGCAGCCACTTTGCGCATCTCAAACAGGCCAGCGCAGCCAACAAACTGATGTTGGAGCGTCGTCTTGACCCTTGCATGTCGGAAGTTTTTACCTGGGCCGATCTGCCGCAAGCTCATATGAAAATGATGAAGAACCAGCATAAGCCTGGGAATATGTCGGTTCTTGTTCAATCGCCTAAAACGGGTCTTCGCACATTGGAAGACGCGCTGGAGGCACGCGGTTAAGACTTCAACTTTGAGGTGAAACGCTTTCTGGGCCTGCGAATCGCTGTAGATTCCGCAGGCCCTTTCTATCTATGCGTGTGCCTTGTAACGATTTCAACCTATTAGTATTTTTGCCCTCGCTATTTATGGGGAGTGCAATTATGCGAATTTCACAAAGTTCTTACACATGTTAGAGTTGTATTAATCTTTCGTTAACCTTTTGGAGGCGAACCTGCGATGCGAAGTGATTGGATACTTGATGTCCTGACGGACTTGAAAACTTTTGCGACAGCGAACGACTTGCCAGTTCTGGCGGAACAACTGGACGACACCGCCATTGTTGCCTTGGCCGAGATTGCTGCTCTGCATGAAAGGACGCAAAGCAAAGCCGATGGTGACGACGTTAAAAGCGGAACGCATATTGGAGGAGTTGGAACAAGCGGACACGCTTGACAAGCTGTACAGGGTCGCCTTTCTGATGCGCGATCTGTACGACGTAAAACACGTCGTATACTACTGGGTTAACAGCGTTGGCGAAAACTATGGCGCTGGGACACTGCCGCTTGAATGGGCCGAACACTACGTCGAAAAAAACTATAATAAGATCGACCCCGTTGTTCTGGGCTGTTTCAATCGGTTTGACCCGGCAAACTGGAAGGACCTTGATTGGTCTTCAAAAACGGCAAGAGACTTTCTGGACGACGCGTTGGCGCATGGGATCGGCAACCAAGGGTTGACCATCCCAATCCGTGGACCAAACGGGCAGTATGCGGTTCTTACGGTCAATCATTCCTGTGATGACGATCAATGGGATTCTTTTGTGCGCGAACACAAACGCGAGATCATGATCATCGCCTACGAATTCAACAAACGCGGGCTAGAGTTTGAGGAAAAGGAGGTGTCGTCAATTCACGGCAAGCTGTCACCGCGCGAATTGAGCGCACTGACCTATCTGGCTCGCGGAATGAGCCGAAATCAAGCGGCCCATCACATGAAGATTTCGGAGCACACCCTACGTGTTTATATTGAGTCTTCACGACACAAACTGGGCGCCCTGAACACAACGCATGCCGTCGCACGCGCATTGAACAGCGGGCTCATTGTTGCCTGACTGTTAAAAGATCGTGATGTCCATCGCACGGGTCGAAGAGGTTTTGGAAAGCCAATCGCGCGGCGCGCCAAGCCGCCATTAAGGACATTGCATCAGGCTTCTTGCATCCAACTGCGAGGAGCAAAGGCAATGCTGCATTACATCTACGGAACCGATCTCGACAAATTTCCAAAACTGCGGGACGGAATGTTTCGCGATCGAGCCTCCCAATTCGCACATCGCTTGGGATGGGACGCCATTCACGTAGATGAAGCCGGGCTTGAGAAAGACGCATACGACGCTCTGAACCCGCTTTACATTATCTGGGAGCTTGAAGATGGATCCCATGGCGGGTCTATGCGGATGATGCCGACCGTCGGACAAACCATGATCAATGACCACTTCACCGATCTGACAGATGGCGTTCGGATCGAGAGCCCGCTGATATGGGAGTGCACGCGGTTTTGCATTTCACCGCGTGCGGACCGCCGGGCGACAGCAGCTCTTGTTGTTGCAGCAGGTGAATTGATGGAAGAGTTCGCGCTGGAACATTTCGTCGGTGTCTTTTTCGACAAGATGGAGCGGGTTTTCGCACTGAGCCACATTCGCGCCGACATTCTGGGCATGGCGGAAGAAGTAGATGCGTCCGGCGATCGCATCGCTGTCGGCACGTGGGAAATCACGCCTGAGTGCATGCAGCTTAATCTCAAGCGCATCGGCGCGACGCGAGATACGTCGCGCACCTGGTTGCGACAGTCCTTTGATCGCAAACGGCTCGCCGCACAGATCCCGCCCCTGCGGATCTGCGCCTGACGGCAAAGCGCGCAGCGTCGTAAAATTGCGTGAACCAGCCGATATGGCTGGCTCCCGTCTGGGCACGGCAGTAGTGTCCGTGCATGATTGCTTCGCCGCTGCAGTATTCAGACGATCAAGCCGCCGCCTTTGATACGGTTACAGAGCTTTTGCGGGGCGCGGGCGTCGATCTTGACGACCAGCTTTTGGTCCCGCCCAAAAGCACCAAGACGGCTTTTATGGCCGTCACCGGAAAAGCCGGATCCGGAAAAACACTGCTGCTGGCAGAGCTGTTCAAGGCGTTGCAGCAGGCTGGCGTCGATATCGTGTCAGGTGATTATGAACCGCGTCGCAAGGTGGAACGACGCACGCTCGCAATACTTGCTCCTACAAACAAAGCGGCATCGGTTCTGCGTCTGCGAGGTGTCCCCGCAACCACGATCCACCGCATACTTTACACGCCCGTTTATGATCCCGAATACGAGCGTATCGCTGAATGGCTGGCAGGCAGTGCTGAAAAGCCCGAGATTGAGGGTCTGACAGAGGCCGCTTTGGATCGCGCCGCGAACTTTTACGCTGGAAACAAATCAATACCCGGTGCGCTCGCTGCGGCGGGCCTGCGCGGATCTGATTTCATAACTGGATGGAAGCGGCGCGAAGAACCCTTGGACATCGGCTTTGTCGATGAAGCTTCGATGCTGGATGATCGCCAGTTTGATGATCTAAAGGAGATTTTTCCGACGCTGCTGCTCTTTGGCGATCCTGCGCAGCTGGCTCCGGTGAACCAGTCCGGATCAATGGTCTTCGACAAGTTACCCAAGCCGCGTGTGCTTGCGCTCAACCGTATTCACCGGCAGCAGGCGGACAATCCTATCCTAGATCTGGCGCACGCTCTTTCCGATCCCGCTCTGGCGTTTGACGACTTTGAACGTATGGTCGAGGACAACGCCCGAAACGATCCCCGTATCGTGTGGGGTCAGCGCGTTGAAGTTGATCTGATGGCGCGCAGTCCTGTTCTGGTGTGGAGGAACGCGACGCGCATCCGCTTGATCAACGCATTTCGGCAGGTACACAAGGCGCCTGAGGATGCGCTTCTGGAAGGTGAGCCGCTGATTTGTGACGGTTTGGAACTGCCTCTCAAACACCGCAAGAAAAGGCTCGATCTGGAAGCGCGCGGCCTGATCAAGGGGGCTCAGGTGATTTATCTTGGTGAAGGACGCAAGCCCGGTTTCAGCCGGTTGCACGTGATGGGCGCCGAAGATCCGCAAGTTTCTGCAGCGTCGATTGTAAAAATCGAAAAACCCGACGAAGAAGAGCCTTTTATCCCGTTTGCTGCGCATATGGGCGCGACATTCCTCCACGGTGCCGCGGTGACGATCCACAAGGCGCAGGGTAGCCAATGGGATACTGTTCAGGTTTTTGCTCCGGATCTTTTCGCAGCCGCACGGATGGCGCGGACGGAAGCAGGACAACCATTGTGGAAGCGACTGGCGTATGTGGCCATCACACGAGCGCAGGAACGGTTGATCTGGGTTGTGCGCAACAGGCTTGCCAAACCGTCGCATGATCTTGGTGTCGATGATTTGCGCTCCTTGCCGGCAGCACCGATTCAACTGACCGCAGAACAAGAGGACAGCTTATGAAATCGATCATCATTACGGGTGCAAGCTCGGGCATAGGGCACGCGACGGCGCAGGGTTTTTTGGATGCAGGTTGGCGTGTGGGTCTGATCGCCCGTCGGGCGGAACGACTGGAAGCACTTGCGGAAACGTACAGTACCGCGGTCGCTTTGCCTTGCGACGTCACCGATGCTGCTGCCATGGCGGCAGCTTTTGATGCTTTTGGTCACCTTGATGTCCTGTTCAACAATGCGGGGTTGTTCGGGCCCGCGGCAACGATCGACGACGTGCCGCTGGAAGACTGGCAGCAGGTTCTCAGCGTGAACGTGGGTGGCATGTTCATCGCGGCGCAACTCGCCTTTTCGCGCATGCGCCAGCAAACGCCTCAGGGTGGCCGTATCATCAATAACGGGTCACTTTCGGCCTATGTGCCACGCCCAAATTCGGTGTGCTACACAACGACAAAACATGCCGTAACAGGCTTGACCAAAACGCTGTCTTTGGATGGCCGCCCGTTCAGTATCGCTTGCAGCCAGATCGACATAGGCAACGCTGAAACAGAACTGCTCGCACAGTTGAAAAAGACCCAACCGGATACGCCGACTATGGATGTCGAAAATGCCGCGCGATCCGTGCTGCACATGGCCGAGATGCCGCCAGAAGCAAATGTACAGTTCATGACCGTGATGGCGACGAAAATGCCCTATATCGGACGGGGATGACGCAGGGCTAACTGTCTGCCCGTAAAAGCCGGAAAGCAGCCGATGCACCCCAGCCCGCCGCGATCGCGATGGCCAGAGACATCAGGCCATAGATCAAAGCGCTGTCGCGTGATAACCGATAAAGCCAACGTTCGAGGCCTACTTTGCGTACGTAAATGCTGGTTTCGTACTTGGAAACCACTTCGCCACCCCGAGTCAAAAAGATGCGCGTCTGGTAATCGCCTTCCGTAAGGGCGGCAGGCAGGCGAATGGCAGTGCGGAAGAGTGTTTGATCATCTACACTTACGGTGCCTTCGTTCAACTGGTACTGGTCGCTGGCTGTTTTGATCCGGATCAGTGCTTCGGTAAAGCTGGTGGCATCCGAGATCGTGTCCGGCGCTCCGACTGAGCGGATCGCACGCGGGATCGAGACTGTGTGCCGCAGGTCCTCTGTATCGGACAAAGACAGATTGAGTGCGGTGCTGGTGGAAACCGCGTAGAAACTCGGAGCGCTGTCGACTTCCACCGCGTCTGTGTTGACCCATATCCCGAAACGTTTTTCCTTGCGCCGGACCATGATTGGCTCGGACGGGCCGGAGACCGTGATGATCACTTGCAGTCTGGGGTCGTATTGAATTGCGCTTTCTCTTTTAACGGCCCCGAAAATCAAGATTTCGGACCCGTCAAAGCTTGTGTTGATCGATACAGTATCTTTGCTCATGCCCAGCACGACTTCTTCTGCCGAGGCAATGAAGGCGAACAGCATAGCAACAAGGGTGGCGGCGATCCGGATCAATGGCCTGCCTCCCCGATTGAGTAGAGTTCTGCCGGTTGAAGCAAAAGATCAAGCGCGAGTTTACCACAGACCACTAGCACCATGATTGCCAGAAGAATTCTCAGTTGTTCCGCCTTGAGCTTAACACCGATGCGGGTGCCGATTTGCGCGCCAATCACACCGCCGATCAGCAGGAGCACCGCCAGCACCACGTCAACGGTGAAGTTCGTGGTCGCGTGAAGCAATGTTGTGAAGGCTGTCACAAAAATAATCTGGAAAAGCGACGTGCCCACCACAACCTTGGTCGGCATGCCCAGCAGATAAATCATCGCTGGGACCATGATAAAACCACCGCCGACTCCCATGATCGCAGCAAGAATACCAACGGCCACACCTACGATCAGAGGCGGAATAACCGAGATGTAGAGGCCCGACACCCGAAACCGCATCTTGAACGGTAAGCCATGGATCCAATTGTGTTTTTTACGTGCGGGTGCCTTGCCGGATCTTGTCTTCCGGATCGCATTCAGGCTTTCGACAAACATCAGACTGCCGATCACGCCCAGGAACACGACATAGCAAAGCCTGACAAGAAGATCGACCTGACCCAGCGCTTTGAGGTAGTTGAAAATAACAACACCGAGTGCCGCGCCAACAAGGCCGCCGACCAGCAACACCGTTCCCATTTTGAGATCGACGGTTTTGCGCCTCAGATGTGCAAGAACGCCCGAGAAGGACGACGCCACGATTTGATTGGCTTCTGTTGCAACAGCGACTGCAGGTGGAATGCCAATGAAGAAGAGAAGGGGGGTCATCAAAAACCCGCCGCCCACGCCGAACATTCCGGAAAGAACCCCCACGATCCCGCCCAGGCCCAAAAGCAGAAACGCGTTAACCGAGACTTCGGCGATGGGAAGGTAAATCTGCATGTGCTCGTGTAGGCGCAGTGCTTTTCAAAATCAATCCTTGGCGCTGTCCTGCAGCAAAGAGGACTGATGCTATGTTCTCAACTGGCCTTATGCTCCTTATCGTTCTTTTACGTAGGGTTCGCCGCCAGCACGCGGAGGTATGGCTTTGCCAACGAAACCTGCAAGAATAACAACGGTCATCACATAGGGCAGGGCGCCCAGAACCTGGCCTTGAACTTTCATTCCTATGATTGCTTCAATCACGTCTGGTCGCGTTTCCAGAGCGCCGAAAAGCCCGAACAGCAAAGTCGCGCCCATGGCGTACCATGGCCGCCACTTGGCAAAAATCAGCGCGGCCAGTGCGATAAACCCACGCCCTGCGGACATGTCTTTGACAAAGCCCGCCTGCAAAGCGGTGGACAGGTAGGCGCCTGCAATTCCGCACAACACGCCACAAATGATCACGGCCGCATAGCGCAAGCCAACGACCGAAACGCCGGCGGTGTCGACCGCAGCAGGGTTTTCGCCTACGGCACGCAATCGCAAGCCGAAGCGTGTACGGTATAGCACCCACCAAGTCAGCGGCACCATCGCAAAGGCGACGTAGACGAGAATGGAATGGCCCGAGATGAGCTCTGAGTAGATAGGCCCAAAGATTGGAACACTAGTCAGAGCGTCGGCGAGGGGCAGGGTGATTGGTTCGAACCGTCCGCCCCCCACGAGTGAGGGGGTACGTCCGCCCTGTTGGAACCAGTCTTGCGCGATCAGAACGGTCAGTCCCGCGGCAAGAAAGTTGATTGCCACACCAGAGATGAGTTGGTTACCGCGAAACGTTATTGAGGCCACACCATGCAACAGGCTCAGAGCCATGGATGCAACAATACCGGAAGCCAGACCCAACCAGACCGATCCGGTCAATGCGGCAACCGCGGCGGAAAAGAACGCGGATGCCAGCATCTTTCCTTCCAGTCCGATGTCAAAGATGCCGGCGCGCTCTGAAAAGAGCCCCGCAAGGCAGGCGAGCAAGAGCGGTGTCGCTAGCCTGACGGTGCTGTCGAGCAGCTGGATGACTGTCATGAAGTCCATCACGCATCCCGCCGCCGTAGCATCAGGAAAATGCGTTCCAGCGGCATACGGACCATATTGTCGAGCGCACCGGTGAAGAGGATGACCAGCGCTTGAATAACGACGATCAGTTCGCGGGGAATTGTCGTCCAGAGCGCCAATTCTGCACCACCCTGATACAGAAACCCAAAGAGTAAGGCGGCCAAAAAAACGCCAAAGGGGTGGCTGCGCCCCATAAGCGCCACCGCGATGCCGATAAAGCCTGCCCCTTCAACGGCGTTGAGGACAAGACGTTCGGCTTCACCCATGACATTGTTAATCGCCATTAAACCGGCCAGCGCACCGGAGATCAGCATTGCAATCATTGTGATTGCGACGGGCGAAATACCGGCGTAGCGCGCGGCTGGTTCGGATTTACCATAGCTTCGAATCTCATAACCAAGCCACGTGCGCCACAGCAATAGCCAGACCAATACGCAGGCGATAAGGGCAACCAGAAAAGTCACGTTTGCCGGCGCCGCTTTTGAGAATTCGATGCCGATCGTACCGAGTATGTCATGCAGAGTCGGCAGACGCACGGTTTCGGGAAAACGTTCTGTCGCCGGGTCCATGCTGCCCGCCGGGCGCAACTGATTTACAAGCACGTAGTTCAACACGGCCGCACCGATGAAATTGAACATGATCGTGGTAATTACAATATGGCTGCCGCGTTTGGCTTGCAGATAGGCGGGGATAGAAGCCCAGGCCGCTCCGAACAACGCGGCCATCGCCGCAGCACCCAAAAGCGCCAGCGTCCAATGTGGCCAGGGAACAAAAAGACAGGCGAGTGCAACGCCCAGTCCTCCGAGCATCGCCTGCCCTTCACCACCTATATTGAACAAGCCAGCATGAAATGCGACCGAAACCGCTAGGCCCGTAAACAGGAAGTTTGTTGCATAATAGAGCGTATAGCCCCAGCCGTACGTGCTGCCCAGTGCACCAGTGACCATGAGGTTCACAGCTTCGCCGGGATCTTCGCCGATTGCCAGAATGACGAGAGCAGACAGGATTGCTGCCAGGATCAGAGAAATCAGAGGTACAAGGACGACCTCCGCCCACTTTGGGACAACATCCATGCGTCAGCTCCCCACGCCAGCCATTAGCAGACCCAGTTCTTTTTCATTTGTGTCTTGCGACAAACGCTCGCCCATGATGTGCCCGTCAAACATCACCGCAACGCGATCAGCCAGGGCAAGGATCTCCTCAAGCTCAACGGACACCAGCAAGATTGCTTTGCCCTGATCGCGCAAAGCAACGATCTGCTGGTGAATAAACTCGATCGCGCCAATATCCACGCCGCGCGTGGGTTGGCCAACAAGTAACAGATCAGGGTTGCGCTCGATCTCGCGGGCCAGCACGATTTTTTGCTGGTTGCCGCCTGAAAAACTCTTTGCTGCGAGCGCTGGGTTTGGCGGGCGGACATCGAACCTTTGCATTTTTTCTTCGGTGTCCGAGCGGATTGCTGCGTTGTTTAGCAATAGGCCGGCTTGATACACGTCTCCACGGTGATACCCAAAGGCCGTGTTTTCCCAGGCACTGAAGTCCATGATCAGACCTTCCCTCTGGCGATCTTCCGGCACATGGCCGACGCCGTGCATACGACGTGCGCGCCCGTCTGCTCCCTTGCCGCTCAGATCGAGAGGTGTACCATTGAGCCTGATCTCGCCGGTCGCATCCGCGTAACCGCCCAGCACTTCCAGGAGTTCGGATTGCCCATTGCCCGCCACGCCGGCAATACCGACAATCTCACCCGCGCGCACCTGAAGGTCGATGCCTTTCACGCGCTCTACGCCTTGTTCGTCGACCACGCTGAGGTTCTTGATGTCCAGAACAAGATCGCCGGGGGTCGCTGGTTTCTTGTCCACGCGCAGCAGTACTTTGCGGCCCACCATCAATTCGGCGAGTTCAGCGGGTGACGTATTCAAAGTTTTGACAGTGGCCGTCATTTCGCCACGCCGCATAACGCTGACGGTGTCGGTGGCCTCCATGATCTCACGCAGCTTGTGGGTGATCAGGATGATTGTTTTCCCTTCTTCGCGCAGGCGCCCGAGAATTCTGAATAATTGATCCGCCTCAGCGGGGGTGAGCACCCCCGTCGGTTCATCAAGGATCAGAATGTCGGCACGGCGGTAGAGCGCTTTGAGGATTTCAACACGTTGTTGCATGCCAACGCCAAGATCTTCGATTAAGGCATCAGGATCGACGTTTAACCCATACTCCTGTTCAAGTTCGATCAGCGTTTTGCGTGCTTTGGCAAGCGAAGGGCGCAGCAGGCCGCCGTCTTCGGCCCCAAGAATGATGTTCTCCAGAACAGTGAAATTTTCCACCAGTTTGAAGTGTTGGAAAACCATCCCGATGCCTGCGCCAATTGCGGCCTGACTATCTGGAATGTCGGTCTTTTGACCACCGATAAAAATCTCACCTTTATCGGCTTTGTAGAACCCGTAGAGGATCGACATCAGCGTGGATTTTCCTGCGCCGTTCTCGCCAATGATCCCGTGGATCGTGCCTGGCATAACGCGAATGGAAATGTCCTTGTTTGCCTGCACCGGTCCGAAAGCTTTGGAGATGCCTTTCAGTTCAATCGCCGGTGCCGTATCTGGCATGCCGCTGTCCCCTATTGTGATTGGATCGCGCCACAACGATGGCGCGATCCATGCCTATTATTTTGTTTTCGTTTCAGAAATCGAGCACAGGACAACTGTCGTTCGTGTAGTAGGCAACAACTTCGATGTCGCCTCCCATGATTTTCTGACGTGCCGCGTCGACAGCTGCCTGCATGTCTTCTGATACAAGCGACGCATTGTTTTCATCCATCGCGACGCCCACGCCTTCTTCGGCAAGGCCCATCTGGAAAACGCCGGTTTCAAGGTCCGTGCCTGCGGTCAAAGCGTCATAAACCGCGACATCGACACGCTTGAGCATGGAAGTGAGAACCTTGCCAGGGTGCAGGTGGTTCTGATTGCTGTCCACACCGATGGACAGAATGCCCTCGTCTGCAGCTGTTTGCAGCACGCCGACACCGGTACCACCGGCGGCTGCGTATACCACATCAGCGCCCTGACTGATCTGGGCTTTCGTCAGTTCCGATCCTTTCACCGGGTCATTCCATGCCGCTGGCGTTGTGCCTGTCATGTTCGCGACAACGGTGGCGTCCGGGTTCACGGCCTTGACACCTTGCGCATAACCGCAGCCGAAGTGACGGATCAGGGGAATATCCATGCCGCCAATAAAGCCGACGGTGCCCGATTCAGAGGCCATCGCGGCCATCATACCAACCAGGTAGGAGCCTTCATGCTCGGCAAATCCGATCTGACGGATGTTTGGTGCATCCAGCCAAGTCACATCAATTGCAACGAACTTTGTGTCCGGGTAGTCGGGCGCGACGGCTGACAATGGGTCCGCCATCGCAAAACCCATCGTTACGACCGGGTTTGCGCCAGCTTCCGCAAACCGACGCAGCGCCTGTTCGCGTTGAGCTTCCGACTGAAGTTCGATTTCGCGGTAGCTTCCGCCGGTTTCTTCCGCCCAACGTTGTGCGCCATTGTGCGCCGCCTCGTTGAACGATTTGTCGAATTTGCCACCAAGGTCGAAAATGACGGCGGGTTCTGCCAAAGCAACGCCAGCAGAAAGCGCAAGTGCCGCTGTCGCGCCAAGGAATTTGTGCATGAGGATCATTGATATCTCCCAGATTTTGGTTTTGGAGCTGTAAGCCGCATCGAGCAGCCCGAACTCAGATTGAGCAGACGTATATCATCTGTTCAAATTAGGGCCCAAGCCACAGGCAGGGTCAACCGGTTTTTTGCAAGCGCAGAGAGCGATTTCGCGTCGTTTTATAAGCGGAGCGACGCTTGCATAAGCACTGCATCGACGGGTGTGCCTCCGGGGCGCGTGTAGTAAGCGCGTCGCCGCCCAACACAGGAGAAACCATGCTTGGCATAAAGCGACAGCGCGGCTTCATTGTCCGCGGCAACCTCAAGGTGTGCTGTGCCCGCGTCCACTGCCTGCATCCACTCTTTCATAATTGCATCTGCAATACCCTGTCTGCGACGTTCCGGGTGCACCGCGAGTGTAAGCAGTTCGGCTTCACCGGCAATGACGCTGAGCAGAGCAAACCCGCCCGCGCGCGAGAAGACCTCACAGTGGGGCGCGCGCAGAAAATTCTCGAATTCTGCAGCGTTCCATCCGCGCTCTGGTGCGAAAGACGCCTTGTGCAGTTTTGCCATGTCGTCCGCTGTCACGACAGCATGTCCGGCGCTTTGTCGCTTGCAGGGGCTGCATCGGCTGGCCGCAGGTAGAGCGGTGCTGGTCTCGGACCCGGTCGTTCGAACCGGGCGCAGGTTATGCGGGCAATTGCTTCGCCCAAAGGATATCGCGCTGGCTGGCCGCCTGCACCTATCACGGGCACCGAGACGTCGGCGAGCTCGTCCACATGCATTATTTGAGGCGTTCCATTCGGCCCGGCTCCGTCAAAATGCTGCAGATAGACTTGCTGTCGGGGCGCTGCAACTGTGCAAGCGCAAGGCCCCTGTGCGCCAAGGCGTAATGAGTCGAAGCGGGAGACGCCGACTGCTGGAATGCCAAGGCCCAGGGCCAGGCCGCGTGCTGCTGCGACGGAAATGCGTGTACCGGTAAAGTTCCCCGGTCCTATCCCAACACCGATCGCTGACAGAGTGTCCTGCGAAACGCGGGCTTGATCCAGCATCTGTTCGCACAAGACCATCAACCGCTCTGCCTGTCCTTTTGCCATTTCTTCAACCGTCTGCGCGAGAACATGCTTGCCGTTGCTCACCGTGACGATGCAACGCGGCTCGCTTGTGTCGAATGCCAGGATGAATGGTGCCGGGTGGTTCACGCAGGCGGCTTTGTTTCGTTGAGACGGTCGCGGCCGGAGGTCGCATATTTTGGCAGATCGTCCGAGATCTCAAGCCACGGCAGTTTTTTGTCGAAATAGCAATGCAACGCCGGCTTCAGCTGCTCGGCCTGATCGATCACTCCCACGGGGACGTAGACTTGTTCGGGCAGATAGTCGAACCAACACGCCATGAGAGAGCCGCATGTGTCGCAAAACCAGCGTTTCACGCCGAGGGTGCTTTCAAAAGCTTTCCCAAAGCCTGCTTCTGATATGAGATCGGACTGATGGAATGCCGCGAACCCGGGTACAGCAGCACCTGTGACTCTGCGGCAGTCCTCGCAATGGCAAATTGCAACCGTGAGCGGTTCGGCTGTGCATTTCAAGGATATGGAGCCACAAAAGCAACGCGCCGATATCTTAGCCATACCCTGTGGCTCAGTCACGCGATCACGTCGCGACGGGGCGCACTTCGGTCACTTCCGGGATGTAGTGGCGCAACAGGTTCTCAATGCCCATTTTCAAAGTCAACGTGGAGGAAGGGCAACCGGCACAAGCGCCCTGCATATGCAGATATACGACGCCGCGATCAAATCCGTGAAACGTGATGTCGCCGCCATCTTGCGCCACTGCAGGACGAACACGACTGTCGAGCAACTCTTTGATTTGACGCACAACCTCGCCGTCCTCGCCGGTGTGTTCTGCGTGACCGGAGTTGACAGCCTGATCTCCCGACATGACAGGTTCGCCGGATTGGAAGTGTTCCATGATCGCGCCCAGCAAGGCCGGTTTGATGTGGTCCCAATCCACTTCGTCAGACTTGGTGACAGTCACGAAATCATTGCCAAAGAAAACGCCCGTTACGCCTTCGACCGCGAAAATGCGTACAGCCAGCGGCGATTTGTCGGCTGTCTCGCGACTTGGGAAATCAGCGGTGCCCATGTCCAAGACAGTCTGGCCGGGAAGAAATTTCAAAGTTGCTGGGTTGGGAGTGGATTCGGTCTGTATGAACATGATGATCTCCTAAGGAAGTCTGGATATGCGGATCGGACCGCCCCACGTCAAGTCTTAGAATAATTCTAAATCATACTTAGTTGAGCTGCAAGCTCTGCGTCGGGCTGTTAGGTGATCGCTTCAAGCTTCTCCTTGCTCAGATCTCCGGGTACCACCGTAATTGGGATCGGCAAACCCCCTGCGTTTTTTGTCAATTGCGTGACTAGCGGGCCAGGACCTTTTTTGTCAGTACCAGCACCCAGAACAAGGACGCCAACTTCCTGGTCTTCCTTTATCTGAGACATAATTTCATCCACGGGACGTCCTTCGCGGATCACCAGTTCAGGCTCGATTCCCTGTCGATCCCGCATCCATTTGGCAAAGACCTCGTAATGCACTTCTATGCGCTCACGCGCCTCTTCGCGCATAACTTCGCCAACGCCAATCCAATGATTGAATTCGTCGGGTGGTATAACCGATAGGATTTGTACACCGCCGCCCGTATGAGCTGCGCGCATAGCTGCAAAGCGCATCGCGTTCAGACATTCGCGGCTGTCATCGAGAACCACCAAGAACTTGCGCATGTTGACACCTCTTTGCATGAGATCATGAACGCTGTTTGCGGGGGACGCAATCTCAATATG
Source organism: Pseudomonadota bacterium (assembly GCA_039191495.1). Lineage (GTDB taxonomy): Bacteria > Pseudomonadota > Alphaproteobacteria > Rhodobacterales > Rhodobacteraceae > Roseobacter. The sequence goes on along the minus strand of JBCCXN010000021.1, from coordinate 35,937 downwards.
TGCGCTAAAAAACTGGACAGCGGTTCGAATACAGCGCTAGGTTGAACCTCATTTGATGGTTCGGGGCGAGCGTATGTCCATGCAACAACTGATCTATGCGTCGCGACCGTTTGGCTATGATCTGTCCGGTCTGGCCGGAATTTTGTCGGTCTCCCGTGTCCGGAACGCTCAGAATGACATCACGGGGGCACTGGTGTGCCGTTCGGATATCTTCATCCAGTTGCTGGAAGGACCAGTTGGAAAGGTCGAAAATACTTTTGAACGCATCTGCCGTGACGACCGTCATGTCGAGGTTCGTCTGCTGGTGCGCAGTAAGATCGAGGACCGCCTTTTCCCCAATTGGGCCATGAAGCATGACCCCGCGCATTCATGGATGTGGTCGGCTGAAGACATTCGCAATGGCGCATTGGAGCGGGCGACAACGCGTGAAATTCGGGCGATCTTTGTGCGAGTGGCGAACCGACCTGAACTATGACGCTTTGGACGCGGCCCAGTCCCAGTACATTTCCCGCAAGCGTCGGGCTATCGGTCCCACCTGATATGATCGGTCTTCAAAACCAACGACTGGAGTAATCTTGGACATGTTCCCCGTTATGAAAACCTCGTCAGCCGATTCAAAATCATCAAATGTGAGGACCGTTTCGTGGATAGCGACACCATCCTGTTTCATATGAGCGATGTGACGCGCGCGTGTTATTCCTGACAGAAAGGTACCGTTGGCCACGGGCGTAAAAACCTCGCCATCGCGCACCATGAACACGTTGGCAGTTGCAGTTTCAGCCACGTTGCCAGTGGCGTCTGCAACAAGTGCATTTGAAAAACCGCGGGCGCGTACCTCGCTAAGCATCCGCGCGTTGTTTGGATACAAGCATCCCGCCTTTGCGTTGACCACTGCATCTTCAAGAACGGGGCGCCGGAATCGGGTCCGGCCCAAAGTGGTGGTCGCGTCAGCGCTCGCCATCGGAATCTGTTCAAGTGCTACAGCAAAACCGGTGGTTTCCGGAGAAGGCACAATGGCGGTAACATCTCCGGCAATGCCCCAATACATCGGCCTGATATAAACCGCATCCTCAGGCCCATATGATTTCAAACCTTCAGCGATGATATCCACCATCTCCGCAGCTGAAACGGTTGGTGTCAGCATCAGCGCTTGTGCCGATGCGTTGACCCGTTGGCAATGCGCAAGCAGGTCGGGCGCCCGCCCTTCAAAATAACGCGCACCGTCAAAAACGCTGCTGCCCAGCCAGCTGCCGTGATCAGCGGCGCGCATGATCATCACATCACCGCGGTGCCATTGACCTTCAAACCATGTTGAAATGTTAGTGCCAGTGGCCATAGGTGCGTCCTTGCTTCGGAAGTTGACACATCACGGGCGCTAAGTCGCGTCCGTGCGAAATTCGTTCATTCTGCGCGATAGACACCTTCGGGAAGGTTCAAAGCGGCAGTGAGGTCTCGCCATTGTTCTGGGGAAAGCCGCACGGTCAGAGTTTTGTCAGAACGCGTGTCGTACTGATTCAGCAAAATAGCGCTTTCGGTTGCATGAACGACGACATCTTCTTGCAAAGGGGCTGAGCCGTCATCCACAAGGGTCACGACCGTCGCATCAAATTCGTGCTCAATGGTAAACATGACCGCCACACTACGCGGTCGCAGGTGTTTTGCAAGGGTCACAAGCCTGTGTGAGAGGGGTGGTGCCCGACGCAAAGAAGTTTAAGTTATATGGACAGACCGGTGCGGCGAGGATGCAGAAAACCATGACCCGAAAACTGGCCTTTCTGGCCGCTTTTGCGCTTCTCTTGGCCGGTTGTGCTGCCACGACGGTGTCTGCGCCGTCCGGCGAGTCCCCGGAGACGTCGAGTGCGCGTGTAACGCCATCCCAGCAAGCCGCGCGAAACTTCATCGAAGTGGTCGAGACGGTGGAACCAGTGGCCGAGCGGGAGTGCCGCGCGCGAACACAGGGCGTCAACTGCAATTTCCAGATCGTCGTCGATGATCGACCGGACCAGCCGCCCAATGCGTTTCAGACTGTGGATGACCGTGGTCGACCGATCGTCGCATTTACCATAAGTCTCATTGCAGATGCCCGAAACAAGGACGAGTTGGCATTCATTTTAGGGCATGAGGCCGCGCATCATATTGCCGGTCACATTGACCGCCAACAGCAAAACGCGGTTGCGGGTGCTGTGATCGCTGGCAGTCTGGCGGTGCTGCTGGGCGGCAACTCCGAAGCGGTCGAAGTGGCGCAACAACGCGGTGCCCAGGTCGGCGCCCGATCGTATTCCAAGGAATTCGAACTGGAAGCCGATGCTTTGGGCACGGTTATCGCGGCGCGTGCAGGGTATGACCCCGTTAAAGGCGCCGAGTTCTTTGCGCGCATACCCGACCCCGGCAATCGCTTCCTCGGCACGCATCCGCCGAATGCGCAGCGCATCGCAACGGTCCGCAAAGTCGCCGCGGGGCTTTAGTCAGGCTGAATTTTGCGCTCGTCGTTTCCGCGACAGGTGCCAGCGGTAAATTACCGGTGCAAGCACGTAGTCGTACGCAAAACAGGACAGATGGTAGAGACCGGGCAACGCCACAACGCGTGCCAGCCAGCGATAGCGCGGCATATCTTTCCACAGAACCAAGAAGGCAGGAATGCCGGCAGTCACTTCACCGTCTTTGAGAACATGAAGACGCCGCGCGGCCGTGTCTTCATCGAGCCCCCAACGCCCCAGCAAGGCGGCGTCGTTGAGATCGTCAAATTCAATCGGCAGCGCGCTTGACCGGCTGTAATCAGCGTAGTGGTTGATCTCATAGCTGCAAACCGGACAGTTTGCATTGTAGAGTACCGAAGTTCTTGAAGCTGTTTCCTGATCCATAAACGTCAAATATGAAGCAAAGCGCTAGGGGCAAGCCCGCCGGACAAATCATCGCACGTCCAAGCTTTGACGGATTGGGTCAGAACTGATCAGAGCTCAAACGTCCCCACAAGTCGTATTCGCTGGCTTCGTCCACCGCAACAGTAATCAGATCGCCAGGTTTCAACGTCGCTTGGCCTTGATCAATAAACAAGTTGCCATCGATTTCGGGCGCGTCAGCCATAGTGCGGCACGTGGCGGCCTCCGCGTCGACCTCATCTACAATGACTTGCAGTCTGCGACCGACTTTGGCCGCAAGCTTGGCGGCCGAAATTCTTTGCGCTTTTTCCATGAAGCGTTCCCACCGCTCCTGCTTGATGTCTTCGGGAACGTGGTCGGGCAGACCTTTGGATCTCGCGCCATCTACATTCTCATATTTAAAACAACCTACGCGATCCAGCTGCGCGGCGTCTAGCCAGTCCAGCAAGGTTTGAAATTCATCTTCCGTTTCACCCGGGTAGCCCACGATAAATGTGGACCGCAATGTCAGGTCCGGGCAAATCGCGCGCCAGGAAGAGATTTCATCGAGGGTTTTCGCCGCAGCGGCAGGTCTTGCCATCCGACGCAAAACGTCCGGGTGTGCATGTTGAAAAGGAATATCGAGATAGGGCAACACCAGCCCTTCCGACATCAAAGGCATTAAGTGCCGCACATGCGGATAGGGGTAAACATAATGCAGCCGAACCCATACGCCGAGCCCCCCGAGATCGCGCGCCAGATCAGTGATATGCGCGCGACGCCCGCGATCTTCGGCATGACGGATGTCAACACCGTAAGCAGACGTGTCCTGGCTGATCACCAGCAATTCGCGCACGCCGTTAGCAACCAGCCGCTCTGCTTCGCGCAGAACCGCATGCGCAGGACGACTGACCAGTTTGCCGCGCATATCCGGTATAATGCAAAACTTGCACTTATGATTGCAGCCTTCCGAAATCTTCAGATAGCTGTAATGACGCGGCGTGAGACTGACCGCCGATGAGGGCAGAAGATCGACAAAGGGGTCCGGTCGCGGCGGTACCGCGTGATGGACTGCGTCGAGCACCTGTTCATATTGGTGCGGTCCAGTCACCGCCATGACGGTCGGGTGTGCACCGGTGATGTATTCAGGTTCCGCGCCTAGACAACCCGTTACGATCACTCGACCGTTTTCATTCAAGGCCTCCCCGATCGCAGAGAGCGATTCTGATTTTGCGCTGTCGAGAAATCCGCACGTGTTCACAATCACCGCATCGGCGCCCGCGTAGTCGGGCGAAATACCGTATCCTTCTGCCCTGAGCCTTGTCAGAATGCGTTCACTGTCGACGAGTGCTTTCGGACAGCCAAGACTGACCATGCCAATTGTCGGTTGACCCGGTCGACCGGAGCGATCGATGCGGGCTTCCGGCGCAATATCAGGGCGCAGATTTGGCGGGTTCGAGCTCATGGAATGCGCTATAGTGCAGTTGCGGGCATGCGAAAAGGGCCCGCGTGCACACAGAGGTCATCGAATGGTTTGGATATTTCGTTTGATTGGTATTGCTTTAATCTTGCTCATCTTTTTTGCTGGAGCATTGTTCTTTCTGCCGAAGGATCGATTGGCGGGCATTCTGACCGACCAACTGTCGGCCTCGACCGGCCGAGAAACGGTCATCGCGGGCGACGTTTCTCTTTCTTTTTGGCCTACGCTGGGGCTTCGCGCTGAAGGCTTCTCCATTGCAAACCCATCCTGGGCGTCCGCGCAGCCAATGTTTGAAGCCGACTCTGTCGAAATTGCCGTGGAATTTGCGACGCTTCTCGGCGGCGACCTGCGCATTAAACATGTTGCAGCGCGAAGCCCTGCGATCCTCGTGGAGCGTGATGCGGACGGCAGGCTGAACTGGAACCTCGCAGATGACACCCCAGCAGAGCCCTTGTCTCAAGGAGAGCCCACTGCCGATGACGCCGCGCCCCAAACAGGGGCTGAGCCTGACACCACGCCGGCGCGCGCGACGCAGTTTGCAGTAGAACATGTTTCGGTCACAGATGCGCGCGTCACTTTGATCGCTCCCGATGCAAAGCCGGAAAGTTACTCCGATGTTTCGCTGGAAATTGCTTGGCCCGCGCCCTCTGCACCAGCCGAGGTAGAGATGTCGCTCAAACCAGCGGACGTGGAGTTACGCGTTGAAGCCGTGTTCGACGCGTTTGGCAATTTCCTCGCCGGTGACGTGCAGGCCTTGACAGCAAAGCTCTCGTCCGATGTAGGACAGGCCGGATTTGACGGCCGCGCCGGTCTCAGCGGCGCCTTCGACGGCGCGGTCACTTTGGAGACGCCTGACGTCAACGCGTTTTTGCGCGGGTTGAGCATGTCCGATGACCCTTCAGCGGGATCTCGCCTTGATGTGTCCGCTCGACTGATCGGTACACCGGATCTCAAGTACTCTTTGCGCAATCTGGTCGCGCAAATTGACAGCAATCAGTTTGAGGGCGATGCGGATGTGACACTTGCAGGCGTGCCGCGTATCAACGCGAAACTGCGTACTGGTGCGCTCGATCTGTCCGGATCAGCTCAGGCTGCACCAACACCGGCTGTATCCGGAAATCCCCCGCAGAATTCATCTGACGCACCCGCGCCCAGTGCGTCGCACAGCGGTTGGTCGAAAACGCCGATCGACGCCAGCGCGTTGGCGCTGTTCGATGGCGATATCGAATTGCGAGCCAGCAGTGTTGATCTGAGCAACATAAGCCTTGGGGCAACGCACGCGATCTTGCGCAACGAAAATGCACGCATGGTTTTCGAACTGGTTGAAGTTGCAGCCTATGGCGGTTCAGTGAAGGGTGAATTCGTCATAAACAACCGTGACGGTCTTTCCGTCGGCGGGCGTTTGAGCGCTCCAGCGATTGCTTTGCAACCGCTCCTAGCCGACACAATCGACTTTGACCGTTTGTCAGGAACCGGCGCCTTACAACTTTCGTTTCTGGGTGTTGGGAACACATTGCATGCGATCATGAACTCGCTTTCCGGCGACGGATCGCTGTCGGCCGGCAACGGGGAGGTCAGTGGAATTAATCTCGATCAGTTGATTGGCGGAGGGGCGGCATCGGGCACAACCGTGTTTGAAAAGCTGTCGGCCACGTGGACGATCAACAATGGCATTTTGTCGAACGACGACATGCAGATCCAACTCAAGCGCATAACTGCAAGCGGCAAAGGCTCCATAGGGCTTGGTGCGCAAAACATCGACTATACGGTGATACCAGAAGCGCGTCGCATCGCGAATTTGGATCAACTCGCCGTTCCGATTAAGTTCAAAGGGCCCTGGTCTGACGTGTCAGTAGTGCCGGACGTCGAAGAGGCAGTGAAATTGCAGATCAACAAACAGCTGGTTCCGTTGAAGCTGCGTGCTGCTGACAAGCTGTTGAAAGAACTGGGTGTTGAACCGGGAACCGGTCTTGAGGGAGAAGCGCGCAGCCTGATTGAAAAACTGCTGGACTAAGGAGGCGAGCCAGCCGCTCTACATCCTTAGAGGTGTAGCCTTTGCCAGCCGGTCAAAGTCCATGAGCGTTGCGACAAGACCGGGCATGTCATTCAGGTAGATCATGTTCGGGCCGTCAGAAGGTGCGTTGTCCGGATCCTGATGCGTTTCGATGAAGACCGAAGCGACACCTATCGCAACGGCAGCGCGCGCCATAACCGGTGCGAACTCGCGTTGTCCGCCAGAAGAACCGCCCTTTCCGCCCGGCTGCTGTACGGAATGCGTCGCGTCCATGACCACCGGATACCCCATCTGAGCCATTTGCGGCAGGCTTCTCATGTCCGCCACGAGTGCATTGTAGCCAAACGACGTTCCGCGCTCTGTCAGCAAAATGCGTGTGTTTCCCGTACTTTCGATTTTGGCGATAACATTTGGCATGTCCCACGGTGCGAGGAATTGGCCTTTCTTGACATTCACAACAGCGCCCGTCGCTCCGGCGGCCAAAAGCATATCCGTCTGTCGGCACAAGAAGGCCGGGATTTGGATAATGTCGACAGCTTCGGCGGCGATGGCGCATTGCGCTTCGTTGTGTACGTCAGTCAGCACTGGCACGCCGATGGACTTCGCTACGGACTGAAGCACTTTCAAACCGTCGTCTATTCCAAGCCCTCGCACGCCGGACAACGACGTTCGGTTTGCCTTATCGTAGGACGCTTTGAATACATACTGAGCACCAACAGCATCGCAGGCCTCTTTCATTGCGCCCGCAATCATCTGGGCGTGATCTTCGGTTTCAAGCTGGCAAGGCCCGGCGATGACCGTCAGGGGACGTTCATTGCCGATCACCAGATCGCCGACAGGCACATTGGTCATATCAGGAGGTGACCTGTTCTCTAAGAATGGACGCGGTAAGCGACACCATCAGATAGATGCCGGAAAAGATCAAGAAAGCCAGAACCGTGTTCTCGAAACTGCGCGGATAACTGGGCTCTTGCGGTGCAATCGGTCGCACACTTGTTGTTAGGTAGCGAACTTGTCGGTTGGCTTCCATCCGCGTCTGTTCGACTTGCTGCAATGCGGATTGCAGAAGCATGTCGCGCGTCGCAAGATCTGCCTGCGCCATCTGTATTCTGACGCTCAGGTTCGCCAGTGAGTTTTCGCCCTGACTTGCGTCTGTCATGCGTGCGTTTAACTCGTCAAGTTGTGCATTCAGGCGACGAATATCCCCTTCGGCACCATCAACGCGCGACTGGTTGGGTCGGGCATTGTCCAGCAACGCGGCGAGTTGCAGTTCTTTTTCAAGGACTTGCAATTCCACGTTACTGATTTGAGCTCGCAGACTGGAAATGACGGCTTCGGGGTCGAGAGTGGCCCCTTGCAATTGAAGATTGACCAAAGCCTCTTGGGCTGCGCGCCGGTCAAGTTCCGCCTGTTCGAAGCTTGCCCGCGCTTCCGACATCTGATCGTCCCGTTTCTGCGCGCTTAGACTGTTGACGCGTTCTTCCGCATAATTGATCAACTCCTGGCTAAACGTCGCGCTGGTTTCAGAATCGGCGGCAATTACCTCCATCCGCAGCACGCCTTCGGTGGGGTCGTATCCCACTTTTACGTTTTTGCTGTATACGCCGTAGGCGTCTTCGTTCGTTGGATCATCGGACAAACGTTGGATCGGATCGATGCCGGGCGAGGCGAAGTGCGCCTTGAACCCGACGTCGGCATCCAGCCGAAGCATGGCATCCTTTGACTGCAGATAGGATTGGACGGCAATACTATCTTGTGAGGTTGCGAACTGGGTGCCGGACAACAAACCGCCCACTCCCGCGCCTGCCTGTGAATCCGCCTGCAAGATCAGGAACTCGGACTTGGTGGAGTACATGGGGGTCGCAACGACAAAAAAGTACCAGCCCGCGAGAAGGGTTGGCAAAAACACAAAAAAACTGAGACGTGCCAGGAGCAGCCGTACTTTCAAGCGGCGCCTGCGCGCGATGTCCTGCTGAATTTCCGAGATTTCACGGCTGCGTTGTACAATCGGACTGACATCTGTACTGGGCAGCGTCTCGCGATCCTGTGGCACCGTTTGCGGCAGCTGAACGCGTTTTTTCTCCTTGACCGACTGGCCTGCTACTTCGTTTTCCGGAACCACCAACTCGAGCATATTCGCGCGTTTGAAGGGATCGATACCACGCTGCCTGAGCAGTCGCACGGCATCGATATCAGACGTGGGTGCAAGGCCATTTTTCTGAGCCACACGCCGCGCCATGCGAAGCTGTCTACCGGTCAAGCCTTCGCGGCGGATGGCATCCAGATCTTGCGCAACAGTGCCGGATGCTTCCGACGCGGAGCCTGTCGTTTGCTGCGTTGTCTGGTTTTGCCGCGAGATCGCACGGTCCGCCGGGTCTTTGGCGGGTACGGTCGGATCAGACACCGCGCGTTTTATGCGGAATTTTCTAGCTGTCGGTTTCGTAGTCATAAATGAGTTTCGCTTCTTCCAGCGTGTCGAACATATGCAGCTTTCCGTCCAACAGGACGGCGGCTGAACGCGCGAACTTTTCAAGTGTTTTGGGGCGGTGAGACACGATGATGATCGTGGTTGTGCGCAGGCGCTCCAGTAGGATTTGACCGGCTTTCCGATTAAACTCTGCGTCCGTTGTGGATGGCATGCCTTCGTCGATGAGGTAGATATCGAAATCCAGCGCGAGCATCAGGGCAAAGGAAAACCTTGCACGCATGCCTTGTGAGTAGGTTCCCAGTGGCTGATCAAAATACTCTTCCAGGCCGCAGAGCCAGCGACAGAAACTTTCAACATAGTCCGGATCCAACCCGTATAGCCTCGCAATGTAGCGCGCGTTTTCCATGGCCGAGATTTTGCTGATGACGCCGCCCATAAAACCAAGAGGGAAAGAGATCTTGCACCCGCGACGGATTTCGCCTTCATCGGGTTTTTCCAATCCGGCGATCATATTGATGAGCGTTGTCTTTCCAGACCCATTGGGGGCCAGTACACCAAGCGAGTTTCCAAGGTCGACCCGAAAGGACACATCGTCCAGGATCACCTTGTGCTGCGTGCCTGTCCAAAAGGACTTTGATACGTTTTCAAAGACCAGCATTGCTGCTCCACTGCTCTCGGCGCGTTTTATGCATCGCCAACCGCTTCGTTTCTTACCAAACGATCGTTTCGATCTACCTATCTTATTGGGCGAGATTATGTCCAAAATCGAAACAAATTTTATCGAATCTTGGCGGTTTGTTGCTGCACTTTATTAGCGCAATAGCAGAAATAACGCAATCTTAAGGAGAGTTACAGGTTGCAGAGCTTCATTAAAATGACTAGCGGCGTAGAATCTGGGGTGTTTATCGTGACATGCTGTCCTGCGCTAAGCGAACTGTGGTGACCGATCTTTCTTCAGATATAATAGGTTGCCGATTATGTCGCGACCGTTTTGAGGCAACATCTACGGGCCATGACCCGCGACCGGTCGTTTGGTTCGATCAGCGGGCCCGTCTTTTGATCGCGGGACAGGCACCTGGCATGAGAGTATATAACTCCGGCAGGCCGTTTACCGATCCTTCGGGCGATCGTCTGCGCGACTGGTTGGGAGTGTCGCCGGACGTCTTTTACGACCGCTCAAAAGTTGCGATCGTGCCGATGGCATTTTGTTTCCCTGGCTACTCTGACAACGGAAGTGATCTGCCGCCACCGACAATTTGCCGGGATACCTGGCATGACCGCGTAATGGAGAGTTTGCCCGACATTCGGCTGCGGGTGATTATTGGCGGCTATGCCATGGCCTATCATCTTGGCCGCAAACAGCCTGTTACTGAGGCCGTCAGGCATTGGGCGATGCGCGACGACGAGGTCTTTGTCTTGCCTCATCCGAGCTGGCGGAATACAGGCTGGCTGAAACGCAATCCCTGGTTCGCCGACGATGTTTTGCCGCGTTTGCGCAACCGGGTCAGGGAGTTGCTGGATGATGGGTAAAACAACTTTGGACGCAGCACATGCTGCCATGGAAGCCGTACCAGAAGATGACCGCGCGCGTTTGCGGTTTTACGAGCATCTTGCCGGAACAGAGGTGTTCCTGATGCTCGACTCGGAACCCGAAGAAGACGAGGATATAGTTTCTCCGGCGGTTTTTGAGCACGACGGCGTGCAATATGTACTTGTGTTTGATCGAGAGGACCGGCTTTCCGCCTTCTCCGATCAAGTCACACCTTATGTCGCGTTGTCCGGCAGGTCGGTCGCCGGGATGTTGACACGACAGGACATTGGCCTTGCGGTTAATCTGGGCGTCGCTCCGTCTTCTATTTTGCTCCCGCCCGATGCGGTCGACTGGCTGAGCTCTTTACTGGATCATGTTCCGGATGAAATCGAAGCGCGCATTACGGAGGTGTCGGCGCCAAATGGTCTTCCAGAGAGCTTGGTGCAAGCGATCGATACCAAGCTGGCTACGGCAACGGGCCTTGCCGCTGAGGCCTATCTCGTGGCTGTCACCTTTCAAAAAGGAGCGCGCGGCCATTTGCTTGCCTTCGTTGATGCATTGCCGGGTGCGGAGCATGCGTTAAAGCAGGCCGCGTCTGAGGCACTGGTGTTTTCGGACATCGAAGCCGGTGAGATGGATGTGGCGTTCCTTCGTTCTGCGGATAAAATCGTCGATCGTTTGGCCCGTGTCGGGTTGCGGTTCGACCTTCCACAATTGCAAGATCCTGTTTCACCCCAAACCACAGCACCGGGCAGTGACCCCGACAAACCGCCGCGATTGAAATAAATCCGCTATCTCGGCGGGCTGATCTCACAAAACGCTCACGGAATTCGTGGATTTTTCACAAGCCTGCGAGGCGCTCATCAAAATGGTGCATGAGACGACTTCCTCGTCTTAGATGTATGCAACCGGAGCAAAAAGCTTCGTCTACATCCATCGCATACTGGAGAAAAATCATGCGTTTTCCGATTAGACTTGCCGCCGCAGCCGCCGCCGCGGTTACACTCGCGACCGCCTCTTTCGCTGGAGATCAATACATTGACGGAACGGGCTTTGCGGTGTCGGGATATGACGTTGTTGCCTATTTCGATCTCGAACAATCGCCGGTCGGCACGTCTCAGCCTCAGGGCGTTCCTGGCAATGCCAATATAACAGCGGATTACAATGGTTCGACATTCGCATTCTCCAGCGAAGCGAACAAAGAGAAGTTTCTTGCCAACCCCGCGGCCTATGCACCTCAGTATGATGGCCACTGCGCGTACGGCGTATCGAAGGGCGGAAAGGTTCCGGGCAACCCGAACCTCTGGCGCATCGTTGATGACAAGCTCTATCTGAATATCACGCCAAACGTGGTGGGATTTTGGGAAGAGGACATTCCGGGCAACCTGACGCTGGCCGAAAACAACTGGGTCAACATTGAAGGTGATGCTGCCTCGGATCGCGCGATTCCGAAATTCACCAGCAGCGCGCCGCTGAACTAAAAGTGTCGCGCCCCGACCAATCTGAAGACACTCAGGCTGCCCCGCCGCGCATGTCGCGGCGGGGCATGCTCGTTTTGGGTGGTGCGCTGCTCGCCACGGGGGGTGCGATCGCTGCGCAGTGGTACAACGTGCTGGCCGAAAACACCGACGCGAATTTAACCCCCGATGCTGCGCTTCAGGCAGCGAGAATGGGGACTATTCTACTAGTAGATATTCGCAGGCCGGACGAATGGCGAACCACAGGGATAGGCGAAGGTGCAGTGCCAATTGATATGCGCCGTGATGACTTTCAAGACGCTTTGCGGGCTGTTGGCGGTGACGGTCCTTTGCCGCCTGTAGCGTTGATCTGCGCGCGTGGCGTCAGATCACGCAGAATGACCGAGCGGTTAATGTCAGCGGGCTTCACCGACATTATCGATGTCCCCGAAGGGATGCTGGGATCGGGTGCGGGACCGGGATGGTTGCGTCGTGGGCTACCAGTGGTGGCATACCCGTGAAACTGCCCTAACCCGGGACGGGATGGGACGTCGTCACTCGGCTGCAAGTCCCGAGCCGTTCAAACAAGCATCAATGCGCATTCTGTCTTTGCGCGCTTGTTTTACAATTTCTGGCTCGCGCAATGTCAGAGGGTTCTGCATGGACAGAACGCGTGGCACAAAACGCTTTATCGGCAAGGCGCTCACCGCAGACAGTGGTACGGCCATGAGCAAGCTCAACGCAATAGGGACGAGCCACCATGAGACCAGCCCGGACAGCAAGCCTATGGCCAGGACCGTTCCGATAGCAGTTTCCAGCCAGTGAAATCGCAACAGATCACGCACAGGATAGCTCACAGTTGATCTGTTTTGAGCGCACCAACCTTTGTCGAGGCCCAACATGGCGCGCACCACAGCGCGTGTTTGCTGCACCATGAGAATCGGCGCGTAGGCAATCGACAGCAGAATCTCGATCGAAAAGGCCGCCAGGAAAGCACCACGTCCACCATAAAGCCGCGTTGCTTTGGGATGAGATGAAATTATGGCCGCGCTGACCACCTTGGGGGTCAAAAGCATGGCGTACATGATAATCAGGAAGATGGCAGAGTCGATATGGCTCATCGCCGGCGGCCAGTCCGGGAACAGCGGGTTCGCTTCGTTGAAGTAGCTTATCACGTTGGTTTCGCTGTCTTTGCCCAATAAGAACCAAATGACGAGCAAAACAAACCAAGCCGGAGAGACAAGATAGCTGACCGCGCCGTGAAGAAGGTGAAACCGCGAGACCGGGTGCAGACCCGCAATATGCAAGAGCCGCAAATGCTGGAGGTTGCCGCGGCACCACCGCTGATCTCGCAGGACATAGTCGATTAATGTATGCGGCGTTTCTTCGTAACTGCCGCTCAAACTCGGCATAAAACGGACGCGCCAGCCCGCGCGCCGCAACAATCCCGCTTCGACAAAGTCGTGGCTCATGATGAGCTGTGGTTCTCCGCGACGGCCCTTCAGGCGCGGCAAACCTGCCGATGCTGCAAAAGCGCGTGTTCGGATGATTGCATTGTGGCCCCAATAGTTGCCTTCGCCGCGCGCCCATTTGGCAAGACCCTCTGCAAGCAACCAGCCGTAGGCGGTATTTGAAAACTGCTGTAAACGGCCAAACACCGTATCAGCGCCGATGAGCATCGGACAGGTTTGTATCAAGCCCGCGTTCGGATCGCTGCTCAACCCGTCTGTCAGCCGGCTGATGGTACGCCCGCGCATCAGGCTATCGGCGTCCAGAACCACCATAGCGTCATATGCGCCACCCCAACTGGTGATCCACTCAGCCAGATTGCCAACTTTCCTGTCCGTATTCTTACGTCGCCTGCGGTAAAAGACCTTCAGGCTGGCGGCGGCAGTGTCTTTCAAAAGCGCGTAAGCGCGTTCCTCGCGCGCGGCGATTTCGCCGTCTTGCGTGTCAGACAGAATGAAAATGCTGTATCTGTGAGTATCACGCTGACGCGCCAGATCTGCCATCATTGCTGAGCAGTTGCCAAACACGTCGCTTGCATTTTCATTATATATCGGAACCAGCAGAGCAACCGTCATGGATGCGTCAGCAGTCACGGCATTTGTCTTTTGCCGCCGGTCGCGAAAGAAGAGCCCGGCCACTGCGACGCCGACTGTGCTGACGGACAACCCGACCCAGATGAAGGTTAAACCGATCATGCACAAAAGAAACCACTCCAGCCCGGACATGGCCGTGTCTGAAAAAAGGCCATAAAGCCCTTTGAGCAGTAAAAAAGTTCCGGTGATTGCGGGCATAAACAGGGCAATACGCCATCCGAGCGCGCGTTCGGACGCTCTGGTTGGTTCAGGTATCGGAGCGCGATTGAGGGGCTGTTGGGCCATTCTCAAAGGTGCACGCACCGGCATCGCCTCGAAGGCACTTTCTCCGGGCTGCGTCACACGCGCGTCCACCGGTAGAGCCAGACTTCGCTCAAAGGCGCACCGTTAAGTCGCAGTTGAGCGCGGAACTCAATGAGATCGCTGTCTCCGGCAAAAAAGGAGAAAGCAAGCCTTGGGCCGCCTGTCTCAGGATTGCGCTGCAACAGACCTGCAGACACCTCACCTGCATTGCCGCGCAACACTATATCGACATTGTCGAGGTTCTCTGGCACATCCGCGCGCGCTTCAAAGTCAATGGCGACAACGATGCCGCCTTCCGGCCGCGCGCCCATCGCGGTGTTGAACACGCGCAAAGGCATAGAACCACGTGGCGCTGGGTCATCCGCCCAGTCGAGCTGGTAGGACATTTTGTGTGATGACCCTGCCGCAATTGAGTCGCTTGGTCGCCAGTAGCTGACGATATTGTCGTAAATCTCCGCATCCGTGGGAATTTCGACCAGTTCGACGGATCCCTGACCCCAGTCCTCGCCCGGGGTGACCCACAGAGCAGGACGGTTGTGATACAGAGCTTCGAGATCGGCGAAGTCGCTGAACTTGCGCGCGCGTTGCATAAGGCCGAAGCCGCGCGGATTGTTGTCGGCAAATGCGCTGATTTGCAGCGTTTTCGGGTTGGCCAAGGGGCGCCAGATAACTTCGCCGGCGCCATTGTAAATCATCAAACCGTCGCTGTCGTGCACGGCAGGGCGGAAGTCTGAAAACCGAGATCGCATCGTATCGTCAAAAAAGAACATTGACGTCAAAGGTGCGATACCCACGTGACGCAACTCAGCACGCGCAAATATTTCCGCTTCGACATTCATCGTCAGGGTTACGCCGGGCGTTATATCAAACCGATACACCCCCGTACAACTTGGGCCATCGAGCAGAGCATGAACGACGACGGATCGCGCGCCTGCTTTTGGCATTTCCAGCCAGAATGCAGTGAAATCGGGGAACTCTTCACCATCTGGATCCGCCGTTTTCAAAGCAAGCCCACGGGCAGATAGCCCGTAGGTTTCGCCCGCGCCAATACCGCGAAAGTAACTCGCGCCCTGAAAAACGGCGTACTCCTGATAGATGCCCGGTTCTTCCAGTTCTGAACGCAGACGCAGGCCGGAATATCCCAAAGTCTCATCAATTTCGACTGCGGGAAACTTGTCAGTTGTATCAAAGACGCCCATGTCGAACAAAATTGGGCGGACCATTCCAGAATCCACCCCGTTGATTTCAACGCCCTGGGGGAAGTAAAGACCCGGTGGAAAGAGATCGACCCTTTGCGGCGCGTGCGTATCGCGCCACAGCGCGTTTCTGCTGTCGAACCAGATCTTGCGATATTGATCGTATGTCAGATTGCGCCAGCTCTCTGGGATTAACTCGCGCTCTGTGTAGGGTCGAGACGCGAGTTCCGCGGCCCGCGCACGAATGTCCGAGGCTTCAAAAGGTTTGGGTTGCCCGAGTTTAAGACCAGGTTCTGTCGCGCGACCGTTTCGCGGCATCAAGGCCATAGCAGAGGCCAACGCAAGGAAGTCACGCCGCTTCATGTTGCAGCCTTCGAACTACGCCAAGGCTGTGCTTTAAACCAGCTTGCCGAATAGGCGGTAAGAACCAAAACCGCCATGCCTGCGACATTGACCGCCACCACTGTCCAGACATCCCGCCCCAACACGTCCAGTACAAAACCACTGAAACGTGCCAGAAACATACTGGCAATGAAGACGGCGAGTGATTGCTGACCGACTTTCAGGATCAGTGTCAACAGGGTTTGCCAGGTTCGAGCCATTGCATGGGTGCCGTGTGTCACCAGACGTGCGCCTTTGTCACCTGCAGTGACCCAGCACAGGTACGCCAACGCCAGAAAGTGCAAGTAGCGCAGGATGCCAAAGTCAGATTTCGTTATCCATGGCCTGTTTTCAATCCGCCAGTCCCGCGCCCAGTCAAAACCGAATTCTCGAATGCCAATGTTGCTAAGCGGGATGTTAAGCAATACGAGGACAAGCGCGAGCCCAATCAGCGTTGAGTTCACAGGCGGTTTCGGAAGCCAGCCGCGCATGAATGCAAAACCTGTAAAAAAGACCAGCTGCCAGCCAAATGGGTTGAAGAACCACTCGCGCTGGGATCCATTGTCCTTCGTCCAAGGTTCCGCAGTAAAATTGAAGTGCGGCAGACCGAGAGCTTCGGTAAATGCCCGTTGCGCCATAAGCCAGACGCCAAAAACGAAAGCTGCCACGCACCACACATTCACGCGCGACAGGGCCATGACAATTGGCATCATGATCAGCACGACCATGTACATCGGCAGAATGTCAAAATAATTCGGCACATATTGCAAGGTCATGAAGCCGAGCCAGATGTTCTCATTGGTCCATTTGTCGTCTTCAACAAACAACGGCCAGAGGTTGAGCTGCGCCCAGTAGTTCCGGTCTGTCAGTTCGAGATCCGTCAGAAATACAACCAGAGCAACCGTTGCGACAAAGAGCCCGACATGTGCCCAGTAGACCTGCCAGACGCGATAGGCCACGCGTGCAGTGCCCAGTGCATAGCCTGCGCGGTCGTACGTCGCTCCAAACGCTATGGCTGACGCCATGCCCGAACAAAAAACGAAAATCTCGGTTGCATCGGAAAAACCCCAGCGGGCAGGGATCCACGACGTAAAGAAATTGCCGGGGGTGTGGGCGAACAGAATGATAAACATCGCGATGCCACGGAAAAAGTCCAGCCGAACGTCCCGCACACGCGCACCAGACGCGGCAGCGGTCAGCGATGCGGTTGTTTTGGGGGTCATCTCACTGGGGTCGGCAAATGTCATTGTTCATGGCCGGTCTTTATGTCTTCATCAGTGCCTTGTCATCCTGCGATTATCTTACTGCGCCGGTATTCGCCGGGCATCATCGATGCTGGCCATGCGTGTGCGCGTGAAACGGTCTGCCGCACCTGCCCGACGCTTTTGGCGATCAAGCAGCAGTGCTTCGGTTTCCGTATAGCGGCCTGCACGCAATCCGGCATCAATGGTCAAACGTTCGAACACATCGCGCTGAGCGTGGCTGCCTCCGATCGATTGCATATCGGGTCGCGCTAAAACGAGGTCGGCGAAAGCTTGTTCATACCGTCCCTCGGCAAATGCATTTAAACCTGACAATGCAGACTGGCCGGGGCTCGCGTAACGCTGCTGCATATCACCACTTTGCGCCGCATCGCGCGCAAAGCGCGCCGCCATATCCTCCTGCGCGGTCTCGCGCTGCGCGCCGGTCAAGGCAAGCATGTAGTGCAGGTCCGCGAAAACGACGCAGCCGTCATCGATGCGGTTTTCCGCCAGATCTGCCAGCTCTCCCCATCTCGGCCCTACGTCAACACCTTCCAGTTCAAGCCGGACCAGAAGCGAGGTCGCATTGGAGATGTCGCGGTAGTCGTCGGTTTTGTCCGCGCGGACCTGCGCGTCATAAAGACCCAATGCCACATCCATCTCGCCGCGATCCAGATGCAGAAGTGCCTTGTGCCACCAGACGTGATACCTGAAATTGTTACAGTGATCCCAGGCCTTTAGGTTTCCTTCTATCAGATCGATGCCGAGGTCCGGGCGGGCGGTCATATCGTACACATGGGCCACGGCGTGAAGCCCCCAGGCATCATCGGATGCGAGCTCCAGACCGGCACGGCCCGCACTTTCTGCCTGCTCATACTCGCCGGTTTCCTCAAGGCAAAAGGCATGGCAACCAAGCAAGTAGCCACGCAATGGGTGCTCGGCGTCATGGGCGTTCAATACGTTTTCGACAGATCGCCGCATGCCCTGCGCGTCACCCAGAATGAACAGGATGCCATGGCTTACCTTGGCCGAGAGGGTATCGGTTGGGTGAAGACGCAGAACACTCTCCATAAGCTCCGCCGCCATTACCGGTTTTCCCGAAAGCCACGCGTCCAATGCGGCCATCCAAATCCGTTCACGTTCAGTTGCAGGGTTTTTTGCAAACGCCGCACGTGCTGCAACTGCGCATTCATGCGCTGTTCGAACCAGTTCGGACCGACCCATCATCAAGCAGAAGATTCCCCGCGCTGCGTGTCCCATTGCAAAATCAGGTTCCAGCCGCAGAACGTTGCCCAGATGCGTGGGAGTTACCGAGCTGTGCGCCAGGTTTGCCCGCACCATTTTGTTCCATTCATCCAAAGCCTCTTTCGTCGACAGGGACACAGGGCTCTGGCAAACGTCGTGATTCATTTCGGCACCCTTTCGGAACAGACAGTTTGCTTTTACCGAAATATTTGAACGCGCGAAGGTCTTGGCACGCCGGCACACGCCAACGTGAAGCTGTGTGTGAAAAAACGCTCATTGTTTCACTGGTTTGCGAGGTTTTTTGCGAAATTTTGCCGGATTTGGGCTGGGATCATCGGGTAGGTTTCAAGCCTTGCCCGGTTCTATGCCGAAGTCATTCAAAACGGTTTCGGTGTGTTGACCAAAGCGGGGCGGTGCAAACCGGTATTGTACCGGTGTTCGCGACAGGTTGAGCGGGTTGCCAAGCAGCCTGACACACCCGTTTTCCGTACCGGGTGCGGATACGTCCTGGACCATGCCACGTGCCACAGCCTGATCAGATCCGAGGGCTTCATCCACGGCGTGTATGGGCCCCGCAGGCACTTTCACGTCATGCATGCGACTAAGAACATCTGACGTTGTGAAAACCCGCAACGCACTCGCGATATGCGGAATGAGAGACCCGCGGTTTGCGATGCGCGCGGGGTTGGATTTGTACCTTTCGTCCTGCGCAAGGTCGCCCAACCCTACCGCATCGCAAAACCGCGTAAATTGGGCATCATTCCCAACCGCCAGCAAAACATGTCCATCTGTGCATTCGAACGCTTCGTAGGGTACAATGTTGGGGTGGGCGTTACCGCGGCGCAGGGGGCGTTTGCCGGACGTCAGGTAATTGGTGCCTTCATTGATCAACCAGGCCATCTGCGCGTCGACAAGTGCAAGATCAATGTGCTGTCCTTCGCCTGTCGCGTCCCGGTGGCGCAACGCCGCGAGGATGCCCACGGCCGCGTACATGCCACACATGACGTCGGCAATACCGACCCCGACTTTCATCGGCATGCCTTCCGGCTCACCTGTCAAGGACATAATACCGCCGTACCCTTGTGCCATAAGATCATAGCCTGGTTTGTCGCGGTTGGGACCGGTCTGCCCAAAGCCGGAGATTGAACAATATACAAGGCCGGGATGCTCGGCACAGAGAGTTTTGTGATCCAAACCGTATTTACAGAGACCGCCCGGTTTGTAGTTTTCGATCAAAACGTCCGCGCGCGCGGCCAGTGTTTTGACAATGTGCTGGCCGTCGCCAGTGGATAGGTCGACGCTTATCGATCTTTTGTTGCGGTTGGCTGCCATGAAGTAGGCGGACAGGTCGCTGTCGGATCCGTCAGCATCAGGGGCGTAGTTCGGCCCCCAACTTCTTGTGTCATCCCCGCCGGTCTTGGGGTTTTCGACCTTGATTACGGTGGCGCCAAGGTCGCCCAGTAGTTGCGTCGCCGTCGGGCCCGCAAGAATCCGGCTCAGATCGAGAACAACAAGATCGGACAGCGCCTGCGGTGTATCAGATGCGTCCATCATAACTCCCCCGGTCAATCACGGCGGCAATAACCGTAAAGGTGTCCGCTGCCAAAGCGTTTGCAATCGCCGTCTCGAGTTCAGCGCGCGCGCGTACGGTAACACCGTTGCCGCCAAAACCACGCCCGATGGCTGCAAAGTCATGTTCTGCAAAGTCCACGCCCGCATTTTTCAGCTGCCGACTGCGTTGTTTCAATTCGATCAGAGCAAGCGAAGCATCGACGAAGACCACAAAAATCGTTTTCAAGCTAAGCTCGCGTGCCGTCGCCAATTCACCCGCAACCATCAAGAAACCGGCATCACCAGAAAAAGAAACCACCGGTCGATCGGGTTCTGCGAGGCTCATTCCCATTGCAAGGGGCAGGGCACACCCCATGGTGCATAAGGCGGAAGACTGCACCAGCCCGCGCGGTTCGAATGTCGGCCACATCTGACTCAGGAGAATGCGATGCGCGCCACTGTCCGCCGAGGCCAGCGTTTCGCGTGGAAGATTGTCGCGGCAGGTTGCGATGACCGCACCGGGTCCCCAGACCTCATCGACGGGAAAGGCGCGTGCCAGTGCCTGTTGGGTTCGGGCAACATGCCCGTCCTGCCACATCGCACGCGCTTCTTGATCCGCCGTAATCGCATTCAGCGAAGCTGCACAATCTCCGATGATGTTCAGCGAAGACTGGTGCATATAGTGGTGGTTCGGCTCGGCCGCGATATCAATGATTTTCTGCGCATCTGGTGACCAGGCATTGCGCCAGCCTGTGCGCATTTCGATCGGGTCGTATCCCAGTGCGATGATTAAGTCGGCTTCGGCGAGAAGAGGCAGCAAGTGTTTGTCGGCAAGTGGCGACAAACCGGCCCCACCAAGCGACAGAGCGTGATCCTCGGGCAGCATACCCTTGGCTTTATAGGTTGTGATGACCGGCACCCGGAAGGTGTTCACGAATTCCGCGATGGCCGTCTGAGCACCCGCATTCATGGCGTCCACACCAACTACCATGATCGCGCGCGCACTGTTTGAAAACCAGTCGCGTGCGGTTGCCAATGCCTCACCAGTGGGGGCAGTTGCGGCTGCGGATGCGCGATAAGGCGGTTTTAGCGATGATACCTTGGCGTCGGCGACCGAAATTGGCACATCGATGTGGACGGGTCCCGGGCGGCCTTCGGTCGCTATCCCCACGGCTTTGTCGGCGATCACGTGTGCAGCACCCGTCACCATGGAAAAACTTGCTTTGGTTATCGGTCTGAATACGGCTTGCTGGTCGAGCACTTGATGGGTGTAGGTCTGCGCTTCATCTGCATCGACAGAGCCTGCCAATACGATCATGGGCACACGATCCTGATGGGCGTTCGCCACCGCGTTCACACCATTCAAAGCGCCGGGACCTACGGTGGCGACCAGAACAGCAGGCGCCCCTGTGCGGTGATATACGCCCTCTGCCATAAAGGCTGCGGCGTTCTCGTGTTTGGCGAGAATGAAACGGATTCCGGCGGATTCCAAGGCGTCTACAAGTGTCAGAACTTCTCCACCCGGCATGCCAAAGGCGTGACGGCAACCCGCCGCATAAAGGCGCTGCGCCAGAGCGTCTGCCGCGCGGATTGTCGGAGTTTCAGCCAAAGCGGTTTTGCCTTTCCCTATCCCGTTCAGACGTGGGTCTGGCGCAAAGCGCGGGTCTGCGCAATTCACCTTTGTGTTCGAGATGTTTCAAAAAGACTGGCTAGCGCCGACGGTCACGCCGTGAAGACATGGGCTGGAACGCCACGCCCACATGCGCTTCGCAGTACGGTTTGCCTTGCTGCACCGGAAGCCCGCAGAACCAAAAGTCTTCTGTTGCCGGGTCTCCGACCGGCCACTTGCAGGTTCTTTCTGTCAGCTCCATGAGCGAAAGCTTTTTGGCCTTTTTTTCAATAGCCGACACCTTGGCCAAAGCCTCAGGGCTGATTTCGTTGGCGGACGGTTGAGGTGGGAGTGGTTGACCGGCGGGAATGATCTGTTTGCGCGCCGGGATCGGCTTAGGCGCTGTTTCAGTTGCTGGTTTCGGAGCAAGATCTGCCTGTTTCGCCGCGGCCTTTGGTTTAGGATCGGCTTTTTGAGCGGCCTTTGACTTCGCCTCAGACTTTGTGGACGTGGACGCGCGGTTGGACAGGCCGAGCCTGTGCACCTTGCCGATGACAGCGTTGCGGGTGACACCGCCCAGTTCTTTGGCAATCTGGCTCGCCGACTGGCCTTCCCCCCACATCTTCTTGAGCAATTCGACCCGTTCGTCCGTCCAAGACATCAGCTACCCTCAATTGAAAGGGCGGCCTCTGGTTCTGGACCGCCCGTGTATCCGCGCAAGGTCCTATTGTAAGCACTGGGTAAAGAGATACAAGCGGTCTTGCGTGATCCCTTCGGCTCTTTCGGCGCACGGATTTCGGTACGAACCGACACAAATAAAGAAATGGCTTCCCATTGTTGCTCGTTCGGCGTATTCAGCGGCCATGTTGACATGTCATAAGATATCTCTGCGACGAAGCGCTTAACGCCCGCTGTGCGGGCCTTTGTTTTTCGCGCCTCAGCACGCAATCCCCAAGAAACGATGATCCATATTGACCCGCGCGTCGCGCTCATGCACCTATTTCTGGTCTTGCGACAGCGCCCAATCGAGGAAGATACAATGATCCCTACACTCCTTCCCACCTACGCACGTGCGCCTTTGAGTTTTGTCAAAGGCGAAGGCTCCTGGCTGGTTGAAGAGGATGGTCGACGCTTTCTTGATCTCGCGGCCGGGATTGCGGTTACTGCTTTGGGGCACGCCCATCCGGCACTCGTGAAAGCGTTGACCGATCAGGCACATGCGCTCTGGCACACCTCGAACCTTTATCAAATTCCGCAGCAGCAGGCTTTGGCAGACAAACTGACCGATCTGACGTTCGCCGATACGGTGTTTTTCACCAATTCCGGAACCGAAGCGTGCGAACTCGCTGTCAAAATGGTGCGCAAATACTGGTCGGAAAAAGGCCAGCCAGAACGCAGTGATATCATTGGGTTCACGGGCTCTTTCCACGGACGCTCTTCTGCCGGTATTGCGGCTGCGGGGTCTGAAAAAATGATCAAGGGCTTCGGGCCGCTTCTACCTGGGTTCACACATCTCGATTTTGACGATCTCGATGCAGTAGCCGCCGCGATCACTGATGAAACGGCGGCGATTATGATCGAGCCCGTGCAAGGTGAGGGCGGAATTCGTCCGGTTCCCGACCAGACGCTCAAGGACCTGCGCTCGCTGTGCGACGAACACGGCATACTTTTGGTGCTTGACGAAGTGCAGTGCGGCGTCGGCAGAACAGGCAAACTTTTTGCGCACGAATGGGCAGGCATAGAGCCGGATATAATGATGGTCGCCAAAGGTATCGGAGGTGGTTTCCCGATTGGTGCTGTTCTGGCGACAGAACAGGCCGCCAGTGGCATGGGATTGGGTACGCATGGGTCCACTTATGGTGGGAATCCCTTGGGCTGTGCTGTTGGCTGCGCGGTTATCGATATCGTTGGTGATCCGGCGTTCCTGGACGAAGTGGCGCGCAAAGGGGCATTGATGCGACAGCGACTGGAGGGGCTCGTCGCGTCGCATCCCGATGTCTTTGACAGTGTGCGCGGATCGGGCCTGATGCTCGGACTGAGATGCAAAGCGGTGAACGGAGACGTCGTCAAAGCGGGATTTGACCAGCTTGTTCTGACGGTTCCGGCGGCCGACAATGTCGTACGACTGTTGCCGGCTCTCACGATTTCTGACGAAGAGATTTCGGACGCGGTCCGGAGACTGGAGGCTGCTGCCAGTGTACTGGAAGCAGCCTGACCGCCATTTGAAACCGGGCTGCTTCCAAATCAGCAGCCACGATACAAAGACGATGTTATGAAACATTTTTTGGACATTCACCGCACCGATCCGTCTGACTTACGTGCCATTATTGACCAGGCTGCGACTATGAAATCCGCGCGCGCAGGTCGACCACGTGGTGCGCCCGACGATGACCTTCCTTTAAAGGATCATATGGTCGCGCTCATCTTCGAAAAACCCTCGACGCGTACGCGTGTCTCCTTCGATGTGGGCGTGCGCCAGATGGGTGGACAAACCATGGTGCTTTCTGGCTCGGACATGCAGCTGGGACATGGCGAGACCATTGCAGACACGGCACGGGTGCTCAGCCGTTATGTGGACCTGATCATGATTCGCACCTTTGACGAAGCAGTGCTCACGGAAATGGCGGAGTTTGCATCCGTACCTGTGATCAATGGCCTGACAGACCGCACGCATCCATGTCAGATCATGGCGGATGTCATGACATTCGAAGAGCACCGTGGCCCGATCAGGGGACGCAAAGTTGTCTGGTCGGGCGACGGTAACAACGTTTGCTCATCCTTCCTGCACGCAGCCGGACAATTTGGCTTCAACCTGACGTTTACCGGCCCGCAAACTCTTGATCCTGAACGGGAATTCGTGGAATTGGCACGGTCGAAAGGCGTTGAGATCACGATTGAGCGCGATCCGACCAAAGCGGTTAACGATGCGGATCTGGTTGTCACCGACACCTGGGTGTCTATGCATGATGCACAATCCGCGCGCGAACGGCGGCACAACCAACTGCGCCCTTACCGCGTTGATGCGCATTTGATGTCTCACGCCAAGCCGGAGGCGTTGTTCATGCATTGCTTACCCGCACACCGAGATGACGAGGCAACGTCCGAAGTCATGGACGGTCCGAATTCTGTGATTTTTGATGAAGCGGAAAACCGGCTTCATGCGCAAAAGGCCGTCATGCGCTGGTGTCTTGAAGTTTGAGACGTTTCATTTGCGCGGCTTTGCGCGCAGCGTCGGATCTGCCATCGTCGGATCTTCCGGCCAAGGGTGTTTGGGATAACGGCCACGCATGTCCTTGCGCACGTCTGCGTAAGACGATGCCCAGAAGCCGGGCAGGTCGGTTGTAACCTGCAAAGGCCGCTGTGCTGGAGAGAGCAGGGTGATTTGGACTGGCGTGCCTGCGACTGTCGGGTGCCGTGTCGTCCCGAAGAGCTCTTGCAGCCTTACAGCAATTTGAGGCTGCGCGTCGTTGTAATCGATTGGTATCTTGCGACCGAGTGGGGTTATGAAATGCGCGGGCACTGCGCGGTTCAAGGATTGCAACGCGTCCCAGCCCAAATGCGCTTCAAGTGCGGGCAGGATATCAAAGGCTCTCCAGTCGGCAGAAGTTGTCACGTCGGACAGATGCGGAAGCAGCCAGTCTTCAAGCGTCGCCATAAGGTTATCGGCACCGAAATCCGGAAAGTCGGGTTCGTACTGGCGCATTAGGTTCACGCGTGCGATCAATCTTTCAGCGCTTGGCGATGGCGCAAGCCCCAGGTGTCTTACGCCGTCCAGCATCGCACGCGAGACGTCGAGCGGATCAGCCCCTTGCCAGACACGATCCTCGAGAACCAACGCGCCAAAGGTCTCTTGTTGACGCGCTTCGACACGGTTTGTTCGACGAGACCACGCGCAGGTCCTTTGCCAGATGATTTGATCGGGAAAACACTCGCGCAGCGCTGCCTCCGAAAAAGCAATGGCCTGGCGGATTCGAGCTTCTCTCGGATCCCCGTCCAGATCGGTGGCGACCAGCATTCGTGTTCCGGCCAATGGGTCCGAACCGGACAAATATGCGCCCTTTCCACCGGACAACACGAACCGTGGTGCATCGCCCAGGCGTCGCAGACCAATGCGATCAGGGTAGGCAAGCGCCGCGAGGACGGCTGGATCCTGCGGACCGGTCCGGTTCGTTGATTTTTCGAGACGTCTGATCTCTTCACGCACACGGGAGAGCGCGGGCTGACGTATCCCGCCGTTTACTTTGGGGCGCGCAAGGGCCTCCAATCGCAGTTTCAAATCGGCAGGCGCACCCTGCAATATATCTCGTTCGGACAGCAACGCGGCCAGGCGGGCTGCGTTTCGTCCGCCAAGGCTCACCATGTGTGCCAGCCGCGGGTGCAAAGGCAGTTTCGCCAGCGCGCGGCCGTGATCCGTGATCCTAAGATCATCATCCAACGCCTTAAGCATCTGCAACAGCCTTTGCGCATCGGCCAGCCGCCCGGCATGTGGCGGGGTCAGAAAGGACATCTCTTGCGGTTGACCGCCCCAAAGTGCGACCTCCAGCGACAGGCGCGCCAGATCCTCGACATCGATCTCAGCAGGTGGGTAGGCAGGCAAGGCGCCGTCTTCGCCCCTGGTCCAGAGCTTGAAACAAGAGCCCGGAGCAATGCGGCCTGCTCGCCCTGCGCGTTGCGCGGCCTCCGCCCGGGATACCCGTGTTGTCACTAGTCTTGACATGCCAGATGAGGGATCAAACTCGGATCGCCGTGCACGCCCGCCATCCACCACGATCCGGACGCCCTCGATTGTAAGCGATGTTTCAGCGATTGAGGTGGCGAGTACGATCTTGCGCCCCGAGATGGTAGGTTCAAGGGCTGCACGCTGCGCTTTGAAATCCATTGCGCCGTACAACGGGCGCAGTTGCACGTCTGGCGGTAATTGATCTTGCAAAACAGCTTGCGTGCGACGAATCTCGCCTTCGCCCGGCAAAAACGCCAGCAGGCTGCCGTCTTCTTCTGACAACGCGTGCAGGATCAGGTTCGCCATTCCTGTTTCGAAATGTTGCGTTTTTGGAATTGGCTGGTCCAACCAATGCCGGGCAACTTCAAAACTGCGCCCTTCGGAGGTCAGAATTGGTGCCGACATCAAATGTGCCACCGGTCCTGCATCCAGCGTGGCCGACATGGCAATTAGGCACAGATCGTCTCGCAGGGCATCCGCGACTTCAAGGCACAGCGCCAATCCAAGATCGGCGTTGAGCGAGCGTTCATGGAACTCGTCGAATATAACGGCCCCAACGCCGGGCAGGTCTGGTTCGGTTTGCACCATTCGGGTCAGAATGCCCTCGGTCACGACTTCTATCCGTGTCGACGTGCTGACCTTGGACTCTCCGCGCATCCTATATCCCACAGTTCGGCCGACAGGCTGGTCCAGTGTTTCTGCCATCCTTTCTGCGGCAGCGCGTGTGGCAAGACGGCGCGGCTCAAGCACCAGGATGCGGCCCGCGACGCACCCTGCCTCAAGAAGTGCAAGCGGAACACGCGTGGTTTTCCCCGCACCAGGCGGCGCTTGAAGGACCAAGCGTCTGGAATGGCGCAGTGTTTCCGTGAGCTCCGGCAGAATATCGTCAATCGGCAGGCGTTGGGTCATGGCTTTGCTTAGCCGATGCGCCTGTCAGCGCCAAGCACTGGACATTTGCCTGCCACTCGCTGAAAACCTTCTGACAAGCAGAAGGCTAAATGCATGAATACGCAGGACCTTGCACTACGGGTTTCACAGGGCGAGCGCCGCGCGTTGGCGCAGGCGATTACGCTTGTGGAAAGCGGGCGCACCGATCATCGCGTCGACGCCGCAGCCTTACTGCAGGCACTGCCAAAGGACCGTCAAGCGCTTCGGATCGGATTGTCGGGCACGCCAGGCGTGGGCAAGAGCACCTTTATTGAGAGCTTTGGGATGATGCTTGTCTCAAAAGGGTTGCGGGTTGCCGTGCTTGCCGTTGATCCGTCGTCTAGTCGGTCGGGTGGATCGATCCTTGGCGATAAGACCCGCATGGACCGGTTGGCACGTGCACCTGCGGCTTTTATTCGCCCGTCTCCTAGCCAGACGCATCTGGGTGGTGTGGCACGGC
Organism: Pseudomonadota bacterium; assembly: GCA_039191495.1. GTDB lineage: Bacteria > Pseudomonadota > Alphaproteobacteria > Rhodobacterales > Rhodobacteraceae > Roseobacter. The sequence continues at coordinate 8,434 of JBCCXN010000021.1, read as the reverse complement.
GGTCGCGTGAAGCGGTAGCGTTGTGCGAGGCCGCTGGATTCGACGTTGTTTTGATCGAAACCGTTGGTGTTGGACAGTCCGAAACCGTTGTTGCGGAGATGTCAGATCTCTTTTTGTTACTGCTCGCACCGGCGGGTGGCGACGAACTGCAGGGTGTCAAGCGTGGGATCATGGAAATCGCCGATATGATCCTGGTGAATAAAGCCGACGGTGACTTGAAAGCCGCGGCCACGCGAACCTGTGCGGATTATGCGGGTGCTCTGAGGTTGCTACGCAAGCGCCCTCAGGATCCGGATGGATTTCCCAAGGCGGTTCTGGTGTCAGCCTTGCAGGAAGACGGGTTGGAAGCGGTTTGGGCCGATATTCGAGCTCTGACGTCATGGCGCAAAGAGGCCGGGCAATGGAAGATAGCCCGTGCGGCTCAGGCGCGGTACTGGTTTGCGCAAGAGGTGCGCCACGCGTTGCTTGCACAGTTGGATGCGCCGAAGGTTCGTGCGGACCTGGACGCCTTGAGCGACGCAGTTGCCCGGGGAGAGATCGCGCCAGCGCAAGCTGCAGACCACTTTTTGGCAGGCTTGGATGCAGGACGTGGCGCAAAGTCGTAAAATCCGCTTGCGCCGGGTTGACCGGACGGGCGATTCCCACTAAAGCCACCACACAATTTTCCGGGGCGGGACCTTTGGCCGCCCCTTTGTCGTTTACCGGACCGCCGGGACGATTTGCCAAAGAAAAAGGATAAACCCATGTCGCGCGTTTGCGAATTGACCGGAAAAGGACCGATGACTGGCAACAACGTCAGCCATGCCAACAACAAAACCCGCCGGCGCTTTCTGCCGAACCTGAACGATGTGACCCTGCAGTCCGAAGCTTTGGGTCGCGGTTTCAAATTCCGCATCTCCGCGGCGGCACTGCGCACGGTCGACCATCGCGGTGGTCTAGACAACTTTATGGCGAAAGCCAAAGACAGCGAACTGTCTCCCAATGCTCTGAAGGTCAAAAAGGCAATCGCAAAAGCATCGGGCCCGGCAGAAGCTCTTTCAGAATAACGCAAAGCACAGTCTGGATTTAGGCCCCGACCGGACCGGTTCGGGGCTTTTCTTTTGACTGGCGCACGCAAATCTGCGGCACTATATGTTCAGCAGATGCGGTACACCTTCTTGAGATCTTTTGCCTTTTTGCTGGTCGCGCTACTGTTGCTGACAACGCAAAGCATGGCCATTGCACGTGGTTCCGCTGCAGCATCGGATCAGATGGTTATTTGCACCGGTCACGGTTTCATAACAATCTACACGGATGCAAATGGTGCGCCAACCTCGGCGCCGCATTTCTGCCCGGACTGCATTCTCAGTTTGCACGATGGCGCAGAACAGCCTTCCCGCGGTTTGCCCACCGAAATGGTTTGTTTGACCGGCTCGACCTGGACCGCTGTTTTTGCAACTCAAACTGCGGTTTCCACCGGTTTTTATAGTCGTGCGCCTCCGAAATTTGCCTGAGTTCGACGTTTGAAACTTCAGAAATAAGATCGGAGACTCTCATGTTTCGTTCCTACTATTCGCGCGGCTTGCTTTTTGTCGCATTCCTTACAGTGCCGGCTTTTGCTGCGGCTGAAATTGTTATTACGGATGCCTATGCGCGCAGTTCGCGCCCGAACGCGCCAACAGGTGCAGCGTTCATGATGATCGAAAACACGTCCGCGACTGCAGATCGTCTCCTGTCGGCAGACTCGTCCATCGCCAAAAAGGTCGAGGTGCATACGCACGTCGACAAGGGCGATGGTGTAATGCAGATGATTGAGATTGAAGAGGGCATCGAGATCGGCGCGGGTGGCACGCATTTGATGAAACGAGGTGGCGATCACATCATGCTGATGGGGCTGAACGAAACGCTGGAACAAGGCGCTGAGATTGCCGTCACGCTTACTTTTGAACAAGCGGGTGATGTCGAAATCAACATCCCCGTCGATAATGAACGCAAACCAGCGCACGGTGAAGGCGGCCACGATCACTCGAGTCACAATCACTCAAACTGACAGGCGGTGTCAGATGCCGCGTTCGTTCAACACTTCTGCGACCCATTCCGGAACGGTCTGGGTCGCAGGACCAATGCGCAGGTCGTCAAAATCGCTTCGCACAGCGGAGGGTTCCAAGTTAAACTCGATTGTACGTGCTCCAAAGCGCCGCGCTTCCGCCACAAAACCGGCGGCTGGATAGACGTTTCCGGACGTCCCGATGCTGATAAAAAGGTCCGTGGTCGCTAAATGTCCGAAAATCTCGTCCATATCGTAGGGCATTTCGCCAAACCAGACGATGTCGGGTCGCGCGGCGAGCGCACTACAGGCCGGGCAGACGTCGTCCGGCGCCATGACAAGCGGTGCTTCCCACCTGTGGTCGCAGGCGGCACAAAGTGCGCTGTTCAACGCGCCGTGCATGTGAATGACACGGTCCATACCAGCCTTTTCGTGTAAGTCGTCGACGTTTTGTGTGACGAGGATCACGTCCCCGTCGAAACCGGATTCAAGTTCTGCAAGCGCGATATGAGCGGCATTTGGATCAGCATCGCGCGACTGCGCGCGCCGCGCGTTGTAGAAATCGACCACAAGCTTCGGATTGCGTGCAAATCCTTCGGGAGTCGCGACATCCTCAATTCTGTGCTGCGCCCATAAACCGCCCTCGGCGCGAAAGGTGCCCAGCCCACTTTCGGCGGAAATGCCGGCACCGGTGAGAATCACAATTTTAGGCATCGGCAATCTCCTGACGTGGGTCTGCAGCAATCACCCAAGGTGCGGCGCCCCTTGAATACATGCTGATAATGAGGACGATGTCACCGACTGCAAGGAGAATGCCATGAAAATCGCGACAGCTGCTTATCCGCTCGATTTTCTATCATCCTGGGCGCAATACGAGGACAAGATCGTGCGCTGGGTGCACAAGGCTGCCGACGCAGGCGCGCAGCTCGCTGTTTTTCCGGAATACGGTGCGATGGAGCTGGCGACATTGGACGGGCCTGCGGTCGCGGGTGATCTGGAAAAGTCGTTGATTTCGGTTGCTGACAAACTCGAACAGGCCGACCGGCTGCACAGCGCGCTGGCCACGGAATACGGGCTGCATATTCTGGCGGCGTCAGGACCCGCCGCGACGAAAGAACGGCCGGTGAACAGGGCGCGGCTCTTCGTGCCGTCAGGTGCGCGAGGCGCTCAGGACAAACAAATCATGACCCGTTTTGAACGGGAGGTTTGGGGCGTACGGTCAGGTGGTCCGCTGCAGGTCTTTGCGACCAGTCTCGGTCGGATTGGCGTGCTGATTTGCTATGACGCAGAGTTTGCGCTCTTGGGGCGTAGCTTGGCGCAATGCGACCTTCTTTTGGTACCATCTTGCACAGAGGCGCTCTCCGGTTATTGGCGGGTCCGCATTGGCGCAATGGCGCGCGCGCTGGAAAACCAATGCGTCAGTGTGATGTCGTCGCTCGTCGGCGCTGCACCCTGGTCAGAAGCCGTGGACATATCGACGGGCGCGGGTGGTGTATTTGGTCCGCCTGATACCGGATTTCCGCAAACCGGAGTGCTGGCCGTTGGCGAAACGAATATCCCGGGCTGGACGTATGCGGAGGTCGACATAGCCTCGATTGCTCACGTTCGACGAGACGGTGTGGTTCTGAACCGTCAACATTGGGAAGAGCAAACGGGTCGTGACGCTCCGGCACCAATCGTGAAGTTGCGCTGAATACCACTTGAAAAAGTGACGAAATGGGCTCATTTAAGCGGCGTCCGCGAATTGGCGGACGATTTTTACAGGAGAGACCATGGCTAAGGAAGATACGCTCGAATTCCCCGGTGTCGTGAAGGAACTCCTGCCTAATGCGACATTTCGGGTCGAGCTTGAAAACGGCCATGAGATCATTGCACATACGGCAGGCAAAATGCGCAAGAACCGCATTCGCGTTCTGGCAGGCGACAAGGTGCAGGTGGAGATGACACCCTATGATCTGACAAAGGGTCGGATCAACTACCGCTTTAAGTAGTCCTTGTTTATCCTCGGGTCTGGATCGGCGCGCCGCAAGCAATTGCTGGCGCAAATCGGCGTTGTTCCGGATGAGATCCGCGCCCCTGATATTGATGAAACACCATTAGAAGGTGAACTGCCTTTACCGTATTGTGCGCGGATGGCGTCTCAAAAAGTCATGGCGGTGCAAGCCGAGGACGCTGACATTGTTTTGTGCGCAGACACGACTGTTGCGCTGGGCCGCTGCATTCTCGGCAAGCCGGAGAATGAGGCTGAAGCGCGCGCATTTCTGCAGGCAATGTCTGGGCGTCGGCATCGTGTCATAACCTCCGTTGCGGTACGCAAAGGATCCAGGAAGTGGTTCAAAAACGTCGTCAGTCAGGTGCGTGTGAAGCCTTTGTCTGACAAAGATATCGATGTGTACCTCGCGACTGGAGACTGGCAAGGCAAAGCCGGTGGTTATGGCATCCAAGGGCCCGCAGGCGCATTGATCCCTTGGATCAGTGGCTCTTATACCGGCATAGTGGGCCTTCCATTGGCGGAAACGGCAAATCTGCTCAAAGCAGCTGGTTATGGCAGGACGTCGTGAAAGGGCGCAGGATTGTCCTGGACCATCTGGATAATCGCGAAGCCGCGGCTTTGATGGTTGATGGCACGTTGCACGATCTTCTGATAGACGGCGATGCCCCGCGTCCCGGCACCGTTTATCGTGCCGTCGCGGACCGTCCCGTCAAGGGGCAGGGCGGAATGTTTCTCAAAACCCCGGATGGCGCCGCGTTTCTGCGTCAGGTGCGGGGACTGTCGCCGGGTCGGCCGCTTTTGGCGCAAGTATCAGGCTACGCCGAGTCAGGAAAGGCAATCCCGGTTACGCAAAAACTCTTGTTCAAAAGCCGATACGCCATCATTACGCCGGGTGCGCCGGGGCTGAACATCTCCCGCGCCATTCGGGATGAGTCTCTGCGCGATCACTTGCTGGAGCTTGCGCATGACATAATGGGAGAAGCTACCGACGGCCTCATCCTGCGTTCCTGTGCGGCGCATGCTGATGCGTTTGACATCGAAGAGGACATTCAAGCAATGAAGGCGCTCGCACGAAAGGTCCTGGATGATGATAGCCGTGACATGGTCAAGCTGGTCGAAGGCGATGGCCCGCATGTTCTTGCGTGGCGCGACTGGGCTGCGCCAGCGGATGTTGTCATGCAAGACGGAAGCTTTGGCGCCGAGGGTGTACTTGCAGCGCTTGATGCCCTCCGGGGCAGTCGCGTGGGCCTTGAAGGCGGAGCGCATATCTTTGTAGAGCCGACTCGCGCGCTTGTTGCGGTGGATGTGAACACCGGTTCAGATGTGTCGATCGCGGCCGGTTTGAAAGCAAATCTTGCCTGCGCACGTGCCCTTCCGCGGCTGTTACGAATTAAGGGCCTTGGTGGCCAGATTGTCCTGGATCTCGCCCCGATGCCAAAAAAGGACAGACGCAGTTTTGAAACCGCTTTGCGGCAGGCCTTTAAGTCAGATGAGATTGAAACGGCTCTGGTCGGGTGGACCCCTTTGGGGCACTATGAATTGAATCGAAAGCGTGCGCGACGCGCCCTTCACGAGGTGTTTTGATGACTTGTCCCATCTGTGGTCAGGATACGGTGCGATCCTACAAACCTTTCTGCTCAAAACGCTGTGCAGACCGCGATCTGGCACGGTGGTTCAACGGCAGCTACACGGTTGCGTCGCAAGATCCCGACGAAACAGAGGATTTGGAAGAGGCCCTTTCCAGAGCCGAGCCTGCAAAACCCGCGCCCAAACCGCATTGACGCGTCTACGGCGGTTTCGCGGGTATTGAGACCAGTTCCGCTGTTGCTGTATAGGGTTGGTTCAGCGCGCAAAAGCCATTCCATTGTTCTGCTTCAAGATTGGCCGTGCGGTTTGAAAATTGGGCTGGACACCCCCTGCGCAAAGACCTAAACACCGCTCACCCAGCCGCTAGATCGGCATCCCGTGCCCGGGTAGCTCAGGGGTAGAGCAGTGGACTGAAAATCCTCGTGTCGGTGGTTCGATTCCGCCCCCGGGCACCACAACATCCTAAAAACGCCATATTTATCAGTATTCTGCGCTTGCAGAAGGCTGTCACGCGGCCAAAACTGTCCATAGAACCGTCCATAGGACTTGGCGCATGAGCAAGACTATTCATCGTCTCAAAGACAGCGAGTTGAGAGCGGCACTGGGCAAAGACAGAGTGCTTCATGACGGCGGTGGGCTTTACTTCCAGTCCACAGCAAAGGGATCAGCGTCATTCCACTATCGCTACCAAATCAACAATAAACAAACGAAGATGGGGCTCGGACCATACCCAGAACTACCGCTCAAGGACGCTCGAGAAGCCCACAAATATTGGCAGCGGATCAAAGCCAAAGGGCTTGACCCAAAAACTGTCAGAGACTCCGAGCGAGCAGGGCAGGCAAAATCACTGCGAACATTGCGAACGATCATTCAGGAGTTCTTCGAGGGCCACAAACGCACTCTGAAGGATGAGGGTGAGGCAGGGCGCTGGTGGTCACCCATAAATCATCACGTGCTGCCGGAGTTGGGCGATCAAACCGTCGAGACCCTTACTGTTGAAAGGATCGTCGAGAACTTTGCACCGATCTGGACAACCAAAAAGGACACTGCGCGAAAAGCATTCAACCGCTTGCGCAAGGCAATGGAATTCGCTCGGGTCGATGAGCCATTCGATTTGCAAGTGCTGGAAGACGCTCGCGCAAAGCTTGGACCCCAAGGGAAACATAAGCGCGAGTCCGTTCGGGCTCTTCATTGGAAGGACTGGCCAACTGTCTACGCTGAATTGTCGAACTCGTTGACGCACACTGCGCTCAAGATGCTGGTCCTCACAGTCGCGCGTTCCGCAAACCTAAGAATGATGCGTTGGGACCAATTAGACTTGAAGGAAGGGATTTGGACCCTTTCCGAGGATGACACAAAAACGGCTCAACCTTTTCGGATACCGTTGCAGAGTCAGGCACTGACCTTGTTGAGCCATGCGCGAAGCTGGCGTGACGACTCTGGTTTTGTTTTCCCGGTTCCTAAGAATAAGAGAGGCGTTCTTTCTGAGAACGCTTTCCTCCAGTATTTTGCGAAGCATCAGATCGACACGACTGCTCATGGCATTCGCTCTACAGTGACGGACTTTCTGCACGAGAATGAACTCGCTGATTACAAGTTGGCCGAGATGGCGCTCGCCCATCAAACGAAGAAGGAAGTGACCGCCGCTTATTTTCGTTCGGACATGCTCGATAAGCGACGAATGATTATGCAGGAGTGGGCAGATTTTGTGACTGCCGAGGCTGCAAACAAGGCGAAAGCAAAACGAGACCGCGAGAATGCTCGGGAAGCCTTGGATTTTCCGGCCGAGGCGCCCGGAAAAGACGGCGGCGCTCGAACCAAGCGTGAGGTGGAGGAATGGCTCCGTCCTGACCCAGTGGAAGCCGAAGAGGCCCAGAGTCTCTCAAATGAGAGCACTGCCTAACCAGATCGCCAAAAGGTCTCTCGGTCTGTTTACCGGCGTTCAAACAAGCCGATTGATCACAAGTTGAACTTCAACGCTAACCTGACCCGTTTGGTCCGTTACAACGTGACTTTTGGGGCCAGTTGGTGTATGGTGCCAACATCAATAGCGGGGCTGTTGGTGCCGCGCCGGGGGCGCGTTTCACATCACGAAAATTGAGGACTGCACGATGGAACACACCATCAGTGCGTCGGATGTTCGCGAGATTTGCGGGCTCAGTGATTACGCATCACGGCACGTTCTCGGCGATCCGGCGCTCAATCCGATCAAACGCAGCGGCCCAAAGGGCGGAAACGGTCTCCGGTTCTACCGACTTGCAGACTTGCTCCGCCTCCTTCGCCGCTGCGCATTCTTCACTCAACCAATGCAAGACGCGCTTTGCGCGTTGGACATCCAACGACGGAACGGAACCCATGCCTAGCAAACTCACAGACGGTCGCGTGACCATTGACAATCTCACTTCGACAGAACGGTCGCGTTTCGAAGCGATCAAAAACGCATTCCTTGTCCAGCAGGCCGCGCTCTACGGCGACCGTGTAGCTGAGATCATGACGCAACCACTCTTGGACGACCTCGCACGTGACGCGCGCGTGTTTCATCACCTTGTGACGGGTGAGTGCTCAGAAGTCGATCCGGCAGACCGGGAGATCATGCGTCGCATCACCAAGGAGGTGATCGAAGGCAACGAGTTTGCCGTTCGCTCCATCGAGTTCAGCGACGAGGCCCGTCGCCGTCAGCTTGCAGACGAGTACCTTAACGCTCTCAAGCCGACCCAGTGTCCTTCCCCCCTAGAACTGGGCCAGTACGATGGCCGAGAGAGGGGGACGGAGAATGGCTCGGAAACGGTATTCGGACGAGGACATCCTCAAGCTGCTGCGTGAGATCG
>JBCCXN010000020.1:0-79532 GCA_039191495.1 Pseudomonadota bacterium | reverse complement strand
GTCTGGGAGACAGCGGAGCAGCTTGAGACCTTTGTCTGGGGCACCATCCACAAGCAGTTCTACGAGCGCCGGCAGGACTGGTTCGAAGTGCTGGGCGACATGCACTTTGTCATGTGGTGGGTGCCGGAAGGTCATAAGCCAACGCTGGACGAGGCTCTTGCGCGCTTAGAGCACCTGAAGGCAAACGGGGACAGCGATCATGCGTTCGGCTGGTCGCATCTGAACGAAGCCAGTAAATGGAAGACAAACCGGTGCGCACCGGTTGCAGCGGAGTAAGAGAATGCGGGTCGTGGCTCTCACAATACTGGCAGCACTTGCACTGACGGCCTGTGGCCCCGATGAAGATGATCTGAGCTTTGACGGGCAGTATTATCGCTCAAAGGTCAAGGCGGACAAAAACCAACGCGAGGTCTTTGTTGTCACTGCGCGGCCCGCGTCGGCGTCGCTGCTGGGTGCCCGTGAGGCGGCGCGCTATGAGGCCACCGCTTACTGCGTCAACCGCTATGGCCGGTCCGACATTAAATGGGTGGTTGGCCCGGACAGCCCGGACGAGGCGCTGACGATCCTGAATGACACACTGACCCTGCAAGGAGAGTGCCGCCAATGAGCTTCGGTTTGTTGATTGCAATACAGACGCGCGGCGCAAGATACCTTGGCGCAGCTATGGTTCTGGCGGCTCTTCTTTGTGCTCCGGTCGCGGCCAAACCTTCCCTCCGCGATGTGCCGCAGATCGATGAAGGCCTGTTTGCGGTTGGACTGGCGCATGAGATCCGCAAGAACTGTCCGGAGATCTCGGCGCGGCTGTTCAAGGCTTACGGATATCTGCGCGGGCTTTACGATGAGGCGCAGGCGCTTGGCTACAGCAAGGCCGAGATCGAGGCGCATGTGGAATCAGACGCTGAAAAGGACCGCATGCGCGCCAGGGCGCGTGCCACAATGGAAGAGCGCGGTCTGACAGTGAATGAAGAGGGATATTGCGCGCTGGGGCGACAAGAGATTGCAGCAAAGTCTGCAACGGGCAGTTTGCTGCGGGAAGACCGGTGAAGTGGGGTTGTATGCACCCAGGCGAGGCTGGCCGCGATGGACTGCGTGACGGTATGAGGCATTTGGCATGAGCGATTTGAAGAAGGTCGTGATCGACGGGCAGGAAATTGAAGTTGAGGGCGCAATGACCCTCATTCAGGCCTGCGAAGTGGCTGGCATCGAAATTCCGCGCTTTTGTTATCACGAGCGGCTGACGATTGCGGGCAATTGCCGCATGTGCCTTGTCGAAGTGGTTGGCGGGCCACCAAAGCCCGCCGCGTCATGCGCCATGCAGGTCAAGGACCTGCGCCCGGGTCCGGAGGGGCAGCCGCCGGTGGTAAAGACGAATTCACCGATGGTTAAAAAGGCGCGAGAAGGCGTCATGGAATTCCTGCTGATAAACCATCCGCTGGATTGCCCGATCTGTGATCAGGGCGGGGAATGCGACTTGCAGGATCAGGCCATGGCCTATGGTGTCGATATCTCGCGGTTTCGCGAGCCCAAGCGCGCAACCGAAGATCTGGATCTGGGTCCGTTGGTGGAAACCCACATGACGCGCTGCATTTCCTGCACGCGGTGTGTGCGTTTCACAACCGAGGTGGCCGGGATCCACCAGATGGGCCAGACCGGGCGCGGCGAGGATGCGGAGATCACGTCATATCTGGGTCAGACGCTGGACAGCAACCTGCAAGGCAATATCATCGATCTATGCCCGGTGGGGGCTTTAGTGTCGAAGCCTTACGCCTTTACCGCGCGGCCTTGGGAGCTGACCAAGACCGAGAGCATCGACGTGATGGATGCGCTGGGGTCAAATATACGTGTGGACACCAAAGGGCGCGAGGTCATGCGCTTTCTGCCGCGTAATCATGACGGCGTGAATGAAGAGTGGATTTCGGACAAAACCCGGTTTGTCTGGGACGGTCTGCGCCGTCAGCGGCTGGATCGGCCTTACGTGCGTGAAAGCGGCAAATTGCGTCCAGCAAGCTGGCCGGAGGCGCTGGCAACTGCGGCCAAGGCGATGGCGGGCAAATCGGTGTCGGGCCTTGTGGGCGATCTTGCGCCGGTTGAGGCGGCATTTGCGCTCAAGCTGTTGATCGAAGGGCAGGGCGGTGTCGTGGAATGTCGCACCGATGGCGCGCATCTGGTGGCTGGCAACCGGTCCGCCTATGTGGGCAATGCAGCGATTGAAGACATTGATTTTACATCCTCTTTTGCCATCATCGGGTGCAACCCTGCGGTCGAGGCGCCCGTCCTCAATGCGCGGATTCGCAATGCTTGGACAAAAGGGGCTGATATCACAGTGATCGGCGAGGCCGTCGATCTGACGTACCCTTATACACATGCCGGTACCTGTGGCACGGACCTTGAGGCGCTGTACAAGACCGGGCCGGCACGGGACGTAAAAGATGGCAAAGGCATGATCATACTCGGACAAGGTGCCTTGCAGGGACCCGATGCCCAGGCACTGCTGGGGCTGGCGATGACAATGGTCGAAAACACCGGGGGCAAGCTGTTGGTCCTCCACACAGCCGCCAGCCGCGTCGGCGCGATGGATGTAGGAGCCACCACGGATGGTGGTATTGACATCGCCCTGCAGGCCGACGTGATCTACAATCTCGGTGCGGATGAGGTTGATGTGCCGGACGGGGCCTTTGTGATCTATCAAGGCAGTCACGGGGACCGGGGCGCGCATCGTGCAGATGTGATACTGCCTGCGGCCGCCTATACCGAAGAGCCGGGTTTGTTTGTCAACACAGAGGGACGACCGCAACTGGCGCTGCGGGCCGGTTTTGCGCCAGGTGACGCAAAGGAAAACTGGGCGATCCTGCGTGCGCTTTCGGCGGAACTGGGCGCGCAATTGCCCTTCAACAGCATCGCACAGCTGCGCCAGCATCTGGTCAAGGCCGTTCCGCATCTGGCGCAGGTCGACACGGTGCCGGAAAATGACTGGCAGTTGGTCGACCCCGGAAGTCTGTCTGACGCGCCTCTGCAAAATGCTGTCTCCGACTTTTACCTGACCAATCCGATTGCCCGCGCGTCCGCCCTGATGGCGGAGCTTTCTGCGGCGGCCAAGGCACGAAGGGCGCAGCCGGTGGCTGCCGAGTGACCCGTTTCGCCTTTATATCGCCGATAGCGCTTGCGGCCTGCGGCCAGCCGGTGCCGCTGGCAGAGGATTTCATTCCGGAGTATCTGGGCGTGAGCACGACCGTGCTGGATGAAGAACTGGTGCAGTTCAACGTGGCGATGACAAAGGCGCAAAGCGGTGCGGATGTGCTGCGCTATGCTGAATGTGCGGCTGCGCAATACACGGTTGATAGCGGATTCAGCTTTGTGCGCCATGTGCGATCAAATGTTGTACAGGAAGATGGTGTGTGGTCGGCAGATGCTGTTTATACGCTGTCAAAGAACCTGCCGGACGGGCTGGTGAAAATTGATGCGGCTGTGGTTGCAGACGACTGCGCAAGCAGCGGAATACCGACGGTGTGAGGGAAAATGGCTGATTTCTTTACGACCCCCGGCGGCATAGCCGTTCTGATCCTGGCGCAGGTTCTGGCGGTCGTGGCCTTTGTCATGGTGTCTTTGCTTTTTCTCGTCTACGGCGACCGGAAAATCTGGGCTGCCGTGCAGATGCGGCGTGGCCCGAACGTGGTGGGCACCTTCGGGCTGCTGCAAACCGTGGCGGATGCGCTGAAATACGTCGTCAAAGAAGTCGTGGTGCCTGCCGGTGCGGACAAGACCGTCTTCATGCTCGCGCCGATGACGTCTTTCGTTCTGGCGTTGATCGCCTGGTCGGTGATCCCCTTTAACGACGGCTGGGTGCTCAGCGACATCAACGTTGCGATCCTTTTTGTCTTTGCGGTCTCTTCATTGGAGGTCTATGGCGTGATCATGGGCGGCTGGGCGTCCAACTCCAAATACCCGTTTCTCGGCTCGCTGCGGTCCGCGGCGCAGATGATCTCCTACGAGGTATCTTTGGGGCTCATCATTATCGGCGTGATCATCTCGACCGGGTCGATGAATTTTGGCGGAATCGTCGAAGCACAGGCTGGTCCATACGGATTTTTCAGCTGGTACTGGCTACCGCATTTGCCGATGGTTTTCCTGTTCTTTATCAGCGCTTTGGCCGAAACAAACCGCCCGCCGTTTGATCTTCCCGAAGCAGAATCGGAGCTGGTTGCCGGCTATCAGGTGGAGTATTCCTCAACACCGTTCCTGCTGTTCATGGCGGGCGAATACATTGCCATTTTCCTGATGTGCGCTCTGACGACGCTGCTCTTTTTCGGCGGTTGGTTGTCGCCAATCCCTGGCTTGCCGGACGGGGTGCTCTGGATGGTGGCCAAGATGGCGTTTTTCTTCTTCCTCTTTGCAATGGTCAAGGCGATCACGCCGCGTTATCGCTACGACCAGCTGATGCGTTTGGGATGGAAGGTGTTTTTACCGTTCAGTCTTGCCTGGTTGGTGTTTGTCGCCTTTGCTGCGAAATTCGAATGGTTCTGGGGCGCCTATGCGCGCTGGGGCATGGGAGGTTGATATGACACAGATCGACTATACACGTGCCGCCAAGTATTTCCTGCTGCAGGACTTCTGGGTCGGCCTGAAGCTGGGACTCAAGTACTTCTTTGGACCCAAGGCCACGGTAAATTATCCGCACGAGAAGGGTCCGCTATCCCCGCGTTTTCGAGGAGAACACGCACTGCGCCGTTACCCGAATGGCGAGGAGCGGTGCATTGCCTGCAAGCTCTGTGAGGCGATCTGTCCGGCACAGGCGATCACGATCGATGCCGAACCGCGCGAGGACGGCAGCCGCCGGACAACGCGGTATGACATCGACATGACCAAATGCATCTACTGCGGTTTCTGTCAGGAGGCCTGCCCGGTGGATGCCATTGTCGAAGGTCCGAATTTCGAATTTTCCACTGAAACGCGTGAGGAGCTTTACTACGACAAGGCCAAGCTTTTGGAAAATGGCGAGCGATGGGAAGCGGAGATTGCGCGTAACCTTGAACTCGACGCGCCGTACCGCTGATGGGCGCTTGGGGTCTACATAGTTTCGACAACGATACTGCGCAGGATTTTCTGGCGGAACTTGCCGATATGGAACAACCGGTAGATCGTGCCGAACATGTGATTGAAGCGCTTACAGCGCCGTTCCGTTTCACCGTTGAAGACATTGACGCTGACGCTGCGATGGAGGCCGTCGCGGGGGCGGAGATTGTTGCTGCTGCACTCGATCATCCCCGCAAAGGCGAAGCGGCGGACACGTTTGAGCTGAAAGCCTCGTTCAAGTTCTATGCGGACGCAGTGGGTCGCGCGCTGGCGGTGTTGGAGCGCATACGTCACGAAGACTGCGAACTGGCAGAGCTTTGGGCCGACACGGAGGAGGCTGAAGACTGGCATGCCTGCATCACCGAACTGCAAGACAGATTGCGATCGGCTGCAGCGGACCACGATCTCGACCCGGAATTCACCCCCCCTGACCCGGATGAAAGCCCTGAAAAAGAAGTGCGCGATGCGGCGGCGGTCGTCTATCAGGAGATGATGCAGGCGATCGAACAGGTGGCCGAAAGTGGTGCAGGAGACCCGCAGGTCGAGATGCTGCGGCATTTCGCGCGCAAGCTGCATCTTGTGCACATGGATATAGGCAATATGCGATACGATATTGTCGACAGCCTCGAGCGTCTTGCTGATCGCGTCGAACGTCTTGAGAAAGGCTCATCATGAATGACGACAGAAAGCCTTTCGAAGGCTTGAACCCTTTCAGCGTCATGATGAGCCAGGCACAGGAGATGGCGAAAAGCTGGCCGGCGATGGAAGCATTCACGCCCAAGGGTTTCGAGAAAATGATGGGCACGATGCCAAAGGACATGATGGAGATGATGTTCGGCACCACCTTGAACGAAGGCGGGCTCGATGCGCGCACCCGGATGTTGCTGACCATTGCGGGGCTCACCATGCAGGGCGCTCAGAACGACATGGCGTTCCGCCAAGCGGTGCGCCATGCCGTCGAAGCCGGGGCCACGCAACAGCACATTGTGGAAACCATCGGCCAGATGTCGATGTTTGCCGGTTTGCCCGCTATGACGCGCGCGCTGGAACTGGCGCAACAGGTGCTGGATGAAGAAGGGGAGGACGAATGACCGTCTTTGCCTTTTACCTCTTTGCCATCAGCGTGATCACAGGCGGGCTGTTCACGGTGATCAGCCGGAATCCGGTGCATTCGGTGCTGTGGCTCATTCTGGCCTTTCTCTCTGCTGCCGGTTTGTTCGTGCTGCTGGGCGCAGAATTTGTCGCGATGCTGCTGATTATCGTCTATGTCGGCGCTGTGGCGGTGCTGTTTCTGTTTGTTGTAATGATGCTGGACGTGGATTTTGCCGAGCTGAAGGCAGAGATGGCGAAATACATGCCGCTGGCACTCTTGATCGGCGTGATCATCCTGATGCAGTTTGCCATCGCGTTTGGGGCCTGGGAAAGCCATGCGACAGCTGAAGACCTGCGCGCGCAGGTCACACCTGTGGATCGGCACAATACAGAAGCGCTCGGGTTGATCCTGTATGATCAGTACTTTCTGCTGTTCCAACTTGCGGGGCTGATCCTGCTGGTGGCCATGATCGGTGCAATTGTCCTGACGTTGCGACATCGCTCGGACGTCAAGCGTCAGGACGTGATCGCGCAGATGATGCGTGATCCGGCGCAGGCGATGGAGTTGAAAGACGTTAAACCGGGTCAAGGGCTCTGAATGGTGCAGCGGGTGTGCACATATTTTTGGGCCACAGGCATCGCGCTTTTGGTGGCCTTGCCCGCGGTTGCGCTGCCTCTGGAAGTCTGCACGCGCGTGACGCACATCAGCCATGGGGGCGAGGCGGATCACGTGGATCTGGGCGAAGGTCGCGTCATGTGGCGCGACTGGTGGTCGCAGGAAGGCGCGGCGACCGATTTTGCCATTGTGGATTGCGATGCGGGCGAAACCTTGCGGTTCCGAACGGCTGAGGAAAACATGAACGCGCGGGCGCCTTTTGACCGGACCGAAGACGCAATGAGTATCGTTGCGCGTCATGAAAGTGGTGCGCGTGTGTTTGCAACTCTGGATCGCATGGCAAGCGACCTGTCCAAGATCGTCCGCGACGTTGCGATCACCGTCGAGCGCGAAGAAACCTGCGCCTGTGCGGCCTTGTACCCGGAATTGCGCGGGACCAAAGCCGAATTCAGGTTGGACGGACTGTAACAACTGCTGCGCATTGCTGCGGCGCGGGGGCGACCTCGTACAACACTAAAAAACAACGGGACGAGCCGTTGCCAGAAGGAAGACTAGGATGACCGTGTCCGGGACACCGAAACCTCTGCCACTGTACGCCGCGTTGCTCTGCGCCGTTGCGCTTCCACTCCATGCCGAGACGTCGATTGAAAATTCGCTGGACGAGATCAACGAGCACTTTGCGATCGCGTCGGAACATTATGGGGACGGGAAAGTGCAACTTCACACGCGGTCGGATGGGCAAGCGGGTAGCCGCCACACGGTCTACACGTTCAATTGCAAAGAACAAACCTTCCGCTCGGATTACGACGGCGAGACCGCGCCGGAGCGGTTTCCCGCAGGCGACTTTCAGGAGCCGTCGGAGCCAGTGACACAGGGTGGCTCTGTCGCGCCGATGGCGCAGTATGCGTGCGCCGAGCACGGGCACCCGCTGCTGGAATGGAGATGGTGACATATGATTGGTCTTGAACACTACCTGACAGTGGCCGCGACTCTTTTCGTGATTGGCATTTTCGGGCTCTTTCTGAACCGCAAGAACATCATCATTCTGTTGATGAGTATCGAGCTGATGCTTCTGGCCGTGAACATTAATCTGGTGGCCTTTTCCAGCTTTCTGGACGATCTCGTGGGACAGGTTTTCACCCTTTTTGTTTTGACCGTTGCTGCCGCCGAAGCTGCGATCGGTCTGGCCATTCTGGTCTGTTTCTTCCGCAATCGTGGGACGATTGCGGTTGAAGACGTCAATATGATGAAGGGCTGAAACGATGGAAACCATCTTGGTCTTTGCCCCGCTGGTCGGTGCCATACTTTGCGGTTTCGGATGGAGATACGTGGGGGAGGCCGCGGCCTGCTGGATTGCGACAAGTCTGCTGTTTCTGTCCGCTTTACTGTCGTGGATCGTGTTTCTGACGTTTGACGGAACGACCGAGCAGATACAGATCCTGCGCTTTATCGAAAGCGGCTCGCTGAGCACGGACTGGGCGATCCGGCTGGACCGGCTGACAGCGATCATGCTGATTGTCATCACGACAGTGTCGAGCCTCGTACATCTCTATTCGTTTGGTTACATGGATCATGATCCGCAGTGGAATGAGGGCGAAAGCTACAAACCCAGATTTTTTGCCTATCTGAGCTTTTTCACCTTTGCGATGCTTATGCTGGTGACGGCGGACAATCTCGTGCAGATGTTTTTTGGCTGGGAAGGTGTGGGCGTCGCGTCCTACCTGCTGATCGGGTTTTATTACCGGAAACCTTCTGCAAATGCGGCGGCGATCAAGGCCTTTGTTGTGAACCGGGTCGGAGATTTCGGCTTTGCCTTGGGGATATTTGCGCTGTTTTTCCTGACCGACAGCATCAATTTTGACGATGTATTTGCCGCGGCTCCGGATCTG
Organism: Pseudomonadota bacterium; assembly: GCA_039191495.1. Lineage (GTDB taxonomy): Bacteria > Pseudomonadota > Alphaproteobacteria > Rhodobacterales > Rhodobacteraceae > Roseobacter. Next base: position 70,865 of record JBCCXN010000020.1, on the reverse strand, counting down.
GCAGAGTCGCAGCTGAGCTTTTTGTGGGGAGAGTGGAATGCGGCCAATCTTGTGGCGTTCCTGCTCTTTGTCGGTGCGATGGGCAAGTCCGCGCAGCTGTTTCTGCACACCTGGTTGCCGGACGCCATGGAGGGTCCGACACCCGTCTCGGCGCTGATCCACGCGGCAACCATGGTAACGGCTGGCGTGTTTCTGGTCTGCCGTATGTCACCGATCATGGAGTTCGCGCCCCAAGCGACGGCCTTTGTCACCGTGATCGGTGCCACGACGGCGTTTTTTGCAGCAACCGTCGGGCTGGTTCAAACGGATATAAAACGGGTCATTGCCTATTCGACCTGCAGCCAGTTGGGCTACATGTTCGTGGCCGCCGGCGTGGGCATGTATTCCGCGGCAATGTTCCACCTTTTCACACATGCGTTTTTTAAGGCGATGTTGTTTTTGGGGGCAGGGTCAGTCATTCACGCGATGCACCACGAGCAGGACATGACGCACTACGGCGGGTTGCGCAAAAAAATCCCTTATACCTTCTGGGCCATGATGATCGGAACGCTGGCCATCACGGGCGTTGGCGTTCCGGTCTGGATCCTGACGCTGGGTGAGGTACCAATCGGCTTTGCCGGGTTCCAGTCCAAGGATGCAATTGTGGAAAGTGCGTTTGCGGCCGGGGCGTCTTATGCCTTCTGGGCGCTGGTCATCGCCGCGTTGTTCACCAGTTTTTACAGCTGGCGTTTGATGTTCCTGACGTTTTACGGCACGCCGCGCGGGGACAAGCATACCCACGAGCACGCGCATGAAAGCCCCATGGTCATGCTAATCCCTTTGGGCGTTTTGGCGCTGGGTGCGGTTTTGGCCGGTATGGTCTGGTACGGATCTTTCTTTGGCCACACGGATAAGGTCGCCAAGTTCTATGGTATCCCCTATGCCGAAGCGGGAGAACACGGAGCCGGGCATGGCGCGGACAGCCACGGTGACGATCACGGAACGGAAGATCACAGCGCGGTCAAGACAGACGACGGGCACGGCGGCAAGGACGATGCGCATCACTACGCCTTTACCGGACTTCCCGGCGAGGGGGCGCTTTACATTGCACCGGACAACACGCTGCTGGATGACGCGCACAAGGTGCCGTATTGGGTGAAAACCTCGCCCTTTGCGGCAATGTTGATCGGCTTTTCGGTGGCCTATCTCTTTTACATCGTCAATCCGGAACTGCCAAAGCGACTGGCCGAGAACCAGAGGCCCCTTTACCTGTTCCTCAGGAACAAATGGTATTTCGACGAGCTCTACAACGTGATTTTCGTTGGACCGGCGATGTGGATCGGACGCTTTTTCTGGCGGCGCGGTGACGGCGGCGTCATTGACGCGGGTCTGAACGGTGTTGCGATGGGGATTATCCCCTTCTTCACCCGTCTCGCAGGACGCGCGCAGTCCGGCTACATCTTCACCTATGCCTTTGCCATGGTAATTGGCATCGCTGTGCTGATCACCTGGATGACGTTGAGCGGAGGCGCGAACTGATGGACAACCTGCTGTCGATCACCACGTTCATTCCTGCGTTGGCTGCTCTTATTCTTGCTGTGTTTTTGCGCGGAGAGGATGAAGCGGCCAATCGAAACGCGAAATGGGTTGCGATGTTTGCAACCAGTGCCACGTTTCTCGTGTCGCTCTTTGTTCTGGACGGTTTCAAACCTCAAAACACCGGATTTCAGTTCGTGGAAGAAGGCGAGTGGATTCTCGGTCTGCAGTACAAGATGGGCGTTGATGGTATCTCCGTTCTCTTCGTGATGCTGACCACATTCATGATGCCGCTTGTGATTGCGGCGTCCTGGGATGTGCAGACGCGCGTCAAAGAATACATGATCGCGTTTTTGTTGCTGGAAACGCTGATGCTCGGCGTTTTCATGGCGCTGGATCTTGTGCTCTTTTACCTGTTCTTTGAGGCTGGACTGATCCCGATGTTCCTGATCATCGGTATCTGGGGCGGCGCGAACCGTATCTACGCCTCCTTCAAATTCTTCCTCTACACCTTCCTTGGCTCAGTGCTGATGCTGGTGGCGATGGTCGGAATGTACGCGGATGCCGGGACCACCGATATCGAACTTTTGTTGCAGCACGAGTTCGCTTTCGAGAACTTCTCGCTGCTGGGCATCCAGATTGTGGGCGGTCTGCAGACGCTTTTGTTTATTGCGTTCTTTGCCAGTTTTGCGGTCAAGATGCCTATGTGGCCGGTTCACACCTGGCTGCCGGATGCGCATGTGCAGGCACCCACTGCAGGGTCCGTGGTGCTGGCAGCGATCCTGCTGAAACTGGGTGGCTACGGGTTCATCCGCTTTTCCCTGCCAATGTTTCCTGTGGGCGCGGATGTGATGACACCGCTTGTGCTTTGGATGAGTGCCATTGCCATTGTCTACACGTCGCTCGTCGCCTTGGTACAGGAGGACATGAAAAAGCTGATCGCCTATTCATCGGTCGCGCACATGGGGTTTGTCACAATGGGAATTTTTGCGGGCAACCAGCAGGGCGTCGATGGAGCCATCTTTCAGATGCTGAGCCACGGATTTATCTCCGGAGCGCTGTTCCTTTGCGTCGGCGTTATCTATGATCGCATGCACACGCGAGAAATCGATGCTTATGGCGGGCTGGTCAATCGGATGCCGGCGTACGCATTGGTGTTCATGCTTTTTACCATGGCGAATGTCGGTCTGCCGGGGACCTCCGGATTTGTGGGCGAGTTTCTGACGCTGATGGCGGTTTTTCAGGTCAACACATGGGTCGCCATGGTGGCCACAACCGGCGTCATATTTTCTGCAGCCTATGCGCTGTGGCTTTACCGCCGCGTGGTTATGGGGGATCTTCTCAAAGCCAGCCTGCGATCCATCACCGATATGACGCCGCGCGAGAAATGGATCTTTGCGCCGCTGGTGGCAATGACATTGCTGTTGGGCGTTTATCCTGCGCTCGTGCTGGACGTGACCGGCCCGACAGTGGCGGTTTTGGTGAACAACTACGATACTGCACTGGCCGCCGCTGAGGCCGCCGGCCAGTTTGCGTCAAACTAGAGGGCAGAGCGATGGTTGCGTCTGATTTGAGCCTGATCCTTCCGGAAATCCTGCTGTCGGTCTATGCGATGAGCATGTTGCTGGTGGCTGTTTACACAACCAAGGACGCGTTGGCCTCCACAATTGTCTGGGCTACGGCGGGTGTGATGATCGCCCTTGCGGCCTGGATCGGCGTGAACGGCGAAGGTGCCCAAATCGCATTTGGTGGTTTGCTGGTGGAAGATGCGTTTGGGCGCTTTGCCAAAGTTGCCATCCTCTTGTCTGCCTCCGCGGTGCTGATCATGTCGGAAAACTACATGAAAAGACGCGATCTGCTGCGATTTGAATATCCGTTGCTGGTGGCACTCTCCGCTGTGGGCATGATGATCATGGTGTCAGCGGCCGATTTGATGACGCTTTACATGGGGCTCGAGTTGCAGTCGCTCGCGCTTTACGTCGTGGCTTCTCTGCGCCGGGACAGTGTGAGATCCACCGAAGCCGGGTTGAAGTATTTTGTTTTGGGCGCGTTGTCGTCCGGCTTGCTGCTTTACGGTGCGTCCTTGGTTTATGGCTATGCCGGAACGACCCACTTTTCGGGGATCATCGAGACCGCCCAGCACGGCGAGGTTTCCCTTGGGCTGCTGTTCGGGCTTGTGTTCCTGATTGCGGGCATGGGCTTTAAAGTGTCTGCCGTGCCGTTTCACATGTGGACGCCCGACGTTTATGAAGGCGCCCCAACGCCCATCACTGCGTTTTTCGCCACCGCACCGAAGCTGGCGGCGATGGGTCTTTTTGCGCGTGTTCTGCATGATGCCTTTGGAAATGCGGTGAGTGACTGGAGCCGGATCGTGGCGCTATTGTCGGTCTGTTCCATGTTTCTTGGCGCTGTTGCCGCCATCGGACAAAGCAACATCAAACGTCTGATGGCGTTTTCGTCGATTGCTCATATGGGGTACGCGCTCATGGGGCTTGCCGCGGGCACTGTGCTGGGTGTGCAGGCGATGCTGGTCTATATGGCGATTTATGTGACCATGAACGTCGGTACCTTCGCGTTCATACTGATGATGGAGCGAGACGGACAGCCGGTCACGGACATCTCTGCCTTGAACATGTACGCGCGCAAAGAACCGGGCAAAGCACTGGCGATGCTGGTGCTGCTTTTCTCGTTGGCGGGTGTGCCACCGATGCTTGGCTTTTTTGGCAAGTTCTACGTGCTTCGTGCGGCCTATGAGGCCGGACTGGCCTGGCTTGCGATCGCGGGCGTGATCGCTTCGGTCATCGGCGCGTTCTACTACCTGCGTATTGTTTACTTCATGTACTTTGGCGATGAAGCGGAACCGGGCATCGATGGGGGCGGCGCGCCTCTATTGTCGGGCTTCCTGATCGGATCATCAGCAATCATGATCCTCGGCATAGCCAATATGTTTGGCGTCGAGGCGGCAGCGGCCCTTGCAGCGATGACACTTGTCAATTGAGCACGTGGGATTGGATGGCTAGCCGGCACTCCGGGGTGGATTTTTGAAGATCAAGGAACCTGCCAGCACATGGCCCTCAGGCTACGGCCGGGTGATTTTGGATGAGGTTGGATCGACCCTCGATGAAGCGCGGCGCGCCACCCGCACGCAGCCCGTACCATTTTGGCTTCTGGCCCACCGGCAAACGGCCGCGCGGGGTCGGCGCGGTCGAGCCTGGGTCATGCGGCGCGGCAATTTTGCGGCGACATTGGTTTTGCCCACGACAGGCGGGCCGGAGACAGCGGCGCTTCGGTCTTTCGTGATGTCGCTGGCGTTGTATCGCACACTGCTGGTGCTGACCGGTCTGCCAGAGGCTTTTTCGTTGAAGTGGCCTAACGACGTTCTGGCGCATGGCGGCAAACTGGCGGGCATTCTGCTGGAAACGATCGGTGGTACGGACCAACTCGCCATCGGTGTTGGTGTCAATCTGAAGCACGCGCCCGAGCAGAGCGAAGTGGAGCCACATGCGGTGCGGCCTGTGTGTCTGCTCGGAGAAACTGGGCACTTGGTGATGCCAGAGGTCTTTCTGACCACGCTTGCCGCGCATTACGCGGTGTTGGAGGACCAGTTTGCGACATTTGGCTTTGCCCCCATTCGGGCGGCCTGGCTGACGCACGCGGCGCGCTTGGGCTGCTCGATCATTGTACGGTTGCCGGACCGGACGCTTGACGGGATTTTCGAGGATGTGGACCCCAGTGGCCATCTTGTGTTACGCGGCGCAGACCGCTTGCACAAAATTGCGGCGGCCGACATTTACTTTGAAGAGCGATGATCGCTTATGCTGCTGGCAATCGACTGCGGGAATACCAACACAGTCTTCTCCATTTGGGATGGCGAGAAATTTATAGCGACCTGGCGTACCTCGACGGAGTGGCAAAGAACCGCGGATCAATACTACGTCTGGCTAAGCACGCTCATGCAATTTCACAAGCTTGATGTGATGATCACGGATGTGATCGTATCCTCGACTGTGCCCCGGGTGGTGTTCAACCTGCGGGTTTTTTCGGATCGGTATTTCAAGACCCGACCGCTTGTCGTGGGACGCCCGGACTGTTTTTTGCCGGTGGACGTGCGCGTGGATGAGGGCACACAGGTTGGCCCGGACCGGCTGGTCAACACCGTGGCCGGGCACGATCTTTATGGCGGCGATCTGATCATGGTGGATTTCGGCACGGCCACCACGTTTGACGTTGTCGATACGGATGGCGCATACGTCGGAGGGGTCATTGCACCTGGGGTGAACCTGAGCCTTGAGGCACTGCACCAGGCGGCGGCGGCCTTGCCGCATGTTGATATCACCAAGCCGCAATCGGTTGTGGGCACCAATACCGTTGCCTGCATGCAGTCAGGCGTGTTTTGGGGATACATCGGGCTGGTGCGTGAGATCTGCGCGCGTATCAAGGCAGAGCGCGAGCGTGAGATGCGGGTTATTGCGACCGGCGGGCTTGCACCTTTGTTCCAGCAAAGTGAAACGCTATTTGATGATTTTCGGGATGATCTCACGATGCACGGTCTGACGGTGATCCACAGATACAACAAGGAAGCTGCTTAACTCCATGAGCACAGAACGATTGATCTATCTGCCCCTTGGCGGGGCGGGTGAAATTGGCATGAATGCCTACGTCTATGGCTATGGTGCGCCAGACAAAGAGCGGCTGATCGTGGTGGATCTGGGCGTTGCGTTTCCGGATATGGACAGCAGCCCCGGCGTTGACCTGATAATGGCGGACATCACATGGCTCAAAGAACGCGCAGACCAGATTGAGGCGGTGTTCATCACCCATGCCCACGAGGATCATGTGGGAGCGGTTGCGCATTGCTATGACGCGCTGCGTGCTCCAATTTACGCACGGTCCTTTACGGCCAACATCGCGCGTCGCAAGATGGAGGAACATGGCTTCTCCGAAGACACGGTCCAGACTGTGTCGGCTTGGCCTGAAAAGGTGAGCGCAGGACCGATCACGGTGAGCTTTCTGCCGATTTCACACTCCATACCAGAAAGTTCTGCGCTGGTTATTGATACGCCGCAGGGCAGAGTTATTCACTCGGGCGATTTCAAGCTTGATGAAACGCCATTGGTGGGCGAACCCTTTGACCCTGATCTTTGGGCAGAGGTCAGCAAACCGGGGATCAAAGCACTGGTCTGTGACAGCACGAATGTGTTTTCTCAACACCCCGGTCGGTCAGAGGCCAGTATCGGGTCAGAAATCACAAAGCTTGTCGAAGGCGCGTCGGGAATGGTGGTTGCCACGACGTTCGCGTCCAACGTTGCGCGTGTGAAAACCCTTGCGGAAGCCGGGAAGAGAGCCGGGCGGTCGATTGTTCTGTTGGGACGCGCGATGCGACGGATGATCGAAGCGGCGATTGAGACCGGAGTGTTGACGGATTTTCCATCCGTTGTCAGCCCGGAAGACGCAAAAAGCATTTCACGCGAGAACCTCATGTTGCTGGTGACCGGATCACAGGGGGAGCGGCGCGCAGCCTCTGCGCAGTTGTCGCGCGGCAAGTATCAGGGGATGGAGCTGGCCGAGGGCGATCTGTTTCTTTTTTCGTCCAAGACTATCCCGGGCAACGAAAAAGACGTGATCCGCATCATTAATGCTCTTTCCGAACAAGGCGTCGACGTCGTTGACGATAGCTCTGGTCTGTACCATGTGTCCGGTCACGCCAATCGGCCTGATCTCGAGCGCCTGAGCGAGATTGTCAAACCGCAGGTGCTGATCCCGATGCACGGAGAGCACCGCCACCTGCGTGAACATGCGCGGCTGGCCGAGCGGAACGGCAGAACCTCGGTGCTGGCGGTGAACGGCATGATGGTGGATCTTTCAGGCAACCAGCCAACCATCGCCGACTACATTGAAACCGGCCGAACGTATCTTGATGGCTCAGTCCAGATCGGCGCGCTCGACGGCGTTGTGCGTGACAGGATTCGTATGGCGTTGAACGGCCATGTGGTCGTGACGGTCATTGTCGATGAGGAAGATGAACCGTTGGGCGAGCCATGGTGCGAGTTGAAAGGTCTGCCGGAAACCGGTCGCAGCAACGCGTCTCTGGTTGATGTTCTGGAGGCCGATCTGGGGCAATGGCTGATGCGTGCTGACCCAAAAACCCTGCGCGACGACGAAAAGCTGCACGAAGGCCTGCGCCGCATCGTACGCCATACGGCGCAGGATGAGATTGGCAAAAAACCAGAGGTCACAGTTATAGTCAGCCGGTTGAGTTAAGCGCTCGCGCTGCGCTCTTTGAAACTCAATTCGATGAACTGCGGCGTGTGGTCGCCCAGACCGACGATGGTGTTTATTTGACGGTCCGGTTTCCCGCGACCGTTTCGTGACCGCACGTTTCGCGGCTTGTCATTCTTCGTTCCGGCGTCGCCGACCTGAACGCTCTGATCCGCCTTTTCTTCAACAGAAATATCGTCTTTCTTGCGGCTGCGGGACGGTTTGCGCGGTGCGTTCATTTCGGTTTCGTCAACGACCTCGTCTGGTTGCGACTGGCGCAACAGGTTTTCAAGTCGTGGGATTTGCCGCTGCACCAGATTTTCGATGTTGTCGAGGTTCTTTTCGTCGCGCGGAACGCAGATCATGATTGCCTTGCCGTCTCGACCGGCACGCCCGGTGCGTCCGATGCGGTGGACATAATCCTCGGCGTGGCTGGGCACATCGAAGTTGAACACATGGCTGACGCTGGGCACATCCAGGCCCCGTGCTGCAACATCGGAGGCCACAAGAAATCGCAACGTTCCATCCCGGAAGCCGTCCAGCGTGCGGGTGCGTTGGCTCTGGTCCAGATCGCCATGAATCGGGGCTGCGTCATACTTATGCTTTTTCAGAGACTTGGCCAGAATATCAACGTCAGACTTGCGGTTGCAGAAGATAATGGCGTTGCTGCAGGCCTCTCCTTCAGCGTCAATGAGAAGACGCAGCAGATTGCGCTTTTCCTTTGGTTCCCGGTCGCGCCGTGAGCCCTTGAACATCACGACACCTTGTTCAATCGTTTCGCTGGTCGTGGCCTGTCGAGCGACCTCAATGCGTTCTGGCGCAGACAGGAAGGTGTTTGTGATACGCTCGATCTCCGGTGCCATGGTCGCGGAGAAAAAGAGGGTCTGCCGGGTAAAAGGCGTCAGGCTGAAAATGCGTTCGATATCCGGGATGAAGCCCATGTCGAGCATCCGGTCGGCCTCGTCAACGACCATGATCTGCACGCCTGTCAAAAGCAGCTTTCCGCGCTCAAAGTGATCGAGCAGACGTCCGGGCGTCGCGATCAGAACATCCACACCCTTGTCGATCAACTTGTCCTGTTCGGCAAAGGAGACACCGCCAATGAGCAGGGCCTTTGTCAGTTTCAAGTGCTTGGTATAGGTGTCAAAGTTTTCCGCCACTTGCGCTGCAAGCTCCCGCGTCGGACACAGCACGAGGCTGCGCGGCATCCGCGCGCGCGCACGTCCCCGAGCAAGCAACGTGATCATGGGCAACGTAAAACTGGCAGTTTTTCCAGTTCCGGTTTGTGCTATCCCCAGAACGTCGCGGCCTTCGAGTGCAGGGGGGATGGCACCGGCCTGAATGGGCGTGGGCGTTTCGTATCCGGCCTCTTCAACGGCCTTCAATACCTTTGGGTTGAGGTTCAACTCAGAGAATTTGGTCATATGTATCCGTGGTTTGCGGACACATCCATCGCCCGCTGCAGCGTTCATACCGGCCCGCATGGCCCAATTGGCGACCCCTGTCGCGATACGATGGGGGTGCTTAACAAGTCGCGGGCGTTTGGTCAAACAGATGTGGAAATTACCGTAAATTCCGCACGGTTGCGATGCCGCTGGGTCGCAGGGACCTGCGTCAGCACACCGATGGACGTGTTACTTCATTCGGTTTTTGAACTTCTGCAAGCGCCCGAAAATGCTTCGCTGGTCGGTCATAACCATGCGCAGCATGCGAACGGCAAGAGGCTGAATGACGGTGTCACGCTCAGCAAGTTGCCATAGCCGTGCCAGCATCATCTTGTCGAGATCGCCGTTTTTGAGCGCATAGGGTTTCAGATCATATGGCAAAGCATGGCGTCGCGTCTCCGCCTTGCGCCGGAAAGGCGTATTGCCGGGCTGGCCGGAGACGCGCCGCTCGCTGTCGTGGAGTTTGACAAGATCAAAAAGGATCGACAGCCCCATCCCCAAAGCACGTTGATCCGCCGTTTGGCCATGATCCGCGAATGTCGTTGCAGATGAAATCAGCCAGCGCGTCGGAAGAACCGGTGCAAGCACATGGCCTTGTTCCGACCATATCCGACAGAAAAGATCGCCGGCCTCTTGCGGTGGATCGGCCCGTCGCAAGATCGCGATCATCATCGCATGCACCAAAAGCAGGGCGCTTTGTCCTTCGAACTCTGCCTGTAATTCGAACCATTTCGCCTCGGCAGAGTATTTCGGGCAGTCTTTTGGTGTCTTGTGCGGCGTGGGCACCGTGTCGTTATGGAGGCCGTCAAGATCAACATTCGTCGGAGGGAGGGTGATTTCGACATCCATGAATGGGCGCTGTCGCTGCTCCAATTCATGCATCAGCTTGTAAAAGCCGCCTTCATGTATCTCGTCTTTGTCAATCAAGTGCCGTGCCCGTTCTACACCATCATTTCCTTGGTGGCGGTCAGTTCAACATCCGGATAGTCGCGTACTACACGGTCGATATCCCATTGCAAGCGCGTTAGGTATACGACGTCGCCGTCGTGGTCATGTGCGATGTGCTGTTTGTTGGCGTCAGCAAATGTATCGAGGGCCTGCTTGTCGCCGCTGACCCAGCGGGCGGACGTGAACTGGGATGGTTCAAAACGGACAGGAAGCCCATATTCCAGTTCAATGCGGCTGGCAAGTACCTCAAACTGCAGCTGTCCGACCACGCCAACGACGAAACCTGACCCTATGCTGGGTTTGAAAACCTTGGCAGCCCCTTCTTCCGCAAACTGCATCAGCGCTTTTTCGAGGTGTTTGGCCTTCAACGGATCGCCAGCACGCACACCCTGCAGCAATTCGGGCGCAAAGGAGGGTATACCAGTGACCCTTATGGCTTCGCCTTCGGTCAGCGTATCGCCAATGCGCAACTGTCCGTGGTTGGGAATACCAATGATGTCACCCGCCCATGCCTCTTCGGCCAACTCGCGGTCTGACGCCAGAAACATGACCGGGTTTGTGATTGCCATCGGTTTCTTGCTGCGCACATGCGTCAGTTTCATGCCCCGGTTAAAATGACCAGACGCAAGGCGCACAAACGCAACACGATCACGGTGTTTGGGATCCATGTTGGCCTGAACCTTAAAGACAAAGCCAGCAACTTTGTTTTCCTCTGGCAAGATCTGGCGTGGCTCGGCCGACTGGACTTGTGGTTGTGGTCCGTAGTTCGCGATGCCGTCCATCAATTCCTTGACGCCGAACGAATTGATGGCCGAGCCGAACCAGATAGGGGTCAACGTCCCCTCATGCATCGCGTTGAGATCGAGCGGCGGCAACAACTCGCGTGCCATCTCCAGCTCTTCGCGCAGTTTGCCGAGCAGTTGCGCAGGTACGTGTTCCGCCAGCCTCGGATCGTCGAGCCCGTTTATTTCGACCGACTCTGCCACGCGGTTGCGGTCCGCTCTGTCCATAAGTTCCAGCCTGTCGTGCAAAATGTCATAGCAGCCCAGAAAATCGCGACCTACTCCAATGGGCCAGCTGGCTGGTGTGACATCGATCGCCAGATTTTCCTGAATTTCGTCGATGATTTCGAACACATCACGGCTTTCCCGGTCCATCTTGTTGCAAAAGGTCAGGATCGGAAGGTCGCGCATCCGACACACTTCAAACAACTTTTGCGTCTGGCTTTCGACGCCTTTGGCACCGTCAATGACCATCACTGCTGCATCGACTGCCGTCAGTGTGCGGTATGTGTCTTCGGAAAAGTCCGAGTGACCCGGCGTGTCCACTAGGTTGAAGCGGAAGTCTCTGAAATCAAAAGACATGGCGGAGGCAGAGACCGAGATGCCGCGGTCCTTTTCCATTGCCATGAAGTCCGAGCGGGTGCGGCGCGCTTCGCCTTTGGCACGGACCTGTCCCGCCATCTGGATTGCACCGCCAAACAGAAGGAATTTCTCCGTCAAGGTGGTCTTGCCCGCATCCGGGTGGCTGATGATCGCAAAGGTCCGGCGACGTGCGATCTCTGGCGGCAGATCTGGGCGGTTCTTGAGTGTATCCAGCATGCCAGCGGCTATAGGCGAGGGGGACGGTCAGCGCAAGACGGCCTAGCCGTGCGATGCCTTTTGCAACACCGACAACGCGTCTTTGCGGGTTGCCAGCGCCTCGGACGCGTCAAGCGCCGATCCTGCGCCAAAGACCACCGCTTCATGTACTATGGCTTCGCTGTGGTTCGCCGGTGCATTCGGCTCTGTCAAAGCCACGAGTTCGGTCGCCACACCCTCGGCAAAGATCACCGCCGGGACATCAAAGCCAAGGTGAACCACATCAAAAAATCCTATGTGGTCCTGTGTCACGGTGGTGCCGTTCACCAAGGAGCGTGCTTTGACCAGCAGTTCTGGCCGGCCAATGCCGATATCATCGCGACGCTGGTAGACCAACAGTCGTTGATCCGGCAGCACACTCAAGTCGTTCGAATTGCCTAACGCGCCAGCCTCTATGCGGATCGGGGCATTGCCGCCCGCAACGCGCTGCGTACAAACAGACGACCAAAGCAGTGGTTGCGCACCGTGATCGCGCGTCAACACCCTGTCACCGCGTTTCAGAGTCTCGGCTTTTGCAACCGAGCCGTCTTCCAGAGTGACCAGCGTGCCTTGCATCAAAGGCAGAAACGCGGCCTGCAGCAAACGCTCGTCTGTATCCTGTTGATTGGTGGAAACGAGGTGATAGTCGGTGGCCCGCAGCAGAGGCGACAACGGCAACAGGTAGGTTTCGGCGGTTCGGTTGGCTGAGCAAGTGCTGGACAAGACAAGCACCTCAGCCATTGCATTCGGCCCAGCCATCAAGGTCACAATACTATCAAGGTAAAGCTCTTCGCCGACCCGCCCGATTTCCGTGTTCGGCAAAACGAAAAGACGTCCAGTGCGATCGCGCTGCAGACGCAGAGCGCGTGGGGTGGCGTCGCGTGCAATCGCGAAACAATCGCCAGGCACGTGGTGTTCAACCGTGCCAAGCCCGCGACCACGCGTTGCACCGCAAGTGGCCATCAAATCAACAGAACGAAAGACCGTACATCGCATCCCGCTCATGTTTACATCAGGCACGTAGGCCATTGGATTATCCTCGTTACTCGAACAATCGGTACAAATTAAATGTGTCGTCGCATGGGCGCAGTTTAGGTCTTTTGCTGGTTTCCTGAGGGCAAGCGATGCTAGGACATCAGTGACCACAGGGGAGAGAATGCCATGGATTTAGGGATAAAAGGTAAACGCGCGATTGTATGTGCCTCTTCAAAGGGCCTGGGATTGGGATGTGCGGCGGCTTTGGCCCGCGCGGGTGTTGATCTGGTGATGAACGCACGGGGCGCGGAGGCATTGGAAGCTGCAGCGCATGCTTTGCGCACAGACCATGGTGTCAACGTTCAGGCCGTTGCAGCTGACATCACCAGTGAAGCGGGTCAGGCCGCTGTTCTGGATGTTGCCGGGCAGGTGGATATCCTGGTCACAAATGCCGGCGGTCCGCCGCCCGGGCTGTGGTCTGACTGGAGCCGCGACGACTTCATCGCAGCACTGGACGCCAACATGCTGACGCCAATTGCCCTGATGCAGGCAGTTATGCCGGCAATGATGGAGCGAGGCTGGGGCCGCGTGGTCAACATTACGTCTCAATCGGTAAAGGCTCCGATTCCGCAGCTTGGTTTGTCAAATGCCGCGCGCACCGGTTTGACAGGCTTTGTTGCAGGCACGAGTCGTCAGGTCGCGCCCCGTGGCGTCATCATCAACAACCTGCTTCCTGGTATTCACGCCACCGACCGTGCGGATGCGCTCGACACTGGCGTCGCGGAACGCGAAGGGATCAGCATGGACGAAGCGCGCGCGCAGCGTCAGGCCACGTTACCCGCCCGTCGCTATGGCACGGCAGAAGAATTTGGAGCCACTTGCGCGTTTTTGTGCTCACAGCATGCAGGCTTCATTGTTGGCCAGAACATATTGATTGACGGCGGCGGCACAAACGCCACGATCTGACCATGGCAGATCGGTTTTCTCTCAAAGACCACCTTTTCAATGCGGACACCGTGGGCCAACTGGCCGCAGAATATGCCGCTGGTGTTCCCGGCTTTGATGCCGCGCGGTTTACCAAAGAGGTTTTGTCCGGCTTTGCCGAGCGCGAGTTGCTGGCACGGTTGGAATGGATTGCGGATTGTGCGGAAGCGCAATTATCGAGCGATTTCGTGATAATGGCCGATCAAGTTGACAAAGCAATGCCACCAAGACTGGACCCGGCCCTGACAGATGATGACTTTGGACAGTTCATTCACGCGGTGCCGGGAATTTTGGCGGTTCGGCACGGGCTTGAAGCGCATCGAGAGCGCGCTTTCGCCCTGCTGCACGCGGCCACGCAAAGGTTTTCGATGGAATTCTACATCCGGCCGTTTTTGAACCGCTGGCCGGAAGAGACGCTGGCCGTTCTTTCAACATGGGCCGAGGACGACAACTACCACGTGCGTCGTCTGGTCAGCGAAGGCACGCGGCCCAAACTGCCATGGGCAAAAGCCGTGCATTTGACGCCAGAGCAAACCTTGCCTCTTTTGGATAAGCTTTACGGCGACCCCGCGCGATTTGTAACGCGCTCCGTTGCCAACCATCTGAATGATTTGACCAAATCGGTGCCTGATATGGTTTTGGAGCGGTTGTCGTTGTGGGATAGCGCTGGACGTCAGAATGCACGTGAATTCGATTGGATACGTCGTCACGCGTTGCGAACGCTGATCAAATCAGGGCATTCGGATGCGATGGAAATGCTTGGATTTTCCGCCGACGCACCCGTTTCGGTCAACCTTTCGATCGTGTCACGCGACGTGAAAATTGGCGAGGATTTGCAGTTTTCCTGCGAGATTTCTGCGCCCGATGCCTTGCCGGTTCTGGTCGATTACAGGATAGGCTTTGCCCGCCCCGGCGGCCGCCCAGCGGAAAAAGTGTTCAAGCTGAAACAAGGTCAGGTTCGCCCCGAAAAGCCATTCAGCGTCAAAAAATCTCATCGGCTAAAGGCGGATGCCACAACTTTCACGTGGCATCCGGGGCGCCACATTTTGACCATTCAGGTCAACGGTCAAGATCGGGCGAGTTTGGACTTCACAGTCATTTCATAGTCCTCTCGTGCTCTCACAACTCCGAGATGTCGCATTTCAAGGCTGGAGGCCGTTGCGCGCGTAATTTACGCCTGTCGGGCAAAATCTCTGAAGAAAGCCCAAACCATGCAGGCAGCCCTCTTGATCCTCGTTTTCGGCGTCATTGTTGTGGCAACGCTTCTGGCAGCACCGCGCCGCGTGACAGTTGACGGATTTTTTGGAGGTCAGACGTCCGCAGGGCAGCCTCCGGGGCTATTGACCCTGACCTTGAGCCAGGTGACCACGTGGATATTTGCCCGCTCACTGATGAATGCGGCGATCCTTGGCTACTACTACGGAATAGCAGGCACGTTGGCTTACGCAGCTTATTACGGGTCATTCCTGACAGGCGGCTACATCATTGGTCATCTGCGCGCGCAGGGTGCGGCATCGGTGCAGGATTGGTTGTCCGACCAGTTTGGCGGGCTGGGCGCGGGCGCCTACAACGTCGTTATCGGTTTGCGTCTGCTTTCGGAAGTTTTTGCAAATCTTCTTGTGGTCGGGCTGATTTTCGATGCTGTCGCCGGCGGCAACGGGACATTTGCCGTTCTGACCGTATCGGTCCTGGGCTTGGCCTATTCTGTCTGGGGCGGATTGAGCGCGGCGCTGCGCACGGATGTGGTTCAAATGCTGCTTTTTCTTTTGGCTTTTGTGCTGGCGTTTGCTGCGCTTGTCATGGCTCCCGGGTTTTCGCCGGTCGCGGTTCTGACCGCTCCGGGTGTCTCCGGGCCGCACAACGGCTGGATTCTCCTGCTTGTCGCAGCGCTGCAGGTCTTTTCCTACCCGGCGCATGATCCGGTGATGATGGACCGTGGCTTTATCGCCGATCCGCAGACGACGCGGCGCAGTTTCTTTCACGCGTTCTGGATTTCGTCTTTTTGCATTCTCGCCTTTGGTGCCTTCGGTATTCAAGCTGGGCTGAACGGCGCCGACTACGACACACAGCTTATCGGGACGTGGGCGGCCATGTTTCCGAACTGGGTCTTCATGCTGTTGATGGTTTCGCTGCTGGTTTCGGCGCTCAGCACGCTAGATTCAGCGCTCGCATCCTCAGCACGTCTGGTCGTCGAAGAGCTGGGTCTGGCTGCGCGCAGTCTGGCCGGGGGACGGTTTGTCATGGTTTGCGTTATGGCGACAGGTACCATGCTCACGCTTTGGGGCAATGCCACACTCTTTGACGCGGTCGCGGTCAGTGGCACCGCGTCAATGTTTCTTGCCCCGGTTCTGATCGTCGGATTGGTTTTGAAACAAAAAATCGCGCTGTGGTCTTACGGTGTAGCCTATACTGCGGCTTTGCTTGGCGCGCTTGCCTATTTTGCGCGCGACTGGCCAGCAGTTGCAAACCTTCTTCCAGAAGGTCACAAATACGAGCAACTGCTCGCGATTTGCGTCGGTGTTCTGATCTCTGGCTTCGCCGCGGTGCTTGCGGGTGCTCGAAAGGGCTGATAGCTGAATTTCCTGAGTAATCTTGTTGGGACCCCGGAGCAGCGCGTGTCCGCACCGTCACCACGGTTGGAAATCAGAAACCTGCGGCGCGCGTTTAACGGACGCGCGGTCGTTGACGATGTGTCGTTGTCTATACATCCGGGCGAAGTCATCTGCCTGCTCGGACCATCCGGCTGCGGCAAGTCCACGACACTGCGCATGATCGCCGGCGTCGAAATGCAGGACAAAGGCGAGATCTATGTGGATGGCAACCTGATATGCGACACCGTGTACCGCGTGCCACCCGAACGGCGCGAGATCGGTCTGATGTTTCAGGACTTTGCGTTGTTTCCCCACCTGAGCGTGGCCGAAAATGTCGCTTTTGGTCTGAAATCTCTGTCGCGGGACCAGAAACGCGCACGTGTCGAAGAATTGCTGGAACGCGTCGACCTTAAACGTTTCATGGATGGCTATCCGCATCAGCTGTCAGGCGGAGAGCAACAGCGCGTTGCTTTGGCGCGTGCCCTTGCGCCCAAGCCCAAGATCATGTTGATGGACGAGCCTTTCTCAGGCCTTGACAACAGGCTGCGTGACGGGATCCGCGATGATACCCTGACAATCCTTAAAGAGCAGGACACAGCTGTCCTGCTGGTCACTCATGAGCCTGACGAGGCAATGCGGATGGCTGATGAAATTGCTTTGATGCGTGATGGCCGTATCGTGCAAATGGGTGCGCCCTACAGTGTTTATACGCGTCCCGAAGATCAGGCTGCAGTTGCGTTCTTCTCGGATGTCAATGTTCTGAGGGCCACGGTGCAGGATGCTCTGGTCGATACACCGTTTGGGCCCTTTTTAGCGCCGGGGCATGCGGAGGGCACAGTCGTGGAAATTGTGTTTCGCCCCCAGCACCTGCGCATCGACTTTGATCGTGCGGGTGAAGGTCCAAAACCCACAAAAACGGACGGGACCGCAGCGCGAGCGCAGGTGGTGCGCGCGCGGTTCATGGGGAATGAGAGCCTCGTCGAATTTCGCTTGGATCATGACGGTGCCATCCTATCGGCGACCGTGCCAAACGTCTTTTTACCCAAGGCGGGCACTGTGATGTGGCTGACAATCCCGCGTGACCGGTGTTTTGTGTTTGAGGCCGAGGTTTAAGTCGGAGACCTGAATGAAAAAACTGCTTGTGGAATTCGGAATGGGAACCTCTTTGCGGCGGGGCGATTATACGCAGGCCGCGGTGCGCGGGGTCAAAGATGCGCTCTGGCATAATTCGATCAATCTGGCAGAGCTTTTCGGTTTCGAAAAAACCGATATGCGCATCCGCGTCGACATCGGTGTGCAACAACCTGATGCCGTTGATATCGAAGAGGTGCGCAAGGTCTTTCCGTATGGTCATACGGACATTCACGTGCGGCACGGAGGGCTGGACATCGCGCGACCGGAGGGTACCGGTAATCCGACCATTATGGCGAACGTGGCCTTGACAGTGGGCTTTGCGATGGAGAAGGCGGATGGCTGAGCAACGTCTGATAATCGAAATGGGCACAGGAAACGATCTGCATGGCCAGGACTATACCAAGGCGGCCAAACGGGCGATTGAGGACGCGTTTCGTCATTCCTCGCTGCCTCTGTTTGGCGCGCTCGATCTGTCGCATGATCTGATGCGCGTTCAGGTTACTGTCGGCGTGCAAATGCCTGAGGCGGTTGACACCAAAGCACTTGCCGCCACCCTGCCACGAGGGCGTGCAGAGGTGCGTGTCGTGAAAGGGGGGCTCAACGTGGAAACGATTGAAGGGGATCCGATCGTGATTGCACAGGCCAGTGTTGAAGCCTTTTTGCCGCGCCAGACCGGCTGGCAGTTGACATAAAACGCCCAGAACCAAGCTTCATTCCAGAAAGACGTGACGCCATGACCGACGAGATCATCTTGCACAACTACCCTCAGTCGCCCGTGGCGGAGAAAGCGCGCATCGCTTTGGGGATCAAAGGCGTGTCCTGGCGCGATGTGACGATCCCGCGCCTTGCACCGAAGCCCATGTTGACACAGTTGACAGGGGGGTACCGGCGCACACCGGTCATGCAGATCGGCGCGGATATATATTGTGACAGCCACGCCATCATTCGCGAGCTGGAATGGCGCTTTCCCGCGCCGACGTTTTTCCCGACAACCGAGGCCGGTCTGATGTGGGCTGCGAGCCGTTGGACGGATGGCGCGCTTTTTGATTTGGCCGTAAAGATCGTTTTGGGATCGGCCGGTGACGATTTGCCTGCGGATTTTGCAGCGGATCGGGGTCGGCTCTACCTTGGCCCCGACTGGGCATCAGGTCTCAAAGCCGCGCATGCCGCTTTGCCGCATCTTGCTGCGCAAATGCGCGCGCCGATGCAATGGCTCGACGCACAATTATCGGACGGGCGCGCGTTCCTCTTGGGTGAAGCGGTCGGGGCTATCGATGCGCAGTTCTATCACGTCATCTGGTTTATCCGCGGTCGCTGGACGCAAGGGCCAGAGTTCTTGTCGGAATTTCCGCATCTGGAACGTTGGGAGGCGAATGTGACAGCCATTGGTCACAGCACCGTGTCACCCATGTCGCCGGAGGAGGCCATCGACATAGCAGCCTCTTGCGTGCCGATAGATCGCGCCGGTGTTGGCGCACATGATCCTCAAGGACTGCAAATTGGAACCAAGGTGATCGTGCATCCGGATGTTGACGGGGGCGAGCAGGGTGTTGCAGGCACGGTGCGCTTTGCCGACGCCAATACCGTCAGTGTTTCACGTCAAGACGCCAAGGCCGGAGAGCTTGCCGTTCACTTCCCGCGCGCAGGCTACCGTGTTGAGGTTCAGGGAACGTAGTCGGCCAGCGATTTGCCGGGTTCGTCGACAAAGAGCTCGGGCAGCGCCTCTGCGGTCTCTATGAGGTCGACCCGGAAAACCCGATGCGCGTTGCGCAATTCGCACCAAGCGGTGAGGGTCCATATGCGCCCCCAGTATTCCATGTGCAGCGGCCGGATAATGCGCGTCGTGATGGATCCGGATATTGAAGTATAAACGAGGCGCAACTTCTGCCGGGCCCGGATAGCCGCTCGCAACGTCGGCATATGTGAAAACCCGCGGGCCGCATCGGCAAACGGATAGACTGCAAACTTCCAGGCATCGGCCTGCGCCACGACTTGTTCCGGCATCACTGCATCGATTTTGTCGGCAAGGCTCAGTGCCGCTGCCTTAAGATCGGGGTCGGCAGCTTCGCCAACGATTGCCATGCCAAGATTGAGCGCTTCGAGTTCTTCCACCGTGAGCGTGAGCGGCGGGAGCGTGATCGCCTCTGTGATCATATAACCGACGCCGCGTTCGCCCTCCACCGGCACGCCGGATGCGACGAGAGTGTCCATATCGCGGTAGATGGTGCGCGCGGACACTTCCAGACGTGTTGCAATATCCTGCGCACGGTGCAGTTTGCCGTCGCGCAGGATCTGAATGATGTCAAACAGGCGGTCGGTCCGTCGCATGTCACTCCATGGGCATAACAAACAGGATGGGTGCATGGGTCATCTGCACAGTGTCGCCATCGATCATCGATATGAAAGGTGCCGCTTCCGGCTGCGCCATCAATTGAGACGCTGCCGATTTTGCGGCGCTAAGCGAGGTCCAAGTGATGTGATCCGTCCAGACGCCGTCCGCGTTGCAACTGAGTGTCCGGGACGATACCGCGTTTGTTTCTTTCAGAAAACCGGTCATGCCGTTGGCGGCTTCAGCAAAGGCAGCGGTGTCCGCGCCGTCGATCAGCCGGAAAGTCACGATCTCTGCAACCGGACCGTCAGAGCCTCCCGCAGAAAGATCGGCGGCGGCAAAAGCGATGGTGGTGCCGGAAATAAGTGTAGTGCGCATCATATGTCCTTTCGTGTTGCGTCTGACGCGCTTTTGACAGAATGCAACTGACATAAACCTGTCAGTTGAGATTGGCGAGACCATTTTTTTGTATTTCCGGCGACAGGCTTTGACGTAAATGGCACTTCGGACTCCAGTCATGTCACCCGTTTCGATACACCAAGTGCGATCGCTTCGCTGGCCGGAGCCATGAACCATTGGGAGTATCACCATGTTGAACAATATCGGTCTGCCCGGCATTCTGCTGATTGCCGTTGTTGTGCTCGTCCTCTTCGGACGCGGCAAAATCTCCAGCCTCATGGGAGAGGTCGGAAAAGGCATCACGTCCTTTAAGAAGGGTATCAAGGATGGTCAGAACGAGATCGCCGATGCATCAGAAGACGCAAAAGATATCACGCCACAGACGGCCGAGATGAAGTCCGAAAAAGACAAGGCCTGATTTATGTTCGATCTTGGCTGGACGGAGATGCTGGTCATCGGGATTGTGGCGCTGATTGTCATCGGCCCCAAGGATTTGCCCGTAATGTTCCGCAAGCTGGGGCAATTCGTTGGCAAAGCCAAGGGCATGGCGCGCGAGTTCAGTCGGGCCATGAATGACGCGGCCAACGAAGCCGGCGTTAACGATGTGACCAAGAGCCTGAAGGCAGCGACCAATCCGGTCAGTTCGGCTATGGACGGTGTCAAGTCCGCGGCCGCGGACCTGGGCAAGTTTGATCCTGACAGCGAGACCGGCAAACTTGCAGCAGAGCGCGCCGAAACCTCCAAGAAAATTCAGGCCGCGACAGCGCGTGCAACTGCCGACCGCAAGCTCAAAGAAGCGCAGGACGCGCAGGCTGTGGCCGAAAGACTGGAGGCGGAAAATGCGCCAGCGGCAGACAAGAGTGAGACATGAGTGCATCTGACGATATCGACGACAGTGCCGCGCCACTGATCGAACATTTGGCGGAGCTGCGAACCCGCCTGATCCGCTCTGTGATTGCTTTCATCATAGGGATGGTGATCTGCTTTACGGTCGCGACACCAATTTTCAATTTTCTGACCAATCCACTGTGTCAGGTGCTGTCGGAACGCGGTCAGGACTGCGATCTGATCTTCATTAGCCCACAGGAAGGTTTTTTTGTTGCGATTAAAGTCTCGTTTCTCGGGGGCTTCATGCTCGCCTTTCCGGTGATTGCACAGCAGATGTGGCGGTTCGTGGCGCCGGGCCTGTACAAGAGCGAGAAGGGTGCGTTTTTGCCCTTTCTGATTTCGTCACCAATGATGTTTCTGCTTGGAGCATCCTTTGCCTTTTACATTGTAACCCCGCTGGCTTACGACTTTTTCCTCGGCTTCCAGCAGTTTGGAGCTGACGGAACCGCCGTTCCGGGCGACCCGGCAACGACGCCGGGATTAAGCGTTGTTTTCCAGGGCTCTGCGCAAGAATACCTCAATCTCACAATCAAATTTATTGTGGCTTTTGGGATGTGTTTCCAGCTTCCTGTCCTGCTCACTCTTATGGGTAAGGCAGGACTGGTCAGCTCCGAAGGGCTGGGCAATGTCCGAAAGTACGCGGTGGTCGCAATCTTGGTTCTGGCAGCACTTGTGACGCCACCGGACGTGATCACGCAGGTCATTTTGTTTGTGGTGGTCTACGGTCTTTATGAAATCTCGATCTTTCTTGTGAAACGGGTCGAAGCTAAAACCGAGGCCCGGTTGCGTGCCGAAGGTTACTATGACGATGAGGACGGCGTTGCGTGAACGAAGACTCGCTTGAGCGCATCGCAGCTGCGCTTGAACGCATAGCGCCAGCCCCCACCGTTGCGCCGGATTTCAATCAGGCGCCCGCATTTGTCTGGCACGTGGATCCGGACAGGCTGGAACCTGTTGCAAATGTTTCAAAGGTGGATTTGCCGCTGCTGATAGGGATAGACCGGTCACGAGACACGCTTTTGGCCAACACGACGCAGTTCGCGACCGGGCTGCCGGCAAACAATGCCTTGCTCTGGGGCGCGCGAGGCATGGGAAAATCTAGCCTTGTCAAAGCAGTTCACGCGCATGTTCAGGCAAAACATAATGCTTTGAAGATTGTTGAATTGCAGCGCGAGGATCTGCCTTCTGTGGGTCGTTTGCTCAACTACCTCAGGCACGCGCCCCATCGCTTCATTCTGTTTTGCGATGATCTGTCTTTTGGCCATGACGACGCGCACTACAAGAGCTTGAAAGCAGTGCTGGACGGTGGGATCGAGGGCCGACCGGACAATGTCGTGTTGTACGCCACATCAAATCGCCGGCATCTGATGCCGCGTGATATGATCGAAAACGAGCGTGGGTCGGCGATCAATCCGTCAGAGGCTGTCGAGGAGAAGGTGTCTCTGTCGGACCGTTTCGGGCTGTGGCTGGGGTTTCATGCTTGCGATCAGGACCAGTACCTCGCCATGATCCGCGGCTACTGCGACGCGTACGGTGTGAGCATCGATCAAGATGTCCTGCGTGCCGAAGCCATCGAGTGGCAGGCCACACGCGGGGCGCGCTCGGGCCGAGTCGCATGGCAATACTTTACCGATCTTGCGGGCCGGCGGGGCGTGGCCATTGCCGGTTAACGGGCCGCATCAGTCGCACGACCTTTGAAACCTCGCCCTTTGTGCTACGCCGGGTTTGCAAGGTCAGGCTGAGTTCTTTTCGAAGACCCATTTCTTTGCGCCCCAAGGTCATCTTTGCCATGCATCCGCGTGTGATATGCGACAGTTTTTGTGTCATGCGACCAGACAGGCCGCTTCGAACTGCCGCAGGCAACGCGCGGATTTGGGACCGTATGTTGCCAAATCAGGAAACAATGCTTCGATTTCGGCGCGCGCATCCGGGTTGACCGTCTGTTTGGTCATGTCGCCGGGATAAAGGCTTTCTGACCACAAACCGGACGACAGCACGAGGTGGTGCGCATCAAACAAGATATGGCAGTAGGTCACCGTATTGGACGCGCGCCGATAAACTCCGTCGTGACCCAGAAGATCTTTTGCGCGCACCAGAACATCGGCAGCGCCGTACAGCAATTCGGCCCGCCAATCTTCAAGAAGTACTGCGTGCTGAGGCGAGACGACCACCTCTGACGCGTTGCCCAGCACGCCCGGTGCAATGACGATCGGCGCGAGCCATCCGCGGGCGGGAACCGTGGTCTTGCCGACCCAACGCAATGGTTGTGCGCCGGCGTCGCGCGTCATTACCAGATCATCCGGTTGGAGAGTTTCAATGGCGCGGGGTCCGGACGGGGTCTCAATCAGCGTACCTGCGGCAAAGCAAACGACCTCAGCGCCCAAAGTGGCGTGATCGGTTGTGATGTCATTTTCGATGATGCCAAGGGCGGTAAGGTTCGTATCCGCGGGCGGCAAGCCGTCTGGAAACACCAGAAAATAGCCGTTTTCCGAACCGGCTTCGATCACGCTGTTGTTGTTCAGATCAACGTCGATGACGGCTACGCGCCATGTGTCGGTGCCGTCGGTGACTTCGAAGGTGTAGTCCCAGACCAGCTGCCGCGCGGTTCCGTCGATTTCGACTGTCTGCTCCAGGCTGGCACCAAACACGGACCATGGTGGGATCTCTTCATTGATCCAGTCACCCAGGAACAGGTTGGTACTTTCGTTCGCTTGCTCGACAACAAAGAACGTGTCCGGGCCTGAATAGCTCCAGTTTCCCGTTGGTGCAAAGCGGTAGTCAACAGGCGCACCACCCACGCCGTTTGTCGACTGGGCACCTAAAATCGCGAGGTCATAGCCATAAAATGCAGGCATGTCGGTCCAATCCGGAACAATTCTTTGAACTGTTCGTAAATTGGAAACGCGGCACCAGAATGGCCCAAACTGGAAGGATTAAGGCAGCAGCGGGGAAATTCTGTGGAACATGAACGGCTTGGGGCGCGATTGGCGCGCCCCTCTGATCCGTCAGTTCAAATAGGGCATCGGATTGACGCTATCAAATCCCTTGCGGACCTCGAAATGCACGTAGGCGTCGTTCCCGTCTCGCAACTTAGCGATATCCTGACCCCGCGTGACACGCGTTCCCTTTTGAACGTTTACATCCGTGACATTCGCATAGACGGTGAGCAGCTCGGGCTCATGCCGAATGACGATAATGGGCACGCCGTCCGCGCTCTTTGTGATAGCCGCGACCGTTCCGGCATCTGCCGCTTTTACCGGCGTTCCCGGTTCTGCCTTGATGTTGATGCCCTCATTCCTGCCTTTCGCATAGTCTCGGATAATCGATCCGCTAACCGGAAAGACCATACGGGCGTCGTTCGTGGCCTGTGTGGTTTGCCCGACGTCCACGCTTGGCGCGGGCTCGACGGGTTCGACCAGAGCGGGCTCGCTCGGGGGCAAAGGCTGAGTCGCACTGGGCGGGGTCGGTGTGGGTGATCCTGACCCAGGTTTCGTTATTGTCGTTGGCGGTGCCGCTTCGGGTGGCGCCTGCTGGGCGACTGGGATCAACAGATACTGACCTTCGCGGATCGCAAATTCAGGCCCCAGCCCATTCCATTCGGCAAGAGATTTGACAGGCACGTTATAAAGCCGCGAAATCGTGAAGGCTGTTTCACCACGTTTGACCTTGTGGCGAATGGGTTCGGTCCCGACCTGCGGTTGTGCCGCCGCTGTAGAAGGAGGCAAAGCCGCGACGCGCACATCCTCGCCAGACGCGTTTGCTGAGCGGTCGATTGCATCTCCAGCAAGCGCGCCGATGTCCACACCGCCAGGTGCACGAATTGGTCCGGTGCCGGCAGCCCCCGTCGCCGGAGATGGCTCGGCGACGCGCGTGGGCAAGGCGATCACCTCGCCCTGGCGAAGGTTGGTGCCTTGTTCAATGCCGTTGAATCGCGCAAGCGTTGGCGCGTCAAGGCCTAGACGTTGCGCCACAGTGTCTATTGTGTCGCCGCGTTCGGCCACGGCAACCTGATAACTGGGATAGGAAATCACGCCACGATCATCCGGTCGCGGACGCTGCGCGGTATCGACGCTGTTTGCCGCTTCGGCCGTGCTGAATCCGCCCCCAATTCCGCGCAGGTCGTAGTCAAGACCCTGCGAACATCCCGAGACGACCGCAAAAATACTGGCGGAAGCGAAAATCAACCGCACCCTTTGGCTTGGGAAAAAAATCATCATCTGCATGTCCTCAAACGAGCTCAATTTGAGCCTGCGCCGTTCAAATCGACGCTTATGCGGCGTAATATAGCAGCTTATGCGTCCTTACCCAAGCCTTCCAGCAAGGGCACAAACCGCACCTGGCGCAATTCCTCGTAATCAAACCCGGTTTCCGTGCGTCTGGCGATAATCAGGTGTTGTACCGCATCAGACTGGCCGACCGGGATAACCATTACACCCCCGGGTTTGAGCTGCTCCATCAGGGTGCTGGGCGGGTCCTCCGCCGCTGCGGTCACGATAATGCGGTCAAACGGTGCCTGGTCGGGCAGACCAAAGCTGCCGTCAGCGGCAATCGCGGTGATATTGGTGAGATCCATCTCGTCAAATAACGCGCGCGCTTCCCGGACCAGTCGGCTGTGGCGATCAACGGTGTAAACGCGACGTGCCAACCGACTGAGGATGGCCGCCTGATAGCCCGAACCGGTGCCCACTTCGAGCACCTTGTCGCGGGGGCTGATGCGCAACGCCTGTGTCATCAGGCCGACAACGGACGGCTGGCTGATCGTCTGGCCACAGGCAATCGGAAGCGGCATGTCCTCATAGGCGCGATCCGAAAAAATCCCACGAACAAAGGCCCCTCTGTCGATCGCCTCCATGGCGGAGAGAACGCGCTTGTCGGTGACGCCCTTGGAGCGAAGCGCATAGAGGAACTGCATTTTGCGTTCGGCTTCGCTCATCTGCGCGGTCACGAGTTGATTGCTGTCAAGGCGCCCAGCATATCGTGCGCGGTCAGATCCGCGCGCATCGGCGTGACTGAGACATAGCCTTGCAAATTGAGCTGCGCGTCAGAACCTTCTGCTGTAGGCCGATGTTGGTCGCCACCTTTGATCCAAAGAAACCGCCGGCCAGAGGGCGCATTATGGGCTTCTGTGGAAAATCCGGGCCCTTCGCGAAAGCCCTGTGTGGCAAGCCGGATACCCTGCACGTCCTCGGCTGGTACGGGAGGGAAGTTCACGTTGTAAAAGAGCCGGTACCCACTGGTCTCTTTGGGG
This sequence comes from Pseudomonadota bacterium, assembly GCA_039191495.1. Lineage (GTDB taxonomy): Bacteria > Pseudomonadota > Alphaproteobacteria > Rhodobacterales > Rhodobacteraceae > Roseobacter. The sequence goes on along the minus strand of JBCCXN010000020.1, from coordinate 44,532 downwards.
GTATGCGCAAGAATCCGCCGGACAACCTCGCTGCCATGAACAAGAGAGGCTTCAAACGGCTCTTCGGTCTGCGCGTTCTTGGGGCCGTAATACTGCGACAAGGCGATGGCGGGCAACCCTTGCAGTGCTGCCTCCATCGCACCGCCGATGGTGCCAGAGTAAAGCGTGTTTTCTGCGGAGTTGTTGCCGCGATTCACGCCCGACAGGACCAGATCAGGCGATGCGTTTTTCATTACATCGTGAAGACCAGCGAGGACGCAATCGGCCGGCGAGCCTTCTGCCGCAAAGCTGCGCGGCGCCATTTCGGCCACCATCATGGGGCGGGTGTAGGAAATGCAGTGACCGACACCGGATTGCTCAAATGCTGGTGCGACGGTCCAGACGTTTTCTGCACCACCGGCTATTTCCGAAGCGATGCGATGCAGGACCTTGAGTCCGGGCGCGTTTATGCCGTCGTCATTGGTGATCAGAATGCGCATGTGCGACCCCTTTTTGTCTTGATAGGCGAGGGGGCTGAGTGCGGCAAGAGAGCGGCTGTACCTGCCATGACTTTCCTGCGCAACGCGTCAGAGTTGTGACAGAATGGACGCGGCGGCATCCTGAGGTGGCGTCAGCGATGCGCGGTTTTCACCAGGAAAGAAACGCGCGCGAGTCGCGGTTGGCATCGGCGGCGGCACAAGGATTTGCACCTTGGGTCCGGTCGATGCGCTTTCCGCCTGCCAACTGCGCGCCAATGCGATTTGGGCAGCCTTGGTTGCCCCGTAGCTTCCAAAGAACTTTTCACCTGCGCGTGGATCATCAAAAAAGACCGCCGTGCCCGTCTCGCCCAGAAGGGGCGCAACATAGGTGATCAGTGTGGACGTGGCCGTAATATTGCACGCGACAGATTTGGACATGTCCTTTGCATCGACGTGGTCCGTGGGCGCAAGAGGCGCTGCATGCACAGCAGTGTGGACCCACAGATCGAGCCGGGTCCATCGATCAAAAATTCCACGGCACAGCGTCGCCATTGCGTCGGGGTTGGTAATGTCCATCGGGGCGAGCGTGGCGGATCCGCCTTTGGCCTTTATCCGGTCGTCCAGTTCTTCGAGTGCGCCCGTTGTTTTGGCAACGGCGATGATATGGTGTTTGCCGGCCAATGCCTCGGCGAGCGCAGCGCCCAGCCCGCGTGAAGCGCCGGTGATCAGTGCAGTTCGTGTCATGGCCGCGTGATGCAGCGGTTTATAAGAGAGGTCAAGCCGACTTGCGATGGTAGGTCAGGGTCAGTGCGACGCAGTGATCTATTGCGTCGATCGGCAGAGGATCATCCAGCACCATGTGCAATCCACGTTGCCCTTCATATTGAATCGAGGTGGGGTAAAGCGGCTGAATCATTTCGATGATCCGAGAACCGCAATGAACAAAAAGGCTGATGTGATCCGGGCGTTTTGCGCTCCAGTTACAGCGCAGCGTCGCACCAACTCCTTTTTTACGAGGCAACCATGAAGGTTGTCCCCATTTTAATGTCTCCTCCAGCGTGCCGACGCCGGTGCGGCTGGCAACGTCCAAGACGATGTGTCGGATCGTGCTAAAACTGCGTCGAGCGGGCCCCGGCCATTGGCTGATGCATTTCAAAACGGCTTTATCAAGCGGTAAGACGGCGTTGTCGGGATTTCGCTGCGCGTCCAAGCGGTCACTCCGCCGCTTTCAGTTTGAATCCTTGCTCAATCATGTCCTTTGGTTCGATTGGATAGTCGCCAGTGAACACTGCGTCATGGTACGCAGGGTTGTCCGGGTCGCGCCCTTCAGGTTCGCCAACCGCCCGGTACAGCCCGTCAATCGACACGAATTTTAACGATGAGACGCCGAGGTAATCGCGCATTTCCTCTTCGGTCATATGGGCAGCCAGCAGCTCGTCTCGATTTGGCATGTCGACACCGTAAAAATCTGGCCAGATTGTTGGCGGAGACGCCACACGAAAATGAACTTCTTTGGCGCCTGCTTCGAGCACCATGTCCTTGATTTTGCGCGACGTGGTGCCACGGACGACAGAATCGTCAACGAGAATGACGCGTTTGCCTTTCATAAGTGCCCTGTTGACGTTCAACTTGAGACGTACACCCATGTTGCGGATTTGCTCTGTCGGCTCAATGAAGGTACGACCAACGTATTGATTGCGCACGATCCCCATTTCAAAGGGTATGCCGCTTTCCTGACTGTATCCGATGGCTGCCGGTGTCCCGGAATCCGGCACCGGGCAAACCATATCCGCTTCGACAGGTGCTTCGCGGGCCAGTTCCTTGCCAATGTCGCGGCGGACCTCGTAAACAGATCGTCCAGCGATCACGGAGTCCGGTCGGCTGAAGTACACATATTCAAAAATACAGGGTCGCGGTTTTTGCGGTTCGAACGGTCGATAAGACGTAATTCCGCTGTTGTTGATCACCACCATTTCACCGGGTTCGATCTCGCGCAGGAATTCAGCGCCGATGATGTCGAGCGCGCAGGTTTCGGACGACAGGACATGCCCGTCTCCGATCTTGCCCAGCACCAGCGGGCGGATGCCCAGCGGATCACGTATCCCGATAAGTTTGGAACGGGTCATTGCGACAACCGAAAATGCGCCTTCGACCTGGCGAAGGGCTTCTTTCATACGATCCGGGATCGTACGACCCATGGAGCGCGCCATCAGATGGATGATGCATTCGCTGTCGGACGAGGATTGAAAAATCGATCCGCGGCTGATCAGCTCCTTGCGCAGCGTCATCGCGTTTGTAAGATTGCCGTTGTGCGCAATGGCGGCGCCGCCCATGGCAAACTCACCGAAGAAGGGCTGCACATCGCGGATCGCGGTATGCCCCTTAGAGCCTGCGGTGGAATAGCGTACATGTCCGATCGAGAGCGGACCCGGCAGTGTCTTCATCACGGATTGTGACGTGAAATTGTCGCGCACGTACCCAAAGCGTCGGACCGAGTTGAAGCCGTGATCCGGATGATGGCTTACGATGCCGCCCGCTTCCTGACCGCGATGCTGCAGGGCATGAAGGCCAAGAGCGACGAAGTTCGCAGCATCAGCCACGCCGATGACCCCGAATATGCCGCATTCTTCTTTCAGTTTGTCGTCATCGTCCGCGTCGATCATTTCTGAGGAGTTTGCGGGGAATGGGCGTGGCGTACGTGAGGACAACGGGGCAGCTCCGAATCCGATTCTCTGGCTCCACGATATTTAAGCTCAGCAGACCCAATAGTCACGATTGGATCGTCGATTATGCACAGCACTGTCACGTTGATGTCACGTCACAAACCGTTTTGCCGAAACAATGAGCCGGGAAAGCTCTCAATGCGCGGATTGCATTACTGGCTGCAGCTGCTGACCAGAGTTTCATATTGGGATGTAATCCATCCCAGCGCCTGCTCTGGCTCTGCCTCTTCAATGTCATCTGTGAACTGTGAGAAAACGGCGGCAGAGCGACTGTCGTCCACGATCGTGTAGCTCTCGCCTGTTACGACCGTGTTGTAGACGAAAAACGCGATGGCAACCAGCAGTACGCCGCGTGCCACACCGAAAAGAAAACCCAAGCCCTGGTCAACGCCGCCAACTGCGGAGCGTTGCACCACGGAAGAGAAAAGCGGCGTGAAAAGTGACACAACAATCAGTGCAACGGCAAAAACGGCCGCAAATGCGCCAATTACAGAGAGCTCACAGCTGTCCGCCAGAAAATCTCCCACCACGGGGATTTCGCGCACCATGGGTTCCACCTGAGGCGCGAACATGAATCCGAGGACTGCGGCGGCGACCCAGCCAAGGATGGCCATGAGTTCGCGCACCAGCCCGCGGCTGTAGGCAAGCAAAGCGGATATAACGATCACCAGCGCGACTACGCCGTCGATCATCGTGAAGTTCTCCATAGCTCACTCGCCTCTCGTCATGGCGCTTATCCCGCGCCGAAAATTTCGCCCACAAAGCCTGTCAGGTCGGGCATAACCTGCAACGATATGCCAGAAACGCCAACGGGTTTTCCACCCCCAGCCGCAATCGCGCTGGTGAAACCAAGTTTTTGCGCCTCTTTCAACCTGTTTTCGGTCTGTGTGGCGGGGCGCAGGGCACCTGAGAGGCTGATTTCGCCAAAAACAACCGTTTCCGCGGGCAAAGCAGCATCCTCCCGCGCACTCAGCAAAGCCGCGGCGACGGCCAGATCGGCCGCGGGCTCAGAAACTTTCAAACCGCCCGCAACGTTCAGGTAGACGTCTAGGCCCGCGAAAGGGATGCCGCACCGCGCCTCGAGCACCGCGAGGATCATGGCCAACCGCCCGCTGTCCCATCCCACAACCGTTCTGCGCGCCTGTGCGTGAGGAGAGGGCGCGACAAGTGCTTGAAATTCAACCAGAACCGGCCGTGTGCCCTCGATCCCGGCAAAAACAACAGAACCGGGCGCGGGTGTGCCCCTTTCACTGAGAAAGAGTGCGGAGGGGTTGCCGACTTCCGCCAGACCTTTGCCCGTCATTTCGAAGACGCCGATTTCGTCTGCGGGACCAAATCGGTTTTTGACGGCCCGCAGAATACGGAACTGATGACCGCGCTCGCCTTCGAAATAGAGTACAGTGTCAACCATATGTTCCACGACGCGAGGACCGGCAATTTGCCCTTCTTTGGTGACATGGCCAACGAGGATGACGCTGATCCCTTTGCGTTTGGCAAAAGTCGTCAGTTCATGCGCGGCGGCGCGTACCTGACTCACGGAACCGGGCGCACTTTCCACAGTGTCGGACCACATGGTCTGAATCGAATCGATGATCGCAAGCTGTGGTTTCTCGCTTTCAAGCATGGTCAGAATGTTGCGCAGGTTCGTCTCCGCTGCCAGTTTCACCGGCGCGTTGGCCAAACCAAGGCGCTGTGCGCGTAACCGCACTTGCGCCGAGGCTTCTTCGCCCGAGACGTAAATGGTCTTCAACCCGTTCCTTGCAAAAGAGGCGGCGGCCTGTAGCAAGAGTGTGGACTTCCCGATACCCGGATCGCCGCCAACCAAAGTGGCGGAGGCCGAAACGAGACCGCCGCCCAGCGTGCGGTCCAACTCATCTATCCCGCAAAGTGTTCGCGGTGGCGGTTCTTCTTCGGCGGACAAATCCGTCAAAAGGACTGTTGCGCCGCGCTTGCTGCCCAGCGATTTCGAGTGTCCTGCGGAGATACCGACGTCCTCCGAGATTGTGTTCCATTCGCCGCAGGCTTCGCAGCGACCTGCCCATTTGGATGTCACATTTCCACATGCGGAGCAGGAAAAAGAGGGAGACTTCGCCATGACCCCTTTTGGCGCAGGGTGACTGGAGGCTCAAGTCGTTTCAATTCGCCAAATTTGCCGTTGCGATTTTTGAGACTTGCCATGCTGTGCTATGCTGGTCACATTCGCGCTGAACGTGAATACGCAGCGTCTGTCATTTTTGCGACACGTGGAGTCAGTATGTTGCGCGAAAAAAGTGTCCGAGCAGAAGGAGCCAACAGATGGCTGAGATGCCCAACGTTCATCAGGCAGAACCGATACCACAGGCTGCCATGGCAGAAGTCGAACGGTTGCTTGGGTCGGGTGATTTGTTTCGTTACACGAGCGAGGATTCACCTGTTGCGCTGCTGGAAGCAGAATTCGCCGCCGCGCTCGGGTCGCGATACGCTCTGGCGGTGTCGTCATGCTCTGCGGGTCTGTTTTTAGCATTGAAAGCGCTGGATCTGCCGGAAAATGCAAAGGTGTTGATCCCCGGTTTCACATTTGCTGCGGTTCCGTCCTCTGTCGTGCATGCCGGCTGCACGCCTCTGTTGTGCGAGTGCGGTGAGAACTACCGCATCGACCTTGAGGACTTCCGCGCGAAGCTATCGCAGGCGGATGCTGTCCTTATCAGCCACATGCGCGGGCATACATCTGACATGGACGAGATACTGGCCCTCTGCGAAGACGCAGAGATTCCTGTTGTTGAAGATGCAGCGCATTCGCTGGGCACCACTTGGCGCGGTCGAAATATCGGCACGCTCGGTCGCATCGGCTGCTTCAGCTTTCAGTCCTACAAGCTGCTCAACGCGGGCGAAGGCGGGGTTATGATTACCGATGACGCCGATCTTGTGGCGCGGGCCGTGATCATGTCAGGCGCATACGAGCACAATTGGAAGAAGCATCCGGTTCTGGCCGAGGCCTGTGCGCGTTGGCAGAACAGGCTGCCATTGTACAACCTGCGTCTTGGCAACCTGTCGGCAGCAATTATCAGACCGCAACTGGCTGAATTGCCGCGTCGTGTGCGTGACGGCCGGCGCAACCATGATCACGTGGCCGAGTTACTCAACACATCTCCCTTGATCGCCGTGCCTGACAAGCTTGAAAATGAGGAGCGCGCGCCGGATTCCATTCAATTCAATCTGCACGGTCTCTCCGCAGAGGAAACCGGTGAATTCGTAGTGGCGGCGGGACGTCAAGGCGTCGGCGTGCAGGTGTTTGGGCGCGCGACGGACAATGCCCGTGCGTTCTGGAACTGGCAGTTCATGGAAAAAATCCCCGAATTGCCAAGAACACGTGCGATGCTGATGTCCGCCTGTGACGTGCGTTTGCCTGCCAGACTGACGCCCGAAGAATGCGAAAAAATCGCGCGGGTTATTCTGTCGGCTGCGGCCACTGCAAAACGGGCCTCTGCGGCTTGATCACGGAACAAACCCGATGCGGACTTACAACAAAGCGGCATATGCGAGGATGCTAACAAGCGAAACAGTTGTCAAAATACCAGCCAACAGCACATGTTTTTTGAACAAACCATCCACAATCACGACGTAAAGCGCCGCGGCTACCGTGCAAAATTCAAGAATAATCGCTCCTGCGTAAACGGAGCGGGTCATAATACTGTGATGGATCAACACCCGTCTGGCTATTACCCAACCCAGCGTCAGGATCGGAACACCAGTCAAAACAAATGTAGCCAAATTTCTACGACCGAAATCCGCCAGACGCATCGCAAGTGCAATGTTGAAGCCCGCGGTTGCGAAGGGAACAAAAGCCAGCGCCAATATTGCGCCCATCATGCCTTGCCTTAACGCACTGCCTCAATGGGGCCTTCCGCGCGCCCGTTTATGAATTGCTCAAGGTAGGGGTTGCCGCTTTGATCCATCTCGGCCACGGGACCCGTCCATTGTATGATCCCTTCGTGCAGCATCGCGATGCTGTCGGCTATTGCGCGCACGGAGGACATATCATGGGTGATAGTCATGGCCGTGGCCCCCATCTCGACCACGATCTCGCGGATCAAGTCGTTGATCACCCCCGACATGATTGGATCCAGGCCGGTCGTCGGTTCGTCAAAAAAGATGATTTCCGGCTCTGCTGCGATTGCGCGGGCCAACCCAACGCGCTTTTGCATACCGCCAGAGAGTTCTGCCGGGTAGCGATCCGCCACATCCGGCTTGAGACCGACCCGGCGCAGTTTTTCGATCGCGATGTCACGGGCTTCATCGCGAGGGCGTTTCAAACTGCCGCGCAACAGACGGAAAGCAACATTTTGCCAGACAGGCAGGCTGTCGAAGAGGGCTGCGCCTTGAAACAGCATCCCGAAACGTGCCAGAAAGGCATCCCTGTCGTCTGTTTCCGCTGCATCCTTGCCATCCACCAAGATGGTGCCACTGTCAGGCACGACCAGGCCCAGCACGCATTTCAATGCAACGGATTTGCCGGTGCCCGATCCCCCTATGATGACCATTGAGGACCCTTTGGGGATGTCGAGGTTGAAACCGCGCAGAACGTGGTTTTCGCCAAAACGCTTATGCACATTCTCCATCTGGATCATAGCGTGAAGAATACCCCCGTCAGCACGAAGTTCGCCGCGAGAATAAAGACCGCAGCGGCTTCCACGGCTGATTTTGTAGCGCGTCCAACGCCCATGGCGCCGCGTCCGGATTGCATGCCGTGATAACACCCCATCACGGCCGCGCCAAAGCCGAAGACCGCGCCCTTGGCGAGCGAAGAGACAATGTCGAGCGGTTCGAGAAAATTCACCGTGTTGTTGATATAGGCGGCCGGGTTGAAACCCAACGTGCCGGTCGCCACGGCATAACCGCCAAAAATGCCGATGATATCGCCGACGCCAACTAGCAAGGGCACGACCAGAACCGCCGCCAGAACGCGCGGGACCGTCAGGTACTTCATCGGGTGGGTCGAGAGCGTGACCAGCGCGTCGATTTGTTCGGTCACCTTCATCGTGGCGATTTCAGCGGCGATGGACGAGGTGACGCGTGCGGCGATCATCAGGCCCACCAGCACTGGTCCCAGTTCCCGGACCATGCCGACCGCAACGATTTGCGGCACGACGGCCTCTGCATTAAAGCGAGAGCCGCCCGCGTATATCTGCAAGGCCAGCGCGCCGCCGGTAAATACAGCCGTGAGACCGACCACAGGCAGCGACAACCAACCGATGTTGATGAGCTGAGACAAAAACTCTCTGGAGTAAAACGGCGGGCGGAAGATGTGTGTAACGCTTGTCGCCGCAAAAATCGCGATCCGTCCGATGGTTGCCAGGGCCGCGAGGACTGCGCGGCCGAGCAAGGCGAGTGGCTTCATGTGCGATACATCCGTTTGTAGCGCGCTCCCAGCGAGGTCAGAATTTCGTAACCGATGGTATCGGCGAAACCGGCAACAGTGTCCACCGATTGGTGCTGCCCCAAAAGTTGCAAGCTCACAGGGTCTTGTTCCAGTGCACTGACGTCCACGCCTATCAGGTCCATGGACACGCGACCCACCACAGGGACCTGGGTGTCACCCGAGTGCATGCGCGCGCGTGGCCCCATGGCGCGGATCAATCCGTCGGCATAGCCTGCGGAGACCGTTGCTATGCGCGCCGGTTTCCGAGCATTCCACATGTTGCCATACCCAACCGTTTCTCCCTCGGCCACGTCGCGAACTTGGATCACTGGGACGTCCAACGTTGCGACCGGAATGGCGTCGACATATGGCAATCCGCCATAAATGCCGATACCGGGGCGGGTCAGCTCGAAATGATAGCGCGGTCCCAAAAGCACGCCGCCTGTTGCGGAGAGTGACCGGGCACAGGCCACGCCATTGGTCATGGCTTCAAACCGGGCAAGCTGCTGTTCATTCATTGGATGATCAGGCGTATCTGCACATGCAAGATGAGACATGATCAGTGTGGGGTTCTGTCCAAGCGCGATGTCGCGCAAGGCTCGCCATTCGGGATCTTCCATGCCCAGCCGGTTCATGCCTGTGTCCAGCTGCAAGCCGAAGGGGTGTGCCGGCAAAGCTTCGACGTGACGCACCATCTGATCAATCGAGTTGATCATTGGTACCAGATTGGCATCTCGGATCAGGCCAGTGTCGCCTTCCATGTGCCCGGAGAAGACGGAGATCGCAACATCCGCGCCGAGCACTCCGCGCAACGCAACGCCTTCTTCGGCAACGGCCACGAAAAACTGACGTGCCCCGGCTTCCGCAAGAGCGGTTGCGACGCGTTCGATCCCAAGTCCGTAAGCGTTCGCTTTCACGACCGCCGCCGTTTCAACACCTGTCAAAGTGTTGAGGTCACGCCAGTTTTGCGCAATTGCACCAAGGTTTATCGTCAGGACGGCCGTGCTCATCCCGCGTTCATGACAGGAAGAGCGCCGAGGTCAAGCCTCCGGATGCCGCAGGTGCTGCCAGCCGCACCTTGGCGCGGCAATTTGCGCATCAGGGGATCACAAAATAGGTTCGATTTTGCTCGCGCATCTTCTCGCCTATCAGACAATCGTAGGCCTCTTGCGCGGCCACGGGGATCGGACGCGCTGCCGCGGTTACAGCAGATATCTCTAGGATCAACTTGCGCCGCACGGCGTGTTCAAATGCCTCCCAATCCAGAACCGGCACCACAAATGCGCCGGGTCCCCCGATCACGCAGGTTTCGAAGTACACATCAAGGTCTGGGATGCCCCAAAACTCGCTGAGCATATCGGTTGTCATGAGCGGTAATCCGTTGATGATGAAACCGGCCTCGATAGCGCGATCCCGTGCTTCGGTGACGGGATCGCCCTGATTGTTCGGTCCGTCACCAGAGATGTCGATCACACGGCGCAATCCAAAGTAACCATTGTCCGAAAAAGATGCGGTTGCATAGTTGATCGCACCGGAAATGGATGTTCTGCGCAAACCCGAACCGTCGGTGGCAAGGATCAACTCCGATATGTCATCGGCATCCTCTTCGCTTGCCAGAAGGTGCCACGGTACGATCACGCGCTGCGCGCTTGCCCCGGCCCATTCGACATATGTCACAGCAATCTGCCCGATCAGCCCGGATTGGATTGCGCCTATCACCTCCGGGCTGGACAAGGCCTGCGCATAGCCGCGCCGTTGCAGCGCGAGCTCTTCGAACGTCATGGAGCGGGATACATCAACCGCGAGAAAAAGCTCGACATCGACCTCGACATCCTGTGCGGTCGCCATTAACGGCCAAAACATAAACAGATAGCGCCACCTCATGCGCGCATTGCGCCAGAGCCCGGCGCGTCTGTCCAGTCACATCTGGTTGGGCGATGGCCTGATCGCGATCGTTTTGCGCAGAACTGCCGGGCCCCCGGGCCGGGGATTGACGTCAAGCGTTAGGATCGGCAGACAGCGGCAGCAAGACAGTGAGTTACGAGAATTTATGTCGTTCAAGAAACGCATAGCAGGGAGTGTCTGGGCCAACCGGCTTAGCGCAAACCTTTTTTATGGGTATATTCGGCTCTGCCATCTCACAACCCGTTGGAAACGCGAAGGTTTTGATGAGATGGAGGCGCTCGTCGAGCAGGGTCAGCCGGTTCTGGTTCTGGTCTGGCATGAAAGGCTTTTCATGTCGACGTACCTTTTCGACAGCAGTCTGGGCCCGGTCTCCGCAATCACGACGAACTCTCGCATGGCCTATCTGGGCAAGTTCACTTTGGAGCATTTTGACTACGACAGTGTGATGGTGGATCCAAAAAAATCCTCGAACGCCCTGTCGCGCCAAATCTTTCGAAAGATTCGCAAAGGTGAATCGATTGTCATTTCACCAGACGGCACACGAGGCCCCCCTCGCGTCGCCAAGTCTTTCCCGGTGTCGTGGGCGCGCAGCGCGCAGATTCCGGTTTTTTGCACAGCATACGCTATTCGAAGGTCTTTGCGGCTGCCAACATGGGACCGCGCGCATATTCCGCTTCCATTCAATCGCGGTGCGTTTCTGGCACGCCGATGGGAGGGAGAGGTGCCGCGAGACGCGGATGACGATCAGCTTGAAGCCTTTCGCTCAGACATGAACGAGTTGCTGAACGCGGTGACGGATGATGCGGACCGTATGGTCGGGCGGTCACCCGAGCCGCGATCATCCTCTCCGTCACCCAAAAATTAAAAACGGAAGATCGCGATCAGAATTCCCGGTCGCTGCCTTGTTGCCAGGGTTGGACCAGATTGCCAAACCGGGTAAAACGTCCTTCAAAACTGAGCTCTACCGTTCCAATCGGTCCGTGGCGTTGCTTACCGATGACGACCTCTGCGCGCCCATGCAGACGCTCCATCTCTTCTTGCCACTTTGCCATCGCCTCCAGATCATGGTCGCCGGGTTTTTCGCGTTCTTTATAGTATTCCTCCCGGAACACGAACATGACCACATCGGCATCCTGCTCAATGGAACCTGACTCGCGCAAGTCGCTCAATTGAGGACGTTTGTCTTCCCGACTCTCTACCTGACGCGATAGCTGCGACAGGGCGATGACGGGAATATTGAGCTCTTTCGCTATGGCTTTCAGACCCATTGTGATTTCAGAGATTTCATTGACCCGGTTTTCCGGTCGCCCCGTGCCGCGCACCAATTGCAGGTAATCCACCATCAGGACATCAAGACCGTGCGTGCGTTTCAGTCGGCGTGCGCGGGCGGCCAGTTGCGCGATCGGCAGAGCCGGCGTGTCATCGATATAGAGCGGGCAGGCTTCAAGCGCCTTGGCCGCATCGACAAAACGCCGGAACTCTGCTTCGGTCATATCGCCGCGACGGATCTGTTCGGATGGCACTTCAGATGCTTCTGACAGGATCCGCGCGGCGAGCTGCTCGGCACTCATCTCTAACGAATAAAATCCCACAACGCCGCCTTCGATAGCGCCTTCGGAGCTATCGGGCCGCAGTCCTCGACGGTAGGCCTTGGCAATATTGAAAGCGATGTTCGTGGCCAGCGACGTTTTGCCCATGGACGGACGCCCGGCAAGGATCAGCAGGTCCGAGTTGTGTAAGCCGCCCAGTTTCTTATCCATATCGACGAGGCCCGTCGAAATTCCGGCGAGTCCGCCGTCACGTTGATATGCGGCGTTTGCGACGTTGACGGCGTCGGTGGCTGCTTTCAGGAAGCTTTGAAACCCGCTGTCGACCTGACCTTGTTCAGCCAGTGCATAAAGCGCTTGCTCTGCTTCGACGATCTGTTCTTTCGGCTCAGAAGACACTTCGACCTTGGACGCCTTGTCCGAAATATCACGGCCCAGTTGGATCAAATCTCGTCGTACGGCCAGATCGTAGATCATCTGTGCATAGTCTTTTACGGCAAAGGCGGAGATTGCAGCGCCGGCCAGACGCGCAAGATAGGCGGGACCGCCCAGTTCCTTGAGGCCTTCATCATCTTCCATGAACGCTTTGAGCGTGACGGGCGTGGCCAGATTGTTCTTGGCAATCCGCGCGGCGGAAATCTCGAAAATCCGCGCGTGCACCGGTTCGTAGAAATGTGTCGGACTGATGATTGAAGCAACCCGATCATAAATGTCGTTGTTGGTAAGGATTGCGCCCAACAGTTGTTGTTCGGCCTCAATCGAGTGCGGCATGGTGTCAGGCGACTGGACATCCACACCTGTCGGATTGAAGGCGGTAAGCTCGTTCATCATTGACCCTGTCTGCTCTGGCTTCGCACTTCTGGGGGCGCGGGTTCCGTTGTTTTAGCCTATGCGCAGATGCGAAACCATCTGGAAAGATCTGGGGATAGATTTGCGATAACTCTGTGCATAGCATCTGGCGTTCCCGTATATAGTAGCAGCATGAGTTTCATCCGCAAGATTTGCTGCCAGAAACCGATTCCTTTTAAAGATCACGTGACAGCGTGTGGAGAAGTTTTTATTTCTTGTTGATCTCCTGCCACTTGCGCGGATCCTTGAGAAAGGCTTCTACCTCTGATAGTATCCTCGGCTCGAAAGCTCCTTGTGACCTGGCTTCCTCCAAAACGTCCCACCAAGTGCAAAGGCTATGTAAGGCGACACCGTGTTCACCCAGTGTCGCCTCGGTTTCCGAAAATATCCCGTAGTAAAAAATGACGGCAGTGTGCCCGCATATCGCGCCCGTCTCTCGGATCGCGTCAACGAAAGACAGTTTGGAGCCGCCATCCGTGGTCAGGTCTTCTACCAGAAGAACCCTTTGACCTTCTTGCATCACACCTTCGATGCGTGCGTTGCGACCGTATCCCTTCGGCTTTTTGCGCACATATGTCATTGGAAGCCCCATTCGTTCCGCGACAAGTGCGGCGAACGGAATGCCGGCGGTTTCGCCCCCGGCGACATTGTCGAATGCTTCAAACCCTGCGTTGCGCATGACGGTCACGGCGAGAAAGTCCATCAGCGTTGATCGAATGCGTGGGTAACTGATGAGTTTGCGGCAATCGATATAGGTCGGGCTGGGCAAGCCGGACGCCAGCGTAAACGGTTCGTCCGAGTTAAAGTGCACAGCCCCAATCTCGAGCAACATTCGGGCGGTCAAACGGGCCATTTCGGCATGTGCGGGGTAGGCGCTGGGGATCATGAGGCGTGCTTTCGAGCTGGGCCGTCGCAGACTTTGTGCCTCCGGCGGGGATATTTAGGGATCAAAGAAGACTAGGCGACGCGCCAGGTCAATTCAAAGCCAGGATCGAAAACGGTAACCGGGCCTTCCTCCGTCGGAATTGAGGCAGGAATATCCGGTACTCCCCGTTTCAGTGTGATTGTCGCGTCATTCGCCGGCATACTGTAAAAAGCCGGGCCGTTCAGCGACGTGAAACGTTCAAGGCGATCGAGCGCGCCCTCTTCTTCGAACACATGAGCGAGAATCGAAAGCGTGTTGGGTGCGGTAAAGCATCCCGCGCACCCGCATGGCAGAAGCTTGTTTGCATCCGTGTGAGGTGCTGAATCCGTTCCAAGAAAAAACCTTGCCGCGCCGGACGTGGCCGCTTTGCGCAGGGCGAGGCGGTGTTTTTCACGTTTTGCGACCGGCAGACAGTAATAGTGCGGTCGAATGCCGCCAGCCAGAATGTGATTGCGATTAATAACCAGATGGTGGGTCGTGATCGTTGCGCCCAGCGTGTCATCCTGCTCGATTGCGTATTCTACCGCATCCTGCGTTGTAATATGTTCCATTACGACGCGTAGGCCTGGGGTCGCGCGTCGGATCGGATCGAGCACACGCTCAATGAACACCGCCTCGCGGTCGAAAATGTCGACGTCGTCATCGGTAACTTCGCCGTGCACGCAAAGCGGCAGGCCAATCTCCGCCATACGCTCAAGCACCGGGCGGATGACGTCAAAACTGCGCACGCCACTTGCTGAATTTGTTGTCGCGCCAGCGGGATAGAGCTTTACCGCGGACACCAGGCCGCTCGCATGGGCCTTAGCAACATCCTCTGCTTCGGTCTGTTCTGTCATGTAGAGCGTCATCAGCGGTGTGAACGACATCCCGTCCGGGATCGCGTCGAGAATCCGATCCCTGTAAGCTTGCGCATCCGTCGAAGTCACAACCGGGGGCACGAGGTTCGGCATGATGATGGCGCGGGCGAAATGCGCTGCTGTAGACGGCAGTACTGCGCGCAGCATGGCACCGTCGCGAAGGTGCAGGTGCCAGTCGTCGGGCCGCCGGATGGTAAAAAGATCAGTCATGGCGTCGCGCTAGCACAGACTGCTGCCATCCACCAGCAACTAGGATGCGTTCTTTGGTACCGCTTCAAGACGTTTTGCAAAACGCGGCGCCCGCAATCTGCGGGTCACATTGTGGCACAGGTAATGGGTCAAAATCGGACGTTCGGCGGCATCGAGCCGTGCAAGCAGACGCCTGAGATAGGGAAGATGATATCGCCTTGCGCGCATAGTCTCTGCAAAGAAATATGGGGTCAGTCGATCCTGACCGACTGCTTCAAGCAGATCGTGGAGCACGCACATCTGCAGCAGGTCAAGTTGCAGTGCGCCACCCATGCGGCGCATCCGGAGCTTTTGAACATTGACGCCTCTAAAAAGAGCAGCGTGCATCGCGTCTTCGGTTTCATCAGGGTCAAAGACTATAAAAACGCGCCCCGCAGCCTCCGTCATGTCCGGGGCAAACCCGAAGCGCGCGTCGAAATCCAGTCGACGTTGCTCAACAAAACGCTTGTCCCATTCCGTGAGGTCAGGAGCCAGTGTTGCCTGCGGCTGCAGCGCAAGGACCGACGCGCCCGGCGCGCTGACGGAATATGCGCACGCCGCATAGCCACAAGGACCTGTTCCGTAAAATATGACCCGCTCAAACTCATCGAAAAACCCGTCGTCAATCAACCGGTCAAAAAACGCATAAACAGCCGGATCGCGAAACCAGGTGTCTCCATCGCAAAAGACGCCCAGATGCGACCATTCCAGACGTTTAACCATGTCCCATCCCAAGGGATGACCGTTGGGTGAAAAAGCCTGATTCGACTGAACGGACTCGAATGTGACAAGCAGCGTCTTTGAATGCTCTGTAAACGCAGCCCAGTGGCGCGTGCCCAGTGGCTGGAAAAATCCGTCGTATTCCACAAGCTCCGAAATTTCATCCAGCCATTCTTGTAGGCTCAATCCCCTCAGCGATGGCCCGAAACTTACACTGTTGTCACGCATAACGGATGTGTTCCCTTCGGCAGCTGCAGTTGGCAGTTGCGCACCATTTGCAACGAAAAGCCGCCGATTGCACCATATATGGTATAGAGAAGGATGCAATGCGCTACGTGATATCGTTTTGTTGGATTTACGTTTCGCCAAAACTGTGTCGGCATGTGGAAATCGGTTTTTGGCGCGTGCGCGTGCGCGGCGAAAAACCTGGCCGCGTCAGACCTCGGTCCGCTTGACGAGCCCCTCACAGAGTGCAGGTTAGGTGAAAATCAAGGGAAGACTCATGACGAGACTGGCCAGCATCGATGAAACGCAGGACCTGTTGTCCGATCAGGGATATATCTGCGGCCGGGCACTCGCCACGGTGGTTTTTCTTGCGCTGAGGCTGGGACGTCCGATTTTTCTTGAGGGGGAGGCGGGTGTCGGCAAAACCGAAATTGCCAAGGCGCTTGCGGCTGGTCTAGGGCGCCGTCTGATTCGCTTGCAGTGCTACGAAGGGCTGGACGCGTCGACGGCCGTGTATGAATGGAACTTCCCGGGTCAGATGGTTGCTATCAGAACCGCAGAAGCCACGCAGTCCGCTGACCGCGCCGCGCTACAATCGGAACTCTTCAGCGATGCCTATCTGATCGAACGCCCCCTTTTGCAGGCCATGCGACCTGACGCGCAAGGCGCACCGGTGCTGCTGATCGATGAACTGGACCGCACGGACGAACCGTTCGAAGCGTTCTTGCTCGAAGCACTGAGCGACTTTCAGGTGTCCATTCCAGAACTTGGCACGATCCAGGCGCCTGAGCCGCCGATCGTCGTTCTTACGTCGAACCGGACACGCGAGGTTCACGACGCGCTCAAACGCAGATGCCTTTATCACTGGGTCGATTACCCCGACTTTGAACGCGAGATGCAGATTCTGGCAGCGCGCGCGCCGGAAGCCGCAGAGACTTTGAGCCGCGAAGTCGTTTCTTTCGTGCAGGCGCTTCGCACCGAAGATTTGTTCAAAAAACCAGGCGTTGCGGAAACGATTGATTGGGCGAAATGCCTGCTTGCACTTGATGTGATCACCCTGAGCCCGGAGGTTATTGCGGACACTTTGGGCGCCATCCTCAAGTATCAGGACGACATCCAGAAACTACAAGGCTCGGAAGCCAAGCGGATACTGGAAGAGGCGCGGTCAAATCTGGTTCCAGTGTGATTTCTTTGATCCCAAAATATCCCGGGGGAGCGAAAAGCGCGGGGGCAGCGCCCCCGGATTCGGATTATGCCTGAATACCTTCCGCTCGAAATTCCGGACAACCCGAAACTGGCCGGCAACATCACGCATTTTGCCCGTGCTCTGCGACGTGCGGGTTTGCCGATTGGCCCGGGGCGCGTGATCGACGCGATAAAGGCTGTGGCGGCAGCGGGATTTTCGGAAAAGCGCGACTTCTATTGGACGCTGCACGCCTGTTTCGTGAACAAGCCGGAACATCGCGCGACGTTTTCCCAGGTCTTTCGCCTCTACTGGCGCGACCCGCGGTACCTAGAACACATGATGTCGATGATGATCCCGGCAGTGCGCGGCGTGCAAGAGGAAAGGACGGCCCAGTCGGCTGAAAAGCGCGCGGCAGAGGCCCTGCTGGACGGCGCGCAAGCCCCCGACCAACCGGAGGCGCCGCAGGACGATGGCGCGCAGATCGAGGTGGATGCCAGCCTCACCATGTCGTCGCAAGAGCGGTTGCGCACATTGGATTTCGAACAGATGGGCACAGCGGAAATGGCGGAAGCCAAGCGGATGATCTCCAAGCTCTATCTGCCGGTAGCGCCTATCTTGTCGCGGCGCGCGCAAGCGGGCGCGCGCGGGCGAACGATTGACCGGGCGCGGACATTGCGCGCGGCGATGCGGCAAGGCGGCGAGATGACAAAAATCGCAGTTGCCCATCCCCGCCCGCGATGGCCCAATTTGGTGGTGCTCTGCGATATTTCCGGTTCCATGAGCCAGTACAGCCGGATCGTGCTGCACTTCCTGCACGCGGTCGCCAACAAAAAGGGCGCGGGTTGGGCGCGCGTGCACGCCTTTACCTTTGGGACCAGGCTCACCAATATCTCACGCCACCTGCACCAGCGCGACGTCGACGCGGCGCTTGCAGCCGCCGGAGCCGAAGCGCAGGACTGGGAAGGCGGCACGCGCATTGGCACCTGTCTGGAAGCATTCAACCGTTTGTGGTCGCGACGGGTTATGGGCCAAGGTGCGGTTGTTTTGCTCATTACGGACGGGCTGGACAGGGATGATCCTGACGCGCTATCCCGACAGATGGAGCGCTTGCACCTTTCTTCGCGGCGGCTGATCTGGCTGAATCCGCTGTTACGATGGGACGGCTTTGCGCCGAAAGCGCGCGGTATCACTGCGATGCTGCCCCATGTGGATAGCTTTCGCGCAGGGCATTCTATCGCCTCGCTTGAGGATCTGGCGCAAGCGATATCAAGGCCCGATGATCACGGCGAAAAAGATCGCCTGATGCAGGTGCTCGCCGCAAGCCACGACTAGGCAAAGGTTTCGGCGAAACTCCGGCGATAAAGCGCGGACAGGTCCTCTAACGGCGCGCTGGAATTCCCGAGCCAGACCGTGTCTCCGAAGAACTTGCCCACGGTCTGCAACACCAGACCTGCGCGCCCTGCGGCGATCATCAGCGCTTCGGCCTGATCGAAGTTGCATGCGATCAGGTAGCGGGCCTGATCCTCGCCAAAGAGCGTCGCCGTGTCGCCCGCATCGAGGCAAACCCCAACACCTGTTGCATCCGCCAGTTCAAAAGCAGCCATTGCCAGTCCCCCATCAGAGAGATCAGTACAGGCCTCGATGAATTTGCGGTTGTCGCGGATGAAGTCGCCGTGCGCTTTTTCCAGCGCCAGGTCAACCGGCGGCGCATCGCCTTCAACGCGATTGTAGACTTCGGACAGTAGAGCGGACTGGCCCAGATGACCGATAGTTTCCCCCAGCACCAGTGCGACATATCCCTCGCGCACCTCACAGCCAATAATCGTTTCCACGTCTTCGATTAGGCCAACCGCACCGATTGTCGGTGTCGGAAGAATCGCAGCACCGTCCGTTTCATTGTAAAGCGACACATTGCCGGACACGATGGGCATGTCCAGCGCAGCGACGGCTGCGCCAATCCCCTGAACAGCACCAACAAACTGCCCCATGATCTGTGGCTTTTCAGGATTGCCAAAGTTGAGATTGTCAGTTGTGGCCAGAGGTCTCGCGCCGACAGCGCACAGGTTGCGAAAAGCTTCTGCAATCGCCTGTTTTCCACCCTCGACCGGGTTTGCCTTGACGTAGCGCGGTGTCACGTCGGACGTAAAGGCGAGAGCCTTCCGAGTGCCATGCACGCGGATGATGCCCGCACCCAGACCCGGCACACGGACAGTATCGGCCATTACCATAGTGTCGTATTGGGTAAACACCCAGTCTTTGGCAGCGTAATTCGGTGTGGACAGCAAGGCTTTCAAACCGTCGATCGGGGCCACATCTGGCACGTCGCCCAATGGCTCGGCCTGGGGCGTCCGTACCCAGGGGCGATCGTACTCCGGCGCCGTAGAGGCCAGTTTGGACAGTGGCAGGTCGGCTTTCACGTCGCCGTTCAGACAGATGAGAAAGCGGTCCTCTTCTATCGTCTCTCCGACAACGGCGAAATCGAGATCCCACTTGTCAAAGACCGCCTTGGCTTCGGCCTCCAACTCAGGTCGCAAAACCATCAGCATACGCTCCTGGCTTTCCGACAGCATCATTTCATATGCCGTCATGGCAGCCTCGCGTACCGGCACCTTCTCAAGATCGAGCCTGACACCCAGACCGCCCTTGTCGCCCATTTCAACAGCGGAGCAGGTCAGTCCCGCGGCGCCCATATCCTGAATGGAAATCACCGCGCCGGTGGCCATCAGCTCCAGCGTGGCTTCCATCAGACGTTTTTCAGTGAACGGGTCGCCGACCTGAACCGTGGGGCGCTTTTCCTCGATAGTCTCATCGAACTCGGCCGAAGCCATAGTCGCGCCGCCAACGCCATCGCGACCTGTTTTGGCACCCAGATACACAACGGGCATCCCCACACCAGAGGCGGCAGAGTAAAAGATCTTGTCTGCATCTGCGAGCCCCGCGGCAAACGCATTGACGAGACAATTGCCGTTATACGCTGAATCGAAACGCACTTCGCCCCCCACGGTGGGAACACCAAAGCAATTGCCGTACCCCCCAATGCCTTCCACAACCCCGTGCACAAGTTGCCGGGTTTTGGGGTGTGATGGCGCGCCAAAGCTGAGTGCGTTCATCGCCGCAATAGGACGCGCGCCCATTGTAAAGACATCGCGCAGAATGCCGCCGACACCCGTCGCCGCGCCTTGATAAGGTTCGATATAGGAAGGATGGTTGTGGCTCTCCATTTTGAACACGACGGCCTGATTGTCTCCAATATCGACGACACCAGCGTTTTCGCCGGGGCCGCAGATCACTTGCGGCCCGTCTGTCGGCAACGTTCGGAGCCACTTCTTGGAAGATTTGTAAGAACAGTGTTCGTTCCACATCGCCGAAAAGATGCCCAGCTCGGTAAACGTTGGTGTCCTGCCGATGATCTCGAGAATGCGATCGTATTCGTCTGCACTGAGCCCGTGACTGGCGATCAGATCCGGTGTTATAGCTGGCTCTTGCATCGTGCTGTCTGTCCCCCTGTCGCAGCTTTGGTGCTCTCATACAGGGCCAGTTAAAGGGGGAAAAGGGGTGCAGGGGACCTGAACTGCGCCTGTGTCCTGCAGGGCATAAAAAAAAGGCCGAGCGTTAAGCTCGGCCAAGTCCAACAGGGAGGTTGAGAAGAGCGACACTGCCGCGTCATTCTCATAACGATCAAATAGGTTGCATGCTGCCCGCCTTCAAGGCAGTTTTTGCTTACGCGGCGTCATGCCCGCTATGCGTTTGATGCATGGCTATCAGGCAATCAGCGCCGATTTGGTGCTAAGTTGCTTGCGGTAGGTGATTATTTCATCTTGTACAAAGTCTTTAAAGGCTGCAACGCGCTGCGAGTGCCGCAGCTCTTCGGGGTA
This sequence comes from Pseudomonadota bacterium, assembly GCA_039191495.1. GTDB lineage: Bacteria > Pseudomonadota > Alphaproteobacteria > Rhodobacterales > Rhodobacteraceae > Roseobacter. Next base: position 23,636 of record JBCCXN010000020.1, on the reverse strand, counting down.
GGCCAGAAAGACGGGAACATCGGCGGATGTCAAATCGGGCAAAACGCGCACAAGATCAGGAAAATCCTGCGTTACGTAGTTCGGCAAAACTCCGATTCCCAAATTGTAAAGCACCCCCTGCAGAACGCCGAAGTAGTTATTGACCGTCAAAAGCGAGCGGATTTCGTGGGTCATGAGATGCTGCACAAGACTGCGTCCGGCTGCCACCTGATCGCTGTCGGTGTTCTGACAGATCAACCGATGCTGTATAATGTCTTCAATGGAGGCCGGTGCCGCGTGGTCCTGCAAATAGTCAGGGGTTGCATAAAGGCACATGCGTATCATCATCAGCTTCTTGCGAATCAGATCCGCCTGGCTCGGCTCTTTCATCCGAATGGCCACGTCTGCTTCGCGCATCGGAAGGTCCAACACTCGTTCTTCCAGCATCAGATCGATTTTCAAATCCGGATACTGCTCATAGAGTTTGGGCAGGCGTGGCGCCAGCCAGAGCGTGCCAAACCCAGTGGTTGTAGTCACGCGCAACTCGCCAAAAACTTCTTCTTCGCTGTCCCGGATTCGCGCTGATGCGGCATCCAGGCGTCGGCTCATCGCCGATGTGGCGTCAAAGAGCAATTCACCCTGCTCGGTCAAAATCAGTCCGCGTGCGTGGCGGTGAAAGAGCGTTGCATTCAACGATTCTTCAAGCCCCCGAATTTGGCGGCTGACTGCTGATTGGGACAGGTTCAGCTTGTCACCTGCGTGCGTTAGCGAGCCAGCATCCGCCACGGCGTGAAAAATTCTCAGTTTGTCCCAGTCCATACTTCACTCCGTACTCTCAGGTTTTGTTATCGCTAAAGGCGTATAAAATACAGCACTTGAAATGGATCACGCATATTTCACCAAGAATTTCCTATGCGGGTCAGTGTCTTTGACCTATTATTACTCTCGTATTATGTCAAAGTGACACTGCGTTGGGGAGGCGACGGATGAGCACTCAGCCAATCTCGTTGAACGACCGATATGATCTGGACAGGTCTCCTGTTCTGCTGAACGGAACTCAAGCATTGGTGCGACTTATGCTGATGCAGCGCGCCCGAGACCGGACAGCAGGATTTAACACAGCGGGTCTCGTTACCGGGTATCGGGGTTCGCCGCTCGGCGCCGTTGATATGCAGATGACCAGAGCGCTCAAGCCATTGGCTGAAAACGATATTCTGTTCCAGCCAGGGCTGAACGAGGACTTGGCCGCAACCGCATTGTGGGGCAGCCAGCAGGCTGAACTGCGCGGCGAAGGCAAACACGATGGCGTCTTCGGGCTTTGGTACGGGAAGGGACCTGGGGTGGATCGGTCCGGCGATGTGATGCGGCATGCAAACATGGCCGGCACGTCGGCCCTGGGCGGCGTGCTGATGGCCATGGGAGACGATCACACCGGCGAAAGCTCCACGGTTTTGCATCAATCCGAAATGGCACTGATTGATGCCTATATGCCGATCGTCAGTCCTGCTGGGGTACAAGAAGTACTGGATTACGGCCTTTACGGGTTCGCCCTCAGTCGCTTCAGCGGCCTTTGGGTCGGTTTGAAAACCATGAAAGACACCGTAGAGGTGACAAGCGTCGTCGAAACGGGATTGGACCGTTACAGCTTTGTCACACCGGACTTTGATATGCCTCAGGGCGGTCTCAATATTCGTCTTGTCGACGAGCGTATCGCTCAGGAAGCGCGCTTGATCGATTACAAGAGGTACGCTGCGGAAGCCTTTGCAAACGCAAATAAAATTAATCACCGCGTCTGGGGAAAGCCCGGTGCCAAGATCGGTTTTGTGGCGGCCGGCAAGAACTGGTTGGACTTAGAGCATGCCTTGAGCCTTCTCGGCATAGACGCTGCTGAGGCCGAGCGCATCGGGCTCACAACCTACAAGGTCGGGCAAACCTGGCCACTGGATATGCATGGTTTTGAGGACTGGGCGGAGGGGCTCGACCTGATTGTTGTGGTCGAGGAAAAAAGAAAGCTCATCGAGGTCCAGATCAAAGAAGCGCTCTTTGACAATCGACGCGGTCGTCGTGTCATTGGAGGCACGCGCGACGGGACCCCTTTCTTTTCGGCGAAATGGGCATTGGATCCGGTCGAAATCGCGCTGAAACTGGGCTCGGTTCTGATCGACGAAGGGCGAAACACGGACAGTATCGTTGCCGGCATAGCGACGTTGGAAGATGCGCTTCGGTCGGATAACGCCGAGGAGATCGCGGCGCGGTTGCCTTATTTTTGCTCAGGCTGCCCGCACAATTCATCAACCAAAGTGCCTGATGGGTCGCGCGCATATGCCGGGATCGGCTGCCATTTCATGGCGCAATGGATGGACCGTGAAACGCTGGGTTTCACTCATATGGGCGGCGAAGGCGCCAATTGGATCGGCGAAGCGCCTTTTTCCAATCGCACGCATGTATTCCAGAATATCGGTGACGGCACTTACAATCATTCGGGCGTGCAAGCCATTCGGGCTGCGTTGAGCGCGGGCACCACGATCACTTACAAGGTACTTTACAATGATGCGGTTGCCATGACCGGCGGGCAATCGAATGACGGCGACTTAACCGCTGATCGCATCGTGCGCGAGCTGCAGGCCATGGGCGTCAAGACGCTGGCCGTGGTCTATGATGATAAGGAGGATGTGGATTTCAGCGCCTTCCGGGGTGTGGACGTCCACGAACGTGCACATTTGCAAACTGTTCAGGAGCAATTTGCAAAAACGCCTGGCGTTTCCGTTATTGTTTATATTCAAACCTGCGCGGCGGAGAAACGGCGCCGTCGTAAACGCGGCTTGTTCCCGGACCCGGACAAGCGGCTTTTCATCAATACGGACGTCTGCGAAGGGTGCGGAGATTGCGGCGTGCAATCCAATTGCGTGTCACTCGTGCCCGAAGAAACGGCCCTGGGGCGAAAGCGGGCGATCGATCAATCTTCCTGCAACAAGGACTTCAGTTGCATTAATGGCTTCTGCCCGTCGTTTGTGACACTGGAAGGCGCCCGGATCCGCAAAGAACCGACCGCGCAACTGGAACTTCCAGAGCTTGCGTCGCCGGAAGTGCCTGAGATTTCCGGGACGTGGAACATCGTAATCACGGGCGTGGGTGGCACTGGCGTGGTGACGATTGGCGCCATCCTGGCACAGGCCGCACATATTGATGGCAAAGGCGCCGGCGTCATGGAAATGGCCGGTCTGGCTCAGAAGGGCGGTGCTGTGCACATCCATTGCCGCCTTGCAAACGCCCCGTCGGATATCAACGCGATTCGTGTATCAACCGGCGAAGCGGACGTTTTGATCGGAGGAGACCTGGTGGTTTCTGCGGGCGGAAAAACCCTTGGCCTCACGCGCACGGGAAAAACCGGGGCTGTGGTGAACAGCCACGAAACCATCACCGGTGATTTTACGCGCGATACAGAGTTTCGCCTTCCAACAGAGCGCCTCCTACTTGCGTTGCAGGCGCGCATAAAAGACCAGCTTGTGCTTTTTGATGCGACGGAACTGGCGCGCGTAACGCTCGGCGATTCTATCTTTTCAAATATGGTGATATTTGGGGCTGCATGGCAGTGCGGGCTGGTACCGCTGACCCACGCCTCGATCACGCAAGCCATCCGTTTGAATGGTGCGGCCGTTGATCGCAATCTACATGCATTTGAGATCGGCCGTTGGGCCGTTTTGTTCCCTGAAGAGGCGAACCGGCTCATGGCGTCGAAGGTGCTGCATTTGCCAAAAACCGAAGCCGACGAGATCGAAACCCGCGCCGCCCATCTTAAAGCGTATCAGAGTGGCCGACTGGCCAATCGTTATCGCAAATTTTTGGCCAGCATTGAGGATGATTTTGTCCGAAAAAATGCATTAAAAGGTTACTTTAAAGTACTTTCATACAAGGATGAATACGAAGTCGCGCGCCTTTTATTGAGCAGCCGCGAGAAAGCCGATTCTCAGTTTGAGGGTGACTATAAAATTACGTACAATCTGGCGCCTCCAATCCTGTCCAAGACCGGACCTAATGGTCGACCGGCAAAACGCGCGTTCGGTGCGCGAATTGAGCTTGTGTTTAGGATTCTGAAACGCTTGAAGATTTTGCGCGGCACCCCATTTGATGTGTTCGGATACACCGCAGAGCGGCGCATGGAACGCAAGCTGATCACCCAGTACGAAAAGGATATGAAGTCTGTTCTGCCCCGGCTTACAGACACAACGCGTCCTGCAATCGCGGCGCTTGCGGCGTTGCCAACGGACATACGGGGCTTTGGTCCGGTAAAAATCGCAAATGAAGCCAAGGCTGCTAAGAGACGCGAAGAATTGTTGGCCGCAATTCGAGATGCAGAAGAGACTGTCGCTCAAGCGGCGGAGTGAATTTTACCGTTATGTCACACGACTGTGGCATTTGCCGTCAGCACTTGACTGATAAATGAGGAAGGTACAATTGGCAGGCATGCGTGCCAACGTTGCGAAAGATATTAGCTACGCCCACAGCGCCGAGACAAAGGGTGGACGCGCTGTCATTCGGCTTATGGAAAACACCACTGGCCGATTGAGGTTGATCAAGCGCGCCCGGGGATATGAGAGCGAAGTGGCAGCGGGACGGGACTTCTTTGAAGTGATGGCCGAGAAATACGGGCTTTCTCTCGAATTCGCGCATGGTTCGCTGGAGAATGTTCCGCGAGAGGGTCCGCTTATTGCCATCGCCAATCATCCGTTCGGTATTCTTGATGGATTGATGTTGGGGAATATTTTGTCGCAGTCGCGCGGTGATTTCCGGATTTTGGCGAATTCGGTTTTCCGCAAAGCCGAAGAGGTGAACCGCGTGGTGTTGCCGATCAGCTTTGATGATACCAAAGAGGCGCGCGCTTTGAATATCGCGACGCGAAAGGAATCCTTGCGCTATCTGTCAGCGGGTGGCGCAATCGGTGTTTTTCCCGGTGGAACTGTAAGCACAGCGGCCAAACCTTTTTCCAAGCCGATGGACCCGGGCTGGCGCAGTTTCACAGCTCGCATGATCGCAAAGTCGCGGGCGACGGTGCTGCCAATTTTCTTTGATGGGCACACCAGCCGTTTGTTTCAAATCGCCAGCCATATGCATTGCACATTGCGTATGGGATTGTTGATCAATGAGTTCAAAAAACGGGTCGATAACCCCGTGCGTGTTTCAATAGGCGATCCGATTACGCCCAATCAATTGTCTTCTTATGCGCAAGACAGCAAAGGGATGATGGATTTCTTGCGAAAAGCCACGTATGAGCTGTCTCCAAACCCCAAGAAGCGATTTGATCTGGGGTATGAATTCGAGGAACGGCATCGGTCTTGACAGGTGCCACCAAAGGCATGAAAGACCATGGCGGTTGGTATTTTTGACAGTGGAATGGGCGGTTTGACCGTTTTGGATGCGGCGCAAAAGCGCTTGCCCGACGTGCCCTTTGTCTATCTTGCCGATAGCGCGCATGCCCCTTACGGCGTGCGGACCGCCGATGACATCTATGCGTTGACATGCGACGCGGTGCAGCGCCTGTTCGATTCAGGATGCGATCTTGTGATTTTGGCCTGCAACACGGCGTCTGCCGCTGCCTTGAGACGTATGCAGGAATCCTGGGTGCCGTCTGGCAAACGGGTGTTAGGTGTTTTTGTTCCGCTGATCGAGGCTATGACGGAACGGCAATGGGGTGATAACTCTCCACCCCGTGAAGTCGCGGTGAAACACGTCGCCTTGTTCGCCACCCCGGCGACTGTGGCCAGCCGCGCTTTTCAGAGAGAATTGGCCTTTCGTGCCATTGGCGTCGACGTAGAAGCGCAAGCTTGCGGTGGCGTTGTGGATGCGATCGAAGACGGTGATCTCATTCTCGCAGAAGCGCTTGTGCGCAGCCATGTGGATGCACTGTTGCGCAAAATGCCCGATCCCGATGCCGCTATTTTGGGTTGTACGCATTACCCCCTGATGCAGGATGTGTTTCAGACCGCCTTGGGTGAGGGTGTTCGCGTGTTCAGTCAGGCGAGCCTCGTTGCGGATAGTCTTGCCGATTATTTGCAAAGGCACCCGAACAAGTATGGAGAGGGTGAAAGCGGGTACTTGACGACAGGTGATCCGCGTCGTGTCAGTGACCGCGCGACGCAGTTTTTGCGACGACCGATGTCATTCGCAGCCGCCTGACCCCTCGTCTTTCAGCACAATCGGACATCACAATATGACGTATTCCATCGCGATTCTGGGCGCCTCCGGCTATACGGGCGCCGAATTGATCCGGCTTATCGCCGGACATCCGGACATGAAAATTACGGCGCTTGGCGCACATTCCAAGGCGGGCCAGAACATGGCCGCCGTCTTCCCGCATTTGCGCCATCTCGACCTGCCCAGTCTTTTGCAAATCAGTGACATCGACTTTGCAAAGATTGACCTTTGCTTTTGCGCCTTGCCGCACAAGACAAGCCAGGACGTGATCTCTGCATTGCCGAAGGACCTGAAGATAGTGGATCTTAGCGCCGACTTTCGGTTGCGCGATGCAGAGGCCTATGCAGCATGGTACGGCAATCCGCACACCGCGATGGAGCAGCAGGCCGAAGCAGTTTACGGGCTGACCGAGTTTTACCGGGATGAGATCAGAACAGCCCGGCTCGTGGCCGGCACCGGATGCAATGCGGCGACCGGACAATATATGCTCAGACCGTTGATTTCTGCCGGCGTCGTCGATCTGGACGAGATAATCCTCGACCTGAAATGCGCAGTCTCTGGCGCAGGGCGCAGCCTAAAAGAGAACCTGCTGCATGCTGAGTTGTCCGAAGGCTACCACGCTTATGCCGTGGGCAGCACGCATCGGCATCTGGGCGAGTTTGATCAGGAGTTTTCCGCTGTTGCAGGACGCCCGGTCCATATTCAATTTACGCCACATCTGATCCCGGCAAATCGGGGTATTCTGGCGACGGCCTACGTGCGCGGTGTGGCGGCAGACATCCATGCGACTTTGCAAAACGCCTATGTGAACGAGCCATTTATCGCGGTTCTGCCGCTGGGCGAGGTTCCCAGCACCCGGCACATACGAGGATCCAATTTTTGTCACATCGGCGTGGTTGCTGATCGGCTAGACGGTCGCACGCTGGTTGTTGGTGCGCTGGACAATCTGACGAAGGGCTCCAGTGGGCAGGCGTTGCAAAACGCCAACCTGATGTTAGATATCGAGGAGACCAAAGCGCTTATGATGGCGCCGGTATTTCCGTGAGAATCGATGAAAAATCTGAAAAAACAGCGTCGCATTCAGATCATTGTGCTGACGACCGTGGCGCTCATCATCTCCACTGCGCTGATCGGATATGCCATGCGCGACGGGATCAACTTTTTTCGGGCGCCCAGTCAGATCATCGCTGAACCTCCTCCTCCTACGGAGGTGTTTCGCATTGGCGGTCTGGTCGAGGAAGGGTCAATTGTGCGCGGACAGGGCGAAACCATCCGTTTTTCAGTGACTGATGGCGGTGCCGTGATACCCGTAACATACACCGGAGTGCTACCGGACCTCTTCGAGGAAAATCAGGGTATGGTGGGCACCGGTCGATACATTAACGGCGTATTTGAAGCGACTGAAATCCTTGCCAAACATGATGAGACCTATATGCCCGCTGAAGTCGTCGACGCGCTAAAGGAGCAAGGTGTATACAAACCCTCGGAAGGGTGACACCGCACGCTGTGGTTCTCGGAATTTAACACATTGATGGCCTTCTTTGCCGAAACACTGCGGCAAAGAGGGGCTGTTATGCAAACTGTTCGGCAAATTGCCAAAGAGATCGTGCAACGCGAGGGCGGTTACGTGAACGATCCGGATGATCCGGGCGGGGCAACAAATTTTGGTGTCACCATTCACACCATGCGTCGTCTGGGCATGGACCTGAATCGCGATGGCGCGGTCACGCCTGCGGATGTGCGCGCTTTGACCCGGGATCAGGCGATCGGCATTTTCGAAAAACACTACTTTGAGAAACCACTGATCGCGATGCTGCCTGAGGTTTTGCATGCCACTGTGTTCGACATGTACGTCAATGCCGGCGCAAACGCGATCAAGATCCTGCAACGACTGTTGCAGGACATGGGGCACAGCCTAGTCGTCGATGGCGTGCTTGGCCCCAAGAGCATTGGCGCCGCTCAGGCGGCGCTGCTAGGTGCACCGGACCACCTTGCAGATGCTTATGGCGTTGCGCGGCGCAATTACTATTTCCGTGTCGCAGACCGCCGACGTGCGAGCCGCAAATACGCGCGCACAAAGTCGGGTGGCAAGGGCGGTTGGATCAAACGCGCGGAAGAGTTCATCTCTCCCAAGTATCACCTCAGCCAAGCAGAATTTCAGGAAAGGGTCGCAAAATGGGACTGATCTCAGGTCTGTTGAGTATCGTTTTTGGAAATGAGCGCAATGTGTTGAAGGAAACAGCTGAAGTATTTCGCGCCAATGCAGAACAAGGTGAAGTGCGTAATCAGGAACTGCGAATGGAAACGCTGAGGCAGTTTGCAAGTGAGCAGGCAACGCAAAACAGTGGTGGCTTCAATCACTTTATGGACGGCGTGAACCGGATCCCGCGTCCGGCGCTTGCGCTGGGGACGCTTGCGCTTTTTCTGGCTGCAATGGTAGATCCGATCTGGTTTGCGGCGCGTATGCAGGGCATCGCGCTGGTGCCTGAGCCGCTCTGGTGGTTGCTTGGTGTTATCGTTTCGTTCTACTTCGGAGCGCGCCACCAGGTGAAAAGCCAGCAATTCCAAAGCTCTATTGCGCAAACAGTAGCCCGCGCTCCGGAAGTAGCAGCAAACATCCAGCGGCTGAACAAGCTGCGAGCGACAACGCCGGGCGTTGCTGACACAGGGGTCGACGCACGCCTGCGTATTTTGTCACTGCAAACCGAAGGCAACCAGGCCCTGGAAGACTGGCAAAAGCAAAAAACCCCCGCGACAAAGTGATCAGCTATTTCCCGTGATTTGCGTTGGATGGCAGTACGGCGCGGCGTATATTGTGCCGCATGATCACAGAGCTGGGCCATTTTGCACTGATCCTCGCCTTCATGGTTGCAATTGTGCAGACAATTGTGCCGTTGGTGGGCGCTTACAAGCGTTGGCCGTCTTGGATGGCTGTCGCGGAACCCGCCGCCAACGCGCAGTTTCTTTTGACGGCTTTTGCTTTTGCAGCACTGGTCTGGGCCTTCGCGACGTCTGATTTCAGCCTGCAGCTTGTCACGCTCAACAGCCATTCCGCCAAGCCGATGATCTACAAAATCAGCGGCACATGGGGCAATCACGAAGGCTCCATGCTGCTTTGGGTGCTAATTGTCACGCTTTTTGGAGCGATGGCCGCCTGGTTCGGCAGCAACCTGCCGCCTACGCTGCGAGCACGCGTGTTGGCAGTACAGTCGGCAATTGGTGTTGCTTTTTTTGCCTTTATCCTCTTCACGTCGAACCCGTTTTTGCGTCTGGCCGTACCGCCATTCGACGGGCAGGATCTGAACCCTTTGCTTCAGGACCCCGGCCTCGCCCTGCACCCGCCATTTCTTTATCTGGGCTATGTGGGGCTCAGTATGGCTTTTAGCTTTGCAGTCGCGGCACTGATCGAAGGACGCGTCGACGCAGCCTGGGGGCGCTGGGTAAGGCCCTGGACCCTAGCGGCCTGGGTTTTCCTGACGATCGGTATCGCGCTTGGGTCCTGGTGGGCGTATTATGAACTGGGGTGGGGCGGGTTCTGGTTCTGGGATCCTGTCGAAAACGCCTCTTTCATGCCGTGGCTCCTGGCCGCCGCTTTGCTGCATTCCGCCATCGTCGTTGAGAAGCGCGAAAGTTTAAAAAGCTGGACCATACTACTGGCTATTCTGGCTTTTGGTTTCTCTTTGATCGGCACATTTATCGTCCGTTCCGGTTTGCTGACGTCCGTTCATGCCTTCGCAAACGACCCGGAACGAGGCGTCTTTATCCTGATGATCATGGGTTTTTTTATGGGCGGAGCGCTGATCCTTTTTGCCTTCCGGTCCACCGAGATGGAAGCGCGCGGGGTCTTTGGTATCGTGAGCCGGGAAAGCGCTCTCTTGACCAACAACCTGTTGCTTGCGGTCTCGTGTTTTGTCGTTTTTGTCGGAACGATGTGGCCGGTCGTCGCGGAGATGTTCTTTGACCGCAAGCTGAGCGTCGGCCCGCCATTTTTCAATGTGGCTTTTTCCCCATTCATGCTTGCGCTGGGTCTTCTGTTGCCGGTCGGGTCGGCTTTGTCATGGAAACGGGCTCAGATTATGCGGACTTTGAAACCGCTGCGCTATGTCTTTGTGCTCGCGCTCGCGGCGGGCGGGCTGGTGTATGCCATGCAAAGCGGCCGCAGCCTTCTGGGTCCGATTGGCGTGTTTCTTGCGGCATGGGTCGTGATGGGCACAATCGTCGACTTGATCCAGAGAGCCGGGCGACGCAAGGGCCGCTGGGCGCGCCTGAAGCGCCTTCCGCGGGCGGACTGGGGCAAGATGGTCGCGCATGGGGGACTTGGCATCACGATGATGGGGGTTTGCGGTTTGCTCGCGTGGCAGTCAGAGGATATTCGTGTCGCCCAGTTTGGCGAGCCCTATGATGTGGGCGACTACACGATCACTCTGGATGAGGTAAACCAATACGAAGGTCCCAATTACCTGACCACGATGGGCTACATCACATTGGCCAAAAATGGGCGTGAGATCGCGCAATTGCGCCCCGAAAAGCGCATTTATCCTGTCGCGCAAATGCCTACGACCGAAGCCGCAATCGATTACGATCTGGCCCGTGACGTCTACGTTGTCATCGGGGACGCCCAGCAGGGCGGCGGGTGGGCCGTGCGCACCTACATCAAACCGCTGACCAATTGGATATGGATCGGGAGTGGACTGATGGCGCTCGGCGGACTTTTAAGCTTGTCGGACCGGCGATTTCGTGTTGCGGCCGGCGCGCGCAAAGCGCCGGTACAGCCGGTGCCAGCTGAATGATCCGCATCATCTTAGTCTTGCTGATGCTTTTGCCTGGGCCTGTGCTGGCGGTGCAACCGGATGAGGTTTTGACGAACCCGGTTCTGGAAGAGCGGGCACGCGAGATATCCAAAGGCCTGCGTTGCCCTGTTTGCCAGAACGAGAGCATTGACGAGAGCCACGCCAATATCGCGCGTGACTTGCGATTGCTCGTGCGCGAGCGACTGGTCGCCGGCGACAGCGATAGCGAGGTGGTTGCGTTTATCGTCGCCCGCTACGGAGAATACGTGCTGCTCAGGCCCACATTCGTTGGCTCGAACTGGCTGTTATGGGGCGCAGGTCCGCTTATGCTGCTCGTCGCGTTGTGGGTGGGGGTAACTTACCTGCGTGGGCGTCAGACAGCCAATACCTCTAACGAAGACGCGTTGACAGCCGAGGAGACGGCCCGGCTTGAGGAAATCCTCAAAGACTGACGTCTCGTTTTGCTTTTGCCGCCGCACAAACCTGTTAGGTTCGGACAAAAGTGACGCAAAGGACCGACGATGGAATACCAAACCCTGACCTATGTGCTCGAAGATGGGATAGCGGTCATCACGATGAACCGCCCAGAAAAGATGAACGCGCTGACCACGCAAATGCGCACGGAACTGGCCTACGCCATTACGGAAGCCGGCAAGATCGCGCGTGTTGTGGTTTTAACCGGTGCAGGACGCGCGTTTTGCTCCGGGCAGGACTTGGGGGATCGTGTGACTGCAGCCAATCTTGATCTGGAGCGGACACTGCGGGACGAATACGCGCCTCTTGTGCGCGCGATCGTTGAATGCCCGGCGCCCACGATTGCGGCGGTGAATGGTGCCGCAGCGGGGGCAGGGGCCAACATCGCGCTTGCTGCCGACGTCGTTTTCGCAACGGAAAGCGCGTACTTCCTGCAGGCCTTCGCACGCATCGGGCTTATGCCGGACGCAGGTGGCACATATGCACTGCCCCGCACCATGGGTATGGCCAAAGCAATGGGAGCCGCGCTCTTTGCAGACAAGATCAGTGCGCGTCAGGCCGATGACTGGGGTATGATCTGGGAGTCAGTGCCCGATGCCGAGTTTGACGCGCATTGGCGCGGGCGCGCGGCCCATCTGGCACAAGGGCCGACAGCCGCCTACACCGCGATAAAAACGGCCATTCGCGGAAACTGGTCAAACACGCTGGAGGACCAGTTGACATTAGAAGCACGCGCGCAGGGCAACTGCGGAAAATCGCGTGATTTCAAAGAAGGTGTTTTGGCGTTTACCGAAAAACGCATCGCCAAGTTTGAGGGGCGCTGAGGTGAAAGTTCAGGTGTAACGTTCGACCAGAACCACATCCTGTTCGCTTAGCCCCGGCCCACTCGAGCACGCGAAAACGGCTATGGCTATTCCGTCTGCCCAGACGGTCTGCACCTCTCCTGCAGCGCCCTGGATCGTGATTTCGGGTGGCTGATTGCCGTGATCGTAGATGACTGCAATGCGATTTTCGCTCTCCGCGTCATCGGCAAACACAGCCCCTTCGAGCCCTGATCCTTGCCCTGTACGCATCGGCAAATGACGATAGGGGCTTGGTGTTTCCAATTGGTCCGGACGCTGTTGTTCTTGTACCATGTTCACTCTTGCTCAACCGTTTGATCCAGCGTCCTGAAAAGACGCGTCCATTGCGGCCAAGAGCAAAGCCGTCGTCTCCGACCAATGTGGTCTCACATGCCCCCGCGCCAAAACAATGTTTTGGTGACAATACGTTATGCATGTCGGCGCGGCGGGGTCAAAGATATTGGCCCATTGCCGCAATGGCGGAAACAATGACACATTCCTGCCACATTGACGCGGGGCTCAGGTCAACAGTGCGGGCATGTTGAACGCGGCACGTTTTGTTCATCAGGCAAACGAATCACTGCTGAAACGGCGCGCTTGTCCGTCGTGCTTCCGTACTGGGACGAACATCAGCGGTTTTCGATATCGTTATAGTCCCGCAGTGTGTCGCCAAGATAAAGCTGACGCGGGCGCCCGATCTTGTGTTTCGGATCACTCAACTGTTCTTTCCATTGCGAAATCCAGCCCACAGTCCGCGCGACCGCGAAAATCGGTGTGAACATGGACGTCGGGAAACCCATCGCTTCGAGAATGATGCCGGAGTAAAAATCAACATTCGGGAACAGTTTCTTCTCGGCGAAATACGGGTCGGCAAGCGCGGCTTGTTCCAGTTCCTTGGCCGTGGCAAGAATCGGGTTGTTCTCCACACCCAGAAGGTCCAGAACTTCATCCGCAGATTGCTTCATTACCGTCGCGCGTGGGTCAAAATTCTTGTAGACGCGGTGACCGAATCCCATAAGGCGGAACGGATCGCTCTTGTCCTTGGCACGGGCAATATACTCCGGGATACGATCCGGCGTGCCGATTTCCTTGAGCATTTCCAAACAGGCCTGATTGGCGCCGCCATGCGCTGGTCCCCACAGGCACGCGATACCGGCGGCGATGCAGGCGAAGGGGTTGGCGCCCGAAGACGAAGCCAGCCGAACAGTCGAGGTCGAGGCGTTTTGCTCGTGATCCGCATGCAGTGTGAAAATCCGGTCCATCGCCCGGCTTAGGATCGGATTGACCTCATAGTCTTCTGCCGGGACGGCGAAGCACATCCGCAGGAAGTTCGACGCGTAATCGAGATCGTTGCGGGGATAGACGAAAGGCTGACCGATGGAATACTTGTACGCCCATGCAGCGATCGTTGGCATCTTCGCGATCAGGCGGTGGCTTGCGATTTCGCGCTGATGTTCGTCATTGATATCCGTGCTGTCGTGGTAAAAGGCGGACATTGCCCCGACGACGCCAACCATGATGGCCATCGGGTGGGCATCCCGGCGGAAGCCACGGAAGAAATTCTGCATTTGCTCATGCAGCATCGTGTGCAAAGTGATCGTCTGCTCGAAATCTTCGAGTTGTGCCGCTGAAGGTAATTCTCCGTAGAGCAGCAGGTAGCACACTTCCAGGTAATGCGAATTGGCCGCGAGCTGATCGATAGGATAGCCCCGGTGCAGCAACTCGCCCTTGCCGCCATCGATAAAAGTGATCGTACTGTCGCAGCTTGCCGTCGAGGTAAAGCCCGGATCGTAGGTGAACACGCCCGCCTGCGCGTAAAGCTTCTGGATGTCCACCACATCCGGACCCGCAGTGGGAGAATAGACCGGCAGGTCAACGGTTTTGCCATTGATTGTCAGCGTTGCTGTTTTGGTATTATCGACCATGGGTCTTCCTTCCCTTCGTCCTCACAAGCGGATCGTGCCGCTTTGTGTCTGGCGTCTTTCGCGCCAGAAGCTTCTTGGTGCTGCAGATGGGGCCGGAGGCTCACGCGGCAGCGTCGGTCAAGCGGGCGAGGGTTTCGTCGCGTCCCAGCACCAGCATCATGTCGAATACCGAGGGTGTTACAGCGCGGCCGGCAAGAGCGGCGCGCAATGGTCCAGCAAGCTTGCCGAACTTGGTATCCTTGCTCTCGGCAAATGCGTTTAAAACGGCCTCGAGATTTTCTCTCGTCCAGCTAGCATTTTGCAGCTGCGGCGTCAAATCTTTCAGCATACCACGGGATACGGAATCGAGCGATTTCGCGGCTTTTCCGTCTGGCAAAATCGGACGTGCTGTGATTGAAAAATGTGCTTTTTCAAGAAGTTCTGGTAAGGTCTTGGCGCGATCTTTCACACAATACATGGCCGCCCGCAACTTCGTTAACTGCAAGTCCGAGAGCGGCTCCGCGCCCGCAGCGGCCAGAAATGACACCACTTCCTGCTGCAGCGCAGCATCATCCGTCTGCGCGATATGCTGACCGGACAGGTTTTCGAGTTTTTTAAAATCGAAGCGCGCGGGGCTTTTGCCAATTCCGCTCAGATCAAACCATTCTATGGCTTGTGCGTCAGTGAAAAACTCATCATCGCCGTGGCTCCAGCCGAGACGCGCAAGGTAGTTGCGCATGCCCGCTGCGGCATAGCCCATGACCTGGTATTCCTGCGCGCCAAGCGCGCCGTGGCGTTTTGACAGTTTTTTCCCGTCCGGTCCGTGGATCAGCGGGATGTGGGCCCACACCGGGACATTCCAACCCATGGCCTGGTAGATCATCATCTGGCGTGCGGCATTGTTGAGGTGATCATCTCCACGGATCACGTGGGTAACACCCATGTCATGATCATCCACAACAACGGCCAGCATATAGACAGGCGATCCATCGGACCGCAAAAGAACCATGTCATCAAGCTGGTCATTGCGGATCGTCACGTTGCCCTGAACTTCATCGCATATGACCGTTTCGCCGCTTTGCGATGCCTTTATGCGGATGACATGGGGTGCGTCAGGATGCGTCGCCGGATCCGCATCTCGCCAAGGCGACCGAAAGAGCGTGCTGCGCCCTTCGGCGCGTGCCGCCTCGCGAAACGCCGATATCTCTTCGAGCGTGGAAAAACACTTGTATGCTTTGCCTGCGGCCAGCAACTCTTTTGCCACCGCTGCGTGGCGGGCGGCGTTTTCGAACTGGCTGACGATCTCTCCATCGTGCGTCAGGCCCAGCCATGACATTCCGTCCAAGATTGCTGTGGTCGCTTCCGGCGTCGAACGCTCTCTGTCCGTGTCCTCGATGCGCAAAAGAAACGTGCCGCCCCGTCCGCGTGCATAGAGCCAATTGAACAGCGCTGTACGAGCCCCACCGATGTGCAAAAAGCCGGTGGGAGAAGGAGCAAAGCGGGTCACGACGGGCGCTGACATGCAGGTGTTTACCTTTCAGTAACCATGGGGAGCGTAAGTCTTCGTACCGTGTCTATCCAGTGCGGTGAACGGGGGCAAGGCAGTGCTTTTGACGCGCCTCAAATCTGAACTGCTGCACCAGCGCGGCTTCCTATTCGAATGGGTGCCGGTGTGTCTGGCCATTGGCATAGGCACTTACTTCGCCATTCGGTTTGAGCCATCGATTGCCAGCCTTTGGGGGCTTGCGGCGCTGGCATTTTCGGTATTGATCAGCGCGCGTTTTCTGGGCGAGGCATTCGCACCCATCGCCATCGCCGGCGCGCTGGTTTTATCGGGAATATTGCTTGCGGCACATCGTGCGCATGATGTCAGCGGCCCGGTTCTGGGCTGGCGCTACTACGGCCCGATCGAAGGGCGTGTCGTGAACCTTGATCGCAGCAGCTCGGACGCCCTGCGCATCACGCTGGACAATGTCATTCTCGAAGATGTGCGGGCCGAAAAGACACCATTGCGTGTGCGCGTTTCCCTGCATGGTGATCAGAGCGCGAGCGTGCGACCCGAGCCGGGCATGCGCATTATGACCACCGGGCATCTGTCGCCACCGGGCGGACCGGTTGAGCCGGGGGGATTTGATTTTCGGCGCCACGCGTGGTTCGCTCAACTCGGTGCCGTAGGCTATACACGCGTACCTGTTCTGGCGATTGCACCCGCGCATGAGGGTCGTGCAGGGCTCGCGATCTTTCGCGCACGTATGGCTGCGTCCAACCGTGTGTTAGAGGTGCTCAAAGGTGATACGGGCGGCTTTGCGGTCGCGGTAACGACCGGTGCGCGATCTGCCATCTCTCAGAAGGCCCTTGAAGATCTTCGCGCCAGCAACCTGGCGCATCTGCTGGCGATTTCGGGGCTTCATATGGGGCTGTTGACAGGCTTTGTGTTTGGCCTGCTGCGCGCGGTTTTTGCGCTTATACCTTTTGTCGCGCTGCGATGGCCGGTGCGCAAGATGGCCGCCTTCGGCGCGCTGGTCGCAGCCACTGGGTATTTGGCTCTGTCGGGCGGCAACGTGGCGACGGAGCGTGCATATATTATGGTCACGGTCGCTCTGTGCGCCATCATGGTCAACCGTCGGGCAATTAGCCTGCGAGCCGTGGCTATCGCAGCCGTTATCGTTCTGGCGCTGCGGCCGGAAGCTTTACTGGGGCCGGGATTCCAGATGTCGTTTGCGGCGACAACGGCGCTGGTGGCCGTTTTCGGCTACATGCGCGACAAACAGGTCACCATTGGTCCGAAATGGGCGCAGCCCGCGATCGGGGTGCTGCTCGCTTCTGGCATATCGGGGTTGGCAACGGCTCCTGTCGGGGCGGCGCATTTCAACGCGATCTCGCATTATGGTCTACTGGCAAATCTTCTGTCGGTCCCCGTTATGGGTGTCGTGGTCGTACCGGCCGCCGTGTTTGCGTTCTGTCTTCTGCCGCTTGGATTGGATTGGATCGGGCTCTGGATCATGGGTCTGGGTCTGCGATGGATTCTCGAAGTTGGCGCTTTTGTCGCTGGCCTGGACGGAGCACGGTCTTTTGTGCCGGGTCCTGGTCACGTCGTTTTGCCGATGATGGCCTTGGGTTTGTTGTGGCTGCTGTTGTGGCAGGGCCGGTTGCGAATGGCCGGTGTGCTGCCGGCACTTGCTGCAATGCTGCTCTGGATCAATGTGGAGCGGCCAGATGCGTTGATTGCAGAAAACGGCACGCTGGTCGGTGTTATGACAGCGCAGGGCCGCGCTCTGAGCAAACCGCGTGGTGCCGGGTTTGTTGCGCAAAACTGGCTTGAAAACGACGGCGATGCCGTGGATCAGGAAGTGGCCGCTGCACGGTGGCCCGAGACTGGGCAGGGGGAGCTGTCTGACGGCACAAAGCTTGTTCATCTTGCCGGAAAGCGCGCAGCGTCTCGTTTTAGTGGTTGCACGACCAATCAGATAGTGGCGGCCAGTGTCGCTATTACGGCGCCGGAGCAATGCACCGTCTTTGACCCCAAACGCCTGCGCAACACAGGCGCCATTGCGATCCACGCCTCCACATCAGGTCCCAAACTGACGTCAGTCCGTGACATTACCGGTGACAGGCTCTGGTCGTCATGGCCGGGACCGGCCGAGCGCCTTCAATAGGTGCGGATCAACCCCACCAACTTACCCTGTACCTTGATCTTATCTTCGGTGAAGATGCGTGTCTCGTAGGCCGGGTTAGCGGCTTCCAGCGCAATGGCGTCGCCCTTGCGGATGTAACGCTTGAGTGTTGCTTCCTGATCCTCGACCAGCGCCACCACGATATCTCCGTTGTCGGCTACAGCGGTTTCGCGGATAACCACCACGTCTCCGTCATTGATGCCTGCTTCAATCATCGAGTCGCCTTTGACCTCCAGCGCATAATGTTCGCCTCTCCCTGTCAGCATCTGGCCAGGGACGGATACGCTGGGGCCGTTCTGGTTGATCGCTTCGATCGGGACACCGGCTGCGATACGACCCACCAAAGGAATATCAGAAGCGCTTGCATGAGATACCGGTTGCGCCTGCGCGGGCATCGGCGCGTCGGGTTTGTCACCTTTGATCACACGCGGCGTAAAGCCCGAGGCAGGTTCGCCGCCCATGCTTTCCGGTAGTTTTACGATCTCAATGGCGCGCGCACGGTGCGCAAGACGGCGAATAAAGCCGCGTTCTTCCAAGGCCGTGATCAACCTGTGGATGCCGGACTTGGACCGCAGATCCAACGCTTCCTTCATTTCGTCGAAACTGGGTGGAACACCGTCTCTCTGGACGCGTTTGTGAATGAATTCCAGCAAATCCAACTGCTTCTTTGTCAGCATCTTTCTGGTCCTCCGACGCCTGATTTACTTTTGTTCTACTCATGTTCCCGTTTTGTGTCAACACGCGTGCTAAAGCGGAACATATTGGACCTCTGCACCCATGGGTTGAGCGGGATCTTGTGGCGGCCGAACAATCAGCGCGTCGGCGCCGGCCAGAACCGTGAGCAGCGAACTGTCTTGCCGGTCAAACGCGACCAGGCCGTTGGCGGTACTGTATGCCCGCATATAGTGTTCTCGTGGACCGTTGGATGACAGCGGCGCCGCGAGCTTTGCTGTCTTGCGAGGCGCAGGTTCCTGTCCCAGTCCCAGCATGGCGCGCAAGACGGGGCGTACAAAGATGTGCCCGCACACAAGCGCAGACACCGGGTTGCCGGGCAGGCCGATCATCGAAGCAGAGCCCAGTCGCCCGGCCATCAGCGGTTTGCCGGGGCGCATCGCGACTTTGTAGAACGACTGACGCATACCGAGCTCTTCGGCTACGTCTGCCACAAGATCGTGGTCGCCAACCGATGCGCCGCCGATTGTTATGATCAGATCTGCGGTCGCGGCCAGTTGCAGCGCTGCCGTCAGCGCGGATTTGGTGTCGCGGGCTATAGGCAGCAAGCGCGCCCGCGCACCCGCGTCCTCGATCATTGCCGCAAGCCCGTAGCTGTTGGAGGCGATGATCTGATCGGGCCCCGGCACCTCTCCGGGTGCGACCAGCTCGTCACCTGTGGCTAGAACGGCAACGGACGGCTGACCAAAGACCGGAACTTCGGCAATGTTCATGGCAGCAAGCAAGGCAATATCAGTCGCACGCAGCATGCGGGGAGCTGTCACGCGGTCACCGGCTTTGAAATCTCCGCCCGCGGGACGCACGTGGGCCTTCTGATCAAGATCGCGCCCCAGTGTGACAAGGTCGTTCTGGCGCAAGACGTCTTCCTGAATGACAACGTGGTCTGTGCCGTCAGGCAAAGGCGCGCCGGTGAAGATGCGCACGCATTGGCCTGCTTCGACACGTCCTGCAAATCCGTGTCCCGCTGCTGCTTCGCCAACCAGTTTGAACATGGCATCGGGTTCCACCTCTGCGCCTTTCAGCGCGTAGCCATCCATGGCGGAGGCGGCAAAGGGCGGTTGCGTACGCCTTGCCGTCACGTCTTTGGCCAGAACGCGACCGGCAGCGGCGCGCAGGGGCACATGTTCCAAAGGCATCGGGCTGGCCAGCTCAAAGAGATGCGCGAGCGCCTCTGCGACAGAGATCATGAGGCTTCGTACCGGCCCGATTTGCCGCCATCTTTCAAAACCACGTGCAGCTCGCCGATTTCCATCGCGCGATCTGCGGCTTTGCACATGTCATACACCGTTAACGCCGCGATATTGGCTGCCGTCAGCGCCTCCATTTCGACGCCGGTCCGTCCGGTGGTCTTGACGGTTGCAGTAATCCGCACGCCCGGAAGGTCTGGATCCGGTTCGAGTTCGACCCCAACCTTGGTGATCGGCAACGGATGGCACAATGGGATCAGGTCGCTGGTGCGCTTGGCTGCCATAATGCCGGCGAGGCGCGCGACCCCAAGCACGTCGCCCTTTTTCGCACGCCCATCCATGATCAGTGCCAGAGTGTCGGATTGCATGCGGATCGCGCAGGCGGCGACGGCGATGCGGTCCGTGATTGCCTTGGCGCCCACATCTACCATATGGGCATCGCCTTTGCCGTCGAAGTGGGTGAGCTTGCCTGTCATTCTACATGCCGCCCGCAACCATCGGATGCGCCAGAAGGTGTTGCGTCGCCGCCGTGACATCATCCTGCCGCATCAGGCTTTCCCCAATCAGGAAAATCCGCGCGCCATACATGGCCATGTCTGCCAGATCTTCGGGCGTGCCGAGCCCGGATTCGCATACGATCAGCCGATCTGCCGGTACCTGCTTGGCCAGCTCTCGTGTTGTGTCGAGCCGCGTCTCGAATGTTTTGAGGTTGCGGTTGTTGATCCCGACAAGGCGGCTTTTCAAGAGCGTTGCGCGCTCAAGTTCCGGCATATCATGAACCTCTATGAGGCAGTCCATACCCCAATGGTGCGCTGCGTCTTCCAATTCCTGAGCCTGGGCGTCGCTCAGTGACGCCATGATCAGCAAGATGCAGTCGGCGCCAAGCGCGCGCGCCTCGACAACCTGATACGGATCATACATGAAATCCTTGCGCAGCACGGGCAGGTCGCTTGCGGCGCGCGCTTGCATGAGAAACTCCTTGGAGCCTTGAAAACTGGGCGTATCCGTCAGCACCGAAAGACAGGTCGCGCCACCTGCGGCGTAGGCTTGCGCCAGCGACGCCGGATCGAAATCCGGGCGGATCAAGCCCTTTGACGGACTGGCTTTCTTGATTTCAGCAATCAGACCGTACCCGCGCGTGGAGGCCAGATGCAGCGTCTCGGAAAAATTCCGGGTCTTGGGGGCATCTTTTGCCTCCCCCTCAACTGTCGCCAAAGGTTTTGCCGCTTTGTCGGCCTCCACCTCTTCAAGTTTATAGGTCTTGATTTTGTCCAGTATGGTTTCGGTCATTGCGCGCTCCCGGTTGCGGACCAGTTTATGGCGCGATGACCCTGCGCCTGCAACCACGCATTGGTGCGGCTGAAGGGGCGCGAGCCAAAAAAACCGCGCCGCGCGGACAAAGGAGAGGGATGGGGGGTTTCGATTTTTAGGTTCACAATCGGATCAACGGCTTGCGCTGCCTTTTGGGCATGCGCGCCCCACAAAATGTAGGCCCTTGGCGCATCTGCCAGTCGCGCAAGAACTTGCATCGTCAAAGCTGTCCACCCCAACCGCGCATGGCTACCGGCTACGCGCGCCTGAACTGTTAGCGCCGTATTCAAAAGCATGACGCCCTGATCTGCCCAGCTGCGCAGGTCGGCATTGAGGGGAGCCGCGCCGATGTCGTTTTGCATCTCCTTGAAAATATTCGATAACGAACGCGGCAGAGGCAGCGTTCCGGCGTCTGCCGAAAAGGCAAAGCCATGCGCGTGCCCGGGTGTCGGGTAAGGGTCCTGTCCAAGGATGACAACGCGCGTCTCTTCCGGCGACACGCGTTCGAGCGCGGCGAAGACTTGTGCGCGGGGCGGAAGTACGGGGCCGGTTTCCGCTGCAAGTGCGCTCTCTATAGTCGGCAGCGTCTGTGCAAAGAAGGGCAGGTCGCGCCATTCTCCCAACCGGCTCAGATCAAAAGTACTCACGCAGCTTGCGTGATCCGCGCCACCGCTGCGATCTTGTTGCGAGCGGCACCGCTGTCGATGGATGCTTTTGCCATCGCGACACCTTCTTTCAGATCCTGCGCGGACCCGGCAACAACCAGGGCGGCGGCAGCGTTTAAAAGCACGGCATCCCGATACGCCGAGGGAGCGCCAGACAGCAGCGTTTTGAAGGCCTCGGCGTTCTCTTCTGGAGTGCCACCGACAATCGCTTCAAACGGATGAACCGGCAGGCCTGCGTCTTCGGGGTGAATTTCCATCTCGGTCACTGTGCCGTCAGGGCCAAGGGCCGCAATCCAGCTCACGCCCGTTATAGTCAATTCGTCTGTCCCGTCCGAACCATGCACCAGCCATGCCACATCCGACCCAAGCGCGCCCAGCGTCTCTGCCATCGGGCGAATGAGGTCTTGCGAAAACGCGCCGGTTAGCTGGCGCTTGACGCCTGCAGGATTGGTCAGCGGACCCAGGATGTTGAAAATCGTACGCGTGCCAAGCTCTGCCCGGGTGGGCATGACATGCGCGATCGCCGGGTGGTGCATAGGAGCCATCATGAAAGCGATGCCAGCTTCCTTGAGCGCGCGTTCGACAACCTCCGGTCCTACCATCACATTGAGACCCATCTGCGTCAGCGCATCTGCGGCTCCAGACTTTGAGCTGAGGTTGCGGTTGCCGTGTTTTGCGACAACAACACCGGCGCCTGCGACCACAAAGGCCGTGGCGGTCGAGATATTGAGCGTGCCCTTGCCGTCACCGCCTGTGCCGACGATGTCCATCGCGCCGTCCGGCGCTGACACGGCGTTGCATTTTGAGCGCATCACAGCGGCAGCAGCGGCATATTCCGCGACCGTCTCACCACGGGTTCGAAGCGCCATCAAAAGACCGCCAATCTGGCTTGGCGTCGCTTCGCCGTCAAAGAGGATGCCAAAAGCCTCTTCGGCTTGCGTGCGTGTCAGCGGGCCTTCAGCTGCAGCTCCGATCAGGGGTTTGAGCGCATTGCTCATGCAGGAACCTGCATTTCATCCAGGAAAGACTTGAGTAAAGCATGTCCATGCTCGGATCGGATCGATTCCGGATGAAACTGCACACCATGCATTGGCAGGTCGCGATGTTGCAGCCCCATAATTGTCCCGTCTTCCAGCCATGCTGTCACTTCAAGGCAGTCCGGCAGCGTCTCTTGGTCGACCACAAGCGAGTGGTACCGCGTTGCTGCAAAGGGAGATGGCAGATTAGCGAAAACACCAGTTCCAGTGTGCTCTATCTGTCCAAGTTTACCATGCACGATGTCCTTGGCCTGAACGACCTGACCTCCAAAGGCTTGTCCGATGGTTTGGTGTCCAAGGCAAACGCCCAACAGAGGCGTGCGCGTCTCAGCGGCCGCTTCGGTCAGGGCCAAACAGATACCAGCCTGATTGGGGTCGCAAGGGCCGGGCGATAGGAGGATTCCCGCCGGTCGCATCGCCATCGCTTCCTGAACGTCGATGGCGTCATTGCGACGGATCACAACATCGGCGCCTAAACTGCCGACGTAATGCAACAGGTTGTATGTAAAACTGTCATAGTTGTCGATCAGCAGCAGCATATCTATTTTTTCACCATCAGGGGTAGAGGCAATGGCCTCTTGCGCGGTATAGGTCGCGCATACATGTTCAGGCTTGTTAAGCTGCGTCAAGAGGCAGCGCGGGCCGATAAACAGGAGCGAACGGTCGGGCACACCCACATGGCATGACCCGGACGCGCGAAACGGAAAGAGAGCAGGACATGGCGAAAGGGTTCTTGAAAGGTGTGCTCTGGGGCACTGGCATAAGCCTGGCCACCTTGACGGTCGGTTTTGCGATCGATGGTGCGTCAACGGATGGCGGCGCATCTGGGTCTCGCTCAAGCTTGGGACC
>JBCCXN010000019.1:0-86038 GCA_039191495.1 Pseudomonadota bacterium | reverse complement strand
GTTTTCCAGCGTTCTTCCTGGAAATTTGACCAGCTTACACCGACCGTCACATCGGCGAAGGCTGCGGTGCTCATCAAGATGGCGGCCGCAGATAGGCTGAGAATGTTTTTCATGGTTTCCTCCCAATTGAAGATCGTTTCTGACGATTCGCAGAAGATCACAAATTTGGTATCATATTTTTTTCACTCATCAAAAAAAATATGCATAATGGAGAAAAAACGCGGCTATAGTGATGAAATGGAACGAGAATCGGGTTTAGAACACGGCCCCCGCGCTGTCGGCAACGCAGGCTTGGACGCGCGTGCGGCGACCCGGTTGCGGGTTCTGAACTGTATTCGCGATGCCGGCGAAGCGTCGCGCACGGAGATTGCTGCGGCGCTGCGCCTGAGCCCCGCGACGGTTACCTTTGTCACATCCGGGCTTATGGCTGGCGGGCTGATCGAAGAGGTGGCGGGTCAGGATGCGCCTGACACGGCCAAGCGCGGGCGTCCACGTGTGGCCCTGCGTCTGACAAGCGGGCGCAATTACGTCGCCGGGATCAAGGTTGCACGAAAGGCGATCTCTGTTCTCGTGCTCGACTTCGGTGGGAGTGAGGTGGCGAAAGCCGAATTTCCGCTGGCTCAGTCACAGATGGAGCCCGAAACCATGGTGGCGACCCTAAGGGATTGCGTGGCGGAAGTCTGCCGCGACCTGCCGGGTGGTCTGGCTGCACTGGCAGGCATTTCCATCGGGCTGCCGGGGCAGATCGATGCCGGCGCGCGCTTTGTGCACTGGTCGTCATCGCTGACGCAGGGCAACGTGGATCTGGGCGCTCTTCTGGTCCAGCATCTGCCTTGTGCGGCCTTTGTGGAGAACGATGCAAATCTCGTTGCCAAGGCAGAGCACCTCTTTGGAGAAGCGCGCGGATTGTGTAATTTTCTGGTTGTAACCGTTGAGCATGGTGTTGGTCTTGGCATTGTACTTGATGGCAAGCTTTACCGCGGCGAGCGCGGGTGTGGTGCCGAGTTCGGGCACACGAAAGTGGAGTTGAACGGCGCCCCCTGTCAGTGCGGGCAATCGGGTTGTCTTGAGGCCTATGTGGGCACCTTTGCCTTGCTGCGGGAAGCCAAGGACATTCTAGGGCCCGGCGAAACGCCCACGGTGCGGGCGCTTGTTGAAGCCGCAACGCATGGCAATCCGCGTGCGCAGGCGGTGCTGGACCGGGCCGGTCAGGTCTTTGGCATGGGTCTGGCGAACCTGATCAACCTTTTTGATCCCGAGCGGATTATACTGGCAGGCGCGCAGCATCGTATCGCGCACCTCCATTCGGATGCGGTTATGGAGCAGGTTCGCCGCAGTGCTGTAAACGTGGATGTGCCGTTGCCGGATATCCGCGTGCATCACTGGGGCGATGAAATGTGGGCGCGCGGCGCCGCGGCTTTGGGGATCGAAAAGGTGTCCGAGTTGAAGGTGAAGGAACTTGGTCGCGATGCGGCTTAAGGCGCTGGTATTCCTTGCGCTTGCACCGCCAGCAGTGGCCGACGTCGTCTTTGAGCCGGTACCGGTCGAAGATCACGTTTATGCGGGAGGGTGGGAGCACTTTGTCGGAGGTGGTCTTGCTGTTTTTGACTGCAACGATGATGGCTTGCCGGAGCTTTATGCCGCCGGGGGCACCAATCCTGCGCAGATGTTTCGCAATACGTCTGAAGACACTGTTTCCTTTGTGATCGACACGCCCGATTCACTGGCTGTGACCGGTGTGACGGGGGCCTATCCGATTGACATCGACAGCGATGGCAGGATGGACCTGGCGGTGTTGCGTGTTGGACCCGATGCTTTGCTGCGCGGGTTGGGCGATTGCGACTTTGGTTCATTTGACGGACTTGAGTTTGAAACGAAAGACAAGTGGACAACCGGCTTTTCCGCCACTTGGGAGCACGGCAACAGACTTCCGACACTGGCTTTCGGTACCTATGTGGACCGCAGCAACCCCGACGGACCATTTGAGGCCTGCGATGCCACCCAGTTGTATCGGCCACGGGCTGACGGGTACGCCGAACCCGTGGCTCTTGAACCGGGATTTTGCACCTTGTCCATCTTGTTTTCAGACTGGAACAGGAGCGGCCGCGCGGATTTGCGGATCTCCAATGACCGGCATTACTACGTGCGCGGTGGCGGCGAGCAGCTTTGGGCTCTTGATCCCGACCCGCGTCTTTATGGGACAGAAGACGGTTGGCAGGACGTCTCGATATGGGGCATGGGTATCGCATCGCGGGATCTGACAGGCGACGGTTGGCCGGAAGTGTATCTGACGTCGATGGGCGACCAGAAGCTGCAGATATTTGACGGCACGGCGGACCTGCCCCGTTGGCGCGACGCCACATATGATTTCGGGACCACAGCACACCGTCCACATGTGGGGTCTGACGGGCGCCCGTCGACCGGATGGCACGCGCAGTTCGGAGATGTAAACAATGATGGACGCGACGACATTTTTGTCACCAAAGGGAATGTCGAGCAGATGCCCGTAGCAGCGATGGAAGACCCCAACTCGCTGTTGTTGCAGCAGCCGGACGGGACGTTTCGCGAGGCCTCTGTGAACGCGGGGCTTGCGTCGATGGTGCGGTCACGCGGCGCTGCTGTCGTTGATCTGAACGACGACGGATTTCTCGATGTCGTTGTGGTCAACCGCAAAGCGCCTATGGAAGTGTATCAGAACCAAACGGATAAGACCGGTGGCAATTGGCTGTCCGTGGATCTCTTGGAAGACGATCCGAACCGGCGTGCGGTGGGAGCATTTATCGAACTGAAGGCGGGCGACCGGACGTTTGTCCGTGAAGTCACGATCGGAGGTGGGCATGCCGGCGGGCAGGCGGCTCCGGAGCATTTTGGGCTGGGATCGGCGGCTCAGGTAACGCTCCGGGTGATCTGGCCGGACGGCATAACCGGCGCGTGGGAGACCGTTCCGGTGAACCGGACTGTTGTTTTAAAACGATAGGGTGCCCGTTCAGCGATCCACGGGCAGCCCGCTGGGCACAGTCTTGGGCACCCCGAGCCGTTCTGCAGGATCTTCGAGGGCCTTCAGGAAGGCCAGCAGTGCGTCGATATCCGCATCGCTGAGCGCCAGAGGATCCAGCGCATTGGCGTCCGCGATGGCTTGCGTGTCCGCCGCGCTCTTTATGATCCGCACATCGTCAGAGCCCGCCAGTTCCGGCAAAACGGCGGTCTCCGGATCGTAGGATGCAAGCGCGGTCAAAGGATCGAGATGGTGGCGCACCGCATCTTCCAGGTCGGCATAGGCGCCGCTATGTCCATAAGGTGCAGTCAGCGTGACGTTGCGCAGGGATGGGGTGCGGAAGGCGTACGCATCTTTTGGATCCCCTGTCACCCGGAAGCGGCCATCGTCTCTTGCATGATCCTCAAAGCGGGCGGCTTTGCCCGGCCCGATCTGCGGGAATGCAATGGGATGATATGCATGGTTCGTCTGCAACCAGCCGGCATGGCAGGTGCCACATCCTGCATCGCCGTAAAACAAAGCCATCCCGCGTTGGGCCGTGTCGGGCAGTGGCGTGCCACCCATCATAGCGACGTCAAAGGGTGAAGCATCTGCGCGCCATTCAAAAGCGATGAAATCAGCAATCACATTTGCAATGTCGGTGAACCGGATGGGATTTTCAGGTGCGATCTCTGCAAAGGCGTCGGCATAGCCCGGAATATCGGCCACGCGGCTCGCGATTATATCCCATGCTCCGCCCGGTTGGCTGAGCATGCCCATGCGTACGGCGCGGCTGACGTCGTTTTCCGAATAGTGGCCGGCCATTTCGTCGGGGGACAGCACGGGAAACATAGCCTGAGCGGCCAGTGCGGATTGAAACCCTTCTGTCATCTCTGCGCCGAGAGGGGTTCGAATCCCAAAGGGCTGATTGGCATCGGTTTCCAGACGGCCATCGTGAAAGAACGTTGTGAACTCTTCAGCGCCAAGGTTCCAAAGACCCGGTGCATTCCGCGGAAGCCGTTGTTCGGGTACGTTGGCGGGGTCAATCTGCCGCTCTGGTCCGAGCCCTATGCCACCCTCGCCGAGCGAGAGCGAAACGCCGTCAGATGTGCCGAAGCGCGGATGGTGACAGGTTGCGCAGGAGATATTTCGGTTGCCCGACAGGATCGGATCATAAAAAAGCAACTGACCAAGCCGGACTTTTTTCATGTCCGGTTCGGGAAACGCTGGACGCGGGCCAAGGTCTGTCGCGTGCGCAGGAACAGGAGCAAAGAACGCAAACGTTACCCACGCCGTAGTCATAGACGTGGCGCGCCATCGGCGCGCGATGGTGCACCGATGGCGGAAAATGCGTGCACTCAACCTGCACAAGCCGAACTCTGCCAAATGCTGTCTCAAGTGATCACGCATTTTTTCATCCCCTAAAATAAATTGTATTGCCGCATGACAATCGTCAATCAATTTGTCAGAAGAGATGCTGCAAAGGACGGGGACACCGGTTTTTGGCCAATGTCGCCGGGACGTACGTGTTATTGCGGGTGAGCAGGCGGCAGACGGATGCGTGGTGGCAAGAGGCTCATTCAAGAGATTTTCGACGACATCCGTCACCAGCCGTTTTTGTATCTTTAGGATGGAACGCCGCGGAGGAAGCGGTTGCGGTCACTCCAAACGTTTGTACCGACCGAGCAGGACAAGCGCGATTGCAGTTATAATAACGCCGGACAGCAGGTAAAGTGCCGTGGCCCAGATCCCATACCAGCTGGTCAGCGTCAGACCCACCAATGGCGCAAAAGCCGCACCCACAATCCACGAGAGATTCGTGGCCAGGGCGGTCCCCGAATAACGGTATTGCGGGGGGAAGCGATTTGGAACGATTGCGCTAGCCTGACCGTAAGCCAGGCCCAGGACCGTAAAGCCGAACAGGATATAGAGCGCGGGCGTGCTGCCAAGGCTTGGTAACGTCAGGCAGAGTAGGGGGATCATGGCGATGCTGACCCAAAGGACACCGCGCTTGTGGTACCGGTCTGCAAGGACGCCCGATGCAACGACCGTCGTGATGGAGAGCACGCCGCCCACCAGCTGCAACAGAATGATGTGGTCAATGGCAATCTCGGTGTAGAGCGTGGCGTAGGCTAACGGAAAAACCGTGACCATGTGAAACAGGGCATAGCTTGCCAACGGCATCATGGTTGACAGCAGCACCGGGCGCCATTGCGATCGGATCATCTCAAGATAAGGCGCGGATTTGTACATTTGCGCATCTGCACCGTAATCCGATTGAATCAGCCGCAACCGTGCAAACAGCGACACCACATTGACGGCCATGACGGCAAAAAAAGCGAACCGCCATCCGTAGTTTATAAACTCCTCATCTGTCAGGAACCCGGTCAGGACGTAAAACAGCGCGGCTGCAACAATAAACCCAATCGGCCCGCCCAACTGAGGCACCATCGCGTAGAGCCCCTTGCGTCCCTGGGGAGCCGCATTCTGGAGTTGCAGCGTGATGCCGTCCCATGATCCGCCAAGCCCGATTCCCTGAAAAACGCGTAGTATCGCAAGCAAAGCCGGCGCAACCCATCCGATCCGCTCGTAACCGGGCAGCAATCCGATGGCGACCGTCGATGTTCCGAGAATCAGTAGAGCCAGCGAGATCTTTCCCGTCTTACCGATTTTCGTCTGAACCCATCGACCGCCCATGCTTGCAAACGGGCGCACGACGAAGGCCAGGGCAAACAGGGCAAAAGCGGCCATTGTCCCGGAAACGGGGTCCAGCATGGGGAAGAAAAGGCGTGGAAACACCAAAGCTGAGGCAATCGCGTATACAAAAAAGCCAAAAAAATCCGTGACCCGCGCCATGACCACGGTCGTGACAATCTCGTCCATTGTCACGGATTGAGAATTCTCTGCGCTTGCGTCGACCATGTTTCCCTCGCTGAAAGAGTCCCGGTATAGCTAAAGCGCGCTACGCGTGGCGGGTGCGGTTTTTTGATGCACAAATTTTACTGTATCACGCAGCGTAAAGCGAATAAACTTCTTCATGTCCAGCGATGGCGGTAACAGGCACCGTCGGGATTGCCAGACAAGGTTCCATCGCAAGAGGGTAGCCCAATGCGGCTAGGCCGACTTCTTCTTGGCATGCTCGTCATGTCCGCACTTACTGGTTGTAATCTCGTCGTGCTGAACCCGGCCGGCGATGTCGCAGCACAGCAAGGTGAACTGATTGTCTATGCGACGGTGCTGATGCTCATTGTAATCATCCCGGTGTTGGTGCTGACCGTCTTTTTTGCCTATCACTACCGCGCTTCCAACGAAGACGCCCGGTATGAACCGGATTGGGATCATTCCATCAGTCTGGAAATCGTTGTCTGGTCTGTGCCGCTGGCGATCATCATTTGTCTTGCAGGTCTGACATGGGTCGCCACCCACAGGTTGAATCCATACTCTGATCTGAGGCGCATTTCCGCAGAACAGCCGATTGATCCCGAGGTCGCCCCAATGACCATCTACGCCGTGGCGATGGATTGGAAGTGGATGTTCATTTACCCGGACCAAAATATTGCCACGATCAACGAGGCAGCGGTCATCGTCGACCATCCGATTGAATGGAAGATCACGTCGGCCACAGTCATGAACGCCTTTTTCGTCCCGGCTATGGCGGGCATGATTTACGGCATGCCTGGTATGGAAACCGAATTGAACGCGGTCCTGAACAAGTCGGGCACCTATGAAGGCTTTTCAGGCAACTACAGCGGTGCAGGATTCTCGCACATGCGATTTGACGTTCATGCGGTCGACGAAGCGGGTTTTGACGCATGGATTGAAAAGGTGCGCTCCGAGGCTGACAGCGATCTGACGCGCGCAACTTATCAATCTGTCGAACAGTCGAGTGTGGATCACCCGATTACATACTACGGCGGTGTATCCGACGGTCTTTGGGATCGTATTCTGAATATGTGCGTTGGCGAGGATGCGCTGTGTCAGAATGACATGAAAATGGTTGACGCGCTTGGTGGTGGCGGGATTGAGGGGTTATGGAACCGCGAAGTCTTTGCAGGGATATGCTCTGCAGATGATCCGGGTGTGTTTCTCGCACTGGTCAAACCGGCCAAGCGCGACAGCGCCGCGCAGCTGATGGCGGGTCTGAGCTCTCCGCTTCCGCCTGACACATTGCTGCCACCGCTTACCGGGGGGAATTGACGCGATATGGCTTCTCCTTCCGGCGGAAATGGTGTTGCACATCTTTCGGACATTCACCCGTTCTGGGGAAAGCTGGGCTGGAATATCTTCCCCTTTTATGAGCCGGTGATTTTCTACACCTTCATTGTCGTCGCGATTGGCGGCACTGCGCTGCTGGGTGTGCTCACCTACTACCGTTTGTGGGGGTATCTCTGGCGCGAATGGTTCACATCGGTCGATCACAAGAAGATCGGCATCATGTACATTATTCTGGGCATCGTGATGCTGGTGCGCGGTTTCGCCGACGCGGTCCTGATGCGCATTCAGCAGGCCTTGGCGGCCTCTGGCGGAGAGGGTTATCTGAACGCTCACCACTACGATCAGATATTCACTGCACACGGCACAATCATGATTTTTTTCGTGGCGATGCCGCTGGTCGTAGGGTTGATGAACTTTGCGATGCCGTTGCAGATCGGTGCGCGCGATGTCGCCTTTCCATTTCTGAACAATTTTAGTTTCTGGCTGACAACATCCGGTGCCATCCTGATGATGGTGTCGCTCTTTGTCGGTGAGTTTTCGACGGCTGGCTGGCTTGCGTATCCGCCGCTCTCGGAGTTGAAATACAGTCCGACCGTTGGCATGGACTACTATCTCTGGTCGCTCAACATTGCCGGCATTGGCACAACGCTGTCGGGCATCAACATGATCGTGACGATCGTCAAGATGCGTGCGCCAGGCATGACATGGATGCGTTTGCCTGTCTTCACGTGGACATCACTCTGTTCCAACGTTCTGATTGTCGCCACGTTTCCGGTTCTGTCCGCCACGCTCGCCTTGCTGACGGCGGATCGGTATCTGGGTACCAACTTCTTTACCAGCGAGCTTGGCGGCAATCCGATGATGTATGTGAACCTCATCTGGATTTGGGGTCATCCGGAGGTGTATATTCTCATCCTGCCCGTCTTCGGTGTCTATTCGGAAATTGTGCCGACGTTTTCGGGAAAACGCCTGTTTGGGTACACGTCCATGGTTTATGCAACCTGCGTGATCATGATCCTGAGCTACATCGTATGGCTGCACCATTTCTTTACAATGGGGGCAGGGGCCAGCGTGAACTCCTTTTTCGGGATCACGACGATGATCATTTCGATCCCGACCGGCGCCAAACTCTTCAATTGGCTTTTCACCATGTACAAGGGGCGCATCCGGTTCACCACGCCGATGTTGTGGACCATCGGATTCATGATCACCTTTACCATCGGGGGAATGACAGGCGTGTTGCTGGCGGTACCGCCCGCAGATTACGTTTTGCACAATTCGCTGTTTCTGATCGCGCATTTCCACAATGCCATCATCGGTGGCGTGGTCTTTGGGCTCTTTGCCGCGATGGTCTACTGGTTTCCCAAAGCCTTTGGGTTCCGGCTGGTCGAAGGATGGGGCAAGGTCAGTTTCTGGTGTTGGTTCATCGGCTTCTACCTTGCGTTCATGCCGCTTTACGTTCTTGGACTGATGGGGGTCACACGTCGTCTCAGCCAGTTTGAAGACACGGCCTATGCCATCTATTTCAACGTGGCCCTGATTGGCGCGCTTTTTGTCGCCGTGGGTATAGTCGCATTCCTTGTGCAGATCGGAGTGTCCATCGTCAAACGCGACGAGCTGCGCGACACGACGGGTGATCCCTGGAACGGCCGGACGCTGGAGTGGTCCACGTCGTCGCCGCCGCCCTACTACAACTTTGCCTTCACACCGCGCGTTCATGCCCTTGATGCCTGGGATCACATGAAGCGCAACGGATACACACGAAAGACCGATGACTTCGCCCCGATCCATATGCCGCGTTACACGGCCAGCGGAGTCGTCATTTCCGGGCTTCTGACGGTCATGGGCTTTGCATTGGTCTGGCACGTCTATTGGCTGGCCGGTCTGACGTTCGTCGCGTCCATCGTCTATGGGATCGCCCATACGTTCAATTACAATCGCGACTACTACGTGCCGCCGGAAGAAGTTGACGTGGTCGAATCCGCACGCAGTCGCTTGCTGGACGGTCCCGCCGGTTTAAAGGCGGCTGAGTAATGAGCACGCCGTCTGATGTGCCATATGACGACGGGATGGCGGGCGGCACCACGCCTTCCGTAACGCAAAAGCCCTACGCGTTCCACGTTGTTGAGAGTGCCGACGCCGAGGATGATGCGCACGGCCATGACACCGGGACCATGCTGGGTTTCTGGATCTACCTGATGAGCGACAGTCTGATCTTTGGGGTGTTGTTCGCGGTCTATGCCGTGCTTGGCCAAAACTATGCGGCTGGCCCTGCGCCAATGGATCTTTTTGAGATCGAGATGATACTGGTCGCCACGTTCATGCTACTCTTTTCATCGATTACGTATGGGTTTGCGGTCTTGAATATGCAAACGGGCAATCAGCGCGGGCTTGTGGTTTGGTTGATTGTGACTGGCTTTTTTGGCCTGGCCTTCCTTGCTCTTGAGGTACGCGAGTTTCTGCATCTTTGGCACATCGGCGCGACACCGATGGCCAGTGCGTTTCTGTCTTCGTTTTACGTGCTCGTCGGCACGCATGGGCTGCATGTGGCTGCGGGGTGTCTGTGGCTGGGTGTTCTGCTCGTGCAAATCCGGATGCACGGTCTTCGGGAAGAAAACAGACGGCGGGTGATGTGCCTCAGTCTCTTTTGGCATTTCCTCGATCTCATATGGATCGGGGTGTTTTCCTTCGTTTACCTCGCAGGGGTTTTGCTATGAGCGCTGATCACGCCGCGCATGGAAGCTATCGGTCTTACCTAATCGGGTTCGGCCTGTCTGTTGTTCTCACCATCATTCCGTTCTGGATTGTCCTCGCCGAAGTCGACGTGAATCTGTACGTCGCCCTTGCTGTCATTTTCGGGTTCGGAGCGATCCAGATGATGGTGCATGTGTTTTACTTTTTGCACGTTACCGTTGCCGCGGAAAAAGGCTGGCAGGCGATGTCACTGGGTTTCACCGCGGTCTTGATAGTCATCTGCCTGGCGGGCTCGATCTGGGTCATGTTCCATCTCGAAGAGAATATGATGCCCGCGCACGAGCAGATCGAGCGCGCTCGCAACCTGCCCTGAGCCCGGCGTGCCTTCACATCGCCCTCTCTGGCTCAGGGTCACATTGGTATCGGTGTGCTGCGGTCTGATCGTGTTGTTGATCGGTCTGGGAAACTGGCAGATGCGTCGTCTCGACTGGAAAACAGCGCTGATTGAAGCGGTCGAGACCCGCGCATATGGGGTAGAGCAACCTGTGCCGGTGCAGGGTTTCGAGGCTGACACGCACAGCTATCTCAGAGTGAAGACATATGGTCGTTTGCAGAACGAGACGTCCCTGCGTGTCAAAGCGCTGACCGAACTGGGGGCCGGACATTGGCGCATGACCCCTTTGTTGACTGCCGAGGGTGTGATCTGGATCAATCGTGGTTTTATTCCGTCCGGGCTGTCGGATGATGAGATGTTCCAGCCATCTGGCGAGGTCGAGATCACCGGTTTGTTGCGTACCTCTGAACCTGACGGCACGGTTCTAGAGCGCAACAAACCGGCACAAAACCGTTGGGTGTCGCGGGATGTCGCGGCAATGAGCGAGGCCTCTGGATTGAGTGCGGCTGGGCCGTTTTTTATCGACGCTGACCATATGGGGCCGGTCACGGCATGGCCGCGCGGTGGGCTTACCATCCTCGATTTTCGGAATTCGCACCTGTCATATGCTTTGACATGGTACGCGCTGGCAGCGCTTCTGGCGATTGCCGTGCTGTGGCGTGTGAAGGCACAGGTATTCACCCAAGACAGCGAGGATGTAGCGTGATGGATTTGTCAGGAATTCCGAACTGGCGGCGGATCAAAGATCGTTTCACCACATCCGGCCACGCTACCCAGGATCAACGCGCGAAATCAAAGCGCTCGGCGTGACGCATATCGTCAATCTGGGTGCACATCGCAACAAGGGGGCTTTTGAGGATGAGCCGGGTTCGGTTCCTTCGCTTGGGATGACGTACGTCTACGTCCCCGTTGAATTCGGCAGCTCAACAGATGCGGATTTTGACGCTTTCCGATCCGTAATTGAGGCTGACCCGCAAGCCCGCATGGATGTTTACTCATCTAAAATGAGCGGCTCAGCGCCGTCTTTTACCGGTACGCCAAACGGGGCAAGGGGCTTTCAGAAGCGGAGACGCCTGCCAAAGCAGTCACGCGTTGGCAGCGCCTGCACCAGCGCGGCGGCCAAATACCGTTCCCGAGGTCAGTCCTGAGCCGCCCGGATAGCCTCCGAAGAAAACCCCACCGACCATTTCGCCTGCGGCATACAACCCCTCAATGGCGCTTTGGTCCTCACGCAGGACGCGGCCGGTATCATCCACTTTCACGCCGCCGTAGGTAAATGTGATACCACCGGTCACCGGGTAGGCGCGGAACGGCGGGGTGTCGAGCTTCTGAGCCCAGTTGGTTTTGTTCAGCGGCAGATTTTTTGTTGACTTCCCATCCAGCACCGTTGGGTCAAATCCGGTGCTTTCATCGACGGCTGCATTAAAAGCTTCGAGGGTCCTTTGCGCCTCTGCGCCATCAACACCCTTCAACTTCGCGATCAGCGCGGTGAGCGTATCCGCCTCGACGTAAGTGGCATCTTCAAAATGATACTCGCCGTACAGCAAGTGTTTTACCTTGTCGTCAAATACCTGCCATGCGAAGTGGTTCGGTTGTTCCAGAACCGCGCGACCGAACTGCGCGTAAGTGTAGTTGCGAAAGTTGATGCCTTCATCGACGAAACGCTGGCCATCGGCATTGAGCATCACGCCGAGGAAGTAGCAAATCTTGCGATAGTTTTTTCGCTCTTTCGGGGGCAGGTCGAGGTTTCCAAAGTCCTTCATGTGAAGATCCATTGGCGTCGCGTGGCACCCGTCGAAACGGCCGTAACGCATTGCACCTTGCGCTTCGGCCATGCGGAGGCCATCGCCGGTGTTGTGGGGCGTGCCGCGTACCTTGGCGACCGACCAGTCAGGCCCCATAAGCGAGGCGCGCATGCCTTCGCTTGATTCAAAACCGCCGCATGCAAGGATCACAGCATCCGCATCGATCTGCTCGTCACCGACCTTAACACCGGTGACGCGGGTGCCGTCCGACAAGAGTTCAGTGACGCCCGCGTCGTAGCGGATCGTGCCGCCCAGACGTTCGAAGGCTGCAAGCTCCATGTCAAAAAGGCCCACACCCTCGTTGTCGGCGGCCAGTGTCAGACCGCCCCAAAATACAAAACGGCCATCTTTCTCGAAGCTTTGCCGCGCATAAATTGGCTCGTAAGTGACCCCGTGACCCGCCAGCCAGCGCACGGCGTCGTAGGATTGTGAGACAAGTGTTTCCTGCTCGACGGTGAGAGGTTGCCCGTCGTTGAAACCAAGCAGGTCCGAGGCGAATTTGTCTTTTGTGTACTGGCCAAAGTCTGTTCTGGCGATCCTTTCGTCTTCGGGGTTGGAAAGCAGCGGCAGCAACTCTTCGGACGCGTTATAGGCAAAACGCATGGCGCCTGCGGTGTATTTCGTGTTGCCGCCCGCAAGATCGGGCGTGGCCTTTTCCAGCATCAGAACGGACGCGCCGGCCTCCAACGCGGCGATACCCGCAGACATAGCAGAATTACCTGATCCAACGACGATTACGTTTTTTTGGGCCATGGTTCCCTCCAATTGTATTTGCGCGGTATTCTCGCTCTCACGCCGACTTAATCGGGGCATATAATTTTATCAAATGTCGATTTTCGGCAAACTGATGCGTTTACTGCAATAATAAGCTTATGAAAGGAAAAGTATCGGCGAGATCGCTTTGTCGCGGATCCAACTGCGTACTATTGCGAAAAAAGCTCAACTGTTCGGGTTTTCATTCTGACAGAGATGCAACGCCACGTAACACAAGGCGAGATCGCGACATGGCTTGATCGACAAAGGCCGTTGGTGCTAGCGATCCTTTACTGGCGAAAAAAGGCCCTGGCTGGCTTCCGCCACACTCTGGC
This sequence comes from Pseudomonadota bacterium, assembly GCA_039191495.1. GTDB lineage: Bacteria > Pseudomonadota > Alphaproteobacteria > Rhodobacterales > Rhodobacteraceae > Roseobacter. Next base: position 72,868 of record JBCCXN010000019.1, on the reverse strand, counting down.
AAGACATCCGCAGGTGGTGAAATACGCCAACGTTTTCTCGTCAAATCGCGCAAGGTCGTCACGTCTTGAGCCTTGCATCTTGAACGGTGAAGGGCCCGGAAAAAGACAGACTACAAGGTAAGGAGCGATCGCCCGACATGTCTATTGTGGAATACGAAGAACAGGGCAAGGTCGCTTTGGTCACAATGAACAACGGTGAAAACCGGCAAGACACTGCTTTTGCGCGCGCAATGCTGGCTGCGATTGATCGGGCTCAGGAAAACAAGAGCATCCGTGCTTTGGTTATCCATTCCAGCGATGAAAAGAACTGGAGCCAGGGGGTCGACCTGAATTTCCTAAACACGTCGATGAAGTCACAGGACTTCGACGAAATCAAAGCCTTCATGTACGGCATGAACGAGGTTTTTTCCCGGTTGCTGCTCGCGCCGTTTCCTGTGATTGCATCAATCAACGGCCACGCCTTTGGCAATGGCGCGATGCTCGCATGTGCCTGTGATTTTCGCTTTATGCGTTCGGATCGTGGTTACTTCTGCTTTCCTGAGGTCGATATCTCAATCCCCTTTTTGCCCGGCATGATTGCCTTTGTGCAAAAGGCGGTCCCGCAATACCGTTTGAATGAAATGAAATTGACCGGTCGCCGGGTGACCGCTCAAGAGCTGGAGTCGGATCACATCATAGAAGCCGCTTGCCCGGATTCAGAGACGACATTGGCGCAGTCTATGGAGTTTGCGGCATCTTTCAACAAAGCGCGCGGTATTTTCGGTGAACACAAGCGCCGGTTGCACAAGCACATTCTTGAAGTGATGGAGACGGAGGACAAGCCGCTCATCGAAGCGCTCAAGCTCACGGCCTGAGGCCAGCACACCCGCAACAGGATTTTACGACATGACAATGACTTTTGATTTTACCGGCCAGAACGTTTTCGTAATTGGCGGCACCAGTGGCATCAATTTTGGCATAGCGCAGGGTTTTGCGCGGTGGGGCGCCCGTGTGATGGTGGCATCGCGCAGCCAGGACAAGGTTGACGCTGCAGTCGACGGTTTAAAGAGTCTCGGCGCAGAAGCCGGAGGCGTTGCTTTTGATGTACGAGATTACGAGGCAGTAGAAGGGGGTTTTGAGCAAGCAAAGGCTTTCTTTGGTGGTGAAATAGACAACCTGATTTCCGGGGCCGCGGGCAATATCCCTGCACGTCTGATGTCTTTGTCACCGAACGCTGTGAAATCCATGGTCGATATTGATTTGATGGGCACCTTCCATGTGATGCGCGCGGCTTACCCGCACCTCAAAAAACCAGGGGCGAGCGTGGTGAGTATTTCTGCGCCGCAAGCCTTTACGGCAATGAGCCATCAGTCACCGGTTTGCGCCGCCAAAGCGGGGGTGGACATGGTGACAAAGTCACTCGCACTTGAATGGGGCGCTGACGGCGTTCGCATCAACTCGATTTCCCCCGGGCCGATTGATGGTACCGAAGGTATGAACAGGCTTGCTCCGACAGAGCAAATTCGCTCTGCCGTGCAGAAATCCGTTCCGCTTCAACGACTGGGTGACACGGATGACATTGCAAAAGCGGCTGGTTTTCTGTGCTCGGATGCCGGGTCATATGTCTCAGGCGTTGTACTTCCGGTCGACGGCGGATGGGGCGTTTCAGGTGCCTCCGTCGTGATGACGGCGGCTGCTGGTTTTCTGGATAAGATGACCAAGAGCTGACGTCTGGCGCGGATGCGCCGGAGGATGTAAAGAAACTTCTAGTCTGAAGGCTAGAAGTGGTGAGGTCTTGCTGTCAGACGGAACGGAGCTAAACCCCCTGCCGGTAGCGCCACGCAAAGAGCAATGAGGACGCAGACAGGGTGGTCACGGAAAACAGGCTAAAACCGCGGCGCGTTCTATGGCTGGAACTCAGTCTTGCGTTTCGAGCAGTTTCAATCGCTGCTCGAGCCGGCGAACACATGCCATCAGGTGATCGAGATGCGTGTCCAGGTTCGTGGTGCCTTGTTTTAGTGTTTCCACGTTGGATTTGATCGTGATCAGAAGCTCACGAATTTCGTTTTTCTCTGATCGGGCGCATTGAACTTGTTGCTTCAGCGCTTGGAGGTGTTCGAGGATTAGTTCGTTGCTGACATCTTTTATCATGACTCTACCTGCTCATCCGTCCTTTGAACTTTTAAAGTGCTTTGATTATTACGGTTAACCGGTGGATCAGAACTGTGCGTCGGTGGCTTTTTTTTGTGGTGGTGTGCCGATGCGCCATCCTGTGGGTGGAAGCGCCCAATACGGTGTGTCCGCAACGGCGCTGCTTTTAAGTTTCAGCTGCAAACCAGAAGCAAAAGGCCCGACGTGGGTCAAACATCGTTGCAGCGCATGTGACGCCGCATGTTTGTGTTTCATCCAACGCGTTGCAGGCGTCCTGTTTCAGGAATACAGACGGTGTTTCCGCATATTGGCGCTCCTGTATTTGTCGGTGGCGCTTCCAAATTCTAGTCTCTAAAGGCGTTCAAAAAGTGATCTTGTAATAGTGTTACACTGTTGATGATAAACGGTCTGCTGCGTGGAGCAAGTGCGTTGCGCGCAAATTGCTGTGAACCGGTAGTATAGCGCTACCATGCGAATACTGGCCGCAATACGATCCAGCGACGAAAACGTCGGCAGTCAGGCGGCACATTCACAGCGCCTCGTGAAGGAAGACTGACGTCAGTTGTAGCCGCCAACCAGACCCCAAATGTCAAAATCCCGCCGCAGTCTGTTGGAGGCGAGTGTTAACGCCTCACCGTGTTCCGCGATCAGCTCTGCACGTCTGTCGGGGTCTTGCGTCGCGTCGATGGCTCCCCAAATTGCAGCCAGTGTTTCGGCGGCATCTCGCAGTCGCGCAACCGTTTCGGCGTCTGAAGCGGCCGCAGAGATGTTTTCTGCACAGACCCGGCCAACGCCTGGAACGGTTTGCGGTCCGCCACCAGTGTAACCGTCGGGAATGTCCCCCTTGGCATTGATCACCTTGCGAAAGCGTATTGCCGACAATATCTGGTCCACCGCCTGTTTGGCGCCATCGACCCTTGAGGTATGTTCGGTGTCTGCGGCAGCGTGCGGAAGCAGTTCCAGCCGACCCGGGAAAGCTTCAACCAGCGGGCGATACGGCACCATCGGGCCGAACAAACCGCCGTCCTCCGCAATGAACAGATCGGCGTCAATTGCAGCATAGCGGATCTTTCCGCTTGCCATGGCGACGTGCAGAGCGTCTGCGTCAACAACCTCGCCACGGTCATAGTTGACCAGAATGGCGCCATCGTTCAGTGCGTTCATCACCGTCGCACCCACCAGACCGGCATTGGCAAATCTGCCATCCGCGTCTTTCGAACCAAGACCGGTGTGTGGAGATAAGACATCCGCGCCTTTTGCCGCTTCTTCGGGTGTGGTGGCATAGATGAATCCTTCGGACTCGATCCACTTGCGATGCCTTTCCCTTGCGTGCACCGCAACCGTCATGCCAAAGGCCTGCGCCAGTTTGGCGACTTCGCGTCCAATGTTTCCGTACCCGATGACACCCATCCTTTTGCCCTCGAGCTTTTCGGTCGGATAGTCGCGAAGGTGTTTGCCGGTGTCGAAGTCACCCTTGACGACACGGTCATGCATTTCCGCGACATCGAGGTCCGGGAGGACACGCAGCAAGGCTTTCATTGCGGTTTGTGCCGTCGCACGGCTGTTAAAACTCGGCGTGTTCATCAGCGGCGCACGGCCGCCCGTGCCGTCGCCGCCGCCCCAACAGGTGCAGGCCATATTTCCAGTGCCCGCGCCGATGCGCACACCACCCTCCGGAAAGGTTGCGTCTTCGGGAAAAAACGTCGCGGCTGCAATGACCGCGTCATATTGGTTGCCGCAACACGCGGCCGACAGTTCCTCATGTGTTGACAGGTCCGGCTGATAGAAGAAATGTTGGCCCGGTGGCAGCGCGCTTCCGTCCCAATTGCCCACTGTAAACGTGGCACCTTGCGCTTCGATATGCTTTTGGACCTCGGATGGATCAGGTTGGCCGTCTGAACCGAATTTCAAACCGATCAGATCTGCAATCAAGATGCGGTACGCCCGCTTCGGATCGTCCTTGCGTGCGCTGTCATCGGGTGTCGTGGTTGGCTCAAAAACTGTGCTCGTCCTGGCCAGTTCTTCTTCCAGAACAACGACCTTCGCGCGGTGGTACGCGTAAGAGATGTTTTCCAGAAGATGTTCGATATCTTCGGCGTCACGGATTCCGCCGATCCACGCCCTGTAATCGCCGGGTGTGCCCGGAAAGGCATTCACGTACCGGGCGGCATCAAGCCCCGGCTCATATTCGCCGTTGGGATGGGTAAGCCCTTCGTAACCCAAAAGCTGTTTAGAGCGCGCAATGATACGAGCGTGCAGGCCTGGGTCACGGATGTCCGGGTCATTGACGGCCAGAAGCGTGACGGCTGCGCCACGTTTTTCCGCATTTGAAACACCGGGTACAAGCAAATCCTGGCCTGCGAGCCAGTCGTTGATGCACTTGCGGTTTGTCGCAGAGCGCTGGTTCATGGCGTCGACGGACCCAACCATCCCTTCCACACGCAACAGGCAGTAAGTGGTTTCGGCAAACGCCAGCGACGAGAATGTGTTGATCACACCCCCGGTCATTTTGTGTTCGGCTGCGTTGTAAAAGGGTCCAAGTTCAGCGGTTTTTTCGCCGCTTATCGGTCTCTTTGCATCTTTCGGCACGACCAGTTTCAGCTGCCGGGCAATCGCCCAGGCCGGGTTTTTCTGATTTGCTTCGATCAGGCCCATGGCTTGAGGTGTAAAGGAGGCAAGGAAATAGCCTGAGACCCCACCGATTGCTTTCTGGAACGGAGTGAAAATGCAGCATTTTGTCATGAAGGATTCGACAATCTCGGGGCTCCACGGCATTGCGCCCAACATGGATGTTGCATCGACCATCGCATGACGGTTCTGCGAGTCGCGCTCTAACCATTGGAGCAGAGATGCTACCTCTTCTTCGGTATATGTGGTTGCACCCGTGGTTTCGTGTCCGACACCGACAAAGAGCGTGATGCCCAATTCTTCAAGCGTGTCAGCTGACGGTATCGTACCTTCGGCATCGGCAAAGACGATCTTATCCTCGTGCCCGTTGGCCGCAAATTGCTGCAGCTCAAGGATTTGTGCGCCCCAGCTCTGACGAAAAAAGCCGCCGGACCGGGCAGTGTCCGATTCCGGCTTCGGGGTATCGACAAAAACTCTCTGCTCGCCGAGGTTTGGATTCATCAAATGCATAATGGCGACTGTAAACCCGCTGTGCCCGCCTCCAAGACCCACAGCCATCGGGTTTTCTTTTGGAAAGCCGAAATAGCGATGGATGTGATGCATCATGTCCGAAAGGATGGCATCAGCAGGATAGCCGCGATGCATTGATCGGCCAATCTCTGCGGTTGTAAAAGGCCCCAGATCATTGCCGTTTTCGTCCAGCTTTCGATACGTTTTCTCAAGCCAGCGATCAAAATCGTAGCCATTCTGCCGCCCTCGGACTTCGTCTGCTACGACATCAGTGATCGGGCCTACGCCGAAAAACGGGTTCACCGTTCGGCGGGGTGGTCCATTGCGTGTGACTGCCAGTGACGCGGCGCGCTGTGTCTCAAAATCGGTCATGTCTGGCCCCTGAAATCCGAGAAATCATGTCGTGGTGAAGATAGAGCCATCGCCCGGACGCACCTTCGGGATTGCGACCAAATGAGACGAAAGAACGGCGTTGCCTCATGGGTTCAATTCGTGGATGACCGATCCGGCGCTGCGTCCTTAAGCGTTTCAAGCGCGACTTGCGCACCGCCCGATTGGTGTGGAACGCCAGATTTTGCCAATCCCATTTCAACACCGGCCAGCGTCGCTATCAGCATCAGGTCATTGAAATCTCCCAAATGCCCGATGCGAAAGACCTTGTCCGCGACTTTGGATAAACCGTTGCCCAGCGAGATGTCGTAATGCTCCAACGCCGTTGCCCGAAAGGCATCTGCCGAGTGGCCGTCCGGCATGACAACGGCTGTCAAAACACCAGACTCCTGGCCCTGGCGTGCACACAAAACGTCCAATTCCCACGCCCGAACGCAGGCACGCGTGGCGGAGCCATGCCGGGCGTGGCGGGCAAATACATTTTCGAGCCGTTCTTCAAGGAGCATTTCGATGGCTTCGTTCAGTCCGTAAAGCAGATTGGTGGCAGGCGTATAAGGGAAATAACCGGACGAATTCGGACCAAGCATATCCTGCCAATCCCAGTAGCTGCGCGGCATTTTTGCGGTTTTGGCGCGTTCCATTGCCCGTTCGCTGACTGCATTAAAACTCAGCCCAGGAGGCAGCATCAGACCCTTTTGCGCGCCGGAGATACAGACATCGACGCCCCAGTCGTCAAAACGAAAGTCGATTGATGCCAGCCCGGAGATGGAATCCACCATGAAAAGGGCAGGGTGCCCGGTTGCATCAATGGCTTTCCGAATCTCGGCAATCGGCGATACCGATCCAGTGGATGTTTCGTTGTGCACGACACATACAGCTTTGATTTCGTGCGCCGTATCTTGTCTCAGGCGCGCTTCAATCCGGTCAGGGTCAGCTCCGCTGCGCCAGTCGCCTTCAATATTCTCAGGTGCAAGTCCGATTTTGAGAGCCATTTTGCTCCATGTTGCCGCGAAATGCCCGGTTTCAAACATGAGAACCCTGTCACCGGGAGACGTTGTATTCACAAGTGCCGCCTCCCATCCGCCGGTGCCAGAGGACGGGAAGATGAAGACATTTTGCCGGGTTTTGAAAATGCCCTTCATGCCCTCCAGCGCTGTCTGCCCGACTTCGGCAAAATCCGGTCCGCGGTGGTCAATGGTCTGCTGGCTGATCGCTCTGAGAATACGGTCTGGGACCGCACTTGGACCAGGGATCTGCAGGAAGTGTCTGCCGGCCTTGCGCATGAATTGGTCCCTTCAAACGATGATTTTTCAAACGATACGCTATGTTGCCAAAACGTAATTATGAATTCATAATTCAGTCAATGCGAAAATTCCCGGTGACAGGATACGGGGTTTGACCGGGACGAAGGGTGCGAATGCGTGCAGAACTTTGATCATCTTTCCAAACGGCTAAGAGAGGCCGTGCAAGGTGACGTGATGTCAGATCCTGCCGCGCGTGGACGCTATGCCACGGACGCGTCGATTTATCAGATGATCCCGAAGTCCGTTGTGGTGCCGGAGACAGTGGCAGATATCGAAGCCGCGATGAATGTTGCGCGGGAGGGGGGCGTACCGGTTCTGCCCCGCGGCGGGGGCACATCGCAATGTGGTCAGACCGTAAACGAAGCTGTGGTTATCGACAATTCGCGACACCTCAACCGGATCCTTGAGATCGACACGGAGGCCAGAACCGCGCGCGTGCAGCCAGGCTTGGTTCTTGATGAACTGAACCGCGCACTCAAACCGCATGGACTTTGGTTCCCAGTTGATCCCTCAACGTCTTCTCGATGCACGCTGGGCGGGATGGCAGCGAATAACTCATCCGGCGGCAAGTCGCTGCGCTACGGCATTATGCGAGACAACGTCCGTTCCATCTCGGCCATTCTGCCGGATGGTCAAAAGGCGCATTTTGATAGCTCAGCTCCGGGTCCGGGGCCTTATGCCGATCTGGTCGCTGATATGCGGGCGCTTGGGCGGCGAGAGGCCGAAGAGATAGAGGCGCGCTTTCCCAGGGTGCTGCGCCGCGTGGGCGGATACAATATCGATGCGTTGACGGGCAATGATGTGAATATGGCGCATCTTCTGGTAGGGTCCGAAGGCACGTTGGCCTATTTCACAGAGCTTGAACTGAACCTCGCTCGCCTTCCCGGCGAAAAGGTCACGGGCGTTTGCCACTTCCCGACCTTTTTTGCCGCAATGGACTCTGCTCAGCACCTCGTCACTCTGAATCCGCAGGCGGTGGAGCTTATCGACGACACGATGATTGCCCTCGGCCGCGACATCCCCCTTTTTCGCAAGACCATAGATGCTTTTGTGGAAGGCGATCCTGCCGCCCTCTTGCTTGTGGAATTCGCAGAAGGCAACGCCGATGCGAATGCCGCAAAGCTTGCCGCGCTCGCCCAGATGATAGGCGATCTTGGGTTTTCGTTTGAAGCCGAAGGCACGCGGTGGGGTGGTGTGGTGCCAGTAACGGATAACGCGTTGCAGGGTGCCATTGTGGAATACCGCAAGTCCGGTCTGAACGTCATGATGTCCATGAAAGAGGCCGGCAAACCGATCTCCTTTGTCGAGGACTGCGCCGTGGCGTTGCCCGAACTTGCCGAATTCACGCAGGGTTTGACGGATATTTTCAGCCGCCATGGCACCAAAGGGACTTGGTATGCGCATGCCTCGGTCGGTTGTCTGCATGTGCGCCCGGTTCTGAACATGCGGCAGGACAAAGACGTGAAGACGATGCGTGCTATTGCAGAAGAAGCGTTTGATTTGGTTAAGCGATACAAGGGTTCGCATTCCGGCGAGCATGGTGACGGAATCGTTCGCTCTGAATTCCACGAAAAGATGTTCGGCACTCAGATCGTCTCTGTCTTTGAGGAAGTCAAAACAAGGTTCGATCCTCAGGGCCTCATGAATCCGGGAAAGATCGTGGATGCGCCAGCGATGGATGACCGCAGCTATTTCCGGTATGGGCCGGAGTACAGCGTCAGGGAGTTCGATACCGTACTTGACTGGTCATTGTGGCCTGGTGCGGCTGGCGGGTTCCAGGGTGCGGTTGAGATGTGCAACAACAACGGGGCATGCCGCAAGCTCAAGGCAGGTGTCATGTGCCCTTCGTTTCGCGCCACGCGGAACGAGCGCGACGCAACGCGGGGGCGTGCCAACACGCTGCGCTTTGCTATCAGTGGTCAGATTCCCGGCGGACTTACGTCCGATGCCATGGCAGACACGATGAAATTTTGTGTTTCCTGTAAAGGTTGCCGCCGGGAGTGTCCGACCGGTGTCGATATGGCACGCATGAAAATCGAAGTTCTGGCGGCGCGCCGCAAGGAAAATGGCTTGACACTGGCGGACAGGCTGATCGGATTCCTGCCGCGTTACGCACCTACTGCTGCAAAATTCGCGACGATTCTAAACCTGCGAAACAAGGTACCGCCATTGCGGACATGGGCGGAGGGGATCACGCGCATTTCGCATCGCCGCGACTTACCGGTGTGGTCATCGAAGCCCTTTTGCGACGAAGAGGCGCAGGACAAGAACCCTGACGTGTTGCTTTTTGCGGACGTTTTTAACCGTTACTTTGAGCCCGAAAACCTGCGCGCCGCGCTACGCGTTTTAAGAGCAGCGGGCGGTCGCGTTTCCGTCGCCAGCGATGGCTCCGGTAAAGCGTTGGATTGCGGGCGCACGTTTTTGGCTGTGGGCTGCGTGGACGAGGCACGCAGAGAAGCGCAGCGGGTCATTGACAGCACGGCAGCAGCCGTTTCGAAAGGTGTGTCTGTTGTCGGGTTGGAACCTTCGTCGATCCTGACATTCCGAGATGAGTTTTTGGGTCTGTGTCCGAGCACGCAAGCTCAGGCGCTCGCCGACAATACGTATACGCTTGAGGAATTTCTTGAACGACGTGAGCCGCTGTATTTTAGGCCTTTGAAGAGGCCTGTCTACGTGCACGGGCATTGCCACCAAAAAGCCAATGATGCTGTCACGCCAATGCTCAACCTGCTGGCACGGATTCCAGGCGCAGAGGTCAAACTGATCGAAAGCAGCTGTTGCGGGATGGCCGGCGCCTTTGGTTATGCACCCGATACGATTGACGTCTCTCTTGAAATGGCGCGGCTGGACCTCTTTCCCGCGCTTGAGGTGGCACCGGAAGATGCAATTATCGTTGCGGACGGTACGTCTTGCCGGCATCAGATCGCAGATGGAACGTCGCGGCGCGCTGAGCACATTGTTTGCTTGTTGGACCGGCTGATCGATACGGAGGCTGCGTGATGGACCTGACACTCAGTGTAAAGCGCACGACCCTTCATGAGGAGTTGGTCGAACGACTGCGCACCATGATTGTTCAGGATATACTTAAGCCTGGCGAAAAGGTGCCCGAGAAAGACCTTTGTGCGCGTTTCGATGTGTCACGGACGCCATTGCGTGAAGCTCTCAAGGTACTTGCCTCAGAAGGCCTGGTTGTGTTGCAGCCAAACCGGGGCGCGCGCGTTTCGGGTGTCACGCAGAAAGAAATCGAGGACACGATCCCCGTTCTGGCTGCACTTGAGCATCTTGTTGGGGAGCTGGCGTGCAAAAAGCTGGATCATGTGGGACTTGCGCAAATTGAAAAGCGCCACGCTGCCATGGTGAAAGCGTTTCAATCCGCTGATCGCCAAGCTTACTTCCGCGCAAACCAGGATATTCACAACGCATTGTTGGAAGCTGCGGGCAATGAGGTGCTTGCAGCCCAGCACCGCGTGGTGGCCGCGCGCGTGCGCCGCGCACGGTTTATGGCGAACCTGTCCGACGAACGATGGATACAGGCAATAAACGAGCATGAACAGATTATGGATATGCTGCGTGTCCGCGACGCAACGGGGCTTGCTGGCATCTTGAAAAGGCACATGGTCAACAGCCTCACGGCGCATTTGAACGCGGCAAAGTCCGAGGGGTCCGCTGAGGCGTTGGCCTGAGCCTTCTGTTAATCCGCTTTGCCTCGGGCGGCATGGATTTGTTCAGAGATCGCCTTTCCGCGTCGTGGTTCCGGGCACTAGATGAAAACCGATGTCTCGCGCTGTTTCATGCGGCTCGCCCGAGATGCGCGCGACCATGGCTTCCGCCGCAGCTTGGCCAAGTTTGAGGTGCGAAACGTGAAGCGAGGTGAGACGTTGTTGCAAAACGGAGGCTATTGGCATGTCGCCCCAACCGGCGACCCCGATGTGATCCGGGACGCGCAGACCCGTTTTTTGGCAAAACTGCAGACCGCCGAAAGCCATTGCATCGTTCTGGTAATAGATGCAGTCCACATCCGCCCCGGACGCGAGAAGCTGCTCAGTTCCGTAAAACCCCGGATAGTAGCTGGCGGTGTCGTGCAGGCAAAACTGTCGCGTAACGGTCCCGCCACCATCTGCGACAGCCTTTGCAAAGCCATCCAGTCGCGCCGTCGCCGCATTGGCCGTATCGTGACTGGTGCCAACGTAACCAAGAGCTTTGTAACCCAGTCCCACGAGGTACCGGCCCATCTCAAAGCCACAGTCGTAGTGATTGATCCCGACGCTCATATCAAGGGGGCTGGAGTTCAGATCCCAGATTTCCACGACGGGAAGTCCCGCGTTGCGCAGCAGATCGAGCGATCGCGGTGAATGTGACCGCCCAGTCAGGATCAATCCTGCCGGTTGCCAGGATAGAACGGTCTCTATCCACGCTTCTTCTTCTTCAATTGTGTGTTGTGTCAGACCCAACACTGTCTGGTATCCGAACGACCCCAGCTTCCGGTCAATTCCTTCAAGCACCTGCGCGAAAACCTCATTGCCCAGATCCGGGATGGAAACGCCGACAAATGTTGAGGACTGGTCGCCGGCAAAAACCGTCGCAAGTCGATTCGGCAAGTAGCCAAGCAGGTCGACTTTTGCCATGACTTTATCACGTGTCTTGTCTGAGTAACCGCCTTCACCACGCATGACACGACTTGCGGTCATTTTTGACACGCCAGCGGCTCTTGCCACCTCAGCAAGACTTACCTTATTGTTTTTGTTAATTTTATCGGCCATGTTGACGTTCTTACGTTACCGGTAACTTTACATCTTGACAGGGTGAAGGTTTGGTTCATCATAAGCTACGTTACGGGTAACGCTATCGATTTGACGACCCCGTGGCAAGGGAGGAGAAATGACGCGACACGCCCATCAGGGTTTGTTTTTCGATGGTATCGATAAACACTTTGGCGGCACCTATGCTGTGCGCGATGTCTCGCTTGCGGTGGGGCGCGGAGAGATCGTTGCGCTGCTCGGTGAAAACGGCGCTGGCAAGTCGACGCTGATCAAGGTGCTGGGCGGCATACACCAACCCGACAGGGGCCAGGTGCTCATTGATGGCATTCCGTACGTGCACAAGCCCAGTGGTTTCGGAGAACGCCAGAAGGTTGCATTTATTCATCAGGACCTCGGGCTGATTGAATGGATGACTGTAGCTGAGAATATAGCGCTTGCTTTGGGCTATAAACGCAGTGGCGGTCTGATCCAGTGGCGTGCTGTTGATACATTCGCTGCAGAAGCGCTGGCACGTGTCGATTGTGACTTTGAACCGTCCACACGTGTAGAAGCTCTGTCTCGGACCGAGAAATCACTGGTGGCCATCGCGCGGGCGCTGGCTGTCGACAGCGAGTTTCTTGTTCTGGACGAACCAACCGCGTCATTGCCCGCGGACGAGGTCGAGCGCCTCTTTACGGCATTACGCCCGCTAAAGGACCGTGGCGTCGGTATGATCTATGTAAGCCACCGATTGGATGAGGTTTTTCGAATTGCCGATCGCGTGGCTGTCTTGCGCGACGGCACGCTTGTCGGGGTGCGCAGCATTGATCACACGACGCCGGAAGAGCTGGTTCAGAAAATCGTAGGCCGTAAGACGCGGGAGACTGTGAAATCCACCGAGATGCTTGGCAAAGCAATCCTGACATTGTCGGATTTTTCGGTTGGTTCCGTTGGGCCGGTCAACTTCGAACTTAAACGGGGCGAAATTGTCGGAATTGTCGGGTTGCGCGGGGCCGGGCACGAGGACATCTCGCGGGCGCTTTTTGGTGTTATCCAACACCAGGGTTCGGTGCAACTGAACGGACAAACGCCGAATCTGAGCTCACCGCAAATGGCGATGCGTTCCGGCGTCGGGCTGGTCGCCAAGGACCGCACCGAAGAGTCGGTCGCCATGAGCCTGTCCATCCGGGAAAATACATTTCTAAACCCCGAAGGCGTCGGACGGGCGCTTTTTCATTTCATGGCGCCGCGATCAGAGTCTGCTCAGGCCGCAAGCATTGGCACCGATTTGCAGCTGTCACCTAACGATCCTGCTCTGGCTGCCGAAGCGCTTTCGGGCGGAAACCAGCAAAAGGTCGTGATCGGGCGATGGCTGGCAACCAAACGTCAGCTGCTGATTTGCGAAGATCCTACGGCCGGCGTTGATGTCGGAGCAAAGGCGGAAATTTATGAGCTGCTGAATCGTGCTCTGGCAGAAGGGGTCGGCATTCTCATTGTCTCGACCGACTTTGAAGAGATCGCAGCCGTTTGTCACCGGGCCATCGTGTTCAGTCAGGGCAAAATCGTTGATGAAATCAGCGGCACGCGTTTGTCGACTGAAAACCTGATCCAGGCGGCGTCAGCGTCCAACGCGATACACAAAAAGGGTGAGCCGCATGCAATCGCTTGAGAGTGGTGCCCTTGAGCCGACCAAGGCCGAATTGAAGAACCTGAGCTTTCTGGCGCGGATGATGCGGTTTTTGCCGGTCTACGGGCTGGTCATCCTGATGTTCTTACTGATAGGTCTTTTTTCGGTGCTGCTTCCCGAAACGTTTCCAACGATGCTGAACCTGCGCGCGATTATCTCGGACAAGGCGATTATTGCACTGCTCAGTCTTGGCGCGATGATACCGATGGCGGCAGGGCGCATCGACCTGACTGTAGGATACGGTATCGTGTTGTGGCACATTTTGGCGATTTCCAGCCAGACAATGCTTGGTTTGCCATGGCCTGCAGCCGTGATCGCAGTATTGTTGCTCGGTGCCTTCACCGGGTTTTTGAACGGTCTTCTCGTAGAAGTGGCCAAAATCGACAGTTTCATCGCGACATTGGGAACGGGTACCGTGCTTTATGCTTTAGCGCTTTGGCACACCGGTGGGCGGCAGATGGTTGGTGTTCTGCCAGAGGGTTTCTACGACATATCGACGACCTTCGTTTTTGGCCTGCCCATAACGGGGTACTACCTTTTGTTTATCACAGTTGTGATGTGGATTGTGCTCGAATACACGCCCGTGGGCCGATACCTCTATGCAATCGGCGCCAACCAGCGCGCGGCGCAGCTGAACGGCATACCCACGCGCAAATATGTTATCGGCGCATTTGTCGCTTCGGGCACAATGACAGCGCTTGCCGGCATTATTCTTGCCTCCAAGCTGCGGATTGGACAGGCCTCTGTTGGTCTGGAGTTTCTGCTGCCTGCATTGGTTGGCGCTTTTTTGGGATCCACAACAATCAAGCCCGGTCGGGTGAATGTCTGGGGCACCATCGTGGGTGTGGCCATTCTGGCCGTCGGAATTTCCGGGATACAGCAATTCGGCGGGTCATTCTGGGTCGAGCCGCTATTCAACGGGGTGACGCTGCTGATCGCCATTGGCATCGCAGGATACGCTCAGCGCAGAAAGGGTGCAGCCAAGCGCTGATCAATCACACATGCAAAGGGAGGATACTATGCAAAAAAGAGCATTCATGGCCACGTTGTTGGCGGGCACCATTCTGGGCAGCGCGGTTGTGGCCGAAGTTCCATGGGACGGCCCGACCAAAGGGCCAGCAGGCGCTGCCGCAAAATCTATTGTTGTTCTCGCTGCTGACTTAAAAAACGGCGGTATTCTCGGTGTCACCGCAGGTGTTGAGGAAGCGGCCGAAACCATCGGCTGGGAGGTGCGTGTTTTGGATGGAGCCGGCTCCATTCAAGGCAGAACAGCAGCGATTGGTCAGGCACTGGCGTTGCAACCGGATGGGCTCGTCATCAATGGTTTTGACGCTGTGGAACAACAGGCGGCGTTGGAAAGCGTGACGGAGGCGGGCATTCCGATGGTTGCGTGGCATTCTGGGCCTAAGATCGGGTGCGATGCGCCCGGAGGTATTTTTGCCAATGTCTCCACGGATGCGATGACAGTCTCCGAAGTTGCCGCTGAATGGGCAATGCAGGACGGCGGGGACGGGATGGGTGCCATCATCTTCACTGATTCAACCTACCAGATCGCAATCGATAAGGCCGACCGCATTAAAGAAACCATCGAAGGCATGGGGGGCAAGGTCCTGGAATACGTCGATACACCCATTGCCGATACGTCCACACGCATGGGTCCTCTAACGATCAGCTTACTGCAGAAATACGGGGAAAGCTGGACGCATGCTTTGGCAATCAACGATCTGTACTTTGACTTCATGGGTCCTGCTCTGGCGTCTGCGGGCATATCCGCCGAGTCGGGCCCCAAAGCAGGCTCTGCCGGGGACGGATCCGAAGCGGCCTTCCAGCGCATCCGCACGGAAAACTACCAGACTATTACGGTCGCGGAACCGCTCAACCTGCAAGGCTGGCAACTGGTTGATGAATT
Organism: Pseudomonadota bacterium; assembly: GCA_039191495.1. GTDB lineage: Bacteria > Pseudomonadota > Alphaproteobacteria > Rhodobacterales > Rhodobacteraceae > Roseobacter. The sequence continues at coordinate 57,571 of JBCCXN010000019.1, read as the reverse complement.
GAACCGTGCAATCCAGGGCGAACCCTGTTCGGAGTATATTACCTCCCCTGCTTTGGTGACGCAGGAAGGTCTGTCGAAAATAGAGGGCAACCAGTTCGATCCGGACACGCCCTACCGTGCGGCATATTCCGCAATCTGGGGCAAATAGAATCTCCCAGCGGCGGTGGCCCGACGTTTCTCTTCCTGTGTCGGGCCACTGCATTATGAAATTTTAATCGTCGGAGAGGCTTATGTCGGAAACCCCCCTGGTCCAGATGCGCGGCATCACCAAACGCTTTGGCGGTGTCACCGCGTTGCTTGACGTGGATCTAGAAGCATATGCAGGCGAAGTGCTTGCCATTGTTGGCGACAACGGCGCCGGCAAATCCACTTTGATAAAAATCCTGACCGGCGTCTATCAGCCAACCGAAGGACACATGTTGCTCGACGGTGCGGATTTTGCTGTCTCAAATCATGCCGAAGCCATTGAGAAGGGTATCGACGCCGTTTATCAGACTTTGGCGCTGGCAGATCATCTAGATCCGGCCGCAAACATGTTTCTTGGCAACGAGTTAACGACATCAATGCTTGGCGTGCCGATTTTGGACAACAAGCGTATGCGGGCGGAAACGGAGCGGGTTTTGATGGAGCGCTTGGGCGTTCAGCTCAAGTCTCTGGACGCGCCCACTGAAAGCCTGTCTGGCGGGCAGCGACAGGCTGTGGCCATCGCGCGCGCGGTTTATCACGAAGGGTTGCGGGTGCTGGTCATGGACGAGCCAACTGCAGCGCTTGGGCCGCAGGAGACCGCGCGTACATTGAAGCTCATTCAAACGCTCAAGGCGCAGGGTCTGGCGGTGATCCTGATCAGCCATTCGCTTGATGACGTGTTCGAGGTCGCGGATCGCGTCCATGTGCAGAGGCGCGGGCAAAGAGTAGGTGTCGTCAAAACGGCTGAAAGCAACACCCAGGAGGTTTTGGGTATGATTGTCGGCGCAGAGGAGGCGGCATAATGGCCATGGTGGATACATCAAGACCTCTGACAGAGAGGTTGGAACCCTACATTGCCATCGTCGGCCCAATGGTCATGATCCTCGCGATCCTTTTGTTCATGGGCATTGCAGAACCCGCACGGTACTTCCGAGCGACAAACCTTAACCTCATCCTGCTGGATGCAGCATTGTACATGCCTATGGCTATGGCGATGACGTTTGTGATCACGCAGCGCGGCATTGATCTTTCGATTGGTTCCATCGCTGCCCTCAGTGGCATTCTGATGGCTTTCCTGATCAAGCAGTATGGGTTTTCGGTTTACGTCGCTGTACCGATTGCCTTAATGCTCGGTGCCGTCATGGGGCTGATCAATGGGTTGATTATCACGCGGTTCAACGTTCCCGATCTGATCGGCACCTTGGCCATGGATCTTGTCTATCGCGGTTTTGCGCTGGTGTTGGCCAAAGGCCTTGTTCTGGCCCGCTTCCCGGATTTCCTGACAGATATAGGGCGCGGGCAGATACCGGGTTTCGTGCCGATCCCCGTATTGATCGGGATCGCCACGATGATTGCGGGGTACATTCTGCTCAAGCGGACGTTTTTCGGTCGCTACACCATTGCCATTGGCTCTAATCCAGAAGCCGCGGAACTAACCGGCATCGCGGTCAACCGTCACAAAGTCTATGCTTATGTGCTGTGTGGCGCCTGCGCAGCCTTGGCCGGTGTGATGCTGACCGGGAAACTGAACGCCATTCAGGCAACCTCTGCCCCTTACTTCAACCTGCATGTTATCGCGGCTGTGGTGGTGGGCGGCACATCTCTCTTCGGCGGTCGTGCCTCGATGCTGGGCTCTTTTGCAGGTGTGTTGTTGCTGAGCATGATGATCAACGCGCTGGTCACACTGCGCATCGAGTTCTTCTGGCAATCGGTTGCTTCCGGGGTGGTGATTGTATCCTCCGTGGCTTTGTACACGTGGATGCAGAAGAAAGACCGAGATGGCGCCGCGGGTCTCCTGGCAGGTCTGACGACACCGGAAGGACGAAAAATGCTGCGCTTTTGCGCACTGCTCATCGGCGGACTGATTGCCTTGCTGGCAATCGGAGCGCTGTTCGCCGGATCCCCTAATCCAAGCGGGTAACCGGATTTTACGCGGAGTTGGTCACGTTCGAGGTACAGCCCGGACGCTGACCGCAGGCTCCGTTCTCACGCAAAGGGAGGAACCTTATGAGACTTTTAACGACGACTGCCCTAGTGGCAATTCTGGCAGGATCTGCGTTCGCGGATGGGCATCTTCCGCTCAAGGAACTGCCGGATATCGGAGACCGTGACTACTGGGTGCCCGATGAAGTAAATGCCGAGGGCAAGCTTCCGGCGATGCAGGAGGTTGTCGGCTCGGCCGCCGTGCCGTTCAGTGGCGGGCAAGAGGATCCAGTACAGATCGCGCTGATCTACCCGTCTGCGGACACGTCGGATTTCTGGGCACGCAACTATCTTGCCATGACCAAGCGGCTCGACGAACTGGGTATCAAATATGAGACGACCGAGTTTGCCTCGCGCCAGATTGAGCACTCGTTACAGTCGACTTACGCTAACCAGGTCGAACAGGATGCAGATTTGTATGACTACGTCATTTTTGGCCCGTCCGAACTGGCAATTCAGGCCGACAACATCGACAAGCTGGCGGCCAACGACGGATTCAGCACCTATGTCTGGGCGTTCCATACACCGCTGAAGTATCTCGAAAACCAGCCCGACGTATGGTTTGATTTCTCATCCGCAGCAGGGGCGCTGACCATGTGTGACTACATGATCGAACGTCTTGGCGAAGGCGTCACAATGGCTATGAACCGGGGCATCCCCGGGATCACGGACAATCAGCGCTCGGGTGATTTCAAAGCCTGCGTCGAGGAAAAGGCCGGTTGGACCACGGTGTACGAACACTACGGCGAGTACCAGCGGGAAGGCGGCTTCGAAGGCACCTCTTTGATTTTGCAAGCCTACCCGGAAGCTGCGATCATTCACAACGCAAACACGGCAATGGCCATGGGATCAGTCGAAGCGCAGATTGCGATGGGCAAAGAGAAAGAGATTTTCTCAACCGGTTGGGGCGGCACCGGTCTCGAGCTGGAAGCCATTCGTAACGGTGAGCTAGACGCCACACCAATGCGTATGGGTGACGACGTCGGGGCAGCAACAGCCGAAGCCATCAAGGCGGATCTGGAGAATCGGGCGGATGATCTGCCGTTTGTATTCCTAGGTCGTATCACAGTCGCACATGATCAGATGAGCACGGACGAGATTGATGCGCTCGAACAGGAAGCCTTCCGCTTTTCAGGTGTTGGTGCGCTCGAACGTTAAAAACAAAAACACTTAAAAGGAGGGGGCGGTCCGCAAATGCTGGTCGCCCCTTGCTTTGTTTGTCGCACGCTACAGTTGCAAGACATCCAACGATCGGTCAGCTTCGTACGAAAGACAGTTTGCGTTTGCAGGAGCGAAGTATTGATTTTAAACCGCATTCGATCCGGCGCAGCGATTGTGATGGCGTGGTCGCTTCTTGCTTTGCCCTGCACTGCGCAAGGTGGTGACTACGAGGCACCGCCAGTCCTTTTGGCAAAAGACGTCGCTGCGGATATCGCGCTTACTGGCGAGAATTACCAGATTGGTGACACTGTTCAAACAGACGGTTTTATGGCCAAAGTTGTTATCTCTTCACCTTTTGGGGAGTTTACCGCTTCGGGCCCTGGCATGCTCGCCACCCGCTTATCGGAACTTCAAGCGCTTGCAGTCTTGCAGCATATTGAGCAAAACGAACAATTCAAAACCGCCGCCCAGCAACAGGCAAGGGACACGGCGGGCAATTTACGCAGATTTGTCGATAGCCCGAAAGAAACGCTCCAAGGCGTCCCGGAAGGTGTTGGGCGCTTTTTCAATCGCACGGGCCGATCCGTCCGGACAGGATTGCAAAAACTCGGCGATGTGCGGCAGGGCCGCATGCCAGGCGTATCCCCTGAAACCACATCAAGCTTGCCCGGGGGAATCGATGAAACAGCGGCTTTGCCAGACGAGAGCTTTGCAGAGACGGTCGCGCGAACAGGCGGCGATGTTGCAGTGAATATTCTTGGTTTTGACAAGCAACGCAGGCGATTGGCCAAAGAGTTGGGCGTTGACCCCTATACGACCAACCAAGTTCTGGCCAAGAAACTGGACGACGTGACATGGTCCGCGTTTGCCGGTGGGCTTGGCGTGAATGTGCTGACCACCATGATCCCCGGCGGTTTTGTTCTCTCAACGTCGTCAAAACTCTCCGACTGGGTTTGGGACACAGCGCCCGGTGATTTGCGCGTGGCGATAGAGGCGCAGCTTTCCGAAATTGGATTGAAACAGCAAGACATTGACCGGTTTCTGCGGCACGGATTTTACACGCTGAGCATGCAAGGCGTGCTGACGGGCGCACTTGAACAGCTTGGTGATGTCGAGGGGCGTGCCGAAATCTTCGAACTCGTGCTCAACGTCGGTTCTGAAGGTCAGGCGCGCTTTGTTGTTCAAACCATCGACATGCTCAGAAACTATCACAACGACGTCGAACCATTGTCGTCTTTGCGTTTGTTGGGCACGATCATCGGTGTGAACGAAGCCGGCGCACAGATTGTCGTGGCTCCCGTGGATTATCTCAGTTGGAGCGAAATGCTCGACGGTTTTGCAGGTCGATTAGCCGGAAATGACGTTCCGGTGGAATTTTATATTTCCGGTTTCGCCACGGAACGTACTCTCAATGAACTTTTGGAACGGGGACATGTTCTTGAGGAGGCGACCGTACTCGCACCCACCGCGTACCCTATCCAGTAAATGACCGTTCCGTATCGCATGATTTTGATTGGTTGCCGCGATATCAGAATGACACGTTGTCGTTGGCGCTGGTGTACAAACACGGTCCGCCGATCAAAAACTCTGGAGTGCCAGTGAGTAATACGAAAAATAATCCGTCCGTCGAAGAAGATCAGACAGCCGCTGCATCAAGGCGCGTCAAAGGTGAATTCGTGCGCGGCATAAGCGGGTTCAGGCATGCTATCGGCGACCCTGACTTTCCGCCGCAACGCGACCGATATCATCTGTTCGTCGCGCTCAATTGCCCGTGGTGTCACCGTACGACACTGGCGCGAAACATTCTGGGACTTCAGGACAGCGTTTCTCTCGATGTGGCTTTTCCGAACCGAACCGGTGAAGAGGATCCGGTTGCGCCGAACCTTTGGATGTTTGACCCCGGACGTGTCGCCAGTTTGACTGACGCAGCCCTGCCGGAGTGCACGCATGAAACCGGAACCGGGAATAACTTGCGCCTTGCCAAGGAAATCTATGCTTTGGAGTCCTCAGACGAGCAATCGTTGCCCGTTCTATACGACAAGGTGTCAAAGCGAATTGTTAGCAACGAAAGCGCGGAAATCATTCGCATGCTGAGCGCGCATGCCGATGCTTTGGGCAGCGTTATACCAGCACACCTGCGCCCTGATTTGTATCCCGCTGGTGCTGCGCTGCGCAGCGAAATCGACAGTCTGAACGCACTTATCTATGTGTCCATCAACAATGGTGCTTACAAAGCCGGATTTTCGTCAGATCAAGAAATCTACGCGCAGGCTTTTCTATCCTATTTTGACACGCTCGAAATGCTGAACGCGCGGCTTTCATCCGATGGCAGACCATTTCTGTGTGGCGACATGTTTACTGAGGCGGACTTGCGTTTGTTCCCGACACTCTATCGTCATGACCCGGTTTATTTTGTCCGTATGAAGTTGAACGGCGCGCGTATTCTGGATTACCCAGATCTTTGGCGATGGTTGTGCCGCGTTTATGCGTTACCGGGCGTGGCAGAGAGCAACTCAATCGTCCACTGTCGGCAAGGCTACTTCGGACGCTCTTGGAACAAAGTCGTTCCTCTGGGCCCGATCAAGCCCTTTTCCTATCCCGAGGCTTACAAGCATCCCGAACTTGAGGATGCAAACAAAACTGGCTCTGATTGAATTCTTCTTTTGGCGGTCGGGCCCAAGCGCATTGACGGATTTCAACCAACAGTTACAGTCATTAAGCGATTGCAACCAGACACGCTGATTATTCCAAAGGCGGAACCAAACTTGGCGGCAAGCCGCCATATTGTGACCTATTTGATGTCGTTTTGAGCGAGGACTGTAAAATGTCAGAGGGATTGTTACCTTTCGGACTTGGCACCATGCAAATTCCGGGTGCATGGGAGGCACGCTCTCAGATCACCCTTTTGGAGCCGGAAAGTACGCTGGACGCCGATCTCAAACCGACAGTTTCAGCCTCCCGCCCACGGACGAACTTTGTAATCAGCCGGGCTGCGAGCGATGGAAAAGACCGCTATGAAGCGCGCCAAGAATTTTTGATGAACGGCGCTCAGGCGATCCCGCAGTTTAAAATCCTGTCGGATGAAGACTTGTTCTTTGACGACGGTGTCGAAGGCGCTTCGGTGAAATTGACCTTCCCTGCCACACCCGTCGTCCAACTCGTGCAACAGCACGTCTTTCGCATAGACGCAGATCTGCTGACTCAAATCGTTGTCACGGTCGACACACACCGCGCGCGCGAGCTTGAAGACAATTTGCTTGCAGTTTTGAAGACATACACGGTCTAAAAAATGGCTTTGTGCGCGCTCGATCGTGAATTAACATTTGGCACGTCATTGTTTTGAAGGATATTTCGATGAGTTTGCTGGCCCGCAGCAAAAATGTTTTCAATGCATTGGCCGCCTCGCCTGCACGGCTTCCGACGCGCATTGAAATCCCGTCGAAAAACGTAGATGAGCCGGGTAAGCTCGGCGCTCCGCTTTCAAGAAACCAGTGCTACTTTCAGATACGCGTGAACGAAATGTTTCTTGCGGAAGAGCGGCAATGGTTCAAAACATTCTTTCCAATGGTCTATGTTGGAACAGAGTTTCAATATGATGGCGAAGAAGTGGCAATACCCTTTGTCATTGGTCCCGACACGCTTGGCCCGGCAATTGGGAACGGCTCGCAAGACGTCGTGTTCCGCAACACGCGCGTCGCCGGCATCAGCCCCTATCGTGGCGGCCGACTGAGCATGACGCTCGTCCTCTATCGCGTCACTGAAACCAACCTGTCCGAAAACCTTCTTGGCATGGTCGAAAGGCTTGCAGGAGCTTTGGATTTTGCTACTGCGATCAGCGTTTATACCAAAATCGCAGGTGCTTTGCTCGACGGTATTGAATTGTTGACGGGCGACGGGGGTACCAGTCCCGTTCTCGGACACCGGATTGAACTTGACCCCGACGCCGGCGACGAGATCAATCCGGCTTATTTTGCATTTGTGGACATGCCGGAAGAAGAACTCGGGAAATACACGCTTTGGATCGTAAAGGACCGGCTTATGCATGGCCCGTCTATGGATCAAGCCAAACCTTTCCGCGATGCAGATTTCGTGTTGACCAGTATTGCATCGACACCCGAGCGGTCGGACATGGACATGTTGTCGTTTTCCGATACCTGGAAGCGTGTTCTGAAGGAAGCGGCAGTACCTTCAGAAGATGGCTATACGAGTGCAAAGTCCAATTTGGTGAGCCTGGCACAAACAATGCTCCTGAGCCCTGATCTGATAGAGGAACACGCGGAGTTGCTTTCCGATGATTATGGCCTTCGCATGCAATCGGCGCACCTGCGCGCTGTCAAACGCGCGAATTTAAGCGACGAGGAAGACGATGATATGTCCCGAACGCGTTCGGCTTCGTTAAAGATGCTGGATCTTTAGAGGCCGCAATGTCGAGCGAAAGGTCATACCCCTTCAGAATAGTCGTTGAAAACGAACATTCGTTGATCGTTCAGTACAAAGGCACACCGAAGCGGGTCGACATAGAAATTGACGTGACCACACGCAAAACCATCGATGTATTAAGCCGCTGGTTTGCAGATGGGAGGATCAAAGAGCGCGATGAAATAGAAGTTTTGGGCGGTTACCTTTTCAAGTTCCTGTTTCAGGGGAAAGCACGGACAGAATTTAAAAGTGCACTTCAAGATCACAGAAATTCCAAAACGCGATTGAGATTATTGCTCGAGTTCCAATACGGAGCCCGCGATCTCGCAAGTTGGCCATGGGAATATCTGTACGTCCCGGACGATCAAAATTCAGGACAAAAGGGAATACACCTTGCATCAGATACAAAACTGACGCTGGCGCGGCATGTTCCGGATGACGTCGAACTGGGAACACTGACGGAAGACGGAGAAGAGCTTCGGATTCTGGTTGTCGTTGCCGCCGCTCGCGATCAAAACAAAGTCAAAACGGACGACGTTCTCCAAGAGCTGACGGAAATCAAAGAGAATTCAAAAGAAAAGATAAAGCTGACGATACTTCCGGGAATCTGTCCCGACTGCCAAGGTACAGGCCAAGTAAACGGTCGGCCCTGCCCGCGATGCGGTGGCACAGGCCAGCTTCAGGCGACGCACAGCCAGTTTTTCCAAGAAACCAAGCAGCGACCTCACATCGTACACTTCATCGGTCATGGACGTTTCGAAAACAGCATAGGGTCGCTTGGGTTTATCGATGACGACGACCATGACAGAACCGAGTGGATCAGCGATGCCGCGGTTGCCGGATGCTTCAGCGGCTGGACACCACGCCTTGTCTTTCTTCAGGCGTGTGAAGGCGCCAAGTCCGACAGAACGGATGCCTTGAGCGGAGTTGCATCAAATCTGGCATACAGCGGAATCCCTGCCGTCATTGCGATGCGCTTCAAAGTCACAAACCTTGTTGCCGAGCGTTTCGCCAAAAAGTTCTACGAAGTCATTCGCGAAGGCTCCATTTCCATTGATGAGGCCGTACAGCGCGGGCGCGAAGAAGTGCTGAACAGATTGATTCCGGAAGGCAGTACCCTTTTCGGCTGTCCTGTCGTTTACATGCACAATTTTGTCGACGCACCTGAGTACCGGTATCTCAAGTTTCCGACCGCAGAGCGTGATCCTTATGCATCCACAGACAGGTTCCACGCCTCCGACGGCATCACTTCAATACCGCCCAATGCTTTTTACGGCTCCTACAGCGTGACGCTCAGCTCGACGAATTGGGGAAACGCGTCTAATGCATCACCCGGTACGCCTAAACCAGCCGAGCGACCAAACATAGAGAGCACAGCACCGCGGCCAATTTCTGCAAATCAGGGTCAAGGGGACAGTTTCTCGGATGCGGAACGGTCAATGATGCCCAAGGGTGAAATTAAAGGGCGGTCTGATGGTGAAATACCCGGGCTCCCTAAGAGCGAAATACCGGGGCTGCCCAGAGGCGAAGTAGAGTACACTCAAAAAAGAGGGGCGGTCGCATGGCGCCGACAGTGAGCGGCCTGAGTGCTGAAGACACAATGAGCCGGATTGGCGCGGCGATAGACTCGCTGGATGTCAGCCGCGCTGAGAAGAAACGCCTTTCAAATGAGCTGCGCGTCATTTTCGAGATGCACGACACCCAGGCTGCACGCGCACCCATCGACGTCGAAAGCGAAAAAAGACAAGAACCTTTGATAGGAGAGCCGCTGACCGACGCGATTTTCGCCGATGCCTATCGCAACGCGGCATTGACCGGCTCCGATATGACCGAAACGGCCGCGGCTCTTGAACAGATTCGGACAGCCTCACAGGACAGCTTAGACCCGTTTGAAGCCTGGGATGTGCTGGACGACAGCATCGGTGCGGCATTTGGCGCACCACGTCAACAAACTCTCTTGGCGCTCAGAGAACATTTCGTCTCACGCGTGACCGCAACGTCATGCGCCGACATCAGTTCACGGTTTGAAGATGATCGCACATCGGCCACCAGTGATTTGATTGGCATCATCGCAGAAGCGATTGCCGAGTGGCGCTTGAGTTTCGCGGCGACCCTCGCCAGGCTCAACATCGCTGCTGCGCCCGAACTCGCCGACACGGTATCCATGATCCGTGAGTGTGCACCCATGGCGCTGCATCAGCGATGGGCCGAGGCTTTCCCAATGTATGCCAAGCTCGGGCAATTGGATTTTTTACCCGTCACGCTGCGTGCACGCCTTCTCAATACGGCGGGTGAAATTCAACAGCACCACTTTCAAAAGTCGTCAGAGAAAAATCTTATAGAACAAGCGTATTCGTTGGCGCCGGATCTGCCCGACGTCCTGTGCGGGATGGGTATGCTCCGTTTTGTGGTCCGAGATTTTGCAGAGGCCGCGGACTTTGCACGCAAAGCAATTGATAAGCGTCAGGATCACGTCAACGCTCACACTCTTTTGGGCGAGATCGCTTCCGCGACGGGCGCACCTGATGAAGCGGAAGAGCATTATCAGAACGCAATACGATTGCGCCCGGGCGAGCCCACACCCTATCAAATGCTGATCCGTCTTGCTGGCGAACGTCCGCCCACGTACATCAGGCAACGTGTTCAGGAACTGTATGAACGCGGCACTGCGGTGCGACCGGAATTCAAAGCCATGCTGCTGGTCGAGGCCGGCTACGCGCTGGAACGGAACGGGCACAGGGAAGACGCTTTGGATTACTATCAGCGCGCGATTGCGACAGCTCCGGAAAATCCAACGGGATACGTCTACAAAGGAAACACTCTGATCGGGACCGGAGACGCAGCAGGCGCGGAGCATATTTTCGAGGCTTTGGCGAAATTCGACCCGCCGCACGTGGACGGTTACTTCGGTCTTGGAGCCGTCTCTGAGATGAATACCGACTTTGGCCAGGCTGAACGCTGGTATTTGGACGGTGTTCAAGAAGCGCCTTACCGCGCAGGACAACTTTCGGCCCGAGCAGCCTACGCGATTTGGAAGCAAGACCGACAACAAGAGGCGGAAGATGTCCTTTTGAGGGAAATTGCCGCTTGGCCCAAGGACGAAGTCATACTCGAAACGGCAGAACGCGTCGCGCAAGAGTTGCTGGAGCAAAACTCAGAAAGAGCGAAGTCTTTTTACGACGGAATATTTGCTGCCGCCGGCGAGGGCTATGAGGCAAGATATTTTTGCAAACTGGCAGACGTCGCTGTCGCGGATGGCGATCAGAAAGCCGCCGCTTCCAGTTTTGCGCGCGCCCGTGAGATTAAACCGGACGATCCGGATATATTCCGATCCGAAGCAAGTGCGCTTCGACGTCTGCAAGCTTGGCAAGCAACCCGTACCCTGTATTCTTCGGCACCGGAACACGTAAAAAACGACACCGCCTTTCGCAAAGAAATGGCGCTGCTCCGCAACGCAGAAGCAAACCGGATGTATGAAGCCAGCCACTACGCTGATGCGATCACGCTTTACCAAGAAGCCGTGGAACACAACCCGACCGATGCGGTTTTGTTTACCAACCTTGCCGGCGCCTACGAGCGGGCGACGGACTGGCCTGACCCCGCAGAAAGATGGGAACGCGCGACGGAAGCGACGCAGCGCGCACATGATCTGTCCCCGAATGACCCTGAAATTGCAAGCGATTTAAAACGGTTATCCCGCGTGAGCAGATTTGTCCGCGATTTCGGTAAGTGTGCAGAGCATTTGCCAGTTGTTACACCCATTGCAATTGAAGTTGCTTACGATCTCATTCACTATTTTGAAGGTGATGCCGGCCAACTTGCCGCCCCATTCGCTGAGCTGATCACCGAATTCCGCGAACGGATGTTTTCGGAACAAGGTTTAAGACTTCCGAGCGTACGGGTGCGCGGCAATGAAACCGACATGCCTCAGAGTTCATATCTTATTTTGATAGATGAGGTCCCAATTGTGATGGGAACCCTTCAAGACGGGATGCGGTTTTCGCCCTTGCCGTCACACGAGCTACAAGCGGCTGGCTTGTCCGTCGTTCCGGGCACCGATCCGCTCACCGGGCGTGAAGGAAGCTTCGTGTCAGAGGCGGATTGGCCGAGCGCCGAAGCAAACAACATCGAACTGTGGGGATTTCTGGAATACATCACGCGGCACTTGCAAAGCGTGATTGAAAGTAAGCCGAAGACGGTCATTGGACACCAGGAGGTGGTTGGACTGTTGTGGCAAACGAAATCGGAAACTGCAAAGCGCGTTCGCCAAGATCCTGAGCTGTTGACCGCCTTCACGCTTGTCCTGAAAGCACTGGCAGAGGAACGTGTGCCAATCGCTGCGATCGATGAGCTGTGCGTAAGGTTCGTTGAACTGCGGGAGGCATCCACGCCGCTGGACCTTATCCCTCAAGAGCTGCGTTTAATCCCCGAAATACGCTCGCGCCTCGTGGACTCCGATGGTGATTTGGAAGTGTTCGCAACTGAAACGCCGATGGAAAACCTCCTGCGTCAGGGATTGCATCGCGAGGCAGATCGGACCCAGCTTGCTTTGCGCCCGGAAGATTGTCAGGAGGTTTTGTCCGCCGTGCGAGACAAGGTTCCCTCGATGACACCGGCCGCGCTGATTGTCCAAGATCCCGACGTACGAGCCTTGGCGCAGGAGCTTCTTGAAATCGAGTTCCCGCGGCTCAGAGTACTCGCCGAGAGGGAGCTTGACCTGGCTTTTATGCAGCGCAACCGCACAGTGATTGACTTCGACTGGACATCCAACGATGGCTGATGAACCCGTAAAAGTGTCAATCGTCGTCACCACGGATAACGGGACGCAAAGCGCGGTTGATGCGGTCCAAACATACGCACGCCTGCTATGCGAGAGCCTCGATTTGCCGATTGAACCCGTTGTGAGCTTTGACGCTTCCGAGCCGCGCGACAAAGTGCTTATTGACGGAACAGCCGCCGCGCTTGCTCCGGCTCACGTCAGGACGGAAACACAATCTGATCGGATCGCCGCGGCGCTATTCGACAATCGCGAGTGCCTTGTGACAACAGATGTTGCGCGCCAGGTGTTCAAAATAATGGAGCTTGATGCGACGGCGACGGGGTTCTCTGACTTTCACAATATGTTGCGCGGCTGCGTTCGGGCCGCGCGCGGGTTGGATCGCCTGACCGCCGTCCGGTCACCTGAGCTTGCGGTCGCCCCATCACGTTGGCTCGAGGCGGCTCTCACCGCCGCCGGGTCCGCCGGGGCGAAAATCGAATTGCCAACGTCGGCGTACAATGCGCTAATCGATAGCAAAACCGGTAAACACATCACCATCACAAACGACCAAAAGAGCTTTGACAACTTACTCGAAATGCTTTCGGAAGGATTGTTCTGGGAGACAGGCGGACTGTTCCGTGTCGATTTGGGCTCGGACCCGGACTTGGCGGAAAACGAGTTCAGGATCGGCGTTAACGATATTGTCGGGCCCCCGCGAATTGGATTGAACGAAGATACCATTCTTATCAATGACACGTCTGACCGGCTTACGCTTTTGGGCGTGGAGGCGGAACACGCGGTCAACCCGACCAATCTGTCCGATGCAGCCGTCGTGTTGAAGTCGGACGTGGCCATGCAAATTATTGAAAATATGAATCTGTCCTCCTGGGGTTGGGCAGAATATATCGTGCTCCATGTTGGTGCGATTCTGCGCACCAACGCAGGGGCATTTTATACCGAGGATGTTGCCGAATATAATCTTGAACGCTTGCGCGTTCACTTTCCCGACCTCGTTGGGATAACGAAGCAACGCTTTTTTCCCGAGACTTTAACCGGCGCTTTCCGTGCCCTTTTGGACGAGGGGATATCCATCCGCAACTTGCGAGCGCACCTTGAGGCCGCGCTGGAAATTCAAGGTACGACCAGCGTTGATCAACGTAAAAACATCGTTTTTGGGCCCGAAGTCGGTTCTGTCGTTCCAGATTACGGGCCGGGAATGGCGCCGAGCCAAAACGCGACGCTGATTGCCGATCACATGCGATCATCGGCGCGCGACTATATTTCACATAAATACACACGCGGCCAGAATACGCTGGTGGTCTACCTGCTTGACGCTGAAATAGAAGAACTGCTGTCAGCAAATGTTGACGATCCGCTACCAATAGAAACACAGCAAAGTATATGCGCGGCCGTCAGGGCAACTTTGGACAACGTTGGCACGAGTCTAACGCAACCTGTGATTCTCACGACCGTCGACGTTAGGCGCCGACTATATCAGATTGCCCGACACGAATTTCCACGCCTCGCCGTACTTTCCTACAATGAACTGATGCCAAACATGAACATTCAACCCGTGGAGCGCATTGCTCTGGAAGAGGGTGTTTTTGCTTAATGGCGCTTACAGGTGTTGCGCATTGAATTTTCCGGACAAAAGCCGCAACCGAAAAAAGCACCACTACATATATTCACACTACGTATTATCTGTTGCATTACCCGCCCAAGACGCCAGCCAGGTGCAAAATTGACCGCGCTCTGTTTCAGCGAGATCAGCAATGAGTAAGAAAGTGCCAACTCCCTGCATTGATGTGTGCAAGTTCCGAAGGGACGGGCACTGCATCGGGTGTTCCATGACCAAAAGCCAGAAAAAACTCTTTAAATCCATCAAACAACCGGACCAGCAGGAAGCATTTGTTCAAATGCTCGTGTGCCAGCAAGAATCAATGGGCCGGTACGCCCATTGGGCACCGGCCTATCAAAGAAAGCTCAAAAAAAAGAAGGCCAAGGTTGATCTTAACCTTGCGGACTGACGAACACGCGTCAGGTCAGGTGCGACCGCAGGAACCAGGCGAACTTTTCGTGTGTTTGACCACGGCTGATGCACAGGTCTTCAGTCAGCGTGTCGCCGTGCTCAGCAGCAAGTTCGCCACATCCGGCAAGCGTAGACGCCAGCGATTCCTGCGCCTCGAGCATGATCTTGACCATTTCTCTGTCTGACGCTTTGCCGTCGTGCTCCGCGACTTTCGACCGCTCAAGCATGCCGGCCAGCGTGCCTTCCGCGTGCGCGTTGAGTGCTTTTATGCGTTCCGCCAGATCGTCCTGCGCTTCAAAGTGATCTTCGTAGATTTTCTGGAATAAGTCGTGCAGGGGGCCAAATGCCATGCCGGTAACGTTCCAATGGAAATTCTGCGCCAACATGGTCGTCACGGCGGTTTCGGCCACGGATTGATTCAGGGCATCTGCGATCTGCGCAACGGCGTCAGTGGTCAGGTCGATGGCTGTCTGTGTCATTATGCTCACCTTCAAATCGATTGTGCTAAGCTGTTTTGCGCGCGAAAACAGCTCTCCTCGCTCTATCTATAGCATCGGAGACGAAATCCAAGAGTTTTTTAGAATTATTCTAAGTCTTATGAAACTGGTCGGAAATGGACCGTACCAGATAAGCAAGATTGCGTTGCGTCCAACGCGGCACGCGGGACTTTATCAAAAAGCGAAAGCTGTCATCATCACTGCGCTCAACCGCTTCGAACAGACGCCCAAGCCACGCCTCATCAAACGATAAGTCGGACGTTCCAGGACGGTGAAAAACTGGTCTGCGACCAACTGCTTGCCGAAAGCCACGCATCAGGGTTTCTGCATGTCGCATCTGGCTGTCCGCGGGATTGGCCATCAAAAGCGCGCAAGCCTGATCCATATCGACACGCGCAGCGGACCGGCAACGTAAAGCAACCAGACGCAGATGATTTATGATACTCACCGAACGCTCCGACATTTTCGGCGCGATTGGCCGATACGCGGCGTCTGCTATGTTTAACTGTTTTGCCTGCATAACAAGGTACCAGATCTAAAGTGCGGCGCGCTACATGTCCTGCGCCACGCCTTTCCTGACAATAGTCGTTGGTTTTACGTAAAACAAGTCCGCTTGTCAAAAACGCCGCGGGACGTGCAGCAGACATGAAACCATTTGCTGGCGGCTACGCGTCAACCGGTTCAAGGTCGGGATTAGGATTGTATTGATGGTCGTAAAGCTTTTTAAACAGCCCGTTGTGTGACAGCAGATCGGGCAATTTGCCTTCCTCCGCAACCGCACCTTTTTCAATGACGATAATCTTATCGGCATTGACCACAGTCGCCAGCCGGTGCGCGATGACAATTGTCGTCCGATCCTTGCTGAGATGGGCGAGCGCTTCTTTCACCAGGTGTTCGGACTCCGAATCCAAAGCGCTCGTGGCTTCATCCATCAACAGGATCGGGCTGTCGCGCAGGATGGCGCGGGCGATCGCAACGCGTTGCCGTTGCCCGCCCGAAAGGTGAGATCCGTTTTCGCCAACGGTAGTCTCATATCCGCGCTCCAAATCCATAATAAAGTCGTGCGCGTTGGCCGACTTGGCAGCAGCAACGATTTCCGCGCTGCTGGCATCCTCGCGCCCAAGAGCAATGTTCTGGCGCACGGTGCCCGAAAACAAAAACGTATCCTGTCCGACGAATGCAATTTTTTCCCGCAGCGATGCAAAGGTCACATCACGCAGATCATTTCCACCGATTTTGACGGCGCCTGATGTGGGGTCGTACATCCGCATAATCAGGTTAATGATCGTCGACTTGCCGCCGCCAGACGGGCCCACAAGCGCTGTTGTTTTCCCGGCCTCAAACGCGATGTTCAAATTGTTCAGAATTGGTTGGCCATTGTTATAGTCGAACTTCACGTCTTCGAATGTGACGCCATCGACATCCTCTGGAAGATAAAAGGCATCTTCGGCCTCTTCTACGGAAATTGGCTGATCCAGGGTGGTGTACATCAGGCCAACCATGATCATCCCGGTTTCGATCGTGACACGCATGCGTGCCAGTCTCTTGGCCGGTTCATAAGCCATCATCAAGGCGGTGATGAACGACATAAGCTGTCCGGGCGAATTCGCCTGCTGACCAAAAAGGTTGACTGCGCTCAGCGCGACAATGGCGGCTATGGCGAAACCGGCCAGTGTTTCCATCAGCGGGCTGGTCGCTGCTTCGAGGCGCGCAATTGCGTTCGCGCGTTTTTCCACAGCTTTAACGGCACCTTTCATGCGCTCGCCCATGTGGTCCTCGAGCGAAAACGCTTTGACCACACGCACACCGGTCGACGTCTCCTGCACGACCCGAATGATCTCCGCCAGTGAAGTCATCTGCGACTGCATGATCTTTTTCACGCGTTTCAGAATCCGGCGCACCCCGAACAATGCCAGCGGGCCAAAAACGAATGCAAATATCGTCAAAGTTGGTTGCTGATAGATCATCACGGCAATCAGGCCAACAAGTGTGAGCAGATCACGCACAAAGCCGGTGACCAGTGTCTGAATAACGGTCCGCGAGCCCTGTGCAGAATAGATGACCCGCATCAACAAGTCATGCGATCCGGAGTCGTTGAAGAAGGCCACACCCTGTTGCAGGATGCGATGATAAAGGCGCCTTTGCTGATAAGCGACAATGCTGTTGCCGGCACGGCTCATGAAAACCATCTGGACGTAAGTGGCAAAGCCTTTAACGGAAAAAATCAGAGCAACGGCACCGGCCACGACAAAGGCTTGCATACGGTCCTCGGACGCAATCATCGTATCGATGATGTCCTGCATGATCCACGCCGTCAGGGCCGCCATGGCCGCAATCACAACCATGGCAACAATAGCCACACTGTAGTTGAAAACCTGCAGGCGAAAGTTCTCGCGCACCAGCCGGACAATCATCCGGCCCTGCAAATCTGCGACGAGTTTTTCAAACATGAAACGGTTACCCGGTGTTTTTCCAGACGTCGGACAGCTAATGCCGAATATGCACACTGTAAAGGTTCACGACCGGGATGCACAACTTTAGATAATCGCCTGTCGCATATAACGGTTGCCTGGCTGGCAGCGGACCGCACGATTTGAATTACGACCAACCGCCCACGCCCTCCTGAATGTAGTAAATTGGAAGAAGACTATTTTTGTTTCATGTCTCTTGGATCAAAACACGCACGTGTCGGACCTTACCGCCATGCTAAAATTATGCACCGCGAGGGTCCAAACCGACGCAATAAATTGTTTTGCAGGTTCACTTTTCGCCCTATAGTGGCGTAACAAAATAAATTCAAAGGGGGGATTGCCGTGCGGCTAAAAAAATTTCTATGCATCGGATCAGTAGCGGCAGCGACGCTGGCTCTGGTAACCGGCGCAGCGCTCGCGCAAGACGACAAACCAAACATTCTGGTGATCTGGGGCGACGACGTCGGCCAGTCCAATATCAGCGCCTATACGATGGGATTGATGGGCTATCAAACGCCCAACATCGACCGCATCGCCGAAGAAGGCATGATTTTCACCGACTATTATGGCGAGCAGTCCTGTACCGCCGGGCGGTCGTCCTACATCATGGGCCAATCTGTGTTCCGGACGGGGCTGTCGAAAGTTGGTCTGCCCGGTGCAGAGCTTGGCATGCAGGAAGAGGATCCGACGATTGCCGGGCTACTGAAGGGACAAGGCTACGCGACGGGTCAATTCGGCAAGAACCACCTCGGCGATAAAGATGAGCATTTGCCCACGAACCATGGCTTCGACGAGTTTTTCGGCAACCTCTATCACCTCAATTCCGAAGAAGAGCCGGAGAACATCGACTACCCCGGCGACGCGATCATGTCTGACGGTCGGACGTTCCGCGAAACATTCGGCCCGCGTGGTGTGATCAAATCCTCAGCCGACGGTCAGATCGAAGACACCGGCCCGCTGACGAAAAAGCGCATGGAAACGGTTGACGACGAAACTGTTGCGGCGGCCATCGACTTTATCAAACGCAAGGAAGAGGAAGGTGTGCCATGGTTCGTCTGGTGGTCCGGCACGCGAATGCACTTCCGCACGCACGTAAGCGACGAGCGCTGGCAGGCCGCCAACGATATTGTAGGAAAAAAGGTTGATGAGTACACGGCGGGCATGATCGAACATGACATGCACATCGGCCAATTCCTGGATGTGCTCGACGAGCTTGGAATCGCCGATGAAACCATCGTGCATTATTCCACCGACAACGGTCCTCACATGAACACTTGGCCGGATGCAGCGATGACGCCGTTCTGGGGTGAGAAAAACACCAACTGGGAAGGCGGCTGGCGTGTACCCTCAATGGTACGTTGGCCGGGACTGATCGAACCGGGATCGGTGTCCAACGAGATCATGCACCATATGGACTGGCTGCCGACCTATCTTGCGGCCGCAGGGCGACCGACGGTGAAAGAAGAACTGCTTGATGGCATTACCGTGGCGGAAGTCGGAGGCGGCCGCGACTACCGCGTGCATCTCGATGGATACAACTTCCTGCCATACTTCAGCGGAGAAGTTGACACAGGACCTCGCAATGAGATCTTTTATTTCTCCGATGATGGCGATCTGACCGCTTTACGCTTTCAGGACTGGAAGCTGATTTTCCTGGAACAGAAGGCGTGGGGTACACTCCGTGCTTGGGCTGAGCCATGGACAGAGTTGCGGGTTCCTTTGATCTTCAACATACGCAGAGACCCTTACGAGCGGAGTTACCGAACGTCGAACACCTACTACGACTGGTTATTGGATCGGGCATACTTCCTTGTTCCCGCACAACAGTATGTCGGCACATTCCTCGAAACTTTCCAAGAGTACCCGCCGCGTCAGAAAGCTGCGAGTTTCAGTCTCGATCAGGTGATGGAGAAACTGTCTAAACCGGCAGGCAACCCTTAGGGCTTCGTGATACACTTCAAAAGAGCAGCGCGCGTGTCGCGTTGCTCTTTTAAGTGTTTCATATAGAGGGATTTACAATGCGACTATTGACTTGTGCCGCAGCAGCATGTGCTTGCGCTTTCCCGGTTTTGTCCGATCCTTTGCCGTCTTGGACAGACACTGCGACCAAAACCACAATCCTGAATTTTGTCGATGAAGTAACCGATCCCGCGTCAGACAACTACGTGACCCAAGCGGATCGAATTGCTGTTTTTGACAATGATGGGACGCTTTGGGCCGAACAGCCGATGTATTTCCAGCTGATCTACGCCATGGACCGGTTGCGCGACAAGGCCGCGCAGGACAGTGCTGTTCTTTCCAGCGATGTTTTGAAAGCGGCTGCGATGGGGGATCTTGAAACCGTGGCCGCAGGTGGAACGGACGCGCTGATAGAAATTCTTGCTGTCAGCCATGCGGGCATGACCGTCGCGGATTTTCAGGATGATGTGCGTTCATGGTTGGCGGAGGAGCGCCACCCCACGACAGGTCTGCGATATGACGAAATGGTCTACCAGCCGATGCTCGAGCTGTTGCGCTACTTGCGGGACGAGGGTTTTCAGACATGGATCGTTTCAGGTGGTGGGGTGCATTTCATTCGTGCATTTGCCGAGGCAGCCTACAATATCCCGCCACAACAGGTGATCGGCAGCGCCGGTCCGACCCAATACGACGACGGGCAAATCACCAAGCAATCCGGCGTCACCTTTGTAGACGACAAGGAAGGCAAGCCGGTTGGCATCGATAGCCGTATCGGCAAGCGCCCTATCATTGCGGGTGGCAACTCCGACGGGGATTTCCAGATGCTCGAATACACCAGCGCCGGAGCGGGTCCGCGCCTTGGTCTCCTGGTCCACCACACGGATGCCGAAAGGGAATTCGCCTATGATCGGGAAGGACACATCGGCGTGCTGATCCGCGGTCTTGACGAAGGACCGGATCGCGGCTGGGTGATCGTAGATATGACCAAAGACTGGGAGCAAATCTGGCCGGAATGAGCGCGCATGGCGACATCCAATTGCTGATCGACCGGATGGGAGAGACCATTATCGGTCAGCGCAATGTAATCGAACGGCTGGTGATCGGCCTGTTGGCGAACGGAAACCTCCTTGTCGAAGGGCTGCCCGGTCTGGCCAAGACGCGGGCCATCAAGGCCTTGGCCAAAAACCTCGAATGCGACTTCAGCCGCATTCAGTTTACGCCTGATCTTTTGCCCTCCGACGTAACGGGCACAGAGGTCTACTATCAGGGCGACGGCACTGCTGAATTCCGGTTCGAACCGGGGCCCATTTTTGCGAATATCGTTCTGGCGGATGAAATCAACCGTGCGCCCGCCAAGGTTCAGGCCGCTCTGCTGGAAGCGATGGAAGAGCGGCAAGTGACCGTCGCGGGGACCACACATCCGATGGAGCCGCTGTTCATGGTCATGGCCACGCAGAACCCGGTCGAGCAGGAAGGCACCTATCCCTTACCGGAAGCACAAATGGACAGGTTCCTGATGCATGTTCTGATCACCTACCCACCGGTGGAAGACGAGGTGAAGGTAATCCGGCTGGTGCGGGCAGAAGAGGCCGCAAGTGTTTCACCTCAGGACGTCTTGCCCAAGCAGAATACGGCACCGATCCCTCAGGCATCTGTCTTTGACGCGCGACGCGAGATTGTCGCTGTACATGTATCGGAACCCATGGAGCAGTACATGGCGGATCTTGTGCAGGCCACGCGCGACCCGGCCTCTTATGGTGATGATCTAATGCGTTGGATCGAGATCGGAGCCAGCCCGCGCGCGTCGCTTGCTCTGGACAAGTGCGCTCGCACGCACGCATGGCTCAATGAGCGCGACTATGTTGACCCTCAAGACGTGCGTGCGATCGCAGCGGACGTTTTCCGGCACCGTCTTGGATTGACCTATGAGGCACAGGGCGAGGGTGTTTCACCCGATCACGTGGTTGCGGAAATCCTCAAACAGGTAGCGCTGAGCTGAGGAGGCGGAATTGAAGAACCTATCGGCGCGTATTCGAACCGGCACGGGAGCGAGGCCACGGGATCGGAGTGTGCCAGAGGACACCCACGTGCGCGTTTCGCTGGATCACCTCAGATCACTGGAGGGCCCGGCGCGCGCAATGCACTTTTTGCCGCGCCAGCCTGCGCGGTCTGTTCTGAACGGGCGGCATGCATCCAAGCTGCGGGGCAGGGGGCTCAATTTTGAAGAGCTCCGTAATTACATACCGGGAGACGATGTGCGCTCCATCGACTGGAAGGTCACGGCGCGTACTAGCTCAGCTTATGTGCGTGTCTTTACTGAAGAACGCGATCGCCCGACCCTGATCGTCGTAGACCAGCGAATGTCAATGTTCTTCGGCTCGCAGCACAACATGAAATCCGTCACCGCAGCAGAATGCGCGGCAATGACAGCCTTTGCCGTCTTGGGGCAGGGGGACCGCGTCGGTGGAATTGTTTTCGGCGATGTCATGCGTGCCGAAGTGCGTCCGGCCCGTAGTCGCGTTGCACTAAATCGCTTTTTAACGGCGATTGCAGACGCAAATCAGATGCTTTGTGCCCAGGCCCCCAACGTACCAGCGCAGTCGATGAACAGTGTTTTGCAATCGGTGGCGCGCATTGCACCCCGCAATCACCTTGTCATCGTGCTGAGCGATTTTGACGTGATCGATGCGCAGACGTCAAAACTTGTGAGCGGGTTGTCGCGACATAATGATCTGGTCTTGGGCCTGATAACCGACCCTTTCGCGGATGCCTTCCCGCAAGGGGCGCAGCTGGTGATTTCCGACGGAGCATTACAAGCGGCGATCGACACGTCAGATCGTCGCGTTCATCAGGATATATCAGCGCTTTCCGAAAAACGCCTCGCTGAAATTATCGATTGGCAACGCCGCTACGGCGTACCCGTTCTGCCATTGAGTGCCGGAGAAGACAGCCTCACCCAGATGCGCCGCTTGCTTGGGTTGGGTCAGCGATGAGCGAGAACACACAGACAGCGCCACGTCCGACCAACCTCGTGGATCTGCTCGACCAGCTTGTCCTGCCGACGGAGCCTGCGCCTGTCTCCATGATCCCGCAGACATCCGGATGGGTTGTTCTGGCACTTCTGGTGATGGCCGGGGTTGCCTATGGTCTGTGGCATTGGCACCTTTTGCGACAACGCAATGCCTATCGCGCTGTTGCTCTCAACGCGCTGGAAACGGCAGGTTCGGACCCGGCTGCAATTGCCCAAATCCTGCGCCGTTGCGCGCTGGCCGCTTATCCACGCACCCGCGTTGCGGCCCTTACCGGAGAAGACTGGCTGACATTCCTGGACCGGTCAGTCGGTGGGCAGGACTTTAGAAGCGGCGCAGGACGCGCTCTGATTGCTGCACCCTACCAACCAAAGGCAGCTGCCAATCCAGTTTTGCTGGAACTTGCACGAGACTGGGTGCGCGGCCACAAACACGAGATCGGACCTTGATCAGCTTTGCCTTCCCCGCGGCCTTTCTGGCATTGCCGCTTCCTTTGCTAATCTGGCGTTTCCTGCCAGCACATAAAGAACGCGTGCCGGCCATCCGTTTCCCCTTTTTCCGTCAGGTTGTGGATGGCGCCGGTGCGCAGGCCGCAGCAGGCGCTGTCGTGATGAGCCGAAACTGGTTCCAGATGATCGCGGCAGCCGTGATATGGATCATGCTGGTTCTTGCGGTGGCGCAGCCCGAACGGGTCGGCGCACCAATAGAGACATCGACCGCGGCGCGTGATTTGATCCTGGGCATCGACATATCTGGTTCAATGGACACCCGCGACTTCACAGACCCCCAAGGCGAGCGCCTGCAACGGCTCGCCGGCGTACGCAACGTCGTTCGGCGGTTTATCGAAGGACGCGACGGCGACCGGATGGCTCTGATTGTTTTTGGCAGCAAAGCTTACCTGCAAAGCCCGCTGACCGAAGATACACAGGCAATCGTGGAGTTACTGGACCAAACTCAAGTTGGGATGGCAGGACCTCACACAGCTCTGGGGGACTCGATCGGCCTGGCTATTCGTACTTTTGAATCGAGCGAGATCGATCAGCGCCTGCTAGTTCTGTTGTCGGATGGATCCGATACGTCCAGTCGCATGAGCCCGCTGAATGCAGCCGAAATTGCGCACGGCGCGGGCGTTGAGATATATACAATCGCGGTTGGAGACCCAAAAGCCGAGGGCGAAAATCGTGTCGACGTCGCGACGCTACGCAATATTGCGCAGCGTACAGGTGGCGCTTATTTCTTTGCCGAAGATCAGGCTGCTCTTGATCAGATTTACGACCGGATCGACGTGCTGGCACCACGCGAAACGGACACGCAGACGTTCCGTCCACGCCAAAGCCTCCATCACATTCCGCTACTGTCCGCATTGGCAACGGGCATAGGTGCAGTTGCCGGTTTGCATCTGACAGCACAAAGGCGGAGGCGCCGGCTCGCTTGAGTGATTTCTTCGCCATAACTTTGCCCGAAGTGCTGTCGGTCTTTCACTTCATCAGACCTTGGGTGCTTGTCATTCTGCCCGCTGTCGCTTTGCTTTGGTGGCGCGTGAGGCTTGCGGCGCGTTACCGTGATCCGGGTGGCAAAGAAATTGCGCCTCACCTGCAAAAGGCATTGACCATCGGCGAAGGCGGGGGACGACAGATTGTGCCTATCGACGCCGTGGCGTTGGCGCTTGTGCTGACAGGGCTGGCCGCCGCAGGGCCGACTTGGTCGCGCATGCCGGACCCGTTCGTATCGCCGACGGCACCGGTTGTGATCGTTCTGAAAAACACGTCGTCGATGGAAGAGCCGGACGTTGCACCCTCACGGCTGGAAAGGTCAAAATTCAAGATTCGCGATCTTTTGGACATACGAGCGGGCGCGCGCACCGCACTTGTGACATATGCGGGCACAGCACATCGCGTTTTGCCTTTTACAGAAGATGCGCGGATCGTGTTGCCCTATCTGGAGGGTCTGACACCTGAGGTGATGCCCCAGGACGGCGCAAATGCCTCTGCAGCCCTCGCGCTCGCCGTCGAATTGCTTGCAACGGAAGACGTACCGGGCGGCATATTGTTTGTCTTGGATGACCTGGATCCGGCAGACGCAGATATGGTGACAGAGGCGGCTGGCAACGCAGTTGTTTTCCACCAGATACTGCCCGGCGGTCAGAGAAGCCGAGGCCTCGATCAGATCCAAGGTGTCCCCGTCATTCCGGTTACACCCGACGACGCAGATCTGCGCCAGATCGACAGGACGCTTAACGCGGCCTATCGCGCTGCCGTTCTCGACACAAGCACACAACCTTGGCAGGACCGTGGCTGGATTGCAGCCATTCCTACCGGTTTGATTTGCCTTTTTTGGTTCCGGCGTGGGTGGACGATGAACTGGGCAGCGATGCTGTTCTTTTGCTTGTTGAGCAGCGTGCATCCGCACGCAACCAAAGCAGAAGGCCTTGCCGATTGGTTTTTGACATCTGACCAGCAAGGGCAACTTGCCTACAACGGCAGGGACTTTGCCCGTGCCGGAGAATTGTACGACGACCCATTGCGGCGCGGTTTTGCGCTCTATCGTGCTGGGCAATACGAAAAGGCCGTCGAAGTTCTGACACCGGTGGAAACAGCGCAAGCGGCTTTCATTCAAGGTGTCGCCCATCTGCGCAACCGGCAATACCGCGATGGCGTGCGAGCGTTCGAAACCGCGTTAGAGCGGGATGCGGATTTTCCGGGCGCTACTGAAAATCTGGCAACCGCCCAGGAAATCGTCGAATTTGTCGAAACGCAACGGGAGCAGTCCGACACCGGGGAAGACTCAGGCATCGGGGCAGATGAAACCGTCTACGACAACGAGAGTGCGCGCGGTTTAGAAACCGAGTTGGCACCGGAACCGTTAGACGGCGCGGGTCTTCTCACCACCGAACAGTGGATGAACACTGTGGACACGCGCACCGGAGACTTCCTGCGGCAACGGTTTCTGATCGAAGCCAGCCGGACGGAGAAAGAGAAGTGATCCGACAAATTTGCATCCTGATGGCACTCATCTGCCTGAGCAGTCCTCTGGCGGCACAAGAACCTCTTGTCGACGTACAGTTTGACGAAAACAAAGCAATCCCCGGGCAACCACTGCTTTTTCGCATAACGGTGCTGGTCCCGACATGGATGCCAAAACCTGTGGTCTTTCCAAGTTTCGAAGCCCCCAATATTCTTGTGCAGCTGCCGGAAGGCGCAACCAATCCAACCAGTCGCGATGTGGATGGCGAGACCTGGTCGGGCGTGTCGCGGCGTTTGCAAATCACACCGATGGTGCCCGGACGATTCCAGATCCAGTCACAAGAGCTGATCATAACCTGGGCCGAACCCGGGCAAACCGATCCGAAGCAGGCCACAGTGGCTTTGGACCCGATCGTCGTAGAAGGAATCATTCCCGAAGGTGCAGGAGATCTTGATCCCTTTCTGGCGGCAAATGGATTGAAACTGGAGAGCGAACACAGCGAACAGGACATGCCAATGAACGCTGGCGACAGTCTGACGTTTTCCGTTACTGCAACCATCGAAGGAAGCCCGTCGATGTTTCTGCCGCCTCTGATCCCTGCGGTACAGATAGAAGGGGTCGCCGCGTATCCTGCCGAACCAGTGCTGAGCGACAGCGAAAATCGAGGCATCGTCACAGGAACCCGCGCGGAGTCCGTTTCTCTTGTTGCCCAAAGCGGCGGGTCGGGCCGCGTTCCCGAATTCGTATTGCGCTGGTACAACCTGCAAACCAAAGAGGTCGAGGAGGCGCGTGTCGCCGGTTTCGACGTCTCAGTCGATGCCCCCAAAGCGGCGACCCGCCGGCTTCCGCCCCAGATGATCGCTGCCTATGCGCTGCTCGCAGTGTTCGCGGCCGGTCTTATGCGGTTGCTGTGGGTTTTTTTGACCCCACCTCTCAGAACTTGGCGCGCCACGCGGCGTGCGCAATATGAGTCAAGCGAGGCTTGGGCCTACGCCCAGGTCCGCGATTCTGTCGCTGCGCGGGACATGGGCCAATTGCTGCAAGGTCTTGGCATTTGGGCAACGCGTACCACGTTCGATCCGCGTGACAAAGAGCCTCTGAAATCGGCACTTTCCGCCTTGGGAGCCGCACGCTATGGTTCTGAAAAGGCACAGGAAGATACTGCTTGGCACGAGGTTGAAAGGGCTTTGCCCGACATATGGAACGCTGCACGCCAATCGCGCATGCACACCGCGCAACTTCCGCCATTAAACCCCATTGCGGCCGCGACAGACCATTCGCGGGCCTAATCGCGAAAGGCAATGTGTGCATGCGTTGGATCTGTCTGATTTTGCTGCTGGTGTGTGCGCCTTCCATCGCTATCGGTCAGACAAGCTCAGCAACATATGTCGGATCGAATGCCTGCCGCGCATGTCACGCCGAAGCCGCGGATGCGTGGGTCTCGTCGCACCACGCCAAAGCCTGGACCGCTCCGACTGGCGAAAACATCGTCGCAGATTTCAATGACACGGAGTTTCGGCACGACGGCACGCTGACACGGTTCAGAACAGAAGACGGGCGCTACTTTGTAACCGTCACGGAAAAGGACGGCGTGACGACCGACTATCCTGTTCATTCCGTTGCCGGCATTGAGCCGCTGCAACAATACTTGCTGGAAACAGAGCCGGGCCGCCTTCAAAGCTTTGATGTGGTCTGGGACACAAAGGCACAGCGCTGGTATCATCTCTATCCGGATCAGGATCTACCGCCCAGCGATGCGCTGCATTGGACAGGCCCATATAAGAATTGGAACGCCCGCTGCGCGGAATGCCACGCGACCGGTTATGAAAAGAACTACAATCGTCAAGCACGAACCTATAGATCGCTTGCCCAGGAAATCGGCGTTGGTTGTGAAGCATGTCACGGCCCTGGCTCCGCGCATCTCGACTGGGCCACGGGAAAGGCACCCGATCCGTCCGTCACGGGCCTGACGGATATCGGTTTGACCATGGATTTCAACGCGGGTGCAGAAGCGACGATCCAGCAATGCGCGACATGCCATTCAAGACGCGAGGCCTTTCTCAACGGCAATCCCGAACCCGGAACAGCTTTCGCAGACGCCTACAATCTGGCTCTGTTGCGTCCTGGCCTTTATCACCCGGACGGGCAGATCCTTGAAGAGGTCTACGTTTACGGCTCATTCCTGCAATCCAAGATGTACGCGCAAGGGGTGTCCTGCTCCAATTGCCACGAACCGCATAGCGCGCGGCTTTTGGCAGAGGGCAATGGGATTTGCACACAGTGTCATTCTCCCGCCGGAAACCCGGCATTTCCGACACTGGCCCTCAAAAATTACGACAACCCACGCCATCACTTTCACGTGGCGGACAGCGCTGGCGCGCAGTGCAAAAACTGTCACATGATTGAAAGGGTCTATATGGGCGTCGACGGGCGTCGAGATCACAGTTTTCGCATCCCGCGTCCGGATCTTTCGCTGGACACCGTCAGCCCCAATGCCTGTACCGACTGTCATGATGATCGATCCTCCGCATGGGCGGCGGCGGCCGTTGAAGAATGGTATCCGGACAGCACCCACCGTGGACCCCATTTCGGGCAAGTGCTTGCAGCAGCGCAACGGGATGTAGTGGCTGCGCGCAATGCATTGGTGACGCTGGCCGAAGATCGGACCGAACCCGGAATCGTACGCGCAACGGCAACGTGGCTTCTGGAACAATCGATCAACCCGGCGCTGGCCGAAAGCCTTGCTCCCTTGCTTGATGATCCGGATCCCGCCGTGCGAACTGCCGCTGTGGGATTGCACCTGCCACTACCACCAGATGCAAAGGCCGACCTGCTGACTGACGCGCTTGACGATCCGACCCGCGCCGTGCGCATCGAAACGACCAAGACGCTTCTGAATGTTCCGCCGTATCTCTTGGAGCCAACCGCACGACAAAAACTGCAAGCGGCCGCCCGCGAGTGGCAGAACAGCGCCGCCAACAACGCAGATTTCCCCGAAATCCATCTCGTGCTGGGCGGCTCGGCGCTGATGATGCGCAATCTTCCTTTTGCAACCGGCGCTTTTCGGGAAGCTTTGAGACTTGACCCCCAGCGCGAAGAGGCTTGGGTCATGCTGGTGCGACTTGCAGAAGCAACCGACGGCCCGCGCGCGGCGCAGTTGGTTTTAGGCGAAGCCTTGTCCCACTTGCCAGGCAGCGATCAACTTAACGCGATGCGCTCCGACAGCTTGTTGCCGCCGCCACCGCCGCCCGGCGGGTCGGAATAGAACGAACGGAGTATTGAAACCATCTTCTGCGCTACCGGGCGCGATAAAACGAATTTTTGGCAATTAGTTTAATAAGGTTCATTATGTTAAACACGCATGCGTTCTTAGCCCCACGCGGTTGATGCAACGATCAAGGTATTTGCCGAACCTATTGGTACTAGACTGAATGCGACCGGCACCTTGTTCTCGTCAAGTAACCCAAACCCAAAAGGGCGGTAAGAAACATTGGTAAAGCTGCCGGTACCGGGATTGGTGCAGGAGAGTCAATCTGACCGAAACCAAGGAAATCAATCTGTCCACCACCAGCAAGTGATAGATCGGCGTTGGCCAAACTGGTAACCCGCCCGTCTGGACCAGATGGTAAAATGCTCAAAAGGGAGTTTGAAGTCTGAGTATATTTCCAGTTAAAAGTGTACTGGTCACCATTATCCAGAATATCTGACAGGACATCGAACGTCCCATCGTCTCGAACACCTACAAGTGACGTATTGAAAAGAGCGCTCCAGCCCTCGAAAATTAGGTTGGGGCCATCCCGAAAAGAGCTGTTATTTGGTGATCCATCTCCTGCATCGAAGTCTATGAACAAGCTATCAGGAAACAAAATACTGTTGGTCTCATTCCAATAGAGGGGGCTGTTGTCAGCAAACTGGCCCGCATTCCCCCCTAGCAACGGGTCCAACCCCGTTCCTCTTGAAAGCACTCCCAATGGGAACGGGTCGAAGACAGTCCTAGTTTCTCCCTCAAACTCAAAGCTCGTTATGTTTTGAAGCCAGTTAAAATGGTCATACCCTCCTAGACGAGCGGCATCATCGATACTGAACCTGTTCATCGGAAGGATGTTGGCAAACATAACACCGGGCGTTGACCTATCATCAATAGTCAAAGAGCCGTCCATGACGTCTTGGAAAGTTGTCACTTTGGCTCGATAGCCTTGGCTTGTATTGTCCCTAAAAAAACTGTCGTTTACAGTAAACTGTAGGCTGGTTGCCGCGTCAGGAACCTGAACAATCGTGTAGTTTTCTACGGATGGGTCAGAGCCTCGATCCGGCACAAAAAAGTCTCCCCCTACGTCTGATGGGATACCAAATGGAGATGATGGAATCGTGAAAATCTCTGTGGCTCCAGAGGGAGAAGGGATTGTGCTGCCACCGTTCGAAAATCTAGCCACGCCGCTAGTCAACCCAGTAAAACCACCGCCCCCGGTGTACGTTCCGCGCGTGTTTATTGCCAGATATTGGTTGGAGCGAGGAATCTTTGTGGAGAAATTTAACCCGGCCAATGGCACAGTCGTTGGCGCTCTTCTTTGATCGAAGCCAGGATTGGTGTCATGGACAAACAGATATGTTCCGCTTGGGTCGAGGTCAGCAAATACCGGTGCAGAGATTGCCTCGTGTGGCACTAAGAGGATGGCCACCGCAGTCGCAAAATTAAGCTTAACTAAGTTGAAATCCAACATACGAAAACCCCCAGAAGCTGTGTTCTTGAAACAACAAATGCAGTGATGCAAAGAAGACTAATCGTAGACTGCGCAACTGGCGAGACTTTTCTGCCAGACAGCTGACTGTCCTTCAGCCCAATCTGGAAATTGTAGTGTGGGCAACGCCCATGTCCTTGGCGATTGCACGGCAGCTATCGCCTCTGGCCAAGCGCTCTCTTGCCAATGAGCATTGATGCTCCGTCAGCTTGGGCTTTGGACCGAATTTGACGCCGCGTGCCTTGGCCGCATGTCGCCCCTCATTCGCGCGGCGTGTAATCCGCTCTCGCTCATCCTCAGCCAAGGCAGATAGAAAAGCGAGGATACCTTTCCCCATTGGCGTGGTGAGATCGAGCCATGGCTTGTCTAGCACCTTCACTGTTGCCCCGCGATCAGCCACACGCTGAATGATAGTGATCCCGTCCATCATTGATCGCGTTGCCCGATCCCATTCTGCGATCATAAGAACATCGTCCGTTCCAAGGGCATCAATGGCCCTTTCCAGCTGTGGACGGCCTTTCACAGTCTTGGCCGTAGCCTTCTCGCGGAAAATGCGATCTACACCCGCAGCATTCAACGCCCCTATTTGGCGGTCGAGGCTTTGGGCCTGGGTAGACACTCTGGCGTAGCCAATCAGCATGGTTTCAGCATATCAGAGCATACTGAAACTCGCACCGGATTTGTGCACCATGTCCACAGCCTTGTTTTCGGCGACCTAGCGGTGTGTTGCATAAGTTATGACTTACGCACTAGAAGCTTTGTAATATAAATTTTTGAAACACGATTTCATTGCGTTGGGGTACGTTTTTGAGACATTCCCTTGGTATAGTTTTTTTCGCCTTGGTGCTGTGCGGACTTGTTTTGGGCTGCCAGCTTCAGCGTAATTCAGAGCAGTTGCAGCTGCCTGCACGGGCCAATGAAACCCTTCGCGTCGCCACTTACAACGTTCACTACATTGTCATGACCGCAGAGCGTGGCCCTTGGTCACTCGGAGATTGCGACCGCCGGAAAGGTCCTCTCGACAGCGCGTTCAAAGCAATGTCTGCTGACCTGGTCGCATTCCAAGAGATGGAGAGTTTTGCGCGCGGTTCTTTCAATGACACAAACCTCGCATTGGACTGGTTGCTCGAACACAATCCCGATTATGCGGCAGCAGCCGTCGGGCCGGCGGATCAGTTCCCGTCAACGCAACCGATTTTGTACCGCAAGAAACGCCTTGCAGTGCAGGATCAGGGTTGGTTTTTCTTTTCCGAAACACCGGATGTGATCTATGCGCGAACCTACAATGGTTCTTATCCGGCTTTTGCGTCCTGGGTCGCATTTGAAGACCTGAGTATGAAGGCAAGGTTCCGCGTCGTGAACGTTCACACCGACTTTCGCAGCCGCTCGAACCGTTTGCAGTCCGTCGAGCTGGTCGCCCAGCGTGCTGAACCATGGCTGGGAGCCGGAGAAACGGTGCTGGTCGTCGGCGACATGAACGCGCGTCATGGCGAAAAAACGCTCCGCATCCTCGAAGACGCCGGCTTCACTTTCGCGCCTGTGTCGGGCGCAACATATCACTTCAATCGCGGCCTGAACCTCTTTGGCGCCATAGATCACATCGGATACGCTGGCGCGCTGGCGCCAGCGGGTGAACCTGTTGTATTACGTCAGAAATTTGGTGGAGAGTGGCCCACGGATCACTACCCCGTCCTTCTTGATCTCAAGCGAAAAAAGCCCAATTAGGCGCGCTCAAGATGTCGCCGTGCTGTCCGACAGACTTCGGGGTCGATGCACTTCCGTCATCCGTCCAATCGTTACAAAAAGGCAAATTTCGGCACCAGCAAGAAATGGTTGATTTTCAACCGCGTGGCTGGCTCGAAACCCGGTGAGCAAGGGGCGCTTACAATAGGCTGTCCGGCATTTTCTGTTCTGCCGCGGTGTTGGCCCGCCGGAAGATGAAGGTCACGATCGTCGAGACAATGACAATAAACAGCGAATACAGAACCGGCACAGCGGTCAAGGCTGCCGCCTGTGCGTCGGCAAAGGTGAAGACAATGATTGCCAGCGCCAGCGGGCCATTCTGAATGCCCGTTTCCAGCGCAACCGTGCGGGCGTTGCGTGGGTGCAGTTTCAGGGCCCGGGCAAAAATATACCCTATCGTGATGCCCATCACGCCAATTCCGATTGCGGCTGCATAAGTCGACCATGATGTGCTTAGCAAGAACTGCCAGTTGCGCGGGATCCAACTGACGATGAGAAAAAGGATGAATACAACCGCGAGAACCGAGCCTATGAATTCCGTGACCGAGCCGACATTCGCGTTCGCGCGCCGCAGGATCATGCCGATGCCCACCGGCACCAGCAGCAAAATCAGTGTGGTGATGATGTTTTCACGCGGTATTTCAACATCAAGCGCGGCCGCGTAAAGCACCAGCACCAACGGGATCATGATGATACCCGCCACCGTGGATGTCACCGTCATGAGAACTGACAGCGCAAGGTTACCCTTGGAAAAATAGGTGAAGATGTTCGATGTCGTGCCACCTGGCATGCAGGACATAATCAACACACCAATGGCAATCGCTTCCGGCAGGGTCAGCACCCTGGCGAGCATGAACCCGATAAAAGGCATGAACCCGTATTGGGAGATAAGCCCGATCGCCAAACCATAAGGCCTGCGCAGGGCGAGGTAGAAATCACGCGGGGTCAGCGACGCGCCCATGCCAAGCATGATGGCAAAAATCATCAGCGCAAGAACCGCCTGTTCAAGAGGACTGACCATGTCGCTTATTCTCCTGCGGCTTTCGCCGGTGTTTCAACCCGCAGCTCTTTTCTGAGGATTTTGCCGACGTTCGATTTCGGCAGGCTGTCGCGGAATTCGACCTGTTTGGGAATCTTATAGTTGGTCAGATGCGCCTTGCAGTGGCTGCGCACATCCGCTTCGGTCAAACCCGGATCGCGGCGGACGATAAAGGCTTTCACGGCTTCACCCATTGCGGCATCCGGCACCCCGATGACAGCGGATTCCAGAACGCCAGGATGCGTGGCCAGACAATCCTCCACCTCGTTGGGATAAACGTTAAAGCCAGAGACAACGACCATATCCTTTTTTCGGTCCACAACTGTGAAATAGCCATCAGCATCCATCACACCGACGTCACCGGTCAGAAACCAGCCGTCTCTCATCACCAGCGCTGTTTCGTCGGGTTTTTTCCAGTATCCCGCCATGATCTGAGGACCTTTGGCAGCAATTTCGCCTGCCTCGCCCTGTGGTACGGGCTGACCTGTTTCGTCCAGACAGGTGATACGGGTTGACGGCAATGGAACACCGATTGTGCCAGCCCGCTGTTTTCCCAAGGGCTCAAACGTCAGGACGGGTGCGGTCTCCGTCAGACCATAGCCTTGCACAACGGGCCGACCGGTCAGCGCTTCCCAGCGTTCCGCAACAGCTGTCTGCAAAGCCATACCCCCGGCAGAGGCAAATTTCAGATGTTTGGGGGGGCTGTCGTTAAACCAGATTTCGTTTATCAGACCATTGAACAGAGTGTTCACGCCGCTCATCCAGGTGATCTTGTAGTTTTCGAAAGCGCGTTTGAGATTGATCAGCGGTCGTGGACTGGGGATCAGAACGTTACGGGCCCCCAGCCAGTAAAACGCGATCAGGTTCAGATTGAAGGCAAAGATGTGATACATCGGCAAGGCAGTGAGTGCGACCTCGTGGCCCCGGTCAAAGTGCTCGATCATCTCCATGGTCTGCTCCATGTTGATGATCAGATTGCCATGGGTCAGCATTGCACCCTTTGCCACCCCCGTCGTGCCACCGGTGTATTGCAGACAGGCCAGATCGTCAGATGTCATCGACTGGCGATAGCTGCCTGCCTCAATCCGATCCGCTTGGATCCGCGCACGGCCCGCGGCCAAAGCTTCCGGCAGCCGAATGTGCGGCACAGCCACGGGTTTGACGCTCTTGTCCCAGTGGCGTTGAACAAGGCCGATTATGCCACGTGGCATCGCTGGCAGAAATTCCGCCACGCGTGTGACGATGATATTGGGGATGGGGTGGCCTTTCGTCGCTGCCGGGATCTTGTCCGCAAACATGTCGACAATCACCAGCGCATGGGGCTCGGCATCGGAAAACTGCCGGGCCATCTCTTCCGCTGTATAGAGCGGGTTCACGTTCACCAGCACGCAACCGGCTTTGAGAATGCCAAAGGCGGCCACCGGAAAACTGAGGCAATTGGGCATCTGCAACGCGACGCGGTCGCCTTTCTCCAGCCCCGCAACCTCCCGCAGGTAGACGGCAAAGGCATCAGACATCTGATCCACTTGTGTGAAACTCAGGGTGCCGTTCATGCCGTTGGGCATGCAGGCGGTAAAAGCAGGTGAAGATCCGTAGGTATCGGAAACAGAGCGGACAAGGTCACCGATCGTTCGGTAAGATGGTCCTGGTAACTCTGTTCGCACATTTGGCCCGTAAAAAGCCGTCCAAGGCGTCTGCTCTGCGGTCACCTGGTCCTCCCCCAATGCGCACATACTCAGCGGTCTAAGCCCTAAAAGCTAACCGCCTCTGGCTCCACGAAATTCGTGTCTTGCTGCAAAGAACGTGAGGTCACACTACGCAAATTTGCGCATACGCACAGAATATGCGCGCCAATTTCACTTTAATGCACATGAGGCGGACTATCTATAATGACAAACAGAAATTGTCAGGAGACTTCTCATGGACAAGAAATACATGCCCGGTCTGCACCACGTCACCGCCATCAGCGGCCCACCGCAGGCCAATCTCGATTTCTTCACCAAAGTGATGCAGCAGCGTCTGGTCAAAAAGACGGTGAACTTCGATGATCCCGGCACTTATCACCTTTACTATGGCAACGAGACCGCCGATCCCGGCACGATACTGACCTTCTTCCCGTTCATGGACGCAGGTCCGGGCCGCGCCGGCGCGGGCATGGCTTCGGCCTACGCCTACGGGCTGGGCAGCAAGACATTCGACAGTTGGATGGAGCGTTGGGCACTCGACGGGCTGGACTTTGACGGCCCCGAAGAGCGGCTGGGCCAGCGAGTCATCAAACTGGCCGATCCCGATGGCGCCAAAGTTGAGCTCGTGGAAGTAGACGGCGCGGCCGATCCCACTCTGGATGGCTTTCATTCTGTCACTTTGCAACTGGATGATCTGGGGCCAACCCAGAGGCTGCTGACGGATGTCTTCGGATACGAAGAGGCCGGTCACGAGACCAAGGGTGGCGAAGAGCGGCTGCGCCTGCGGGTGCCGAACCACGTCACCGGCGACGTGAAAGGTGCCGTGGTTGATCTCATGCGCTCGGATGCGCCGTCTATCGGGCGTCAGGGTGCGGGCAGCATTCATCACGTCGCGTTTCGTGCGCGCGATGATCAGGATCAGCTGGACTGGCGCGAGCGTCTGCTGTCGGCAGGCATGGAGGTCACACCGGTGATCGACCGGCAGTATTTCAATGCGATCTACTTCCGGGAGCCGGGTGGCGTGCTCTTCGAAGTCGCGACAGACCCGCCCGGGTTTACGCGTGACGAGGACCTCGCGCATCTTGGACAGGCCCTCAAACTGCCTGCCCAGTATGAAAGCGCGCGCGACCGGATCGAACAGATCCTGCCGCCACTGGTGGCTTAGGAGAGCAATATGCTGACAGCAGGTCGCTCTCCCGCAAGCGCCACGTTCGGCCTCGTGCTCCTACACGGGCGCGGGGCCGGAGCGCGCGACATCATCGGTTTGGGCGAGGCACTCGCCCTGCCCGATCTCACGTTTGTCGCTCCCGAGGCACCCGGTCGTTCGTGGTGGCCCACCAGCTTTCTCGCGCCTGCCGCACAGATGGAGCCCTTTTTGCAGAGCGGGTTCTCACAAATCGAGTCTGCGATCAACGAGATGGCCTCTGCCGGTTTGCCGCGCGCGCGCATCGGGCTTCTGGGCTTTAGCCAGGGCAGTTGCCTTGCCGCTGAGTACCTGAGCCGCAAAGGCGACGGGCTTGGGTTCGGCCTGATCCTGTCCGGCGGTCTTGTTGGATCAGCTGACAAAGGCGCGAAGGACCCGGCGCTATATGGCCACCCGGACAAGGTTCTGGGCGGCACTGCAGATCTC
Source organism: Pseudomonadota bacterium (assembly GCA_039191495.1). Lineage (GTDB taxonomy): Bacteria > Pseudomonadota > Alphaproteobacteria > Rhodobacterales > Rhodobacteraceae > Roseobacter. Next base: position 21,278 of record JBCCXN010000019.1, on the reverse strand, counting down.
AAGTCTGCGCAGATCTACATGAGCTGCCACGCTCAGGACCCGCACATCCCGCACAAGCGGTTTTCAGACAGTGCCGAAGTGCTCGAAGGGCAAGGCGCGCGTGTCACAGCGTACAGCAAGCCCGGACCCGGCCACGGCATCGAAGAGGCGGATGTCTCAAGCATCCGAAAGCTGCTAAATGTAGCTGCTGCGGGATAAACCAACGACGCTGAAAGGCGGTGCGCATAGCGCCGCCCTTTTCAGACCTTCACCAGGTGATTGTCCCAGCGAACCGGGTGGCGGGCCAGCACCGCACCATCTTCCGCTTGCATCACGAGGCCAGCACCGCTTGACGCAATGAACCCGTCTGCTGTCGTCGCAACGCCGCAGACATCTTCCACCGCGCGTTCCGTCAACATTGCCAGCGATCGGGCGTCAAACGCCTGCACCCGTCCGCCGCGCGGTGACGTTATGGCCACGCGCCCCCGATCAACCGCAACACTTCCTACATACCCCTGCAACGGATCGGAGGTTGCCGCATCAACTAGCCGTGGCGGCTCGCCCTGGGCCAGATTGTGCAGACCCAAAAGCGGCGGGCGATCGGTCAGATCCCCCTGCCACTGGGTACCAAAGGCCACCGATCCGTCACCGGCGACCGCGATATGCCGGATCGAGTTCTTACGCAGTTCCGTGTCGAGCTCTGCTACCCCGCGGGTGTGCCCGTCAAAATCCAGATAACTCAGATTTGGGCGCATCGTGGGGATATTCAGTTTGATCCGTCCGGTTTCCGGATGGGTTTCGATCCCGCCATTGGCCACAGCCAGCGTTACGCCGTCTGGCATAAGCCGGATCTCGTGCGGTCCCACCCCGCCGGATGAAAATTCGCCCAGACGGACATACCCGCGCCGAACGTCCCATATCCCGACCCGGCCAAGGCCCGCCTCATAGTCATTTTCCGTCGTGAACAACAGATCGCCATCCGCGGAAAACGCCCCATGCCCATAAAAGTGCCGACCCTCCGGTGCGAGCAGACGGGCTGTCTCGCGACCGGTTATGCAGTCGATCACCAAAGCAAACGTTCCAGGTCTGCGCGCAAAGGCAACCGCTTCCGGCCGGGCCGGATGCGCAGCCGCCGCGTGACCGCGCGCCGGCAGTGGCAACTGAAAAACGATTTCGCCACCAGCGCTCAATCCACACAAAACAAACGCGCCATCAGGCGTCATGCCTGCCGATATGAAATCCGGGCTGCCTGCTTCGGCCCACGTGGGTTTGGGCACCAGACCGGCGGCCAGCAGCCCGGCCAGAAAAGACCGCCTGCCCCGCATCAATCCCCGTCCAGAGAGTTGAATCCTGCAGTAATACCCAGCCTTGGGCCGATTTCCTCGGCCAAAAGCCGTCGGATGCTGTTAATGCTCTGCTGCAAAACCTCGACGCGAAAGCGACTTTGCGGGTCGGCCACTGTGCCAAACACCGGGTCGTCCACATCCTGCGCGCGTCCCAACGCCACTTCGAAAGCGGCGTCGACCGCCGCATCGTCACCTGAAATCAGGGCAGCAAGTTCCCGCGTCGCCTCCAATGACAAGACAACGTGACGCAGGGAGCGTTCCGAACGGCGCGCCTCCGCCCTGTTGGGGCGCGGACGATCAAACGTACCCAGAGGCCGTGCGATCCGCGTGCCGGAAGTGAACTCCAACCCCGTTGACAAAGCGGTAAAGAGCTGCTGCGCCGCCTCTGTGTCCGTGCGGTATGTGTCATTGCCAGCTTCTGTCATCAACGCGGCATAGCCGTTTTGCCAGTCGCTCAGGATCGCCTGCGCATTGGCCGCAATGTCACGTGTGATCGCCTGTGTCAGCACACAGCGATATTCCGCGTTCTCACCTTCGGCGAATTGCGCGTCGAACAGCAAAAACTCTAGCGCGTAAAACCCGCGCGCCGCGACCGAGACTGTTGCAAACGCGTCGGCATCCTGCGCAACCGGGTCCTGATCCTGAATGAGCGTCGCAAGCGTTTTCGGGGTGGAGCCACGCGGGTCGGGCCAGAACGCAAGTGCAAAGCCGCGATCGTTCTGCTCTGACGGACCAAAACGCAGGTGACTTACACCAATCCATGCATCAAAGGCCGTATGATACGCCGCACGCAGCGGCGCGCTGTCTGCCACGCACTGAGCCTGCGCCGTTGCCATGAGCGCTGATGTGTCATCCGCCAGCATCTGATAGCGAGGCAACACATGCTCCTGGACAATTCTCCGGGCATCCGGCGCCTGTGCCGCGGCCGAGGTTGCAACACAAAAGGCAAAAGCTGACATCAGTAGACGCATCAGAGACTCTCCAGAAAAGAAATGAGCGCGGCGCGATCCGCGGGCGACATCTGCACAACCGCATCGCGTTGCGTTTGCGCCTCGCCGCCGTGCCACAAGACCGCTTCCAGCAATGACCGCGCGCGCCCGTCATGCAGAAAATAGGTGTGGCCCGAAACCTGTTTGGTCAGACCGATGCCCCAAAGTGGCGGCGTCCGCCACTCTCGCCCGGTAGCGCGCGCCTCTGGCAGACCGTCGGCAAGACCGGGTCCCATGTCGTGCAGCAACATGTCGGTATAGGGCCAGATCAGCTGAAAGCTCTGTTCCGGCTGACCCTCCAGCCGGTGGGTCACAAAAGAAGGCTGGTGGCATGAAACGCAACCCGTCTCGTAAAAAACCTGTTTGCCGTGCAACACGACCGGGTCATCCACATTCCGCCGCGCCGGCACACCAAGGTTGCGACTATAGTAGGTGACGAGATCAAGGCCCTGATCGTCCACCTCAAACCCGCGCACGTCCTGATCGCCGTGCGGCGCAGTGCGGCAGGCGACCTGCGCTTCGGTACACTCGCCCCATGCGTCAGGGAACAGAGGGGTCGAGATACCGATGTCGCCCGCGAATGCAGCTGCGGACTGATGGCGTACCGTCGGAATACCCGCCTTCAGGCCAAACCGCCCCAGCATGGGGCGGTCGTATTCCAGCGACCAGACGACATTCGGGCGACCCGATATTCCATCGTTGTCCGCATCGTCAGGATCAGCAAGGGCGAGGATATCCGCCACCGGAATCGCCTCCAGCAGTCCAAGACCGATCATCTGCGGCGCGACGCGCGGGCTGAGCATCGCCTCGGCATGCAATGGGCCGTAACCAAGATTGGCGGCGGTGTAGACCGGCTTGCGCAGACTGGCGGTTTCACCACCCGACAGTCTCACCGCGATCTCCTGGTAATCCACCTTCAGACGATACTCCGCCGGATGGCCCGCCAGACTGAAATCATGCAACTGGCTGCCATATGTGGGATCCGGTGCAGTGGCCAGATAGCCCTCTATCTTTGCCATCTCCGCGTCCACCGCACCGGGCACAGCAACGCGCAGCAGCATGGATATGGCATTGTCCTCCGGTCCCTCGGGCGGATGACCACGCCCATCATTGACATGGCACCTCTGGCACGACCGCGCGTTGTAGAGCGGGCCCAGACCATCGGAGGCAAGTGTCGAGGACGGTGAAGACACCCAAAGCTTGCGGAACAAGCCGTTGCCCACCTTGAAGTGCAACTGATCTTCAAAAGCGATATTGCCGGACGGGCGGGAAAACACATCATCGCCCGATGTGACACTGACTGTGGCGGCCCCTGCCGACATCTTTTCGAACTTGTGCGGTGCGTCGAACGTGTCCGGCATGGCCGTGACGGCAGCGATCCTTGCCGCCTCGGCGTCGGTTCTGGGAATAATGTTCAGATGTGGTTCGTTCGACCGTTCAGCTGCAGCTGCGACACCTGCGAGACACAGGAGGCCAAGACCGGTCGCGACAGGCCGCGCGGCGATGCGTCTTTCGAAAAGCCGTCCTAATGTCTTCAAGTCACCCTTCCCGTTACCGATCGTTTTAGCACGCAGAGCGGCCCGTCAAGACGGCACAAGCCCCAGTCATCCCGGGGCTTGGCACATCATGAGAAAAGTTTGCTTTGCCCGGGACGGCAAGACCCACCCGGGCAATCAAAGCGCTTTACTGGAAAACCGCGTCCGGGTTGTCGAGGCTGTCGGAGCCTTCGAACTCGATCGCGTCAACACCCAGCGCAGAGACGATGCGCTCAATGCTCCGGGTCTGATCGACCAGTGCGTCGACACCGCCCATGACCAGCGCTTCACCGTCGGCGTTTCCACGCTCCAGCATCATGTCGTATTTGAAACCGGCTTCGGCGGCCGATTTGATCCGCCCCAACTTCATCATCGTGGTTGCCAGCTTGCCGGTCATCTCGGCGTCAAGATCCGCGTCCGCCGCGGCGACCAGATCAGACAACGAGGCACCGGTAACGACACGACCGTCGACACCCACGTACTCACCAAGATAGACGTTCTGGATGCCCAGACCGTCGTAGTAGTGGCTGTTGTGCGTATTGTCGGCGAAGCAATCATGCTCTTCTTCAGGATCGTTGAGCATCAGGCCAAGACGCATCCGCTCACCGGCTTGTTCACCATACGACAGCGAACCCATGCCCGTCAGCATTGCGACGATGCCCGCATCCTCATCCGCCATCAATGTGGTGCGCGCTTCGCCATCGCCAGCCCATTGCGCCGCCATCCACTCCACGTCAGAGACAAGCAGGTCCGTCGCTGCTTTCAGGTACTGACCGCGCCGATCGCAGTTGCCACCGGTGCAGTCGTCGCCCGAAGCATAGTCTGTCCATGGGCGATTACCCGCGCCTGCGCCGTGACCATTCAGGTCCTGACCCCACAGGAGGAATTCAATCGCGTGATATCCGGTGGCCACATTGGCTTCCACACCGTCCGCTTCCTGCAGCGTGCCTTCCAGCAGCTCAGGCGTGATCGTGGAGGCATCCACCGTTTCACCCGACAGAGTGAAGCTTGGGTTTGCAATCACATTCAGAACAGCTGCTTCGTTTTCATCGGACGGACCACCATACGACGCGTCCACATAGTCGATCAGGCCCTCATCCAAAGGCCATGCATTCACCTTGCCTTCCCAATCATCGACGATCGCGTTGCCGAAACGGTAAACCTCGGTCTGCTGGTACGGCACGCGCGACGCGAGCCAGGCGGCTTTCGCTGCCTCAAGCGCTTCGGCTGACGGATTGGCGATCAGCGCATCCACCGCGGTCTGCAGGGTTTTGGCGGTTGTGAGACTGTCGGTGTATTTTGCTTGCGCAATGTTCGCATAGTTCTCCAGAACAGCCGCCTTTGTTGCATGTCCATCCGCCATGGCCGCAGAGCCAAGACCAAGCGCCAGCGCACTCGTGGCAAGGGTTAGGGTTTTCATGATGATCATCCTCTATTTTTGAGATTTTGAGTGTATGGGACCGAGACGCGCTATGGATGCAATGGCAATGTGGGTGCTGTTGCGGCACCATCGCTTTTTGCCTCTTACCCCCCTGGGTGAGTTATTCTGCAATCAGCGTGCCTTCGGATTCGAAAACACGCGCATTATGAATAAGTTGAGTTTAATACTCGGAAATGTCAATCCGACTTTTTTTACTCAGGCTTTTGCAAATAAACGCACTTACGAGCGCCCGAAACGGGTCAAGACCGCGTCAAAGGTCTTTGGTTGCTCATTCAGAACACGGGCGCTTCTTACTCAATATTTGAGGCGCGCCAAAGTTAGGACCGGTGATCAAACACCGCGAATTCCGCAAGAAATGCAGCAAAGTTACGGGCCGCTGAACTCAAAAGCGCCTCGCCCTTTTCGACCGTGGCCGATGCTGCATCACCACACGCACCATCTTCGTTCAGATCATCAATGATCCAACCCGGACGGGCGGCCTGACCCGTCAGCCCGATCCAGTGTTCCGGCCACTCCCGCATCGATGCGCGGAAATGACGCGCTTTGGACATGTCCACTTTGCGCGGGGCAGCCGCCAACATCGGAGACGTCTCACTGTCGCCACCGTGGATGTCAAAGGCAAGCGCGGCCGGGTCGTACATGCCATCCGTTTCGGCAAAGCTGAACCAGCTGCAGTGCACCGCAATAAGCTTTTGCGCGATGCGCATGTCGCGGATCGCTTGTTCCAACAGAGCGGTGTTTCCGCCATGCCCGTTGAAGAGACACAGTCGCACCACCCCTGCCCTGCTCACCGAAGCCGCTATATCACGCAACACGGCCATTAGCGTTTCTCCCGTCAGGCTCAGCGTTCCGGGATGTCGATCATGCTCGCCGCTTTTGGTCACGCGCAGCGTTGGCAGCACAAGCACGGTCAGTTCGCTGCCGACAAGCGGCGCCGTCCTTTCGATCACCGCATCGACAAGAACGCTGTCGACCGAAACAGCCAGATGCGGGCCGTGCTGTTCGGTCGCTCCCAAGGGAAGCACCGCCACAACCGGACCGCTCAGCGCCCGAAAAGCGGGCGCGCTCAGGTCTTCCCACCGTTTAACACCAGACATAACCCCTCCATTCATCCCCGGACACAAGCCTGCCCAGCAAAGCGCGACATTGCAATGCAACAAAATCGGGACCTAAACCTTGAAGTTTGGCTACCTAGTAGTAGATAGAGATGACAATCGAAAGGAAGATCCCATGGACCTGAATGCAGATTTCTCTCAACGCGTGCTTGTTCACTCTGATCAGATCGACTGGCTCGCCTCACCCATGCCCGGCGTCGACCGGCGCATGCTGGACAGGATCGGCGACGAAGTGGCACGGGCCACAACGATTGTGCGCTACGCTCCGGACAGCCATTTTTCGGAACACACTCACACCGGTGGCGAGGAATTCATCGTGCTCGACGGCGTCTTCTCGGACGAACATGGCGATTTTCCCACTGGCTCATACGTGCGCAACCCGCCAACGTCCGCCCATACGCCGCGCTCCAAGGACGGGGCCACGATTTTCGTGAAGCTCTGGCAATTCGCGCCGGAGGATCGGACACATGTGGTCATCGATATGAACAAGATGGAGTACATCGCTGACGCCGCGCGCCCCGGCGCGCATGTGATGACCCTGTTTCAGGACGGTCGCGAAACGGTGCGGTCCGAGACGTGGGAGGCCGGAGCGGACATCACCATGGATCTGCCGGACGGCGGCGAATTTCTGGTTCTCGACGGAACCCTGTCTGAAGGTGGTGACGAGCTGCGCAAAGGATCATGGCTGCGCCTGCCCCAAGGCAGCACGCTCAATGCATCAGTCGGTTCTGATGGCGCGCGCCTCTGGATGAAACTGCGGCACCTGCCACACGCGACACCACCAGCGGTGTGACCGTGTCGCGACAGACAGATATACTCATCGTTGGCGGCGGTTTGGCTGGCCTTCGGCTGGCCGACCTGCTGCACGCGGAAGGTCGCGACTTCTTTCTCGTGGAAAGGCGCAACCGCCTGGGCGGACGCATCCATACACACCATGCAGGCGGGTCCGTCTACGATCTTGGCCCCGCATGGTTCTGGGACGGTCAACCCCGAATGGCCGCACAGGTTGCGCGCTTTGCCCTGCCGGTTTTCGAACAGCACGCAGTGGGCGATTTCCGGTACGAAGACGCGCAAGGCCGCATTCAACAAGGGCACGGATACGGGTCGATGCGGGGGTCCTACCGACTGCAGGATGGCCTGACGCGGCTGACGGGTGCGCTGGCCCATGGTTTGCCGACGGCCCACGTTCAGACGGGGCACGCGGTGACCGGTTTGCAACGCAAAGTAACCGGTATTACCGCAACGCTCGAAAACGGTGAAGAGATTGTCGCCCGAAAAGTCGCACTGGCATTGCCACCCCGGTTGGCGGCCCAGATTGTCTATGCCCCTGCCCTTGACGCCGACACGCTGCGCCGGATGCAGGCGGTTCCCACGTGGATGGCCGGTCAGGCCAAGGCACTTGCCTTCTATAACGAACCCTTCTGGCGCAACCAGAACCTGTCCGGTGACGCAATGAGCCAGCGCGGACCTATGGTGGAAATCCATGACGCCTCCCCGGCCACAGGCGGGCCCTTTGCGCTCTTCGGCTTCATCGGAGTGCCCCCCGCAGCCCGTTTGGAAGAGACGCAGTTGCGCCACGCGGTGCTTGCCCAGGTGACCCGTCTGTTTGGAGCCGCCGCAGCGCACCCGCTTGAAATCGTGATAAAGGACTGGGCCTTTGATCCCGCAACCGCAACGCAGGCCGATCACGCGCCTCTGACCGCACATCCCAGTTACGGGCTGCCCGCCGCATTGCGTGGCCTCTGGAACGATCAACTGGTCTTTGCCGGATCAGAAGTGGCGCAGGGGTTTGGCGGCTTTCTTGAGGGCGCTCTTGAGGCCGCAGAGATGGCCTTTGCGCACCTTTCTGAGACGGCAGACAAAGTCGAGGTTGGATATGCAGGCTGACACCAAAACGCAACTCCTCGATGCCGCTGAAGCGGTTGCGCGGCGACGCGGTTTCGACGGGTTCAGCTATGCCGACCTGGCCACGACGGTCGGCATTCGCAAGGCCAGCATACACTATCACTTCGCGACCAAAGCTGCGCTCGCCGAAGCGCTTATGACACGCTACCACAAAATGGTCGGAACCGAGCTGGACCGCATCGCCGGGCAGGAACCCACTGCGGGCCGCCGCCTGCGCGCTTTGATTACCTTTTACCGCGACGCGACGCAGAACGGTCAGCAGCTCTGCCTCTGCGTCGCCTTTTCGCCCAGCCGCGACAGCCTGCCGGACAGCCTCGACATTCAGATGTCGGCATACCGGCAGATGATCATCTCCTGGCTCGAAAACGTCTTTGCGCAGGCTGCCTCGGACGGCACGGTTACCTACCTTACGTATGCCACAACAGAGGCCCCTGCCCTGCTTGCCCTTCTGGAGGGCGCACAGCTGGCTGCGCGGACAGAGCAGGACGCCGCGGCATTTGATCGGGCGACCGCACTTATGATGGGCCGGCTGCTTTAGACCCCGTCAAACGCGCCGGGCATCAATTCTTCCCAAAAGGCAAAGATCGCCCGGGTGTTCAGAGCCGACATCCACCCGTGCTGATCAAAATCCGCGCGCGCTGACGGATCCTCGATCCGCGAGAGAAAAAGGCGACGGTCGGCGTCGCGCTGGGTTGGCGTCCGCGCTGCCGCCAGATCGCGCACGCGCCCCAGCTTTGCACCGCGACTGCCCGGTTCCGGTTGCACGGCAGGAGACGGTACGCCGCCATAATCATCCCGCAATGCCGCCGCCAGGTATCTTTGCGGGCTTTTGACGCCGGATTGGTTGGCAACATAATCGATCTTTTGCGCAACCGTCTCTTCGCCGTGCTCAAGCAACCATTGGCGTGCCAGCCGGTCGTTCACGCCCAAGGCCCGCAACCGGTCATACGCAGGCGCGCGGCGCAGCCCTTCTCCGTCATCCAGATCGAGGATAGCAAGCTGCGGGTTCGGCTTGATCAGAAAACGAATGTCCGTGACCGCCCTGCCCTGCTTGCGAACTTCCGGTGTGATCAGAATGTTGCTGGTTTTGTTCACTTCAGCCACCGCAGGCTTGATGATCTTGGCATTCAAATGCTTGTAGACTTCGTAATAGCGGCTGTCGTCGACTCCCATTAACCGCCGGAATGTCTGCAATGGCCACCAGCCGGTGCTGCCGGTCCGGTGAAACCGGTAGCAGTTCTCATAAAGGGCCAGAGCATGCCCGCTGGTAAACCGGCGCTGAATGTTCAGGTTGATCAGGGCAAAGACTTTCGGATCCGCAAGCTTTTCGGCCAACGCCGGGGAATAGGCGTATTCGCAGACACCGGCTTTCAACTTGGCGTAGCTCAGCAGGCTGGATACACCCCACTCCTGCTGCCCGGCTTCATCCAGCATGTCCCATTCCGCGACAGTCTCAGCGAGTCCGCGTAGGCTCGCCTTGAGCGTATCGAAATCGTTTGAATTGTAACCGACCAGCATGCAAAGCGTGCGTGCGTCCATGCGAAACACACTTTCCTGAGTCAGCGTGTCATAGGCATTCAACAACAACACATTGCTCAGCTTGCGCTGCAAAAGCGACAATTTGCCCGAGACATGGATCGCTGCGACGTGCTTTTTTACTGCACCCCGCCGCAATGATCCGGTCAGTTTTTCCTTGGGAATTTCGTCCACTTGAGTACCTCTGCCTGCGACCTCTTCGGGTCTTTATGCGTACAGTATAGGCGCAAAAGCACCCAGCCTCAACTCCGCTTTGGATACCTAAAGACCCACGTTGCTGAAGCGCTGATAGGGACCCGAATACAGGACCGTCAGGTTTCGCCTTGGGCAATTTCAGTGTCTAAACGGACAAAACCAGAGTCTATCCTGCGAATCGGCACCTATCTTCCTGCACACTGGTCCACGTGATCCTGTAGGCGGGCACCTTTGATCCCGTGTACTGGCACCGTCACGCAAATAATCCATTGGTTATAATAAGTTTTTGTGAGCCAAACCTTCTAAAGATTCTATAGTTTCTTAAACAGGGTCGGTGTTTTCTTTGTATTGAAGCTTTGATTCACATTTCAATTCCGATGTGCGATAGTTGAGCGGACAGAGCAGTTTAAACAAAACATCGGCACGAAAACATGACATCCAGTGGAAAAGCCCCCCTGCCGCCATACTTCGGAATTGATCCCGAGCGTGTGGCGCACCGCTTGATCAATCCTATCCAGACGGAACGATTCGCAAAAGCAGCCTCTTTCGCGGCGCGGGGACGCGAAGAGCTGGCGCGCGCGGGTCACGCGCCGGATGGCCAGAAGCGGCTGCGCCGGTTCTCCACGTGGGAGATTTGCCGCTACCTTATTCCGGTGGCCCCTGCGCATTTCCGCCGTGTCCTGAAATCTCAACCGGATTTACCGCAGGGCATGGGCGAGGGAAATTCCAAGTGGTTCTCGCTCGAAGATGTGATGGCCCTGCGCGCGCACTTCGCTGAAGAGGGTGCGGCGCATCGTGAATACAAGCCCTATCGGCCCGAGGGGCTCGACGCCAAGGTTCTTGCGGTCGCCAATTTCAAAGGCGGCGTGGGCAAGACCTCTACATGTGCGCATCTGGCGATGTCGGCAGCCCTTGATGGATACCGGGTTCTTGTCATTGATCTGGACAGCCAAGGCTCCATGACCAGCATCATGGGCGGTCAGGTCGCAGATGAATGGCAGACCGCTTTTCCGGTGCTGGCCCGTGATTTTGCGCGGCACCTGTCAGACGAGAACCAGGTGCGGCAAGCCCGTGGCGAAGCCCCCTACCCGCTTGATGAGACGCTCAGCGAAGCTTTGGAGGTTTCGCCGCGAAACCTGATCCAAAAAACGCATTGGCCGAACATCGACCTGATCGGGGCGCAGCTGAATTTGTACTGGGCCGAGTTTCAGGTGCCGGTCTGGCGCATGCAAAGCCGGACCTGGCCGCTCTGGGATGCGCTGACCAACGGGTTGTCCGACGGCGGGTTGTTGCAGGCGTATGATATCATCCTGCTCGATACGCCGCCCGCGCTCGGTTACTTAACGATAAATGCACTGTCGGCAGCGGATATTCTGCTGGTCCCGCTGGGCGCGTCCTTTCTGGAGTTCGACAGCACCGGGCGTTTCTTCGATATGCTCTATTCGACTTTTGCCAGTATCGAAGAGGGTGAGAACACGCAACGCCGGCGCGCGGGGTTGCCTGAGGTGCGGTTCGAATGGGATGCCGTGCGCACATTGATCACGCGGTTTGACGCCGCGCAGCAAACCGATCTGGCCAATGTCATTCAGGCCTATTTCGGAGACCTGATGACCACTTTCCGTCAGGATGTAACGGCCATGGTCGGGCAGGCCGGCGAGCAGGTGAACGGGATTTACGAGGTTGATTACCGTGATTTCAATCGCGAAACCTATGTGCGCGGGCGCGAAACATTCGACCGCACCTGGGCCGAGGTCAAAGAAATGATTCTCGGTGCCTGGTGGAAAGACGAGCAGGAGGCCAGCAATGGCGAAACGTAGAAAAATAGCGGCCCCGAGTGCCGCAGACCTGAACCGTATTGAAGAAGAGTTTCGCCGCGAAACCCGCGCGAAACCGAACTCGAGCGTCGCGCCCATCAGTCAAGTGTCGGCCGAGACAGCAGCGCTCCAACCTATGGCGTCTCCGGAAGACCGGGCCCGGCAGGCGCGGGATACGGTGGATGCCAAGGAGTTGAGGCGCGCGCGTGATGATGGGCGCTTGATCCTCGACCTGCCGATCTCATCCATCCAGCCAGATGTTCTGGTGCGGGACCGGACAGTTATAGACCCGCAGGAAATGGCAGAGCTTAAAACCTCCATCGCCACCAACGGTCTGCGCCTGCCGATCGAAGTTTTCACCAGACGGGAAGGACGCACGACTTATGCGCTGTTGTCCGGCTTTCGGAGGCTGCGCGCTGTGCGCGAGCTGTACGCGGAAACCGGAGATGACCGCTATAAAACCATTGCCGCACTGCAAAGGGATCCGGAGGCTTTGGGCGGTGGCTTTGCCGCGATGGTTGAAGAAAACGAGATCCGCGCTTCGCTGTCTCATTACGAACGCGGACGCATTTCTGTGATTGCGGCGCAGCGCGGCGCTTTTCCCGACACTGAAGCTGCGGTCGCGCAGCTGTTTCACGCGGCGAGTAAGGCAAAACGATCCAAGATCCGATCGTTTGCCGTTGTTTTCGAAGAGCTCGGGGACCTGCTGAAGCACGCCGAGGGGCTGAAGGAGCGCGACGGTCTGCGACTGGCCGCGTCCTTGCGCAGCGGTGGCGGCGAGCTTTTGCGCGCGGCGCTGGCGCAGGCAGACATCACCTCGGCCGAGCAGGAATGGGCCGCGCTGGCACCGGTGGTCGAGGCCGTTGAAAAAGCTGGAAAGCCTGCCACGACGGGACGGCCCAAAAAAACCGGTCCGGAGATTCTGGCCGAGCATTCCTTGCCGGGAGGGGCGCATGTGCGGGCTGAGCGGGCCGGGCAGGGGTATGTGATCCGGCTCAAGGGCCAAGGCGTCGATGATGCTGCGCTGGCGCGTGTCATGGACCAGTTGAGCCGTGTGCTCAAGGAAACGAAAGGAGGGTAACGTGCAAAAACTGAAGAAATCGGCAGCGCAACTGGTCGCTGAGGCACGCGAACGGATCGACGAAATTGAAACCGTGGACGCGATAAAAATGGTCAATGATCCTGACGTTGTCATCGTTGATATCCGGGACCCGCGCGAACGGGAACGGAGCGGGTTCATACCGGGGAGCGTGCACGCCCCGCGGGGCATGGTTGAGTTCTGGGTCGATCCGGACAGCCCGTACTTCAAAGAGGTCTTTGGTCAGAACAAGAAATACCTGTTTCATTGCGCGTCTGGCTGGCGGTCGGCGCTGACCGTGGCGCAGTTGCAGGACATGGGGTTTGACGCAGCACATTTGCGCGAAGGCTTTTCGTCATGGGTCGCGCAGGGTGGGCCGGTTGAGCGTCCCGAAAGCAAGGATTGACCCAACGCCACCTGCGCCGTCATGATGCCTACAACAGCGATGGGAGGACAGATCATGACGGACCCGCATGTTGCCATGGATCAGCATCCTGAGATCTCGGCGTTTTTCGACCCGCAATCCAACACGATCAGCTATCTGGTGAAAGATCCGGCCAGCACGGCCTGTGCCGTGATCGATGCTGTGATGCAGTTCGACTACGCGGCGGGCCGGCTGAGTTATGACAGTGCTGATGAGATCATCGCGGCGATTGAGGCGCAGGGTTTGACGCTGGAGTGGATCATCGAGACGCATGTGCACGCCGACCACCTGTCGGGCGCGCCCTACATCCAGCACAAGCTGGGCGGCAAGATCGGCATCGGAGAGCATATCAAGGAGGTACAGGACACTTTCGGAAAGGTGTTTAACGAGGGTACCGAATTCGAGCGCGACGGGTCGCAGTTCGACAAATTATTCTCTGACGGAGACACATACGAGGTCGGTGGGTTGAGCTGCTTTGCGCTGCACACACCCGGTCACACGCCGGCCTGCATGGTGCACGTCATGGGAGACGCGGCGTTTGCCGGGGATACTCTTTTCATGCCCGACGGCGGGTCGGCGCGGGCGGATTTCCCCGGGGGCGATGCGGGCCAGCTTTACGACTCAATTCAGCGCGTCCTGGCTTTGCCTGACGATCTTCGGCTTTTTGTCTGCCACGACTACGGGCCTGGTGGACGGGCGATCGCCTGGGAAACCACCGTTGGAAAACAGAAAACCGCGAACATTCATGTGGGGCAGGGGACCAGTCGCGACGCATTTGTCAAAATGCGCACCGAGCGGGATGCGACGCTGAAAATGCCGGGCCTGATCATACCTTCGCTGCAGGTGAACATGCGTGCGGGGGAGGTACCAACAGACGAGCACGGCAACATGATGATGAAACTGCCCGTAAACAAGCTGTGACAACATTTTCCGTGGGGGAAGGGATGTGATACCACGCGGGCGCCTGACATTGTATCGGACATAACGATCTGGAAATTGCCGGGGCGGTTTTGATCTGAAACCGGGACACAAAACGCCGTCGGTGCACTCTTAATCGATCATTTTACGATAGCAAACCGGGCTGGCTTCGTCATCCGTCCAAATCTGAAACTTATCTGCCTGTGGCTTTCATGCCGCAAACAGCACGCATGAATCGTCGAATTAAACCATTGATAAAAAAATATTTTCTTATTTCTTCACACGCTGAAAGCAAGCACCTGACTGATCTGTGTCAAGCCGCGACCTGACTGGTCAGACCAGAGATTGAAGGCCTCCTGCGTCTGCGCCAGAGCCCGCTTTGAGGTGGGTGCCTTATCGATCACGCCTTCGGCCGTGAGCCTTGCGACAACGTCCGGAGACAGGACGAATCCATCGCGGCCCAACATCCGCATGACGCGCGGCCCGGTGGAGCCCCCAAGGCGCGCGCCGCGTTTGGACAGAAGGGTCAAAAGATCGACATATGAGTCGTTTGGCCAGTTGGCAAAAAACGCCCCCGCACTGCCGTGTTCCTGGCGGAGCGACTGCACAAAGTGGGCGTTGTCGATGACGGCTTTGATTTTGGCGCCATGTCGCACGATCCGCGTGTCTGACAGCAGACGGTCGATATCTTCGTCGTGATAAAACGCAACCCGGCCCGGGTCAAACCCGTCAAAAGCCTCTTCTGTGCCGGGCCACTTTGCCTTGATTACCTTCCAGTTGAAACCCGCCTGAAAGAGCGCTTTCGCCATGGCTGAGAGCCATCGGTCATCAGGCACCGCGGCAACCTTCGCTTGGGGCAGGGGGCTGCTGAGCAACGCTTCGAGTGCGTCCGAGCCGCCCTTTCGGTCTGCGGCAATCTGGTAAATCTCGTCAAAGCTGCGCATTTGGGTGCTCCTTGTACAATCCCAGACCTTCAAGTGTGGTTTTGGCAACCATCCAGAGCTCTGCTTCGTCGTGCAGGGCTTTGGCAAAGATGTTGATGCCCATCAGCAGGTTTTGAAGGGCGAGGCCTTGAGCATGCGTGTCCGTGCCGGCAGGCAGCTCGCCCCGATCGACGGCGATGTCAAGCAATTGCGTGAACCGTGCTGCGCTGGTCGATACGGCAGAGACGAGAAAGGCACCCAGTTCCGTGTTCTGGCCCGCCAGTTCCGCGATACAATTGACGGCAAGACATCCCCGGTGGCCGGGATCGCGCGCCCTGACGGTGCAAATTTCGCGGAATGTGTCGGTGAGCAGAGTAAGCACAGGCGACGCTGGCGGTTCACCGTGAAGAACGCGGTCGGGAGACTGAGACAGATAGTGGTCCAGTACCTCTCGCAGCAGACCTTCGCGCGAGCCAAAGGCATTGTAATAGCTGGAGCGCGTGATCCCCAGCTCCTTTGACAGGGCGTTGACCGAACTCGCTTGGTATCCGTTGCGCCAAATCTCCTGCATCGCGGTTTCAATCGCGGCAGCGTGGTCAAAGCTCTTGGGTCGCGGCATGCAAATCCTCGGGCACTCGGCGTGCGCTGGTTGTCAAGTTTTATACATAGTTGTACAAAATAAAGGGAGTCAATGGGGTGCGCTCTGGCATGCGATCTTGGATGTGGCCACCCGGTTCATGCAAAACACTCTGACACGAATTTTCCAAAGCGTTCGGTCTTTTGTGCTGTTCGCGCCTCGGGCGGGTAGACAAACCAGATCGGTGCTTGGGGTGCCCACAACGCGCCGGGAGCGACCTCTACCAGGCGCCTGTCTTCCAGTTCGTCCCGGATGGCAAGCCGGGACTTGACGGCGAGGCCGAGGCCGCGCACCGCAGCGTCTGTGAGCATGTCAGAGTTTGAGACAAGCACATGGCTTTGGACGGTGGTATCGCGACGCCGGCCTTTGATGTCGCATAAGGAAAGGCGGGTTTGCCATGGCAGACAAACCCACGGCATGTCCGTGATGTCCTGTGGTTGCGACGGTGCGCCATGTCGCGCCAATAACGCGGGAGCAGCGCAGATGATGCGTTGATTGTCACTGAGTTTACGAGCAATCAAAGCGCTGTCATCGAGGCTGCCGACCCGAATTGCACAGTCCTGCCCTTCGGCGGAAAGAGAGACAAAGCGATCGACGGCAAGAAAGTCGAATGTGAGTTTTGGATGGTCGTGCCGAAAGGCGGGCAGGGCGGGCAAAACAAACCGCGACAGGATCCAAGGGGACATGGTGACGCGCAGATGCCCCGTAAGTTCGGCGGAACCGCCGCCCGCATCACGTTCGGCCTGGGCCAGATCCGCGAGGATGGTCTGCGTACGTTCAAGGAAAATCTGACCTTCGTCCGTCAGTTTGAGCATCCGGCTGTTGCGGTGAAAGAGAGTTAATTTCAGAGCGGTTTCCAGCTTGTTCAGGCGATGGCTGGCCGTTGCCGGCGAAATACCGAGACGTCTGGCGCCCGACGTCACGCCCTGCGCTGCGGCGATGGCGATAAAGGTTTTCAGATCATCAATGGAATACATTCGAAATTTTCTAACGCTGGTTTCCGAAATTCACGTCTTCATTTGGATTACCCAACTGATCTACTCCATTGGAGGCAAATGGAGGAGTCTTTCATGAAACGATTTTTGTATGCGGTTAGCGCTGTTGCCGGGCTTGCCGGTCCAGTGACGGCGGCTGGTCTTGAAACCTATCTGGAGTTTCCCAAGGACATGCCGCCGGGCAATCTTGCAATCGGGCCGGACGGACGGATGTTCATGTCGGTGCATGAATTTTACGGACCGGAGCTGCGTGTGGTGGAGGTGATGCCCGATGGCAGTACAACGCCTTATCCGACCGAAACATGGGCGCGGGCTCCGCAGGAGGACGGTGACGGCCTGCGCGGCGTGCTGGGCCTGCGCGCGGATCGGGACGGGGTTTTGTGGATGCTGGACGGACAGGGCGACGGCCAGACCGGGCGCGTCGTCGGCTGGAATACGAAAACCGAAACGTTGCATGCCATTTATTACGTGGGTCAGCCTGCGGCGCGTCCGACGTCATTTTTGAACGATCTGGCGGTCGATCTTGAACACAATGCGATCTACATCTCCGATACGGGCGATGGTGCGAATTCTGCCATCATCGTGATCGATATGGACACGGGCCGTGCACGCCGCGTGCTGGAAGGCAGTGCGTTTACAATGCCGGAAGACACGCCCATGATCATTGATGACCGTGAAATCCTGCTTGGCGGCAATCCAGCCAAAATCGGCATCAACCCCATAACGATCGATCCGACCAACACCTGGGTCTATTTTGCGCCCATGACGGCAAGTGCCATGTACCGTGTACGCACGACGGACCTGCTCGACAACGGTTTGAGCGATGATGCGCTGGCCGCAAAGGTTCAGCGCTATGGCGACAAGGTGATCTCGGACGGGTCAACGGTGGATGCTGCAGGCAACGTCTATATCACCGCCATGACGGACAATGCCATTGGTGTGACCAAACCGGACGGAAGCTATGAGGTGCTTTACCAATCGGATGATGACTTGCCCTGGCCGGATGGGTTCTCCATGGGTGTGGACGGTTACGTCTATGCGACCATCAACGAGTTGCACCGCTCGCCTGTTCTGAACGGTGGGACAGACGCGTCACTGGGCACCTACCGCATTGTGCGGTTCCCGACGCTTGGAACAGCCGTTAGCGGGAGATAACGCAGCGAGTTGAACCGGGCGACCCGCACGTCGCCCGGCTTTCTGGCATTTGTTCTTCGAGAGACAAACTGTCCAGGGCCACAGCGGGCTCTATTGCCAGCCCGTCAGGCCTCCTCTTTTTCCATCGGGTTCTTGCCCAGAATGATCATCGACAGCAAGTCATCATCGGTCACATCATCGATGTCCACGGTGCCCACAAGCTTGCCGTTTTTCATCACGCTTGCGCGGTCGCAGAGTTCCATGACCGAATGCACATCGTGATCGATCAGGAAGATGCCGATCCCTTGTGCCTTAAGCTGCTGGATCAGGTCCGCCACCATCTGCGTCTCGTGCGGCCCCAGGGCTGCGGTGGGCTCATCCATGATCAGGATGCGGGCGTTGAAATACACCGCGCGCGCAATGGCCACGGATTGGCGCTGCCCGCCTGACAAGGCCGAGACGGGTTCGTTGAATTTCTGAAAATTCGGGTTCAGCCGTCCCATAATCTTGCGGCACTCCGCTTCCATCGCCGCTTCGTTGACCAGACCGACCGGCGTGATCAGCTCGCGGCCCAAAAACAGATTGGATGCCGCATCGAGGTTATCCGCAAGCGCCAGCGTCTGGTAGATCGTCTCGATGTTGTTGGCGCGGGCGTCGCGCGGGTTGGCGATCTCGACGCGGTTGCCGTTGATGAAAATATCGCCTTCGTCCTTTTGATAGGCGCCCGACAGAACCTTGATCAATGTGGATTTGCCTGCGCCATTGTGGCCCAGCAGGCCAACGACTTCGCCCGGGTGAAGGTCGACCGAGACATCGTCGACGGCCTTGATCCCCCCGAACGCGATGGAGATGTTTTTCATTTCCACCAAAGGCGCCGCGCCTGACGCGCGGAGTTCTTTTGCTGTCGGCATTATCTGGCCCCCACGCGTCTGCGGTAAACGATGTCAATGTAGACGGCGAGCACAAGCACCGTGCCCACGACGATGTTCTGGAACGGTGCATCCACGCCGACCATCGCCATCCCGGATTGAAGCGACTGCATAATCAGTGCGCCGATGATGGCACCGTAGATCGTGCCAAACCCGCCAGCGAGCGCGGTGCCGCCGATGACCGCTGCTGCAATCACGCGCAGCTCGTCCAGCGTCCCGATGTCGTTGCCATGGTTTGAGAGGCGTGCCGAGGCGACGACGGCGGAGAGGGCGCAGAGAAAGCCCATCAGAGCGAAAATTTTGACTGTCAGCCAGCGCGTATTAATGCCCGAGAGCTCAGCCGCGTCCGGATTGCCGCCTGTCGCATAGATGTAGCGCCCGAAGCGGGTGCGTTTGGCCACAATGGTCATGACGACCGCAACGAGGATCAGGATCAGCACCGAAATCGGCAGACCGTATCCTACAATGAGCCCGTCCGGCATGGTTTCGCCGCGCTCTTCGAACATGCGTTCAAGGCGGCGCGTGGGAATGGTGTAGGCGTTGAGGACCGCGATAAAGCTGAAGATCGCGGCCACAACGATCCCCGACAGCGTCGCTTCGGCCCAGACCGGTTTGACCGGGAAGCCATGTGCGGCTTTGGCGCGTCGCGCGCTCCAGAGGGTGTAGAGTGCACCGGCCGCCGCCAGCGCCGCTAAGATCCAGCTCCATGTTGTGCCGAGTGTGCCGTTGGTACCGCCGAATATCAGGAATGTCTGATCGAGTGGGCCAATGGTCTGCCCGCTGGTCATATACCAGGCGACGTTGCGCCAGACGAGAAATCCGCCAAGTGTGACGATAAAAGCCGGAATGGTCAGATAGCCGACCATCCAGCCCTGAAAGGCTCCGATCAGGGTTCCGACCAGAAGCCCCGAGACAACCGCAACGATCCAGATCATCGGATGTCCGAGACCAAGGCCCAGTGTGTTGGGCAGGAATTCGGTTTGCATCATCGCCATGACCGCCGAAGTCGTGGCAAGCAGGGCACCGACCGACAGGTCGATATGGCGGTTCACGATGACAAAAACCATGCCGCAGGCCATGATTGCGACTGAAACCGTCTGGATCGTGAGATTGAAGATATTGCGTGGTGTCAGGAAACGCCCATCGGTGAAGACGTTGAACCCGATGCACAAAATAATGAGAGCGCCGATCATGCCCAAGAGACGCGTGTCCAGTTCCAGCTTCTGGAACAGGTTGCCATGTTCTTTTTGTGGGATCGGCTGTGCAGTTGAGTCTGTCATTTCAGACCTTACCTAGTCAGAGCCAAAGAGTGCGGCCCCGGCATCATTGCCGAAGCCGCGTGTGTATCAATTACAGGGTGCGGGACCGTTGCTCACGCCCTGGCAGAGGGCTTCCTGCGTGATCCAGCCGGCGTC
The DNA here is from genome assembly GCA_039191495.1 of Pseudomonadota bacterium. GTDB lineage: Bacteria > Pseudomonadota > Alphaproteobacteria > Rhodobacterales > Rhodobacteraceae > Roseobacter. The sequence continues at coordinate 970 of JBCCXN010000019.1, read as the reverse complement.
GACAACGACGGACAGATTGTCCGCAGTGATCGGAACCGGCGCAAGGAACCGCGCGCTCAGCGTGGTGCCGGCGGGCGATGTCCATTCTGCGCTGTCACCGACAGACTCGCCGTTGGCGAGCGAAACGGCGGCTTCACCGGCTGCCTTGCCAAGTTCGCGCGCGTCCTTCCAGACCGATACGGTTTGTGTGCCGCTGGCAACGCGGTTCAGAGCGGCATGGTCACCGTCTTGCCCCGATACCGGAATGCCGTCCATGCCCTGCGCGGTCAGGGCGGCAACGACGCCGCCGGCGGTCCCGTCATTGGACGCAACAACTGCGTCGACGTTGTTGTCATTCGCGGTCAGGATCTGCTCCATGTTGCGCTGCGCGTTCGCGGGCAACCAGCCGTCGGTATAGGCTTCTCCGACGATTGTGATGTCACCGCTGTCAACCGCCGCGCCGATGATCTCTTGCTGCCCGCCACGCAGAAAGTCAGCGTTGGGGTCGGTGGGCGAGCCCTTGATCATCACGTAGTTGCCGGTTGGCTGTGCCGCGAACACCGCACGTGCCTGCATGCGACCTACCTCGACGTTGTCAAAGGTCAGGTAGAAGGCACGGGCGTCCTCGATCAGGCGGTCATATGCAATGACCGGGATACCTTCATCCGCGGCGGCCTGTACCGCCGGGCCGATCGCCTGAGAGTCCTGCGCCAGAATGATCAGGGCGTCCACGCCTTGGGCAATCAGGCTTTCGATGTCTGACAGCTGCTTGGACGATGACGATTGCGCATCTGTCGACACATAGGTTGCGCCGGCCGCATCGAGGGCGCCGACAATCGCGGCTTCATCGGTTTTCCAGCGTTCTTCCTGGAAATTTGACCAGCTTACACCGACCGTCACATCGGCGAAGGCTGCGGTGCTCATCAAGATGGCGGCCGCAGATAGGCTGAGAATGTTTTTCATGGTTTCCTCCCAATTGAAGATCGTTTCT
>JBCCXN010000018.1:0-86891 GCA_039191495.1 Pseudomonadota bacterium | reverse complement strand
TCTCCTGAACAGTGGCGATCTCAAGCGGCCACACGAATGCTCACCGCAATCAGCTATATTCCCTGAGGCAGGACCTAGTTTGCTCTTTTAGAGCGGACATTACTTTAGACTATCCAAAAGTCTGCAAAGTCCGCAGAGCGGTCATTCGTGCGACGTGTAGCGTGCGTCTGCTCAAAGCCCAAACCTATCGAGCTCGCAAACGCAGAATGCTGCAATGGCGAAAGATCCAGTCTCTTGCAATTGCAAATGCGAGGATCGGCAGAAGGCGGGTTAGTCGCAGCGCTGAGAGTCGTATTGCGCGTCGGAGGCATTTTCGCAAAGGTTCATTGCGTAGCATCCTCAAGAAAATCTAAATGACCGTCTCCATTACCGCGTATGATGTTGTCTGAAGTATACCCGGCAGCTTGTTGATGCTGTCGCCCAGAACATCGCGAAACTGTTTCATGTCTCGGGTCCGGATCGTGAGAAGATAGTCGTATTGCCCCGCAAGCATGAGACAACTTTCCACCTCGGGGATGTTCCGAACGGCACTGTTGAACGCATCGAGGGAGTTGTCGCCACCCGTTGCGGCCAAAGTGACCTGCACCACCGTGAGGTGACCAAAGCCAAGCATTTCCATGTTCAGGTGTGCCCGATAACCATCGATGTATCCTTCGCGCTCCAACCGTTTCACCCGTTCCGAGCAGGGTGTGTTGGTCAGATTGACCCTCGCTGAAAGTTCCACAATCGAAAGGCGCCCGTCAGACTCAAGCTCCTTTAAGATGCGCTGATCAATTGCATCTAAATTCCTACTCATCAGATAATCTTCCTGTTTTTTTACCATGAACCAGAAAAATACTGGTTAAAGGCAGGATAATGGCCCCAATTGCTAGTGAAAATCCCTAAAGTGAACCTGGGACCGTAGATATCTGCATTTCGCTGATTCAAACGTCCTGCTTCAGGGAAAAGCCCGGAAGAAACTGAAAAAGAAAGAACAGGAGGACGATATGCCAACCAAAATTGTCATAGGTCTGGATGGGACAGATACTGGGACGCGGGCGATGACCTTCGCCAAGGAACTTGCGTCGCGCATGGACGGGGCCGAATTGCTTGCGATTTACGTCATCGAGTGGTCCCCTTTTACGTTTCAAACAGCCGAAGAAAATGAGCAGCGTCACAAGCGCCGCGAAGAAGAGATTGAACTGGCCACCAGCCGGATCGTTGACCCCGCGGTCGCCGCCCTCGAGGAGGCGGGGTTTAATGCCATGGGTTTGGTTCGCCATGGCGATGTTGCAGAGACCCTGAACCAACTTGCGGTGGAACATGGAGCTTCGCAGATCGTAGTTGGTCGCGCATCGGCGGATGGGTTTACCAAACGCATCTTCGGCAGTTCGACGCAAAATCTTGTGATGCATGCCGACATGCCCGTCACGGTCGTAGGATAGGAGAGAGACTATGAAGATATCACCGCGTTATTGGCTTGCTTCCGCATTTTTGGCGCTGGCCGCAAATCCTCTGGCCGCGCAAGAAGCGATGAGCCTCGATGAACGGGTCAACCAGACCTTTGCCAACCTGACCGGGCCGTTTGTCAGCCTGATCTTTGCTCCGTTTCCGGGGACAAGTTTTCCCTGGATCGTGATGTGGTTGGTCATAGCCGCATCGATTTTCACGATTTACTTTGGTTTTGTTCAGTTTCGCTTTTTCAAACATTCGATCCAGCTTGTGAAGGGCGACTATTCCGATCCCAATGACGCGGGTGAGGTGAGCCATTTTCAGGCGCTGGCGACGGCACTTTCGGGCACAGTCGGTTTGGGTAACATTGCAGGTGTCGCCGTGGCTGTCGGAATAGGCGGCCCGGGTGCCACGTTCTGGATGATCCTAGCGGGGCTTCTTGGGATGGCCTCCAAATTCACCGAATGTACCTTGGGCGTTAAGTATCGGAACGAGTACGAAGACGGTACCGTCTCAGGTGGCCCAATGTACTACATATCCAAAGGTTTCAACGAGTTGGGTTTGCCTGGGGGCAAGATCCTTGCGATGCTCTTCTCCATATTTTGTATCCTGGGCGCATTGGGGGGCGGGAACATGTTCCAAGCCAACCAAGCACACGCTCAGATCTCGAGCATTGTGGGTGACTATCCTGGATGGATCACTGGGCTTATCTTTGCCGCTATTGTTTTTGCCGTGATCGTCGGCGGGATCAAATCCATTGCCAACGTGACCGAAAAAGTCGTGCCGTTCATGGGCATTATGTACGTAGGCGCGGCCCTGATCATTTTGATCGTGAATTACGACCTTATCGGCTGGGCCTTTGGTCAGATCTTTGCAGGGGCCTTTACCGGGCTTGGCGTCGCGGGTGGCATGGTCGGTGCGCTGATTCAGGGCTTCAAACGGGCAGCGTTCTCGAACGAGGCGGGCGTCGGATCGGCAGCGATCGCGCACTCTGCCGTGAAAACCAAAGAGCCGATCACCGAAGGTTTCGTTTCGCTCTTGGAACCACTGATCGACACAGTGGTGATCTGCACAATGACGGCTTTGGTGATCATCATCTCGCAGCAGCTTTTGATAGACGAAGCCACAGGCAACTACATGCTGAACGAGGCCGGAACGGCAATTGCAACTGTTGATGGCAATTCCGGTGTGGCTTTGACCTCGGCCGCCTTTGCTTCAGGCATCAGCTGGTTCCCGTTCATCCTGGCCATCGCCGTTGTGCTGTTTGCGTTTTCAACGATGATCTCCTGGAGCTACTACGGGTTGAAGGCATGGACCTACCTCTTCGGAGAAGGCAAGACCTCTGAATTAACTTTCAAGGTCATCTTCTGCGTGTTCATCGTCATTGGTGCGGCTGCGTCGCTTGGCCCGGTGATCGACTTCTCAGACGCTGCGATCTTCGCCATGGCGGTCGTGAACATCTTCTGCCTCTACTTTTTGATGAAGCTGGTGAGGAAAGAGCTGGCCTCCTACGCGAGCCGTCTGGCCAGCGGAGAGATCAAGAAGTTCCAGCATTAATTAATCGCCCCGGTGCGCCAATCGCGCATCGGGGCGTTTTGGTCTTCTGCATCCATTTGAGGTTGCCCGCGTCTGCGACAGTTTTCCAATTCCGTTGCTGAAGTTTGTTGATTTGGATGACCGGTACTGACCCATATGAACTGCGATACGCTGTCTCGCCTCATTGTCGTCTAATATGAGGCCGCTAAAGATGGCATGGTCATCGACCTGTAACGTTGAATCGGTCGTTCGTGGAACTCGCTGCGAAGGTGTCACGAGAGCCCATGTGACCGATGCTGCACAATTGATGAAGGTTAGCTTTCGGTGTCGCACTAAGCAAGTTTGCTCAGGCTTTATGAGCAAATCAGGCCTTGGACCAAACCAACGCACCTTGGCCCGCATCTGACTCGTTGGAACGCATGGCTTCAAGGTGGTCTTCGCCACTTTGAGCTACGCTTCATCTTTCTTCCTCGGAAGACGCCACGGTTTTTTGGCCCGTGATGACTTTTGCCATGCAGCGCCGAGTTTTCGGACCGGAACGGGAGCGCCGGCAGTGAATACGAGGACCTGACTACGTCGTATTTGCCTGTCGTGGAAAACCAAAATTGCACAATCCGTGTGCAGGTCGATCGGAGCGAAGGGATAGTCTTCGATGCCCTGGACGGGAACGTTGCAGGATGTGAACGGCATGCGCAAAGTATCTGTAAAGCACTGTTATTGCGAACAGAGATTGTAAACTGAAAGGCGCGGACAGCTACATGAACACAGGTGAGATTATGAGCGACGTGACCGTGGAAACCGGCCGTCAAACAAACCGTTCCGAACTTGGTTTTTTGTCGCTGCTAAAAATATATAAGGACACGGTCATGTCTTTTCCGGATCGGCGTAGACTACTGGTCTTCGGCGGCGTGGTCGGTTTGGTGCTTGTTCTGGCCATTTCATCTTGGCTCAGTTTCGCGGCAGCCATCACTCAGCGTCACGGAGGTGTTTTAGCGGGTTCGATGTCGGTTTCCGAAACGCGCGATCTTCTTCAGTTATTGGACGCGCGTGGGGTCTTGCTGCCTTATTGGCGTCCTTTTCTGGGTGTCTTAGTTTATACGCCTCTAACGCTTGTTTTTGGCGTTATGGCTGCATTGGCTCTGCGCCGCGAACTTTCTGGTTTGCCGAATGCGCTTGGAGGTGCCGTGTCGACGGTGAGAGGCAGCGCTGTACGGCTCGTTCGGCTTGGCCTACCGCTCGCGTTCCTCTCGTTAATTGGCGCGTACGCGATGGTGGTGAATCGGTTTCTCAGTTACGTGGAACAGCAAACATCCAACGTCAGAAACGACGACTTGCTGGGCCCTTTGATCCAAATGGGGCTTCCCAATCCCATATCTCGGGTTACGCAAACGATGGTGTTCGAGCTGACGGCATGGAGTTGGGCGTTGTGGATCCTCACCTCCATCCTGTTTGTGATTGTCCTCGTCATTCTGGGTACACGATTGATACCGGCGGTTGACATCTGGACTTCGAAGGACACGGCACGCTGGACAGAAGTCAGATCTGGAGCGATCCAAGGAAAACTCTTTGCGCGGGTTAAAACGCGGGAATTCTGGGTGACGATTGGGGCTGCGTTTCTCCTATACGTTTTTGCGCGCCTGCTGCTTTGGCTTCTGTTCTTGCTGTCAGGGCTATTTGGCCTGAATTTTGCCGGGTTAGTGTTTAGGATTGTTGTCGTTGTAGCCTTTGCTGCGAGTGCAATGGTTTTGATGGCCGCTGGAACAAACCTGATACTGGACAAACTGCCGACAAAGCCTTCCGAAACCGAGACCCGCTAAGCGTTAGCAGCAGCACGACGGGTTTTGCGCCAAGGCGATTGGGTGACAGATCTGCCGTCGGTACGCGCCAAGTCACTCAAGAAAAAGCTAAAATTTCTTCGTAGATCACCTGCCGTCCTGCCATCGCTCGAATTTCCGTACCGTTGCAGAACAGAATTAGTCGCCAAGGCATACCGGCAATCATTGCGTCGAACGCGATAAAGGGTGGATAAGCATGAGCGCCTTATCATTCCATCGCGCACCGACGGCTAAACCAGCCTACGACAACGACAACAAACGGAAAAATGTTCCAAGGTGTCTGACCTAACCCCATCGGTGTATCCGATGATCTGAACAGCGGATGCGTTCCATTTGACTGCAAAAACAAAGCGCGCTCGCAATGATACAATGGCGATGGTCTTAGACGGCCCGGGTCAGCCCGCCATCAATGCGCAGGTTTTGCCCTGTCATGTAGCCGCCGTCTCCGGCAGCGAGCCATGAAATCAATGAGGAGACTTCAGAAGTAAAGCCGTAGCGCCCCATTGGAATCCGCGCATTCCGGTCTCTGGTTTCCGGGAGGCTGTCGATGAAACCGGGAAGCACATTGTTCATGCGGATATTTTCCGGCGCATACTCGTCTGAGTAGAGCTTTGTAAATGCAGCCAACCCAGCCCGAAAGACGCCCGATGTCGGAAAGAGCGGGTCTGGTTCAAACGCTGCAAAGGTCGAAATGTTAATGATCGCCCCGCCGCCCTGCTTTTGCATCAGAGGTGTGACTAGCCTGGTCGGACGGATCACGTTCATCAGGTAGACTTCCATGCCGCTGTGCCAGTCCTCGTCACCGATTTCCAGAACCGGACCTTTTGGCCCGTGGCCAGCCGAATTCACCAGCACATCAATGCGGCCCCAGCGGGCCTTCGCACCCTCGACCAGTGTGGCCAGAGCTTCGCCATCAAGATTGGAGCCTGTAACGCCAAAACCGCCCAGCTCAACACCCAACGCCTCGCCTTTGCCCGAAGACGAGAGGATACCGACCCTGAACCCGTCCTCAGACAGTCTGCGTGCAGCATCCGCGCCCATGCCGCTGCCGCCAGCTGTAATCAAAGCTACTTTTTCTACTGTCATATTTGATTTCCTTCCATGATTGTCTGCAAAACTATCAATTTATTTCAGAATATCGATTGAGATTTGATATTTTCAGGCAGTAGAAATACTGTTGTTAAGTGGCCGAGCTACCTCCTCTCAACAGCCTGCGCGCTTTTGATGCAGCAGGCCGTCGCCTCAGTTTCCGCGCAGCTGCTGATGAGCTGGGCGTTACACAAGGCGCCGTCGCGCAACAGGTGCGGCAGCTCGAAGCGCATTTGGACATAACTCTGTTTGATCGGGTGCCGAAGGGCCTTGCCTTCACATTAGCTGGGCGCAGCTATCACAGTCGGATTGCCGAGGTGTTTGCAGATCTTCGCTCAGCAACTTCCGAGTTAAAGCCAGAGCCAGACAAGGTCCTTATCAGCGTCACGCCAACCTTTGCAGCGAAATGGTTGATCCCCAATCTGCCGGACTTCACAGTCGCACATCCGAATATTGACCTGCGGATTATGGCTGCAGAAAGGGTCTCAAGCTTCTACAGCGACGGGATAGACCTTGCGGTACGCCAGGGATCGCCACCGTTCGGTGCATCGCTGCACGTGACGCAATTGTTCAGGCATAGACTGATTGCTGCCGCAGCATCAAATTTGGCTGGCCAGACCAGCCAGACAATGAGTCCGGAAACTCTGGCAAAACAGCCAAAGATCCATGACGCGCATGATCTTTGGCCGCGTTACCTTGCGTATTTGGGCGTGCAGGACCAGTCGCCCCATGGTCTTCGCCTGAGCCAAACATCTCTGGCTGTGGACGCCGCCATAGCCGGGCAAGGAGTAGCGTTGGTGAGCCGTTTTTTGGTGGCTCACGATATTGACGCCGGTCGTTTAGTCGAGGTTGGTGCGGCGTGGGAGCCCAACGGAGGTGACTTCTACGTCCTCGCTCCCCGGACCGCAAAGAACAATCGGTCCGTGGTCGAGGTCATGTCATGGCTGAAAGCACGCGCCGCATTGGATATCTGATGCATTGCAACTGAAAGCTGACATACAAATCATCAGGTCAGACGAGGGTTTCACCCGCATACGCAAGTTACAGGTGGATTTCGGCTGTGTCCGCTTTTGTCAATTTCAGTTGTTTAGGCAAGCACCTCGACTCTGAACCGACTGCCGCTGCGAACAAAAAGGTATGAACAACTGTCCTCGGTAAGGTCCATAAGCCCCGCATTTTCGGCGAGTGGTTTGAGTGTTTTTCGTATCCGCAACAGCTTCTTTGCTTCAAACCGGATTTCAGTCTTAAGCTGCGCCCCATAAGACGTAGCAAAATGATGCCTGCTCGGCATATAGACCCAAATGCCAGTAGCGCTGGAACAAAGACAGCTTCACAAAGTCTGGAGCTTCGATCTTCCTTGGGCACCCGCTTCAAATTTGTTAGATGGTCAAGAGTCTCAATCAGTCCCACAATTACAACCGGCGCAAAATAAACCTCTGAAAAAAAAGAAAATTTTGGGTGGGTGTCAAAAACCGCAAAATGCGGGCGCTGTGGGGGTGGACGAGGGGGCGATGGCAGATCGTTCAGTCGCCCCCAGGGCAGCTTTCACATGCTGTTTGCTAGCGCATTTAGCTCAGATGCTCGTTTTTCTAGGCATGTCCGCATTCCGAAAAAAGCACGGTTCAGATCGTAGGGCGTTACGTCATCCAAATGATCTCGCAAGCCGGTTTGGATCCATTCGAGTTGTGCGCTCATCCAATCGAAAGATGCGGCTGGAGTGCTGGAAATCTTGTTTGTGAAGTGGTCGAGGCCTTCATATACCTTGCTGTCTCATTCTTCTTGGGCGACACTTGCGCTACGCGCCGCGAGCTCTGCGTCAGCAGCCCTCTGGGCAGCCAGCCATTCCGATTGCGGATCCATGTTGATGCGAGAGTGGTTCTTTTTTTTAAGTATTTTGCACTTCAGAGGCATCCTTTAGGGTTTCAAGGCACACCAAATTGAAGGAATACAGCTCAAACACCCGAGCCAGCTGGTGGGGAAAACGGTGGGATGAAGGCAACTCATGCCGCTTTTCCGTTTCATAAAAGACATTTATGAGTTTGATATGGCAGCCCGTAGGGGAATCGAACCCCTCTTTCCAGGTTGAAAACCTGGCGTCCTAACCGATAGACGAACGGGCCTTGCTGGTCGTGGGCGGTGATTATGCAATCCGGACACAGTACGCAAGTGGAAAGTTCTGCCCAGGCCGATTTCTTTTTGCTCCTCAGGCTCAGGCCAAAGCGGCATCTTCTAGGCGCAATTGAACACTCTTGCGCCCACGCCAGGTGTTTATGTCCAGACGCCCTGCAAGATGGAATGTTGCGCCCCCATGCGCTTCCAATCGCGCGCCAATGTCAGAGTCGAATGCACCAAAACAGATGCCATCCAACTGGCCAGTCTCGTTCCCAAATGACAGTTTGAGATGGTTTTCACCGACGCGTTTTGCAAACCGTATCGCCATGTCCGGAAACGCAAATCGCGGTGCGGGGGCAGAAGCTCCAAATGGTCCTGCTTCTTCCAACTGGTCGACCAACTCAACGGTCGCTGCCTGCGGCATCAAAATGCCATCAAGGCGCACTTCGCCGGGCCCAATCGCCTGTGCGCCTTGCTTTTCAAGAAGCTCGGTCAGGCGCGCCATCGCAGGCTCAATCATGTCTTCTGCGACCGTCAGGCCCGCCGCCATCTTGTGGCCACCACCTTTGAGCAGGAGACCTTCTGCCGCCAGCCGTTGGATTGGCTGGCCCAGATCGATACCAGAGACGGAACGTCCAGATCCCTTGCCAATGCCATTTTCCACACCGATCACAATGCTGGGACGATGTGCCGTTTCCTTCAGCCGCGAGGCAACGATTCCAACGACACCGGGGTGCCATTGCGGTCCGGCAGCCCAGACAAGCGCGGCTTCGAGCCCGCGCGCTTCCGCCTGATGCAAAGCTGCCGCACGCACCGCCGCTTCGATGTCACGCCGTTCCGTATTAAGTTCTTCCAAGCGCTCTGCCAGTGCCTGCGCCTCTGACAGATCATCGGTTGACAACAGACGCGCACCGAGATTGGCCGCGCCGATGCGTCCACCTGCATTGACCCGTGGTCCCAATACGTAACCCAGATGGTAGGCAGACGGCGCGCTGTCGAGCCGCGCCATATCGGCCAAAGCCACCAGCCCGACCCGCTGCCGCTGCGCCATGACCCTAAGGCCCTGTCGCACGAACGCGCGGTTTACGCCCAGAAGCGGGGCCACATCGGCAACCGTGGCGAGCGCAACAAGGTCGAGAAAACCAAGCAAGTCGGGCCCTTTTTCACCGCGCTGCCGGAGCTTGCTGTTCAACTCGACAAGCACAAGAAAAACAACGGCCGCAGCGCACAGATGGCTATGGTCACCGCTTTCATCCTGACGGTTGGGATTCACGACAGCCATCGCAGGCGGCAGTGTCTCCGTGCCCAGGTGGTGATCGAGCACGATGACATCCGCGCCATCCGCTGCTGCAATCGGTTCATGAGACAGCGTACCGCAATCCACGCAGACGATAAGGTCGTGAGACCGAGCCAAATGGCGCATCGCGTCAGTATTTGGCCCATAGCCTTCATCTATACGGTCCGGGACATAAAGTGTCGCCGCGTGTCCCATGGCCTTGAGCCAACAAATGAGCAGCGCTGCAGAGCTTCCGCCGTCGACGTCATAATCCGCAAAAACTGCAATTTGCTCGTTTGTTTCCAACGAATGCAAAATACGCGTTGCGGCCTTATCCAAGTCCTTAAAACTTTTGGGGTCCGGCAACAGATCCCGCAGGGCCGGCGTCAGGAAATTCTGAGCGTCCTGCGGTGACACCTGTCGCCGCGCAAGTATCTGGCATAGGGCTTGCGGAAGCCCTGTTTGCTGCACAAGTGTCTCTGCAGCGCGTAGTGTGTCGCGGTCAGGCCCGCGCCACCGACGCCCCGTCAAAGACAACTCCACCCCTAAGAAACTCATGGGATTCCAATTGGGTAGAGGTGGCCGCTTCCAATTGACATCAGGTCTGAGGTGAAGAGGTCGGCGTACGGTAATTCATGCGTCGCACGGACCCTGTTTTCGACCTCATGATTAGTGTTTCGGTCGTCATCCAACCCGGTTCCCGCCGGACACCTGGAAGTATGTTTCCGCCTGTCACCCCAGTGGCGGCAAAAATCACATCTTCGGTGACCATCTCATCGCGTGCGTATATCCGGTCCAGATCGGTGATACCGGCCTTGGCCGCTCGTCCCCGTTCGTCGTCATTGCGAAAGAGCAGGCGACCATACATCTGACCGCCCATGCATTTTAGCGCGGCGGCCGCCAAAACGCCCTCGGGCGCACCGCCGGCACCCATATACATATCGATACCTGTGGCTGTCTCTGCGCAATGCATGACGCCTGCGACGTCCCCATCGGTGATCAAACGGATTGACGCACCCGTGCCGCGTACGTCCGAAATCATGTCATCGTGGCGCGGTCGTTCCAGAATGCAAACTGTGATGTCCGACGGGTCGCACCCCTTGGCCATTGCAAGTGCCTCAACACGCTGAGCGGGTGCCATCTCAAGGGTGACAACATCCTTTTCAAAACCGGGCCCAATGGCCAGCTTATCCATATAGACGTCCGGGGCGTGCAGCATTGAGCCGCGCGGACCCATCGCAATAACCGTCAGAGCATTGGGCATGTCTTTTGCCGTCAGCGTTGTGCCTTCCAGCGGATCAAGTGCAATGTCCACGCCCGGTCCATTGCCTGTTCCAACCTCTTCGCCGATATAAAGCATCGGGGCCTCGTCGCGCTCTCCTTCGCCGATAACGACCACGCCCGCGATATCAAGAAGGTTGAGCTGTTGGCGCATCGCGTTGACGGCTGCCTGATCCGCCGCTTTCTCATCGCCGCGTCCGATAAGTCCAGCTGAAGCAAGGGCTGCGGCTTCAGAAACGCGGGCGAGGCCCAAAGATAACATTCTGTCGTGAAATTGAGTTTGTGCAGCCATCTGAGTTAATCCTTTTGGTGGGCAATACCGGCCCTCTTGGTTTAGCGGCGCAGTCCTGCAAGAACAACCATCACAAGGCTCAGACGTCTTCGATACGCAAAGCAACCGGTTGGCCGGAAAGAACACCTGTCTCTCCCATTGCGGCGATAGCTGCGGCAATGGCATCCGGCGTGGTTTTATGCGTCACGATCAGCACGGGCGCAGAGGGCTCATCATGCCCGTACTGCCGCATCCGGTCGATCGAAACGCCCGCGTCGCCCAGAACTGTCGCAATCTTGGCCAGAGCGCCGGGTTTATCATCCAGCGCCATGCGCAGATAGTAAGCGGCGGGCAAGGTCGAATGGGCAGGTGTGGCGTCGCGCAAACTGCGTGAGGGCCGCCCGAAAACAGGTCCGGTCGTGCCTCGGGCGATATCGCAGACATCTGCCATCACAGCGCTGGCAGTTGGTCCTTCACCGGCACCGGGTCCGCGCAAAACAATCTGGCCGACGGCATCGCCTTCCAGAACGACCATGTTCGTGCCACCTTCCAGCTGGCCCAGAGGAGAAGTTTGCGGGACAAGGCACGGTTGCATCCGCTGCTCAAGCCCGCGACCGGTCAATTGGGCCACGCCGAGCAGTTTGATCTTGTATCCCATGTCAGATGCAGCCTGAATGTCGTCTATGCTGACGCGATCGATGCCTTCTAGTGCGATACCCGCGAAATTAACCTTTGTTCCGAAGGCGAGCGAGGCGAGAATGGCAAGCTTATGCGCAGCATCGATGCCACCAACGTCCAATTGCGGGTCCGCTTCCAGGTAACCCAAGGCGTCTGCTTCCGCAAAAACCTCTTCGTAGGTTAACCCCGCGCTCTCCATCCGGGTCAGGATGTAGTTGCACGAGCCGTTCATGACACCCATCACACGAGTGACATCATTTGCCGCCAAACCCTCTGCCAGCGCCTTGATCACCGGGATGCCCCCGGCAACGGCTGCTTCGTACCGCAAGGCGCAGGCCTTGGTCTCAGCCATCTCGGCCAGCATCTGGCCGTGGACCGCCAAAAGGGCCTTGTTGGCTGTCACAACATCCTTGCCCGCTGCGATCGCCGCTTCAACCGAAGCTTTCGCCGGGCCATCATCCCCGCCCATAAGTTCGACAAAAAGGTCCACATCTTCGCGTGCGGCCAAGCGGACAGGGTCATCTTCCCAATCATATTGGGTCAAGGGAAGCCCGCGGTCCTTGTTGCTGTCGCGCGCCGAGACAGCAACGATTTCAATGTCCCGCCCTGTTCTTTGCTGCAACAGATCCGCATGCTGCCGCACGATGCGCACCACTCCGATCCCGACGGTTCCGAGCCCGGCTATTCCAAGGCGAAGCGGGGTTGTCATGGGCGTGTCCTTCAGATCCGTTCTCAGATACGTCGCGCTTTATCCTGTCACAACAGGGCGCGCAACGCGTCACGTGCACAAACGCGCTGCGCAAGGAAGATCAATCGATCTGCCGGTCACGCAAGTCGGCCGCGCGGGCTTTGAGAGCGGCAACGCGGGCCTGCAATTCAGCGCGGGTCTCTTCGTTTTCCTCGTCAGCCTCGGAGTCTTTGAGCACGACCCGGTTGAGCGGCACGAAATCGGGATATTGTGCGTCCTGCGCGATACTGACTTCCGGATCCGGAACCTCTGGCAATGAAACGCAGCCTGCTGCGACAACAAACGCAAATACGGCCGGTCGAAATCGCATAAAACGTCTCCTCTACGGCACGCACTTTGGCGTAAGCCGTTCAATGCTGCAAGCCGCCTCGGCGCATGGGCAAATGGGGCTTTGCCAACTGACGGCAGACGATAGTCGCAAACAGGCGCGACAAGTCGCATGCGCCTTTCAACGGTGCGCCCAAACGTTTTTGCAGGAGAAGTCTATGGCAGTGGGTTTTGTTGGGTTGGGCAACGTGGGCGGCAAGCTCTGCGGGTCCCTGATCCGAAACGGGGAAGATGTGCTGGTTTACGATCTTGATCCAGCAATGGTGGCAAAACAGGTTGCGGCCGGCGGCCATGCAGGCGACACACCTGCTCTGATGATGCAAAGTTGTGACGTTGTCATCACCTGTCTGCCCAGCCCGGCAGCTTCTGCCGCCGTTCTGGATGAAATGCTGCCGCACGTCTCTCCCGGCAAGATCTGGATGGAGATGTCCACCACCGATGCCGAGGACGTAAAACGCCTTGGAACTGCCGTGATAGAAGCTGGCGGGCATGCGGTCGACTGTCCGGTGTCTGGCGGTTGTCACCGTGCCGACACAGGCAACATTTCGATCTATGCCGGATGCGACCGGGTCACATTCGACCGTGTTTTGCCGTACCTCACGATTTTGGGGCGACGGGTTCTTCACACCGGACCTCTTGGCAGCGCCAGCACTTTGAAGGTGATGACCAACTACCTGGCCACAGCAAACCTGCTCACGTTGTGCGAGGCATTGACAGTGATGAAGGCGGCGGGTTTGGACCTCGCGACGACGTTCGAGGCGATCAGTATCTCTTCGGGCACCTCCTTTGTGCATGAGACCGAAAGCCAGCTCATTCTTTCAGGCTCCCGTGACGTGAATTTCACTATGGATCTGGTGCAAAAAGATATCGGTCTCTTTCAAAAGCTGGCGGATGACAACAAGGTACCGCTGGAGATTTCGCCTCTGATCATTTCCATGATGCTGGACGGGCAATCACGTTACGGCGACCGCGCCCAATCGGATCGCATGATCGAACGGCTGGAAGAGTCGACCGGGCTTGATATTCGTGCGGATGGTTTTCCAATGGAACTGGTCGACGACGAACCGGAAGAGCGCGGATACGAAGTTGTGCCAGCACGCTAACGTTCTTTGATCTGAAAATATCCCGGGGTCCGGGGCAGCGCCCCGGTCCTGACGGATCAGGCCAGATCGCCCTTTGCAGACAGCATTGTCTTTCCGCCTAGATAGGGGGCCAGCGCCGCGGGCAAAACCACGGATCCGTCCGCGCGCTGGCCGTTTTCCAGAACGGCGATCAGGCAACGACCCACCGCGAGTCCGGATCCATTCAGCGTATGCACGAATTCGGGCTTACCACCGGCCAATGGCTTGTATCTCGCGTTCATGCGCCGCGCCTGGAAATCCCCTGTTGTCGACACAGATGAGATCTCTCGGTAGCTGTTTTGTCCGGGCAGCCAGACTTCTATGTCGAAAGTCCGCTTTGCGCCAAAGCCCATATCCCCGGTGCACAGCACAACGGTGCGATAGGCAAGCCCCAGCCGTTCAAGGATGTCTTCCGCACACCGCAACATGCGCTGCTGCTCATCATCGGACCTGTCAGGATGCGTGACAGACACCATTTCGACCTTTTCGAATTGGTGTTGGCGCAACATGCCGGCGGTATCACGTCCCGCACTGCCCGCCTCGGACCTGAAACATAAAGTATGCGCCGTCATTCGCAGGGGCAGATCGGCTTCTTCCAAAATATCTCCGGCAACCGAGTAGGTCAGCGTGACCTCCGAGGTAGGGATCAGCCACCACCCGTTCGTCGTCTGGTAGCTTTCATCTCCGAACTTTGGCAGTTTGTCGGTGCCATACATTGCCGCGTCGCGCACCAGAACCGGTGACTGATGTTCGGTGAGACCATTTTCGTTGATGTGAATATCCAGCATGAATTGAGCCAAAGCGCGGTGAATACGCGCGACGGCGCCTTTCAGCATCACGAAACGACTGCCCGAGATCTTTGCGGCGGTTTCAAAATCCATGGACATTGCAACGCCGGCGACTTCGAAGTGTTCTTTCGCAGTAAAATCGAACTGCGGCAGGTCTCCCCACCGTCGTACTTCAACGTTGTCGTCCTCATTCGCCCCCTGCGGCACGTCGTCCGCAGGCGCGTTCGCGATCCGTGCGAGCATGTCGGTCAGCTCCGCGTCCAGAGCCCTGGCCTCGTCTTGCATGCGCGAAACTTCTTCCTTTTTGTCCGCGACCAGGGCACGCAGCCGTTCGAATTCTGCCTCATCGCCTAGAGCCTTGGCCTTGCCAACATCTTTCGAGGCGCGATTTTGGTCCGCCCGGGCGGTTTCCGCAGCGCTGATCTTTGCGCGCCGCTTTTCGTCTAACGCCAGAACATGTGCGGCCATCGGCGCATCACCGCGCCGCGCCAATGCCGCATCAAAAGCGTCCGGGGCCTCGCGGATTGCCCGAATGTCGTGCATGACGGTTCCTCAGCTCAGAATCGAATCCAGACTGCTTATGACGCATCTTTTGGCGGATCGTAAGCATCGGGTGACGGATTGTGGTTTCAGGGCTTTTCGGCGTCACGCTGCAACGCGGCTTTCCATGCGCTGCGGACCCAGTCATCGACCGATACCACCATGGCATTACC
Source organism: Pseudomonadota bacterium (assembly GCA_039191495.1). GTDB lineage: Bacteria > Pseudomonadota > Alphaproteobacteria > Rhodobacterales > Rhodobacteraceae > Roseobacter. The sequence continues at coordinate 71,685 of JBCCXN010000018.1, read as the reverse complement.
GTCTGGGCCCTGTCGCGCCACGATCACCCCGCTCAAAGCCCACCCATCTGTGGTCTGAACAAGCGCCGCTCCGCCAGATGTCCCGTTCAGGACCTCACACCCAAGTATCAACCAACGCTCCGCCCGCGAGTCGATCACGTCGCAGTCCCTGTGTATGCCCAGAGCATGCGGCCGCCTGTTCTGATAACCCATTAACGTGAAGTGGCTTTCGGTCAAATCTGATTGCGGTGCCAGAGGAATTGGAGAGACAAGCTCGGTCGGAATCGGTTCTTCCAGTTCAACGAGGGCAACATCGTAAGCGAATTTTTCTGTCCCTCTCTTGAAGGGGTAAACCGGGTGCAGCTCTCTTTTTGTGGAAACGCGATGCGCCACGAACGTCCCTTTGTGCCAACCCGCTACAAAGTGCCGTTTGCGGTTGATACCGGGCGCGCTTCCCGCGCAGTGCGCGGCCGTAATCACAAGGCTGGGTGCAATGAGTGTGCCCGTGCATCCGCGGGTAGAACGGAATCCTGCTGAATTCACACGGCCAACGGCGGACCAGCGTCCGGCCTCCGCGCTATCCAGCAATTCCATGGGATCGGAGAGCGCCGCGTCAGGCGAAAAATGGGCAAGGCAGGTCAGTATGACCGCCATGAAACCCCTTATTCCGCCGAACGTCCGGTGTTGCACCGCTGCGCATTCCTTTAACGTTTGATCCGCACAATGACCTGTTTTACCGGGCAAGCCAAGCGTTGCTATGAGCATTGCCTGTACTTCCGTCAAACACGCAAACTGTGTCCACGCTTCGTCTTGCAAAGCGCAGCATCTGACCATAGGTTCCGCCAAACTGCGCGTGTCGCGACCGCGGACGACACGCAGCTCAAGTAAAGGACCTCTTCGATGGAAGCATTCGCCCAGTTTGTACCGCTGATTTTGATTTTCGCGATCATGTATTTTCTGTTGATCCGACCGCAGCAAAAGAAAATGAAAGAGCATCAGGCCATGGTGGGCGCGTTGCGTCGCGGTGATCAGGTTGTCACCCAGGGCGGTCTTGTCGGCAAAGTCGTCAAGGTAAAGGACGACGGTGAAATCGAAGTGGAAATCGCAGAAGGCGTGAAGGTGCGCGTGATCCAGAACACAATTGCAAATGTGGTCTCCAAGACTGAACCTGCGAAGTAACTTCGCCCGGTAACACTCTGAAAAGGCGCATATATGCTGCAGATTGCCCTTTGGAAAAGGATCTCGATCGTTCTGACATGTCTTGCCGGACTGTGGCTCGCCATGCCCAACGCCTTTTATACCACGGTTGAACAGCATAACGACGCCGTACAAGCCATTGAATTGGGCGCCGCGACGCCCGAAAATGAGGCGCTCCGCGTCGGATGGCCCGAATGGATGCCGTCGAGCCTTGTCAATCTGGGCCTTGATTTGCGCGGCGGTGCTCACTTGTTGGCGGAAGTGCGGGTGGCAGACGTTTATGCCAGCAGAATGGAGGCTTATTGGCCGGAAATCAGGGATGCGCTCCGGCCCGAACGGGCCACCATTGGAACTATCCGGTTGCAGCCGTCACCATCTGACGAAGTGCGCGTGCGTATTTCGCAACCCGAAGGCATGCCACGTGCGATAGAAATTGTGCGCGCTCTTGCCCAACCGGTCCCGTCGCTGACCGGTCTTGCCGCAACCGACATCGAGGTGCGAGCGGAGGGCGACATCCTTGTGGTGACACTGTCAGAGGATGAAAAGCGTGCATCAGATGAACGCACTGTTTTGCAGAGCCTGGAAATTATTCGTCGCCGGATTGACGAGGTCGGAACACGCGAGCCCACGATCCAACGGCAAGGCACGGAGCGCATCCTTATTCAGGTGCCTGGGATCGGATCTGCCGCGGAACTGAAGAGTATTATCGGGACGACAGCGCAGCTTACGTTCAATCCGGTTGTGAACCGTGGATCTGATCCGGACGCGGCGCCCGGTATTGGCAATAAGATCCTGCCGTCCATTGACGAACCGGGTGCTTTTTACGTCGTCGAATCCGCTCCTGTGGTAACCGGCGAAGAACTGGTCGACGCGCAGCCTTCTTTCGACCAGAACGGTCAACCGGCGGTGAATTTCCGTTTCAACACATCCGGTGCGCGGAAATTCGGCGATTACACAGCGGAAAATATTGGCTCACCCTTCGCCATTGTGCTTGACGACGAGGTGGTCAGCGCGCCGACAATCCAAAGTCATATTCCCGGCGGCTCTGGTATCATCACCGGACAGTTTACTGTCGAGGAATCAACCAATCTCGCGGTTTTGCTAAGGGCAGGGGCCTTGCCGGCTAGCCTGGAGTTTCTGGAGGAACGGACAATCGGTCCGGAACTGGGACAGGACAGTATCGATGCGGGCAAAATTGCGACAATCATCGCCTTTGCCGCGGTGCTCGCGTTCATGTTCCTGAGCTATGGCTTGTTTGGCGTTTTTGCTAACGTGGCTCTTATCGTCAACATCGGTTTGATATTCGGTCTGCTGAGTTTGATCGGCGGTACGCTGACGCTACCGGGTATCGCGGGCATTGTCCTCACGGTCGGAATGGCCGTTGACGCCAACGTGCTAATTTTCGAGCGCATCCGCGAAGAACTGAAAACATCAAAGGGTCCGGCGCGTGCGATCGAGCTTGGATATGAAAAAGCGTTGTCAGCAATTCTGGATGCCAACATTACTACTTTTATTACGGCTGTGATCCTCTTTGCGATGGGGTCGGGTCCGGTGCGTGGCTTTGCCATCACGCTGGGTCTGGGCATTCTGACATCCGTGTTCACGGCGATTTTTGTCACGCGGCTGATGATCATCATCTGGTTCGAACGGAAACGCCCGAAGAAAATTGAGGTCTGACATGCGTCTGCGACTGGTCAAGCAAAACACGAGTTTCGACTTCTTCAAGCGTTGGAAGCTGTGGTTGGGCATTTCCGGGCTGATGATGGTTGTCGCCTTTACGTCCTTTATGATCCAGGGGTTGAATTTCGGGATCGACTTTCGCGGCGGCACGACCATTCGGACCGAAAGCACGCAGCCAGTAGATATCGGGGTCTATCGCGACGCTCTGGCGCCGTTGCAGTTGGGGGACATCTCAATCACGGAAGTATTCGATCCGCAGTTCGAAGACGACCAAAACGTTGCAATGATCCGGATTGAGGCTCAGGAAGGTGATGAAGCCGTTCAAAGCCAGTTGATCGAAGACATCGGCGTGGCGCTGCAGGCGGCGGACCCTGGGTTGAAGCTGCCATTTGCCTCGGTTGAATCGGTCGGACCCAAAGTGTCGGGAGAGTTGATCCAGACCGCCATCATCGCGGTAGTTCTGGCGATTGGTGCGGTCCTCATTTACATCTGGTTACGATTTGAATGGCAATTTGCTGCCGGAGCGGTACTCGCCCTTGTGCACGACGTTATCCTGACGATTGGTGTTTTCTCGGAACTGCAGATCCGTTTTGATCTCGCGATCATTGCGGCTTTGCTCACGATCGTTGGCTATTCATTGAACGATACCGTGGTGGTCTTCGACCGCGTGCGCGAGAATCTCCGAAAATATAAGAAAAAGCCGCTGGCTGAGGTTTTGAACATCTCGATAAACGAAACTCTCAGCCGAACTTTCATGACATCTGTGACCACACTACTAGCGTTGATCGCATTGTTTGTGCTGGGCGGCGACGTGATCCGAGGCTTTGTCTTTGCAATGATCTGGGGCGTTGTTGTCGGGACTTACAGTTCGATCTTCGTGGCGTCTGCGGCGCTGCTCTATTTGGGTGTGAAACGCGACTGGTCCAAGCCCGATGCCAACGCAGGCAACCAATACGCAAACATAGATGCTTGAACAGCTTTCGGGCGTTGTCGATTTAAATGGCGCGCTTTGGTTGCTGGCTGGTGTTTTCGCTGCAGGGCTGGTGCGCGGATTTTCAGGGTTCGGCAGCGGCATGATCATCATGGCCGTGGCATCATCGGTCTTGCCGCCCGTTTCTGCTATTCTTTTCATGATGATGGCTGAGCTTTTGGGGCCTTTGCCAAATCTCCCCGCGGCCTGGCGTGATGGCGCGCCTCGGGACGTGGGGCGTCTGATGCTGGGTGCCGTGCTCTTGGTCCCCGTTGGTATTTTCTGCCTGACACTGATGTCGCCCGAGGTCTTTGGTTGGATCGTATCCGCATGTATTGTGGTCATTCTGTGCCTCTTGATGACCGGTTGGCGATACAACGGTCAACTGACAAATGGAATGACCGTTGCGACCGGGGGGCTGGGCGGTTTCATGAGCGGTTTTGCTGGCATTCCAGGGCCGCCAGTCATCATGCTATACCTATCGAGTCGTTTGCCGATTTCGGTTATTCGTGCTAACTTTCTTCTTTATCTACTCGCGATTGATGTAGTTATGATTGCTGCATTCTGGGGCAGCGGACTATTTGTTTGGGAAGCCGCCGTCATAGGATTGCTGGCAGGTTTTCCCAACGTCGTAGCCAATATGATTGGTGCACGGCTCTTCGATCCGGAGGCCGAGACGCTCTTTCGCCGTGTGGCCTATCTCATCATAGCGTGTTCGGCTATTGTCGGACTGCCGCTTTGGAGATGAAAGGGGAGGCGATGCGTCTTAACGAAATCACCTACACCGACGCCAAGCCTGTCGATGGCTACGGTCCGGGGTTCTTTCGCATCGGCGGCGACGTGATGGAAGGTGCTATCGTGGTGAGCGCACATGGCGTTCGCACATGGGGTGGCTACGAGGATCGTGATCCGTTGATTGCGCTGGCCAGCGCGGCTGACGTTCTCTTCATAGGCACAGGCGCTGAAATTTCGCATTTGCCAGATGATCTGCTCCGGGATTTGGAAAGGACAGGTCTGGGTGTCGAAGTGATGGCATCGCCTGCAGCCTGTCGAACGTACAACGTTTTGCTTAGCGAAGGCCGGCGGATCGCGCTCGCACTGTTGCCGGTTTAACGGGCGGATCGGTCTTTTGCCCGCGCACGCAATAAGTTATCGCTGACAGTATGGTGCTGGCGGTTGATAATCTCTGTGTCGCCCGCGGGGGCGTGCCGGTGCTGAGCGATGTGAGTTTTTCGCTAAGGGCCGGGCGGGCTCTGATCCTGCGAGGGCCGAACGGTGCTGGCAAGACGACATTGTTGCGAACGGTTGCTGGGCTCCAGCCGCCGGTTTCCGGCGAGATTGACATGATGCCGGACCAGGCGGCTTATGCAGGACATGCGGACGGGATAAAAGCAACGCTTAGTGTTTTCGAGAACCTGGATTTCTGGGCGTCGGTTTTTGGCACGTCACGTATCGATGCCGCGCTGCGCAGTTTTGACTTGCAAGGCTTGCGAAACCGCCCCGCCAATCAGTTGTCTGCCGGACAAAAGCGCCGATTGGGCTTGGCGCGATTGCTTGTCACTGGTCGCACAATCTGGCTGTTGGATGAGCCAACGGTCTCTCTGGACGCGGCATCGGTCTCAAAGTTCTTCCAGGCGACACAGGCGCATCTCCGTGCCGGTGGCGCGGCTTTGATCGCAACACATGTCGCGCTCGATTTACCGCAGGCCCAGATTTTGAATGTGGCTGAGTTTCGGGCAAAGCCAACCGACCGGTACGGTGCCAGCGACGAGGCGTTTCTGTGAGGGCCTTACTGGCACGCGATTTGCGACTGGCGTTTCGCAGCGGCGGCGGCTTCGGGCTTGGCCTTGCATTCTTTTTGATCGTCACCATTCTGGTGCCGTTTGGCGTTGGCCCGCAGTCGGATATGTTGGCGCGAATTGCGCCCGGGATCTTGTGGCTGGGCGCCCTGCTGGCCTGCCTTCTTTCGCTGGACCGGATTTTGGCGCTTGACTGGGAAGACGGAACTTTGGACTTGCTTGCTGTTTCGCCCTTGCCGTTGGAAGCGGCGCTGAGTGTAAAGGCTCTGGCGCATTGGCTGACCACGGGCCTGCCTTTGGTTCTGGCCGCACCGGTTCTTGGAATTTTGCTCCATCACCCGGCACCGGGCGTGCCCTGGCTTGTGCTCTCTCTGGCCATCGGCACGCCGGCCTTGTCGGTCATCGGAACCTTCGGTGCGGCGCTGACCGTCGGTGTCAAGCGGGGGGGGCTTTTGATGTCGCTGCTGGTTTTGCCGCTGTACATCCCAACAATGATATTTGGTGCCGAGGTTGCCCGCCGCGGGGCAGAGGGACAAGCGCTTCAGACACCATTGCTTTTGCTGGCTGGCCTGACCTTCGGTGTAATTGCGTTGATGCCATTCGCGTCGGCGGCGGCGCTGCGGGTGAACTTGCGGTGAGCGTGTCGTTTTGCCCATTGAGCGGTGCATGGCGAATGGATACATAGCGCACATGTCTGCAACCGACCAAAAACCGCAGCCCAAGCGCCCCAGCGCAATTTGGAGCTACGCAAACCCGGTTAAATTCCTCGCTTTGAGTGAACGAGTATTACCTGTGCTTTGGTGGCTTAGCGGCTTTTGTCTGGTCACAGGTTTGGTATGGGGTTTCTTTTTTACGCCGGACGATTTCAGGCAGGGATCGACGGTCAAGATCATATTTCTCCACGTGCCGGCCGCACTTATGGCGATCAATGCGTGGTTTATGATGCTGGCTGCTTCGCTGATCTGGGTGATCCGCAGGCATCATGTAAGCGCCTTGGCTGCAAAAGCTGCAGCACCTGTGGGCCTCGTAATGACGCTGATAACTCTTGTTACAGGGGCTTTGTGGGGACAGCCCATGTGGGGTACGTGGTGGGCGTGGGATCCGCGTCTTACATCGTTCCTCGTACTGTTTCTGTTCTACCTTGGCTATATTGCCTTGTGGGAAGCCATTGAAGATCCGGACACGGCGGCAGATCTGACGTCGGTGACGTGCCTTGTCGGGTCCGTCTTCGCGGTATTGTCGCGGTATGCGGTGAATTTCTGGAACCAGGGACTGCATCAGGGCGCGTCGCTCAGCCTCGACAAGGAAGAAAATGTGGCGGATGTCTTCTACCATCCACTTCTTGTGGTCATCGCCGGTTTTGTGCTGCTGTTTCTAGCCCTCGTGCTCTATCGGACCGGAACCGAAATAAGGGTGCGACGTGCACGGGCCTTGTTGGCGCGGGAGGCGAACATGTGATGCCAGATCTCGGCACATACGCGGGAGCTGTTTTGTCTTCTTACGCGGCTACGCTTCTTCTGCTTGGCCTGCTGATCGCGCTGTCGCTCTGGCGCGGAAAAAGAGCGCGGATTACCCTGGATGCGATCGAGCAACGGCAGGGCAAGCATGGCTAAAATCTCGCCTTTGATGATTGCTCCGCCGCTGATCTTTGCGGGATTTGTCGCGCTGGCTGGGATTGGCATGTTCCGCACAGACACGACAGAATTGCGCTCTGTGCTGATTGGTCGGTCCGCCCCATCCATAACAGAGGTCGGTTTGGAAGGCTTTGATCCTGTCTCGCCCGAGGCTTTAGCGACGGGCGAGGTCACCTTGGTTAATTTCTGGGCCTCTTGGTGCCCGCCCTGTCACGCGGAACATCCAAAGTTGCTGGAAATGGCCGCAGAGGGGATGCCGATTGTCGGCGTCAACTTTAAGGATCAGGCCAGTTCAGCCGCCGGTTATCTACGTGAAGACGGCAACCCGTTTCGCTTTGTTGCTTTTGATCCGCAGGGGCGAACCGCGATCGATTGGGGGGTGAGTGCGCCGCCAGAAACTTTCATTCTGGACGCGGATGGAACCGTTCTGTTCCGTTTTGCCGGTCCGCTCATCGGTAGCGACTATGAACAACGGTTTCTGCCCGAACTTGAAAAAGCAATGCTCCAATAAAGAAAGCCCGGCAAGTGCCGGGCTTTTTTTTCTTGCTGGCGTGCTACGCGCGCTTGCGGCGCTTTACCCACGCAAACGCGCCAATGCCACCCAGAAGCAGTGGCAGGCCCGCCGGCACAGGCACAATAGATGCCTCCAACTCTCCAACGGCGCCCGACCTGGCAAACGTGACGACCAGTTCGTCGCCCCGGGCATCACCAAAGTCGAGGAACGTGAATTCGTTATTGTTTGGATTATTGTTGGTGTCCGATTCATTGGTTTCATCAAGCGTGAACGACAAAACGATATTGCCATCGCGGTAAAGCGTTGCCGTCGTTTCTTCTTCCGCGTCGAGCAGATAAACGGAGGAGAGTGAAATGAGTTTCATAAACTCGAAGATCAGCGTTCCGCCTGTCCCGTTATCGTCGGGCCCGCCTGAATCATTCTCCTGGACGATCAGAGAGTTTCCAAAATCCCTTACATCGTCCTCGTCTTCGGCATTTGTGAAGGATGTTTCCAAGTCCGGGTCATTGTCCGTGCTATCGGTGTCTTCCGCAGTGTCAAAAACGACGGCTTGCGCGACGCCACCAATTGCGGAGATATCCGCAACGATTCCGCCACCGAGAACGGAGCCCGCTCCAAGCACTTCGCCTTCGTCAAATTGCTCGAAATCAAGCGTAGCAGCGCTGCTCATACTCGCTGCGCCAACCAGTCCAGCCGAAACTGAAGCAAGAAGTAATTTCTTCATCGATAATTCCTTTAAAAACTCTTACCCAATCTTGACCGGAATATGACCGCGCGACATCGAAAATTGCAATTCACATCGAAGTTTATGCGATAAAATTCACCCTAGGGTTATGTTGGAGCCGCGCCACGGTAACAGATTCCTTAAGGGTGCTGAATTATTAACCAAAGCGGTTCTATCAGAGGTAGCAAAGCCATTTTCTCCCACAACCGAATCATCTCAAGTACCCACCCTTTCGAAGGAGCACCCTTGCAGTGAGCCGCCGGGCCGCAAATTGTGGTCGTGCGCTTATGCGGCCGCGTCGGGTTCTTGAGCGAGATTGCGCAGCACGTAGTGCAGAACGCCGCCGTGTTCGATGTACTCGATCTCGATAGCGGTATCGATCCGGCATTTGAGCATGATCTCAATTGTCGATCCGTCACTTTTTTGGATTGTGCATGGCACGTCTTGCAGGGGTTGGATCGTGTCGAGGCCTGAGATCGAAACGGTTTCATTACCGTTCAATCCCAGTGTCTTGCGGCTGTCACCTCCAGTGAATTCGAACGGGATCACGCCCATACCGACAAGGTTAGAGCGGTGGATGCGCTCGAAGCTCTCTGCAATAACCGCCTTGACACCCAAAAGCGCGGTGCCCTTCGCAGCCCAGTCCCGGCTTGACCCGGCACCATACTGTTCCCCGCCAAAGATCACCAACGGTACGTCCTGATCCTGATACGCCATCGCCGCGTCGTAAATTGACGTTTGCTGACCGTCGGGACCTTTTGTGTATCCTCCCTCAACACCGTCGAGCATTTCATTTTTGATGCGGATGTTTGCAAATGTACCGCGCATCATGATCTGGTGGTTGCCACGGCGTGACCCATAGGAATTGAATTCGCGCTGGGGCACCTGACGTTCAGTCAGGTAACGGCCGGCGGGGGTTGTGTCCTTAAACGATCCGGCAGGCGAGATGTGGTCCGTTGTGATCATGTCGCCCAAAATCGCGAGGACTTTCGCGCCGTTGATGTTGGTGATAACACCCGGATCAGGACCCATTCCCTGAAAATACGGTGGATTTTGCACATAAGTGGATGCGGAGGGCCAGTCGTAGGTCTTTTGGTCCGTTGTCTCGACGCTCTGCCATTTGTCGTCGCCTTTGAAGACATCCGCGTATTTGGTCTGAAAGGCTTCACGCGTCACGGTCTTTTCGACAAGTTCCGCAACTTCTTGCGAGTCTGGCCAGATATCCTTGAGGTAGACATCCTGCCCTTCCTTATCTTGTCCTAAAGGCTCCGTCGTCAGGTCGATATCCATCGTTCCAGCTAGAGCATAGGCAACCACCAGAGGCGGAGAAGCAAGATAGTTGGCGCGCACATCCGGAGAGATGCGACCCTCGAAGTTGCGATTGCCGGACAGAACAGAGGTGGCGACCAGATCGCCTTCTGCGATTGCCTCTGACAGTTCTTTCTGGATCGGTCCTGAATTCCCGATACACGTGGTGCAGCCGTAGCCAACGAGGTTGAAACCGATGGCATCCAGATCGTCCTGCAGACCAGCGGCTTCCAGATAGGCAGAAACCACCTGCGAGCCCGGCGCGAGCGAGGTTTTGACCCATGGTTTGCGGTTGAGGCCAAGCGCCGCCGCCTTGCGAGCCACAAGCCCCGCCCCGATCATGACATATGGGTTCGACGTGTTTGTGCAGGAGGTGATGGAGGCGATGACGACTTTGCCCGATTCCATTGTGTATTCTTCGCCAGAGACCGCTACTTCTTTGCCCATCGGACGTTTGAAAGTGTCGTCCATCTCCTTGCGGAAGGCCTCTTTCGCGCCGGTCAGCGCAACGTAATCCTGCGGACGCTTTGGGCCGGAGATGGCGGGCACGATTGTGCCCATATCAAGTTCCAGTGTGTCGGTGTAGATCGGGCTGTAGTCCGCATCTCGCCAGAAGCCGTTCGCTTTCGCATAGGCCTCCACCAACGCGATCCTGTCCTCTTCGCGACCGGTGTTGCGCAAGTATCGCAGGGTTTCTCCGTCGATCGGGAAAAATCCGCATGTCGCGCCGTACTCCGGTGCCATATTCGCAATGGTGGCCCGGTCAGCCAGAGGCAGGCGATCAAGGCCATCCCCATAAAACTCAACGAATTTACCCACAACTCCTTTCGCGCGAAGCATTTCGACCACCTTGAGCACAAGATCTGTTCCAGTGGTGCCCTCGATCATTGAACCCGTTAGCTTAAAGCCCACCACTTCAGGGATAAGCATGGAAATTGGCTGACCGAGCATCGCCGCCTCGGCTTCGATGCCGCCAACACCCCAGCCAAGGACCGCAGCGCCGTTGACCATTGTTGTGTGACTGTCCGTGCCCACCAGTGTATCGGGATAGGCCACATCCGCGCCCGACTGGTCCGTGTCGGTCCAGACGGTCTGCGCCAGATATTCAAGGTTAACCTGATGACATATGCCGGTGCCCGGGGGCACGACACGAAAGTTGTTGAAGGCCGACTGGCCCCATTTCAGGAACGTATACCGTTCCATGTTGCGTTCGTATTCGCGGTCCACATTCATCTGGAAGGCACGCGGATTGCCGAACTCATCGATCATGACCGAATGGTCAATCACGAGGTCCACTGGGTTCAGCGGGTTAATCTTTTCCGGATCCCCACCAAGCGCCACGAGACCGTCGCGCATTGCTGCCAGATCGACCACGGCAGGAACGCCCGTAAAATCCTGCATCAGCACGCGGGCCGGGCGGTAGGCAATCTCGCGCGGGTTTTGCCCGCCCTGTTCGCCCCAAACCCCAAAGGCTTTGATGTCTTCAATTGTAACGGTTTTCCCGTCTTCGAAGCGCAACATATTTTCAAGCACGACCTTGAGTGCCGCGGGCAATTTCGAAAAATCGCCCAGTCCGGCTTCGGTGGCAGCGGGGATGGAGTAAAATTGCACGGTCTGTGCGCCGACGCGCAATGATTGGCGGGTTTTAGCTGTGTCCTGACCAACGGTAATGGGCATGAAGGGCTCCCTTCGGCTGATTTGATCCAGATTGGCTTGACTATGTGAATGCAGCATCATCGGTGGTCTTTCAACAAAATTAGAAGCTGGACATGTGCCACACACAATCGCCTAGAGAAAAATCATCAAGTCTCACCTGGCCCTCAAGAAACCTTGATTGGTTATTTCGCTATGTCACTCTTACAGTTGATCGGACAAACACGAGACGGACTTGCGGGGAATCAGATGAGACGCGTTTTGCAAGCTTTGGCGATATGCCTGAGCGTTGGTGCACCCGTGAAGGCCACAGAGCTCAATGTGGTCGTGGTCGAGCTTTACACGTCGCAGGGATGCTCCTCCTGTCCGCCGGCAGACGAGATGGTCGAAGTTTTGGCGCAACGAGATGATGTCATCGCACTGTCACTGCACGTCGACTATTGGGACTACATCGGCTGGAAAGACGAGTTTGCCGATCCTAAGCACTCCGCGCGGCAGCGCGGCTATGCCACTGCAGCCGGTCGGCGATCGATTTACACGCCGGAAATGATTGTGAACGGCGTGACAGATATCGTTGGCGCCAAACCGATGGCCGTTGCGATGGCCATTCAAAAGCACATGGAAATGGCCCCAAAAGTACTTGTGCAAGCCGCACGGGATGGCGATGAGATCCAGATCGAAGCGAACGCGCTTGCCCGAAATCTCGGGCCCATGCAGGTGCACCTTGTCCGATTTCAGCCTCAACGGGTGGCCAAAATAACGCGTGGCGAGAATGCGGGCCGCACAATTTACTACTCGAATGTCGCGCAAGACTGGCAAGTGATTGGCAGCTGGGACGGCGCGTCTGATTTGTCGTTGCAGGCATCTTTGCCGGGCAAACTGCCAGCCGTTGTGCTGATCCAGGGAAAAGACCACGGACCAATCCGTGCGGCGGCGGTGCTCCGGTAAAGTCCGCTATTGCGGGCTGTGCCCCTCGACGCGCCAACGCCTGTGCACCCAAAACCACTGCGTCGGGTCTTCCTCGACACGGCGCGACAGTGAGTCGGTAATCTGCTGGGTCATTTCTTCTGGTGTCGAATGTGGTACCGGGGCTTCCAGAACCGTTCGAAAGGAAACTCCGTCCGGTTGACGGATCCCGTAAAACGGAATGAGCACAGCGTCATACCGCAGCGCCAGATCGGCTGCCGAGGTCGCGGTGTGAGTTGGTTTTCCCAGAAACTGCATGATTGGCTGGCCGAAGACATGCTGATCAAACAACAAAACAAGTTGCCCGCCGCCGCGTAAGTGTTTGACGAACCCGGAGGTGCCTTTGCGGCCTTGCGCAAAAACCGGGCCGCCAAACGCTTCCATGGTTTTGACGTAGTGGGCGTTGAAATAGGGATTTTGCATATTGCGGTATAGCCCGCCCACTTTGAAGCCCTGGGCGGCAAGCGCAGCGCGGACAGCTTCATAGTTTCCATAGTGTCCGGTTATCAAAATCACGGGTCGACCGGCTTCGGCGGCGTTCCGCAAGGCCTGGGCGCCCGGACCTTCCAGCGGGTTTTGAGCCAGGCGCTTGGGGAACTCGCGGTTTGAATAGTTTTCGATGAAAGTACGTCCGACGTTGTTCAGGCAACGCGACGCGATTGTTCTGCGCTCCGCGCGCGACATGTCCGGCCAGATGAATGCAAGGTTGGTCAACGCGCGTTGCCGGTAGCCGGCTATCGGGCCAACAAGGTATTGCATGATGCGCCCAACGGTTTTGACGCGTGTTTCATAAGGTAGAATAAGGCCAAGCCTGATAATCCCGACAACGACTAGGTTTGTCACATATTGCGCAGCGCGTTTGGCGAAGCTTGGCGGGGCTTTGGGCATATTCGCTGTACACGCTGTAACAAGTCGGTTGAGCGGCGCACATTTCTGCCACCTTCAGTGCGCGCAAGCAATACTGTCCAAGAGGCGGAGGCACAAGGCTTGCAGATCAACTTCGCGCTTTCACGCCGCCTCTCTGTGACGCCAAAGTGACGCAGCGATCAGTGCCACAACGGCATCACGTGCCGCCATCTTCGACGATGAGAAGTAGGTCACCTGCCGCTTCCATCTCGCGAATGCTTTGAACAAGCTGCGCTGCGGCCTCTTCCATTTCCGCGGTTTTGACCGGATCCTTTTCCTCGATCGCTTCGCGCAACTGGTCAGCCATGCGGCCTGACATGTTGTCGAGAATGAAGTCTGAGGAGGTTTTCAAACCCGCAGCCTCGGCGCCGGCCAACGCTGTCACAAGGGCATCCTGGTCCAAGGCGCGTACAACGCGCGGAATGTCACGAGCTGCGATACGTTGCGGGATATTGGCAAAGGTAAAGATGGCGCGTCGAACCAACTCGGCAAAGCCTGCATCGGTCTCATCAAGCCCTTCCAGCACATCGTCGCGCGTCGTCGAAGTTGTGGAATTCAGAATTGCGCCGACACGCTCGACGGGTCCGTCGTCAAAGGCGCGCAGCGGCTCTGCGTCCAGTTGGGTCGCCAGCGACAGCCCGATCCGGTCTACGGCATCGGGTTTCACGTTGCTGGTCAGCGAGACCGCATAGGTGATTCTGCGTGCTTTTGGACCAGGCAAGCGGCCCAGTAGGTCGGCGGCCCGTTTGACATCAAGTTTTGACAAAAGCACCGCGGCCACTTCCGTACTTTCGTTTTCCAGTACAGGCAGAAGTTTTTCCGGGCCAAGATCGCGAAGCCGCTCCCAAGGATCGCCGTATTTGCGTACGCCCGCCTCTTTACGCAGCCGGTCGGCTGTGTGTTTCGAAATATGACCGTCCAGTGTTTCCAGAGCACCGGCAATACCGCCGCTGAAAGACAGGCCGATACTGTCCAGTTCCGCCGTGAATTCCGCCACCACGTGAGACAGTGTCTCGCGATCCACAGTGCGCATTGCGCCCATTTGCTGGGTCAGTTGCGCCTGCAACTCTTCAGGCAGGTCTTCGAGCGGAATGTCGGCACCTTCGTCAATCAGAAGTCTTACGACGATTGCGGCTTTTGCTCTGCGGCTTAACGTCATCTGCGTTGCGACACTCGGTCCCGGCAGGGAAGGCGGCGCATTCAGGGATACCATTTCAGTCATCGTTACCTGCACGTGTTTGATCTCGGTTTGTTCTCACACGAAAAGGTAAATTTTTGCCTGAAGCGGCCTGTTTTAATAGTTATAAGTCACGCCTGTCGCGATGGCATCCCGCAAAGCCACTTCCGGCCATGTGTCTGCGCCGCCGCGGCTGCGAATTTCCAGCAATTGATCCAGCGCAAGATCAATGTTGCCCTCTGCGACATAGCCTTGGCCCATATAGGAGCGCGCCAGCAGATTATCGGGATCCTGATCCAGCGCCCGACGGTAAAACGCGCGGGCGAGCGTTCTATTACCGAGTTTGCGATGGGTAAATCCCATGTACGTCAAACGGCCCGGATCGTTTTCCTCCAGAGCGCCCATAACGCCTTGCGCGTCGCGGAGGCGACCCGCGTAGGCCAGTTGGCGAACGGCAAGGTAAATCTCGTCCCGATCGAGACTGCTGTTTTTCGGATCGACGCATTTGCCTTCGTCCGCGTCGAAGACCTGCGCGCCTTTGCAAGAGCCAACGGGACGCGGTGGGGGATCGTTATCTCCACCGGCGGCAAGTACGGTCGTGGGAAAAGCAAGTGCCACTGCAAGAAGTAGACGCATGTCGTGTCCTGACTCCGAATGTTGGACTATCAGAATGGTAGCGTCCGCCGCTCAATAAAAAAGGCGCTCATGTCCGAGCGCCTTTGAAACTTTCGTGAGCGGGCCGTTACCCCGTGGTGGGCACGCAGGTTCCCGACTGCGCATCGTATACGCTGCCTTCCGCACAGGACATCGAAGCCTGATTGTTCTTGCCATAGCTACACTCGTAGGCGAAGCCGAGTGCCGGTATGATGGAGAAGGCCACCGCGGCGGCCAAAGTCTTGATCGTCATTGCGGTTCTCCTTTTTCAATATGGGAAAGAGAGTAGCAGCCCATGGCCAAGGGTCAATACAATTGGGTCATTTCAACGACCGTATGCGCTATTGCCTAATCTTTGAACACTCGGGCAAAAATCGTTTCGACGTGTTTTGTGTGGTAGCCCAAGTCAAATTTATCTTCGATGTCCTGCGGGCTGAGCGCAGCGGTCACGTCAGGATCCGCCAGCAACTCCGCCTTGAAGTCTGTGCTGTTTTCCCAAACCTTGAGCGCATTGCGCTGCACATAAGCATAGGCGTCTTCCCGACTGACACCGGCTTGGGTCAGCGCCAGGAGAACCCGTTGGCTCATCACGAGGCCGGGGAACTTGTTCATGTTGTCCAGCATATTATCCGGGAAGATCAGCATTTTGTCGATAACGCCAGTCAATCTCACCAGCGCGAAATCCAGCGTGATTGTTGCGTCAGGACCAATCATACGTTCCACAGACGAATGCGAGATGTCGCGCTCATGCCATAGGGCCACGTTTTCCATTGCTGGTATTACAGCCGACCGGACCATGCGCGCCAGCCCCGTGAGGTTCTCAGTCAAAACCGGGTTCTTCTTGTGCGGCATCGCAGAAGACCCTTTCTGGCCCATCGAAAAGAACTCCGCTCCTTCCAACATCTCGGTGCGTTGCATGTGTCGGATTTCAACAGCCATATTCTCAATGGAAGACGCGACCACACCAAGAGTGGCAAAAAACGCCGCGTGCCGGTCGCGGGGAATGACCTGCGTGCTGATCGGTTCCGGCTCCAGACCGAGCTGTGCACAGACATGCTCTTCCACACGGGGATCAATATTGGCAAAGGTGCCAACCGCGCCCGAGATTGCGCCGGTGGCGACTTCGTCCCGCGCGGCCTGCATCCTTGCAAGGTTACGGTCCATCTCGGCATAAAACCGTGCAAAGGTCAGACCCATCGTCGTCGGCTCCGCATGGATGCCATGACTGCGCCCGATGCGGACGGTGTCCTTATGTTCAAGGGCACGTCGTTTCAGTGCGGCGAGCAGCCCCTTGATGTCCGCAGTCAAAATGTCTGCTGCGCGGGTGAGTTGCACGTTGAAGCAGGTATCGAGCACGTCAGAAGACGTCATGCCCTGATGCACAAAGCGCGCTTCTTCCGCTCCAACATGTTCTGCAAGGTGGGTCAGAAAGGCAATTACGTCATGTTTCGTGACCGCTTCTATCTCGTCGATGCGCGCCACATCAATCTCCACCTCCTTGGCCTTCCAAACCGCTTCGGCGTTTTCCCGCGGAATCACGCCAAGGTCCGCCATGGCGTCACTGGCATGCGCTTCGATCTCAAACCAGATGCGAAACTTTGTCTCCGGGCTCCAGATCGCGACCATTTCAGGGCGGGAATAGCGGGGGATCATCGGTGCGTGTCCTTTTCGGGATTGTCTCAGGGTTCGGCTGGCTCATAAACTGATGACAGGAGCATCACAAGGCAGGAGCCAGGAAATGAAATGGAGCATTTATGTGCTTGGTGCCCTGTTTGCGCAGCCTGCTGTCGCGACGGAAGTCTGGCAGGATTTAAATGGTGCGCAAATTGCCGAGGCGCTGACAGGCCGGACCCTGCAATATCAGGGCGCGTGGCAGGATTTTCGCGCGTCGGGCCGCACGCTTTACAATGCAGGACAAGACAGCTGGGGATACTGGAACGTGCGCGGAGACCAGTATTGCAGCCAGTGGCCGCCATCGGATCTTTGGGCGTGCTACACCATGGCGCGAAAGGGCGATTTTTTGCGGTTCATCGACAGTTCCGGCAGTGTAATGGATGGAAAATATGCAGACCAGTGAGCCGCGTCGGCTGCGCGATTTCGCAGGACGTTGGCAGGTCAAACGCAGAATTGATCCCGTGGACGGGCTGGCCGCGACGTTTGACGGGCATGCCGTCTGGAGCGATCGGGAGAACGGGCTGGCTTACACTGAGACGGGTGTCATGACGCTGAACGGTCAAATTCCCATGCAGGCCGAGCGACGGTACCTCTGGACAAAGAACCTGTCCGTCTATTTCGACGACGGTCGTTTCTTTCACAGCGTGCCCTCGCTGGGCGGTGATACCGCACATTGGTGCGACCCTGATCGCTACATCGGGCATTACGATTTTTCCGGTTGGCCGCAGTTTCGCGTGACCTGGCAGGTGAACGGTCCGCGCAAAGACTACCGCTCAGAAACGTTTTACACGCGCGCCTGATGGAAACCCCTCTTGCACGCAACGCGAGCCTGCGGCATTCAGGGGCCCAGAAACCGAATTGGAGACGTTTTTTATGCAGCTTTCAGCATCCCACACCCCCTTGGCCGAGCTTTTTGGCCCGCGCGCAGGTGCTGCGCGTTTGGTCAAACAGGCTGTGCTGGTGGTTCTGGGCATTACGCTTCTGGCCGTGGCCGCCAAAATCAAGGTACCTATCCCCAACACACCTGTACCCATGACTCTGGGCACCTTTGCTGTGCTGACAATTGGTGCTGCCTATGGTGCACGTCTCGGGCTGGTTACGATCCTTGGATACATGATCATAGGGGCGCTGGGCTTTGACGTTTTTGCCAGTTCGTCTGCCGAGAAAAACGGCCTGACCTATATGATGGGTGGCACGGGCGGCTATCTTGTTGGTTACGTTCTTGCCACTCTCACGTTGGGCGCTCTTGCCGAACGCGGGTGGGACCGGTCGGTGATATGGATGGCGGTCGCAATGCTGATCGGCAACGCAATGATCTATGTTCCGGGCGTCCTCTGGCTTAGCCACCTTTACGAGTGGGGTCTGGCGACATCTTTTGAAAAGGGTATGACACCGTTTCTGGTAGGTGATGCGATCAAGCTGTTACTCGCCGCCGTTTTATTGCCGTTGGTCTGGAAGCTGATCGGCGACGCACGCGCTTAATCTCAAATGACTTCGTATATCGTGATAAGGCCAGCCACAGCGCTGGCCTTTTTGCTGAGTCAAAACGGTTCCGGAGCAATCCCGATACATTGTTCTTAAGTGGTGAGACAAACAATTTTAGGGCGCAATGAGGCGGGTTTTGGGTCGATTTCGCGAACGACGCTGGTCGCGATTTTGTGTTGAGCAGGACCCTTTGCTGCGTTTTCTAGCACGCCTATGATCTGCACGGACGGGAACCGCGTGCGGTCGCAGATGTCGGTGCTGCCGGCTCTCGCGATGTCTCGTACGCAGCAGGACTATTTTGACGGGCTGTGAAACGCCAGGTCACCCGTTTGCCCGTATACCGTAGCAGTGGCATAGGTTGCGGCAGCGGTTCGCGGGTGGCGATCGCTGTTTTCTTTATCGAAGCGGGCGGTAAGGCAGAATCCGTCGATAACCTCGATGCGAAGCGTACATCGACCCACGTAGTGAAGTGACGCGGGTGTTCTGAGCGACCGACTACTGCGCCAGGCACTGTGTAGTCGGCTTTGTCCGTTGCGTTGCGCCAGAGTGCGTGCCACCTGAACAGTGTTACGGTTCGAATACACACCTTTGAGCGCGCCGCTACTGTCGTCCAAAGCCCGAGCGACCGGGCCTAACACACCGCTTCGACAAGCCGAAACGGTCCGGCAGGCCAGTGAAGTAACTCGGTCGGTACGGCTCAGATTTCAGACGTGCGCCGCCGGTGAACCCTTCCATCCATCGTTCGCCGAGCCGAAGCTTGGACGGAAGACTCTGATTGGGCGTCAGGCGTAAACCATTTCGGTGATCACCTTGGACGACCGCTCGAGTGTACGGTGGACAGGGCATCTATCAGCAATTTCAAGCAATCGCGTGCGCTGATCGATGTCGAGATCTCCGGTGACCGTGATCCACCGTCTCCAGGTGTCGATTTTGTCGCCTACTCCGGTTTCGGCGTCTTGCGCATGCACCTTGTCGTGGCTCACGTCGACGAGCACATCTTTGAGCGGCCAGCCCTTGCGGCGCGCATACATGCGGATTGTCATCGCCGTGCAGGCGCCCAGCCCGGCTGAGAGTAACCCGTAAGGCGACAAACCCTGATTTGTGCCACCGTAGGCCAGCGGTTCATCGGCGATAAGGTGATGACCGTCGCCAGACGTTATGTCGGTCAGAAACCCCTCAGGCTCTGTTTGCGCTGCGCGCATCACGCCTTCCGGCGCCCCCGGCGGTGGGGCGGGGCGTGTGATCTGCAAGTACCGCGTTGACCACGCACCGATGACTTCCGCAGCGTATTCAGCATCCACCGAATCGGTGACCAGATGATCGGCATCGTCCAGCGTCACAAAGCTCTTTGGGTGCTTTGCGTTGGAAAAAATGTGCCCGGCATTGTCGATGCTTACAATTGCGTCACGTGGTGCATGGAGGACAAGAAGTGCGGCCTTCAGATTGGCAATTGCGGGTGCAAGATTGGCCGCGCTGACATCTTCGACGAACGCCTTGCCGATGGTAAAGGGGCGCCCACCCAAGGACACTTCCGCGCTGCCCTTCGCTTTGATCTCAGGCAGCGCCGCGGCAAAGTTATGGGTGACATGCCCCGGATCAAAGGGCGCGCCGATCGTCACGACGGCTTTAATGTTTGGAAGGTCCGCAGCCGCTTTCAAAACTGCCGCACCCCCAAGCGAGTGACCAATGATCAAAGCCGGTGCAAGGCCGCGGTCTTCCAAATACGCGTTGGCCGCCAAAAGGTCGCCGACATTTGACGTGAACGACGTGTTGGAGAACTCACCGCCGGAATGCCCCAGGCCGGTGAAATCGAAACGCAGCACGGCGATGCCCGATGCAGCGAGCCGTGCCGCGATGCGCCGTGCGGCTGGAATATCTTTTCCGCAGGTGAAGCAATGCGCAAAAAGTGCCGTGCCAAAGACCGGCCCCTGCGGCAAATCAAGACGCGCAGAAAGCGTATCTCCATTGTGTCCGGGGAATGAAATACGTTCGGTGGGCATTGTGAGGCTCCGCGTGCGTGCCATGCCACAGTGGGGGTGGGACGATAACGTTGCAAGCCGGCTGACACCTTTATCACGGGGAGGTGACGGTCCGCGTGCCGGCCCAGCAGAGAGAGATGAATTTTTACACCTCTCCCATCAACGCAGGGTCGAAAGGGTATTTGGTCAGGTTTTCATAGCCGTCTTCGGTAATAAGCACCTGATCTTCAAGTTTGATCGAGAAATCGCCGCCAACCTCTCCGACAAGAGCTTCAACGCACAGCGTCATGCCGGGCTCCAACGGGTAGTCGTAAGCACCATCGACGGCTTTGTCCGGGTAGGCGACGAGGGGCCATTCGTCGCACAGACCAACGCCGTGCATCAGGCAGCCGTATTTTTGCTTCTGATATTTTTCATCGAGAACATGGGTGTTGGCCGATAGTTCTGGGATCATGACGCCGGGCTTCAGCATCTCCATATTCGTTTGAATGTGTTCGACCCCATGACGCATGGCATAAATCATATCCGGGCGTGGCGGCACGTCTCCGATCCACCAACTGCGTGATATATCGGTGCAAATTCCATAAGCGCCCACAAGGTCAGTATCGAACGAGATGATCTCGTTGCGCTGGCACACGCGCGGGCCACATTCCTGAAACCACGGGTTAGACCGTGGGCCGGAAGCCAACAGACGCGTTTCAATCCATTCGCCGCCGCGACGTACGTTCTCGGCATGCAAAATAGCCCAGATGTCATTTTCGCATGTTACCCCGTCGCCGACATTGGCGTGGGCGAACTCCTCCATCACGCGCACCGCAGCTTCGCAGGCATGTGACGAGCAGCGCATCGCCTTGATCTCGTCGGGTCCCTTGATCGCGCGCGATTTCTCCGTGACCTCTTCTCCGTCCATAATCGTAAAGCCCTGCGCTTCCAGCGCGTGCAGTCCGTGCAGCATGATCTTGTCGACGGCGAGTTGTTTGTGGCCGGGGGCGTGTTCTTCCAGCAGCACGCGTACCTCATTGGCAAAAGCATCCGCTGCCACATCGACCTTGTCGCCGCGATCAAAATAAAAGAGATCGGCCCCCGAACGCTGTTCGCGAACCAGATCGTTGAACTTGCTCAGAAAGGGAGAATTCTTGTAGTCCCACATAACCATATAACCATCTGCGCAAACCAGTGTTGCGCGGAACGGATTGTGGGTGTTCCAAAGCTGCATATTGGTGCTGTCGGTCGAATAACGGATGTTCAACGGGTCAAACATCAACAGACCTGCATAGCCGCGTGCGACGATGTGGTCCGTCAACCGTCGGTGGCGAAAGGCGCGCATCGCGGGCAGATCAGGCAATTCCAGACCGGCCTCTTTCCATTCCGCAAAGGCCAGTTGTGTCGGACCAATTTCGATCCGATCCTGATTGTTGGGCGTGCCGTCCCCAAGCTTTGCGCCGCGCGTTGGATCAATCTTGCGGGTTTCGCTGAAATGCTTGTTCATGCGCAGGATTCTCGCTGGATATTTGTAAGTACAAGGGTTTCAGCTTCAAAAGTTGCATGGTTGTTTGATACCGACACCTTTCCATGTCGTTTTTTGCTGACGCGCCAGCGGTTTCCACTAGGGTCTGGATGTGATGGAAGTGCTGAACGATGACTTGCCAAAAGACCTGCAGGCTGAACCGCCGCTGCCCGGTGTCCAACCGCTGACGCATGGCAAATGGTTGCATGTCGATGAAGCTTACGCGGGTCAGATGGCTTACCGGGAGACGTTGATTTCGAAGCGGCTTTCTGACGTGCATTGGATGGAGGACGAGGCGCGAGACGCCGCCTGCGAGACACTCGCGGAAGCTTTGATTTTGCTTCCGGAGATGGGTTTTGATGTTGGCCGCAAGTTCGTCACGTGCCCGGATGGGCGCGAAGTGGTTCTTGAAAGCGATCCTCCGTTGGTCACGTTGGGGCGCCTGATCCAGGAAGACGTCTGTATTTTACGAAAGGTCGGTGACGAGCATGTTCTGGTCGGCGCGGTACTGTGTTTTCCTGCGAATTGGACGCTGCGGGAAAAAGCTGGTCGCCCGCTGACACGCATTCACCGCCCGGTTCCAGAATACGACGCGGCCATTGCCAAACGTGTTCAAAGGCTCTTTGACGGGGTGCAAACTGGCCGTCCCTTGTGGCGCAACAATATGCTTCGATACGAGGATGCCGACTTGTATCAGCCACGCCTGGAAGACGGCCCCGACCGCGAACTCACCGGTAGGGGGAATTTCATACGCGCGGAGCGTCAATGTATCCTGCGCCTGCCGATCAGTCGGGATGTCATTTTCTCAATTCACAGCTACGTTGTCCGCGCGTCCGAGACGTGAACGCTGTCGAAGCCTACCGAAGAGCGTCCTTCACCGTGTTGACGATCTGATGGTTGTCGCCGTCCGACGCAGCCGAAGCGACAGAGCCGCCTCCAAAGTCACTCATCAGAGCGCTGACCGATGAAAGCTGGCCTGATATCAGATCGTTCATGTCTTCTCCGGGTATAAGAAACACGAACAGCCCGATCACAAGAACCGCGAACAATAGCTTGAAAGATCCACCCGCGCTCGCGACGCCGGACGTCCCCGTGCCGCCAGGCGAAATCGTGTCCTGAATTCGCTCGCGTAGCTCTTCCTGGGTTTCCCCGCTCAGTCCGGCTTCTGTCTCGGCCGCGGGTCGCACTGCGGCATGCAAAGGTATCTTAGCTTGCGCAGACTTGGATTTCAGTTTTGCGATGCGGTCCTGAAACGCACGGTGCCCGTCCATCGATTTTTTCTTTGACGCGGCGGATTGCTCCGATGGTTGGGTGTCGAAACTCACAATAATCCGAAGATGGCCGTCTGCCGCACCCGATGCCTCGTGGCGCACCCATTGCTCGCGCCCGCCCAGCAGTTCGAGAACGTCGCCGTGCTCAAGCGATACGTTCCCAGCGCGGTGATCGGTGATCAAAGAGGCCAGCAAATCGATGCGCGCGGCGACCGACATGTCCTCCGGGACAGCCTCCAGTTCAAGCTCCGCTCCTATCAACATCGGAGCATGGATCGCGGCCATACCGGTGCGTGGCACACCCATTTCGTCGCGTCCGTTGCCGACGGGAAAAGGGTGAAAAAGAATGGGTATTGGCAGAGCCATGGAAGAGACCATCGCCATCTCCGGCGGAGTGAGCAGAAGCTGCGACGGGCAAAAATCGATCATGGTCGGTCGGCACATCGTGGTCAGTCCCTGCGCGACGAGATGCAAAACCTGAAGCTTGAGGATGGGATCCGCCGCATCAACGATGCCCTCGTCCCCCATCAACTGGCGTTGTGCAGCCGGCATCGACAACTCGCCATCACCCACTTGGATCACGATGGCTGCGGTATGAGCAGCAATTGCACCTTTGAAATCAAACTTCCTGTGCCGAAGGATTGGTGATTTAAGAGGGAGTTCAAATGCCTTTGGGTCAAGTGGCTTGTTCTGAATGCTGATCGTCGCGTGAATGCCACCGCCCGCGATCCAAATTGATCCGGGACCGGCGACACCCGGCATGACGGAAAAACTGCCGGCCAGACCGTGATCGCGCGCCAGTTCAACGAACCATGCCCTGAACACCTGTTCGTCTACCTGCGGCCGCGCGTTGAACAGGAGCGCCGCCTGAACGTCAAAAAAGTCCTGTGCCATTTTTCAACTCTCGTATGCCTGATCAGCCCGCAACCTGCGCGCGAAGCATGTCCTAAAAATGGCACTGAGATGAAAGTCAAAGGGCAATGGCAAAACAAAAAGACGCCCGATTTGGGCGCCTTTCTGCACTCTTGCCTGTCAACGCGGGCCTTATGACCCCCGTGGTCTGCCTTAGCAGCTATAGTACATACCGAATTCCACCGGGTGCGGTGTGTGTTCGTAAGTCTCGATTTCTTCCATCTTGAGTTCGATGTAGCCTTCGATCTGGTCTTTGGTAAAGACATCGCCCGCGAGCAGGAAGTCCATGTCGGCCTCCAGCTCTTCGATGGCTTCCCGCAGGCTGCCGCAGACCGTCGGAATTCCGGCCAATTCTTCTGCGGGCAGATCGTAGAGGTTCTTGTCCATGGCCTCGCCTGGGTCGATCTTGTTGTTGATACCGTCCAGACCTGCCATCAGAAGCGCCGCAAAGCACAAATAGGGGTTGGCGGACGGATCTGGGAAACGGGCCTCGACGCGCTTGGCTTTCGGACTTTCCGTCCACGGAATGCGCACGCAGCCGGAACGGTTACGTGCCGAATAGGCCCGCAGAACGGGCGCTTCAAATCCGGGGATCAGGCGCTTGTAGGAATTCGTAGCCGGGTTCGTGAACGCATTCAGCGCCTTGGCATGTTTGAGAATGCCGCCGATAAACCAAAGCGCTTCATCGCTGAGGTCGGCATATTTGTCGCCTGCAAAGAGCGGCTTGCCGTCTTTCCAGATTGACATGTTGCAGTGCATTCCGGTGCCGTTGTCTCCATAGATCGGCTTTGGCATGAACGTTGCCGATTTGCCGTAAGCATGCGCCACGTTGTGGATGACATATTTGTATTTTTGCAGCTCATCCGCTTGCTTTGTCAGACTGTCAAAAATCAAACCAAGTTCGTGTTGGCAGGACGCCACTTCGTGGTGGTGCTTGTCGACCTTCATGCCAAGGCGCTTCATGGTTGACAGCATTTCTGAGCGCAGGTCTTGGCTTTCGTCCGTGGGGTTCACCGGGAAGTAACCGCCTTTGACCCCCGGGCGGTGGCCCATGTTGCCCATCTCGTAGTCAGTGTCAGTGTTCCAGGACGCATCCACAGCATCAACTTCATACGACACCTTATTGATTTCATTTGAAAACTTTACGTTGTCAAAAAGAAAGAACTCGGCCTCAGGGCCGAAATACGCAACGTCGCCGATGCCGGAAGACTTTAGGTAGGCTTCGGCCTTTTCGGCTGTGGACCGCGGGTCGCGCTCGTATGCTTCGCCGGTGTCAGGCTCCACGATCGAGCAGTGCAGGCAGACCGTCTTTTCCGCATAAAATGGGTCGACATAGGCGCTGTCAACGTCAGGCATCAGCTTCATATCGGACGCTTCAATGGATTTCCAACCAGCGATGGACGAGCCGTCGAACATAAAACCTTCTTCGAGGAAGTCTGCGTCGACCTGATCGGACATGACCGTCACATGCTGCAACTTGCCGCGTGGGTCGGTGAAGCGGATGTCGACATAGGCTACGTCTTCATCTTCAATCATCTTAAGTAGTTCTTTGCTCATTCTCGGATATCCCTCTTGGTTGGAATGATGATGCGGAGCGCTCGTTCGTCAGAGCGCGTCTGATCCTGTTTCACCCGTACGGATGCGGACTGTTTGCTCCACCGGGGTCACAAATATCTTGCCGTCGCCGATTTTCTCGGTTTTGGCAGCAGATACGATGGCTTCGATGGCCGGTTCGACCATATCGTCGTCCAGGACAATCTCGATCTTTACCTTGGGAAGAAAATCGACAACATATTCTGCCCCGCGGTATAGTTCCGTATGACCTTTCTGGCGACCAAAGCCCTTAACCTCGATTACGGAAAGCCCCTGTACACCGACGTCTTGCAAGGCTTCTTTTACCTCGTCCAGTTTGAACGGTTTAATGACCGCTTCGATCTTTTTCATGTTGACCTCCCTTGCCGGTTTCCCAAAAGCAGAGATCATCTTGGTTCGGAAGGGTCCATGCCCTGTAGGAGAGGTCATTACAAAGCGCTTCTGAATGCGAATAAGGCGATTAAAAAATATGCAATGCGCACGAAAATGCATCGAAATTGAATCGCGAAGGATAGAAGGGTGATAGAAGCTATCACCGCTGAGCACATGAGAGCATTGGAAAACAGCGCCATCGAATCCGGAGCTGTGACCGGGCTGGAGTTAATGGAACGCGCCGGAGAGGGTGTTTTAAACGCCCTGATACGGATCTGGCCGGATGTACTCGGAGTACCGCGCGCAGCTTTGATCCTGTGCGGACCTGGCAACAATGGCGGCGACGGATTTGTTGTCGCCCGACTTTTGTCCGCACGAGGCTGGACTGTGACGGTGTACTTTTATGGCGATGTTGCGCGGCTGCCGCCTGATGCGCGGCGCAATTACGACCATTGGCATTCTGACAAAGCCGGTCGGCTTAGGGTTTTGACGTTCCCGACAGTGTCGGAAGTGGAGGCAAAGCGTTTTGCTGATGCGGTTTCGGACTTGCCGCCAGAATCCTTGCTTGTTGATGCCTTGTTCGGAATTGGACTAACCCGGTCGTTGTCGCAAATCTCGCCAGTTCTAAAAGCCTGTCGGGACGCGGCGTTGAAGCTTGGCCTCAGGCGTGTCAGCATAGATGTGCCGTCAGGCCTGTCAGAAGAAGGGCCTTTGGGGTGTACAGGTGATATCTTTGAGGCCGATCTTACCGTGACGTTCCATCGGCTTAAAAGGGCGCATGAACGCGGTGAGGCGTACTGCGGCCAGATAGAGATAGCTGACATCGGACTGGACGCGCCTGCGTTTTAGCGGTCTGACAAAAGGAAACGCCAGGTGGCCATTCATCATATCTCAAAGGAAAGCCTGCCTCTGGCCCGTCTGGCCAAGGCTGACGGCCACAAATTTGATCACGGACATGTTTTGGTTCTGACTGGCCCGGCCGGGCGCACGGGCGCAGCGCGGCTCGCGGCGCGCGGTGCTCTGCGACTGGGGGCAGGTTTGGTTACATTGGGTGTGCCGCCCGAGGCAAAGGCCGAAGTTGCAGCGCACTTAACGGCCATGATGCTCCGTCCGGTGAAAGATGCGGAAGATCTGAACGAGATTTTGACGGACAATAGATTTTCAGCGCTGTGCCTGGGCCCGGCGCTGGGTGTCGAACATATGCATTCCGAGATTGTTGAGTGCGCGCTGGCATCGCACCGGGCAACGGTTCTGGATGCGGATGCTTTGACTTTGCTGTCAAAAAGCAGGGCCCTCATGGAAGCCCTGCACGGAACGTGTGTCCTGACGCCTCATGCCGGCGAATTTGCGCGCTTGTTTCCCGACCTAAAGCTAGTTGGAGATGTCACAGATGCGGAGCGTGTCTGCGCCGCCGCTGAACAGGCTGGCTGCGTCATTTTGTTAAAGGGCGCTCGGACATTCGTTGCGACGCCGGCAGGCGATTGCGGCTTGCACACAGCGCAAGGCAGCCGAGCCGCCCCGTGGCTGGCCACCGCCGGGGCGGGGGATGTCTTGGCAGGCTTCATCGCCGGAGCCTTTGCGCGAGGGTTTGCGCCCGCGTTGGCGGCCGAGATCTCCGCCTGGCTGCATGTCGAATGTGCTTTGTCTTTTGGCCCTGGTCTGATCGCGGAGGACTTGCCTGAACAATTGCCGCTTGTTTTCAGACAGCTCTTTTGACGGGTTCCGTCTCAGAAAGCATCGCCACCGGCCGGGCCTCTGCAGAGCCGAGCTCCATCCCATCTGAGTAAAGAACTTGTGCTGTGCCTAGGAACAGGCGGTGCAGTGTCATGGGTCTTGGTTCGATTGCGCGGACAAATTCGCCGTCGACCAATGACTGCGCTCTGAGCAATGCTTCGCTTCGCCCCGTCAGTGCGCGGGCGCGCCAATCGCGAATGAGAATGGTTTGACAGGCAGGCAGCATACAATCGCGGTCGGTGCGATAGTGGCTGAGCGATCCGGCAATAACGTAAACGGCTGGAAGTACGGCGCTGAGCGTGGTGATCCGTGTCACGTACTGTGCGCCGGCGCGAGTGATGACCCGGTCGCCCATCCGCAATGTTTCGACGCGAAGCGCGCCTTTCAGAGTTAGAACAGAAGCACCTTCCATGAGTCCGATGCTGGATTGTGCTGTTTCTGCTCCGTCTTGTAATATCTTTTCGTGCACCGCGCGCTCGGCTTCGCCGGTTGCGTCTGCGGGCCATGTCATCTTGGGCGGCATGGCAGTGTCCTTTCTGGCCTGCCGCGACTATCCGCGGCATTTGATACCAAACCTTTAACGGTGGCAGGTTTTTCCGCTCGCAAGTGTCAATCAGCTCTGCTAGGAGACGCCGAGTATGCCTAGGGCGTGCTGCGTGCGGGTGTGGCGGAATTGGTAGACGCACCAGATTTAGGTTCTGGCGCCTTCGGGCGTGGGGGTTCAAGTCCCTTCACCCGCACCACTCTAAAAATCCACCGCGTCAAACCCCTCTAAGCCTTTGAACGCATGCCCATTTTACGGGTTTCTAGCTCCCTGATTTCGGCAGCGTCTGAAGCGGGTTTCAAAGGCCAGTTTGATCACCAAACGTCGCCAGTGAACCTGTGCAATACCTGGTGTTTCCCCGACTTTCTCAGGGCGTGTGAGGAGTGTGAGCGCAGGTACTGTTCTTTCTTCGAATGCGCCAATGATGTCGGTCTGTTTCTGAGTTTACCGGTAAGAGGTGCCTTATCGTGCTCGAGCGGCAAAATCTCGGCCTCATAGACGGGCGCGACGACCTCGATTTGCGCCGTGAGCATATGGCCAACAAGCGCCTTGATCTTTTTGTCCAGAGCGTGCAACTCGCGCTGTGTCCACTATTTCACTCCTTCCGCCTGTGTGTGGCGCGCCTTCCAGATGTGGCGGAACAAGTCGGTCACCCGTCGTCAGTTTAAGCCCGACCTCACTCAGCAACGTTAAATATCTTCGTCTGAGTGTCGCTTCCTCGCCACCCACAGACTTTCTCGCGGCAAATGCAACGTCTTAGTCGTAAGTCGGAAGGACAAGCAAGTGCCGGCCACTCGGAATTGGGGGCGACAGCAGAACGGATGGTCTTTCTGCGCAAATTGGTTGCCTGGACTCGGGTAAATCAAGCGACAATCGAACGGTGAAAGTTGGCGAGTTTGCAGACGGCAGGGTGACGCTCGGCATATCCGGCGCTCTGCCGGTCAGGAGAAAACCGCAAAAAGACGGGTTCCGAAACCACCAAAGAAACATGGCGCAAGCGTTTGCACTTTGCTGGTTGCAGCGGCTTGTCAATTGTGTCTGGTACAACGGCGCAACAGCCCCTTGCACCTTCTGGCCGGGCCACATAGAAGGGCTCAAATTTCTTGCCCGCGCCGGGCCGGCGCGCCTTAATTTTATGGAGCAAACATGCAGGTCACCGAGACGCTGAATGAAGGTCTGAAACGTAGCTATGCCATTACTGTGACGGCAGATGAACTGGACGCCAAGGTCAACGAGAAACTGGCCGAAGCACAGCCCGAGATCGAAATGAAGGGCTTTCGCAAAGGTAAGGTGCCAATGGCCTTGCTGAAAAAACAGTTTGGCCAGCGCGTAATGGGTGAGGCGATGCAAGAAAGCATCGACGGCGCTATGAGCGAGCATTTTGAGGCGTCCGGCGACCGTCCGGCCATGCAACCCGAAGTTAAAATGACCAATGAGGACTGGAAAGAGGGCGACGATGTGGAGGTTTCCATGTCCTATGAGGCGTTGCCTGAAATCCCCGATGTGGATTTTTCAAGCATCAGCCTCGAAAAACTGGTTGCGAAAGCCGATGACGAGGCCATCACCGAAGCCCTGGGCAACCTTGCCGAAACTGCACAGGATTACAAATCACGCAAGAAGAACAGCAAAGCCAAAACAGACGACCAGGTTGTGATGGATTTTGTTGGAAAAGTGGATGGCGAAGCCTTTGAAGGCGGGTCCGCAGAAGACTATCCTCTGGTGCTGGGATCCAACTCGTTCATTCCCGGTTTCGAAGAGCAACTGGTCGGTGTGAAGGTGGGCGAACAAAAGGCTGTGACCGTCACGTTCCCGGCAGACTATCAGGCAGAAAACCTTGCAGGCAAGGAAGCTGTGTTCGACTGCACAATCAAAGAGGTAAAAGAGCCTGTTGCAGCCGAGATCAACGATGAGTTGGCCAAGAAATTTGGTGCGGAGGATCTGGACGGGTTGAAAACGCAGATTTCCGAACGTCTTGAAGCGGAATACGCGGGTGCCGCCCGCGCAGTAATGAAGCGTGGTTTGCTCGACCGGCTTGACGAAATCGTCAGCTTTGACCTGCCGCCGTCAATGGTCGAAGCAGAAGCGGGCCAGATTGCGCAACAGCTTTGGCAAGAAGAAAATCCTGACCCCGAAGGCAAGGACCATCCGAAGATCGAACCGACGGATGAGCACAACACGCTGGCCGAGCGGCGTGTGCGTCTCGGGCTGCTGCTCGCCGAAATTGGCCAGAAAGCTGAGGTCGAAGTGTCTGACGCGGAAATGACGCAGGCTATCATGGCACAGGCGCGCCAATATCCGGGTCAGGAACGCCAGTTCTTTGAGTTCGTTCAGCAAAACCAACAGATGCAGCAACAACTGCGTGCGCCGCTTTTCGAGGATAAGGTGGTCGACCACGTCTTTGAGAATGCCACCGTCGCAGAGAAAGAAGTGTCCAAAGCGGATTTGCAAAAAGCCGTCGAGGCACTGGAAGAAGAGTAATCGACTTTCAAAGACTATGCTGAAGAACGGAGCCCCAAGGCTCCGTTTTTTATTTACTCTGCCGTCAAAACAGGGGTTAAGCTGAATTTGTGTTCAGGTGGGAGGTATTGAGCATGACAAAAAAACTGATAGCTGAATTTTTTGGAACCTTCTGGTTGGTTTTCGGGGGCTGTGGCAGCGCGGTTCTGGCCGCAGGCGTTGCGGACGTCGGGATCGGATGGCTGGGTGTGAGCCTTGCCTTTGGTCTGACGGTGCTGACGATGGCCTATACTGTGGGTCATATATCCGGCGGACATTTCAACCCGGCGGTCTCGCTCGGTCTCATGCTGGGCGGGCGCTTTGATGGAAACGAGCTTTTGCCATACTGGGTTGCCCAGGTCGCGGGCGCTATTGCGGCCGCACTCGTTCTCTATTTGATCGTTTCCGGCGCACCGGGATTCGATACAGTTGGCGGTTTTGCCACCAACGGGTACGGTGAGGCTTCGCCACAAGGGTTTTCGCTGGCGTCTGTGTTGATAGCGGAGATCGTGCTGACCGCATTTTTCCTGATCATCATTCTTGGCGCGACCTCGTCTGGCGCCCCAGCCGGATTTGCACCGATCGCCATTGGATTGGGCCTGACGCTGATCCACCTTGTGTCGATCCCTGTGTCCAACACATCCGTGAACCCGGCGCGCTCCACGGGCGTTGCCCTGTTCGCTGATGGTCCCGCGCTGGCGCAGCTTTGGGTCTTCTGGGTAGCGCCGCTCATTGGTGCAGCAATCGGCGCGGTGATCTGGAAGGCGATGACAACGGACGACTGAAATTTAGCGTTGCCGTCGATGCGTGCACCCCAACGGCATTGCTAAAAATCAAAAAGGCCGCTCTCTCCGGGCGCGGCCTTTTTTCTATTGGGATGTTTGCACCGTTAAGCGGGTTTTTCAGCCTCGGCGTCGTCGCTGTCCGCTTCGGCAGCGTCTTCTGTCGCCACACCGGCAGCTTCCGCCAGGTCTTCATCTTCGGAGGCCGCGGCGCCGATATCGTCAAATAGCTCCTGAATTTCGAATTCCGCTGCCGCCTCTTCTTCGGCCGCCAGTTCCTGAATGGATTTGCCGGACGCTTGCAGCTCAGCTTCTTCAGCAGAGCGCGCGACGTTCAGCTCGATGGTTGCATCTACTTCAGGGTGCAGAACGATCTGAACGCTGTGCAACCCGAGTTCTTTGATCGGCGCCAGAACCACTTGTTTGCGGTCAACGGAAAAGCCGGCTTCGGTCGCCGCTTCGGCCGCGTCGCGGGTGGTCACTGAGCCATAAAGAGCGCCGGCATCGGATGCGGATCGGATCACGATGAATTGTTGACCGTCGAGTTTTCCAGCCAGCGATTCCGCTTCTTTGCGTGTTTCGAGGTTGCGGGCTTCCAGTTGAGCCTTTTGCTCTTCGAAGGCGGCGATATTCGCCTTGGAGGCCGAGAGCGCCTTGCCCTGTGGCAATAGGAAGTTGCGCGCATAGCCTGGTTTTACGTCCACGACTTCGCCCATCTGGCCAAGCTTGGAGACGCGTTCAAGAAGGATCACTTGCATGTCTCTCTCCTTATTTCACGGCATAGGGCAAAAGAGCCAGAAAGCGCGCACGCTTGATCGCGCGGGCCAGCTCTCGCTGCTTTTTGGCGGAAACCGCGGTGATGCGGCTGGGTACGATCTTGCCCCGCTCCGAAATGTAGCGCTGTAGCAGGCGGGTATCTTTGTAGTCGATCTTCGGCGCGTTGTCGCCAGAGAACGGGCAGACTTTGCGACGGCGAAAAAATGGTTTTGCAGCCATGGTTCGTATCCTTTGCTGAAGCTTTTTAGCGGCGTTCGCGGCGGTCGCCACGATCCCCACGTTCCTCACGTTTCTGCATCTGCACCGATGGCAGTTCGTCATGGGCGTCGACCTTGATGGTCAGCACGCGCATCACATCGTCATGCAAGCGCATCAGGCGTTCCATCTCCTGCACCGCTGGCGCGGGTGCGTTCGAACGCAGAAAGGCATAATGACCTTTGCGATTCTTGTTGATCTTGTAAGCCATGGTCTTGACGCCCCAGTACTCGTGATCCACGAGCGCGCCACCGTTGTCGGCAAGGACAGTTCCAAAGTGTTCGATCAGCCCTTCGGCCTGTGTGTTCGACAGGTCCTGACGTGCGATCATAACATGCTCATACAAAGGCATGTGTTTTCCTCATTTATATCAAGGCGCATTTCAAAGGCAGGGCCATATCCCTTTTGCGGCCCCACCACGAGAGACTGCGCGGTTCAACTGCTGTGCAAAAGGATGCGTCCGTATACACGCTTTGATGCTTGGCGCAAGGCCTGAAAAATACGGATGAGCGGGGAACACTGTGACGAAGGCGCAAAATGGCCCCTGGTCCGTCAGACCGTGGCCATAATTCGGTCTTTTTTGCCCCGTTAGCTGTTTGTTAACCACGAAAGAGGATGTTTCGCCATGACAAGTGCAGCAGACCCAGCAACGTTTGAATCCATTGGTCCGCAACCCGCGCGGACGCTCAACGGATCCCGCATGGTTGTCCGGGGATTCCAATGCCTCGTCGGCGGCGCGTTGATGCTTACCGCACTTGGTCTTTGGATCGCGCCTGGTGCCAACTGGGCCAGCGACTTGATGCTCATAAAACTGCTTGTTTCCGCTGTCGCCGCCATGGCTGGTCTGGCGTGCCTGCAGAGCTTCGCGCGCCCGGCACCGCCTAAGGTGGAAATCGACACCATCCGCCACGAAGTCCGTCTTGTCCGAACACGCGGCAAAGACCGGTTTGTTCTGGACCGCTGCCGCTTTGCGGATCTGACGCTCGTTGAAAATTCCGGCACCCACGTGCAGCTATGGGGCAAAAATAAAGTGCTGCTGGCCGAAGTTGCGGCAACAGACCGTGTCACTCACCGGTCGCTCGTGACAGCACTGCGGGTTGCAGGCAAGCTCTAAGCGGTTTTCCGCACAATTTTTGGGATTTCGGCGCGCAATGTTCATTTGCGCGCATGACCTGTTCGTGATGCGCATTTGTTTTCGCAGCGTTACACGCCATTTGTAATGTACTTGTGTACCCCAACCCGGAGATAACTCTGATGAAAACCATTGCACTTGCGGCCGCACTCGCAGCCACTGCCTCCATTGCCGCAGCCGCGGACAAATACATGCTGGACGCCAGCCACAGCCAGGTTGTTTTCAGTTATAACCACCTTGGGTATTCTACTACGTTCGGCATGTTCTCTGGCTTCGAAGGCGAGATCATGTTTGATCAGGAAAACCCTGAAAACTCCTCCGTCACCGTCTCCATGCCAGTTACCAGCATGTTCACAGGCTGGGAAAAACGTGACGCCCACCTGATGACCGCAGACTTTTTTGATGCCGGCGACGAAGATTTGATCACGTTCACATCGACATCGATTGAAGTAACGGGTGAAAACACGGCCAATATTACGGGCGACCTGACCATAAACGATGTGACGAAATCCGTTGTTCTGGATGCGGTTCTTAACCAAACCGGCACGCACCCCATGGCCAATCAGGAATGGGCAGGATTTGACGCCACAACGACATTGATCCGGTCAGAGTTTGGGCTCGGGGGCGCGACACCATTTGTTGGTGACGAGGTCGACGTACTCATCTCCGTCGAAGCGATGAAAGCCGGTTAATCCAACCGATCTTTGAATAATGTCGTCAGGGCCGCGCGTCTTGCGCGGCCTTTTCTTGTCAGCTGCCGCTATCGGAGGTCGCGCTATCCCCTTCAGTCGCGGTGAGCGCGATACTGACATCGACACTGTACCCCAAGTTCCCCTCATCAGGTTGGCTTTGCGCGCCAATAGCATAGTCGAGCCGGTCCAACACGGCGTCCGCCGTCACCGTCGCAACGCCATCCGAAATGTTCAGCAAAAAGGGAAACGACAAAGGCACTGATGTTTCTTTGATGGTGAGCGTTCCCTGCGCCGTGTACCCATCCGCCCCGCGTAAGAGGTCGCCCGAAAACCGCGCGGTTGGGAAAGCTTCTGCGTTGAAAAAATCTGCTCCCATCGCCTGTGAGGTCACCGAACCAAGCGTCAGCGAGCCGATAGAGATTGTAACGTCGACAGCGCCGGCTTTGCCATCGGTAACGGTCTCGTCGAAACTGATCGAGGCTGTCCAGTCCTCGAAACTGCCCGCCACGGGCGAGCCGAGTTGCGTGACGGTTATTCCAAGCGCCCCTTCAGTCACAGTCCAATCGGACGCTACGGCTTCAAGATCGGCAGCTTCAAACGTCGCGCCATGGTGGCGGTCGTAGACACCCAGAGCGGCGCCGGTCACCAATGCGCCAGCCCAGACCAGTAAGGCCGTCACGAAGGGAAAAGATGCCCGTTCTGCAGGGGCAAGCGCGCCAACATCCGGCATGCCCGGCAGCATCCGGCGTAGTGTATCATCCCGGTCTATGAAATGATGTTTCAGAGCACCCGCGACGTGCAACAGAATCGAGGCCGCCAGCACGCGTTCAAACACGATATGAAGGCCCGCAGTAAAACCGGCGACAGCTTCGGATTTTGGCACCAGCGGAAGGTCTTGACCCAATGGCCACCAAATGGGCGCGAAACCTTCGGTCGACGCGTGATGGATCCAGCCGGACAGGGGCACAACGACCAGCGAGCCATAAAGCAGCCAGTGCACGGTTTCGGCGGCAAAACTCTCGAGCTTGCGCTCCGGATGCATCGGTGCGGGTTTTGGCTGAATGACGGCCCAGATGATGCGTGCAAGTGCGACAAAGAAAACCGCGATGCCCAGGGTTTTGTGCAAGGAGAACATCCAGGCTTTGCGTGCCAGTTCTTCTGAAGTGTCGTAAGGCAGTTGGTTGGCATAAATCCCCAGAGGGATCAGAGAGAATATGAGCAATGCAGTTGTCCAGTGGAACGTTTTGCTGGCAGTGCCGTAATGGTGCGAGCTATTGGTGACGGCCATAGTGTCATCTCCGGTCCGATTAAGAGTAACTGTAGAGTAGGAATTTGTCGTGTCACGACAATTGCACTCGATGCACAGACTCTGCGCGCCTGCTGTGTAAATCTTGATCCGCACCGTTGCTCTTGGTCAGAGCTCGGGCTAAGCCCGTTTTCAACGAGACGAAGGAGGGGCAATTTCATGAGCATTGCATTTGTGTTTCCCGGGCAGGGAGCACAGACCATCGGTATGGGGCGGGCGCTGGCGCAAGCCTATCCGGCGGCGCAGGCAGTTTTTGAGGAAGTCGACGCGGCTTTGGGCGAAAAACTCAGCGCGCTGATCTGGGACGGCGATATTGACGAACTGACACTGACCGAAAATGCGCAGCCCGCGTTGATGGCAACATCATTGGCGGCCGTGCGTGCGATGGAGACGGAGGGCATCGGCATGGATCGCGTGTCTTTTGTGGCTGGCCACAGCCTTGGCGAATACTCCGCGCTTGCGGCGGCCGGCACGTTTTCAGTTGCCGATGCGGCACGCCTGTTGCGGATACGGGGATTGGCGATGCAAAAGGCCGTGCCGGTCGGGCAGGGCGCAATGGCTGCGGTTTTGGGTCTTGATTTCGATACGGTGACGCATGTTGCCGAAAAGGCAGCTCAGGGGCAGATCTGTCAGGTGGCCAATGAAAACGACCCGGCTCAGAATGTTGTATCAGGCGACAAGGACGCGGTCGAGCGTGCGACCGTGCTCGCCAAAGAGGCAGGCGCGAAACGCGCGTTGATGCTGCCGGTGTCTGCGCCCTTCCACTGTGCTTTGATGGCTCCGGCTGCGGACGCGATGGCGCAAGCGCTGGCGGACGTTAGAATTCATCAGCCACGTGTCCCCATCGTCGCGAATGTCACGGCAGAAGCGGTTCAAACCCCGGCACAGATTAAGGAATTGCTCATTCGTCAGGTCACCGGACAGGTGCGTTGGAAAACCTCTGTTGGCTGGATGGCAGCCAATGGTGTGACGGAGTTCTGGGAAATCGGCGCAGGAAAAGCGTTAAGCGGAATGATCCGGCGTATTGCAAAAGATGCAACCGTACGAAATGTAGGTACGCCCGAGGACATTGCGGCAGCTGTCTCGGCGTAAAGGAGGAATAGCAGATGTTTGATCTGAAAGGGAAAAACGCCTTGATCACAGGTGCATCAGGCGGTATCGGGGCCGAAATCGCGCGGTGCTTGCACGCGGCTGGCGCTAATGTCGGTCTGTCTGGAACTCGCGTCGAACCGCTTGAGATGCTGGCCGGAGAATTGTGTGATCGCGCCCACGTACTACCCTGCAACCTAGGTGACATCGGGGCGGTCGATGCGCTGCCCAAACAGGCGGTGGACGCTATGGGGTCGGTCGACGTTCTTGTAAACAACGCCGGTATAACGCGCGACAATCTGTTTATGCGGATGTCGGATGAGGAATGGCAGTCTGTACTCCAAGTCAACCTTGGCGCCACCTTTAAACTCTGTAAAGGCGTGATGCGCGGGATGATGAAAGCGCGCTGGGGGCGCATCGTGAATATTTCGAGCGTTGTTGGGGCTACGGGTAACCCTGGACAAGCCAATTACGCCGCGTCCAAGGCGGGCATGGTCGGAATGTCCAAAAGCCTTGCTTATGAAGTGGCCAGTCGCGGTATAACGGTGAATGCTGTCGCGCCAGGATTTATCGAGACTGCCATGACCGACAAACTGACGGAAGATCAGAAATCGGGCATCATGGGGCAAATTCCGATAGGTCGCATGGGTACCCCTGCAGAAATCGCCGCAGCGGTTTTGTTCCTTGCAAGCCCGGAAGCCGCTTATGTCACGGGCACAACCTTGCATGTCAACGGCGGTATGGCCATGTTGTGACACGGCGCTGAGGCCCATTTGGGCAATCTGCACATTGCGTTTGCCATCTGTGCAGCTTGTGTTAAAGGGAGCGCAGAATCCGACGCGGTAGTAAAGAATTGCCGTGCGGCAGGATGGTTTTCCGGGCGTCGGCCAGGGGAAGCCCCAAACAAGTCGCCCCCCAGGGGGCAAACCATGATCGCCTCGCGAAGCGACGGTGGCAGGCAACTGGACGGGTCAGAAACGGCCCACATGAATGAGGGACTATTATGAGCGACATCGCAGATCGCGTTAAGAAAATCGTTGTTGAGCACCTGGGTGTTGAAGAAGACAAGGTGTCCGAGGGCGCATCTTTTATTGATGACCTGGGCGCAGACAGCCTAGACACCGTTGAACTTGTGATGGCCTTCGAAGAAGAGTTCGGTATCGAAATCCCTGATGATGCGGCAGAGACGATCCAGACGTTTGGTGACGCAGTAAAATTTATCTCCGAAGCTTCCTGATCCAACACGCGCAGCCGTGTGATAGGATGAAATGTGGCGCCTCTCTCGCGCAGAGAGGCGCCTTTTTTTGTTTGGTGTTCACGTAGGGGTTGAACCGAGCTGCCAATCTGCGTCATGATTTCGGCCAGAGGGTGAAAAGCTCCACGTCGTTGAGCAGAGGCATTTTGATATGTCACGTACAATACCAACAATAAACACACATCGCCTGACACTTCGCGGAATGCGCGCTGAGGACTTCAAGCGATTTGCAGAGATATGGGCGATGCCCGAGGTCGTCGCGTATATTGACGACGAACCTTGGGCGCGCAGCAAGGCATGGGATGCGTTTTTGAGGCAAGCTGGACACTGGCAGATAACCGGGTTCGGTCAATGGGCCATTCACAGGCATCGCGCATCAGAAATGTCGGGTCAGGTCGGCTTCTTTTACGGCAAACGCAACCTTGGCAACGACTTTGATGACTTCCCGGAAGCCGGGTGGGTTCTCGCGCCAGACGCGCATGGCCAAGGCTTTGGGCGCGAAGCAGTCCGGGCTGCTCATGACTGGTTTGATCGCGTTGTAACGGGTCGTTTGGTTTGCATGATAGATCCTCGCAATGCACGTTCTGTCACTTTGGCGGAAGAGATGGGGTATTCGCTTATGCGTGCAACGGATAGCGAAGGCGATGCGGTACACTTGTTCGAGCGCAATACTCCGCCACAGTGAATGATCAGGTCCCGGCGGCGCTGACATGGACCCTTGCACAGGATATCCCCCTCAAGATAAGGGAAGACGTCATTACGAGAGGGCAGTAAGATGCGCAGAGTAGTTGTTACAGGGCTTGGTTTGGTTACACCTTTGGCAGATGGCGTTGAGGCGAGCTGGTCGCGAATTCTGGCGGGGCGATCCGGTGCGGGTACCATCACGGGATTCGATCCCAGCCGGCTCGTTACACAATATGCCTGCGAAGTGCCACGCGGGGATGGCGGCGACGGCACATTCAATGCCGACACTTATCTGGAGCCGAAAGACCAGCGCAAGGTCGACACATTCATTCTCTTTGGACTAGCGGCCGCACAGCAGGCGGTGGAAGACGCCGGTTGGATGCCGACAGACACCGAAAGTCTTGAGCGCACGGGTGTGCTGATTGGGTCTGGTATTGGCGGGCTGAACTCCATCGCCAACACCACGCTGCTAATGAACGAAAAAGGCCCGCGCAGGATTTCACCGTTCTTTGTGCCAGGGGCGTTAATCAACCTGATTTCAGGACAAGTGAGCATTAAATATGGATTTAAAGGGCCTAACCATTCGGTCGTGACCGCCTGTTCCACAGGAGCGCATGCAATCGGGGATGCGAGTCGCTTGATCCAGCATGGTGACGCCGACGTCATGGTAGCAGGCGGTGCAGAGGCGGCGATTTGTGAGATTGGCATTGCCGGTTTCAACGCGTGCAAAGCGCTGAGCACTAAGCGCGGAGACGATCCTCAAAAGGCCAGCAGACCGTATGATGCCGATCGCGACGGCTTTGTGATGGGCGAAGGTGCGGGCATCGTTGTGCTCGAAGACTACGAACACGCAAAAGCGCGCGGCGCCAAGATTTATGCCGAAGTTTGCGGCTATGGACTGTCCGGAGACGCATATCACATCACGGCGCCGTCAGAGGACGGTGAAGGTGGCGAAAGGTCGATGCGCAATGCGCTACGGGGTGCCGGGCTGGAACCAAAGGATATTGATTACATCAATGCGCACGGGACTTCGACCATGGCGGACACTGTTGAATTGGGTGCCGTGGAGCGCTTAATGGG
This sequence comes from Pseudomonadota bacterium, assembly GCA_039191495.1. GTDB lineage: Bacteria > Pseudomonadota > Alphaproteobacteria > Rhodobacterales > Rhodobacteraceae > Roseobacter. The sequence continues at coordinate 31,905 of JBCCXN010000018.1, read as the reverse complement.
CGCGCATGCAAGCAGCGTGACAATGTCTTCGACCAAGTCGGCAACGGGTCACCTCTTGGGAGCTGCCGGTGCCATCGAAGCCATCTTCTCTGTCCTTGCGATCCGAGATCAGGTCGCTCCACCAACAATCAATCTGGATAACCCGGCGGTTGAGACTTCGATCGATCTTGCGCCTAACGCCAGACGTGAGCGTACGGTAAATTATGCGCTGTCGAACTCCTTTGGGTTTGGCGGAACAAATGCCAGCGTCATTTTCGGGAAAGCCAGCTGATGTGGCGACATATAGCGTCAAATGCGGTTACCATGCTGATCGTGCTGCTCTTTCTGGCGGGTGGTACCATTCTGTGGGGCAAGTCACGGTATGATGGCGCCGGGCCGCTGACAGAATCATTCTGTGTTGAAGTGCCCACTGGTTCGAACATGCGGCAAATCAGCGTCGACCTTCAAACCGCCGGTGCCATCACTTCCGGCTCGATCTTCCGGATGGGCGCAGATTATCAGGAAAAAGCCGGCCAGTTGAAGGCTGGCAGCTATCTCGTGCCGTCCGGTGCCTCGATGGCACAAATTGTCGACGCAATCACGCGCGGTGGCGCCAACACTTGCGGTACCGAAGTGATTTACCGGATAGGTGTCAATCGCGTGACTATTCAGTTGCGAGCCTTTGACACTGCGAACGATGGACTTGTAGAGATTGCAACCTTTGATCCTTCGCAAGACGACGTTCCGCCGGAGTATGTTGACGGCAAAGACGCGCCAGGCACGCAATTCCGACTTGTTCTTGCCGAAGGCGTAACGTCTTGGCAGGTGGCTGAGTCTCTGGCTCAAATCGATATTCTTGAGGGTAATCTTGAAGATGTTCCGCCCGAAGGAGCATTGGCGCCGCGCAGTTACGATCTGCGCATCGGAGACAGCCGAGCGGAGCTCGCCGAAGAGATGACGCGCATACAGGAAGAACGCGTTGCGGCTGTCTGGACGTCGCGAACTGATAGTCTGCCCATCGAAACACCCGAAGAGCTGCTCATTCTGGCATCCATCATTGAGAAAGAGACGGCTGTTGCGGAGGAACGGGGTCAAGTCGCGAGCGTATTCGTGAACCGTTTGAATCAGGGTATGCGTCTGCAAACTGACCCAACGGTGATTTATGGTCTAACGGAAGGACGTGGTGTACTGGGTCGAGGTATAAGGCAGAGCGAATTGCGTGCGGCTACACCCTGGAACACTTACGTTATTTTGGGCTTGCCCCCGACACCCATTGCCAACCCCGGTTTGGCGAGTCTTGAAGCGGCAGCTCAACCTTTAGAAACTCCGTATTTGTTCTTTGTCGCGGATGGCACAGGCGGTCATGCTTTTGCGGAAACCCTGGCTGAGCATAATCAGAACGTCGCTGTTTGGCGGCGTATCGAGGCCGAGCGCGCAAACCAGTCTACAGACAACTAAGCGGCGCAAAAGTTAATGGCACCGTACGGTGTTCAATCGTTAACAAATTGAATTTGCTTGACTTTGCGTGCGGTTGCACGTATAGATTGTGTCACGCTAGAAGAAGTGGGCAAGCGATCCCGGGACGCCTCCCGTGGGTCGTTTTTTCGTTTCTCTCGTGCGGAGTTGCGCATGAGAGGTAGAACCTGAATGACTTTACTCACGCCAGAAACGGAAGCGTTGCAAACCGAAAATCTTCTGACGTCCGTCATTGGAACTGTCAGAGACCTGCGAGCAGAAATAGAAGACCTCAAACAAAAGGTTCGCGCAGGAGAAGACTTGGAGAGCACGCATAACAGCAGGACGGTGGCATCGGCGACGGTGCTGCTGAAAACCTGCCAGGAAGTGGAGAACCGCCTTGTCGCATGCCGAAGCAAATCAGCCGGAATCGCCCATGGGGGCTACGCGCTCGACCTTGAAAAGGCACGCGCTGACATCGGGTGCAAGCTTTATCGCTTGCGCTGCACAGCAGTCGCAAGATGCGTTTCTGAATGACCTGACTGAGGGAGAGCTTCTGGCTCTCCCTTATTTGTTCGAGTTTTGGGCCTTGGAGCATCAACTGCCACCAAAAGAAGATTGGCGCACGTGGGTCATCATGGGGGGCCGCGGCGCAGGCAAAACGCGTGCGGGCGCTGAATGGGTCCGATCGCAGGTTGAGGGATCAAAGCCTTTTGACCATGGCGTTGCGCGGCGGGTCGCGCTTGTTGGGGAAACCGTTGATCAGGTTCGCGAGGTGATGATTTTTGGTGATAGCGGGATACTGGCTTGCTCCCCACCGGATCGCCGGCCGCAATGGGAGGCCGGGCGCAAAAGGCTGTTATGGCCGAATGGAGCGGTGGCCACGGTACATTCCGCGTTCGATCCGGAGGGCTTGCGAGGTCCGCAATTCGATGCTGCGTGGGCGGATGAGTTGGCCAAGTGGAAAAAAGCACAAGATACTTGGGACATGCTTCAGTTCGCGTTGCGCCTTGGTGACGACCCACGTGTCTGCGTGACAACAACGCCGCGCAACGTAGGCGTTTTGAAAACACTTCTCGAGACACCATCCACTGTCGTGACCCATGCGCCAACAGAAGCAAACGCAGCCAATCTGGCGGGTTCATTTCTGGAAGAGGTACGCACCCGATATGCGGGTACGCGGCTGGGTCGACAAGAGTTGGACGGCGTACTTTTGGAAGATGTTGAAGGCGCGCTCTGGACCACCGCAGGTATTGAGGCGGTGCGCTGCGAAAGTGTCCAGGACCTCGATCGCATTGTCGTCGCGGTGGACCCTTCCGCATCTGCGTCATCAGCGGCAGACGAATGCGGTATTGTAGTGGCCGGCGTGAAAACGGCGTCTGCACCGCAAGACTGGCGCGCTTATGTCTTGGCAGACTGCACTGTTCACGGTGCCACGCCAGCCGGTTGGGCGCGCGCGGCCATTTCGGCGATGGAGCAATATGGTGCTGACAGGCTTGTTGCTGAGACCAATCAAGGCGGGCAAATGGTGGCTGAGGTTTTAAAGCAGGTCGATCCCATGGTGCCCTTCAAAGCCGTGCACGCCAGCAGAGGAAAATCGGCGCGCGCCGAGCCGGTCGCGGCACTCTACGAGCAAGGCCGGGTGAAACATGCGCGGGGGCTGCACGCGCTGGAAGATCAGATGTGCCGCATGACGGTGCATGGGTATGACGGACAGGGATCACCGGACCGGGTCGATGCACTGGTGTGGGCACTGCACGAGCTCATGATTGAACCTGCAGCAAAGTGGCGCGCGCCCCGCGTGCGCCCGCTCTAGCAGCGCACGGTGCAGTTCGTGAGGTCTTAACAGGACGCACGACCCGATGACCGATTCAAAACCAATTTAATCGATAGTTGTAAAGCACGTCGCAAGAGCGAACCGGTGCATTGGCCGGGGACCAATACGATCAGTGGCGAGGAATGAGGAGCCAAAGCAATGAGGTTTAACTTTTTTGGACGGACGGCTGCAGCAGAAGTCCCCGAACAAAAAGCAAGTGCGGCGGGTCCAGTAGTGGCCTTTCAGAGTGCTGGCCGCGTGGCGTGGAGCCCGCGCGATGCGGTTTCCTTGACACGCACAGGGTTTTCGGGAAATCCGGTCGGTTTTCGCGCTGTCAAACTGATTGCTGAAGCGGCCGCTGCCTTGCCGTTGGTGTGGCAGGACGCTGAACAACGCTATGAGGCGCATCCGCTTGTCGATCTTCTTTCGCGCCCGAACCCAATGCAAGGTCGTGCAGAGCTGCTGGAAGCGCTTTACGCACAATTGCTTTTAACCGGAAACGGGTATGTTGAAGCCGTGCAAGCAGATGACGCAAAGTTGCTCGAACTGCACGTATTGCGGTCGGATCGGATGAGCGTCGTTCCGGGGTCTGATGGCTGGCCCGTGGCGTATGAATACGCGGTTGGCGGCCGCAAACACAGGTTTGATTTCAGCGGCGCGGTGACACCGGTTTGTCACATTAAGACGTTTCATCCGCAGGACGATCATTACGGCTTCAGCCCGCTGCAATCGGCGGCGATGGCGGTTGATGTCCATAACGCGGCGAGCCGCTGGTCCAAGGCGTTGTTGGACAACGCAGCACGGCCGTCAGGCGCCATCGTCTATAGAGGCGCCGAAGGGCAGGGTGCAATGAGTGCCGACCAGTATGACCGGCTGGTCACCGAAATGGAAAGTCATCACCAGGGTGCGCGCAACGCGGGTCGGCCGATGTTGTTGGAAGGTGGGCTCGACTGGAAGCCAATGGGCTTTTCTCCTTCGGACATGGAATTCCAGAAGACCAAAGAGGCCGCCGCGCGAGAAATTGCATTGGCCTTTGGCGTTCCCCCGATGTTGTTGGGTATTCAGGGGGATGCGACCTACGCCAACTATCAGGAGGCGCATCGCGCGTTCTACCGTCTGACTGTCTTGCCGCTGGCCGCACGGGTTACGGCAACGCTTGCGCATTGGCTGGCATCCCACACCGGGGAGCCTCTGGAGATTAAGCCGGATCTTGATCAGGTGCCGGCACTGTCCGCTGAGCGGGACGCGCAATGGAACCGCGTGGCCAATGCCGAATTTCTGACACAGGCTGAAAAGCGCGCCTTGCTGGGTCTGCCAGCGGTCAGCAGTGATGGATGAAAGACACTTTGAGCGCTTCGAGTGCGCGCCCGGACTGCGGTTGCAGGCCCATGAGCGTATTGCCGAACTTCAGCACCAGCATCTGCTCAAACGTCTCGACCGTGTTGAGGAGATGATGGAGCGCTTGGAAAAACGCCTTTGGCTTACGGTTTACGGGATTGTGGCAATGATCCTCGGGCAGGGCATTCAGTCGATACTCGCTGCGGCGCCGTGACGGTTGTGACAGCGATACCAAGGAGATACGGAATGGATGATACAACAGGCCTTGAGCACAAGTTTGCGCGATTTAGCGAACGCCTCGAAGTGCGTGACGGTTGCCAAATCAGCGGATATGCCAGCCTCTTCGGCGATGTGGACCAGGGTAATGACGTGGTCGCGCCCGGTGCTTACGCAGCGTCACTGAGCGATCTTGCCGCCAACGGCGGAAAGGTCAAAATGCTTTGGCAACACAATCCGTCCGAACCCATCGGGATATGGGATGAGGTGCGGGAAGATGCAAAAGGTCTGTACGTCAAAGGACGGTTGTTGGACGCGGTTGCTAAGGGTCGCGAAGCCAAGGCTCTGATCGAGGCGGGTGCCATTGACGGCCTGTCGATTGGGTACCGCACCCGCAAGTCCACTCGAAATTCCGAGGGCCAACGGCTCTTGAAAGAACTGGAGCTTTGGGAGGTGTCACTGGTGACATTCCCTATGCTTCCAAATGCGCGGATCACGGGAAAGTCGGATGAGACCGATGCGGACCGGTCACTGCGCAAAATGGCGGCCGCCTTTCGAGGTGCGTGCGCTGATCTGGCGCGCCGCTAACGCGCTCCTGTCGTTTGGGTCAGATCGTCGTATCGGGCCCGGAACCACAATTTGAGGAAATTGCCATGAGCAAGACCGAAGCAAGAGCGGCGGGCGGGATCGGTTTGTCCCCTGCCGAGGACGTACAGCAAGCCATCCACGGCTTTGTGAGTGAGTTCAAACAGTTCCAAACCGAATTCGATCTGAAACTTCAACAAACAGAAGAGCGACTGACCATGCTGGACCGCAAGACAATCACACCAAACCGAACGCCGTTGAGCGCGGCTACGCTTGACGAGGCGCCGCACCAGAAAGCGTTTAACGCCTATCTGCGTTCAGGAGACGACGACGGTCTGCGCGGCCTTGAGGTGGATGTGAAGTCCCTATCAACTGCAGTGAATTCCGACGGCGGATACCTCGTTGATCCGCAAACAGCGGACACCGTCAACTCCGTTTTGAAATCTGCGGCCTCTGTACGCGCAATTGCTTCGGTCGTGAATGTCGAAGCAACGTCATTTGACGTTCTGATCGATCACACGGACGTTGGCGCCGGCTGGGCGACAGAAACCGGCACGCTGTCAGAAACGGACACACCGCAGATTGATCGTATCACGATCCCTCTTCATGAGCTGAGCGCGCTGCCCAAAGCGTCACAGCGGCTTTTGGATGACAGCGCGTTTGATATCGAGAGCTGGCTGGCGACTCGCATTGCCGACAAGTTCATGCGTGCGGAAGCCAGTGCGTTCATTTCAGGGGACGGTGTCGACAAGCCAAAGGGGATCCTGGATCATTCGCAAGTTGATGACACGATCTGGACCTGGGGCAATATCGGCTATGTGCCGACAGGTGTTGCGGGTGATGTGACGCCGGAGTCTGTGGTTGATTTGGTGTATGCGCTTGGCGCGCAATACCGGGCAAATGCGACATTTGTCATGAATTCCAAGACGGCTGGTATCATTCGTAAGCTGAAAGACGCAGACGGTCGCTTTCTTTGGTCCGATGGCCTTGCAGCGGCCGAACCTGCGCGGCTGCTTGGCTATCCGGTGCTGGTCGCAGAAGACATGCCGGATCCAGTCAACGGATCGGATTCGATTGCTTTCGGTGATTTTAACGCCGGTTACACGATCGCGGAACGTCCTGACCTGCGCGTCTTGCGCGATCCGTTCAGCGCCAAACCTCATGTCCTGTTCTATGCGACCAAGCGTGTTGGTGGTGACGTAAGCGATTTTGCCGCCATCAAACTGCTGAAGTTCGCAACGTCCTAAACCACGTTGCGACACCGGTGCTAGCTTCTTTGAGCCAGGTATCGGGCCGGGTGCGTGTCACCATTCACCGTGTTGTCTAGCTGCTCCCCTCCGAACGAGCAACTCGGTGAGATACGCGCCCGGCGGCCAGTGCCGGAGGGGTGAAGGAACGGAGACGATCCATGATGTTGATCGAAGAAACAACAGTCCCGGACAGCGCGCTCCCGGTTGAAGACTTTAAAGCGCACTTGCGATTGGGCACGGGCTTTGGTCAGGATGCGATGCAGGACGAAGTGCTGGCTGGGTTCTTGCGCGCCGCCATTTCCGCGATTGAGGCGCGAACTGGTAAAATACTGATTTCCCGCTCATTTTCCTGGACGCTGAACTTTTGGCGGGATCGTGATGCACAGGTCCTTCCTGTTGCTCCGGTGACGGAGGTTACGCGCGTTTCGACCCTCGACAGGCTCGGTGCGCAAACCGTTGTGCCTGAGTCAGACTATTGGCTTGAACGTGACAGCCAGCGACCACGTTTGCGTACGGCGGCAACAAGTTTGCCGCATGTTCCGCCCGGCGGTTCTGCAGTGATCGAGTTCGGCGCGGGTTTTGGGCCGGGTTGGGCGGATATGCCCAACGATTTGCAGCAGGCCGTATTTCTGCTGGGCGCGCACTACTACGAGTATCGGAATGAAACCACCCTTGGTGGCGGATGCATGCCATTTGGCGTCACCAGCCTGATCGAACGCTACAAAGTATTGCGCATTAGTGCAGGCCGTATCCGATGAGCACACCTCAGCTGACAAGAAAACTGGTCTTGGAAGAGCCTGCGCGCCTGAGTGACGGCAGCGGCGGTTACGTCATGGCGTGGCAAAGCTTGGGCACGCTTTGGGCAGAGGTCACAGCGCGGACCGGGCGTGAAACGGCCCGGTCTGGAACTGCCGTTTCTGCAATGAGCTACCGGATCGTTGTGCGCGGTGCGCCCTTTGGGGCTCCGGACCGTCCCAAGCCGGAACAGCGGTTCCGCGAGGGCGCTCGCTTGTTCTTGATCCAAGCCGTCGCTGAGGAAGACACCAACAGCCGCTACTTGACCTGCTTTGCCACAGAGGAGACCGCAGTATGAGCTATGCGATGTCCGGGGCTTTGCAAGCGGCTGTTTACGAGGCTCTTGTAGCAGACACAACGCTCGGAGCGCTTGTCGGCGGCTCAATTTATGACGCTGTTCCGATAGGTGCTATACCCGAAACCTATATCAACCTTGGACGTGAACGCGTTACCGATGCGTCAGATCAGACCGGTCATGGAGCCGTTCACAGGTTAGAGATTTCGGTCATTACGACGCAGTCGGGATTTGCTGGTGCAAAAGCCATAGCGGGTGCGATTTCCGATGTTTTGCATGACGCCCAACTCAACCTGGCGCGTGGAAGGCTGGTATCTTTGCACTTTGATCGCGCCGAGGCGCGCCGGATCGACGCTGGCGCGAGGCGCGAGATCGTTTTGCGGTTTCGTGCACGCGTCGAAGATCAGTAACGCATCACATTATTCACAGGAGAAGACCCATGGGTGCTCAGAACGGAAAGGACCTTTTGGTAAAGGTCGACATGGCCTCAGACGGCCAGTTCACAACGCTCGCCGGCCTGCGGGCGACGCGCGTCAGCTTCAATGCGGAAACGATAGACGTCACAAGTCTGGAGAGTCAGGGAGGCTGGCGCGAATTGCTGTCAGGCGCTGGCGTGCGCTCTGTTTCGATCACTGGATCCGGCGTTTTTAGGGACACGGAAACGGACGAACGGGCGCGCCAGCTTTTTTTTGACGGAGAATCCCAGCGCTTTCAAGTTGTTATCCCCGATTTTGGCGTTGTGGAGGGCCCATTTCAGGTCACTGCAATCGAGTACGGCGGCACATACAACGGTGAGGCAACATATGAGTTGTCACTGGCAAGCGCCGGCAGCTTGACGTTCACGGCAGCTTAAAAATGGCCAATCCGTGGAGGGGAGACGTGGCGCTGACGCTGGATGGCACGCGGCATGTAATGCGACTGACGCTCGGGTCTTTGGCGGAGCTGGAAGACGCTTTGAGCGAGGCATCACTGTTGGCGCTTGTGGAGCGGTTTGAGCAGAACCGATTTTCCAGTCGGGACGTTCTGGCATTGCTTGAAGCTGGCCTACGAGGCGGTAAATGCGAGGTCACACCCGACGCTTTGCGGGCGGCGGAGATCGACGGTGGACCGTTAGAAGCAGCCAAGGCCGCCGCAATGCTACTGGCCCGCGCTTTTGTCGTGGCCGAGACGTGAGCGGTTTGGACTGGTCAGCGCTTCAACGTGCCGGCTTGCGCCATTTGCGGCTGACACCCGAAGTTTTTTGGGCGCTGACACCAGCGGAACTGAGCGTAATGCTGGGCCATCCAGAAAAGACTGGCCCGCTCCTGAGCGACGGCTTGAGAGCGTTGATGGACACGTACCCCGATCAGTCAGAAATGAAGGACAAAACCCATGACGGATGATCGTGATTTCGATGAAATAGCCGAGGATGCAGATCGTTTGAACGAGACCTTGGGGCAGACAAGCACGCTGGTCAGCGGCTTTGACGGCGAGTTGCGGCGCATGCAGGGGGCGTTGGACGCAGCCGGGAAAGGTCTTGAAACTGTAGAGCGCGGTTTCAGCAACGGACTGCGCCGGGCTTTTGACGGTTTGATATTTGATGGCGGCAAGCTTTCCGATGCCTTGAGAGATGTGCGCGAAAGCATAGTGAGCACGACTTACAATGCCGCTATTCGGCCGGTGACCAACCAGATCACTGGCGGTCTGGCAAATGCCGTTGGCGGATTTGTCGAGAACGTTCTGCCTTTTGCAGACGGCGCGCCTTTCAGTCAGGGACGTGTCATGCCGTTCGCCACCGGCGGTATTGTCAGTGCTGCAACCGGATTTGGCATGCGCGGTGGCATGGGCCTGATGGGAGAGGCTGGACCAGAGGCAATCATGCCTCTTGCGCGCGGCGCGGACGGCAAACTGGGCGTGCGTGGCGGTGGCGGAACCAGCCAAAGCATAGTGATGAATATCTCGACCCCGGACGTACAGGGGTTTCAGCGGTCGCAGGGCCAAATTGCGGCGCAAATGACGCGCGCGCTCTCGCGCGGGCAACGCAACAGGTAAGGAGCCAGCGAAATGACGCAATTTCATGATGTGCGATTTCCCGCCGCTTTGAGTTTTGGCTCTGTGGGCGGGCCAGAACGGCGGACAGATGTCGTAACGATCAGCAACGGCTATGAGGAGCGCAACTCACCGTGGGCGTTTTCGCGTCGTCGGTATGACGCTGGGGTTGGAATGCGGTCTTTGGACGATGTTGAAACGATGATTGCGTTCTTTGAGGCGCGCTATGGCCAGCTTTACGCGTTTCGCTGGAAGGATTGGTCAGATTATCGTTCGCGGAAACCATCGGAGGAAATCACTGCGTTTGATCAGGATATCGGCGTTGGAAACGGCACGGCGACGGCCTTCCAGCTGGCAAAGACTTATCAGTCGGGCACATACAGTTATACGCGCCCGATCAGCAAGCCGGTGCTCGAAACCGTGCGGATCGCAGTGTCTGGCGTCGAATTGGACGGAACCGCGGGCTATTCGGTTGACTACCTGACGGGCCTTGTGACGCTCTCGGCTGTACCTGCGGCCGGGGCCGAGATTACGGCCGGTTTCGAGTTCGATGTGCCTGTGCGTTTCGATACCGACAGTATCCAGACCAGCGTTGCGAGCTTTCAGGCCGGAGAGATCCCCACCGTGCCGATCATCGAGGTACGGGTTTGATGGCGCAGATGAATGCAGAACTGAAAGCGCACCTGGAAAGCGGACTGACCACGTTGGCGCACGCCTGGGCAATTGAGCGGAAAGATGGCGTGATCCTTGGATTTACCGATCACGATCAGGATCTTCAGTTTGGCGGAGTGACGTATCGTGCTGATACAGGGCTATCTGCCCTGTCCCTGGCGCAAAGCACCGGCTTGTCCGTTGACAACACAGACGCTTTGGGCGCCTTGAGCGATTTGTCCATTCGCGAAGACGACATTGAGCAGGGTCGTTTCGACGAGGCAAAAGTGCGCGCTTGGCTTGTGAACTGGCAGGACGTTTCGCAGCGGTTCCTGCAATTTCGCGCCACGATTGGGGAGTTGCGTCGCGCAGACGGCGGGTTCGAGGCTGAACTGCGTGGCTTGACCGAAATGCTGAATCGCCCATTGGGACGTGTGTATCAAAAACCGTGCACCGCCGTTTTGGGTGACGAAAAGTGCGGCGTTAACGTTCTGTCGCCGGCGTTTTCGGTTGCGTTGCCGGTCGAATATGTAGACCGGTCGCGTATATTTCAGTGGCAGTCGATCGCCGGTTTTGAACCCGGATGGTTCAACCGCGGACGGTTGGAAGTGCTGGATGGTGCTGGTGCTGGACTTTGGGGCATGATCAAGCAAGACGTGCTGATAGGTGACACGCGCATGATCGAGTTGTGGGAGCCGATCCGCAGCCCATTGATCGCGGGGGAGCGCGTTCGGATCATCGCAGGATGCGACAAGCGCAACAGCACCTGCCGCGCCAAGTTTGGTAATCTGCTCAATTTCCAGGGTTTTCCTGATCTGCCGGGGGATGACTGGTTACTCGCCGTGCCCCGTTCCACGGGCACCAATACTGGTGGAAGCACACGATGACAGTGCAACAAGATGCTATTGTCGCAGAAGCGCGCAGATGGATCGGTACGCCTTACGTGCATCAGTGTTCCGCCTTTGGAGCGGGCACGGATTGTCTTGGGTTGCTGCGCGGCGTCTGGCGCGCTCAATTCAAAACAGAACCCGAAGAAATTCCTCCATATACATTTGACTGGTCCGAACCACAGGGCGAGGAACGGTTGTGGAACGCGGCTCTACGGCACCTGATAAGCAAACCGGTTCTTGAGGAAGCAACAGGCGATGTTCTCTTGTTTCGAATGCGCAACGGTGCAGTCGCAAAACACTTGGGCATTGCATCTGACGTTAGCAGCGCGCCGAAGTTTGTGCACGCCTACACGCGGTTCGGCGTTATTGAAAGTTCGTTAACCCAACCTTGGCGACGCAGGATCGTTGCGCGATTTAAATTTCCCGAAAAGGTGAACTGATGGCTACTATTGTCTTGGCTGCAGCGGGCGGCGCCGTGGGCGCCAGTCTGGGCGGAACCGTCGCAGGGTTGTCAACAGCCGTCATTGGTCGTGCAGTCGGCGCTACTGTCGGCAAGGTCATCGACCAAAGTATTTTGGGTACTGGCTCAGAAGTCGTTGAAACTGGTCAGGTTGACCGTTTTCGACTTTCAGGCTCGGGCGAAGGAGAACCTGTAACACAATCATATGGGCGAATCCGTCTGGGCGGTCAGGTTATCTGGGCCTCTGACTTTGCCGAGGATGTGACGGTCACAACATCAGGTGGTGGGGGCAAAGGCGCGCCGCCGCAACCGAAAACCACTACGCAGGCTTACAGTTATTCGATCAGCCTTGCCGTTGCCGTGTGCGAGGGAGAGATTACGCGCATTGGCCGCATCTGGGCCGATGGCGAAGAAGTCGCCCCTGATGATTTCAATATGCGCATATACATGGGCAGCCAGAATCAGCTTCCGGACCCCGTGATGGAGGCAATAGAAGGCAGCGGTACTGTTCCGGCCTATCGTGGTACAGCTTACGTTGTTTTTGAGAATCTGCAGCTGGAGCGTTTTGGCAACCGCATCCCGCAGTTTTCCTTCGAAGTCTCGCGCCCCGAGCAGCGGGATGAAGACGGTGCGGAGGATGCGCCGACTTATGGCACGCGCGCCGTCGCCCTGATCCCGGGTACTGGTGAGTATTCCTTGGCAACCACGCCTGTTTATTACAGTGACGGTCCTGCCAACCGGTGGACCGCAAACGTCAATTCACCCCTGGAAAAGACCGATTTTGCTGTCTCGTTGCAAACCATGGGAGAGGAATTGCCCAATTGCGAGGCGACATCGCTCGTGGTCTCATGGTTTGGGAGCGATTTACGGTGTGACGCCTGCAGACTTCGTCCGCGGGTCGAAAAACAGGATTTTGACGGTGAGAATATGCCATGGTCCGTCGCCGGTCTGACCCGGGCAACTGCGGAACCGATGCCGTTGCGCGACGGGCGGCCGGTTTACGGCGGAACGCCGACGGACCAATCGGTCATTGAGGCCATCGCTGCGATTAAATCTTCCGGCAAAGCCGTGATGTTCTACCCTTTTATTCTCATGGATCAGTTTGAGGGCAATGGGCTACCGGACCCTTATGCGCCGGGTGGCACGCAACCTGCCTTGCCTTGGCGCGGGCGTATCACGCTGTCCACGGCGCCGGGCGTGCCCGGATCTCCTGACGGCACGATGGCTGCGTACGCGGAAGTAGACGCCTTCTTTGGTACGGCCACGGCTGCGCATTTCGCAGTGGAAAATGGTCAGATCATTTATTCCGGCCCGGCTGAATGGACCCTGAGCCGCTTCATCCTGCATTACGCTGCTCTCTGTCAGGCGGCGGGCGGGGTCGAGGCGTTTTGCATCAGCTCAGAGCTGCGCGGGCTGACATGGATCAGAGGCGCGGGTAACCAGTTTGTCGCTGTAGAACGTTTGCGAGCTTTGGCTGCACAAGTCCGCCTGTTGGTCGGGCCACAGACAAAAATCAGCTATGCTGCCGACTGGAGTGAGTACTTTGGTTACCAGCCGCAGGACGGGTCCAACGATCGCTACTTCCATCTTGATCCGCTTTGGGCGGACGCAAACATCGATTTCATCGGCATTGACAACTACATGCCTTTGTCCGACTGGCGCGATGGTGACGCGCATGCGGACATTGAAGCCGAGTCCATCTACAACCCGGACTACCTACGCGCCAACGTGGCGGGGGGAGAGGGCTATGATTGGTTTTATGCCAGTGACGCAGACCGTCAGTTGCAAATTCGCACGCCGATCGAAGACGGCGCATATGGCGAGCCGTGGGTCTTTCGCTACAAGGATTTGCTGAATTGGTGGGACAAACCGCACCACGACCGTATTGCCGGGGTCCGTGCACCGGCGCCGTCGCCCTGGGTGCCACGCTCAAAACCATTCTGGTTCACTGAACTGGGATGCCCTGCCGTTGAAAAGGGTACAAATCAGCCCAACAAGTTTCTGGACGCGAAATCCTCTGAAGGCAGCCTGCCATATTTTTCAAATGGGGGCCGCGATGACCTGATCCAGACACAATATCTGCGCGCAATGTCGTCATACTGGCGGCAACCCGCGCATAATCCGGTTTCAAGTATTTACGGCGGATCCATGGTCGACATGAGACGCGCATTTGTCTGGGCCTGGGACGCAAGACCCTATCCCTATTTTCCGAACAACCAGGCGCTTTGGACCGATGCGGAAAATTTTACGCGCGGTCATTGGATCAACGGTAGAACGTCAACCCGCGCTTTATCGTCAGTGGTGGCAGAGATTTGCCGCAAGTCCGGCCTGACTGCGTTTGATACGTCGAAGCTTTATGGCGGCGTGCGCGGTTTTGTCATCAATTCCGTTGCCGAAGCGCGGTCGTCCTTGCAACCTTTGATGCTGCGATACGGGTTTGATGCAGTGGAACGGGACGGTGTGCTCACATTCCGCATGCGCAGTGGCCGTGGCGCCATACCGTTGCCGCAAGATAAACTGGCTTTGTCAGAGGACCTGTCCGGCACAGTTGAGCAATTGCGCAAAGCAGATGCAGAGGTTTCCGGTCGGGTCCGGTTGCGTTTCATTCAGGCGGACGCAGCATTTGACGCGCTGGCCGAAGAAGCGGTCCTGACAGACGAGAAAACGCATGGCGTGGCGACGTCGGAAGTACCGATAGCACTGACACGTGTAGAAGGGCGGCAAACGGTCGAGCGTTGGCTGAGCGAGTCGCGCGTCGCGCGGGACACAGTGCGCTTTGCACTGCCACCTTCCATGATGTCTCTGGGCGCAGGCGATGTGGTCTCTTTGGAAGGCGACCAGCACGAGGGCAATGCGCTTTACCGCATCGACCGGGTGGAGCAGGGCGCGTTGCAAGTGGCCGAAGCGGTGCGCATCGATCCTGAGGTTTACACCCCGTCCGTCATGAACGACGAGTTGGAAACACCGGCGCTGTTTGTGCCGCCTGTACCTGTGTTCCCATTGTTTCTGGATCTGCCGTTGTTGACTGGGGACGAGGTGCCGCATGCGCCGTATTTGGCTGCCACGGCGCAGCCGTGGCCGGGATCGGTCGCTGTTTTCCGGTCGTCAACGCAAAGTGACTACCAACTTGCAAACTTGATCGGTGCTCGATCCGTGATTGGTGTAACCAAAAGCGACATGCTACGTGCGCCGTCAGGAATGTTCGACAGTGGGCCCGGGCTGCGCGTCAAGCTGCTGAACGGAGCGCTGAGTTCCGTAGATCAGGCAGCCCTTTTATCGGGGGCGAATCTGGCGGCGGTCGGAGACGGTACGCCCGGAAACTGGGAGCTTTTCCAGTTTGAGCGCGCAGATCTCGTGGACTTGGACACTTTTGTGCTGAGTCGGCGCTTGAGAGGCCAATTGGGCAGCGACGGCACAATGCCGGACGTTTGGCCCTCGGGGTCATTCTTTGTGCTGATGAATGGCCTGCCAGAACAGATTGATCTGGCGCGCAACCTGCGCGGTGTCTCACAGAGTTATCGGATCGGGCCCGCGCGCCGTTCCGTTTCTGATCCGTCTTACGTCGAGCAGACGCAGGTTTTTGACGGAAACGGGCTGCGCCCTTACGCGCCGGTACACCTGTCATCGAAACGCGCTGGCGATGGTGCGATTGATCTGAGCTGGATCCGGCGCACGCGCGTTGATGGCGATAGCTGGAATGTCCCGGAAGTGCCTTTGGGTGAGGAAAGCGAAGCCTATAGCGTACGTGTTATCAGAAACGGGACTGTCGAGCGTGAAGAAATAGTGGCCAAACCGGATTGGCGCTATTCATTGGCGGAGCAGCTCAGCGACGGAGTCTCGTCTCCCTTTGACGTGGAAATATCACAGATTTCAGCTGCTTACGGCGCTGGCCCTGCCGCACGCATACGTGTTTGATCGCCAGGACGCTTTGAGCTGCCGATGATATTCCACTTGTAAATGGGTCCCATCACAGGTTTGCGTTTGGTGATTTGCTCTGATCTGCACTACATAGAGTGACGAGTTAAGGGAGGGAGCAATGGCTGAACCCAGACCAAAGATCACCGCAATCGATCCCGTGTGGGAACAGATTCGCGCGGAGGCGCGTCAAGCGACGCACGACGAACCTTTGATGGGCGGTTTCCTGCACGCGTGTATTTTGCATCACAAGGACATCGAGAAAGCGCTGTCCTACCGGATTGCGGCCAAACTGGCGTCTAACGAGATGTCGATGGTCGTGGTGCGCGAGATGGTTGAAGAAGCCTATCTGGCGGATCCGTCGCTGGTGCAGGCGGCTCGTGCCGATCTGGTGGCTATATACGAACGCGACCCTGCATGTCACCGCCTGCTGCAGCCAATCCTCTATTTCAAAGGGTATCAAGCGATGCAGGCGTATCGCGTGGGCCATCACCTTTGGAAAAATGGCAAGCGCGACCTGGCATACTTTGTTCAGATGCGCGTGTCGGAGATTTTTGGCGTTGATATCCATCCTGCCGCGCGGATCGGCAAAGGCATCATGATCGATCATGCGCATTCCATCGTTATCGGCGAAACTGCGGTCGTCGGCGACAACGTCTCAATGCTGCATTCCGTGACGCTGGGTGGTACCGGCAAGGAAGAAGAAGACCGGCATCCAAAGATTGGCGACGGTGTTCTGATCGGTGCGGGCGCAAAGGTGTTGGGTAACATCAAGGTAGGCCACTGCAGTCGTATCGCCGCGGGGTCCGTGGTTCTCGAAGAGGTGCCGGAATGCAAAACAGTTGCAGGCATTCCCGCCCGGATCGTCGGCGAGGCCGGATGTGATCAACCCGCGATTTCAATGAACCACATGCTTGGGCCACACGAATAACAGCTTGATGCAGTCGTAATGAAAAAGCCGGAGCACTTGCTCCGGCTTTTTTGCTGCCTTCAGGCAAGCATTGTCATGGGATTTTCAAGGTTGTCCTTGATCGCTGCAAGCAGTTGCGCACCGAGCGCGCCATCAATCACACGGTGGTCCACAGACATCGTTACCGACATCACAGTTGCGACGGCCAATTCGCTATCCGCCCCGACAACCGGCTTTTTCACGCCCGCGCCAACAGCGAGGATCGCACCGTGGGGCGGGTTGATGACTGCATCAAAGTTGTCGATGCCGAACATGCCAAGGTTCGAGATTGCGAAACTGCCGCCCTGATACTCATGCGGGGCGAGCTTGCGGTCGCGCGCCCGTGCTGCAAGGTCTTTCATCTCTGCGGAAAGTACGGAAAGAGACTTCGTTTCCGCGTCTTTCAGCACAGGAGTGAATAGACCGCCCTCTATTGCAACCGCCACGGCCACATCAGATGGTTTCAACTTCAGCATCCGGTCGCCAGCCCAGACAGCATTGGCGTTCGGCACCGCCTGCAGCGCCAACGCGCAGGCCTTGATTATGAAGTCATTGACCGACAGCTTCACGCCCCGGCTTTCGAGCTGTTTGTTCAACTCTCCGCGAAACTTCAGCAGTGCGTCGAGGTGGATGTCGCGACGCAGATAGAAATGCGGGATCGACTGCTTGGCCTCTGTCAGACGCGCCGCAATGGTTTTGCGCATACCGTCCAGCGAGACTTCTTCGAAGTCGCGCCCGTCGTACATGGCCATTACGACATCTGTGGACGGACCTGCCGGAGCAGCGGCTGGTGCAGGAGCAGATGATGCAGCAGATGCAGCGCCTGCTGCGGCTTTCGGCGTTGCGGTTGCGTTTTCCACATCCGCTTTGACAACGCGTCCGTGTGGTCCGCTGCCCTTGATTGCCGCAAGGTCCAAACCCTTGTCAGCCGCGATCCGACGCGCCAGCGGTGAGGCGAAGATGCGACCGCCTTCCGCTGTGGCCGGCGCGGCGGGGGCAGGGGATGCAACGGGCACGGCTGCTGGCGCTTCTTGCGGTGCCGCAGCCTCGGGTGCAGGCGCGCTGGCGGGCGCAACGGCGGACATGTCACCGATGTCATCCGCGCTTTCCCCATCTTCAAGCAGGATTGCGATAGGCGCGTTGACCTTGACGCCCTCGCTGCCTTCCGGAACAAGGATTTTACCGATTGTACCTTCATCCACGGCTTCGAATTCCATCGTCGCCTTGTCGGTTTCAATTTCCGCCATCACATCGCCGGAGGAGACGGCGTCGCCTTCCTTGACCAGCCATTTGGCAAGCGTTCCTTCCTCCATCGTGGGGCTGAGCGCGGGCATCAGGATTTCTGTTGGCATTGTGCGCGCTCCTTATCTGTAGGTGACGGTTTTCACCGCATCGATCACCTCTTGCGTGGTGACGAGCGCGAGTTTTTCGAGATTGGCGGCGTACGGCATTGGTACGTCCTTGCCCGTGCAGTTGATCACCGGGGCATCGAGATAATCGAAGGCCCGCGTCATGATCACCGAAGTGATGTAATTGCCAACGGAGCCCTGCGGCCAGCCTTCCTCGACGGTGACACAGCGATTGGTCTTCATCACCGATTTCAAAATAGCCCCGGTGTCCATCGGACGCAGGGTGCGCAGGTCTATGACCTCGGCGGAAATTCCGTCTTCCGCCAGCTTTTCGGCCGCCTCCAGCGCGTACTGCATGCCTATACCGAAGCTGACGATGGTGACATCCGATCCTTCGCGCCAGATGCGCGCCTTGCCAAAAGGTACGGTGTAGTCGTCAAGCTCTGGCACGTCGAACGTGCGACCATAAAGGATCTCGTTCTCGAGGAAAATCACCGGATTGGGGTCGCGGATTGCGGTCTTGATCAGACCTTTATAGTCCGAAGCGGAGTAGGGCATTGCGACCTTGAGGCCGGGGATTTGCATATACCATGCCGCATAATCCTGTGAGTGCTGCGCGGCCACACGGGCCGCTGCACCATTGGGGCCGCGGAAGACCATGGGCGCACCCATCTGACCGCCGGACATGTAAAGCGTCTTTGCTGCCGAGTTTATGATCTGGTCGATTGCCTGCATCGCGAAGTTAAAGGTCATAAACTCCACGATTGGCCGCAGGCCGCCGAAAGCTGCACCGACGCCAATACCGGCAAAGCCATGCTCAGTGATAGGCGTGTCGATCACGCGCTTTGCGCCGAACTCGTCCAGCATGCCCTGACTGATTTTGTAGGCGCCCTGATACTCGGCGACTTCTTCGCCCATCAGCAACACGGTCTCGTCGCGCCGCATCTCTTCTGCCATGCCATCACGGAGCGCCTCGCGCACGGTCTGCTGCACCAAAGTGGTGCCTTCTGGCCAGTCGGGTGTGGTGTCTGTTTGCGGCGCGGGCGGTGTCGGTTCATCCGGCGTCGGAGCCATCGGTGTTGGCGCTGCCGGGGGCGCACCTGCTTCCGAGGCTTCGCCAGCGGTTGAAGAGCTCACTGTATCGGCCGCGGAGGCATCTTCTCCTTCACCCAGCAGAACCGCGATCGCGGTGTTAACTTTGACGCCTTCGGTGCCCTCGGCAACCAGAATCTTGCCGATGACGCCTTCGTCGACAGCTTCGAATTCCATCGTCGCCTTATCGGTTTCAATCTCGGCCATGATATCACCGGACGACACTGTATCGCCTTCCTTGACCAGCCACTTGGCGAGCGTGCCCTCTTCCATCGTCGGGCTGAGGGCGGGCATGAGAATTTCAGTTGCCATTGCTTTGGTCTCCCTCAGGCGTGATCATTCCGACAATGTTTCCCTGGCCGTCTTCGACATAAGCGCAACGCCCTATGCCTGGAAAGTCCTGCGGTGGCAGAGCCTCAGCGCCGCCATTGGTCAACGCCCATGCATAGTTCGCGTCACAATCCGGAACCTCGAAAGTCATCGTGCCACCGCGGATAGGCGCGCCGGACAGCGGCGTGTCGCCCATCCGCTGCATAAGACCACCGGACAGGCGTTTTTCGACACCAATGTCGCTTCCTTCAATCAGATGGTAAGACACATCCTCTGCGCCGGTCATTGGTGAAAAGGTCCATCCGAAAAGGCCCGCGTAAAATGCCTTGGCTGCCTCGACGTCTGCTGCGTGAATCTCGAAGTGCGGCATCACACCGCCTCCGCGTCTTCGTAAATGTCAGTCCAGAGCTCCTCCAGTGCGGGCTCCGGTGAGGTTTTGGCGAACTCGGCGCTATCGTTCACAATGGCCTTGATGTCTTTGTCGATGGCTTTCAGATCGTCTTCGGTGGCGTGTTTGCCGTCGAGCAGCATTGTGCGCACATGTTCGATCGGGTCGCGCTCATCGCGCATCTTCTGGACTTCTTCTCGCGTGCGGTACTTGGCCGGATCTGACATCGAGTGCCCGCGATACCGGTAGGTTTTGACCTCAAGGATGTAGGGGCCCTTGCCGGCGCGACAGATCTCCACCGCCCGCTGGCCGGCCTCTTTGACCGCCAGCACATCCATGCCGTCGACTTCTTCGCCTTTTATGCCATAGGCCGCGCCGCGCTCCCAATAGGTGGGAGAGTGGGTCGAACGCTGCGTAGATGTCCCCATGGCGTATTGGTTGTTCTCAATCACGAATACGACCGGCAGGTTCCAGAGCTCTGCCATATTGTAGCTTTCGTAAACCTGACCCTGGTTCGCCGCACCGTCGCCGAAATACGTAAAGGTGACCCGGTCATTGCCCAGGTATTTATCCGCAAAGGCCAGACCCGCCCCCAACGGCACCTGAGCGGCTACGATTCCGTGGCCACCGTAAAAGTGCTTTTCCTTTGAAAACATATGCATGGAGCCGCCCTTGCCTTTGGAGTAGCCTCCTTCGCGGCCGGTCAGTTCCGCCATCACACCCTTTGGGTCCATACCGCAGGCCAGCATATGGCCGTGGTCGCGATAGGATGTGATACGCTTGTCGCCTTCCTCTGCTGCCGCCTCCAGTCCGACCACAACGGCTTCCTGCCCGATGTAGAGGTGGCAGAACCCGCCGATGAGCCCCATGCCATAGAGCTGACCGGCCTTTTCCTCGAAGCGGCGGATAAGAAGCATGTCTTTGTAAAAGGCTTTGAGTTCATCGGCAGAAACATTCGGTTTCTTGGTCGCTTTACGCGCAGCCATGGTTCATACTCTCCTTGTCGCGGCGCCCCGCAGGGCCGATAGTTTAGCGTTAAACTATATGTATCGGATTCGCATGCGTATTGCGAGCCTCAATCGCGGCGCGGGCCGTGTCGTCGCAAAAACAGAGAGTCAGCGGATGACGATTTCGTCTGCCCGGATCATACCAAGCACGCGGCGCGCCTGCTCGTCCAGCAGATCAAGATCGAGATAGTCATCAGACAGACGTTGTGTAAGGTTTTCCATCCGCGCCACGTCAGTCTGAACAAGGCGGAGCTGCTGGCGCAGCGCGTCTGCCTCAGCGTCTATCTCGGCCCGGCGGAACAGACCATAGTCGCCCTGCACGGCAGCAAAGGTAAAATAGGCTGAAAGGCCAAGGGCCAGAGCGAAAAAAATCACCGGTCCAAATGCCGGTCTTACGCTGCGGTTCATAGGTACTGCCTCATGTTGCCTCTTTGCGGGCGTGAGATCACTATCGCACAGGCCGATTCGCCTGTGAATCCCCTTTTCGCAATGCCGCTGAAAAAACAGCGTTTTGCGCGGCGTTTCTCTTTAGGATTGCAAGGCAGCCACACCCGGGAGGGTTTTGCCTTCCATCCACTCCAGAAAGGCACCACCTGCAGTGGAAATATAGGTAAAGCTGTCTGCAACACCGGCCTGGTTGAGTGCCGCGACCGTATCTCCTCCGCCGGCAACAGAGATGAGATCGCCTGAGCCGGTCTGCGCGGCAGCGGCGCGGGCCGCTGCCATTGTCGCCTCATCAAAGGGTACGATCTCAAAAGCGCCGAGGGGGCCGTTCCAGATCAGCGTCCTGAGGTCCGCGAAGGCCGCTGTGATTGCTGCGACGCTGTCTGGCCCTGCGTCCAGAACCATCTGGTCGTCGTCCAGCGTCGTTTCGGGACCAAGCGCAACCACATCGAATGCCGCGCCCGCCGCGAATGTTCGTGCCACCAGCCCGTCTCTTGGCAACAGCACACGACATCCGGCACTGTCTGCCGCCGAAAGTATGCCGCGTGCCGTATCCAAATGGTCAGGCTCCATTAGCGATGCGCCAAGCTGCGCGCCCTGAGCGGCAAGAAAGGTGTTGGCCATACCGCCGCCGATCACCAGCAGGTCGAGGCGCGTCACGAGGTTTTCCAGCAGAGCGATCTTGGTGGAGACCTTCGCGCCCCCCACAACGGCACCGACAGGGCGCTTCGGTGTCGACAGAGCCGCTTCCAGCGCGGACAGTTCGGCCTGCATCAGCCGACCGGCGCACGATGGCAACAGATGCGCCACCCCGGTGGTCGACGCGTGGGCGCGATGGGCCGCTGAAAATGCATCGTTGCAGAAAACATCACCCAAACTGGCCAGAAAGGCCGCCATCTGAGGATCATTGGCTTCTTCTGCAGGTGTGAAGCGGGTGTTTTCCACCAGCACAACGCACCCTTCAGGCATTGCGGCGAGGGCGTCCGGGTCCGGACGCTCGACGAATTGCACATCCTGTCCCAGCGCGGCTTGCAACGTCGGCAGTGTCACCCGCAATGACATCTCTGGTACGTAGTGTCCTTTGGGGCGCCCAAAATGCGCGAGCAGGATGGGGCGGCCGCCCGCGGCTTGAATATCTTTGATCGTCGGCACGATGCGGTCGATCCGCGTGCTGTCCGTGACGCGGCCGTCCTCGACCGGCACATTGATGTCGACGCGCACGAGCACGCGCTTGCCCTTGAGCTCCATGTCGTCCAGCGTCTTCCAGGTCATGGGTCGGTCCCTTTGTCTGCGGCCTTTGATGCTTTGTGTTGCGCTATTCGATGCCCACGTCAACCGAGGCCATTGGCTTTCCGCGCTCAGCCGCGTAGGAATGCCGCGAAACAAGAATGAGGAGGGCCTGATGGCCGAGATCAAAGACCCCGAAAACACCATTCTGATGGAGCTGAAATCCGGCACCGTAACGATCCAGCTGTTGCCCGACGTGGCGCCCAAGCATGTTGATCGGATGAAGGAACTGGCGCGGGCCGGGCATTACGACAATGTGGCTTTCCACCGTGTGATCGAAGGGTTCATGGCGCAAACGGGTGACGTGCAGCATGGCGATATGGAAGACGGGTTCAACCTGCGCATGGCGGGCACCGGCGGGTCCGATCTGCCCAATGTACCCGCTGAGTTTTCGAAAATCCCACACGCCAGGGGTTCTTTGGGCGCGGCACGCTCGGCCAATCCCGACAGCGCCAACAGCCAGTTTTTCATCAACTTCAAGGACAATGATTTCCTGAACGGCCAGTACACGGTTTATGGTCAGGTTGTCGCGGGTATGGAGCATGTGGATGCGATCACCCGGGGTGAGCCGCCGGCGGAGCCCGACCGCATGATCTCGGTGAAGGTGGCCGCAGATGTATAAAGCGCTGATTTTGTCTTGTCTCATGTCCGGACCAGCTTTGGCTTCGGGTATAACAATCGAAGTTGCGGGTGAAGCGAATGGTACAATCACCATCGATCTGCTTGAAGATGTTGCCCCGCAGCATGTGGAGCGCATCACATCGCTGGCCGCAAGCGGTGCCTATAATGGCGTGGTCTTTCACCGCGTAATCGAAGGCTTCATGGCGCAAACCGGCGACGTGGAATTTGGCAAATCCGGCGGCGACATGCGGCGCGCCGGGATGGGCGGATCGGACCAGCCGGATCTGCCGGCGGAGTTTTCCGATGTGCCGTTTGATCGCGGTGTCGTCGGTATGGCGCGTGCGCAAAACCCCAACAGCGCCAACAGCCAGTTCTTTATCATGTTCGACGAGGGTTACTTCCTGAATGGTCAGTACACTGTGGTTGGTCGCGTGACCGAAGGCCTTGATGTGCTGGATGCGATCAAAAGAGGAGAAGGTGGCAACGGCGCTGTCATCGGCCAGCCTGATATGATGCAAAGCGTGCGCGTCACAGAGTGATCGGGACGTCATAGTGTGGTGAACAACGCGTGCCCTAAACGCGCGTTTTTGCCGAGCCAGCCACTGGAAGTTCATGACCCTCGCGCGACAGGATAAGCAGGTGGGCGGGGACTCGCTGCCTGCACGCGGGTTGGGCAGCACATGTCGATCAGCGGACTGAAACATTAAAGATGTACATGACGGCTTCAATCCAACCAGTCTGGCATTGGAAACCCATGCGCGGTTGGCGGGGAGTGGCTGGCCTGCCTCTGAGGCCATAGTTTGCACTGGAAATGCGCCGTCTGGCATTGCGCTGGATGTCTTGCCGCGCAGACGTCGGCAACGTGTCACGAGGTAGACTAACAATGTTACCGCTTGGCGGCGAAGGTCAGTATGACTGCGACCAAGATCGGAACCGCCGTAAGTAGGTAGTCGAAGAAATCATGAACTGGTCCAACGTATGCCTCTATCGCTTCGTAAATCAATAGCATGACTACAAATGGGACGAAAAGTCCCATAAATAAAAACGATGGCGAGATAACCGAAGGGCTCGCCTTGAGAACATTCAGTTCCCAGTTGCGCATTCGTATATACATCCTGACGTACCACATCGGAAAATGGCCCTTTGTCGACCTTCTAGCGAGATCACGGCTGACACGTCTCTGACGTCTGATCAAGAGGGCGTACTTTTTGGCGCGCGTGGACGATCCGCTTCCAAATTTTCCCCCGTGACCAGCGGTTTTAATACACGATTCGACTGATCATGCTACGGCGTGACGAGTATTTGGACGTCTCCCGCCCAAGCGTTTAACGTTTGTCCCACAGGCTCTTCAGCAGTGCCAAAACGGATGGGAGCCTCAACGAACAAAAAAGCGCCGCGTCGAAGCGGCGCTTTCGACGTCCGGCACTTTGCGCGCTTAAGACGCCGGGTTCGGTTTTGCCGCAGGAGCGGTTTTCGCGCCGGGATTGAGCGGGTCGTCCTGACGCTGCACTGAGCCTTCGAAATGCGCGCCGCTTTCGATCGCGATGGTCTTGTGAATGATGTCGCCTTCCACGCGCGCGGTCGACGTCAGTCGGACCTTGAGGCCACGGACGCGACCAACGATGCGTCCGTTGATGACAACGTCATCGGCCACAACTTCGCCTTTGATGGTGGCGCTTTCGCCGATGGTCAAAAGATGGGCGCGAATGTCGCCTTCAACCGTACCTTCGACTTGAATGTCGCCGGTGGTTTTCATATTGCCTGTCACGTGCAGGTCCGCAGAGAGAACCGAGGCCGGTGGTTTCGCCTTGGGAGGCGCTGCCTTGAAGTCTGTCTGTTTGGGAGTTGTCGGTGCCGAGCTCGTCGTCGGCGCGTCTGTGTCGGCCGATTTTGATGCCGGATCGTTGATTTTGCTCTTAGAAAACATCTTGTGCTGCCTTGATATAGATCATGGGGTTCACGGCTTTACCGCCGACGCGGACTTCGTAGTGAAGGTGCACGCCGGTCGCCCGTCCAGATGCTCCCATATCACCAATGTGGTCCCCACGCGAGACCCTTTGCCCAACTTTAACACGAATTTTTGAAAGATGTGCATAGCGTGTTTCAATGCCGAAGTCATGCTGGACGGTTACGATGCGACCGTAGCCGGATTGCCACCCGGCTTTTGTCACAATTCCGTCTGCGGTGGCGAAAAGATCGGTGCCCAGAGGTGCTGCAAAATCGATGCCCTTGTGCATCCGGCGACCACCGGTCTTGGGATCCCGCCGAAACCCGTACCCACTGGTAAACCGCACAGCACTTTTGACTGGCAGAGCAAAAGGCGCGCGCTCGGCTGCGATGCGGTAAAGGTTCAATTCATCCATCTGCCCCAGCAAGCGGTTCGCCCGCTCCATATCCTCGGTCGGCTCCGCGCCGCGGCTCGAGAAAGACAGCGGCGTGAGCGGTCCGCCCTGACCGGAATAACCGCGCCTGACCTGATCAAGGATGCGACTTGTTGGCAGACCCGCGTTCTGGAACATCTTGTCCAGAGGCGCGACAGATATCGTCATCGCCTCTTCCAACTGGCGGAAAATCTGGTCGTTGTCTTCCTTCATCAAGGCGATCTCAAGCGTGAGCTCATCCGCCTTTTGCAGCGCTTCGAAAGCGTCCTCGACAACCTGGTCGCGCTCGGCTGCCGTCTCTTCCAACGCGGCGGCCAACAGATCAACCGGTGCAGAAAGCGCTGCCGGCAGATCGGCAGTTGTGTCCGTGCCAAGGTCTTTGTCCGTCTGTAGAGCCGCCAGCGCTGTTCGGGCCGTTTCGCGCTCAGACAGCGTGCGCCGCAAAGTGGATTGCACCACTTCCAGACCTGTTTCCAATTCGTGTCGCCGGGTCTCAGATTGCAAGAGTTCCGATTGCATCACCGAAATTTGCGTAAGCGCTGCATTGAATCTTTCCTGCGCCGCCAGTGCTTCAACGGCACGCAGATCGCGCTGCCGCGCCAGATCGTTGAGCCGCGCTTGATAGGTGGTCTGATCGCGTTTGGCTTGCTCGCGGTAATTGCCCGCGCCAATGCTGTCCATAAACATGACAGATGTCGCGACAATCGCCCAGGCCAGAACCAGCGAGCCACCGGCAAGGGCGAAAAGCTGCGTTTCCGGCCGCAATCTTATGAAGCGTGTGTCCGTGTCGGACTTAAGAAAGACGCGCCGTTCGGGGAACCAACGCTCAAGCGTGCTGTGAACCTTGATCGCCAGCCGTGTCCGCACAAGATGCCTCTTTCGTCGTTTCTTATCAGCGCGGTACAGGAGTGCGCCCGGCGCCGCGTCCAAGTTGTTAGAGAGACCGATGGAGGGGGGCAAGCCACTTTGTGCCACAGGTCACCACTTGAAGTAGAAATGTGACAATTGGGCAAAAAACTGCCGGTTTTTAGGGGTTTCCGGGATGCCCAGACGCCGTAAGCGGCCAGTAAAAGTCAGGCGGGATGCCGGCCTCTGCACGTTTTTCCTCATTGAAAGGCGGTTTCAGAGCGCCATGAAAATAGGTCTGCACCAAAGTGTGAAAACGGTCCTTTGGGTCTTCGTTGTAACGGCCGCATAAGAAATGAAACCACTTTGATCCGTAGGCCACGTGTGACACTTCCTCGCTGTAGATGACTTCGAGCGCAGCGACTGCCTGATCGGCTTTTGCTCTCCGAAAGATCTCGATCATGCCCGGCGTCACATCGAGCCCGCGGGCCTCCAACACCATGGGAACGACCGCAAGGCGACCCATGATGTCGTCTTGCGTGTCTTCGGCGGCGCGCCACATGCCGGCGTGTGCCGGAAGGGCACCGTAGTGGCTGCCAAGAGCTTCAAGACAGTCGCACATCAAATTGAAATGTTTGGATTCGTCATCTGCCGCCTTGACCCAGTCATCATAGAACCCCGTGGGAAAGCCGACGTCTGTGAAGCGCGCGATAATGTCCCAGTGAAGATCGACCGCATTGAGTTCGATATGTGCGACAGCATGCAAGAGAGCAATGCGCCCGGCCTCGGTGCCGGGCTTGCGGCGCGGCACCTCGCGCGGGCTGAGCAACTCCGGTCGGGCCGGACGCGCCGGGTGGCTGGGCGGGTCGGCGTCACCTATCTCCGGTGTGTTGCCCGCATCACGTGCAGCGCGCCATTCCGCTGCGTATCGCCGGGACAGGGCGGTTTTCTCGCACCCGTCTGCGGTGCGCAGAACGGCCTCCGCCATTTCGGCGAGTGGCGTCACAGCGCGCGGACCGCGTCCAGAACCGCCTCCACATGCCCCGGCACTTTGACCTTGTTCCAGACCTGCGCCACGGTTCCGTCCGCGGCGATCAGATATGTCGTGCGCTCAATTCCCATGTATTTCTTGCCGTACATGTTTTTCTCTTTCCACACGCCGTAGTCTTCGCAAACGCTACTGTGCTCGTCCGACAAGAGTGGTATCTGCAGATCGCGCTTTGACGCAAACTTTTCGTGGCTCGCCATGCTGTCTTTGGAAATCCCGAAGACCTGCGCGCCGGCAGTTTCAAAGTCCGTGCGGCTTTTGGAAAACCCGACGCTTTCTTTCGTGCAGCCTGGCGTGTCATCGCGGGGATAGAAAAACAACACGACAGGCTTGCCTTGCAGCGCGGACAGCGTCACATCCGCGCCCCCTGTGCTGGGCAGTGTAAAGTCCGGGGCAGGTTGTGAAATCTCTGGCATAACATTCTCTTGGCTTTTCAGAACTGGGTCGCGATGACATACTAGTGCCAAGGCGCCCGGCGCCAAGGGTGATCTGGTGTCCGAGCATGCGATTTCAGGCCAGCCAGCGAGGCAGTGCAATTTTGAGTGACCAGGCATCTCTTACCGATCCGCCGCGCCGTAAAAAAGGCGGTCGCGTGGCGAGATGGTGCGGCCTGCTGCTGGTCTTGCTTTTTGCCGCGTTCGCGGGCGGTGCTTTCTGGGTCAAAGAACGCGAATTTGTCGCACCGACGTGGGCGCGGGACGCGCTTTCCGCAAAGCTGGACATGGCGATGCCGGACCTGCGGGTGGAATTTGGCGACATAGTCGGGACCGTCGATGAGGCTTGGCGCCCGCGCGTTCTGGTGCGCGACGTCGAGATCAAAAGCACCAATGGCGAACCTGT
This sequence comes from Pseudomonadota bacterium, assembly GCA_039191495.1. Lineage (GTDB taxonomy): Bacteria > Pseudomonadota > Alphaproteobacteria > Rhodobacterales > Rhodobacteraceae > Roseobacter. Next base: position 3,650 of record JBCCXN010000018.1, on the reverse strand, counting down.
CGTCTCCTTTGATACAGTCCGGATTGGCGTACACCTGGCTGCATTGATTGAACGGCGCGTCAGCCTGACGCAGCTTTACGTCAATGGCGTTGTTCTCTCCTTGCGGCGCACCCCGGACGGCGCGGTTGCCCTGCAAGCGGATGAGGAAGCCAGCGCGGCCAGCGGCCAGGCGTCGAACCTCATTGAGCTTGTCAACGAGCTGGATGAATGGCTGCTCCGACCGGGGCTGTCGAACTTGCAGGAGGTCGATGTACGCGCCGTTACCCTCCGTTACGAGGATCAGCGTGCAAAACGCAACTGGACAGTGGATGGCGGGCGTGTGCGGCTGACGCGAGAGGCCGATGACCTCCAGATCGCTGCCGATCTTGCGCTTTTGGGCGGCGTCTCGCAGGTCGCAACGCTGTCGGCCAATTACAGTGGTGAAATTGGCGGTCAGATTGCTGACTTCGGACTCGCAATCCAGGATCTCGATGCGCGGGACATTGCCTCTCAAGGTGTTGCTTTTGCATGGCTTGGGGCGCTGCGTGCGCCGATCTCCGGGGCAGTACGCGGCGGTCGTCTTGAAGACGGCAGTTTCGCGCCGCTCAACGCGACGCTGGAAATTGGCGCAGGGGTCATTCAGCCCACATCCGAGGCCGCGCCGATTCCGATTGAGAGCGCCAAAAGCTATTTCACGTATGATCCGGTCGACAGCGCACTACGGTTTGATCAGTTCTCGGTCAATACCGCCTGGGGTCAGGGTCATCTGGAGGGCGAAGCGCATTTCGACCGGGCATCGACAGGCGCGTTTGAGCATCTTGTGGGTCAGTTCCGCCTATCCGACGTTCAGGCGAACCCAGCCGGGCTCTATAAGGACGCGCGCAATGTTGAGGGAGCGGAACTGGATTTCCGTCTGAGCCTTGATCCTTTTCGTGTCGAGCTGGGACGCGTCGATCTCTTTGACCAAGGTGAGGTACTGTCGGCGCGTGGCGAGATTTCCGCCGGTGCATCCGGCTGGGACGTGATGCTGGATGCCCGCATGGACATGCTGGCCCCGGCGCGTTTGCTGTCCTTTTGGCCCGAAAGCATGAAGGTCAAAACGCGCACCTGGATTAGCGAAAACGTGCTGGACGGCGTGGTGCGTGACGCCAATTTCTCGATGCGGGGCGCTCAGGGCGTGAAACCGGAGGTCTCTTTCGGGTTTGATTTTCAGGACGGCACGTTCCGCTTTCTCAAGACGATGCCGTTTCTCAAGCAGGCGCGCGGGCATGCCAGCATGCTGCGCAACCGCTTCTCGATCGTGCTGGACGAAGGGTATGTCGAAGCGCCGCAAGGCGGTCGTGTTGATGCTGCGGGTACAGCGTTTATCGTGCCGGACACAAGTGCAAAGCCCGACACGCCGGGTGTCGTGCGGCTGGCGGCCCGCGGGTCTGTGACCTCGGCACTCTCCCTGCTTGATCTGCCACCTCTTGAGGCGATGAAAAAGGCCGGTCGCACAGTTGATGATGCGACTGGTGAAACGCGTGTCAGCGGCACCATCGCGATGCCGCTACGCAAGGGAACCCAGCCGGATCAGATCGAATTCGATGTGCTGGGCGAAGTGCTTGATGCCCAATCCGAGACACTGGTGCCCGACCGGCTGCTCACAGCCGAACGCCTCCTCTTGCAAGCCTCAGAGCGACAGGTGCGGCTGAGCGGTGCAGCGCGTCTCAGCAATGTGCCGGTTGACGTGGTCTGGACCCAACCGCTGGCCCGGGGTGGCGCACCGATCCCGGGGCGCGTTACGGGTGATCTGGTCTTGTCGGAGCCTGCGCTTGAGGCGTTCAATATTGCCCTGCCGCCCGGCTCGCTGAGCGGTGAGGCCGACGCGCGCTTTGCCGTGGATATCACAAAAGGCGCACCACCGGTTCTGTCGCTGCGCTCTGATCTTGACGGGGCAACGCTGTCCATCCCGCCGATCCAGTGGCGCAAACCCGCCGAGGTGCCCGCCACGCTCGATCTTGGCGTGACACTGGGCGAGGTGCCGCGCGTTGACCGTCTGCTGCTTGATGCACCGGGGCTATATGCGGCGGGCAGCCTGTCCCTGACACCGGATGGCCAGGTGGAGCGTGTCCGGCTCAACGACACGCGCGTGGGCAGCTGGCTGAATGCACCCGTTGACCTCGTCGGGCGCGGTGCGGGACAGGGACCCGGCGTCGTTGTGCGGGGCGGAATGATCGACTTGCGGCGCGCGCAATTCGGAGACAGCGGCGGTGCTGGCGGGCCGCTCACTGTGGCGCTGGACCGGTTGCAGGTGACCGACACCGTGGCGTTAACCGGCCTGCAAGGGAAGTTCACGACCTCAGGTGGGTTGAATGGGGAATTTTCCGGCTCGGTCAACGGGGCTGCGGCCGTCAGTGGTCGTGTGACGCCGCGCGCGGGGCGGAGTGCCGTGCGACTGACGGCACCCGACGCGGGGCGGGTGGTGCAGGCGGCCGGTCTGGTGCAGCGGGCGCGCGCAGGCCCGTTGGCGCTGGATCTGATCCCCGTCGGCACGGATGGGGCCTTTGACGGCAAGCTCATGGTGCGCGATGTGCGCATCACCAATGCGCCGGCCATGGCAGCCCTGCTGAACGGGATAAGCGTCGTGGGTTTGATCAATGAGTTAAACGGCGACGGCATCTATTTCTCGGACGTCTCCGCCGATTTCCGGCTTGCGCCGTCGCGGATCACGCTGCGGCAAGCCAGTGCGGTCGGGGCCTCCATGGGGCTTTCCATGGATGGCGTCTTTGTGCCTGATAGTGGTCAGATCGCCATGCAGGGCGTCATCTCGCCCGTCTACGCCCTGAACGCCGTCGGCAGCGGTCTTACGCGACGGGGTGAGGGTTTGTTCGGGTTCAATTATTCCATCACTGGCACAGCGCAAGACCCGCAGGTCTTTGTCAACCCGCTTACCGCTCTCGCCCCGGGCGGATTGCGCAATCTGTTCCGCAGCGCACAACCGCAGGTGCCGCTGGAAGCCGGTGAGGCCGCACCACCGCCGCCCAAACCGCGCCGCAAGCCGGTTGTGACGAGAGGGGAAGATCGCTAAACGGGCGCGCATGAAGCTCAGCGACTTTGATTTTGACCTGCCGGAGCGGTTGATTGCGACACGACCCGCCGTCCCACGCTCCTCGGCGCGGCTTCTGGTGGCGAAGGGCCAAAACATCGCGGACAGCAGTGTTTCCGACCTGCCGCAGTGGCTGGCCGCCGGTGACCGGCTGGTGCTGAACGACACGCGTGTGATTCCGGCGCGCCTGACAGGTCTGCGCCCCCGCGACACCGCACAGGGCCCGATGCAGGCCCGGATCGAGGTTACATTGCTTGAGCCCCAGGCAGATGGCACGTGGCAGGCTCTCATAAAACCGCTCAAGAAGGTCAAACCCGGCGAAGAAATCATTTTTTCGCATGATCTGCGCGCGCGGCTCGACCGGATTGCAGACGGGCAAGGATATCTTGCCTTCAACCTCAGGGGCGACGATTTTGATGCTGCGCTTAACGCTGCAGGAGCGATGCCGCTGCCACCCTACATTGCCGCCAAGCGACCGGCCGACACCCGCGACAAAGAAGACTATCAGACCGTCTTTGCACGCCACGCCGGAGCCGTCGCAGCCCCCACCGCGTCCTTGCATTTTGACAAGGCGTTGCTTGCG
>JBCCXN010000017.1:0-94447 GCA_039191495.1 Pseudomonadota bacterium | reverse complement strand
GATGGATTGCGCGCTGTCGCGGAGCAAGCCGATCCGGTGGGCGAGGTCATGGCAGAGTGGGATCAAGCCAGCGGTTTGCACATAAAGCGTGTGCGCACGCCTTTGGGTGTGGTTGGCGTAATCTATGAAAGCCGCCCAAACGTAACCGTGGACGCTGGCGCGCTGTGCCTCAAGGCGGGCAATGCGGTCATTTTGCGCGGAGGGTCCGAGAGTTTTCACTCGTCGCAAGCGCTGCATGCCTGTCTAGTTCAGGGACTGAAGGACGCGCGATTACCGGAAACGTCCATCCAGCTTGTCCCGACGCGCGATCGGGCCGCGGTGAGCGAGATGTTGAAGATGGTCGAAACAATTGACGTGATCGTGCCGCGCGGCGGCAAGGGGCTGGTGGGGCTGGTTCAGAAAGAGGCGCGGGTGCCCGTCTTTGCCCATCTGGAGGGAATTGTGCATATCTACATCGATAAAGCTGCCGATCTGGCGATGGCGGTAGATGTCGTTCTCAATGCAAAAACCCGGCGCACCGGTATCTGCGGCGCTGCGGAGTGCCTTTTGATACACGAAGATATCGTTGAAACTGCGGGGCGAGATGTGATTGCGGCCCTCATTCACGCAGGTGTCGAAGTGCGCGCAGACGCGGGCCTGATGCAATTGGAAGGTGTCACACCGGCAACAGATTCAGACTGGGGGAGAGAATATCTTGACATGATAATCGCCGCACGGGTCGTTCCGGATGTTGACGCCGCGCTAGTGCATATCCGAAAGCACGGCTCGGATCACACCGACTGCATTCTGACAGAGAATGCCGCGACAGCGCAGCGGTTTATGACTGAGCTGGACTCTGCAATCGTCATGCACAACGCCTCGACCCAGTTTGCGGATGGCGGAGAGTTTGGTATGGGCGCCGAAATCGGTATTGCAACAGGGAAGATGCATGCGCGCGGCCCGGTGGGTGCCACGCAGCTGACAAGCTTCAAATATCAGGTGACCGGAAATGGCACTGTTCGCACTTAAAACTGGAGCTTTATTTCGGTTTCGCTGAACTGGCTGAACACGCTGCGTTGTTCATCGGCGGCGATCAAAGGCAACAGCGCAAACTGTACCTGGGCCGGCCGGAGATCTGACGGGGCGGATCTGGTCGCCAGAATGTCCCATATTGCCATGTCAATGTTGAGCTTATCCGCATGGCCGTGCAAAAGCCATGCGCCGTCATCCTGGCTGATCTCGATTCGTCCGCCATATGGCATGGCGGTTTCCATACATAATAACGCGAGAAACGCCATGCGCACACTTGACCGGGGCTGAGCATCCATGGGCCCCCAAGCGACATCAAGACGCGCGCCCCCCATGACATCTCTCAGAATGGAGACGATTTCCGCTCGCCCCATCATCTGTTCGCCAGCTGCACCAAAAGCCACGCGAAAGTAGCGAATACGGGCACTTGCATTGCCTACACTTTCCTGAATGAGCTCCATTTCCGGGCCCGGCGTGCCTCCGGACATGTCCAAAAGCTCCAACCCATTGTTGATGGCGCCGATAGGCGATATCAGGTCGTGGCAAATCCGGCTGCCAATCAGGGCACCGAGGTTTACAGACGACTGGGCCATTCAGTGCCCTCCGCGCAAAAGGCAAGTGATGGAAGATTTGAACGCCATATTTTCTCCTGGCATGCTAGTGCGCCACCCGGATCATCCGGATTGGGGCACGGGTCAGGTTCAAAGCAACGTGGGCGGCAAACTCACCGTGAACTTCCGGGATACAGGCAAAATCGTTATCGATAGCGCGCGCGTGGCAATGCTTGCAGTCTTTGATGAATGAACATCCTTTCCAAATGGTTAACCTGCACGCAAGGATTGTAAAGCCTGTGGCTGTTCTCGTAGCAAGTTCACAGTCTTTGAGGTATGACCCCGTCACCCGAAATTTGAAACAGGCATTCGCCTTGAAATGACAGTTAACACCACGGATAAATTCGAGGTGAGTCTGGCGCAAAGCGCAGAGGCGTTGGAAGCAGCGCAACGATTGCGCTATGAGGTCTTTGTCGAGGAATTGGGGGGCGGCGGACCCCTTGTGGATCATGACGCGCGACTGGAGCGGGATCGCTTCGATCCCTTCTTTGATCATCTTGTCGTACGCGATCTAAGCACAGACCGAACAGTCGGCGTTTACAGGTTGATGCGCGCCGAACAAGCCAGAGCCGCGGGCGGATTTTATTCGGAAGCTGAATATGATTTGTCGCCATTGCTGGCGTCTGGACGAAATGTATTGGAGCTTGGACGGTCCTGTTTACATCGGGACTACCGCGGCGGGTTTGCACTGTACCACCTGTGGACGGGTCTGGCAGCCTACGTCGCGGATCACGGAATTGAGCTTCTTTTTGGTGTTGCGAGTTTTCACGGAACAGACATTGCGCAATTGGCGGCACCACTGTCACTGCTGCACCACCGCCATCTCGCACCAGAAAACTTACGTGTCCGCGCGCGCGCGGATGCGTTTCAGCGGATGGATTTGATTGAAGAGACTGATCTGGACCGCCGCGCGGCGATGCTGCAGATTCCATCGTTGATCAAGGCCTACCTGCGGCTCGGCGGCTGCGTGGGGGAGGGCGCTTATGTCGATCATGCGTTTAACACCACCGACGTTTGCCTGACGCTTGACACTGCACGCCTGAACACGCGGCAAGCGCGGCGCTACCGGGGCCATTCAGAATGAGCGCGACATGGTACGGGGACGCGTCGCCGCCTGATCCAACGCCCATTTCCTTTCTTGGCTGGCTGCGCGTCATCGCTACGGGTGTGCCGCTGGCCGTACTGGTTTTTGGCGGGCTTTTGGTACTTTTGCTTGTGCGTGTGATCGAAGCGCCGGTTTTTGGCGCGCGCCGGCCAGTTACGCCCTACATAACTGTAATTGTTTGCCGGGGCGCCTTGTGGCTTTTGGGGATTAAGCGACGTGTCTTTGGACCAACCGCAAGCGCAGCCAATTGCGTTGTTGCGAACCACTCAAGTTGGCTCGACATTTTTGTGCTGAACGCCACGGGACCAGTCTATTTTGTCTCAAAAGCCGAAGTCGCATCCTGGCCTGGAATCGGCTGGCTGGCACGTGGCACCGGCACGATGTTCGTAAAACGCGATCGTGCCAAGGCGGCAGGCCAGACCGAGCAGTTTCTCAAAAGGCTTGAGGCGGGGCACAAACTGCTTTTTTTCCCTGAAGGGACAAGCAGCGACGGCTTGCGGGTACTGCCTTTCAAGTCAACGCTTTTTGCTGCATTTGCGTCGCCGGGTTCTCAAAACACGCTGTCGATCCAGCCTGTGACCGTAGTATATTCCGCCCCTTGCCACCGAGATGCGCGGTTCTTCGGTTGGTGGGGGGATATGGATTTCGGCGGTCACCTCTTGCAGGTCCTCGCGCACGGAAGAGGGGGCAGGGCGACCATGGTTCAGCATGCCGCTCTTAGAGCTCGCGATTACCCGGACAGAAAGGCGTTGGCGCGCGCTTGCGAGGAGCGTGTGCGCGCGGGGCGCGCTTAAAACACGCCAAACCGGTTCGGTTTAATGAAAGAATGCGCTGTCGGGCACCTGCTCCAAGCCATCACTATCGGGTCCCCATTCCATCATCAGACAGGATGTGCCCTTGCGCTGAAAATAGACAGCCTCAACTTCATAATAGCCGACCTGGGGTACATTTACTTCAACTTCGCCGGCATACCCGCAAGCGTGCACACCATCGTAGTCGGCGACCTGCTCACCGCCTATAAAGAGTTCGAGCCCGTCGTTATTCAAAAAATCAAGTGTGTAGGCACCGGCGCGGTCGAATTTGATGTATCCTGAAATCGCTGCTCCAACGAGCTGCTTTCTGTCCGACGTCAGGGCAGGCCGTGTTGCTGGGGTGTCATCATACGACAGGCCTTTCAGGGGCTCGCCCGGCTTTGCCTTTGCAATAGCCTTGCGGACTTGCGACAGTTCACGCGTGTCACCTGGAACCTTTGCGTAACTTACCGCAAGCCCCTTGGACAAGGATCCGGTCGAAGGTTGCGGATTGGCGAGTTTCAGTGTGACGCCTTGCGCCCATACGCCGCCCGGCAGGGCCATGGCCGCTACGCATGCCGCAGCCAAAAGTCTATTGTTCATCGGTCTTCCCCAATTTTATGTAGCCCAGTTTGAAGGGCTTTTTTACCCCTGCAATGTTAGGATGTGCATTGGACATCAGGCAAGGGTGTAGAGGCCTTCTGGTGTTAAAGCTTTGTTACATTACCACGCGCAAAAAGCGCTTGCAGTACTCACGACACTCACCTATACGCGCGCCAATAAACCCACAGGCGGGGTTTGGGCCATTGAGGGAGACATCCTTAAAGGTCCTCCGGTTGGCAGAGCACTGTCATGCCCCCGCCGAGGATGAAACCGGAAAGGATTATCGACATGGCTCTTCCAGAGTTCACCATGCGCCAATTGCTTGAAGCTGGCGTGCACTTCGGCCACCAAACGCAACGCTGGAACCCGCGCATGGGCCCCTTTATCTATGGGGCGCGCAACGGCATTCACATAATGGATCTAACGCAAACCGTACCGATGCTGGACGCCGCGTTGAACGCCATCCGCGAGACCGTCGCTAAAGGCGGTAGCATACTGTTTGTCGGCACCAAGCGTCAGGCGCAGCAACCGATTGCCGAAGCGGCCGAGAAATGTGCTCAATACTACATGAACCACCGCTGGCTTGGTGGCACTCTGACCAACTGGCAGACAGTTTCCCAATCGATCAATCGCCTGAAAAACATTGACGAGCAAGCCGAGCAAGGCTTTGCCGGGATGACAAAGAAAGAACGCCTTGGTATGGAGCGCGATCAAGGCAAATTGCAGGCATCGCTGGGCGGGATTCGCGAAATGGGCGGGCGCCCGGATCTGATCTTTGTGATCGACGTGAAAAAAGAAGCGCTGGCTGTCGCCGAAGCCAACAAACTTGGTATCCCGGTTGTGGCCGTTGTCGACACCAACTGTTCGCCTGATGGGGTCGACTATATCATCCCGGGCAATGACGACGCGGCTCGTGCAATCGCTCTTTATAGCGATCTGGCGGCCCGTGCGGCGTTGGACGGTATGTCCGCACAGTTGGGCGCGGCAGGTGTTGATCTTGGCGAGATGGAAGACGCACCAGTCGAAGAAGCACTTGCCGAGGCACCAGCCGAAGACGCTGCACCGCAAGAAGCGCAGGCTTAGGTCCGCTGTTGCACGCATGAAACATGGGGCAGGGTATGCCTGCCCCATCGAGCAAACCAAATCCTGAAGGAGAACCTGAGATGGCAATTACAGCATCTATGGTCAAAGAGCTGCGCGACTCCACAGGCGCCGGCATGATGGACGCCAAAAAGGCGCTCACAGAAACCGACGGCGACATGGAAGCCGCTGTCGATTGGCTTCGCACAAAAGGTCTTGCCAAAGCAGCAAAGAAATCCGGCAGAACGGCGGCCGAAGGCCTCGTTGCTGTAAAAGTGGAGGGCGGTCACGGTGTTGCTGTTGAAGTAAACGCTGAGACAGACTTCGTTGGTAAAAATGCTGATTTTCAGTCTATGGTTTCGGGCATTGCCGAAGTTGCTCTGACAGTGTCCGATGTGGACGCGCTGAAAGATGCGAAAATGGGCGGCTTGACCGTCGCAGATGTTGTAACAGACGCAGTGGCCGTTATTGGTGAAAACATGTCGGTCCGTCGCATGTCTGCGATCGATGGCGAAACGGTTGTGTCCTATGTGCATAACGCCGCCGCTCCCGGCATGGGCAAAATTGGCGTGCTTGTTGCCATGACCGGCGGTGATGAAGCCTTTGGCAAGCAGGTTGCAATGCACATCGCCGCGGTAAATCCAGCATCATTGTCAGAAGATGATCTGGATCCGCAGATCGTCGAAAAAGAGCGTCAGGTGCAGATAGATATCGCGCGTGAAAGCGGCAAGCCCGAGCAAGTCATCGAAAAGATGATCATCGGTCGCATGAAGAAGTACATGTCTGAAGTCACGTTGGTGAACCAGTCTTTCGTCGTAAACCCCGATTTGACCGTTGGTGAAGCCGCCAAGGAAGCCGGTGCATCCATAACCGGCTTTGTTCGTCTTGAAGTGGGCGAGGGCATCGAAGTTGTGAAAGAGGACTTTGCCGCAGAAGTCGCAAAGGCGGCGCAGGGCTAACGTTGTGCACAATCGGAAAAATGGCGTTTTCGGGCGCCATCTTTTATTTTCAAGTGTTTGAGGCGCATTCTTAAGGTTTAAGATGCGCCTCTAATGCGTCCATGGCGCGCAGGTATCCCTGAGCGCCAAAACCACAAATGATGCCAACACAGACCTTCGCAATGTAGCTGTGGTGCCGAAACTCTTCCCGCGCATGAACGTTGCTCAGATGTAATTCGATCGATGGCAACTCGACCGAGGCAATCGCATCCATCAGGGCGATTGACGTGTGTGTGTAAGCGCCCGCATTCAGAATGATGCCGTCATGTTTCGTTCGCGCCGCGTGAATAACATCGAGCATCACGCCTTCATGATTGGTCTGTGTGAATTCAACTGTCATATCAATGATGTGACCATGCGCATTGCACATTGCTTCGATGTCGCCGAGCGTTGTTTTTCCGTAGACCTCCGGCTGACGCGTGCCCAGCAGGTTGAGGTTCGGACCATTTAAAATCAGAACAGAAGACATCACAGGTTCCCGTTTGTTGCGCAAACCTGATTAGAAGCAGAAAGGGGCGTGTGTCCAGATGCTGTTGTCGGCAACGCCATGAGGCTTGGCGCATTGCGGCTTAAGCGCTACAGACGATAAAAAGGTAAACACCATTCAGAAATGTCACTGGTTTTGCAAAGCAGAAGTGTCACCGCCGGGTGCTTAGGTAGCAAAGCCTGACAGGGCTGAGACCTAAGATATCGCAGATCTGACTGGCTTTGCAGGGAAGTGAATTTGGGCCTGCGGTTAAAAATCGTTTTGCACCTTACGACATCAATCAGATGGAATATGTGATCCCGCCGGTCATTTTGCTGCTTCTGGTACGATATGGGCTTCCAGCAATGATCATCTGGTTTTTTGAAACAGTGGTGGAACCACGAGCTGCAGCGGCCGGGCAAAAAGACACCGCGCAAGTTGCTCCTCGTCCGGAGCCTTCGAACGCGCAAATAACAGAAGCCACGCGGGCCGGTCTCGATCAGCTTAGAGCCCGACTTCGAGACAAGTAATGGCGCAGAGTTTCCAAGGCTATTCCGCCGCGTGTGCAATTTTTTCTTGGCCCGGGATCCCGATGGTCACCCTTGCCGCCGTCCGTTCGGTTTGTAGCGCAGCTTCGCTGAATTTGTCCTGACCAGATATTTTGGCTGGGCGGCGTCTTGCATCTCTTTGATGTGTTCCAGCACGGCACCGAGGCGTTTGTCGTCGGTGATGGCGGCATGGGTCACGAGCTGATCCGTGTCGAAGATTGTGTAGGGCAGGGAGCGGCCTTTCGAGCGTACTTCGAACCGGCCATCCACAAAGGCGTAGGTGTCCACATATTTACCCACCAGCCCACGCGTGATCTCGTTCTCTGCGAGCATGATGAGCTTGCGGTCGTAGGTGAAAGTGAGTTGCTTGCCGACATAACGGTTCTCACGCCAACTCAGTACGTCAGCCGATTCGGCTCGCCGTAGCACTCGCGGCGCAGGCGTGGTTGATGAATGCCGCGCCGCTGCTTGCGTGAGAGCCAGATGCCATCTTCCTGCATCCATTTGAGCACGGTCTGGCGTGAAACGTTGAACCCATAATGTTCAGCCACAGCATCTCAGCCGCCAAGGCCGGCCCGAAATCCGGATACTGTTCCTTGATCACGGTCAGAGCATAATCAGGTTTGGCTTTGTGAAACTGATTGTTCGGTGCACGCCCACGCGACTTGCGCCGGATCGCTGATGCGCCATACTGACGATACGACTTTAACAGTCGGAAAATCTGCCGACGGGACAAGTCCAACATGTTCGCCGCGTTATCGACGCTCAACCGTCCATCATCGACCTGCGTCAGCACTTCCACGCGGTTCAACTCGCGCTCGCTCATTAACACACATCCCATTTACGCTCTTCCACACATCGTTTTGCGAGGTGAGTGACATTATCGCTTTGCGGCGACAAAGCGTAATTGTATAATCATGATTATGTAAAATAAAGATATCAGCGTAACATGTCCGAAGCCATTAGCCCAAGGCGTAACCTGCGCCGCGCACCGTCCTCAGCGGATCCGATCCGCCGTGTTGTGTCAGCGCTTTGCGCAAGCGCCCGATGTGAACGTCCACCGTGCGGGTATCAACGTAGATGTCACGCCCCCAGACACGATCGAGCAGTTGCTCGCGAGAAAACACGCGCCCGGGTTTTTCCATGAACGTTGAGAGCAAGCGGAACTCGGTTGGACCCAGTTTCAATTCGCTGTCGCCACGATTCACGCGGTGGCTGGTGGAATCGAGTGTGATGTCCTCGTACTGAAGACGTTCGCCGGTCGTCGAAGGCCTTACTCGACGCAACTGGCTGCGGACGCGTGCCATCAATTCAATGACGGAATATGGCTTGATAACATAATCATCGGCCCCCGTCTCAAGGCCACGGACGCGATCAACTTCCTCGGAACGCGCGGACAACATAATTATGGGTATTGCGCGCGTTTCCGGTCGGATTTTCAGGCGACGGCAAACTTCGATGCCCGACAGGTTTGGCATCATCCAGTCCAGAACAATGACGTCCGGCGAAATTTCATCGACCAGGATCAGAGCTTCTTCACCGTTTTCGGCACGATTCACGGCAAAGCCTTCAGCTTCGAGGTTATATGCCAGAACTTCTCGTTGTGCGGGTTCGTCCTCTACAACCAATACACGCGGTTGATTGGTAGACATTCTCGTTTACCCCTCGACGATCGTTGCGGTTTTGTCCGCCTTTGGGCGCGGATCTTCGGGTGTTTCGCCTGTTACAAGATAAACAACCTGCTCCGCTATGGACGTAACATGGTCACCCATCCGCTCAACGTTCTTCGCGATGAAATGCAAGTGCATGCAGGCCGTAATGTTACGTGGATCCTCCATCATGAACGTTAGGAATTCGCGGAAGTGTGCGTTGTACATCTGATCAATTTCGCGATCACGCGCTATAACATCTAGCGCCAGTTCTTCGTCCCTTTGCACATAGGCATCCAGCGCGTCGTTGAGCATGCGTTCCACTTCGCGCGCCATTCTTTTCAAGGCCCCGGTGCTATCACCGACCGGCGCCATCTTGGTCAGAACACCCGTACGCTTACCCATGTTTTTCGCATAATCGCCAATGCGTTCGAGGTTGGCGCTAATCTTGATAACAGTCAGGATCAACCGCAGATCGCCGGCTGTCGGTTGCCGCAACGCGATCACGCGGGCTGCTTCCTCGTTGATTACCTCTTCGAGACCATCGATGGCCTTGTCACCTGCTCGCACCTGCTCTGCCAGCTCGTCATCGCGTGTATCAAGGGACTTTGCGGCATCGCGTATCGCGGCTTCGACAAGTCCGCCCATTTTCATGATTTGAGCCTGAATTGCCTCAAGATCGCGATCAAAAGCCGAGACGATATGTTGCTCTTCCATCATCGGTTATCCTATCCGGCCTGTAATGTAGCTTTCAGTACGCGGGTCCTCAGGATTGGTGAAAATCGTTCCGGTTTCACCAAATTCGACCAGGTTGCCCAAATGAAAAAACGCCGTCTTCTGGCTGACACGCGCGGCCTGTTGCATCGAGTGCGTTACAATCACAACCGAATAGTTCTGCCGCAGCTCGTCGATCAACTCTTCTACCTGTGCGGTAGCAATCGGATCAAGAGCCGAGCAGGGCTCGTCCATCAAGAGAACTTCTGGCTGAGTCGCGACGGCCCGCGCAATACACAAGCGCTGCTGCTGACCACCGGATAGACCGGTGCCCGGGGCATCCAGGCGATCCTTGACTTCGTCCCAGATTGCCGCATTCCGAAGGGATTTTTCAACGATATCATCCAGTTCGGGCTTATTCTTGGCCAAACCGTGGATTCGTGGACCGTAAGCCACGTTGTCATAGATTGACTTTGGAAACGGGTTCGGCTTCTGAAAAACCATGCCGACTTTGGCGCGCAGCTGCACCGAGTCGACGCGTTTATCATAGATGTCTTCGCCGTCGATATGAATGTCGCCTTCAACACGGCAAACATCGATGGTGTCGTTCATTCGGTTCAGGCAACGCAGGAATGTGGACTTTCCGCAGCCGGATGGCCCGATAAAGGCTGTGACTGTCTTGTCTTCTATATCGACGTCCACGTCTTTGATCGCATGATTTTGTCCATAATACACCTGCACCTTACGGGCCGCGATCTTGATCTCACCAGCGTCCACGTCTCTCTCCAATACTCTCATATCATTCATATCAGGCGCTCCTTTACCAGCGACGCTCAAAGCGGCGACGCAGAATGACAGCTATGGTATTCATGGTGATCAGGAAAACCAGCAGTACAATGATGCCGCCCCATGCACGCTCGTAGTACGCCGGGTCCGCCCGTTTCGCCCATTCGTAGATTTGAGCGGGCATGGCGGAATTTGGCGACAGCAAACCGGATGCGAGACCATCCGGAGCATTCGACGCGATAAAGCCAACCATGCCGATCAAAAGCAACGGGGCGGTTTCGCCAAGCGCCTGCGCCAGACCGATGATGGTGCCTGTCAGGATACCGGGCGCGGCCAGCGGCAGCACATGATGGAACACAGACTGCATCTTTGAGGCCCCTACCCCAAGTGCCGCATCGCGTATGGATGGCGGTACCGCTTTCAGCGAGGCGCGTGTCGAAATGATGATGGTCGGCAATGTCATCAGCGTCAGAACCATACCACCCACCAGCGGAGCGGATTGAGGAAGATGCATGAACTGGATGAATACGGCGAGGCCAAGGATACCAAAGACGATGGACGGAACCGCCGCGAGATTTGAAATGTTCACCTCGATCAAATCCGTCAGCCGGTTTTTGGGCGCGAACTCCTCAAGGTAAATCGATGCTGCCACACCGATTGGCAGGGCCAGAAAAAGAACCACAAGCATCATGAAAAGGGAGCCAATCATGGAAACGCCGATTCCAGCGGCCTCGGCGCGGCTCTCAGAGGCGTCCGCGCCGGTAATGAAACTCATATTAAACGTCTTTTCGACGATGCCCAAACGCACCAAAGCATCTACGAGATCGAGGTGCTCGGCATCAATGTTCTTGTCGCGCGCAACGTCTTCCCGAAACACGCGGCCTTTGAGATATCCATCCACGCGGCTGGACGCAAGAATGCGGACATCGATGATCTGACCAATCAATTCCGGATCGGCGATGACCGAGTTGCGCAGCTGTGCCGCCGCCGAAGCGGATATCATGGCTTTCATATCGCCCTTTTTCTCCAGCGGCGTTTCGATCCCGTTTGCAGCGATCTTGTCAAAAATCGCTTGCTGTATCAGCGGGTTGTACCCAAAGGTTGAAACCTTGGCGATTTCAGCCGGGTCGCGGTTGCCGTTTTTATCGAGCTTTTCCGGATCGAGATAAATCGACGTGTTAATGAAGGTTTGCTGAAAAGCCCCTTTCCCGCTGTAGACAATGGATACAAGCAGAACGATCAGAAAAAAAATGCCAACCGCAATACCTGCGATACCGTACATGCGGAATCGAAACTCTGCTGCCTGGCGTCGTTTTGTGCGTGCGTCTGGCGCTGTCAGTGAAATTGTGCCGCTTTCTTTTGACACAGGGGTCACCGGGCCAATTGTATCGGTCATTCGTACTGCTCCCGGTATTTGCGAACGATGTAGAGGGCGAACACGTTCAGCCCCAACGTTATAATGAAGAGCGACATCCCCAGTGCAAATGCAACGAGAGCCTCTGGCGAGGCAAAGTCAGAATCGCCTGTTAGCTGTGACACGATTTTTGCCGTGACAGTCGTCATTGCCTCGAACGGGTTCACAGAAAGACGCGCCGCCGCGCCAGCCCCCATGACGACGATCATTGTTTCGCCGATCGCACGGCTGGCCGCGAGAAGAACCGCGCCCACGATCCCGGGGAGCGCTGCTGGCAATACCACCTGCTTGATCGTTTCGGAGCGTGTCGCTCCGAGACCATAGGAGCCATCGCGCAGAGACTGAGGCACAGCGTTGATGATGTCGTCAGACAGAGAACTGACAAACGGGATCAACATAATACCCATCGCAATGCCGGCAGTGATGACCGCGCGGCTACCACCCATCCAGCCGGTGCCACCGGGCCCGAAGACCGTCATGAGCAACGGTCCGATCGTCAGCAAGGCAAAAAGCCCGTAAACAATTGTCGGGATCCCAGCGAGGATTTCCAGCAGTGGTTTGGCAGTACTGCGCACGCGTTGGGATGCGTACTCAGAGAGGTAGACTGCCGAGAGAAGTCCGATGGGAACCGCGACCAAAAGTGCGACCAGCGAAATATAGAGCGTGCCCCAGAGCAGCGGAAGAATACCGAGGCTGGATGCGCCGCCTCTGCCGGAGAAACTGGGGGCCCATTCGAGCAGAAAAAAGAAATCGCGCGGGGGATAGAGTTTGAAGAACTCAATCGTGTTGAAGACAAGCGACAGAACGATGCCGACGGTCGTCAGGATCGCAACACAGGCCGCACTGATCAAAAGGACGAGAATACCGCGTTCGACTGAGTTTCTGGCGCGAAAATCCTTTTGGCTTTCCTTAACGCCCCAGGCGACGCCGACGATAGCTATGGCGATAACGGCGATTGTCATCAATGTCCGCGAGATCGCGCTCATTTCCCGGTAGGCTTGCGAGGCATGCAAGATGGGTTGCGTGATCCGGTTGGTGACAATTTGGCCCGCATCTTTCAACCGCTGTGTCATGTCAACCAAATCGGCGCGCGCGTTGCTCGCCATGGTTTCATCCATCAAGCCAAGCTCTACAGCTTGGTTCAATCCATTGGCTGTGCGGCGGACTTCAGCCATTAACAAGCTGCGGTTGCTTGCTTCGGTTCTGTCGCTTTCAGGGATCATTCCAATAACGCGACCCTCGATGAACAAGGGTTGTGTCAGAAGCCAAACAAACAAAAGGCCCAACGCGGGGACGATCGACTTCATAAGAACATTATAGCCGTAATAGGACGGCAGCGAGTGAAGTTCCTGCGCTGAACCACCGGCGCTTGCAATGGCACGAGATCGCCCGAGAATGAAACCGAATACCGCGATAGCGACGATAATCATGATCAGCCACAATACTGGCATGGGGTCCCCCGAAAACTGGTGTCGAAGCAGCAAGTACGCGACTGCTCGGGTGCACCGGGCGAGAATCCGTCGCCCGGTGCCTAGTCTAACATGTTACAGCTTAGCTGCCGCCGCTCATAACTTGCTCGTCAGCTACGCCAGCCTGCGTGCCGCCCAGTTCCGGGTCTGATACGAGGCCATATTCCGCCAACGGACCATCAGGACCTGCGATTTCGTCAGATACGAAAAATTCCGCATATTCCTTAAGACCTGGGATCACGCCGATGTGCGCTTTCTTGATGTAGAAGAACAGCGGACGGGACACAGGGTAGTCACCGGCTGCGATGCTCTCAGTGGTGGGTTCGACACCCGCCATTGTTGCAACTTTCAATTTGTCTGTGTTGTTCTCGTAGAACGCCAGACCAAAGACGCCAATGGCATTAGTGTTTGCATCGATCGAGGCAAGCGTTTCAGTGTAATCGCCGTCGATGTCTACTGAGCGACCATCGGTACGCACCGCGAGGCATGCGTCCTCGGCGTCATCTTCGGACATGCCGCCTGCGATCATGGCTTCCATCGCACCTGTTGCTTCACAGCCTGACGCGATCACTTTTTCTTCGAAGACTTCGCGCGTGCCATGCTTGGTGCCGGGGATAAAGGCGAGAATGTCTGAGGCTGGCAGGTCGGGGTTGAAATCGGCCCACTGCGTGTGCGGGTTGTCGACCAGCTCACCGTTGACCATCACCTTCGGCGCGAGGGCGTTGAAAATGTCGGATTGCGTGAAAGCTGTGTACTCGGGGCCGTCGATCTGGCTTGCGAAAACGATGCCGTCGTACCCAATGCGCACTTCAATGATGTCCGTAACGCCATTTTCAGCACAGGCTACGATTTCTTTTTCACGGATTGCTCGCGACGCGTTGGCAATGTCTGTGTGCTCCGTGCCAACGCCTTGGCAGAAGCGCTTCAGTCCGGCCGACGAGCCACCGGACTCCACGACCGGTGTTGGAAATTCGAAGTTTTCGCCGAAGGCTTCTGCAACGATCGCGGCGTAGGGCAGAACGGTTGATGAACCGGCAACCTGTACCTGATCGCGCGCCGTGGCTGCAGTGGCGGAAAGGGCAGCAATCGCCAAAGCGGAAGTTGTGAGTTTTGCAAACGACATGAGTGCTCCTGTCATAAGTCGATAGTGTACTGGCCTCCCTCGCGGCGACCGTGCGGGTTAGTTACGAATTGTGCACGATGCTTTTGTGACGTTTGGGTAACGGTTTTATGACACGGGAAACCCATCAGTTGAAAAATCGAAGAAAAAGACGACTGAACTCCGGTTTCCGTTAAGTGACGTGTCGTTGAACAAGGCGAATACGTTTAGGTACCCCGGCTTCGTTCTGCACGCTACTCTATTTTAAGGGGTATACTGTCAGGTCTGTTGCAGCGGAAGAATCACTGTGAATTCGGCTCCTTCGCCGAGCTCACTTTCAACCCGAAGGCGACCGCGGTGCCTGTTTATTATGTGTTTCACAATCGCCAATCCGAGCCCTGTACCACCCATTGCTCGCGACCTGTGATTGTCGGCACGGTAAAATCGTTCCGTCAGACGCGGCAGATGGATCGAATCGATACCGGGCCCATAATCTATAATGTGAACGCGCACGCCCGGCGCACGCAGAGACGGATCTCGCTCCATCGGCTCCATCCGGATTGTGATACGCTTTCCTGATGCGCCATATTTCAACGCATTTTCCACCAAGTTCGTGAAAACCTGCATAAGTTGATCTTGATCACCGATCAATTTCAGCGGCCTGTCTGTGAAGTCGGTTTCAAACAGTACGTCCTGTTCTTTCGCCACTGGCTCGAGCGCGCGCAGTACTGACGCAAGAATGTCGTTCAGATTGACAGTCTCGCGCGGTCGCACGCGCTGCTCTCCCTCAACGCGGCTCAATGACAGCAAATCTCCGACCAGCCGGTTCATGCGCCCCGCCTCGCCTTCCATGATGTCGAGGAACCGTTCTCGTGCATCTCCATCCTCTCGCGCCGGTCCGCGCAGCGTTTCGATGAAACCCATCAGAGCAGTCAGAGGCGTGCGCAATTCGTGGCTTACGTTTGCGACGAAGTCGCGACGCATCTGTTCTGCCTGTTCCAGATGCGTGAGGTCTGTAAAGCACACAAGCAAGGCGCGTGCGTCGGGTATGACCCTGGCCGTTACATTGAATGTCATGTCGTCGGCGCCGTCGTTGGTCAGGTAATGCGCCTCGCGGGGTCGGCCGTCCCGCAAAACACTTTCAACCATTTCTATAACGGCGGGCTGGCGCAGGATCGTTACGAAGTTGCGGCCTTCGATGCCCTGCCCGATCAGTGTATGCGCTTCCGCATTGGCCGCAACAATCCGCTCTGATCCATCAATAGCCAGAGCTGGCAGGGGAAGCGCGTCAAGTACATCGGATACCGCTTTCACCCGCCTGCCCCTCTCTAACGGCGTTCGGTTGCAGCGCGGACGGCGTGCGTGAACACCTCGCAAAGTGTGTCTGGTGCCTCAAGTCCAACGGATATTCGAAAGAAACCTTCTGAAATGCCCAGAACAGCGCGCTGATCCGGCGACAAAGCACGGTGTGACGAAGACGCAGGGTGCGAAATTGTCGTTCCCACATCGCCAAGCGTGGGTGCAAAGGAAATGCCCTCAGCCGCTCTGGTGAAGGCATTGGCTGAAGCGCGGTCGCCTTCAATCTCAAAGCTCACCATGTTGCAGTTGTTATCCCCCAAGAGACTGCGAGCGCGCGCATGATCGGGATGATCGGGCCGGCCCGGATACACAACCCGTTTGACCCCTTGTGTTTTTCCAAGGTGTTCGGCCAACTGTCGTGCCGTCGCTTGCGCCCGGTCGAAACGCAAATCGAATGACAGCATCCCACGTTCCGCCAACCAGCAGTCGAAAGGGCTGGCCGTCAGCCCGGTCGTCACTGCAAATACGTTCAGCCGGGCATTTAAGTCCGCATCGCAGGCGGCGGCATACCCCAACATGACATCAGAATGCCCTGCCAGCAGCTTTGTTACAGAATGAACGACGACGTCAGCACCTGCGTCAAAAGCTTTGAATGCGCGCGGTGTTGTAAACGTGTTGTCAATCACCAGCAAAACGCCGGTATCTTTGGCCAGAGCCGATAAAGCTGCAATATCAGCCACACGCAGGGTTGGGTTCGATACCACTTCGACCAGCATCATTCTGGTGTTCGGGCGAATGGCTGCGCGCATTGCATCGGCATCCGTCGGGTCTACTAGGCTTGTTTCGAGTCCGAGCCGTGGAAGATCTTCCTGCATCAATCGCAACGATCTGCCATAGAGCTGATTGCCGCCAAGCACATGATCGCCCTTTTGCGTCAGGCCCAGCAAGACCGCTGAAACCGCCGCCATGCCGCTTGATGTCATCGTCCCCGGGTGTGGCGCGGCTTCCATGCGGTCGATTCTCCGTGCGACCACGTCAGCATTCGGGTGCCCCTCACGCGAGTAGGTATAACCGGAAAGATCACCATCATACTGGCGGTCCAGCATGTCAGGCGTGTCCGAAGCGTAAACGACTGAAGGAGACAATGGCGTGACGACCGGGCGCGATGCGGAGTCCGGAAGGCCGTCAGGTCGCACAAGGGATAGTTTATCGTTTTTCATTTCAATTCTCTACAGAACGAAGTTCATGTTTAAACCGACGCATGTTCTGTTGGTAATGCAAAGCCGACAGCTCAAGCCCCTTGATGGCATTTTCGTCAAGCTCTCGCACGATTTTACCGGGCGCGCCCACAACCAGAGAACCGTCCGGTATCTCCTTGTTCTCGGTAATCAGGGCCCCTGCACCGATCAGGCAATTCGATCCGATCCTCGCTCCATTCAGAACTGTTGCTCCCATGCCGATCAGTGTGGTGTCGCCGATTGTGCAGCCGTGCAACATGACTTTGTGGCCTATTGTGCAGTTAGCGCCGATTGTCAGCGGATATCCTTCGTCAACATGCAGCACGCAGTTTTCCTGCACGTTCGAACCGCGCCCCACGCGAATTTCCTCGTGTTCCGCGCGTATGGTCGAACCGAACCAAACCGAAGCCGCTGACTCCAGCACGACCTGGCCAATGAGGTTGGCATCCGGAGCAACCCAGGTGTCGTCATGAAGAACCGGCGCGAGCGATCCTAAGGCATAGAGTGTCATGTCAAATCCTCAAATTCGGATTGTAGTCCGCGCACATGCGCGGTCAGCCCCGGCTGTTGGCTGACGCGAAGCCGCGCTGCCTGCACAATTGTCTTTAACTTTTCTTCTGTCGCATCCAGGTCGTCGTTCACCAGCACAAAATCGTAGGCGTCGTCCCAATGGCTGATCTCGTCCCAGCTTTTCTCCATCCGTCTGGCGATCGTGGACGGGTCATCCTGCGCGCGTTTTTCAAGCCGAGCTCGAAGCTCTTTGATGGACGGGGGCAACAAGAAGATCGACAGTGTATGCGATCCCAGGACGGATCGTCGAATTTGCTGAGCGCCTTGCCAATCAATGTCGAAAAGAACGTCACGACCGGCATTGCAGGCCTTTTGGACAGGACCGAGCGGGGACCCGTAAAAGTTGCCGAATACATGCGCGTGCTCAAGCATTTCGCCCTGATCGACCTGGGATTTGAAGGTCGCTCGACCGACAAAGTGATACTCGCGCCCATCCACTTCGCCGGGCCGTGCCAGCCGCGTTGTCGCGGAAACGGAAAACTCGATCTCTGGGTCCCAGTCCCGCAGCCGCCGTGCGAGCGTCGACTTACCCGCACCCGATGGCGAGCTGAGAATGATCAAAAGGCCGCGCCGGGTCGCCGTCATCGGTTATTCCACATTCTGAACTTGTTCGCGCATTTGATCGATCAGCGCTTTGAGCGAAAGACCAATACGCGTAAGGTCAGTGTTTTGCGCTTTGGCACACAGGGTATTGGCCTCGCGATTGAACTCTTGCATCAGAAAATCAAGTTTGCGTCCCACGGGCCCGCCGCCCTTCAAAAGCTCACGTGCGGCAACAACATGGGCCGCCAAACGGTCGATCTCTTCGGTCACGTCCGATTTAACCGCTATCAACGCCAGCTCTTGCGTCAACCGGGCCTCGTCCAGTCCGTCGGCATTGTCGAGCAGGCGATCAAGATTTCGTTTCAGTGTTTCGCATGTTTCTTGCTGCCGGGCTGTTGCGCATTTTTGTGCTTTTGCCGTCAAACCCTCGATCTCGTCCAGTTGACCGCGCAGCACGTCGGCAAGCGCGCGACCTTCCTCAGCCCGCATGTCGTTGAACGACGCAATCAGGTTGTCCGCTTCGCGCAAGAGAGTATGCAGCAAAGGCGTTAGTGTCTCTTCGTTGTCACTGGCGTCCAGAACGCCACGCAGTGCTGCAATGTCTGTCGCTTTCGATGGTGCCAGTGAAACACCCACGTTCATAGCCGCATCTTCGATTTGGGACAGCGCACCAAGCATAGCGTTAAGGTGCGCCGAATTGACCCGCAACGCGCCCACGCCTTCTTCCCGCGCGAGTTTCAAAGAGAGTGTTACTGTTCCGCGTTGCGTGCCAGCGGCGAGTTTTTTACGTAATTGCGGCTCCAGTCCCTCCACCCAGTCCGGAACGCGCAAGCGCAGGTCTTGTCCTTTGCCATTGACCGCGCGTAGCTCCCAACTCCAGCTGTAAGGAGCCAGGTTCCCCGTCGCGGATGCAAACCCTGTCATGGAGTGCAACATTCTTGCCCCTTTCAAAGCCGTCTCTGCCCGTGGTTACGCAGTTGACTGGTGCGAGGCAACCCCCCGGTCTTGTGCTCTCTCCCGCAACCTTTAAGGACCCATTAACCAACCGGAGAGATATCGCGCGATTTTGCAAAAATTGTTGATATTAAGATTTTGGTAACTCGGTGATGCGGGCCCTCCCCGGTACAGGTCGGGGCGGCGCGCAGTGACGAAGCAGATGTAACGATCAAACACACAGTGCGGAGGTGTACTCCATGGACAAAAGCGGCCAAAACACGCAGAATGTCGTCAACATGACCCAGCATTTGTCGGAAAACAGTTTCACGCCGCTCGCTCAGGTAGAAGCGTATTGGGAAGCTTTGCGTGGCGGCCGCCTGATGCCGACCCGATCCGAGATCGATCCGCGGGGGATCGAACGCGCGCTGGAATATGCTTTTATTGTAGAGCGCATTGCCCCCGGCATCGCCAGACTCCGTATTGCAGGCAGCCATCTGAGTGATCTGATGGGCATGGAAGTGCGTGGGATGCCCTTGACAGCCTTTATCACGCCTTCGTCACGACGTCAGTTGAGCGATACGCTCGAGGAGGTTTTCGAAACCCCGGCAAGCTGCACCTTGAGCTTGCATTCTGAAGGCGTGGCAGGCAGTTCTGCGCTCGAAGCGCGCATGGTTTTGATGCCACTCAAGAGCGATCTCGGCGATGTGAGCCGTTTGCTTGGCGCGCTGGTTGCGGTTGGAGACATTGGTCGGAGCCCGCGCCGTTTCTCGGTTACCGGCTCGTCCTTGCGCCCGATTGTATCCTCGCAAGATGCGCCTCTGCCAATAAAAACGAAAACCGAGGTCAAGCGTCTTGCGCCCGAGACGCAGCGTGGATTTGCCGAACCCAAACCAGCATTTCGCACGGAAACGCCACGGCCAGAAGCACCATATTTGCGCCTCGTCAAATCAGACGAGTGACAGATCCATTCCTTTTGATCAGGATTGCAGTCCGCACAGAACGTGCGGGCGGTTTTTTTATAGGCATTGGGCGCTGGAGAATGAAAACCCCGCCGAAAGTCGGCGGGGTTTAAAAGGTTTCGCGGAGTGCGCTTAGCTGACTGCCTGATTGCGGCGTTTGTCCCTGCGGGAAGAGAGCTCTTCGGCCACCAGAAACGCCAGCTCAAGCGACTGGCTGGCGTTCAGACGCGGGTCGCAGGCCGTGTGGTAGCGGTCTGACAGGTCTTCTTCGCTGACAGCCCGGACGCCGCCCGTGCACTCGGTTACATCCTGCCCCGTCATTTCGAAATGGACGCCGCCGGGAACAGTGCCTTCCGCCGCGTGAACAGCAAAGAACTCACGCACTTCGCGCAGAACGGATTCGAATGGGCGGGTTTTGTAGCCTGACGACGATTTAATCGTGTTGCCATGCATCGCGTCGCAAACCCATGTTACATTGGCCCCCTCCTCGCGCACGGTCTTGATAAGGCGCGGAAGGTTTTCTGCGACGCTGCCCGCGCCAAACCTCGAAATCAGTGTCAAACGACCTTCTTCATTGTCAGGATTCAAGCGTGTCATCAGAGCTTTCAGATCGTCTGGCGTCATGCTGGGCCCGCATTTCAGACCAATTGGGTTCTGAACGCCGCGCGCAAATTCAACATGCGCCCCGTCAGGCTGCCGCGTTCGATCCCCGATCCAGATCATATGGCCAGAACCCGCAATCCACCTGCCCGTCGTGCTGTCCACACGTGTCAGCGCTTCCTCATATTCAAGAAGTAGTGCTTCATGGCTGGTGTAAAATTCAACGCTCTGCAACGTGTGGGCCGTATCAGCGTTCACGCCAGCGGCTGTCATGAAATCCAGCGTATCAGAGATGCGGTTCGCCACCTCGCGATAGGCTTCCGCCTTTTCGCTTTCGGTAAAGCCAAGAGTCCAGGCATGAACCTGATGCACATCGGCGTAGCCTCCGGTTGAAAAGGCGCGCAAAAGGTTAAGCGTCGCAGCGGCCTGTGTATATGCGCGGAGCATATTTTCCGGCGCCGGAATACGCGCCTCGGCGGTGAAGTCGAGCTTGTTGATGATATCGCCACGGTAACTGGGCAGTTCAATACCGTTCACCGTTTCGGTTGGCGCCGATCTGGGTTTGGCAAACTGCCCTGCCATCCGTCCAACTTTGATCACTGGCACCTTGGCGCCATGCGTCAGCACAATCGCCATTTGCAGCATCACTTTGAACGTGTCGCGAATGGCGTCAGAACTGAACTGGTCAAAACTCTCGGCGCAATCGCCGCCCTGCAGCAAAAAGGCCTCGCCGCGGGCTGCTGCTGCGAGATGCTTTTTCAAACGGCGCGCTTCGCCCGCAAATACCAACAGCGGAAAGCGCGACAGCTGCGCTTCTACAGCGTCAAGTGCATCCTGATCCGGATAGTCGGGCATCTGGATACGCGGTTTGCTGCGCCAGCTGGATTTGGTCCATTCGCTCATTTTCTGTCTCCGGTCCATGGCCCACGCACTGTGAGCGCTCACGTCACAGCGCTCTCTATACAAAAGCCGTGCAGGAGTGACCATATCCGAAATGCGTGCTCTTGACCTTGCTTTCGTGCCATGAACATGTGTCCATCAGGATCGTCCCGCCACCTGCGCTTTGCGCATGATAAACAAGAGGCAGCAATGTCCGACGCCCTGCGACAGACTTCACAAACGGCCGGAGAAAAACCGCGCCGCTTTGTCTTTGTTCTGTTGGAGAATTTTACGCTTCTGAGCTTTTCTGCTGCTGTGGAAAGCCTGCGGATCGCCAACCGAATGGCCGGTCGGACGATTTATGAATGGCGCATTTTGTGTGAAGGCGGCAGCATCGTTTACTGCTCTGCTGGCAGCGGATTCAAACCAGACGGTGATCTGGAGGATCTGCAGCGGGATGACACCGTTCTGGTTTGCGGCGGGATTGATGTTCAAGCGGCAACAACCAAGCGTGTTCTGGGTTGGTTGCGGCGTGAGGCGCGCAAAGGCGTTGTCATGGGCGGTCTGTGTACGGCGGCTTACACACTGGCAAAGGCAGGGCTGCTGGACGGAAAGAAAGCGACAATTCACTGGGAGAATCAGGACAGTTTTGCCGAAGACTTCGACGAGGTGATCCTGACAAAGTCCGTTTTTGTGGTCGACGGCAACCGCCTAACGACGGCCGGCGGAACGTCGTCTATTGATCTTATGCTCAAGATGATCGCCGAGGAGCATGGTGAGGATCTGGCAAATCTTGTGGCGGATCAGCTAATCTACACATCCATCCGCACCGATCAGGACACGCAGCGTCTGTCCGTCCCCACGCGCATCGGCGTCCGGCACCCGAAACTCAGCCAGGTCATTCAGATGATGGAGACAAACATCGAAGAGCCCATAAGCCCGTCGATTCTGGCCAAGGACGTGGGTATGAGCACGCGACAGCTGGAACGTTTGTTCCGGCGCTACCTGAACCGCAGCCCCAAACGCTACTACATGGAACTTCGGTTGCAAAAGGCGCGCAACCTGCTGATGCAGACCGATATGAGCGTCATCAACGTGGCTCTGGCGTGCGGCTTCGCCTCTCCATCGCATTTTTCAAAATGCTATCGGGCGCATTACGACACGACGCCGTACAGAGAACGTGGCAGCCATGCTGCACGGCTGTCCTTCTGAGATCTACTTTGACACTCGGTAGATTGTGCCGTTTCCGACCGACATGAACCAAATGCTGCCGTCAGGCGCTTCTTGAATGTCGCGTACACGAAGGGTGGTGCTATTTTCGATCTTGCCGACTTCGCGCGTGGTCTCACCGGTAATGTCCAGACGCGAGATGTAATCGAACTTCAGCGATCCCACGAACATGTCGCCGCGCCATTCCGGAAACATATTGCCGTTGTAAATCATCAGACCGGATGGCGCGATGGACGGGTCCCAATAGGAGGCTGGCTGCTCCATTCCCGCTTTCTGCGTGCCCTCGCCTATCTTTGCGCCAGAGTAATGCCGACCGTATGAGATCACCGGCCACCCGTAATTCGCCCCCTTGCGAATGAAGTTGACTTCATCGCCGCCACGAGCGCCATGTTCCGCCGTCCATAATTGACCGCGTGCATCCAGACCGGCGCCTTGCGGATTGCGATGGCCGTAAGACCAGATTTCGGGTCGCACGCCTGACACATCCAAGAAGGGGTTGTCACTTGGCACTGCGCCCGTCTTGGTAACCCGTATTATTGTGCCCACATGGTTGCTGCGATCCTGGGCGGCAGGGCGATCGCCCCGGTCGCCGATCGTTACGAAAAGCGTGCCATCGCGCGCCTCAACCACCCGCGAGCCAAAATGCCGCCCGCCAGATGAGCCAGAGCTCATCTCGAAAATGTCGCGCAGGTTTTGCAGGCGCGTTCCGTCCGCTGACAGTTCCGCCCGGGCCAGCGTTGTACCGGCCCCACCCCGCTGCCGCTTGCTGTAGGTCAGAAAAAGCGTGCGTGACTGTGCAAAATCGCGTGCTGTGGTAATGTCGAGCAATCCGCCCTGCCCGCGATCCACGACAGAGGGCGCGCCGGTGACCTCGCGCAATCTATCTCCCGACCACCTGAGTATACGCCCGTCTTTTTCGGTCACCAGAACCGAGCCATCCGGTAAAAGTGCAAACCCCCAGGGCGTGTCCAGGCCGGTGATCATCGGGTTGATGCGTGTTTCCGCCAATGCCCCGTTCAGGAACGCGGCAATCGCGAGCATGACAGCGAGTGAAAGGTGGGAAAGCGCCTTCATGATCTTACTCCTGGTTGTGAAATTTCAGATAGAGCCGGCTGGGGAATTTGCATCCTTCATTCACTGATATTTTAGCAGTTGAGGCGGGTCGGTCGAATGGGGTTTTCTTTTAATTTGAGCCCGCCTAATCTGCCGGCTGAACGTTTCGTTCCAATATGGGAGAGTGCAAACCAATATGGGAGAGTGCAAATGAAAAAAATGCTATTGGCCACGACAGCCACTGCATTGATGTCGACTGCCGCCATGGCTGGCGGCCACGCAAACGAAGTGACACTGGGCATCCAGTTCGGCTTTACCGGTCCGATTGAATCTCTGACCGGTCCGATGGCCGCGGCGGCGGAAATGGCGATGGCGGAGGCGACGGACAGTGGCAAACTGCTTGATGCGGCCACGGTGACGCCAATGCGCGCAGATACGGGCTGTATCGACAATGGTCTGGCCACGTCAAACGCGGAACGTCTGATCGCGGACGGGATCAACGGTCTCATCGGTGGAGACTGCTCCGGCGTTACGGGTGCCATACTGTCGAATGTAGCGATCCCGAACGGGATGGTGATGATCTCACCGTCCGCCACATCGCCGGGTCTTTCAACGGTCGAAGACAATGATCTTTTCTTCCGCACTGCGCCTTCGGACGCGCGTGAAGGTCAGGTGATGGCGGAAATCCTGCAGGAGCGCGGCGTACAATCCATCGCGCTGACATACACCAACAACGACTATGGCAAGGGTCTGGCCGATGCCATCCAAACCAATTTTGAGGCCGTCGGCGGCGAAGTGACAATCGTTGCCGCGCATGAAGATGGCAAAGCAGACTACTCCGCGGAAATGGGCGCGCTGGCTTCTGCGGGTGGAGATCTGCTTGTTGTTGCCGGCTACCTGGATCAGGGTGGCTTGGGCATCATCAACGCAGCGCTCGACACTGGTGCCTTTGATACCTTTGGTTTGCCCGGTGGCATGATTGGCGACAGCTTGCCTGCCAATGTCGGGTCTGCGCTGGATGGGTCTTATGGACAGATTGCCGGGTCCGGTGGAGAAGGCATCGACAAACTGAAGGAAATGGCCGGCGATGCGTTTGACGCCACTTCGCCTTATGCGCCCGAAAGCTACGATGCAGCAGCGCTCTTCATGATGGCGATGCAGGCGGCTGACAGCACTGACCCCGCAGAGTATGGAAAGCACATCCTGGACGTTGCCAATGCGCCAGGCGAAAAGATCTTTCCCGGAGAGCTGGCCAAAGCCTTTGATATCATCCGCGAAGGAGGAGATGTGGACTACGTGGGTGCGTCCGCTGTGGAACTCATCGGGCCTGGTGAATCCGCTGGGACATATCGCATGATCGAAGTGCAAAATGGTGAGAACGTCACCATCGGCTTCAAATAATCGGCGCGATTGTGAAAAAACAGCCCGGAGTCCTAGACTTCGGGCTGTTTTTATAGAAAACGCGGGCACCGCCGGACACGCGGCGGGCCAATCGGGGAAACTGCATGATCGTCGTTGACGACCTTCACAAGCACTTCGGCGGATTCCACGCGGTCGACGGGGCCTCTTTGGAAATTGCGCAAGGCTCTATCACAGGATTGATTGGGCCCAACGGTGCAGGCAAAACAACACTGTTTAACGTGATCGCCGGCGTGCTCAAACCCACATCGGGCACCGTTTTCATGGCAGGCGAAGACATTACCGGACTGGCACCGCACGATCTGTTCCACAAAGGTCTGCTTCGTACCTTCCAGATTGCCCATGAGTTTTCGTCCATGACGTGCCGGGAAAACCTGATGATGGTCCCGGGCAGTCAGGCAGGTGAAACGCTATGGAACACATGGTTTGGTCGCAAACGGATTGCGGATGAGGAACGCGCATTGCATGCCAAGGCCGACGAGGTACTTGAATTCCTGACCATCGAGCATCTTGCAGATCACAAGGCGGGCCAGGTCTCCGGTGGCCAAAAAAAGCTGCTGGAGCTTGGACGCACGATGATGGTGGATGCACGAATTGTGTTTCTTGACGAGGTTGGGGCCGGCGTCAACAGGACCCTGCTAAAGACAATCGGTGATGCGATCATCCGGCTCAATCAGGATCGCGGTTACACGTTTGTGGTCATCGAACATGACATGGATTTTATCGGAAGGCTGTGCAATCCAGTGATCTGCATGG
Source organism: Pseudomonadota bacterium (assembly GCA_039191495.1). Taxonomy (GTDB): domain Bacteria; phylum Pseudomonadota; class Alphaproteobacteria; order Rhodobacterales; family Rhodobacteraceae; genus Roseobacter. Next base: position 68,624 of record JBCCXN010000017.1, on the reverse strand, counting down.
CCGAAGGGCGGGTCCTTGCCGAGGGCACGCTTGCGGAAATCAAGGCCAACGAGCAGGTGATCGAAGCTTACCTTGGGACCGGGCTGAAAAACAAAGACAAGGTTAACGTATGACGGGGCGGCGGTACCACGGGCCGCTGCGCGGCGATTTCTGGCCTTCGGCGAGGATATTTGGCGATCAAAGAAGGCAGGGAGCGCAAGAGTGACGTCAGATCCATATGATGATCGCGGCAATCGCGATCTGTCTTTGGGAAACGCGGAAGCCATGGGCAAATCGATCCCGGTAGGATCGGGGGGCATTGCCCGACCTGCGCCGGGCGGCCCGTTCCTGATCGGGGAACAAATGACCGGCGGGTATGGTGCCGGGCCTGACATCCTCCATGACTGCACAATTTCTGTCGACCGCGGGGAAATTGCAGTGATCGTGGGCCCCAATGGTGCAGGCAAGTCCACCGGCATGAAGGCTGTGTTCGGCATGTTGAACCTGCGCGAGGGGCGCGTGCGGCTCGATGGCGAAGATATAACGGCGTTGTCTCCGCAGGCGCGGGTGGCCAAGGGCATGGGGTTCGTGCCGCAGACGTCCAATATTTTCACGTCGATGACGGTGGAGGAAAATCTGGAGATGGGCGCTTTCATCCGCACCGATGACATTCGTCCGACTATGGAGCAGATCTATGACCTGTTTCCCATTCTGCGGGACAAAAGGCATCAGGCGGCGGGAGAGTTATCGGGCGGTCAGCGCCAACAAGTCGCAGTGGGGCGCGCCTTGATGACACAGCCCAAGGTCCTGATGCTGGACGAGCCCACCGCCGGGGTCAGTCCGATTGTGATGGACGAGCTTTTTGACCGCATCATTGAAGTCGCGCGCACAGGCATTCCCATCCTTATGGTCGAACAGAACGCACGGCAGGCCCTTGAAATCGCAGACAAGGGCTATGTGCTGGTGCAAGGGCGCAATGCCCACACCGGTTCCGGCAAAGACTTGTTGGCCGATCCCGATGTGCGCAAGTCGTTTTTGGGGGGCTGAAGATGCGCGTTCCATTGCCTTCCGCCATAATGGCTTTTTTCTGTTTTTCGATCGCCCATGCCGAAGTTACATTGGACTGGAGCCGATATGAATCTTGGCAAATAAACTGCGTATTGGACCGAGTTTGCAAGGAAGAGCGGAAATGCGTCGAGGTCCAAGACGAAATTAATTTAACGTTTATTCCGAGGGAAAGCGTTGCGTTTCGAGATTTTGGCCATCGAACGCAACAAGCGATTGTTTTGAATTACAAGGGGCGTCCAGGGAGCCGAGCTCGCAGCTTCCTTTTTCAACTGAACCAAGGTTCGACCGGTCTACTAACTTTATTTCACTCTGGAGGCGCTGTGTATTCGTCACAGTATGAAGGTTCACCTGCAGGTGGGCAGATGATGTTCGGAAGTTGCTCTGTCAGCCCAAGTGGAAAGGCGCTTTAGTGGATTTCCTGAACGCCATTATTGCACTGACAAATTTTGTGATCGTGCCCGCCGTGGCTTATGGCTCGCAGCTGGCTTTGGGCGCGCTGGGGGTCACGCTAATTTACGGCATCCTGCGGTTTTCCAATTTTGCCCATGGCGACACGATGGCGTTTGGAGCGATGGTGACCGTGCTGTTCACTTGGCTGTTTCAAAGTTGGGGTGTGTCTCTGGGGCCTTTACCCACGGCATTGCTGGCGCTGCCCCTTGGAATTGTTGCGTGCATGGGGCTTCTTCTGGCCACGGATCGGGTGGTTTACCGATTCTATCGCGCACAAAAGGCAAAACCGGTCATTTTGGTTATCGTCAGCCTTGGCGTCACGTTCATTCTCAATGGCATAGTGCGATTCATAATCGGCCCGGACGATCAGCGTTTTGCCGACGGTGAGCGGTTCATCGTCTCTGCGCGCACGTTTCGCGAGATGACCGGTTTGCGTGAAGGCCTTGCCATCAAGACAACGCAAGGCATTACTGTGATTACCGCCGTTGTCGTGGTTGCCCTGCTTTTCTGGTTCTTGAACCGAACGCGCACCGGAAAGTCGATGCGCGCCTATTCCGATAATGAGGATCTGGCACTGTTGTCCGGGATCAACCCGGAGCGCGTTGTGATGATCACCTGGCTGATCGTCGCCGCAATGGCGACCATTGCAGGTGTGCTTTACGGGCTCGACAAGTCATTCAAACCCTTTACGTATTTCCAGCTTTTGCTGCCCATCTTCGCGTCCGCGATCGTCGGCGGCTTGGGTAACCCGATCGGCGCAATCGCGGGCGGTTTCGTTATTGCCTTTTCAGAAGTGACCGTGACCTATGCCTGGAAGAAGGTCATGACATATTTGTTGCCTGAAAGCCTAAAGCCCGACGGGCTCGTCCAGCTGCTGTCGACGGACTATAAGCTTGCTGTAAGCTTCCTGATTTTGCTGATTGTTCTGCTGTTCAAGCCGACCGGGCTATTCAAGGGGAAAGCGGTATGACCGCTGCTGTGAAGAACGTGCTTTTGTTCGCCGTTGTGGGGCTAATGATCCTTTACACTGGCTTCACGCAAAGCTGGAACACGGCGCTCGTGATTTTCAACATGGGGCTGATATCGGCCATTATGGCGCTGGGTGTGAACCTGCAATGGGGTTTCGCGGGGCTGTTCAACGTCGGCATCATGGGATTTGTGGCTTTGGGCGGGCTCGCGGCGGTTTTAATGGGTATGTCACCGACACCCGGGGCCTGGTCGGCCGGCGGATGGAGCATCTTGGGTGCCTTTATATTTGCCGTGGTTGTGATAGCCGTTGTTGTGCAAGTGCGCCGGCGCATGGTCTCGGGATGGGCGCGCAATGCCGCTGTCATTGGCCTGCTGATAGCAGGTTTCTTCATCTACCGCGCTGTGTTTGACACTGGTGTCGAAGCTGTCGAAGCAATCAACCCGGCCCTTACTGGAAATCTTGGCGGTTTAGGCATAGATCGCGGTCTTTGGGTGGTGCTGGCCTGGCCCGTTGGCGGGCTTTTTGCGGCTGCAGCAGCCTGGGTGATTGGCAAAACGGCGCTTGGTCTGCGGTCCGATTATCTGGCTATTGCCACACTGGGGATTGCGGAAATAATCATTGCTGTACTCAAAAACGAAGACTGGCTGGCGCGCGGTGTCAAAAACGTTGTGGGCATCCCCCGACCCACGCCCTACGAAATCGATTTGCAGAACGATCAGGCTTTCGTCGAACGGGCCACCGGGTTTGGTCTGGACGCAGTAACCGCGTCCACGCTTTACGTGAAACTCGCTTATGCCGGGCTGTTTTCGGTTGTCCTCATTGTCCTGCTTATCCTCGCGCAGCGCGCACTCAACAGCCCATGGGGGCGCATGATGCGCGCCATCCGCGACAATGAAGTCGCTGCAGAAGCCATGGGCAAGGATGTCACCGCGCGGCATCTGCAGATCTTTGTGCTGGGCTCAGCAGTCTGCGGGGTCGCCGGCGCTATGATGACCACGCTCGACGGGCAATTGACACCCGGTACCTATCAACCGCTTAGGTTTACGTTCCTGATCTGGGTAATGGTGATCGTGGGAGGCTCCGGCAACAACTTCGGCGCTGTTCTTGGCGGGTTCCTGATCTGGTTTCTCTGGGTGCAGGTCGAACCGATGGGACTATGGTTGATGCAACTGATCACTTTGGGGATGCCCGATGGCTCTCCGGTCAAAGCGCACTTGCTTGAGAGCGCCGCTCACATGCGCCTCTTTACCATGGGCTTGGTCTTGTTGCTTGTCTTGCGCTTCAGTCCGCGTGGTCTGATACCCGAAAAGTAGACCCCGCCATATTTTCTTGGCCTTTGCCTTCGGTGGCGGCGTTTGGATCGGCAACGCGTCCGTCAGCGCCCTTTGAACAGCCCGCCCAATATACCGCGCACAAGACGTCTGCCCGTGGTACCTTGCAACTCTCTGATCACGGCCACGGTCAATGCACCGCTCAGACTGTCAGCCTTGAGGCTTTTGCGCGAAGTGGACCGCGAAACGCGCTCGCCGCTATAGCGTCGTGCCGCATTGAATTCACGCAGTTGCGGGGCCGCGTTTTCGGCCTCTTCCTCCGCTTTTTCGGCTTCGGCGGCGGCGTCTTCCGCACGTTTTTTCAGCATCTCATATGCGGAAGCGCGATCTGTCGGCGCATCATAGCGTTGCCCCATATCCGAGGACGCGACGGCGGCCTTACGCTCTTTGACCGTCAGTGGCCCGACTTGCGAAGACGGCGGGCGGATGAGGGTGCGCTGAACTACTCCCGGCACACCCTTTTTCTGAAGCATCGAGGTGACGGCCTCGCCGACCCCGACTTCCCGAATGGCGGTTTCTGTCTCGAACTCCGGATTTTCGCGGTAGGTTTCAGCCGCCATGCGAAGCTCTTTGCGATCTTTTGCGGTAAAGGCGCGCAAAGCGTGCTGGATGCGGTTGCCCAGCTGTCCCAATATATCCTCCGGCACGTCTGCGGGGTTCTGGGTGATGAAATAGACGCCGACGCCCTTTGAGCGAATAAGGCGCGCGACCTGTTCCACTTTGTCTACAAGCGCTTTGGGCGCGTCATCAAAGAGCAGATGTGCCTCGTCGAAGAAAAACACCAGTTTCGGTTTGTCTGGATCGCCAACTTCAGGCAACTCTTCGAAAAGCTCAGACAGCAACCAAAGCAGAAAGGTTGCGTAAAGCCCGGGTGCCGCCATCAGCTTGTCCGCCGCCAGAATATTGATCTGGCCTCGCCCTGCTGCGTCAGTGCGCATCAAGTCTTCTAGCGCAAGCGCCGGTTCACCAAAGAGCCCCGTCCCGCCTTGATTTTCCAGAACCAGCAACCTGCGTTGAATCGCACCAATGGAACTTGCGGAGATGTTGCCATAGCGCAAGGAAAGCTCCTTCGCGTTCTCGCCAATCCAAACCAGCAGAGATTGCAAGTCTTTGAGGTCAAGCAAAGGCAGGCCTTGTTCGTCTGCAAGACGCACCGCAATGTTGAGGATACCCTCTTGCGCTTCGGTGAGCTCCAGCAGACGGGCCAGCAAAAGCGGACCCATTTCCGAAATCGTCGTGCGTACCGGATGGCCCTGATCTCCAAAAACATCCCAGAACGTCACCGGGAAGGCCTCGTAAGAAAAGCTCTCGGCAAACCCCATTTTGTTGACGCGTTCAATAAACGCATCATGCAGTTTGTGATCGGCACTGCCCGCTTTCGCCAACCCGGACAGGTCCCCTTTGACGTCTGACAAAAAAACCGGAACGCCCGCCTTTGAGAAGCCCTCTGCAAGGATCTGCAGTGTTATTGTCTTTCCGGTGCCGGTTGCACCTGCGACCAGGCCATGACGATTGGCGTACGACAGTTGCAAAAACTGTTGCGTGGCATAGCCTGCCCCTGCTCCACCGATAAATATGTCAGATGTCATCTTTCCATTGCCCCGCGCGATAATTTCCTAACGACCATACGATTTTAACTTTTGAGAGCTAGAGAAAATATATTCGGCGCACATGTCCTTTTGTGCCGGATATCCTCCCTGTCAGACTGGCCGTGCCTTCGGGTACGGCCTTTTTTTTTCGACCTTTCTTCAAAAATAATACGGCTTTAGCTGTTGACGGCCTGAGGTCTGTTTCGTAACGTCACGCGCATAAGTCGGCCAGTCCGACGGGGAGAAAAAAATTCGGAGAAGGGAGCGTGCTTGCATGCTCCTTTTTTCGTTTTGTCACCCGCAAAAAAAGTCACCGGAATTCTCTAAAATCGCGGTCCAAAGACCTGACTCCCGCAGCCCGTCATGATAGGGGGAGAAAAACACGATTTGAGGGAGCACTTATGACCGGTCACCTGCAACTTGTATTGTCGCGCACAGCTCTGGCGCTCGCCCTTGTGGCAGCCCCGCTAAGCGTTGTTGCACAGGAAAACGATCAATCCGAGGATATCGCCAGCGATCTGGCGCTTGGCGAACAAGTCGACGAAACGCGGCAAGTGGGCGACAGCTACATTAAGGAAGAATTTTCCGATTGGGCGATGCGCTGCATCGTCTCGGACGATGAAAATGACCCTTGCCAGATGTATCAATTACTGACCGACCAACAAGGGTCTCCGATCGCGGAAGTTACGTTGTTCCCATTGCCCGAAGGGTCCCAGGCTGTTGCTGCAATGAATGTGATCGTTCCGTTGGAAACCGCGCTTCAACAACAGTTGACGATCAAGGTCGATGAGTCACAGGCGCTTCGCTATCCATATGCCTTGTGCAACACGGTCGGTTGTTATGCCCGGATCGGCTTGCAGGAAGAGCAGTTGTCCACGTATCGCAATGGCTCCGCTGCGGTACTTACGATCATTCCATTCGCGGCGCAGGACCAAAGGGTGCAAGTGACAATGTCTCTGTCCGGCTTTACGGCTGCATTTGACGCTCTCTCTGCCGAGCAACAGTAGATAAGCTCTATGCGAAGTCAGAGGTCTGCGTATTATACCGCCCGCAAGGCCAGAACCGCGTTCATGCCGCCAAAAGCGAAGGCATTGGACAGCGCCACCTGCACTGTCGCGTCCCTGGCGTCGTTCGGTACGACGTCCAGCGCACATTCCGGATCCGGTTCTTCATATCCTATGGTTGGCGCAATGATGCCATCCCGTAGCGCCATTATGCAGGCCAACAATTCCACAGCACCGGTTCCGCCGATCAGGTGACCATGCATGGATTTTGTGGAAGAAATCATCAATTTATCCGCATGAGGACCAAAGACATCGGCGACGGCAGCGCATTCCGTTTTGTCGTTTGCCGCCGTCCCGGTGCCATGGGCATTGATGTAGCCAACGTCCTCGCCGCTGATGTGCGCGTCCCGCAAGGCCCCTTCCATGGCTCGTGCCGCACCGCTTTTTGACGGCATTACGATGTCACCCGCATCCGAGGACATCCCGAAACCAATAATTTCACACAGAATATCTGCACTGCGCGCTTTTGCATGATCATAGTTTTCAAAGACGAAAACGCCTGCGCCTTCTCCCTGCACCATCCCGTTGCGGTTGGCCGAGAACGGGCGGCATGCGTCCCGCGACATGACCCGAAGCCCTTCCCAGGCCTTGACCCCGCCAAAGCAAAGCATGCATTCTGATCCGCCTGTGATCATTGCGGGGGCCATGCCTGAGCGCACCATGGCAAATGCCTGCGCCATTGCGTGATTAGAGGATGCACAGGCCGTCGACACGGTAAATGATGGGCCTTTGAGATTGTGTTCCATACTGACGTGCGACGCTGCGGCATTGTTCATTAGCTTGGGAACAACAAACGGATGGACGCGGTTTTTGCCGTCTTCATAAACCGAACGGTAATTGTCATCCCATGTGCTGACACCGCCACCCGCGGTACCAAGGACAACGCCCGATCGGGCAGCCAGTTCGCCTGAAAAGCTGAGGCCTGACTGATCAATGGCCTCTTTTGCTGCGGCCAGCGTGAATTGTGTGAACCTGTCATAGAGGGTCATCTGCTGGCGGTTGTAACGCCCTTCGGCCTCAAACCCGCGTACCTGACCGCCAATCTGAATAGAGAGCCGCTCCAGATCACGCATTTCCAATGGCCCGATACCACAAACGCTGTTCTGCATGGCCTTGAGTGTGCTTGCCACACTCAGCCCAAGCGCATTGATCGTGCCGGCGCCGGTGATCACCACGCGTTGCATAATGCGCGTCAGCTCTGCTCGGCCCGAAGACGATCAATGCCTTCGATAATTGAGGCCACTGTTGAGATATCGAAATCGCTTTCTGAAGGATTGTTGGCGTTAAACGGGACTGCTATGTCGAATGCCTCTTCGATTGAAAAAATACTCTCCACAAGGCCGAGACTGTCGATTCCAAGATCGTCCAGAGTGCTCTCCAGGGTGATGTCAGACGGTTCAAGTACTGCCTGTTCAGCAATGATTTCTATTACTTTTTCCTGGGTGCCCATAGTGCCGTCCTTCCAACGTCCTGTGGCTGCGATTTAGCCATCCGCGTCCGATTTGAAAACCGCGTTCTGCAGCGCTTTTATGTCTTTCATGACACGCGGCAGGCGCCGCAACGCTTTGTAGCTGCTGATGTTTGTCTCCATCTTCGTTGCGGGATATCCCAGCACCGTCCGTCCTGCTGGCACACTGGTCATGATTTTGCTGGCGCCACCCGCAATCACGCGGTCGCCGATGCTCAGATTGTCGCCAACCCCGACCTGACCTGCAAGCACAACATTGTTGCCAATCGTCACCGAGCCCGCAAGCCCGACCTGTCCGCAGATAAGGCAGTCCATGCCGATTACGCAATTGTGGCCAATATGCACGAGGTTATCAATTTTCGTCCGATCGCCGATCCGCGTATCTCGGATCGTGCCACAATCAATGGCCGTGTTGGTTCCGATCTCGATATCGTCTCCCAGTTTGACCGATCCCAGCGAGTGAATGCGCATCCAGGCTTGCGCTTCGGTGTCCTGCTGATCGCCCAAGGTCGCGCGCGCGGCCTCAACCGCAGACCGGTCGGCGGTGGCAAACGAAAAGCCGTCGCCGCCCAAGCGCACGCCGGGTTGGCAAATCGAGCGTTCACCGATTGTGACACGCGCACCTACGCTGACATTTTCCCTAAAATAAGCCTGCGACCCGATCTTAGCGTTCCAGCCGACGTAACAGTGCGGACCGATGACGCTGTCTCGGCCAATCTTCGCACCAGCGGCCACAACCGTAAATGCGCCAATGCTGACATTCTCGCCAATAACGGCCGTCGGGTCGATGACCGCAGTGCCGTGAATTCCTTGTCCAAAACCCTGCCCCGGATCCATCATGCGGGTCAGTCCGGCCATGGCATAGCGCGGCCGACGCGGGACGATGGCGGCGCGCAGGCCGAAACCCTGCCAATCGGCGTCTGACCAGACCAGAGCGGCGCGCGCATTTCCTTGCGAAAGGTGTTTGGCATAGCTTTCATTGCTTGCCAAAGCCAGGTCGTCGGGGCCCGCATTTTGAGGCTCTGACAGGCGACTTATGACGAGATCAACGTCGCCGAACGCATCGGCTTCCAGAACGCTAGCGATCTGTGCAATGGTATACGTTGCCTCGGTCATGCAATGCCCCTGTCATCTGGGGCACCTTTACCCTTGAACAGCGTACAGTGCTACCCCTGCCTGTGACAGAGCTTCCCATATACGCGCATCCCGACCGTACACGTCACGCCGGTACTGGACGCGCCCTTTGCTGTCGATCCGGGCCGTGCGATAGATAATGTGCACTGGCACGTGGTTTTCTAGGTCGACCTGAACTTCTTTGCCCGGCGCCAGCTTGCTTTGAAAGAACCCTTCTGGGTCGTCGGACTGTACCGCCAGAAGCGCATACGCAAAATCAAAAGGATCTGCGAGCCTGATGCACCCGTGGCTGTAAGCTCGTATTTCGCGCGCAAACAGTTTCTTGGCGGGCGTATCGTGTAAATAAATGTTGTATTTGTTGGGGAACATGAACTTCACAAGCCCAAGCGCATTGGATTTCCCTGGCGGTTGGCGCATGGCGTAAGGGAAGCTTCGTGCCGTGTACTGTTCGAAATCCACACTGTCCCGTTTCACCGCCCGCCCGTTTCTGTCTGTGATCAACAAGTGTCCGACAGCGCCCGGGTTTTGCTTGAGCTTGGGCAAATACTCCTTCGTCGCGATGGAACGCGGCACGAACCAAGTGGGGTTGATCACCATATGCTCCATCACGTCAGAGAATTCGGGTGACTGGCGTTTGGTGTCCTTTGCGCCGACAACGGACCGGGTTTGAAACGTGATCTTGCCTTTGTCGATAATCTTGGCTGTGAAATCCGTGAGGTTTACCTCGATATGCCGTTGCCCGCGATCAATGTTCAGCCAGCGTTCTCGTTCCATGGCCACGACGATGGAGTGCAACCTGGCTTCAGCAGATGTATTGATTTCGGCAAGGGTGCCGTCCCCAACGATTCCGTCTTGTTCCAATCCGTGATCGGCCTGAAACCGGATGACCGCACTTCTCATCTTTTCGTCGTACGAGTTGCGCGCACTTCGCTTCAAATAACCCATGCGCACCAGACGATCCCGCAGCGCCACAACCGCGGCACCGCTGTCTCCAGGCTCAAGCTTTTGAGCGCGCACGGTTTGCCCCCAGCCGCCCTTCGCAATCAGACGGGCGAGCACCAGTTTTTGTTTCATCAACGCGTTGTATTCCGCTGTCGACGGCGGAAGGGTGCGCAGGAACGCTCTGGGATTTTCACTTGTAATGCCCATCAAGTGGCTGTTGGGCTCACGATATGTCACGTCCCGGACAATCAGTGGATCGATTTCGGAAGGCGCAAGTGCGCCGGATTGTATGTCGCGTGCGTACTGCAAAAATACTCTCGTTATGGCCACTTCCATACGCCCCGCGTCTCGCGGTGAGCGGACTGACGCAAGATCCGCCTTTAAACGCGCGACGTCGTAACGTGCGACGGGCAGGCCGTGCAGTCCTGCGGACTCTAGCGCGCGGAAGAGTTCAATGCGGCGCTCTTTGTCGTTTTCGCCCGTCCAAATGGGTTCATATTTTGTGTCACGGTAAAACGACGCTATGACACTGTCGCGCATCGCATATTCCGCGACGGCCTGTTTGAAGACAGTCGACTGTGCCGAAGCAGACTGCGTTGCGACAAAAACCGCGAATAAAAGGACAAAAGTTCTCAAAATAACAGACGCTTGAAACTTAAAAATACCTCGATGCATCAAACGCTTTCCCTCAAAATTCACAATCCCTTCTGGACACCCTGTGCCTGCAGTGTCGCTTCTGTCCAATCACAATTCTGCGTTGAGCTACAGAATTGCATCATTGATGCATACGTGCACCGTTTTGGCGAACAGCCGTAAAACATTAAGAAATGCGCGAAAAACTGCCTAAAAATGTGCGTATTCAGTGGCCGGATTTTTCAGCACTTGGTTAACAATTTGGCTTATGCCATACCTCGAGGTGCATCTTGGGAATGGATGTAAGTACCGTGTAACATCACGGCTCAGGCAGGAATAGTGACGGACAGGTTATGACCATCGAAAATCCAACGGGATTGTCCCGTCGTGCGCTGTTGGGCGCATTCGCTGCAACGGCGGTGGCCGCAGCGCCGACATTTACGAACGCAGCTGGCTTTTTGCGCGGCGGTGGCGACGTTCGGCGCATCCGTATGTATTCAGGACGTACCGGCGAACGCATCGATATGATTTACTGGATCGAGGGCAAATATGTCCGAGATGCTGTGAAAGAAATCAACTACTTCATGCGCGACTGGCGGACGGACAGTGTCAAACCCATTGACCTTCGCACAGTCGATATCATGGCAGCGGCGCATAACATCCTCGATGTAAATGAGCCATATATGCTGTTGTCGGGGTATCGCAGCCCTCAAACCAACGCGATGTTGCGGTCGCGCAGCCGAGGTGTGGCTAAAAATTCGCTCCATATGAAAGGCCAAGCGGCAGACCTGCGCTTGTCTTCGCGGACCGTCGGTCAGGTTGCACGCGCAGCCGCAGCTTGCAAGGGCGGTGGCGTTGGAAAATATTCCCGCTCGAATTTTGTTCACATGGACTGTGGCGTGGTGCGCACCTGGGGGCGCTAGCAGCTGGTTCTTTCAACGCTTTGAAGTGTGCACCTCATGCCTGATCGTCTTCGGTCGGTTCCGCTGGCGGGGGGGCTCCGGGCAAATCGCAGATATCGTCATAGCATACCTGAGTTGCGTAGCGCGGACGCGTAAACACAAAGTTGTTTATGGTTTGCTCGCCGAGGCCGATACTAAACGCGGGCTGAAAGCTTGCCGTCGTTTCTACAATGATGATTTGATCGTCCTGCGGCATGACCGGCAAACGATTTGACCAATTTGCGACATCTGCGCTTTGCAAGCCGATCATCCCGCCCCGCGTCCGCGACCAAATCACTTGGTATTCTTCAAGGATCAGGTCGTATTTGGCCACCGTGACGCGCATGCCAGGCTGCTCTCGCGTGAGCGAAAGGTTTAGGAACAACGAATACATACCGTCAACGAAGCTCGAATCCAAAGGCGTGGACTGCCGGGAAATCAGATCGGATATCGTGTAAACGGCCTTTTGCTGCGTTGTGTACTGGCGATACGTGTCAAAAATAGTGAACATTGCCAGGTATGCCCAGATGATGATGGGCAGAATAATCACGGCCTCGATAGCAACAACGCCGTCGTCCTTGCCGCAAAACCGCGACATCCGCTGCTTTAGAACATGTCTCAGGCGTTTCATCCTTCGGCCTCTTCCCCGGCGACTTCGGCTACATCTATTTCTTCTTCTTCGTCTTCTTCACCGGGTTCCTGAACGAAAGCCGACATTGCGGTCATGATCGCCTGCCCCGCTCCGTCCTTAGACCACGCGAAGCCCAGACCCGTTGTTGGAAACATGGGCGAGAACTTAATGCATGCGCGCATGAGCATCAGCTCATGTTCCACACCAGTCTGGTAGTTTGGCTTGTCCTGGCTGGCGATCGGTTGACTTCGATCCACACAGTCGGCGATGGGATCCATGGCTGCGAACGCCCGTGGGTCTACCTTAACCATTTCCAGCTTTAAGCTGTTCATGCAGTCAGGAACAAACCCGGCATTCGCGCAAACCGTCTGCTTGAGGGCGTCGTGCGACGGAATGCTGGCTGTGTTCAACCGCACTTCCCGCACAGCAATGTCCAAACCGCGATCAAGCCACATTTGACGTTTTGAATAGATGCCCAGTTCCATTGCTGTCATAAACACACCAAACAACAGCGGTGTCATGACAACGAATTCAATCGCCACCTGTCCGTCCTCACGACGCCAGAACTTGCGCAGAGTTGAGAAAACCACCGGTATCATTGCACCAGTCTCAGCTCGTTAATCTGGCGCGCGATCGCCTTGAAAACCGTGGCAATGGCAACGCCTTCCACTTTGTAGTAGTTCGTGCTCGGGTTCGCGCAATTCTTCATTTCAGTTTGCGCACTTGCCGGCGCTTCGAACGCAATGGTGTAGACAATAATGTCGTTTTCTTCCGCCAGATCACATGCTGAATAGAAGCTCTCAAGGTTTTCAGACCGTTTGGTGCGCTTGATCTTTTCGTCCTTACGGTTGTTCAGCACAACGGTGGGATTTTCAGAGTCATTTGGATCATCGGGTCTGTACTGGTCGGTTATCTGACCGTCCGTCATCAAAACGATGTACTTTCTTACGTCTTTTCCGTCGAAAGGTTTGGGACGATCCTCAAACCCATCTTGGACAAGACCAGCGGTGTGCAATTCGCGAAATGCGTCGTTTGAAGAAGGGTTCAGAAGCGCAACGCCATACTTCATTCCATAATGCGTTCCTGTCCCGTCATGCATCCGAATTTCATCGATGAACGTTTGCAGTTCGCTGATGCTATTTTGCGCATAGCGGATTGCCGAATTGTCCTGTGGGCACCAACCCCAGTCCATCACATCGGCTGCAATCTTCCAGTTCATGAAGTACGGCACCTGATCGTAGCCACCGCTGGGCAAATTCATGTTGTCGAAATCGCCGTTTTCCAGCTCAAGGCAGTGCGCGATGGTGTTGTATGGAACAACAATTTCGTTGCCCTCATCATCAATGTATGTGTACCCGTACAATTCCTCCTCACCTTCGTCGTTGGTGATGTAAGTTGCAAAGGGGTTGCCACTGGCTCTATTGAAGATAATCGGCCCTGGATTCACCTGACCTGCATACGGAACAATGTTCAAAGACGTTGTTTTGGCTGCATTTCCTTCGAGGACAGTTGCGATGAACTCTTTGGCTGCGATTCGCAGGTTGTCCATTTTCTTGTTGTTTCGCATCGATCCGGAGATGTCGATCACCAGAGAAATCTCGGTGTTCTCGATTACCTCTTCAGCTGTTCCGGCAGCAAATACAGGAAGGGAATTCACACCGCTCATAGCCATGTAGATTGAAGGTGTTTGCGTACGCGCCGTCGCCTGCACGATCCGGTAGTTTGTGGTCGGAAGGTCCGCGCCAGGCGTGATTTGCACGTTTTCGAGGAACTCGCTCATGCCTGCTTTGGCAAAGTAGTCATCAACCACGTCATCGGGCGGCAAAGGTTGCTCAAGGTCCGACGCCGCGAGAATTGCACGATCCAACGTGTTTTGAACGCGCGTTCGCATCATCTCGTTTTGCATGAGGTCAACTGCGATACCGCAGACCATCAGCATGAGGAACACCATAAAGCAGGCGAAAATTGTGAGCGCACCCTCTTCATCGTTTGAAAAGCGCGACACGCGCCGGCGCACCAGGCCTCGATCTTGAAGCACTCGAAGGGTCGTTTGGAATCTCATCTTACGCAACCATCCTATTATTCAACAGGATCTCGATTCCCCCGATTCGAGACTTGGGTGCCATCACTGCCAAAGGATTGTGGCAAAATATGGCTAAGGGCTGTCTATTCGCCTGCGGAATTTGGTTTGCGGCTGCAGTTTGCTTATAAGTTTTTGTTTTTCGTAATTAAAAAAAATTGTTCACTCAAAATTTACTGTTCAACCTGACGAAACAAAGTACCGCTCTGACAGGACACTTTTCACCATCAAGAGAAAGGGAAGAAAAGATCGGAAAACCCATTGGATTGAAACCGCCTCCGAACACTCAACCAAGAATAGATGTTTCGAACTGCTCCGGCGTGCTGTCGCAGCCATCAGTACGTAAAAAAATCAATGTCGCCAGCGTGTTTGAGCGGCGAGGTTTGATATCAGAACGATACCTGATCCCCTCCCTTAAGGCCCAGAATGTCTCTGGCCTCTTCCGGCGTCGCGACAGCCAGTCCCAACCCTTCGATGATCTGACGCACTTTGCGAACCTGCACGGCGTTTGATGTCGCAAGGGTTCCGCGCCCGGCCCATATACTGTCTTCCAGACCCACGCGCACATTACCTCCTAACGCCGCGGCCTGCGCCGCAATTCTAAACTGGTTGGCCCCGGCTCCCAGAACGGACCACCGGTAGTCTGACCCAAACAGCCGGTCAGCGGTTCTTTTCATGTGCAAAACATCTTCGGGATGTGGTCCGATACCGCCGAGAATACCGAAAACGGATTGCACGAAAAACGGCGCCTTAATCAAACCGCGCTCCGCGAAATGCGCCAGGTTATACAAGTGAGAAATGTCGTAGCACTCAAATTCAAAGCGCGTACCATTGCCGTAGCACGTCTCAAGTACATACTCGATATCCTTGAATGAATTGCGAAAAACCAGATCACGGGATCCTTCGAGGTGCTCTCTTTCCCAAGTAAACCTGAAATCGGTGAACCGGTTCAGCATTGGGTACAAGCCAAAATTCATTGACCCCATATTGAGCGAAGCGACCTCCGGCTGGAATTTGGCTGCAGGGGCCACGCGCTCTTGCACAGACATGTACGGGCTGCCCCCTGTTGTTATGTTGATGACGGCGTCGGTGCTTTGCTTGATCCGCGGCAGAAACGGTGCAAAAGCGTCTACACTCTGATCCGGTTTGCCCGTGTGGGGATCGCGGGCGTGCAAATGCAGGATCGTGGCACCAGCCTCCGCGGCGGCAATCGCTTCAGTTGCGATTTCATCAGGTGTCACCGGTAAGTGTGGCGTCATGGAAGGTGTGTGGATCGCGCCCGTAATGGCGCAAGTTATAATGACTTTTCCGGTTTGCTCGGAGGTTGGCGGCATGCAGTTTATGTCCTGTGTTCTGTCCGGCTGTGCGACGCATTGCATCGCTGCGGGCGTTAAATCTTCATTTTCGACGAGTGACCTTGCTTATAGGCCATCAACGCAGCCAGTGCGGTATCTCGTTCGGCCTGAAGCCTCGGCAAATCACGAACAGGAAAACGGGTGCACAAAGTCTCTTCGAGACCGGCGGCCAAAGCAGCCGCCCAATCTGGTTCTGACGATGCCGAGGCGAACATGTCCTTGTACATCGGGCCGTACCGGTCAACATAGTGCCCGATGCCTCCGGGTGCATTCAGGTGGATTGTCTGAAATGGCCCCATCAACGCCCATCGCAAGCCCAGCCCGTCGCAAATCGCCTTGTCGATGCCATCGGCCGTTGCAATTCCCTGCTCGAGCAGTTGAAAAGCCTCGGTCAAAAGTGCGCCTTGCAACCGGTTCACCAAAAAGCCGTCAATCTCCGCTTCAAGGCGGATTGGGGTTTGTCCAACACGTTCCATCAGACGCATCACGCAGTCGGTCGTTTCGTAATCGGTAAAGGGCGCGGGCACGATTTCCACGGCCGGGATCAGATGCGGCGGGTTGATCGGGTGCGCTACAAGGCATCTGTTCCGCCCCGGTACGTCACTCGCATAACGCGAAGTGGGAATGCCGGATGTTGAGCTTCCGATCGCCACTCCGGCCGCGGCATAGGCATCCACTGCCTGCGTGAGTTTTGCCTTGATCTCGAGAGTTTCGGGCCCGTTTTCCTGAACGTAATCAGCATATTGCACGGTGTCCTGCAATGTGTCACAAACCAATAGCTCCGACAGCAATTCATCGGTACCCTTCTCAGACAAAAGCCCGGCCGCGTCCAATTCTTCTAACCGTTTGGATATTGCCGCAGGAGCGGCACAAGCGACATCAGGATTTGCATCATAGAGCCTGACCGAACAACCGCCGCGCAAAAAGACAACGGCCCAGGCTTGTCCGATCAGACCGCATCCGACGATCGCAACGGTATCAGAAATGGCGCTCTCTGCCGCAGTATCGACGCGCAACGCATCCGCCATGTGTCCTGTCAACTTTCCTGCCGTTTTATCGTGATTGATGTTCGCTGGATTCTGGGCGCTGTCAACGGCGGCAGGCGTGCGAGGGCATGCACTGGACACAACCAAACAATGCAGAGCAGCACATAGAACGCGTCCTGTGACCAAAATTCGTTAACAATTTCAACCAAACGTGGTATTCAGCGAAATCAGAGTTCAAGCAATTTTTAGCCAGGGGTCTTTTATGACGAATATTGCCGGAAAAGCATATGCCATGAATGTGGTGACCCCGAGCAATCCTAAAATCACATGGATCAACAGACTGCTGTTTATGGTCGCCCGCGGAATGCCGGAGCGTCTGATGGGCCTTTTGGGGCTTTCTCTAATTCATTTCGCGCGCTGGGTTATCATCAAACCAGAAGAATGGCCCAATCTGGGGCAAGGCAAACAGACGCTGAAAAACGACTATATGCTGTTCTGTTCGAATTTTAACGGCACCTGGGATCAGTACATCGACGCCTTTTCTGATGGTATTCCGAACGGATTAAATCTCTTTTGGTTTTCCGCCACCAAATACCCGCTGTCGATCCCGATCACGCCTTTCAAGACGTACATCACGCACAACCAGATCAATACTGACTACTATTACAACGCCACACCCGGTGCCGGACAACGCGACATCAAAACATCATTAAAGATCTATGATGCGTTGTTGAGGCTCGAAAGCGCGCACAAGACGCAAAGCCCGACCGAGTTTGCCGAAACCTACAAATCGGTACTGGGCGAAGTGCAAATGGGCTTTGGCGATGCCGGTTTCGGTCCGGTCGCGAGCATCAGCACAGAGCAAGCCGACATCAATCGCGGCACTTACATTCACCAATGATTTTGAACTAAAAGACGAGATTTGACATGCCGGATCTGGATAGCGGCCACTATTTTTTGACCACCCTTGCCCCCATTCGCGACAGCGGGGCGGAAAGGCACGATCACGGATCATATACTCAAGCGGTCCGCATTGCGCTTGCCAAGATGCCGTCGGCGCTGCAGTCGCCGGCGACGCAAAAGATTGGTGTGAACAGCCCTTTCGCCCGCAACACCCGTACGCATCTGGCGCGTATGTTTGTGATAAACGATGTGATCTACAATGGCCGCGTCGGCAAGAACGCTCTTTCGGCGTCCCTCTCGGGTGATGATCCTGCACAGGCGCAACCGGTGGACCGCTTGAACACGTCCTATCTGGCGTTTTGTGCAGACATTGACGCAGTGGAAGAAGACGGTGCTCCCCTGCCCGACGCGCTCACCCCCACGCAACAAAAACGCGTCCGGGATGCTTACGCAAAAAAACTCTGGGAGACGATGGAGCCAGAACTGCGGGACGTCTACAACAATTGCGAGGGCTTTGACGGCATTGAAACGGGCGAGGATTTCGCCGCCTATCTCAACAAGTGCCACGTCGAAACGACAATGCCATTTCACGATTACTATCTGGAGCTGCCAAAGTTCCACAGGCTGCCCCTCAAGCTGTTGATCGCAGCGGTCGGTCTGCCTGCGCTGCTGATGGTGATCGCGCTCTTTTTACTTATCATCGGCGTGTCTGAGATGCCGGTCATTGGCGGGAACACCTTCGTCGTCTTCTTGCTTGGCCTCGCGCTCACGCTCATCGCTGTGTTTGTCGCAGGCTCTTACGCGCTGCGAAACGGAGACAAGCCGCTTCCGCCTGCGAAATACGATGACCTGCCCTCGGTACTCAAATCCCTTTACCTTCAACAGCGGTTTTCGGATTTTGTCATCGACACGCAAGGCGAAGAGCCAGAGGCGCTGCACGCGAAATTCGGGCAATTCCTTGAAGATAACAAACCGAGCGACCGGTCCGCTCCGACGCAAGATCCCGGCGTTGTCGCCGGGCCCAAGGTCTAAGGAGGATCTCTGATGGCATACGCACTGAACCTCCACGACATTCAGGGAAATGTGATCCGCGCATATGGCCGGTTCGCGTTCCCTTTTGCGCGCTACTTTTTCTTCCACGTGCATTCGTCCGATGAAGGGCGCAAATTCGTTGATGCCGTTCGGCAACGGGTGACCACAGGCGCGCGCTGGCCGGAAGAGGCTGACAAACCCGACTGTACCGTCAACATCGGGTTCAGTTTCTGGGGGCTTTGGAAACTCGGTGTTCCGGCGCGCACGCTGAAAGGCATGCCCTTCGAATTTGCAGAAGGGATGAAGGACCGCGCGTTTGTGCTTGGCGATCGTGACACCAATAAAGTGGCCGCGGATGACCCGAACTGGGACGCCCATTGGGATCCGATCTGGCGCAGCAACAGATTGCCCGGCGGTGCGGAAGACGTGCATATTTGGATTTCCTTGAATGCGCAGCTCAAGGCACCGGGCAAGGCTGAGCCCGTTGATGCCTTGGAGCAAACTACGGCATGGCTCAGAACGCTCTGCGATGCTTCGAGCGCCGGGGTGCGCTTATTGTCCGGCATTGGTCGGGATGGCGCGTCCGATTACCAAGAGGCGAACGCGGTCTTCGATCGCATCGGTGCCACTGAAGTCCCGACACCCAAGGAGCACTTCGGGTTCGCCGACGGTATCGGAGATCCTGTTTTTGACGGCCAGTACCGCGCCTCAGAAATGCCGGAACGCGTTGTCGGGCGTGGAAAACGTGTGGACGGAGAATGGCGACCGATTGCGCCAGGTGAGTTTGTGCTGGGTCATCCGGACGAAAGTCAAGAATTGCCGCCTGCGGCCATGCCGCCGGAGTTTTCACACAACGGGACCTTCATGGTGTACCGCAAGCTGCATGAATACGTGGATCGGTTTCGTGAGGTCGTTGATGAAGAAGCAAACTCCTTTGCCAAGGTGATGGCTGTCTCCCAGGAAGAAGCGACTGATACACTCAAAGCGAAAATGTGCGGGCGTTGGCCCGATGGGGTTCCCCTCGCGGTGGTTTCGACCTATGAGGCATGGCTGGCGTTTCGCAAAGAACGCGGCCTGGATGATCCGGATCCGCTGAAAGCGCTTGAGAACCAGGCGGCCTACCTGAAATCATCAGCCGCATCTGACTTTCGCTACGCGGATGACATGCCGGGTTTCAATGTGCCCGGCGGCGCGCACATCAGGCGTATGAATACGCGGGATTACCTGGATCCGCTTAACGAGACCGGTGTGGACGAGACAGGCGCGCCCTACCCTAACCCGGATGCCACGCACGCATTGAACAAACGTCGCCGCGTACTGCGGCGCGGTCTGCCATATGGTGCCTCAGATCCTGCGAAAAACACGGATCTGACGGAACAGGGCGTGGCAATGATGATGATCGGGTCCAGCCTGTTTCGTCAGTTTGAATTCGTTCAGCAACAATGGGTCCAGTATGGGTTGGATTTTCATCAGGGCAACAACACCTGCCCGATGCTGGGCGAACATCGCTTGCACAAACGCCACACGATCCCATCCGATCCGAAGTCGGGAAAACCACCGTTCATCATGAGCAAACTGAAAACATTTGTGGAATGCCGAGGCGGGGAGTATTTCTTTATTCCCTCCATGACGGCCTTGCGGTTGATCTCGATGGGCATTGTTGATCCAACTTGACGAACCGCGCACATAAGAAACGGTTGGACCATTCCGGGGTGGGTTTAAACGATATCCGAGCCTTTGCCTCTAAAACAACTCCAGATCGTTGCCCGGTGGATCGGCCGGAACTGGTACTTCCTCGGGAATGACTTCGTTCTTGGGCACTTTCTGAAGCGCCCGTCCTGTTGCGGGCCAGAACTTGATATGGCGTGCAGTAGCACCACCCAACGACTGACTTTCGCAATGAATGCCTTCCTGCGTGAGAAAATTGAGTGTGAAATCGCTGTTCAGACGTCCTATGTCGCTCAAACCGGCGACCATGCGCGCGCCGCCAAAGGCCTTAGCCCGCAGGCGATCGCGTCGGCCGCCCATTTTAAGAATGTCATTGATCAACAACTCCATCGCGTTGATGCCGGCAAGGTTACACACGCCGTCATGCTTTGTTGCGACTGTAAGAAGCATATGATTCATACCGCCCACTTTCGCGACCGGGTCCCAAAGACAACAGGACACACAGGATCCAAGGATGGTTGAAATCACCAGGCCTTCATTTGCACCAACAGTGTGCTCACCTTGGGTGATGTGCCGCCGTTCCGTCGTCAAGGTGTAGGTGCCTCATGGGTTAGTTGCTGCCGGTCGGTTTTGGAAGGACGGCGCACGCCCTCGCGAATTGCCGAGCCAATCTTGTCAATTGGCAGCTGTTTCTGAACGGCGCCAGCTGCGTGCGCAGCGCGTGGCATGCCGTAGACAACAGATGTCTCTTCGTTCTGACCGAAAGTGACCGCACCGTTTTGGCTGAGCTCCAGCAATCCTTCGGCGCCGTCGCGTCCAAGGCCGGTGAGAATCGCCGCCGTCACGTAACGCGCGTCTGATACGGCCGACTTGAAAAGACTGTCCACAGACGGACAATGCAAGCTGGCCGGTTCGTTCGGAGCAAAGGCGCAGTACCAGCCATCAGCCCGACGTTTTACAACTGTATGTTGTGCGTTGCCGGGTGCCAGCACGACATCGCCTCGGCGCAGCACGACACCTTCTTCCGCAAGGCCTACGTTTTGCGCCAACTGGCGTTGCAGACGTTCCGAAAAACTCTGAAGAAAATTACCAGGCATGTGCTGCACGATGACCACCGGCGGGCCGTCAGGCGCCAAATGCGGCAGCACGGTTTCCAGTGCGGAGACCCCTCCTGTCGACGCTCCGATTAAGACAAGCGACCGGCGTTGGCACGACGAGTCGCGCGCCGAAGCTGTCGCTGCATAGGACGGCGATGCAGGTTGCGGGGCATTAACGGGTTCCCGCGGGCGAAGTTGCGCGGCTTTCGTACAAGCAGCGTTGTAAACCCGATCGCAAATGTCTTGGGACAGGCCCTGATCGAGCCCATCGGTGGGCTTTAGGATGCAGTCGATTGCGCCGCCCGACAGGGCCTGGATGGCCGCGTCGCTGCCGGCACTTGTCAGACTGGACAACATTACGACCGGCATCGGGCGCGCCCGCATCAGCCGCATCAGGAACTCAAGTCCGCTCATACCAGGCATTTCTATGTCCAGCGTCAGCACGTCGGCGGGTTGTGCGCGCAGAAAATCCCGCGCCTCAACTGCCGAACTGGCCTCGCCGGCGATGCTCAACCGCGGGTCTGCACTCAGAACAGCGCGCAACCACGCGCGGATAACACGGGAATCGTCTACAATCAGAACCGATTTCACGCCATCATGCGCGCCGCGTCCGGATGAATGTGAAAACAGCGTCACAGAAATTTCCTGTCATGGATGCCGCGGCGTATTTTACCGCGGTTCCAATTCTATGACGCAAGACATGAATCGTGGCTTAACGCATCAGAAAAAATCAGACAACACTCAGGCGGGCGCGTTTTGCAAATGCCGCGCGATGATAACACGCATGATCTCGTTGGTTCCCTCGAGAATTTGATGAACGCGAAGATCACGCACGATTTTTTCGATACCGTAATCCGCCAAGTAACCGTAGCCACCGTGCAGTTGCAGGGCCTGATTTGCCACGTCAAAGGCTGCGTCGGTCACGTAGAGTTTTGCCATTGCGCAGTGCTTGCTGGCATCGGGTGCGTCCGCGTCAAGTTTCCATGCTGCCTGACGCAAAAAAATCCGCGCGCTTTGCAGTTTGACCTCCATGTCTGCCAGTTTGAACTGAAGCGCTTGAAACCGGTCGAGCGTTTGTCCGAAAGCCTTGCGATCACTCATGTAGATGACAGCCGCATCCAAGGCTGCCTGCGCGCCGCCCAAGGCAGAGGCCGCGATATTCAGACGACCGCCATCAAGACCGGCCATTGCGTATGAAAAACCGCGCCCCTCTTCACCGACCAGGTTCTCTCTTGGCACTTTGCAGCCATCGAACTGGACCTGCGCTGTGGGCTGCGCGCGCCACCCCATTTTCTGCTCCAACCCACCAAAAGACAGGCCGTCGGCTCCTGCCTCCACCAGAACTGCCGAGATGCCGTGTGGTCCATCGTTTCCGGTGCGCACCATGCTAAGATAAACATCGGAATAATTGCCGCCCGAGATGAAAGCCTTGGTGCCCGTCACCACGTAACCGGCGTTGTCCCTCACCGCACGTGTGCGCAATGCTGCGGCGTCGGAACCCGATCCGGGTTCGGTCAGGCAATATGAAAACACCTTTTGCATGCCGCACAGGTCAGGCAACCAGCGTACCTTCAGTTCTTCCGATCCGTAGGTATCGATCATTCCGCCGCACATGTTGTGGATCGAGAGAAAAGAGCCAACCGAGGGACACGCCATCGCCAATGCTTCAAACACCAGCGTCGCATCAAGGCGGCTCAGGCCTGAACCGCCATGTTCTTCGGAGACATAGATGCCCGCAAGGCCAAGCTCAGCCACTTTCGGCCACAGGGCCTTCGGAATTGTGCCCGCTTCTTCCCAAGCGCGTGCATGCGGCGCTATGTGCTTCTGTCCGAATGCATAAGCCATATCGAAGATCGCCTGTTGTTCTTCGTTTAAAGCAAAATCCACCAAATGCCTCCTGCGGTCCGACCACTCCGATGAGCTAGCATGCATGGTGTGGGCAAGACCAGCCTGTCAATATCCTGTCATTTCGAGGTATCCGCGCCCTGTATGGCTGCCGCTCAATCGGACCGGGCCCTCCCAATACGGAATGGACGTTCCCATCCAAGCCTGGGGGTTTACAGCCTCGACCGTGATCGCAACACCACGCTCCGGCAATTCGACGCGCCAACGCGTTGGGATATCGCGTGCGGCCACACGCGACTTGGTCAGAGGGACAGCCGAAAAACGCCCGTCGGGATAGGCCGTGGTTGTCCCATCGGGTTCAATCCAGGTGGCCTGTGTATAGTCACCGCCAACGCTGTCATGCAGCGTAAAACCCATCATTCTTGCACCGCTGTCAAACACCATCGAAAACCAGTCCCAGCTGACCTGTGTGGCGGTCAAAGGTTGTGAGGCCCATTCGCGGTCAAGCCAGGCCGTGCCTGTCACCTCAATCTCGCCTTCGGGCAACGTCAGCCTCCCAGTGACTTCAAAAAACGGTTGAGAGTAGTAGTAACTTGCCCGCCCACTTGCAGATTTCTGCGAATAGCCATCTTCACCGTGAAAGACCAATGGTCCATTTGCGGTCAGCGTGACATCGTAGCTGAAATCTTCTCCGTTCGCTTGCAGGCGCAAACGGTCAAAGTTTTCGCCCTGCATGACCCACCCATCAATCCAGGCTTCAAAAGGTCCAGTCCGCACGCCAGCCTGGCCGATCCCGCCGCGTGCGAGACGTTCCGCGACAAAGTGATCCTTGGGGGTTGTCACGGCTGCATGACCCATCCAAAGTTGCGGGCTGGACCAGCCCGCGCGTTCCTCAGGTTCAAGAGCTGAGCGGAAAAGGGTCCATTGCAGACCCAAATCTCGCCCGGAGGCGTCCACCAGATTTGCGGTCAGATACCACCATTCGATCTGAAAGGTCGGGTGAGCACCGTGATCCCGCGGAAACGCGAACGGATACCCGCGTTTCGGCTGCTCGAAGACTGTGGCATCCCGCCCCAAACCGGCAAAGCCTTGCGCCAAACTTGCCGATACTGCGGCAAGCGAAGCGAAAATTAAGACAAGCAGCAGCTTAGCGTTCATTGCTAAAAACTCTCAGCAACGCTTGTGGCTCAACCCGTGACAGCCTGACAGCCGGCCACAGTGCGGCCAGCAGCGCGGCCAACAAGCTGAGCAATCCAAGCTGCACATAGTCGGCAGGAAAAAGCAGCATTGGCAATCGCCACCCAAATGCTTCGACATTGACCACCGCCAGCAGAACCCAAGCCAACGCCAGTCCAACCGGCAGCGCCAAAACAGACGTCATTGCCGCAAGACAAACAGCGCGTACGAGCTCTGCGCCCGCCAGCTGCAGACGCGTTAATCCTAGAGCCCAGACCGGTGCCAGTTGCGGCAGGCGCATCGTTGCCAAAGTCAGCAGGCTGATCAGAATGGCAACGGCGGCCACGCCAAGTGTCAACACGTTCAAAGCAGCGGTTACTGAAAACGTGCGTTCAAAAACCTGAAGTGAAAATTTCTTTAGTTCAGCCTGGTTAATAACGGCGTCTTCGCCGAGATCGAAGGTCTCGCGTAGCTGATTGGAAATGATCTCCGGCCTGTCGGTCCGCACTGCAAATCGCAGGCGCGGGACATCCGGAAACCGCGCTTCAAAGGTGTTCATTCCAAGAATGACCTGACCCGCAGCGTTCCCATAGTCGCTGTAGATACCGATCAGGCGATCACCGGTCGGCAAGTCCTGTCCGATCTGCCAGCCCTCGCGCCGCGCCAGCTGTTCACTCACCAACGCGCCGTCCCCGTTGGCCAGCACCTTCCAAACGTCCGGCACCGCTGCAAGGATCGGCCAGTTCTCGCTATATGTTTCATGGTCCGCGATTCCGTAGATTTCTGCAGGCAAACCCGCGAGACGGGTGTTTACAGAGAGGACCGGCAGGACCGCGTCAGCGTTTTGCCTTAGATAGCTTTCGATGTTTTGCGCCTGCGTCTGATCGTCGGCGCGCACATAAAGCTCCGAGGCGAGTCGTTGGTGTAGGTAACCCGTGAACGTAACGCGAAAGCTCGACACCATCGTCGACACACCAACATTTGCAGCCATGGCCAGCAGTAACGCCATAAGAGCCATGGACAAGCCCGGCAGTTGTTGTCGGGTGTCGGCCCAGAACCATCGGGTCAAAGGGCGTTTTGCGAAGCGTTCCGCCACACGCAGCACCCGCTCCAAGCTGAAAGGCAAAAGCAGTGCCGCACCAAGAAGCAGGCAGGCCAATAGTGCAAATCCGGCCAAAAGACCCTCTCCAAGCATCACAATGATGGCCCCAATCCCCCAAAGACAGCCGGCCGCGGCTGCGAGCCACCACCCAGCGCGCTGCGCACCAAGGCTCATGGACCGGGGGTGATTGTAGGACAACAATGGCATGGCCCTCATTTTCAAAGCGGCGGCGACAGCGGCGATTGCTGTGCCAGCAAATGCCATGCCGAGACCGGAGGCCCACCATGACGCACGCAGTTGCAGCTGTCCGCCGACTTCTGCGCCGTAAAGCCCGCGCAGTGTTGCTGCGACATCCGGCAGCAGTGCGGCGGCAATCACATATCCCAGGCCGACGCCTATCAGCCCGGCAACAAGGGCAAACAACATCAACTCTGCTGCCAGCAGGCTCATCAGCGACCGCAATGGGACACCAAGTGCGCGCAGGGTGCGAAAAACACCTCTGCGTTGTTCAAAAGCCAATCCCACCGCCCCATAAACAATGAAGATACCAACGGCAAACGATAGCAGCCCGAAGGCCGTCAGGTTCAGGTGGAAACTCTCCGTCAAACGCGCCACATCGGCCTGCACATCCGTTTGCGCGATGCGGTACGATGGTGGCAGCGGCACCAGCCCAACCGGACGCGCAGGCGCCAGCAGAAGTCGTTTGATGACGCCGCGCCCGTCCAGAAGGTGATCGGCTTCAGCGACATCCACCAAGATGCTGCCTTTCGGTCGCGCGGGATCTGATCTCAGATCAAGGCCCAGGCCGCTAAGCCTTTCAATATCATCGGGATGCGCCATAGCGACCGGGCGTGCGCCCGTTTGAACCGGCGCTTCACCGTTCTCCAAAAATCCTGCGGGCATCTGGGCCGGAAAGGTCAGCGGATCAATTCCAACAACTCTTATGTTGTGTCCCGACACATCGATTTGGCCCTCAAGAACCGGGCTCACGGGCCAGTCCAGTCGGCGCAAGTGAACGTATTCGCCGACTGTCATGTCGCCAGCATCCCGGCGCAGTACGCGGCTGACATCTGCGGCATCCAGAACGTCCGCGGCCGAAGCATAGCTGGCGCGCGCCTCGGCGTTGATGGCCTGCACGCCGGACCACAACGCAGTGGACAAGGCAATTCCGGCCAATAACGTGAGCAATTGCCAAGGGTTGCGACGCCAGTAAGAGCGCAGTGCATGAAGCACGTGCCATCTCATGCCGAGGTCGCCCGCGCGGCTTTCGCCGCAATGGCATGCAACACACCGTGCGACAAGCGCATCCTGCGTTGCATACGTGCAGCCTGCCGGGCCGAATGTGTCACCATAAGGACAGCCGAGCCGACTTCCTGCGCCGTTTCCAGCATCAATTCCAGAACGCGGTCGGCTGTGTCTTCGTCCAGATTGCCGGTCGGCTCATCGGCCAGTATGAGACCGGGTCGCGCAGCCAAAGTGCGCGCGATGGCCACTCTTTGCTGCTGACCACCGGACAAGGCTTCGGGATATTTTCGCAACTGATCTGCAACACCAATGCGGCTCGCCACGTGGTCCGCCCAGCTCGCGTCGTGCCGTCCGGCCAGCTGTGCGTGAAACGCAATGTTGTCCGACACCGTCAGGCTGGGGATCAGGTTGAACTGTTGGAAAATGATGCCGACCTGTCCACGACGCACCTCTGCGCGTTCTGTATCGCCAAGGTCTGACAAAACGATGCCGCCAATGCGGATCCGACCGGCCGTCGGGCGATCCAGCCCGCCAACAAGATGAAGCAATGTGCTTTTGCCGCTACCGGATTCACCCTCAAGAGCGAGCGTTTCGCGCGATGTCAATTTGAATGAAACATCGGTGAGCACGTCCACTGCTCCATCCGCAGAAGCAAACTGCTTGGACAGGTTTTCAACACCAAGAACAGCATCCATAAGCGCTAACCGTTTGTGCCGCTGCCGAAGTGCCTGTGTGCACTCCGCAACAATGACTGGCGAGAAACGGCGTTTATAGCACTGTAAAAAAACACTTAAATGACTCCCTGCAGACGTTTACTCAGGGCATCAGCGCTTTCCCACGCGGCCTCGACCCGTCCTGAACTGCACCAATCACCCGCCGCTGCCAGACGCTGTGAGCCATCAATTAGAAATGGCTGATCGGCGGCATGCGAAACTTTCGCAAAACGCCAACGGTGAAGGCTGGAATAGGCGGCCGTGTCAGCCTGCACTCCGGTGATCCTGGACAGTTCCTGTGCCATGGTTTCGGTCACCCACATCTGATCGGCATCCATTTTCGCTTCGGACCAGTCGTTTTGTGCCTGAACAAGCAAAGCGGGGACCGACGGACGACCGGGCTTTGTGTGATTGCGCGCGATCCACGCCAATGGCCCGTCGTCCACGATTGCGACATCCCAGCCTAAATCGGGCACATCAATTCCACCAAGCATCAAGGTATAGCATCCTGACATTGAAGCCGAATGCAAGGCCTCCGCGGCCGCGAATGTGTCGGGGAACAGACGCGCCGTTTGTTCCGCTGGCGCGGTGGAAATCACCCAGTCGTAAGTCCCCCAACCGCGTCCGTCTTCGGATAACAATCGCCAAGCGTCACCCTCTCGAACAAGAGCAGCGATGCGTGTGGCCCTCTCGATCCTGATCTCAGACCGTGCCGCCATTTGCTTGGCAAGCGCGTTCATGCCTGGCTGGGCGACGTACCGATCGGCTGTCCAACACTCGTTTTGAATACCGCCATCGCTCGCGATTTTCACCACGCGCGGGGACCAACGCACAATTGTGCCGTTTTCAAAAAATGGTTTAATGTCTTCCCGAAACCCATTGTTTTGAATTGTAAAATACTGTGCGCCGTGATCAAAATGGTGGTCCCCAGATCGTCTGTTGGACATCCGTCCCCCCAGACCAAGCGACTTTTCGAAAACCGTGACGTCACTGGAAGACTTTAGTTTTTGCGCCAGCGTCAGCCCTGCAAGGCCTGCTCCGATAACCGCAATTTTCATTTACGCACCTCTGTTGGTCACTAGAAAGAACTTTAGCCTTCTCAGACACATTTCCCAGTTGCCGCGGCAAACAGTCTGACCGCGATAAGCGTTGGCAAGTCGCCTTTGGCACGAGTGGCCCGGAATTTCTTACTGCGTGATGATCTGAACGGGTATCCCGATGGCAAGCTGGGTCAAGGCCGAGGGCGAACCTGTTGTCAGAAAGTTGGAGTTAAGGCCGCGACCGAGCAACTGCACGACCTCTGGTGAGCCGGCAAATTTACTGTGGCTGCCCGATGCGGAGTCGTCTATCTCGCTCAGATCAATCACGGTCAGACCAAGGTCCGCGAGTTCTTCTGCGTTTGCCGAACCGACGCGGTCTATACCGCCCGAGAGCACCCGAGAGGCACGCAACGCCGCATCATCCTCGGAAATGAGAACAAAATAATTGTCGAAACTGCTGCGGATCTGGCCAATTTGCGTTTTGAACAGGTCGATATCGATGTCTGGCGATGCAAGTACCACATTTTCCAGACGCGTGGCGCTTTCCAACTGTCCAATTAATTCCGCTTGAACAAGGCTTTCCATAATCAGAAATGTCCCCATCGAATGCGCAAAGATATCGAATGTTCGCGCGTTCGTCGAACCGGCAATCCGAAAGACTTCGGGCAAACTCGAGCGCGCGACCAGTGCACTGTTCAAATCATAGACGTACTTCAGAACCTCTCCTGCCGAGGCCCAGGTGAAAAGGATTGGCACACCTTCGAATCCTGTGTCTTCAACAAATTGCGCGAGACGTAGGACCGCGTCCGTTGTGCGATTGTTGTAACCATGCACAAAAAACAAAACGTTCTGTTCGCTCGGCACGCGCGTGGCCAACTCTTCATTCAGTTCGCGCACAAATGCGTTGTCGGTGGTGTAAATCCGTGGGTCAACCACCGTAAATTCGGTTTGCGGATCAGGAGGCAAGCTTCTTGGAACTTCCAGTTCACCAAGAACATGCGTCGGCGGCACTGACACCGTCACCGCCGCAAGCCCCACTTCAGTGGAACGGTTTGCGTTGTAAAAGACGGGCAGATCATCCGCCTTTTCACGCGTGGTCATCACAAAAATCTTGTGCAGATTGGGGGTTTTCAGACTGGCAACCGGTTTTTCCGGGTTGTCTACACCAATTTGATCGGGAGACTTCCCGCACCCGACCACCAACAATACAATCGCCAGAGCGCACAGATAACTCCGCGCCAAAATCAACATTTTAACTACCTCGCGGCCCCGCATCTGCGCGGGTTTGATAACAACCGGGGCATACTGCGTAAACAATCAATATCGGAGCGTCGGTGCGGTTAAACCTGTAAATCTGCGCTTGAAATCCAAATTGGTCGAGGGTGCCTTGCTTTTCTCTGGCGACCGACCCCATGCGCCTTTACGCTCGGTTTTCCTGGCGCCTTTGATCTTTTTGACCGAGCCATGGCGCTTCGGTCACCAACAGGCTTGTTTTGTTGTCGCTTTCAAACGAACAAGAGTTTGCAGTTGGTGTCCACTGAAGTGCGCGGGTGCTGCTCGTTGAAAAGCTCAGGTATGAGCATTCGTTCAAACTTTTGGAGCGCCGCGACCTGCTTTTGTGGCGCAGGGTTACAAAACCCACGCGCCAGTTGAGAGGTTTACAAACGATGCCCGCAAATTAGCCGCATATAACTGCGATGCGCCCGGGACGGATGAGCTGCTATTGCTTCACTCGGGCACAGTCTCGCCGGGCAAAGAGTTCACGGTCATGGTTTCATTGGGCTGAAAGTGGATCACGGATCTGATCGACTCACCTGCCTTTAACAGATCGAAAGCTGTGTTGATCTGGTTGTGGTTCATATGGTGCGTGATGTATGGGTCGACGCTGAAGTCACCCCGCAGCCATTCGTCGACCATACCGGGCAGCTGGGTGCGGCCAAGAACACCTCCAAAGGCGGTGCCGCGCCAAACCCGGCCGGTTACCAGCTGGAAGGGGCGCGTCGCGATCTCCTGCCCGGCGCCAGCCACGCCAATGACGGTGCATTCGCCCCAGCCCTTGTGGCACGCTTCAAGCGCGGACCGCATCAGTTCCACATTTCCCACGGCTTCGAATGTATAGTCCAAACCGCCGCCGGTCATTTCTACCAGAACATTTTGGATCGGTTCGGCATAATCCCTTGGATTTATGCACTCTGTGGCGCCCAAGGCCCTAGCCAGCGGAAACTTCGCAGTATTGACATCGATCCCGATTATGCGGGACGCACCGTTCAGAACGGCACCTTGAATAACCGCCATACCAACCGCGCCAAGGCCAAATACGGCGACAGTTGCCCCGGCTTCCACTTTTGCGGTATTGCGCACCGCTCCTATCCCTGTAGGTACGGCGCAGCCCATGACAGAGGCTTTGGACAACGGCGCATCCTTGGTGATCTTGGCCACGGAGATTTCGGGCAGCACGGTATATTCGCTGAAGGTGCTGGTGCCCATGTAATGAAGGATCTGCTTGCCTTTATAGGAAAACCGTGAGGTTCCATCGGGCATCAATCCCGCACCCTGCGTTGCGCGAATGGTTTGGCAAAGATTGGTTTTACCGGATTTGATGTACGGGCATTCAGGATCTTCGGGCACGTAGAGCGGGATCACGTGGTCACCCGGTTTCACCGATGTGACGCCCTTGCCCACCTCTTCAACAACTCCACAACCTTCGTGACCCAAAATACAAGGAAACAGCCCTTCAGGATCCTCTCCCGACAAGGTGAAGACATCAGTATGGCACAGGCTGGTGGTTACAATCCGGACCAGCACCTCACCGTCCTTTGGTCCTTCCAGGTCGATTTCCTCGATCTCAAGCGGTTGGTTTGGCGCCCACGCAATGGCGGCTCGTGTCTTCATTTTTAGTCTCCCTGTACCGAAATTTAGCTTTAGTGAATGACCGTGCGCTCTGTGTCCTGCGCCGGATCAAAGACCGGATCCAGCACAAGGACCAATCGTGTTTCGCCGGTTCCTTCTATTGGCGGCGAGCGATGCAGGAGGTCAGATTCCGGCAGCTGTGGCCATTTTGTCCCGCGCAGCACGATCGGAGATCCGGTCGCGACGGTGAACACGCGTTCTGGTTCTGCGCCATCCGACGAAATTCCATATTGTGTACCTGTGCCGCGATAGGTGCACACCAACCGGGCCGTAACAGCATCAATGTGAAATTTGCGGCAGGCGTTGGTTGTGACGACATCAAGCCGCACGCGGAGGTACCGAGCGCTCATCATGTTAGCGAATAATTCTGCGAGCACAGAGATATCATCTAACAGCATGTCGCGCTCAGGACACGCGGTCAGTCCCGACGCTTCAAAAATCTCTGCCAGTGCGCTTTGCACCATATTCGGCTGCAAAATGATGCGCGCACGAGGCAAGTCTTCTGACCGCTGAGCATCGATCCAGGCCTGGAAACTCTCGAGCGGCTTGCGGTGCCAGACTGCTGCCGCACATCCAGGGTTTTGTATAGCTGACAAGCCTTCGGGTGTCTTTGCTACGCCAATGCCTATCGCAGCGTCCGTTGCAAGTTCGCGCACTGTGGTCATGCAGCCTCCTCGGCGCGACGCCAAACTGGAAACGGATCTGGAAACTCCGGCACGTCATAGGGACCGGTCGTCGCGACAGCAGGAACGAGACTGGCATCCAACCGTGCTTTCAAGCTCTCCCAATCAATACCCGAGCCGATAAAAACGATTTCCTGTCTCCGATCACCCCATGGCTCTTCCCAATGCGCATTCATGTAGGCTTGTGCGCTTTCATGCGTGGGTCGCCGCTCTTCCGGCACTGCCGCCCACCATGTGCCGAGCGGTTGCACCGAGGATAACGCGCCAGCGAGAGAGTACTCTGCAACCCAGTCGGGACGCGTCGCAATCCAGAAGTGTCCCTTGGCCCGGAGTACCCCGTGCAGATCACCGTTCAGAACAGCCAGAACTTTTTCTGGAATGAAAGGACGGCGCGCCCGATAAACGTAAGACGCGACACCATACTCCTCTGTCTCCGGTACATGATCGGCAAAGCCGTAAAGCTCCTTTGCCCACATTGGATGTTCATGCGCCTTTTCGAAATCAAACAGACCTGTGTCGAGAATGACGTGCGCGCCCACATCGGAGTGGTCCGTTTCGATGATCCGGGCGTCGGCATTGAGACTGCGGATAATCTTGCGCGCAGCATCGGTGCGTTGGGGTCCTGCGTCCGTCACTTTGTTCAGGATCACCACATCGGCGAATTCGATCTGGTCCGTCAAAAGATGTACCAACGTACGGTCGTCTTCCTCGCCCATGACTTCGCCACGATCCTTGAGGAAATCGTGAGAAGAATAGTCATTCAAGAGATTCACCGCATCAACCACTGTCACCATGGTATCGAGCCGGGCCACATCGGACAGGCTTTCGCCATATTCATCGGTGAAGTCGAACGTGGCGGCCACTGGCAGAGGTTCGGACACACCGGTCGATTCTATCAGTAAGTAATCAAAGCGCTCCTCGTCCGCCAGCTTGCGCACCTCATCCAGCAGGTCGTCTCGCAACGTGCAGCAGATGCAACCATTGGACATTTCGACCAGCGTTTCGTCTGTCCGGCTGAGTTCCGTGTCAGCGCGCACGAGATCCGCGTCAATATTCACTTCTGACATATCGTTTACGATGACGGCGACGCGGCGACCTTCTCTGTTATTGAGAACGCGATTGAGCAAGGTCGTTTTTCCTGCGCCAAGAAAACCAGAAAGAACCGTAACAGGAAGACGGGTGCGTGGCATGGAGAGCTCCGTGGATGTCTGAAAATGTAATGTTGTAACAGATTATCGACATGCAAGCTTTATGCAACCAAGAAAGTTACGAATAGCGTGTGAATCCTGCGCTGCAAAGTGACCGCCCGGTCCCGGCTCGCAAATCACTTGGATGCGCGCAGATATTTTTTGTCAGGCTCTTTGGTCTCGGATTCTGCAATCGCCTTTAAGGTGCGGCATTTAAGCCGTTTGGTGCGCTTGAACCAAGCGTTTCAAGTTCATCGGTTGCTGTGTGGATTGCCAGTACTTCATCGGTCCGCTGCTGCGAAATCTTAAAGCAAAAACGGACGACTCTTCGCGTCGTCGGTCCGTTCATTCTGTGTAACGACGAGAAGCGGTTTCAAAAGTCAGGCTGCGGTAGAGCGGCCTCTTCCAATCTGCCGACTTAAAAGCCTGACAGCTGCACGCTCAGGCCGTTGGGGTTACTTCAGCCGCGCAAACGATGCTTACCTCAGGCGCGGCAACTCGAGTGTCTGGTTTTGAGAGGAAACGGCTGGACGGAGCACAATCAAAACCGTTCAAATCATCATAAAAGGAGACGAGGTGGAAGACTGCATGGATGGCGATCCCCGAAGTACTAACTTCGAACCATTTAGACGATCTCTTCGCGGAATTGGAGGCGTGGGAAGAGCAACTCACCCACACAAGTCAGAGCCCAATTGACCGCTTCAAAAACAGTGGCTGAGCCGCCCACTTCCCGCCCATCTTGGCACCTCCCATCCATGACACTCGCCAAACCCGCCCTCATCGCGAGCGGCGGGTTTTCATTTTTTGAGCCCCGCCACTTCCATGCCTTCTTCGAACGACATTCGCATCACTATTCGGATTAAGCAGGAAGAGTACGCCTTGCTCTCGGCCAAGGCAGGAGATCGCCCGATCAGTACATTTGTTCGCGAAACCGCACTGATGGACGAATCTGTGAAGCGACGCGCGATGCGGCCACGTCCAATTGAGGATCATCGCTCTTTGGCCAAGATTCTGGCGCTACTGGGCGGCAGCGATCTGGTCTTGAATTTCCGCGACGCCGCTAGAAACTTAGACA
Organism: Pseudomonadota bacterium; assembly: GCA_039191495.1. Taxonomy (GTDB): domain Bacteria; phylum Pseudomonadota; class Alphaproteobacteria; order Rhodobacterales; family Rhodobacteraceae; genus Roseobacter. Next base: position 34,327 of record JBCCXN010000017.1, on the reverse strand, counting down.
ATGGTGGATACCATAGTGACGACGAAACCAAAGAGCTAGTTGTCGAAACCCACAAACGCATCGGTGAAATTCATGACCTTCTTATGCACGCTCTCGGAGTTTCTAAGAAATGATTCTGAAGGGCGCACAACGTGGTGCCGCGAAACAACTCGCTATCCATCTGCTAAACGAAGTTGAGAACGATCATGTCGAAGTTCATGAAGTTTCCGGTTTTTTGAGTGAAGACATCACCGGTGCTTTCAAGGAGGTTCAGGCTGTTGCCAAGGGCACTCGATGTAAGCAGCCATTCTTCTCGGTGAGCTTGTCACCACCACTAGGCGCGTCTGTTACCATTGAACAGTTTGAAGACGCAGTTGAGCGGATTGCTGTTGCGAATGGTCTTACTGGTCAACCTCGGGCAATAGTCTTCCATGAGAAAGACGGCAGGCGACATGCCCATGCTGTCTGGTCACGCATCGACGCAGACACCATGACCGCGAAAAATCTCCCCCACTTCAAAAACCGCCTCATGGCAATAAGCCGTGATCTTTACTTTGAGCATCAATGGAAGATGCCACCAGGGTTGCGCGATCGTTCTGTTAAGTCTCCCGCAAATGTCACATTGGCTGAATGGCAGGCCGCCAAACGACGCGGCAAGAATGCAGTCGATCAAAAGAAGCTGATACAGCAATGCTGGGCAACGAGTGACAGCCAGGTAGGATTTCAAGCAGCTTTGGGCGAGCATGGGTATATCCTTGCCAAAGGAGATCGCCGCGGACACGTCATCGTTTGCCATGATGGCGAAGTCTTTGCCGTCACTCGTGCGACGGGCCTCAAAACAAAATATGTACGAGGGAGACTAGGCGAACTGAAGGCTCTTCCAAGTGTTGCTGATGCCATAGCGCAACATGCGCGGGACGTACGCAGACAGTTCATCAGAATGGCAGGAGATGCCCGAAGCGAATTGGCCACACAGCGTGCTAAACTCGATGCGGAACGCACACAGATGATTGGCCGCCACAGGAACGAACGCGATCTATTGCAGCAAGGTCAGGCTAAGCGCTGGAAAAGAGAATCCGCAACACGTGCCGGCCGCTTCAAAAATGGTCTGCGAGGACTTTGGCAACGTCTAATTGGCGAAACTCGGCAGATTGAAGAGCAGAACGCAAAAGAGGCATTTGAGGCCCTCCAAAGAGACCGTCGGCAGCGACAGCAGATGATTGACCTTCAACTGCGGGAGCGGCATTCAATGGAGAATGAGCGGGCAGAAAACAGACAGCAAGCTTTCGGTTTGCTCGAAGGAATGCGCGCTGATCGCGACAGACTGCTAGAAAAGCTTCTTCAATCTCCGCGTCTCCAAAGCAAATGCGGAAAGCAACAGGAGCACAAGGGTTTCAACCTAGAGACATGAGACGCCGCGTAAGCCACGAATGGCGGGGGCGGAAGAACCAGCTATAAGCTGTGCAGCTTACGAACTGGCAAAACGCGGAGAGCGCGTCATTTCGCTGCAGATGCGCCAAAGGCTGTTGGCGGAAATCGGGAATTTTGGAACACGACGGTTTTTGCGGGTGTGGCCATGCTGCTGAACAACCGCCCGAGTGCCATCAGAACAAGTGTTGGCATCCCCCCGGGATCCGCATTGATCGTGAAAGGTAGATATTTGGGCCATCTTTAAGAGATGGCCCAAAGCTACGCTAGAGGCACATATTCGAAGTTTGCACCGTACTTCAGAAACACTTGATCGATCCAAGCGCGGTGTTCTGACCCCTGCAGTCGTTGCGTTTGGTTGCGCTTGATGTGAATAAGCCGGATGCTCGTTCCAGAAAACTGAGGCGCGTAAAAACCCGCTATGTTTGTTGGCATGTTTAGGACCGAGCGTGACGCAGCTTGCGTATAGGCCGATAGGCCGCCGCGAATATGTTGGAGCGCATCAGAAACGATAATGACACTTTTTTCCTCCGCGTCATATTGTTGAAGGATCGACGAAATCTGCATCAATCCTTCCAGGAACGGAGTTTGCCGTTTCTCAACAATCTCACGAAGGTCACGTGTGTCCTTGATGTATGTCTCAAGAAATTCACTTCGCCATGTCGCCTCAAGTTGTTCTAGATTTGATGTCCATGGAGACGCATCACTAGCGCGCGGCGGCGACACTTGATTGAAACGCTCTTCAAGCGGTTCATACTGGTCCGCACTCAAGCCCAGCAGAATGAGACGATCCCCTTCATTCAGATCTTTGACAGCCTCCTGCTCAACAATACGAGAAATCAGCCGATCTTGAACGGCGGTGTTTTTGTCGGAGCTATCGATCAGAACAACGCGCAGTTTGCGAGGCACGCTTGGCGCTGTCTGCGGTCGGTCATTGTGCACCATGACACCAAACCCGGCAAGAGCGACTACACTGGCCCCTGTGCCCAGCAAGAGCCCTCTACGCATGGCCGAGAACCCTTGTGAGTGAACGGGCGCTTTCCGCTTTGTCCGAGTCGAAGGTTTAGAACGCTGCCCATGGCGATTGAGAAAACGTTCAGTGAGAGCTTTGTTCGACATATTGTCCTCCTGTCATTGAAGTCGGGTAGATCGTTGCCCCAAAGGATAAACTGATGGCCTGTGCCACGATTTTCTCGATGTCATCTTTTGCCGAAGTACAGGTCGAGATGATCGCGATTTTCGCTTGTTCGGTTTGTGCCGCAAAGGCGGCTTCACTTTCCGCAGTGCGAGGCGAAAGCCGAAGGTCGGTGTAATCAACAGGTGTCGCGATATAACCTGGTACGTCACCAAGCGGGCTGAGCATTTCGCGCAATACTGAGCGGCGATAAATCGCTGTCTCGGTAGCTTTCAGAAGAACCTCTTCTTGGTCCTTTGCCTGCTGAACAACGAGATCATCGGCACGTGTCTTAAGCTCACGCGCGAGTTGATGGCCCGCCACGGCCTCTTCCACGGCTTCGTTCAATTCGTCCCGTGCGTCATCGGCTCGACCCCGCACGGCCCGTGTGTACGTGGACCGGTTGTTGATGATTTGTGAACGCACAGAGCGCAATTCTTCGCCAAGTGAGCCATATTCAAGATAGCTGTCTTGAGAGACGTAAAATTTCAGGCACCAGATCGCAGACAGAATAAAGCCAAAGCCAACAAGCAAAAGCCCCGTCATATCTCCAACATTCAATGGGTTGCTAAGGAACTGGACAAAAGCCGCGCCAAAGTCACCAGAGGTCGCGCGAAAATGCCCCAGTAGGAAGTTAATTGTAACAAGCCACGCAACTGACATAAGCAGCAGGAGGCGATAGAGCCATGCTGTTGCCAAGGAGGAGTTTTTGCGCGAGGCACGTGGAATAAGGACAGTGCCAGCCAGATACCCGCCAAGGCCTATGTTCGTACAAGCAGCTGTTAATGCCAAACCAACGGCACCAGCAGCACCAGAAGCGCCAGTTTGACCAATAAAGCTTGCCGCAGTCACTAGCGCTTCCACGCCCGCAAAACCAATCGCAAACCCGGTAACAGCAGATGTGGTGTTTGGCTTTGGTCCTCGTGTTAGCTCACGCCTTGTCTTTTCAGCAGTCAGTGCGATGCTGGCTTGACGTTCAGTGACCTTGAGGTCAGCATCAATGGCTGAATGATGTTGATGGTCCTCGACCACTCCGTTGACCAACGCAGACTTGATACCATCGGCGGCGTCTGTGCGCATCTCGATCTGAGCCTGCACTTCGCTCAGTTCACCTCTGTGCATATTGTATTCGGAATCGATCTCCGCAAGCAGTCGCTTGGTTTCGCTTTCAAGCCGGACTTCGATTTCATCGTCATCTGCAGACTTTGGAAGATCAACCTCATCGCGGTTCAGTAAAATACCCGCGTAGCGAATTGCATCTTCTTTCAGAGCAGGTTGGGATTTCGGCCAGTCCGCAATCCCTATCTCGCGATTTTTGATTGTAGTGATTGTCAATGTAACCTCCATCATGTTGAGAGCAAAAAGAAGATGGCAGCGAGAGACACGCCCATCAGAGCGATGCAGAGCTGAAAAAGGCGCTCTTCAAAGGTTGCTTGTTGGGTTGTGGTAATGGTCAGGCCGAACGCCACCATGAATACGGCCGCAAAGAGCGCGCCGCATGCTGCCAGGATCATTGGTTTTGTGTTTGACGTTGAGAAGCCGCCCGTCGACGTATCTTCTGTGCAGCCTTCGATCTTGGGGTTCTGCTTGCAATGTTCAGTAGGAATGTAGTCTCCGTTTGCCTGCAAAACTGTTTGATCGACGCTTTGTGCCAGAGCGGCAAGCGCTAGAAAAATGACAGCGATAAAAAAAGTGGTGATCGCTGTTATATGGCTTGGGCGTGGCATGCTAACACGCTAGACCAAATTGAACTGGAAAATCGCAGGCCGAAGAAAGTTGGAATTAAATGGCTTCAGTCAAATATGGCTGAAAAAGCCTGTATGATCGGGCATCACGTACACTGACGCATTGGGTCTGTGCCCGCTTGCAGCCTGTGATCTAACTGTTTACACACTAGGCCAGCGAGTGCAAGTGATGCCAAAAAATCTCCCTCCCATCGGCAAACTTGTGTCACGGAGTCGGCAATCTCACGCCGCAAAGAGAATTTAAAAGACCATATAACAGTATCTTAAGGCATCTTTGTCATGTTTTCGCATACACGGCGAAGTTACGCGTTGCGACGGCATAAGGTGTTTGAGGTGTAACTGTCCACACCTATCTATTGTTAACCGGCAACATAATGTTGACATGAAAGCAAGCTTGATGACTACATGTAGGAAAACAACTTCGAAGGCCTTCAATAATGGGCCCGAAAGCAGAGGCATGAAGAGCAGAAAAGAGTTTGCCGAATCGAGCGGTGGGCATATAATTAACGGATTATCTCGAAACCCCGAGCGGATAAATGGGGTGTTGGAGGCCTGCAGTCTGCCAAGAACTAGAACGAGTTCTTGGTTATAGGAGGCTCAGGATGACAGAAGAGAAAAAGGCGAAGATGAGTTTTCAGGCAGCTATTGATTTGATTTCTGAGCGGGATGAAGATGGTACCCCCAAAGCCGACAGCTTAGTTGACGCATGCAAGCAGTGCGGGTTTCTGAAGGATCGCAAGGTCCGAGATAAGAATGAATTACCGAACCCAAGGACTTTAAAGCATCTATGGGTTGGTGATGTAATCGATTTGAATGACGAACCCGTCAGGATTGTTGCGCAAGCCCTTTTCGAAAAAGGCATAAAAAGGGTCGGTGATCTTTTGGATGTTCATCCATCAAAGATTTTTAATGATCTGAATGTTACAGAAAAACAAAAAATTGCATTTGTAGCAGAAATCGAAAATATTGGTGTCCGATTTACACAGTCCACTAAGAACCAGCCCATCCCTCGAAATCAATAAACGTTTTCTCTCCGTAGGCGGGTTTTTTTTCTTTTGAGGTGATGTCTGTTCGAAGCAAATAAGGCTGCGCCGAAAAATCTGGAAATTCTTGACCGTACAAATCGTTTAGAAAGTCAGCAGTTCTGTCCGCAAATGGCTTGGTTACAGGCCGTCCAGATGCAAGCTGAGAAAACACTCTAAGCTCATTTTTTTGAGCATTGTTTCGAGCATTTTGACTTAGCTTGTCGCCGACATGTGCGCACAGTTTAAGCTTTTCTCCCAGGCTCATTTCTGCAAACACGGCGTCAAAATCTGGAATGTGGTACCCGGCGAAGCGTATTTGAATGCCGCTAGCTGGTTTTTCGGTGGCCGTGGCAAAAAGCTCAATAGCGAGGTATACCAGAACGGCGGCAGAAAAAGTAATGCATTCGTCGGAGTAGGCATTTCGGATATTTGCAAGGGTCAGATTATAGAAATTGTCTTCTACGATGCTATCGAGATGCTCGATGTCTTGGGTGCTACACTTGTGGATATTTGCCAATAGCTCAGGGCTTACTAGTGACGAAAAATCTCCATCATATTCAAGGGCATTAAACGATTTAATCAAAGAGCCATTGGGTAAAACAATACTCGGATTTGCAAAAAAAATTTCATCTTTGTAGGAAATGAGTTTGTTTGCGACGTTTGATGGTGAAATAGGACCATAGTGAGAAATGACGTAGTCTCGCAGACCGACTACATGAAAGAATGCGTGAGAACCGAAGTTCTCGAAGCAGTTATCGGGCCAACGCGCTTGTACATAGTCGCTGATTTGATGAAAGTTTGTTGGCAAAATCATTTCGTGAGTGCGAATTCAAGTATTGTTTAGGCTTTTTCAAGCTTTTTCAGGTATTAACCTTGGGTTGTCTAGCCTTTAATCCCGAAATGGCAGTATTGCCACAAACGGCACTGAGGCCGAAGCCGTTAAAAATCATGTGCCATAAACCCTTTGCTAATCCGCTATTGATTTTATCACGTTTTTGGCTCAGCTGCTGTACGTCACACGTGTTCACGCATGGAGCAGCATAGAACATTTTGGGCTCACACTTAGCTTGCGCCGCGATTTTCGCGAGTGTCGGCTTCTGCGATCTACCGCTCGGCGAACCGTTTGCGCAGCCGATCACGTTGCCCCCAGTAATGCGGGACTGTGTGACCGTTGCTGTCTGTGACCAACCCGCCACCGGCTGACGCTTCTTTGGACATTCTTTCGGTGTGTTTTAAAGAGGGCGCAAAGGCGGGCTGTGTATCTGCATCCGGTGGTGGCATGCGCGCATCCAACTCCTCCAGACCGCGCAGCGCATCCTCGGAAAAACCACGTGTTTTAGCGGGACATTTGTTCGCCTTCGGAAGTGGATTTGACATCAGGGACTGCCGCAAACGTTTGGGAACAAATGCAAATCGACTAACCATGTGAAACCTCCAGCACAGAATGCGCGTTTAGCAAACACTGCACTGATTTAGAAACTTGGTTAAGGCGGTGTAAACACAGCTGTGTGCCAGGAGACGTTTGGTGCGGCCAAATTTGCACGGCTTATCCCGTTTCTGATATACTAGAGGCGAGGTAAAAATGAATGAAGACAGAGAGTTAATCGTGCGACAGCGCCGTGATGCGGAAGATCTGAACAACGAGATCGCCGGGCGCGATGTTGGACGACGAGCACGGTTTTTGAACGCGGAGGCACGGTCACCGGAGGCGGAACGCAAAAAGCGAGAAGCCCGCGCATTCCACAACCGCCTGTTGGAAATGCTCAATGACCCGATTTACCGCGCCAAATACGAAAGAGTGCTGCAGATATTGTCGGACGCGGAACAGGCGACACAATCTGCCATTAACGCGTGACGGATCAAATCGAAGCGGCGCAAGCCGAGCTCAGCGAAATGATGAACAGTGCCGCACGCCTGCCGGACGGCACGCACGTCTTCCGAGATGCAAACGGTGTGGTCCGTCGCGAAGACGGGACGGCGGTGGAGAATCACCTCGCCGGTACAATCATTTGGACAGGCCACGAACCGAGCTTCGAAGATGTGCAAGCCGCCAAGGACCGCATCGACGGTTTGCAAGGGCAGTTGGATGCCGCAAATGGCTATCAAAACGATGTACTCGGTCCGGCGCGTGACAGGATCACCGATCCCGAGAACCCTCCTTCGTTGGGTGAGTTGGACGACATACAAGACAGCATTCAAGGGTCGATCCCCGATGCCGTGAAAGCCCACTTGCCGGAAACCGTCTCGACGGCTGCGCCCGATCTCAACCCACTGGCGGTTTCGCTGCCGGACCTCGGCACAAAACCTTGACCTATTTCGACTGGCCGCATTCCTCTGCGACAATGGCAAGAATAACTCCGCTTGGATGGTAATCTTGATAGCTTGCAATGGTCTTGCGGATGAAACTGTTGCGCGCGCTGGATTGACCATCAGCAAAGTACCAGTCGTTGATGCAGCGCGCTTTGTCTGGCTGAAGCTGCGCCAGAACGACGCCCACCATCGTCATCGACGTTTGGATATAGCTATCTTGCGCGCTGGTTTCCCATGCATTGAATTCTACGCCGGTGAACCCCTCTGCGGCAGAAACCTGTGGACGAAATGCAGCAACTATTCCCAACGATATTGCCCCACACCATCCCGCTATGCTGTTCATATTCCATGGTTTTTGTACAAGTCAGAGCTTTACGGGATTCCGCTGAGACGGTAAACTTACACCCAAAGAAACAGGGGCATTGCGTTGGCCAACGCAATGCATCCACTCCAAAAAGTAACCTGATCGAAAAGGATCCTTTTCGATCTGATCCTATGTCCAACCCTCGCCGCATCGGTTACATCCGTGTCTCTACCGACCGACAACACGTAGACCGTCAAGTCATGCAACTCGAGGAGAGTTGTGATTGCCTGCGCGTCGAATATCTTTCAGCCGTCGCCACCGACCGCCCCGTATTCAACGCGGTCCTGGCCGAACTGAATGCTCGCGATACATTCGTCGTTGTCGATATCGATCGTGCTTTTCGCAGCGCCATCGACGCAATCCTAACAGCAGAGCAGTTGGACACACGCGGCATCCGCTTCGAGATCATGACCTTTCCCATGAACACAGCCTCAGATGAAGGGGCTTTTGTCTACGGCATTCTGGCTTTGGCCGCTCAACTCGAGCGCAAGATCATCCGTCGACGCACCATGGAGGGGCTTGCTGCGGCGCGCAGACGCGGCTTGCGACTTGGCCGTCCAGCTCGGTTGGATGATGCAACAATTCGGGATGCATATGCGTGGATGCGCGAGAGCCAACTCCCCTGCCGCTACGTTGCAGCTTTGCTAAACGTGTCGCGCGTCACACTTCAGCGCGGGTTTCACCGTCTTGATTTACAATATCCACTCCCACACCAAATGAAAGGAACCCAACGATGACAAAAACAATCTATGGAATCTCTTAGACCGACATCTTCCGATTGCTCGCCGCATTCGCGGCTATCCGTGATCCAAACATTCGTGCCGAGTTTCTGCGCGCCATAGAAGCGTGGGCGCAAGATCAATGGGGCGTCTGACGTCTTGCCTTCCGTGCAACCCACGCGCCACGGCGTCTTTGCGCCACCTTACTCACAACGCTGCTCTCAGTGATATCAAGACCAACACGCTCTATGCGCTCCAAATAAACGTGGACTAGACGAACAAGCGCGTCAGAGGCGCATAAGCCCTCTTCTGCCATGCAGGCCGCCCAGTTCTGTTTGATCCGCTCTTCGCCGGCGCCGTGGCGATAGGCCAGCAGGCGGTCATAGAACTGCCAAACAACAGCATATGCTTCGACTGTCTGGAGACCTGAGTTTGGGAAGGTGATGGTACGGCTTTGCTTGCGGAGCAAACGCTCAGTCTCAATGTCCAAAAGGAATTTTGTTTCTTCTAAAAACATGCCCCAGAGTATCAAACTCCGGGGCAGTTCTGCAAATTTGTTCAGTCCTGACTCAGGTCAAAGTCCCGCTGAAGGATAGCGGATGCGGCGTTGAGCTGTCTTTCAACCCGTCTTTCTTCTGATGCGACTGCGCGTAAGGCTTCGCGAACTTCATCATTGGGGTTATTGACCCAGTCCCTTTCATCAGTCTCGTCCAGAGTTTCGAGAAGATCATCCCGTCGTGCGATCAGTGCTTTCAACTGATCCCCCGTGGGAAAATCAGCATTGATCGCATCCGGGTTGAGGACTTCTTCCTCTTCATCCGGCATTAGACTTCAGGCTCCTGGCTTTGGCCCATTTCTGGCTGCTGTGCGCGTACTGGCAGCCCTTTTTCCGCACGCACCTGTTGCAGGTAATCAAACGGGTCTTGCTGATACGTGCCATCGAACTTCGAGACGATCATGGCTTGCATCTCTTCCTTTGGATAACCCGTGGCCGCTGAAAGCCGCCCTGCAAAACTCTCCAAAGAGCGCTTGTAGTATCCCTTATCGTCGATTTGCGCTTTCAGGCGGTCTGCATATTCCTGCGCCTCGCGGTCCTGTTGTTCTGACCACGGCACCGGATCAGGTGATGCCAACACCTGGCCAGTCGCCGATGCAAACACCACAGCACGTTCCAGATCGTCTGGTAGTTCCGTATTCTGGAAGTAGTCTCGGATTGAGACGCCTTCTTGCGTGCGCGGCACACGTGCCACGCCATCGCGTGTTTGGATCATGCGGTACTCTTTTGGGTCGTCCATATAGACCTCCGTCTTCAAGGTTTACGCCACAGGATCAACGGACAGTTCGCTCCGCTGACAATTCCAGGGCTCGTTGGACCGATGTACCGGCACCATGTATAAGAGATGGGCGCTTCCCGGGCGGGTCCGCGATATGCGTATTCCCACCGCAGATTTGGCAATCCGTAGGTCGCGACGCAGAGCGCGATCGCGCCAACGAAGAGCAGCCCAGTGGTTGGCACCACACGCGACAGAGCCTCGAACAGAAACTGGCCCAACTTGCGATCAGGGCGATGAATATCACTCTTCATTCTCCGGTAAGCGCGCGCACCACGCGCCGTCACCTGCGTCCCCCACCACCGAAGGCGCACTTCGACAGGCAGCAGCTTGCGTTTGGTGCCATACGTCAGGTTGATCCCAAGGGTTTTCCGCCAATTGGATATCGCAAAGACCTGCACTTTCTTGGCGAGAATTGGCTTGTTGTTGCCGTAAAGGATAATCTGCGCATCCTCAGGGAGCCGACGCAATTCGTCCTCAGTCTGCAATTTGCGGCTCGCTCGCGACAGGCTTTCCTGCGCACCGTGTTTGCCCATCGAAAAAGACGATACCGTCACCGTGATCTCGCCGAGATAGGAGGCCAGCCATTCAAGCGTTCTTTTTGATCTCAAAACTGCGAGGAACTGCTTTATGTATGTCTCGGAGATGATCGTCTCTAAGTCTTCCTTTGAGTAAACGCGCTCAATATCATTGAGGTCCTGCGTCGCCATCACCACACGAACCCCGGCGGATCTGAGCAAAGTCAGCACCTTACAAAGTTTACGCATCGGTGCATTGCTGAACTCATCGAAACAGAACAGCACCGGCTCGTTTGTGGACTCGGCCACCATCGCATCCGCCGCTAAATGCTGCAAAAGACCCGAGAATGCCCCGAGCACTTCCGCATTCGCATAGTCGATCATCAAGTAGACCGATGTTTTGGTGGTCTTTAACTCACTAAAGTGGAACGTGGACTTTGATGTGATCCGCGCAAGGTAGTTGCCGGGGCCAAAGGCTTCCAATGCTTGAAGCGCATTGATACGAAAGCTTTCTGCGGTCTTAGCATTTCCGCCATCGCCAAAGAACATCGCATGCGCCGCACTTGCCATATCAGCGATTTCACCATGTAGCGCTTTTGATTTTGCCGCTTTCGCCAGAAGATCGTGCAGGAGGTCTAAATCACTCAGCATGCGGTAGACCGTTGCGAAGTTGCGGTGATCGGATGGCAATACGACAACGACGGCCAGAACAACCGTGATGATCAAGACGCGGCCCCCTTTGATAAAGACGTCATTCGGACCGCCGCCGCCTTTCGGCTCTGGCAACAATTGTAGGACGATCCCTCTGATGCGGGACAAGGCAGCAGGATCATTTGCTTCCACTGCGGATACGACATCATCCAGCGGATTAATGTGCAGCGAGTTCTCGGGATCTTTGGGATCGACCTTAAACACACGATGCCCGAACACCTTGGCGCGATGCTCTCGCGTGATCATCCACAACTCGCCTTTGATATCCGTGATCAGGGCGCTTTCCGGTGAGCCCATCAGGATGTTTACGATCACTGCACTGGTTTTTGCCGACCCCGCTGGACCAATGATCAAGTGGTGGACTTCGGTCCAAAGCCACAGTGGTGTTCGACCGACGATGCCAGCAAATCGAGCGCCCTTCTTGCGACGGTGTAGTCGTTTGCGCCTGATGTCCCGCTCGCTCATCCAGCCAGCAGATCCTTTGCTCTCATCTTTGCCGAAGGCGCGGAACAGCTTGAAAAGACTTCCTAACGATCCGCCTGCAGCCGATAGCGATTTGGTGGCTCCGAGAGCGAAGCAAAAAGCGCCGACCCACCATGCACCTCGCAAAACCGGGTCGTATAGCGCATCGAAGAACCTAATGGCCATGGCCGCTCACATGTTCCGTGATCTTTGGGAAGAACGAAACGGTTCGCTAGCAGATCGCCGCAAGGAACAACGTAAGGCGATCAAAGCCCATGAGGCGAAGATCAACAAGCTGACTGACCGTTTGATCGACACAGACAGTCCAAGCGTCATCCGCGCGATGGAGACCAAACTGGAAACCCTCGAGTCTGAGCTGGCTTCAATGCAGGAAAAACTGGCCCAATCCGGTAAATCACTCGGGGACTTCGACGTGAGTTTTCGAACCGCGATGTCGTTTCTCGCAAACCCCTGTAAACTCTGGGATTCGGAGCATATCGAAGACCGCAAAGCTGTGTTGAGACTGGTTTTTGCAGCCCCCCTACCATATGCAAGAAATGAAGGGTTTCGAACCGCAAAAACCACCATATCTTTCAAGGTGTTAGGTGGTATCAGCACCGCTGAGAAAGAAGTGGCGGACCCTAGAGGATTCGAACCTCTGGCCTCTGCCTTCGGAGCTGGTCAAATGACCTTTCCGAATTGCGCGATAGAGCACGCCAGAGCACGATAAACACCTGAAAACGCTAGACTTTCGATTTCACCGCTCCGAAGTCTCTATCCTAGAATACGCCTTGATTTCCGCCCGCTCACTTGCGTGTCGCTTGCGTGAAATGGGGTCTTCGAAGGACCGGAGCATGAGCAAACTGACGAAACGATTTGTAGAGTCCGTAACACCAAGAAGCAAAGGCCATGTCGTATGGGACGACGAATTGCCGTGTTTCGGTCTTCGTGTCTATCCCTCCGGCAAACGAAGCTACCTCCTGCAGTATAGAGCTAAAGGTCGCTCGCGGCGATACACGATCGGGCTACACGGCATTTGGACGCCGGAGACTGCACGGCGGGAAGCGAAGGCCTTGCTTGGGCAGATTGCGCAAGGAGAAGATCCTGCGACCGAAAGAGAGGAGGAAAGGCACGCCGTCACCGTCAGGCAACTTTGCGAACAATATATCGCTGACATGGAGGCTGGCCTCATCCTCGGCAAAGGCGGACGGCCGAAGAAGCCGAAAACGATCGAAACGGACATCGGTCGCATTCGTCGGCACATCATCCCGTTGCTCGGTACACGGAGGATCAAGGACATCACTAAGCCGGATATGAACAATCTCATGAAGGACATCATCGCCGGTAAAACGCGTGTCGTGATGAAGACGAAGAGGTTGCGTGGCAAAGCAATCGTCACGGGCGGTCCTGGCACCGCGATCCGCACAATGGGTCTCCTCGGCGGCATCTTCACCTACGCGATCGAAGCGGGGATAATCGACCAAAACCCGACGCACGGTCTCAAGAAGCCGAGATACAAGGTGCGAGACCGTCGATTGAGTGAAGCAGAGTATCGGACACTGGGTCGCCTTCTAAGGGACGTGCAGCATGACAGTCACTACGGCATTCACGCAGAAATTCTTCGTCTCATCTCCCTGACCGGCTGCAGGCGCGGCGAGATCATCGGTCTGCGGTGGAGCGAGGTCGATATAGAAGGCAGCTGCCTGCGATTGAAAGACAGCAAAGAAGGCGCATCCGTGCGGCCGGTCGGCTTGCCGGTCATCGACTATCTTGAAGCCGCGCGCCAGAAGCGGGAGGGAACCTACGTCTTCCCCGGCCAGGGCGACGACAACGCCGTTGGAAACTTCCCCCAGAGCTGGAAGAAGCTCTTCGCCGATACGCCGCTTTGGGATGTTACACCGCACGTGCTGCGGCACAGCTTTGCAAGTATCGCCAACGATCTTGGCTTTACCGAGATCACCATCGCCGCGCTGATCGGTCATGCCAAGGGCTCGGTCACGAGCAAGTATGTTCACACGCTGGACTCGACCCTGATCATGGCCGCCGACACAGTGTCAGGCTACGTGAAGGCTCTTCTTGAAGGGGTCGAGTTCAGGCGGAACACATACACGCTCGACCGGCAGACACGCAGGAACGCGATCGACGACATGTTGATTGAAGCGAGACCAACATCGATGGTCTAGCACTGGCTCGTAACCATCTTTCGCTTTTCATTCCCGCAGCGGTGACATCTCTGTTCTGCCGGCCTCGTTAAAGAATGCACGAACTGGCATATTCGAGAGGTGTCATCGGCGTCAGAATTGAGACGGAATCCTCATACGGATTTCTTCCGCAAGCTCGTGATTTGGAAACCTCTCAATTGCTTCCCGCCACACCTGCTTAGCCGCAGTGATGTTTCCATCGTTCCAATGAACGCCTCCAAGGTTGAACATCGCTATGTCATACTCGGGGTCGAGCTCTATCGCCTTTTCATAAGCTGCGATCGCTTCGGAAGAGCGTCCGGTACTGCCGTTCGCCACGCCCAATTGGAACCAACTCATCGCATCGGGTTGAAGATGCTCCGCCTGCTCAAGAAGGATTGGACGACTCTCTTCGAAACGACCCAGAAAATTAAGCGCTGTGCCTAAACAATAGCCATAGTGCCCTCCCGCCAATTCGTACGCTTTACGATAGCAGAACTCGGCTTCCTCCCAATTTCCTTCGTCCTGTGCCCAGTGACCGAGACGGTCCCACGGCAGTGCGGCATTTTCGGCATCGACAATTGCGATATCCTTGTCGAACATTGATCGGAACTCAGAATACTCCCCAATATCGTGACCTTTAGCGCGCAGATAGAAGCTCGTGAGCAGTCGCTCGGCCCGCGCACGCCCCAATTGCGGATGCATCTCTATGCAGCGATCCCAAAATGCCAGCGCGAGCTGTGCACTCTCGACAGAGGTACGCCCGAAAGCCGCGACCTGCCGAGCGCACCATGGCCATATCCATGGTTCAGAGTCTGCATTGCTCAGCAGGCCATTGATTTCGCGGAAAGCAGCCCGGGCATCGTCAAGATTAAAAAGGACGTTTACCCGCCAACCCGATATTGCCGATGTTCGACCCAGTTGCCGATCCGTAAAGACAACGCGGTCGAAATAACTCAGCGCCTCCTCGTATCGGCCATTACGATGGTGATAATGGGCCAGTGCGTTATGCGCCTCTGGCAGATTCGGATTCAATCTCAATGCTTCGACATAGTGTTCGGCGGCTATATCTTCCTCGCCGAGCCGCTCAAAGCTCGTGCCGAGGTTTTTGTAACACTGCGCGGCCATCTCCGATGAGCTACTGAAATCGGAGTCTTCAAGCGCAGCGATGTATGACGTCTTGGCTTCTTCCTCACGGCCAAGCACCGATAGTGCATTACCGATTGTGTAACGTAAGCTTCCGACTTGAAAGCGGCCTGTATCAACCCTCGATCGGAAATGCGTCAACGCAGCCTCGATCCGGTCCAGGTCAGGGGATTGATATCCCATTCCCAAGTTTATCTCGGCCATGTAGCAAAAGCCCATCGCATCATGATCCGCATCGAGCACCGAGAGGAACTGCTCGAAAGCAGCGCTGAGGACACGATCCGCGCCGCTTTCATATAACCGTTCGGCTAGTTGCCGCGCGAGGTCAGGGTCCTCTGGCACGTGGAGCTCCGGCTTCGCTTCTCGCACCACGTCAGGCATTGCTTCAATTGTCGCTGTCGTCTGTGCGACCCTGCGATCTCGTGCAATCCGCGACCCGGAAAGCGCAAGACTTGCTAGTCGGCTCAAACGATCAACCGTAAGCTCTTCGGTGAATGATATCGTTAGGCTCTTTTGATCGGTCCAGTCCTTTCCGCTGTGCTCGTATCGGCGCAAGACTGCATCAACGAAGCTAACGCGAAGCGATTTCGACGGTGAATGATATCCGGCATAGAAGCTGTACGGCTGCGCAATCAGATAATTCAGATTGGCTCGATCAACCGAGATGCTAAACGAGCCATCCGCGTTGAGAGCGCGCTCTGTTCCTTTTAGTTGGACATGCACCCGCACATTGGTCGCCTGCCCGTTCAAGACCACCTCTATTTGGCAGTCGGTACCATAGTCTTTCCGATCAGAACCTTGGCATACAAAGTCTTCGCTACGCGAGATCAGGGCCTGAAAAGCAGCTTCAGCCTCTTCTTCCAAAGCATGGTTGCGATCGCGTTTGGGTAAATCATCGAACGAATTCATCTCATATCTTCTACGCGCCCCTTTAACAGTGCGGAGAAGTCTGCCTCCTTCTACGTGCTACATATCATTCGAAATTTTGAGGCGAAGGTATCAACAACGAATGACTCCGTTGAAGCCAAGACCTGGGAATGTGTGCTGTTTTTGGCCGCAAGCGAGTACCCTGGCTGAACCACAAAGATCTCAAATTGGTATTCGAGCTGGTTTCGCTGCGAGCGCAGGGCCTTCAAATCGTCAACTCCGCCTTCTTCGAAACGACTTGGCTTACGAACTCGCAAACGATCCCCTTCACGCCTAAGCAACCGATCGATCAGTCTCTGCGGTCGTTCGCACCTTCGAACTGACCTTTGGGCTTGACCACAAACCTCGTAGAGGTCGCCGACTCTCGCGCCAGGCGCGTCCGAGGACGAATATTTGCAGTGATACAACCGCACGGTGACGTGATTGCCATCTTGCTCGAAAGCCACGACATCAGCGACTTCACCGGTCCCATCGTCATTAAATATAATGTGGCTTCCCGTAGTTGAGCGAACTTGCTCGATTGTCCGCGCCTGAACACTATCGGCCCGCCGCTCAAGTCCGAGCGACTCAACGCGGATATCCACACCGGTCCAATCCCAGACCTCGAAATGCTCATCTGGGAAGTACGGCACTTCCGTATCGGGGAGTGCAAAGAGTTCATCAGCCACGAGGGAATCGCCGTCGGCGAAGTAGATCGTCGGAGGATACTCATGAAACCAGCGCGACAACGGGACAGGCGCCGCACTCTTTTCGGCTGACGCAGATTGACCTTCCTTCAACGCGTACCGAACGCCTTCGTCGTTGATCGTCATCGTAAACTCTGCACGCGCAGTGCCTGCCACGATCGCGAATTCGATGCGATCCTGGGCGTCATACGACGAAAGTTCCAGTTCGCAGTCATAAATGGAGTGTTGTTCGCCGTTGATTGTGAAAACCCAGCTATCCTCATCAAGGACAGACATCCCCTCATACCAATCGACTGCGACTGGAGACTTTTGGGGAACCTCCGAGACAAGCTCGGGCTGAATTAGGCGATCAATGATTCCGGCCGTCGAGATCGTCTTATCGAGAAGAGAACGACCAAGGTCGTGGCACCAGTCCATCCAGCGTCCGAAATCGTTGGTACGCTCCTGCGCCCAAATCTTTCCCTTTCGCGAACAGCCGAGCGACACCCTGCCGTCGTCAGTGAAACCGACAACCATCAGGTTTGTCTTGCTGCGCGTCCTGTTCCCACTTCGGCTTCGCAATTCATCAGCAATATCGCTGCCTTGATATTGCGAATAACGTATCTTGCGGCGACGCGTTTCACTCAAGCCCAGCGTGTTCAATACCGGACGCCGCAAAGGATCGAGCGCCCGAAAGATATCTTCGCCCCGAATTCGTTCGGCATCGTCGCCGCATAGTGCCTTGGCCAAATCGTCCAGGCGATCATCATGCGAAGCCGAGACATAGAGCAGCCCGGCCTCCTGATCCCAATGCACCATGAAGAGATCGTAGGTTACATCAGCGATGCCTTTGAACCGGCTCCATTTCGGTAGATCGGCGCGTTCGGTGATGAAGATTGCCAGCGCATCGTGGTGATTGATGTGTGGACCATCGACGATCAGCTGTCGGTGGTCGAACCTCTCAATGCCACCAATTGGATCCCAAGGCGATTGGGTTGTCTTGTAGACAATCGTCCCCAAGGTCGGGCGTAATGTCTCCAAGGGTATCTCTGCATCAATTCCCGCAAAGCCCTCGAACACCTCTTCGCGTCGGACGGCACGCTCGGTTGCTTTTGAACCAATCTGATTGATGAGCTTGTTCCAATCTGCATCCTCAGCGAACAAACTTGCTAAGGGGCTTCCTTCATCTCGCGTTACCGCGGCGATAACGGTTGCCTCACCCAGATCGTCGCGAGTGCGCGTGAACCGACCGACGAATTGCAGCGTCACGGCCTCTGATTTCTTTGGATCATGCAATCCCGCAATCTTGAGCTCGGGCAGATCAAAACCCTCACCGAGCATATCGACACAAACGACGATGCGATGCTCGCCTGCTCGTAACTTCGCGATCGCATCGGCTTGCTCAGATGCGCTCAAACCGCTGTGCAGGAGGACTGGATTGTATTGAGGCCAACGGCGTCGATACTTCTCATGTAACTCTTCCGCTCGGGTCCGCTTGTTTCCCCTGGCCATTGCAAGGTGGCGATATCCGTTCGCCTCGTCCGCTTCGAGAGCCTCACCGACTTTCTCAATGATTTGTTCGTCGATATCGTCTCGGTCGAGCCCATCGACGGGCTGATAGTCGATTTTCCTGAAATAGCCCTCCGCTTGAGCCAGTCCTAACGGGTAAACAAAAATGAACTTGCCATCGACCCGCATTCCATCATTGCGGAACGGCGTTGCTGTGAATTGAACGATTTTGACGCTGCCGAACGCTTCCCTGAATTCGCGCCAAGTTCTCGCAGCTACGTGGTGAGCCTCATCGATGAAAAGATGCGACGTACACTCGGCCATTGCCGCTTTAATTTCTGGCGACACACCAGCGGCGATAGACATCGTTGTGACAACGACGTTCGAGATAGCGAACAGACCACGCGCTTCCTCGACACTCGTTGGCCGTTTGCGCAACAACGATACCACTGGATATTGGGCACCTTCATCAATCAAGCCAGCTTTGGGCAGTATTCCGAGCTGCTCGAACGCGCCTGCAATCTGTGTTCTGAGCGCATCGCTGGGCACGATCACCAGAATACACTTTGCTCGTTCTTGAAGACCGGCTGCAATCATCGTCTCCGTCTTGCCGGTTCCCGTTGGCATAACGATTGTGGCAATCTTCTCGGACACGGTCCAATGGGCTTGCAAAGCGTGTAGAGCGCCGATTTGAGGTGAGCGGAAACCTGGTTTGATGACCTGATCGCCCTCTGTTTGCTCCCTTGTGAAAGAAACGCCACCGCTCCAGCTGGTCCGGATCCTCCTGCAAAGCTTCGAAATTTCGTCAGCGTCTTTTTTCGGGTTCAGCGGCAACGGCGCTAGAAGGGTGAGTGGTGCATCAGAGGCCCTCTTGGCGAAGGTCTCGACGTCAACGGCCGAGGGACACACATACACTTTGTCGAACGGAACAGATGAGGTTGTTTTACGCGGAAGAAACAGGATTTCGTGTCCGTCCTGATCTTCGCCGACGACACCGAAGAGATGCCGTTGTGAAAACGGTGTTATTCTAAGTCGCCGGGTAATCGCCGGTTCTGCAATTGCCTCAATACTAGCGCCAGACTGCGATCCCAAAACCGCTAGCCTGCGATCAAACTCGATATCGATCTCGGGCGCGGATTCATCCATATCGAAGAGTGTACCGCCGTTATTGCTGCTACCCGTCAAACCCCTTTGCCCTTTCTGCTTCTTCATGCTCAAACGCTTCAGCATACGAACGAACTTGATCGCTCGATGCCCCTTGTTCGCGAAAAATCTCTTTCCACGACTGCGCTAGAATGGCTGCGATTTCGCCTGCCCACACTTTGCCAGTCTCCAGCGTCACATCGAAAAATTCGCACCCCTCCAGCGCAATCTCCAGCGACGCATCGAACGACCCGCCCTGGATGATGCCGGTTTCCAGAACGCGATGCCGGGACGGGGATGGGTTGATGTCGAATGCCGGTGACAGTCGCCACCGGTCGCCGCCAGCATAGATGAACCCGTGGTTCTTGAGGTGATCGTCCTTGTTCGACACCAGGATGGTGAAGACGATCCGTCGCCAGAGTTCATGCAGGTCCTCGACCGGCTTGCTCGAAATCTGGCGGATCACATCGGCGATGTCGGTGTAGAACCCACCGTCCTCGCTCTGCCAGTCCAGCGCGGTGCGCGCCGAGATATAGGGAATGCGGGTGTCGCCGCGGCGGTCGAACCGGCGGATCAACGCGATTGGACTGTCGCTGTCGCGCACCTCAAGCCGGGCATCGGCCACGCGCAGACCGCACATGCGCGCCAGTTTCAGCGTCGCCACTTCGGCGCGCTCGACCGGTTTGGTGTCCTGTGCCGATGTGAACTTGGCGATCCAGAGATGCCCGTCGCCCTCGACATTCGCTTTTGGTCGTGCGCCACCAAGGGATCCGGCGATACCGGCAAAATCGCGCGCTTCCTCTTCCGCCCCGCCCGGATCTCGTTCGAAGCGCTGCGCAAGCGTGCGCAGGCGTTCCAGTTCGACCAGCCGGGGAATGGGCGGCGTGAGGTCGGACAGCGGTTCCATGTCCTCGCCGAGAAAACGCAATGCGCCTTGCCGGGTGCGGTCATCCGACAGAACGAGATAATCGAACTCGCTGAGACCGCCGCCTAAGGCCTTGGTCATCAGCGCGCGACCCCAGGAATCCGGCGCCGCATCGGCAAAGCATCCCGGCAACGCCGAGCGCTTGTCGTCCTTCCCAGACGAAAAGTGGCTGCCCTCTCGCAGCGGCAGTCCCGGGGCGAGCGCAAAGCGATCCTCGTCGGCGAGCCAGTCCGCGTCATATTCGAACTGAGAATGCTGGCGCCGCCCGTCGCTTTCGAAGCGTAGGCGTCCCACGATCCGTTTTCCTTCACCAAGCGCGACGATGGCCTCGGGCATCAGAAACCGACCCCTTCCTCGTCATCGCCATCAGCGATCGGGGTAGTCTTGCCCTGGCTGCCGCTCGACGACTTGGGCGTGCGCTTGCGATCAATCCGCTTGGGCAGGCTTTCCCGGTCGAGCAGCAATCCGGTGTCATCCGTGCCCGCGTCCAGGAAGTCTGAGATGCGGTCGATCTCGCCCAGGACGAGGCACGCCATAGCGAGCGTGCCGATGCTCACGCCGTCATCACCTTTCTCGAGCCGGGCCACGGTGCTTTCGGACACGCCGATCCGCTCCGCAAAGCCCTTTACGGAGATGCGCCGTTTCAGCCGCGCCGTCTTGATATTTGCGCCCAAAGCCTCCAGGGCTCGACGTGCGCTTACAGATCTCACTTTAACCGCCATATCTGACGTCCAATGTAAATTTAACCGTCAAATATGACTGATAGAGAAAAATTTATCAGATAGCAACCCAACAGCGGTGGTCTCGGCCTAACCACTGCTAGCCGCAATTTGAGTGCATATTTCGGGCACCGATATGCAGACCACCAGAAGCTTGGCGCGATCAAAAAGCAGTAACTCCAATATCCAACTAGGCCCCGGCTAAGCTATCGCCTCTGCTGGGACATCTGCCGCTTTAATCAACTCCTTCGCATAGCGCTTGGCTTGCGAGATGCTCTGCTTGTAGTCATCGGCGGCGAGCGACAATGATTCCGGCGATGTCGCGCGATCCAGATCGTCACTAGACCAGTCGTCTGATAAACGTTTGCTGATTGCGTAGCAGGTGGCCTTACCTACCCGGAATGCCATGAATTTTCGGGAAGCTCGCATCACGGCCGAGCGGACGACTTCGGCCTCGCCTGACGTCCGTAACTCGGCATCGAGCTCGACGGCCATGCGTTCCGCAGCCGAGTAAAGACCGTTCACAAAAAGGGTCTGCGCGTCCTTGTAGAACCGTCCCGCACGACCTTTAAGGTTCTTCTCCGCGATCTCTTCCGGGTCAGTCAGAATCTTGATTTCTGGCACGCGCTCCAAGGACTGAGCTGAGCGGGAGAGTTTAGAGCCATCTGGCGCCTTCCTAACCTTCTTGTGCTTGGCGCGCTGGCTCTTGTCTGGATCGCCGTCCGCTCCGTCCTTGTCGACAGCCTCGCTCAACTCTGGAAACTCTGTCTCGAGGTCGGTTGGGTCCGATGTATCAGTCCCTTCCTCCGCGCCTTCGGTTTGCATTGCTGAAGGACGGCGCGACGGGCTCAGCGTCACAGTGGGAATACGGAACTCGTCGAGCAGTTTTTGAAGATCGCTTTGAAGATCATCCAGGTTGTCATCTGAGGTGGGAGACTCAGAGCGAATGACTTCCTTCACCCAATCGGGCATCAGCTCCCGAACATAATCGTCGAAGTCTTCGACGACCATTGGGGATCGATCATCCGGCCAAGTTAGCCCATCTCGATACTGATTTGGTAGTGCCAGCGCATCCGCAAGCTCGATTTCAACGGTCAGAACTTTCGAGCCAAAGGGAACCCCAAAGTTTGGCGCTGCGGCTGACCATGCCTTTCGCGATTTGATATCATAACGCTCACCTTTGTGAACCAAGGCGCAGAACGTCGTCGAGCTGGTTGCTGGATTGGCAAGCGCACTCAGGGAGTGGCTGTAGCGTTCGTGCTTCGGATCATGGATGTAATGAATTCGCACCTCTCCACCTGGCGCGTCGACCCATTCGTGATTGGGAAGCTCTTCCACCACCTCTTCGAGGGTCTTCAAGCGACGGGTGCGTCCCGTTTCATCCTTGCCGCCGCCTTTGGTCATGGCGACATCGACGCGTACTTCGACACCGTCGGCGAACCGCGCAAACCGCCGGAAGATCGCTGAAGGAATGAAGCTGCGATCTTGGCTTTTTCCCTTGCCCAATGGCTCGGCAACAGTGTCGTGATCCTCACACTCACCCATCAGAACGACTTCCGTCCAATCGAACGTGGTCTCCCGTCCCTCATCAAGGACGGCCTGTGTCACGTCATAAACGGTGTCGAAACTGCCATCGGGCAGCTCGACCGGGAAACGGACATAGGTCTGTTCCTCGGCATCGAAACCAATGACCACTTCGTTGACGACGCCATCCTTGCACGAGCGATAGCGAATGCCTTCCCGCGACATAGTCAGGCCGGAGACTTTGGCGCCAATCCCGAAGTTTCCATGGAGCGCCATCTCCTTGTTGATGGATGAGGACAACTCAGTCGCCTGTTTCAGCTCCCTGTCATCCATGCCGGTCCCGGTGTTCCAGAATGTAAGCTTCCGGACCCCTTCGATGACTGTCGGGTAGATTTCGATCCGGCGATTTCCGGGGGCAGCACCTGCTGCGCTTTCATCCGCGTTCTTGAAGAATTCTCGGACCATAGTGCTGACCGGAGCCTGCTCGATCAGCCGATTGATGAGGAAACGCTTGTCGCGGATGTTGAGTGGTTCTGCCTTCATGCGATGCGTCCCTAGAGCTTGAATTTATCGGCGCCATCGCCGGAAGTTGATCCGAACTTCCGCTCGATATCGCTTGTGGCGTCCCGAAGAGCTTTGAGAATCTTTTTCACGTCACCTTCGGAGTATTCGTATGCCCGCCGGTTCGAAAGATTGCCGAGCTTGCGAATGGCATCGAGCGCAGACTGCGTCCGTCCTTCAGCAAGCCGCACAAATTTCTCACGTTTGTCGGGGTCTTCAGCCACGGAGCATACGTCCTTCGCAATTCTTGGTACATCTTTGAGGTAATATTCCCAGCACAATGAGTCAACATTCTCATGAATTTTAGCACGATGTGCGGAAATATGGACAATAGGGATCGCGAATTTTGCTCACGGCGGCGAGGCGTCCACGAGGCAGACGCGCCCGAACCCGTGAGTATCATCAGATATTGGGGAAAGCCTTCCCCTGCGGTCGAGCCTGTAATCTCGCCCGACCCCTTCTGCGGGGAGACCCCGCAACGCCCCCTTTAGAGTAAGAGAGAAGCGGCTGTCGCCGTGACGGGTTTGGAGGTCGAGAGAGAGGCTCTCGGACCGCCCGTCATGGAGATCAGCCATGACAGCAACCGAGATCACGAACGGCCGCCCCGAGAGCGGCGGCTACAAGGTGGATGTGTCCCGCGGCGGGCACAACGGGCGTGTGTCGTCCGAATGGTTTTCCCGGCCCGACGATGAGAAGTATCTCTCGCTTTCGGAGCTCTACGTGTCGGTGAAAGGCCGCGCCGAGCGGAGCCAGACGCGGACCGTCGAAAGCGCCGCGATCCGCGTGGAGGCCCACCGCGACGAGCCTGAGAAGCTGGCTTTCGTATTGCCGGATGCGGAAACACCCGTCGCACCGACCCATTGGAGCTTCGGCCAGCTTGCGGCCCTTGTGGGCGCACCGGCGGCCTATCTGCGCCAGCTTCCGGCCCCGCTCGCTGGCATCAATCTGCAATATGGCCTCACCAACCACCGCGCGGAGCAGGTGAAAACGATGGAGGTTGCCAACGGTCGCACGGAACTGCGCGCCGTGACCGGCCCGGACTATGGCCGTATCTACGACCACGAACTCGTCTCCGCCGTGCAACGCATCGCAGGCGATGGCGTCGGCGACACACGCTGGAAGGTGCCGGGCGTGCTCGACTGGTCGACGGGCGTCTACAACCCGATGGTCGACGTCACCAAGGACACGACCACGCTCTACGCCTCGGACCGCGACGTCTTCCTCTTCCTGGTCGACGACAGGAACCCGATCGAGGCAGGGACGCTGCCCGATGGCTCACCTGACCTCTTCTTCCGGGGATTCTACTGCTGGAACTCGGAGGTGGGCGCGAAGACGCTCGGCATCGCGAGCTTCTATCTCCGCGCTGTCTGCCAGAACCGCAACCTCTGGGGCGTCGAGGATTTCCAAGAGATCACGATCCGGCATTCCAAATACGCCACCAACCGCTTCGCGCATGAGGCAGCACCCGCGCTCGCCAACTTTGCCGACTCCTCACCGCAGCCCTTCATCCAGGGCATTCGCTCCGCACGCGAACGGATCGTCGCGCGCAGCGATGAGGATCGCAGCGACTTCCTGCGCAAGCGCGGATTCTCGAAGGCGGAGACCGGCAGGATCGTCGAGACGGTGCTTGCCGAAGAAGGCCGCCCGCCCGAAAGCGTCTTCGACTTCGTTCAGGGCATCACGGCGGTCGCGCGGTCGAAGCCACAGCAGGACGCGCGGCTTACCATGGAGACCCGCGCCAAGAAGCTTCTGGAGGCGGCCGCCTAGGCTTCGGTGTTTCGCTTCTCCCACACTTCAGCCCTCGGTCCATCGCTTCCTGAGAGGAAGAGGTGGGCCGTGGATTTCGTGACGGGTCTGGAGGTCGGAGAGAGTCTCGTGGCCGCCCGTCGCGGAGAAATCCTATGACGACGTCAAAGAAGATCACCCTCAGCGCCTCGCGCGACATCCCCTTCAACAAGCTGGTGCTCAGCCAGTCCAACGTCCGGAAGGTCAAAGCCGGCGTCTCGATCGAGGAGCTCGCCGAAGACATCGCCCGGCGCACGCTCCTGTCATCGATCACGGTTCGGCCCGTCCTCGACGATGATGGCGCGGAAACCGGCATGTTCGAAATCCCGGCGGGCGGGCGCCGTTACCGCGCGCTCGAATTGCTCGTGAAGCAGCGGCGGCTCAACAAGACCGCGCCTGTGCCGTGCATCGTGCGCACGGAGGGTCTGGCGGAAGAGGACAGCCTCGCCGAAAACATCCAGCGCGCGCCGCTGCATCCGCTCGATCAGTTTCGCGCGTTCCAAGCGATGCGCGAGAAGGGCAAGTCCGAAGAGGAGATCGCCGCGGCCTTCTTCGTCTCGGTGGGCGTGGTCAAGCAGCGTCTCAAGCTGGCCGCCGTCTCGGCGACACTGCTGGACGCCTATGCCGAGGAGGAGATGACCCTCGACCAGCTCATGGCCTTCACGGTCAATCCAGACCACGAACGGCAGGAACAGGTCTGGGACGCGCTGAAGCAGCACTACAACAAGCAGCCTCACGAAATCCGTCGCATGCTGACCGAAGGCGCCGTGCGCGCCTCCGACCGGCGGGCGCAGTTCGTGGGTCTCGACAACTATGTGGAGGCGGGCGGCGAGGTGCTGCGCGATCTCTTCCAGACCGACGATGGCGGCTGGCTGCAGGATGCCGCGCTGCTGGAAACCATGGTCACCGAGAAGCTGAAGGAGGACGCCGAGGCCATCCGCGTCGAAGGCTGGCGCTGGATCGAGGTCGGCACCGACTTCCCCTATGGCCACACTTACGACCTGCGGCGCATTCGCGGCGAAGCTGAACCGATGAGCGAGGAGGAAGAGAAGACCTACGAGGCGCTCAAGGCGGTGTACGACAAGCTCGAAGATGACTATGCCGAAGCGGATGAAATCCCCGAGGAGATCGACGCACGGCTCGGCGAGATCGAGACGTCGATGGAAGCGCTCCAGAACCGTCCGATTCGGTTCGAGGCGGAGGACTACGCCATCGCGGGTGCCTTCGTCAGCATCGACGGCTCCGGCGGGCTGCGCGTCGAACGCGGCTATGTCCGGCCCGAAGACGAACCGGCAGTCGAGACAGAGGACGACCCGGAGTGCAAGACTGTCGATCCCGATACGGACGATGCAACCGCTGACGCATCCGATCCGGTGTTAGGTCAAGATGAGGACGAGGATGATGACGGCACCAAGCCGCTGTCCGACCGTCTCGTCTGCGAACTGACCGTCCATCGCACGATGGCGTTGCGAGATGCGCTCGCGGGCGATCCGCAGCTGGCCATGCTCGCCTGCCTGCACGCGATGGTGTTGCAGCTCTTCTACCATTACGGCCAGGACAGCTGTGTCGAGATCACGCCGCGTTCCACCCAGTTCGGATCGCAAGCGCCCAACCTCGGCGATGCTGCCTATGTCCAGTCGATCGATCTCGGGATCGAGACCTGGGCGGGCAATCTGCCGAAGCAGCCGGAGGACCTGTGGGCCGTGCTGACCGAATGGGACAGCGACAGCCGCGACGCACTCTTCGCCCATTGCGTGGCGATGACGGTCAACGCGGTGCAGGAACCGCATCATCGCAAGCTGCGCCAGGTCGCCCATGCCGACATTCTGGCTTCGACGCTCGGGCTGGACATGGTGAAGGCAGGCTGGACGCCGACGGCGGACAGCTATCTCGGCCGTGTGACCAAGGCGCAGATCCTCGCCGCGGTGCGCGAAGCGAAGGGCGACAAGGACGCCGATCGCATCGCGGGGTTCAAGAAGCCCGACATGGTCGAAGCCGTGGAAGACCTGCTGGCGGGCACGGGCTGGCTCCCGCAGGTGCTGCGCACGAATGCGCTCGCGGCGGACCCGGACGAGCCGGAGTTCGAGATCGTCGATGACGGCGATGTCGCACCCGACGAACTGGCGGTCGAGGAAGAGGATGCGGCACTCCAAGCCGCCGAGTGAAAAGCACAAAGACAGGCGTTTGGCGGCTCTTGGTCGATGGTTCGACCCACCCGATTGGGTGATGATCGAATTGTCGCCGAAGCCGCCTTCGCCACATTCGAGCCGTTGGCGACCACCAACCGATGGAGATGTTCCCCCTAACTCCCTCGCCCTGGAGCCTGTCGGACGCGGCAGGCCCTTTTTTCTGCTCATCATTTAGGAGAAAGACATGGACAGCCCCGCCGCAGACCTCTCGCAGAAGCTCAGTCGCGAGGCCGAGGCTGTGTGCCGCCAATACCTTTCCAACGGCAGAAAACATGGCCGCTACTGGGTTGTCGGCGATGTCGACAACACGCCCGGCCACAGTCTGTATGTCCGGCTCACCGGGCCGACCCGCGGCAAGGGTGCGGCGGGCAAATGGACCGACGCTGCCACGGGCGAACATGGTGATCTGCTCGACCTCATCGCGGCCAATCTCTACCTCTCGACACTGCGTGACACGCTCGATGAGGCGCGCCGCTTTCTCAGCCTCCCTAGACCTGAGCCACCTGCAGGGGAGATGCAAGCACTGGCAGTGCGCGGATCACCGGAGGCAGCTCGTCGGCTTTGGGCGATGGGTCAGCCGATCGCGGACACGCTGGCGGAACGCTATCTCTCCGCACGCGGTCTGAAAGACCTTCGAAGCGTGAGCGCGCTGCGGTTTCATCCGAACTGCTACTATTGGCGTGAGGACCAGAGTGCGGATGGTCCACCCGACGCCTGGCCCGCATTGCTCACGAAAGTCACCGACACTGCCGGAACCCTGACCGGCGTGCATCGGACATGGCTCAATCCGCAGACAGCCGAAAAGGCTCCGCTCAATCCCAACCGCAAAGCGATGGGCAATCTGCTCGGCAAAGCCGTCAGGATCGGATCGCCGACCGACATTCTCGCTGTTGGTGAAGGCCTGGAAACGATGCTCTCGCTGAGGCTGGCACTTGCCGGTCTGCCGATCGCTGCGGCGCTGTCGGGCAATCATCTTGCAGTGTTCGATCCGTCCGGAGACTTCCGCCGGCACTATGTCGCCATCGACAATGACGAGGCAGGGCGGACGGCGTTCGATTCACTGGCCGAGCGCTTGGCGGACAGTGATCTGCACCTCGTACCGCTGCGACCGATGCTCGACGATTTCAACAGTGATCTCCGAAAATGCGGAATCGACGAAATGCGCTGCCATTTGCGTCCCCAGCTCTCGCCAGTCGACGTTCCGACCTTGCTCGCGGTGGAGACCGGCTGAAGCAGAGACCCGGTCTCGTCAGATGGGCGGGCAGAATGAGCCCTCGCCGCGGAGCCGCGCCCGACGGCCTTCCCGAGAGGGGCGAGCCGGAGCGGAACCCGCCCGGTCCGGCAATGGCTGCGGCGACACCGTTTTCCGCCGCCGAGGACGAGCCTCGGCTTTGCATCGCGACCCAAAACGGCGCCGCTTCCGCCATCCTCCGCTCACGCTCCGGCCGTTCTCGCGAAGGATGCAGGCCCGTTCGCGCCCCGCTTTCCGTCGCCCATGAAGGCCGCGCGAGGCGCGGTCAGCGACAAGGAGGCCATCGCCCATGACCCAGCAAGAACCCGACACCCGCTCCGCCACAGCCATCGTCCTCGACGAGTTGCAGCTCTTCGGACATCGACCGTTTGCCGACGAACCCGATCCGCGGCCACTGCCAGAAGCCAGCTCCGTCGAAGGCGCGATCGCGGATATCTTCGACGCCCTGGTGGTCGCACTCGGCGACACGCGGCTCGAACCCGATCTCGAAGACCTGCTCTGGTCCACCGCCAATGTCTTCCACCGCATGGCGACCCGTATCGACCGCAAGCTCGACGACAACGAGCAGACGCAGCGGCGCGCGCAGCGCAGCCAGGACGGGTCCGAGGTCCGGTCGGCCGAACTGGAACGCCTGATCGCCGAAGGGCTGACGCTGACCGAACAGCGCAACGCGTATGAGGGCATGCGTGATCTCGCCGCCGAGCATTTCGAGGCGCATCTCGGCCAGACCTGGCATCCGCGCTCCGGCAGCCATGTCAATCGCAAACACATGACCGCTGCGATGATCGACAGCCGCGACTATCTCGACGCGAAGCGCAAGACCGAACTTGAACCGCTGATCCCTACCGGCACCAAGATCGCCTTCACCGGCGGACAGGACGTGAGCGACACCGGGGCCATCTGGGCCGCGCTCGACAAGGTGCGCGCCAAGCATGACGACATGGTGCTCCTGCATGGCGGCTCTCCCAAGGGCGCGGAACGCATCGCAGCCTGCTGGGCCGACAATCGCAAATGCCAGCAGATCGTCTTCAGGCCGGACTGGACTCGCCACGGCAAGGCCGCACCGTTCAAGCGCAACGATCTGCTTCTCGAAGCGCTACCTATCGGGCTGGTCGTCTTCTCGGGTTCCGGCATCACCGACAATCTCGCCGACAAGGCCAAGGTACTCGGCATCCCGCTCTATGATTTCCGAGCAAAGAACGGCGTGTCGTCATGAGCGGTGATGCGCATATCGCATTGAGATGCGCCCAGCGGGAATATTCCGTGAACACCGCTGATATGCTATCCTTCGTTGGTGCCGTGGCGGTGGTGGAGGCGCAGCCCATAAGAGGAGACCGCCCATGTTCGTATCCGCATTCCTAAGCATTCTGGGCCTCGGCCTCATGGTCTACGTGCTCTTCGCGGTCGCCGTCTATGCACTCCCGTTCTTCGTCGCACTCACCGTCGGCATGCATCTCTACGAGACCGACGCAGGCGTCATCACCGCCATCGTGGTCGCGATGTTCGCGGGCGCAATCACTTTGGTCTTGGGTCAGATCGTCTTCGCCAAGGTGCAATCAGTCCCCATCCGGCTCGCCATCGGCGCGGTCTTCGCAGCACCCGCAGGAGTGGCCGGGTTTTCTGCGATCAAGGGTCTGTCGGAGATCGGCGGCGCAAGCGAAGGTTGGACACTTGCCTTCGCGATCATCAGTGGGATTGTTACCGCCGGAACCGCCTGGGTCCGGGTCGCCAGCCTCGCCCGTCCCATTGGCGAGGATAATGTACGGCACACAAACGCCGTACAGGCGAACCCGTTTGCGAATGATCGCTGACACCTCGCCGTTTCCGAAACCTGACTTCACAGAATAGCTCAGCTCAGGCCGAAGATCGGATATGGGCGTTCGGCTGAACGCGTCTGATCTCGTTCGAGCGCCCCGACCGAGTACAGCACATATCGAATACCGCCAAGCCTAGTGGGAGGGACCATTCCCGCATCGCCGGGAGAGCTTGGCAATGAATATGCTCTGCGCCGTTCTGCACGCCAGAGCCTGTCTTTCTCCGATCAGCATTGCCGATGGATTGCCCGGTCCGAAGGCGGCGGTCATTTCTCATCCCATCCCCTCGTCACCCGCGTCCGTCACGGCCTCTCAATGGGCTGATCTGACCAGGATCGGCTGACACCTCGACCGCCTCAGCCGCAACGCCGGGTTCGGACTTTCTTCCCCTGGGCTTCCGCCCATTCCTCGCGGGACGACCCTGACGGGTCCAAGAAAGTCCGCCCCCGGCGTCCTCCGCTCACGCTGCGGGCCAAGGGCTGCGTCGGCGGATCGTCCCGGTCCTGACGATCGCCATCGAGACCGCGACGAGCGCAGGATCGAAAGCCAAAGGAGAAATGACATGGCCACCATCGGAACATTCAAGAAGACCGGCAACGAATATGTCGGAGAAATCGTCACCCTCAATGTGCAGGCGCAGAACGTCCGCATCGTCCTCGAAGACAGCACCTCTGGCGAGAACGCCCCCTCCCACCGGGTCTTCGTCGGCCGCGCCGAGATCGGCGCCGCCTGGTCGAAGCGCTCGAACGAGGACCGCGACTATCTGAGCCTCAAGCTGGACGATCCGAGCTTCACCCAGCCGATCTACGCCAACCTCTTCGACGACACCGTAGTCGAGGGTGGCGAAGAGACCTTCAGCCTCATCTGGTCCCGGGCGCGCCGTAAGAATGGCGACTGAGCACCGCAACCTCAGCCCCGTCCGGGAAACCGGGCGGGGCCTAACTCTTCTCCGCATTGCAGAAATTGATACAGCGGAGGTCGGCTTCGAGCCCAAAGTCACCGATGCTGCAAAAAACATGAATGGCTGCTTTTGAAACCGACAACTTACGAGGTCGGAATGCGGGTGCGAGCATGGCCTGCTGCAATGAGGATGGCAATCAACAAGATCAAGCCGGTGATCACAAACGGCACACTCATAGACGCATCATAGAGATAGCCTGCGCCAACGGGGCCAACGACCAATGCAAGAGACCCAGCTGCCTGAAGCTGACCCAAGACTGTTCCTTGGCGTGCTTCATCTGTTTCGGCAGCCACAAGCGCTGTCAGCGTCGGATAGACGAAAGCATGACCAAAGGCGTAGATCACCAATGCGGGCAGACCGATCCACAAGAACATCTCGACGGGCACGAACGGCAGCGCTGCGATACCTGCGCCGACAAAGACGAGGCCGACAAGCAACACGCTACGCTCACCGAACGCCTTTGCCAGAGGACCGATGGCAGCTTGGACTGCTGCCGTGGCTACGCCAATCAAAGTAAAGACATAGCCGATTTGAACGGCGGTAAGGCCGAAGCGGTCTGCAAATATCAGCGCCCCGATTACCGGCATCACGGAAAAGCCAAGCGTGAAGAGAAACATCACGGCAAAGAGCCGCCGAATGGCCGGGGCCTCTCGCAAGGACGCGAAGACACCGTTACCGTCTGTCTCTGCTTTCGCAGCCTTCGGATCGCGGGTTTCCCGCAAAAATAGGAATGCAGATACAAAATTTAGGGCACAGAGAGCGGCGACGCAAAAGCCAACGGCGGCACTGCCGAGTGTGCCAGCGATCAAGGCTCCAAGTGGCGGGCCAAAGACAAAGCCCATGCCAAAGGCGGCTCCGATAAGTCCAAAAACTTTTGCCCTTTCGGATGGTGGCGTCATGTCGGCGAGGGAGGCTTGGGCGACTGAAAGATTCGCGGCCGCTATGCCCGACACCAAGCGGGCTACAAAGAGCATCACGAGTGTCCCGGCCAATCCGAAGATGATGAAGGCCACGCCATTTATCGCGATCGTGCCTAACAGAACAGGCCTTCGACCAATCCGGTCGGACAGCGCGCCAAGTATCGGCCCAAAGATGAATTGCATGAGGCTGTAGCCAGCGACCAGCGCGCCCACGATGCCGGCCGTTGCACCAAAGGACCGCGCATATTCTGGCAGCAATGGGATCACGACGCCGAACCCCAAGAGATCCAGAAAGATGGTCAGCATGAGGATGCCAATGGCTGTTTTGTTGCTCGACGGTGCAGCATCGTCCTTTGCTGCTTCAGAAGGGAGGTGGGGCGGGTGTGCCATGCTACGCAACTTCCGACATCTTGATTTCATAAGGGTTCGGGACCGACATTTCGCGCCCAACGACCGTGCCGTCTGCATCCTTGTGCGGTGGCTCGGAAAACGCTTTCAGGCCCTCCAGATCTTTGACGTGCATCTTGCGTGTCCACTTGCTGATGCCTGCAAAGTTCCAGATCAGGTTGAAGGGTGGCGGCATGCGGTTGGTGAAGGCGAGAACAACCTTCGTTTTCTCAGGGCTCAGCTCTTCGAGTGTGAACACCATTGTCGGGAAATGGGGTGGACCAGCACCCTCAAGGGTGAAGGTCACAGAATGATTGGGCTTGAGAGACTGGATCTCTTGAAACCCCATCGCCTTGCCCTTTGAGAAAAACACGGTGCGGGTGCCGACGGTACCGTCTTCGCCCTCAATGGTGTGGCCTGTATCGACCGCGCACTTTGATTTGGTTTCTTTCGGCCACGCGGACCAGCGCATCAGGCGGGTTTGGAAACGGATATCATCGTAGACGTCTCCTACTGTGGCATTGACGGTGATAGCTTCGGTATATTCCAGCTTCCTCGGCGACAGCGCCGACAGCAGTATGATGAGAAGCGTTATGCAGCCAATGACTGCTGCAATGGTAGTGAGGATGGAAAGCATCGAAGACTCCTGATTGACCCGGAAGGCGTGCGAAACCACGCCTTCATAAATGTAACTTGATTATCAAGTAACTTGATAAAAGAGTCAATCAAGGCTTTTGTGAACTATTTCTTCGCCTTCCTCTCGTTTTGAAGATCACGCAGCGTGATCCCGCGCCCGATGGCCTCCATGGCCTCAGAAACGCGGCGCGCTTCAGTTGGGGCTGTTTTTGCCGACGACACATGGAATGTGAACATCCGTTTCTTGCCCGCTGTCAGTTTGTCCCAAAGCACTTTGGTCGCTTCGTCTTCGCGCAGTGCAAGCTGCAAACTCGCCGGGATATCGACGTGATCCTGGTCGTCAATGCGGAACCGCATTTCGACCACATCCCCAACATCAAAACCGGTCTGCTTTTTCACTTCTGGCGAGACGATGAAGTATCTCCGCCCATCACCAACGGGCATCCAAGCCCCGCGGACGGGGACGTCGGCAATCTCGCCCTCGACACGCAAACGGGGATACTCTTTGAACGGCAACTCATCTTCGAAGCGGGGCGGCATGAACAGCACTTTGTAGGTTAGAACCTTCTTGACGCCGACGCCTTGCAGCGAAATCCGGTCTTCGAATTCATGAGTGAAATAGGACATCTGCGTGCGATCTGTTGCGGTGGAAAGCCTGTATCTCTATATATAAGGCTATCAATTAACTTGGCAATCAAGGTAAAAAGCATGCCTGATCAGGATGAGCAACATCGCAATCAGACTGCTGAGGATTTGGTCCAGGTGTGTCGTCGCCTCTATGACGCGATAGATCGCCTAGACACACAGGCTGCCGCACTTGTGAACGTGAGCCGCAACGACCTTCGCTGCCTAAACTTGCTGGCCACGTCACCGATGAAGCCAAGTCAGATCGGGAAAGAGTTGGGTCTGACATCGGGGTCCATAACCAGCCTGTTGGACCGGTTGGAGAAGGGCAATCTGATCAAGCGTGATCGCGATCCAGATGACCGGCGCGGGATCATCGTACATCCGACCAAGCATTTGTTTGAGACCGTGGGTCCCTTGTACCGCAGCACCGTCACAAAGCTGCAAGAACGGGCTGCTTCATACAGCCAGTCAGAACTGAACGATGCTGTTCGGTACCTCAGCGATGCTGCGACTGCTTACGAAGAGTCGAAGGGCTAAGCATCTCGTCTTCTAAGCGAATTTAGGAATGGTTGGCCGTACTGCTTAGCATTATTCCCAAACCCCGTGGTCGAACATCCGCACAGTCGCGGACATCTTAGAGGATGAAGCGCAAGCCAGGTTCGTAAGCGGGCAAATCAGCCATTGCGATTTC
>JBCCXN010000016.1:0-98288 GCA_039191495.1 Pseudomonadota bacterium | reverse complement strand
GCGGCCTCGCATCCATTTTGTACTGTGGCGATCCGGGCCAGATGCCCGTCACACCCTCAGCGGTTCGTTCGCCGTTTCCGGCGCAATCGGTCTGTGTGAGATGGTGTCAGAGCACATGCATCTCAGCACAGCGAATCTCTCAGAGAGCACGATCCAATCGTTGATATGCTCCGCCTCACTAAATAATGCCAGGCTGGGTCAAAAGACAATGGGCAATCTTCATGGGGCTGCAGTGCACCACTGTACGCGCTAAAATAGATACGCCGGTTAAAGGTAGTCCGATCGTTGCAGCCCGTATTTGGCCATTTTCTCGTTAAGGGTTCGACGCGGCAGGCACAACTCATCCATAACGCTGGCGATAGAGCCACGATGGCGTCGCATCGTATTGTCGATCAGCATGCGTTCAAAGGCCTCCACATATTCCTTTAACGGTTTGCCTTCCGTCGTCATCACCGGCTGCATATCTTCGTGATCGTTCATCAGCAGCGAGGATATCGTGCCCGCACCGCGTCGCGACTGCAACACGGCCCGTTCGGCAATGTTGATCAACTGTCGCACGTTACCGGGCCAGGGCGCTTGCAGCAGCTGTGCGGCCTCCTGCGCGCTGACTTTTGGTGCGTCGCACCCGTATTCATCTGCAAATTGTTCGCTCAAACGGGTAAACAGCGTGAGTATGTCCTCCCCCCGCATCCGCAAGGGTGGCACGGTGATCCGCAACGCGGCCAGCCGGTAAAATAGGTCTGGACGCAGTACGTCTTCGGAGGTGCTCCCTGCTTCCTGCAGGTTCGAGATGGCGACAATCCGTGTCTCTGCAGGAACGCCCTGCTCGTTAATCACGCTCAACAGGCGCGCTTGCATGGTTTCAGAAAGTGCTTCGATATCCTCAAGAACAAGCGTGCCGCCCCGGGCCTCTTCCATCGCCGGCAGTTGCGCGTCCTCCGGCATCATCGGGCCGAAAAGGCGTTTGGCGAGCGCGTCTTCTTCAAACGCGCTGCAACTTACCAGAACAAACTTCTTGCCGGCCCTGCTGCCGACCGCGTGCAGGGCATGCGCGACCAGCGTTTTTCCGGTTCCCGTTTCGCCATCGATCAGAACATGACCATCCGCCTGACCCAGATCGAGAATGTCCTCGCGCAAGCGCTCCATCACCGGGCTTTGACCAATGAGCTTTTTCATCAGCTGGTTGCCGTCAGACAGTTCACGGCGCAAAGCCCGATTGTCCATCACCAGCCGACGCGCACCGGTCGCCTTTTTGGCCAACTCAGACATCCGTTCCGGGTTAAACGGTTTTTCAAGAAAGTCGAAGGCTCCAACGCGCATGGCCTCGACCGCCATCGGGACATCGCCGTGACCCGTGATCATGATCACGGGCAACGCGGAATCATTTCCCATCAGCTTTTTCAGAAACTGCATCCCGTCCATACCTGGCATGCGGATGTCCGAGATCACAATTCCCGGATAATCGGGGCCCAGCACTTTCAAGGCGTCTTCGGCGCTGCCGAACGTTTCCGTGTCATAACCCGAAAGAGCCAGCCACTGGCTGATGGATTGGCGCATGTCCTGCTCATCATCCACAATGGCGATTTTCATTGCTTGTGTCATGGTCTACTCCGCGGCCTGTGTCTGGCCTTCACTTCCCAATATGGGCAACTGCATCTCAAAAACGGCCCCACCGGCCTGACCGTTGCGCGCCGTCAGGCGACCGCCGAGGTCTGTCACGATCTGCGAGGAAATCGCAAGCCCCAACCCAACCCCGTCGCCAGGTTGCTTGGTGGTGTAAAACGGTTCAAACAGAGCATCGAGGTCTTCAATCCCCGGTCCGTTGTCACGCACGGTCATCGTCGCGGTTTCACCCACGGACAGTATGATCTCGACGCGCGGATCCCGCTCGGATTTGGTGGCATCGATCGCGTTGCGGAGCAGGTTCACCATAACCTGCTCAATGCGTAGACGATCACCGAGAACCTCAACCGGTCGGTCGGGTATAATCCGGCTGATTTCCACTTTTCGCTGACGCAGTTGCGGTTCCATCATTGCAAGGCTCGACGCAAGTGCATCGCCCATATCCACAGGCGAAAACGCTTCCTGCCCCTTGCGCGCGTAGGACTTCAACTGCCGCGTGATACCGCCCATCCGTTCAATCAGATCATCAATTCGTCCGAAGGACGATAAAGCTTCATCCGGGCGGTTGCGCTTCAACAAAAGCCGCGCGCCCGCGAGGTATGTTTTCATCGCCGCCAAGGGTTGATTCAGCTCATGGCTGACGGCGGCGGACATTTCGCCCAGAGCCGCCAGCTTGCTGGATTGTTCAAGCGTCTGTTCAGCGACGGCAAGCGTCTCCTGAACGCGTTTGCGCTCGGCGATTTCCCGCTGCAGCGCGGCGTTGAGCGAGCGCAACTCAGCCGACTCGCGCTTGAAAAACGCCATACGCACCGCTGTACGGCGATTGAGCGCATAGAACGTCAGGGCCAGAAGAATCGCAAAGCCCATAATTTCGAGCGCCAAAACCGCATTCACGCGTTCCCGGACAGAGGCATAGGTCGTGTAACTGGTCATACGCCATCCGCGAAAGGGAACGCGGTTTTCCAACCGCATCACCGCCTCGCCCTGCAAGTACGCATCGGGCGGCAAAGCGGTCCAGTCGGCCGTTGCCTGAATGGCACGTTGTATCGCGTTCTGAGGGGTCTGGCGGGCGAGCGCCTCTTCTTCAGTACGCCCTCGCCAGCGCGGTTCTGTGGTCAGAATTATGGTCCCGGTGCTGTCCGTGACAATCACTGCATCCGAAATACCGGCCCAAGCGCGGCCGAACTTTTGCAGATCCACCTCGACCGCAATGACGCCAAGAACTTCTGAACCGGACTGAACGCGCCGCGAATAATAAAACCCATACCCACCCGCTTCACGCTCTGCCACAGTGAATATCGTTGCATTGGACCTGATGGCATCAACGAAATACGCTTCCGAGCGGTGTGCCGAGCCCAGACGATTACGATCAGTTGCGGCCACAGTGCGACCATCAATATCGAAAAGCATCAGCGATGCGGCACCGATCTCCTCGACAAATGAAATCAGGCGGCGTGTTGATGCGGTGTAGTCACCGGAATTCAGCGCTCCGATCAATTCCGGATCGCGCGCAAGAAGTTGAGGTACAATGGCACTCTGGCGCAGTTCGGCCATAAGGTTGCCGCTGTAAAGCGCAAGGCGCAATTCTGCGCGATCCCGTGTGCTGTCGGTGAACCGATCGGTCAAAAGCTTGTTGGTTACGGATATGACAATGACAGCCAACACAAGCAGAAGCCCGACGGCGAGGCGAATACGCCATGGGCGTGTCAGGCCCTCCCGCTCTGTTGTCTCGTCACGATCCATAACGTGATTTTACGTCATAAGCCTGTTCAGGCTCAAGTCATGCTGCTGTGAGCGCGCCCGCCAATGCGCGGAAGAGCGCCTGACCATCGGTGCCGCCATGTACCGCATCGGCCGCCCGTTCCGGATGCGGCATCATCCCCAGCACACGACGGTTTTCCGAAAGAATCCCTGCAATGTCGGCTTTGGCGCCATTGGGGTTTTCTGTATAAGAAAAAGCAATACGGTCATCGTCGCGAAGCCGCGCAATCGCGTCGTCGTCCGCATAATAATTGCCTTCATGATGTGCAATCGGAACGTTGATCGTGTCGCCCGCGTTGTATCCTTCGGTGAAAGGAGACGTAGAGGTCTCGACCTTCAAACCGACTGTTTTGCATATATATTTCAGCCCCGCGTTGCGCAAAAGCGCACCCGGCAACAGACCGGTTTCCGTCAAGACCTGGAAGCCATTACAAATACCGATCGCGTAACCGCCTCGTTCCGCATGCTTTGCGACAGATCGGCATATCGGCGAATTGGCAGCGATGGCGCCGCATCGCAGATAATCGCCGTAGGAAAACCCGCCCGGAATACCGACAATGTCAATGCCTTGCGGCAGCTCCGTGTCCTTGTGCCAGACCATTGAAACTTTGGCACCTGCTGCCTCGAAAGCGACCGCCAGATCGCGATCGCAGTTGGAGCCTGGAAATACGACAACAGCGGCGTGCATCAGGATATCTCCACCGTGTAGGATTCGATGACAGTATTTGCGAGCAGTTTCTCGCACATATCGGTAACGTCGGATTCTGTGGCGCCGTCCGCGAGGTCGAGCTCAATCACTTTGCCCTGGCGCACCCCATTGACACCCTCAAAACCCAAGGCTCCGAGCGCATGGCGCACCGCCTCGCCCTGAGGATCCAAAACGCCATTTTTCAGCATCACTTGAACACGTGCTTTCATCTCTGACCCCTGCCCTTTTTTGCTCCGCATTGACACGATCAGTTTATCAGTGTCGGCTTTGTCATTGGCGTTGCGTTTTTGGGCATAACGCCCAGACGTTGCGCCACTTCGGTGTAAGCATCAGCAAGATTGCCGAGATCGCGACGAAACACGTCCTTGTCTAGTTTCTGGCCTGTTTCGATATCCCACAGACGGCAACTGTCGGGGCTGATCTCATCAGCAATGACCAGCCGCTGGAAATCACCTTCATAGACGCGCCCGACTTCGATTTTGAAGTCGACCAGCCTGATTCCCACGCCAAACATGAGCCCTGACAGAAAATCGTTTACGCGCAGCGCAAGGCTCAGAATATCGTCCATATCCTGCTGGCTGGCCCAGCCAAAGGCTGCAATATGCTCCTCCGTGACAAGCGGGTCGCCAAGTTTGTCATCCTTGTAGCAGTACTCGACCACGGGGCGCGGCAACTGCGTGCCTTCCTCGAGGCCCAGACGTTGCGCCATGGTGCCTGCGGCATAATTGCGTACGATGACTTCTAGCGGAATGATTTCGACGCTGCGCACCAACTGCTCGCGCATATTCAACCGCTTCAGGAAATGCGTCGGCACCCCGATCTGGCCAAGGCCGAGCATAAAATACTCGCACAAGCGGTTGTTCAGCACGCCTTTGCCTTCGATCACGGCCTTCTTTTCAGCATTGAAGGCGGTGGCATCATCCTTGAAATATTGAACGAGCGTTCCCGGTTCCGGACCTTCGTACAGAATTTTCGCTTTGCCTTCGTAGATTTTCTTGCGCCGGGCCATGGGCATCCTTTCGCAACCGACCCCTCACACTGGGGCATTATTTGCGCCCCTCTTAGTGCAAGGCCTGCTGTGCTGCAAGCATCGGCGGCTTGCGCAATTCATCGTAAACTCTCATATCTTACGCGACCGATGCCACTTTTTAAGGAGACGCCCGGATGTCCACTTTCGACGATCGCGAAAATGCCTTCGAAAACAAATATGCTCACGATGCTGAAATGCAGTTCAAGGCGGAAGCCCGCCGCAACAAACTGCTGGGGCTTTGGGCCGCTGAACTGTTGGGCAAATCGGGTGATGACGCCGCAGATTACGCGAAAGAAGTCGTAAAATCGGATTTCGAAGAAGCGGGCGACGAAGACGTATACCGAAAGGTATCCGGCGATCTGGGAGACCTTGCGGACGAGGCAACTATTCGAGGCAAGATGGTGTCGCTTATGGCAGAGGCGAAGCAACAGATAATGGATGCCGAGTGATTTCACACTTTTCATAACAGGTTGACAAAACGCGCCGGTCATCGACGGCGCGTTTTTCTTTTAAATCAGCGCTTTGGACCCATTCGGAGAATATCGCAGTTTCATTCATTAAAATGATGAAAATTATGAATTTGCTTCAACACATTCACTGTGCCATGGAAGCGCTCTATTCAGCCGGAGCCTGTTATGTCAAATCCCCTGTCCGATCTTTTGTCAGAGAAAGGAACGCTTCTGGCCGACGGTGCCACGGGCACGAACCTGTTTAACATGGGGCTAATGTCGGGCGACGCGCCGGAGCTTTGGAACGAAGAGAATCCTGAAAAGATCATGGCGCTTTACAGTGGTGCGGTTGACGCAGGTAGCGACATTTTCCTGACGAATTCGTTCGGAGCAAATGCTGCGCGACTCAAACTTCACGACGCTGAAAAGCGCGTGCACGAACTGAGCCGTATTTCCGCCGAAATCGGGCGCGAGGTCGCGGATCGCGCAGGACGCAAAGTCATCGTTGCTGGCTCTGTTGGACCGACAGGCGAAATTATGGAACCAGTCGGTACGCTGTCACACAGTATCGCCGTAGAGATGTTTCACGAAACTGCCGATGGGTTGAAGGCCGGTGGTGCCGATGTCGGCTGGCTTGAAACAATCAGCGCGCCTGAAGAATACCGCGCGGCGGCCGAAGGATTTGACCGCGCCGGGCTCGCGTGGTGCGGCACCATGAGTTTTGATACCGCAGGCCGGACAATGATGGGCGTCACGAGCGCAGACATGGTGCGCCTCGTCGGTGAATTGGGCGCGACGGCGCCTATTGCATTTGGAGCAAACTGCGGGACCGGCGCCTCGGATCTTCTCAGAACGCTGTTGGGTTTCGCGGCACAGGGCCCTGAACGCCCGCTGATCGCAAAAGGCAACGCTGGTATCCCAAAATACATGGATGGTCACATTCACTATGACGGCACTCCCGAACTCATGGCGGATTACGCGGTCATGGCGCGGGCTTGCGGCGCGCGTATCATCGGAGGGTGCTGTGGCACGATGCCCGAGCATTTGCGGCATATGCGTGAAGCGCTCGATACACGCACAATGGCGTATCCGCCGGCGCTCGAAGACATTGTCGACCGTATCGGACCCTTTTCGTCACAATCAGACGGCACCGAAGACGGAGCGGATGCCCCGCGCCGTATGACACGACGCAAACGGCGCGCTTGATACACGCATTACGCGGAATGCCCTTTGAATCACTGGATTTTTCCCAACTGGCCGCAGACCGCGTCGCACTCCGCTTTTGCCGTGTCGCAATTCGAACAGTGAGAAACGAACATTCGCGCGAAAGATATCCGCAGTAGTGACCTGCTCAGCACCGGTATATGAGGTTCTCATGTCAGACGAAGAAGACGATATCATCCTGTCGGAACTGGACGACGAAGAGCTTGTCCAGCAGATGTTTGATGACCTCTATGATGGTCTGAAAGAAGAAATCGAAGAAGGCGTGAACATCCTGCTGGAGCGCAACTGGGCACCTTACGATATCCTGACCAAGGCTTTGGTCGGCGGCATGACAATCGTTGGCGCCGATTTCCGTGACGGTATTCTCTTTGTTCCAGAAGTGCTTCTGGCTGCCAACGCCATGAAAGGCGGCATGGCTATCCTCAAACCCCTGCTGGCAGAAACCGGCGCACCGCGCGTCGGCAAGATGGTCATCGGCACTGTCAAAGGTGACATTCACGACATTGGCAAAAACCTTGTCGGCATGATGATGGAAGGTGCCGGTTTCGAAGTCGTTGATCTGGGCATCAACAACGCGGTCGAAACCTACATGGAAGCGCTTGAAACTGAAAAACCGGAAATCCTGGGCATGTCCGCGCTGCTGACGACCACGATGCCTTATATGAAGGTTGTCATCGACACGATGGTCGAACACGGCGTGCGGGAAGATTATATTGTGCTGGTTGGCGGCGCGCCTCTGAACGAGGAATTCGGCAAGGCCATCGGGGCTGATGCCTATTGCCGTGACGCCGCCGTTGCTGTGGAAACCGCAAAGGAATGGGTGGGACGCAAACACAACCAGAAATCGGCCTGAACCAAAGAGAGCGACCCAACAAACGCTTTGGGAAAACAAAACCAACCGCGGGGTGACTAAAATGACACCCGAAAAGCTAGAAGACGATTCCTTGTCCGAAACCGGACTGCAGGCCGAGCGCGGCGCTGGAAAAGTGCTGGTCATCGCATGTGGCGCTCTGGCGCGCGAAATCATCGATCTGAAAAAGGTCAACGGTTGGGACCATATTGATCTGACTTGCTTGCCGGCTAAACTCCATCTTTACCCGGATCAGATCACAAACGCGGTGCGCGACACCGTTGCAAAGCACCAAGACAACTATCAATCAATTTTTGTTGCCTATGCCGACTGCGGCACCGGGGGGCAGTTGCAATCCGCCTGCGCAGAGCTCGGCATCGACATGATTGCAGGCCCGCATTGCTACAGTTTTTTTGAAGGCAATGAGCCGTTTGCGGCGCGCGGCGACGCCGATATGACCGCTTTTTTCCTGACAGATTTTCTCGTCCGGCAATTTGATGCCTTTATTTTCAGGCCCATGGGGCTCGACCGTCACCCCGAATTGCGCGACATGTACTTCGGGAACTACGAAAAACTGGTGTATCAAGCCCAGACAGATGACCCGGAACTCACGGAAAAAGCGCGCGCTTGTGCCGACCGTCTCGGGCTTGCCTTCGAACGCCGTTTTACAGGGTATGGAGACCTCAAAGAAGCGCTTGCAGTTCTTTGATCTCAAAATATTCCCTCCGGAGGCCATCAGCGTCCTGAAAGGACGCGCAGTTCAGCGCGCGGCGGAGGATACAGTGCGGATTTTGTCGATCATTGCGCGCAATCCATTGGAACGCTGTGCAGAAAGGTGATCATTGAGACCAAGGCGTTCCATCTCTGCCCGTGCATCGATGCGCGTGACGTCGGCGAGCGCCACGCCGTTGTAAAGACGCCGCAGAACCGCGATCAAACCATTGACGATCATCGCATCGCTTTCACCATCAAACCGCATGACGCCGTTCTGAGGCACGATATGCAGCCACACCTGACTCGCGCACCCGTCCACCTTCGTGGCCGGCACCTTGAGCGCGGCGTCCAGTGGCTCCATCGCCTTGCCTTCCTCAATGACGAGGCGGTAACGGTCTTCCCAGTCATCCAGAAACTCGAAATCCTCTACCAATTCCTCAAAAGCAGGCTGCGACATGTCCGACCCTTTGCGTTTGCTTTGAGGTAAGCCGAGCAACCGCAAAGGTCCAGACCTTCTCGGCGCTTTTCAATGCCCGTCAGATAGGTTAGTCACTTGGTCGATAATCCCGATACGGCCTCACGAGAATGCACAGTAAAATCATCTGTTTTTGTTTAATGCTCTGTGTGCTTTCGGGATGCGGGTCGTCTGCCAATCCATTCAACTGGTTTGGAAACGACGCACCAGAAGCCGACGTTCTGGATCCGATCGACGACGATAACCCGCTGATCCCGCAAAGTACCGGGGTGTTCAGCAGTTCAGACGCAAGAGTTGTGGAGTATCAGGGCACAGCGATCGACGTGGTCAAAGACGTGACCATCGAACGTGTGCCCGGCGGTATTATCGTTCGCGCTGTCGGACTGGCGGCCACCCAAGGCCCTTTCAATGCGCGACTTATTTCAGGCAACGAAAACGGTGAACCGGTCGATGGCATCCTCGTATTTCTATTTGAGGCCGAATACTCACAAGTCTTCGGCGGACCGGAAGCGATCCGCGAAGTGGTCGTCGCACGGCGATTGACTGAACAGGATACCGGCGGTGCCCGCACGATCCGTGTCGTCGGCCGCACGAACGCGATCGAACGTCGGCGCTGAACTCAAGACAGTTCGACGATATTGACCTGCGCACCTTGGGCCGCCAGCGCGATCTTGCCTTCGCAGAGACGCAACGCGTCATCGCCAAAAACCTCGCGCCGCCATCCATGCAGCGCAGGTACATCCCGCAATCCCGCTGCGATTGCGTCAAGATCGGCCGCCGATGCGATCAGCTTTGCGGCAACGCCAACACTTTCCGTCTTGGCTTTTAACAGAACACGCAGGAGATCGGCCAGCGCCGGGTTGACCTGAAGCTTGTCGCGCGTGCGGTCCGCTTTCGGCATTTCGTCGGCCGGACAGGCCACACCGCGGGCGACCGCTTGCAAAATGCCTTCCGCAATATCGCCGCGCCGCGCTTCGCGCAGCAGCAAACGCGACCGCCCCAGATCTTCCAGCGTTTTGGGTTTGTTGGAGGCAAGTTCCACCAGCGCGTCATCTTTGTAAACGCGATTGCGCGGCACATTTCTGTCTTGCGCATACCGCTCGCGAAAAGCCGCGAGCGCCTGCACAACGGCGAGAAACTTCGGCGAGTTTGTACGTGTCTTAACCCGACGCCATGCTTCTTCGGGTTCGACAATGTACGTATCGGAGGTGGTCAAAACCGATAATTCTTCTTGTAACCAACGGCTTCGCCCAGAGTCCTCAAGTGCTTCGGACAGATGCTCGTAAATGACTCGCAAGTGCGTGACATCCGCCAGAGCATAGTTTTTCTGCGCTTCGGTCAGCGGACGGCGCGACCAATCTGTGAATCGGGACGTCTTGTCCAAGGGCTGGCGCGCGATCTTGCGGACCAGTGTTTCATATCCGACCTGTTCACCAAAGCCGCACACCATCGCAGCCACTTGCGTATCGAACAAAGGTTTCGGAAAGACCTGCGCGTCCACATAAAAAATTTCAAGATCCTGGCGCGCAGCATGAAAGACTTTTACCACCG
Organism: Pseudomonadota bacterium; assembly: GCA_039191495.1. Classification (GTDB taxonomy): domain Bacteria; phylum Pseudomonadota; class Alphaproteobacteria; order Rhodobacterales; family Rhodobacteraceae; genus Roseobacter. The sequence continues at coordinate 87,902 of JBCCXN010000016.1, read as the reverse complement.
ATGTATTGCGGAACAGGTCGTAGAGCGGTTCAAGCGAAATTCCTTTGACCATCGGATCAACAAGACATGCGGAACTGTCATCCTCTCCGGGCATTGCAAGTTGAACAAGGCACAGCTTTGAGTAGTAGGTGCGTTCGCGCAGAAATTCAGTATCAACCGTTACATAGGGATGCCGGGCTGCAGCCTCACAAAAAGCTGACAGCTCTTGCGTCGTTGTAATGGTTTTCATGCGGGCACTACTCTTTTGTTTGTGTTTGATAGGTCACCCCGTCTGCGAACTGTTACACCAGCAAAGGGCCCTTGACCAGCATCGCCAACGCGGGTCAGCCTTTCAGAAACAATGGGGACCGTTCGCCTTCAACAAATCGGCGCAACACCTTGGGATATAACCTGTGCTCCTGAACCAGGACTCGTGACGCCAGTGCCTCGGGCGTGTCTCCATCCAGCACCGGCACCTCTGCCTGTCCAAGGATCGGACCATCGTCAAGTTTGGTCGTGACTTCATGCACTGTGCAGCCATGTACGGTGTCGCCCGCTTCCAGAGCGCGGGCATGCGTATTCAATCCTTTGTACTTAGGTAACAAAGACGGGTGAATATTCAGCATGCGCCCGTGCCACGGATCTACGAATTCGGACGTGAGTTTTCTCATGAATCCCGCAAGGCAGATAACATCGGGGGCATGTGGTGCAATGGCCGCCATGAGCGCATGTTCAAAGGCCGCGCGATCGCCGCGAAAAGGCTTGTGCAGAACGATCTCGGTGGCAATACCCCGCTCTTCAGCCAGCGCCAAACCCCCAGCTTTCGGTGTGTTCGAAAGTACCAGACAGGGCCGCGCAGGATGATCACCGGCCATACTATCGACCAGTTTGAGCATGTTCGAGCCACCCCCCGAAATGAAGATCGCGACGCGCAAGCTCACAAAAGAGCGCCTTTGTAACGCAAGCCAGGCACGTCCGTGACGTCACCCAGCCAGAAAACCTGTTCTCCGTGAGCTGCTAGGACCGAGCGCAAGTGATCTGCGGTTGCTGCCTCAACGACAAGAACCATTCCGACGCCGCAATTGAACGTTTTTAACAATTCGCTTTCGTTCATCCCACCGGTTTGCGCCATCCACTGGAACACTGGAGGCAAGGACCAACTTGTGAGATCGACTTCAACACCACAGTGTTCCGGCAGCACGCGCGGCAGATTTTCCGTGACCCCGCCACCGGTGATATGTGCCAGGCCATGCACGCCGCCTTCGCGCACAGCGGCCAGTGCCTGTTGCACATAGAGACGCGTCGGTGCCAGCAGCGCCTCGCCCAAACTGATTTCCGCCCAGGGGCATGGCGCGTCCCAGTCCAAGCCCGACATCTCAACAAGTTTGCGCACAAGACTGTAACCGTTTGAATGAACCCCGTCTGAAGTAAGGCCCAAAAGAACGTCGCCCGGCTTGACCCCATCTGGCAATGCTGTTCCCCGTTCCATGGCACCGACTGCAAAACCTGCTAGATCAAAGTCGCCTTCGGGGTACATCCCGGGCATTTCCGCTGTCTCGCCACCGACCAGCGCGCACCCGGCCGCAACGCACCCTTTGGCTATTCCTTCGACAACTCGGGCAGCCTTGTCGGTTTCCAGAACACCTGTGGCAAAGTAATCAAGAAAGAACAGAGGTTCCGCACCCTGACATACCAGGTCGTTGACACACATGGCCACGAGATCAACACCCACCCCATCCAGATGACCGGTGTCGATTGCAATCCGCAACTTGGTGCCAACACCATCCGTCGCGGCGACGAGTATAGGATCAACATACCCAGCGGCTTTGAGGTCAAAGAGCGCGCCAAAACCGCCCAGACCAGACATCACACCCGCGCGCTGCGTACGCTGCGCAGCAGGTTTGATACGATCAACAAGCGCGTTTCCGGCATCGATGTCGACGCCCGCATCCGCATAAGTGATCCCGTTTTTGGAGCGTGACATGGCTGCTTCTCCTGCCTCGGCGTTCTGTGATCGCGGGTTAGAGCATTCGTGCACTGACTGCAATCGAAAGCCAAGCGCGCACCCTCTTGACGCGCGCTGCGCATCCGCTTACGGAGCCCATGTGGCGGGCCTGTAGCTCAATTGGTTAGAGCAGAGCGCTCATAACGCTTTGGTTGCGGGTTCAAGTCCTGCCAGGCCTACCATACTTCACATCTCCGCCAGTGAATCGATCCGCTGAGGCTAACGCGCGATAACGATATCTGCCGACAGCCCGCCCATACGGTCCGACTGCCCAAGGCGCAGTATGCCACCGTGCGCCCGTGCAACATCGCTGGCAATTGCAAGCCCAAGACCGACGCCGCTGCCCTGATCCTGATTGCGCGCAACATCGAGCCGCGTGAAGGGGCGTGTCGCTTCGGCTCTGCGGGCTTCCGGAATGCCTGGTCCATCGTCTTCCACACGTATGCGCAAAGATTTGTCTGACATCATTGTAGATACTTCGGCTTTGGCTCCGTAGCGCACTGCATTGGAAATCAGATTGTCTAAAGCGCGCCGCATGCCCAGCACATTCAACTCGACGGTGCCGGTCCCCTCGCCCTCTGCCGGTCGCAGTTCGACGTTGCGCCCCGCCCGTGTGGCATCTTCCACCACTGAGGCGACGAGTTCACGCGGATCTACAGCTTCGGGGGTGCCCTCTCCGGCGCCCTTGACGAAGCTCAGGAACGCATCCAGCATTTCCTGCATGTCGTCCACGTCCTGCTCAAGCGGTATACGATCTTCATCGTCCAGCATCGACAGTGACAGACGCATGCGCGTCAGGGGGGTTCGCAGGTCGTGGCTGACGCCCGACAACATCAAAGTGCGCTGTTCAATCTGGCGTTCAATGCGTGCGCGCATGTCCAGAAACGCGTTGCCTGCCGACCTGACTTCGATTGCACCCGCAGGCGAGTAAGGTTCGTGGCGCCCACGCCCAAAGGCTTCGGCCGCGGTGGCAAGTTTCTTGATAGGTCGCAACTGATTGCGCAGATAAAGTATGGCGATGATCGTGATCAAGGCACCAAAAAACACCATATTTACAAAGAGCTGGTGAGGATTGGCGGCCGAGATGCGATCGCGATCGAAGACCAGCAACACCGGGCCGTGACGCGTGGCCACATAGACCTGCACCCGTTTGTCATCGCGCAGATCGATGGAAAGGATGTTTGGCACTCTCTGCGGCAGCCGATTAAAAACAACGCGCCCGGAAAAATCATACCACAAGCGTTCGCGTGCACCGGGCACATCTTGCGGTTCGACCGGCGTTGCGGTCAAGGCCAATTGACCTGCCTGCCGGATGACCGCGCCGGCCACGGTATCCCGGTCTGCGGTCGCCTCCACGATGCTCAACACAAAGAGCATCTCACGCGACACGGCGCGGGACATCTGCTCTGTCACATCCTCAAAGTGTCTTGTCAGGAAAAGCACTGTAACAACCAGTTGCAAGAATACGATCGGTAACAGGAGGATCAGCACGGCCCGCGCATAAAGCCCGCGCGGCATATACTGTTTGAGCCAGCCAAATAACATACGCTAAATCTTATCTGCGCCTCTACCCATTAGAAAGCCCTGACAAAACATGACCGCAGAATTTGACCCTCCAATCGGAACACCGGAAGAGCTGGAAGCCGGATTGCGGCGCATCGTGGCACCCAACCCTTCGCCAATGACCTTTCGGGGGACCAACACCTATATCTTGGGCACTGGGGGCCTTGCGGTCATTGACCCCGGTCCGGACAGTTCAGAGCATATCGATGCAATCTTGCAAGCCGTTCGTCCGGGTCAAACGATCACCCATATCATCGCGACACATTCGCATCGCGATCATTCTCCCGCTGCCGGACCGCTTTCAGTTCAAACCGGCGCGCCGGTCTACGCGTTCGGAGATGCGATGGCTGGGCGTTCCGAGGTCATGCAACGTTTGGCCGCAAACGGTTTGGAAAGTGGCGGAGAAGGCGTGGATCACAGCTTCGCGCCCGACATCAACTTGCAAGATGGCACTGTCGTTAAGGGAGACGGATGGGCGCTGGATGTGATCCACACGCCCGGGCATTTGGGGAACCACATCTGCCTGGGATGGCAAGACGTATGCCTAACGGCAGACCACGTCATGGGATGGGCAACATCACTGGTCTCTCCCCCGGATGGAGACCTCTCCGATTTCATGGCGTCCTGCGAAAGGCTGCTTGGCAGAGCCTGGCGCGTATTTTATCCCGGTCACGGAGCCCCTGTGACCGACCCACATGAACGCCTGATATGGTTGATGGATCACAGGCGCGCGCGCGAAGCCGCCATTCTCAACGCACTTGAAGCCGGCGGTCAGTCCGTCTCCGCTGTCACAAGGCGGGTTTATACAGATATTCCCGCAGCCTTGCTTTCGGCGGCCGAACGGAACGTTCTTGCACACCTGATTGATCTATATGGAAAATCCCGGGTTGCATGTGATGATATCTCGCGTACTGACGCCGAGTTTCGCCTGTCCCCGTCGCGGCACGACTAATTTCATTTTTCCGAACAAAAGCCTCTGGACGCGGCATTTTCGCACTGCTATATCGCGCCCACCGTTCCGGCGTAGCTCAGCGGTAGAGCAGTTGACTGTTAATCAATTGGTCGTAGGTTCGATCCCTACCGCCGGAGCCAAAAAACCAATTAAAAACAAAATTGTATTGGTGGCTTGGATCTTTAGCCAGGCAATAGTTGTCGCTTGGGGTAACGTTTGGGGTAACAAAAATGAGTGATTACGAACCATACATTCCTTTCTCTGAACGCAATGGGTTTGCGGAAACTCCTCCGCAGCTACAGCTGGGAGAGGTATCAGATGAGTTTCGTCGGCAGATTCACTACTGTGTCAGGCTAGAAATGGACGAGTGCGTTCAAAAAGGCTTCGACGAATTGTATTTTGCCTACCATTGGGAGAGGGTTTCAAAAGACATTCACGTTTTGTTTTTCAAGCTACCTATTGAAAACTACAACAACAATGTAGCATCTTTCCGAGCTGGAATTTCCGCCCTTTTGAGCAAAGGTAAATTCGAAATAGTTTTCGATTTTGTAGAATTTTTAATTAGACACCCAAAGATCTCGAAAGTAACGAAGGACGAACTTGCGATTGTTTTCGTCCAAACACGCTCAGCTTACCGGATAGTCGGTGGCCAAATTGTAGCGATCGGCACGGGGCAGCAAGGGGCATCTTATGAAGCTGCTATTGCCGCAGCGGACCAGTTTGGGGAAGACGCTGCAAAATCACATCTTGTATCAGCGGGAGCGAGGCTGCGCCAAGGAGATTGGTCGGGAAGTGTACGCGAAAGTATCCACGCAGTAGAAGCAATAGTTGTTAGGATTGTCCCAAAAAGCAGAACCTTGGGTGATGCTCTCAAGAAAATTGAACAAGCAGGACATCTACACAAGGCTCTGAAGACAGCGTTCAGCCAACTCTATGGGTATACGAGCGAAGAAGAAGGCGTTCGTCACGCTCTTGTTTTCGAAAAAGATGCCAAAGTGGACGAAGCGGATGCGCTATTTATGTTGGGCGCATGCGCGAGCTTTGTTTCGTACCTCATAACTAGGCAAATCGAAATTAGCGAAGATTGAACTCCATTTTGTGCTTGCGATAATTGAGAGCATTGGAGGTCTGTCGCTGTCAACCTGCGATTCAAAGCCTTTTTCCGGCAAAGAGGAAACGCGAACAGCTAGCTTCTGCTGATGCTCTGACAAGCCAGCGGAACGCGCGGCGTAGGTGCGGGGTATCGCCTCGGCTCCCTCCTTCGCACTTGCGTCATGCGGGTTTTTCGCAGGCTCAATCCGCTTCAGCAGCTCCCCTACTAAGCATGTAGCGCTGGCGAATCCGGAGCTCGGAAAGGCGCGCTTTGCTCGTTCTTAACACGCGACGCGGCGTTCCATCATTTCAACTAAACTGTCGACGAGCGGCGCATTATCAGTCAATTCGACGAACACCATCAAAGTGCCCCAAGAGATCACCTCTTCGTGCGGACAGATGGCCCCAATTCTCTCGCAAAGCGCTATCGGCACCTGCGAATGCTTATCCGGCGTCGGAGGATATTCACTGCTCATTTTTCGCATAACTTCTCGCGCAAGCTTTATCCGATCGGATTTGATCAGTGCGGCACCGACCGTCATTCCGGCTTGGCCGAGTGGTGATGCCTTTTCGAACATCTCCAACACTTCGGCTTCCAAATCGGCGCGTTCTTCGGCTTCGGTCGTCATGAGCTTTCCTCCAAGTCTACCAGTTTCAATGCTTGCACCGGATCGAGTCCGGCCTCTTTCGCCAACGCCATGCCTTGCACCAGGCCTGCAAAGGCTCTGGCGCGGCCACCGGCGTCGTAGGCTTGCAATGGGCGCATGACGTCTATCCGCACGTCTTGCCCAAGCTTTTCGCCCACCTCTTCGGCCATCATCTCAGCTATGGGTTGCAAGACCCACTGCGCCAGATGGCGCTGTGCCTCACGCACGAGCGGCCCCGTTGTGGCAGGGCTAGCGAGGCCAGGCAGCACACCAAAGGCAAGGTTGATGCTGTCACGCGCTGCCGAGAGCGTTTCGCGCGTCATGGCCTTCGACAAATCAGGCGTGAGATCATTGCTTTTCCAATCCTGCATTGGAGCTGGCCCACCCGCAGCCGAGACATTGACGGACTCTCGGATCAGAACCTTGCCGCGATTGCTTCGAAAGCCCCGTGCAAGTGTTTCGAGATCAGTTTGAGGGGCTTCCGGATAAGGCAAGACCTGACTGCCGATCGGCGCTGTCTCGAAGACTTCGGCCAAGGCCGTCTCGATTGCGTTCAGAAGGCCCGCCGTAAGCTGTGCCCTCTTCAGAGGCGCGGTGCCGTAGTATGGCGCTGAAACATCAGCCCCGATCCGGAAGTGCAACACTTCAGCCGCCAGAGCTGTTTGTGTCCGTCCGCCACCCGCTTCCGAGATTGAAACCCGATATGCTGTAGGACGGCCATCAACCGTTTTCAGATTCCAATCAGAGCAAACCACAAGCCCGCGTTCGGTATCTAGGAACAGAGCTTCACCGCGCAGCGCCAGAGAGCGCGCGCAGAGTGCGAGAACGCGCTTTGTGAGCGTGTCTGTGCCCTCCACATCCGCCATGCTCAACCCGCCTTCCCAGAGCGACACTGCCGCTTGTGTGGTGGCTGTTAATTCGGCGATACCGCGACTTCCCGAAATATACGCTTCGCGCGCCGTCATGATTTCTGCCGTGAATCCCGATCCGGTAGAGCGAGTTTCAACTTTCGCTTTGCGTTTGAATGGCCAGATCATTTTAGCCTCCGATATGGGCGCAAAAGGTCAGCCGCGCCGCTCAGTTGCATTGCACGCGCGACCCAAGTCGGACTGCGCTGATAGCTCTCATCTATCGGCCCCATGTTCAGGGTGTAGCTGGACACGCCTGCCTTGTCGGTCTCTTCGGCCAGATACTCGGCCAGCCTGCGGAAAGCCTCAACAGCAGCTGCGGGAACCGTTCCGCCACCTACATCCGCCGAGATGCGATATGGACCGTCAGAGGGCAGGCAGTAGCCATATGGTCCCTCTGGCAATGTAACTGCCGTCCAAGCATCGCTTTCCCACTTTTCGGCCAGCGTGATGGATGCAGGCGACAAAGGTGGCGTCCAGTCGCCTTCTCCTTCGATTATCCAGACCACTTCGCGGGCCGTCCAACGCGATCGGCAGTAGGCCTCCATTCTTTGCCAAATCGTGTCAGCGTCCAGAGCCGTCGCGGCTTGCGACAGGCCGGTCACAGTCGGATAGCTCAGGGGTACGGCCTCAATCTCTTGCATCAACGCCATATCAAAGCCCCTCGCCCTTTCAGTGAAGGCACCGGCGCAGCTTCGGTCGGCTGCCAGTTGCGGGATTCGACTTGCGCTTCGGAATAGGCTGGCCGCGTGACAATAGACAGCTCGTACAACAAGGCTTCGTAGATGGTACGGATCAGAGCTGTGCCTTCGGTTGGGTCTTCCTCTTCGACCTTTTCGGCATTGGGCACGGTTCGTTCGGGCGGGATTCTGAACCCCGGACTCAGGCCGATTGTCAGACCCGCCGCAATGCCTGCCAGGGCATCGCGCACATATGAGACCTCTTGCATTTCCGCCGAGATCTTCGCCTCAAAGGTCAGAGCGTCCTCACTGTCATTCAACGACAGCGTGCCAGCCCCGCGCGAAGCAAGAGGTCGGTCATAGCTGTGCCCTATCAACAGGTGAATGTCTTCTTCCGGCCTATCGACCCTGTAGGCGAAGGCACGGGAAGCTATCACCTCTTTGCGTGGCCTGCCGGTGCGGCCCCCATCACTGAGAACCGCACGCGTGTTGTATGGAAAACGGCCATGAAGCGCCATTGCGCCCGACGCCCGTTTACGCAGCTCAAGACTGCCTTCATGACCGCCCCAGAGCATTATTCGATACCCGTCAGGATGCGGGTCTGGACAGCCCGTGAAATCGTGACATCCATTGTCGCCAAGGCGGTCACACGCAGTGCGCCTGATTTTGCATCGGTGTAAGGATCTCGGATCAGATCTATCGCGCCCCATGTACCAACAAAGAATGGGGCCACACCCCCGGTGCGCGTCGTCAGGATACCGGTTGTTGTAGCCGGATCACCCGTCGGCGCAGCAAGCGCGTTTGACGACATGCTTACGCGACCGAGCCGGTTCACCAGTTTATCCCATTCAGACGTTGCGGTGCCAGTGATGTAGACATCGTCCATTTTGTCCCAGACTTCGGGGCGAACTAGCAGGCTCACTGCGCCGGGACCGTTCGCAGCGTTCTCATTCATGAACGACACCACCTGCGACCGGAAGTTTTTGTACATGCCGCCGCTCGTGCTCCAAGCCTCTTCTTGAATGCCCCATGTTGCAGCCCCGGCCAGAATGCCAGTTGGCTCGCCACCCGCACCGCTGCCCTGAAACACCGCCCGATCCAGAGCGACACGGATTGCGCCGTTCATGTCGCGACGCACAGCCTGTTCAAGACCGGAACCGGATTGTTTCAGGGTTTTACGTGTGATCCGCATTTGAACGCCAAGGTTGTGATCAGGCTTCAAAGGCCGGTCGATCGTTTCGTAAGCAATCGGGCCAGGCACTTCGCCAGTTTCATTCGCCGCCCAGCCTGCCGATACGTCTGAAGTCGCAACGGGATACTCCACTTCTCCAACGCCTACGTTGACCATCTGCGCGCCCATCTGTGCGGCAACACTGTCAGCGAACAGCCGGTCAATGATCGGCGCTGTGCGCATTGGATTTGGCGTGCCTGAAGCGACCGTTTCGCCTGCGCGCACCTCCAAGGCTTCCCATGGAACCGGCAGACCTTGATAGCCACCGTTTTGGCGCAGCTCGGATACGATCTCAGCCGTCTGGCCTTCGAGCTGGCGTCCCTCGTCAAGCGCAAGCGCAACTTGGCGCATTTCAAAGTTGTCGATCAGGTCAGACCATTCATTTTCCGACCGTGTTTCGAGATCTTCGCTCGCTTCGCGGCGTTCTTCGTCTTCGGCAACAAGTGACGCGCGGAAACGGGTTTCGTTCTGCCGGTATTCCCTGTCCAACTCCTCCATTTGGCGCGTTTCGTCGTCGGATGGCTGTTCCTTTGCGACCAGCTCAGACAGGTTTTGGCGGATCTCGCTTTGCCGCCTTTGAATTTTCACAGACTCAAGCATTTCTGTTCCTTTCATGCTCAACAGGTTCTTGGCCCGTGTTGCGGACCAGCTTTTTCCAAGCCTCTCGCTTGGGGTTGAGCGGCCCAAGGCCGATCTCAATTCGGGTTTTTCGGGAGTGGCAGCGACCACAGAGCGTTTGCAAGTTGCTCAACAAATAAGACAGATCAGGCCGCGTCCGGACAGGTTCGATATGATCAATCTCAAGCCGTCTGCGCTCGCCGCACTGAACGCACTGCCAGCCGTCACGATCGAGCACTTGCATCCGCAGTGTTTTCCATCGTGGACCACGGGTTACCTTCGCAGAGTGCCGCTTGTAGTCTTTCAGCCCCATGCCATGCGCCCTCCTTTGTGAGCGGACCGGCCCATGATCCGCGCGCCTTCGGCAACGGCCAGAACAGTTGCGGCCACTGCGTCTATGCGCCCTGTGGAGCGGGCCTTAGCCAGTTTCAGATTGTTTGCCGGATCTCGAAGACAGACAGCATCGGCGAAGGCAGACCGGAGCAAGAGCGAGGGAGTCGTTTTGACGTTCCCGTCATATGCCGCGCGCCGGAAACGTTCGCAGTCTTCGCCGCCGTCTCTGAAGCCCTGACCGCGCCAGACAACAGGACTGCGGATTCCGGCCTTGTCGATCGCCTCGCCTAGCTCTGCTTGCTTGTATCGGTCAGCTACGATCGCAGCTATCGCAAAGCCGTCGACATGTGCCAAGACGTCCAACAGCCAAGGCGCGACCGGCACCGTTTGATCGCCAAGTGTGGAAAGCTCGCCGCGCTCTTCCATTTCCACATATCGGCCCGAAACGCCGTCATTCTGGCCTCGATCGAGCAAAGACGGTTTCGAAGGAAATGTGCCCAGGGCTTCCAGACGACCCGTTTCCGGCCAATAGAAGCTTGCTGCAGTCATGCTGGCCGAGCCGCCAAGGTCTATCCCAATGACCACCTGACCTTGACGTTCCGGCGGATCGGATACTTCGCAGCTCAACCATTCATCGACCGTCAACAACAGATCGCGGGTTTCGCCGCTTACGCGCTCATTCCGGTTGTAGAGCCGGAAGCTTGTGAGCGTGGAACCGCCCCGCGCAATCGCGCGCCGTGCCTGGCCTTGCAACCAGTCCAGACTTGATCCGATACCGTATTGCGAGCCTGGATTTGCAAGTTTCAGGCTTTCGAGATCGTCCGCCGGCAAGCCAGGTGCGGGCCGATGTTCTTGCCGGTAAACGCCCGGCGTGTCTTCGTCCAACCAGACCGAAAACGGTTGGCTGTCGTCTGGCGCCGATGTTGAAATGATCAGAGCCTTGCCATCACGCTTGCCTAGACCAGACAGAAGCGCGTGTTCCAACGCGTCACCTTGATCGGCCTGCCAGTGCCCGCGTTCATCCATCAGGACCAGTGTTGGCGCAGATCCCAAAGCGCTCTTACCGTCCGCCGCGATCACGCGGATGAAATGCCCGCCTCCGTCGCCGTCGTATTCGATCTCAAGCCTTGGGCTGCGCCGGATCGTGAACGCCGCTTGCTCATCCTCCTGCAAAGAGCGGATGAAACCCACAACGAAATCGAAGGCGACCCGGCCCTGATCCCGCGTCCTGGCCGCGATAATGACCTCGCGCCGCGGTTGCCGGTCCCAGACGCCCATGCCTGCGCCCAGGGCAATTCCGGCCGAGAGCGCGGTTTTCGCGTTTCCGCGCCCGATTGACAGCACCGCCACGTTGACACCATCGGCCAGAGCACCCCGGACAAATTTCTTTTGGAACGGCGCCAGCTTGATCGGCTGGCCGGCCTTCGGGCCTTCGGGGATCTTCAAATTCTCAAGGAATCGGATAGATTTGGTGGAGGGCTTCATGTCGCTCTCTCCGTTTGACAGCGGCGCTCCAATGCAGTCCCTTGAACCCGGACGCGAGCAAGGTGATGGAGCATGAAGTCGACGATTCTGGTTTTCGCAGCAGTGGCTATCGGAGCCCTCGGGTATTGGACGCTAACTGCCGAAGGCCGGGGAATGGCCGCCATCAAGGATTGCGTCCTGAACGAGATCGAATTCAAGCTCGGAGCTTCAAACGGACCGGTGATGCGTAGGCGTGTCGAGAACTCCGCCGCAGCGGTTTTTGAAAACCGCGAAAACTTCGACCGCCACCTTGATGCGCTGCTGAAAGACGATCCAAATGCCGATGGTCCGCTGGTCTCGGCCATGTTGATCTGCCAAGCAACGAACTGACTGCGTAGCGCGAATACAAAAGCCCGCCCCGCGGCCCCCCCGGCCAAACAAATCGTCGGCATTGGGACCGTAACAGTGTCGAAAAAGTGGGCTGAGTGGCGAGAAGACACACTTCCGCCACCCGTTCTGGTCCCCTTCTTAAAGAAACAGCTGAATGCGTCAGCTTTGAGATCAGACCTGCGCTTCCTTGATCCGTTTACCGAGACACCCGTATCGTGGGTCAACCGCTGGTCCCGCAGGGTCTGTACCTGCCCCGCTTTCGCGGTCTCCCGTTCGCAATGACGGGCGGGGGAGATTGGTCTCGTATATCCCTTGGCTAGCAGGTGCCGCTTTAGGGGGTGTGGGTGATGCACCCGGATCATCATCGCCGGTGTTTTTGAACGGGCCCAGCACGCCTCAGAGCATTCAACAGCCTCTGCATCTGTTCTCCTTTCCTCATCCGAGTACTCGCGAGAGGCGACGTTTGGCACGGGAACGTCGCGAACCGTGGCGGGCTGCATTTCTTGCATTTGCCCCTCCTAGGGGTTATTGTTCAAGTGCACGAAATGCGCCCGCATAAAAGTGCACATTGAATTGAAACCCTGTCGCGCCAACGACAGGGTTTTGTCATTCTTGGCCGGTGCTGGCCCTGATCGCTGCCAAGACAGAAACGGGGTCACCACTTAGGTGGAATCGGACCATTGTGCCGGTCTCCTCGTGCCGCAAACGCTCCATTCGAAGCATGTTGGCCTTGGTCAGTTCTTCGATGTCGGAATGAAGCTCGTGGATGGCAGCCCGGTGTTTAACTGCCAATGGTCGCAGCGTGTGTTTCAGCTTGCCTGTGGCTTGGTCAGAAGCAATAAGGCGCAAGAGTTCTTGAGCGGTGCGAGTAAGGTCAGAGATCTGCATCGGGATCACCTTGTGCATCTATCCAAGACATCAGCTCTGCTTCTCGCCAATAACGGCGTTTCTGAATCACGATCGGTTTTGGGAAATTCAGTTCTTCGTCTTTGAGCCAACGCCAAAGCGTCATCTCTGTGATGCCGCCAAATATTGCCAATACCGCGGCGGCGTTGATCAGTACGCGAGAATCTTCTTTTTGGTCATTAACAAACGCAAGGTTTGCACTTTTCTTTTCGAGCCTCACAGCCGCCTCCTATTTTTAAGACGACCGAAATGCACAACGCCCGCCTATGTTCCTTTTTCACCGCGCCAAAACGCGATCATGGTCCAGCAAGCGGGGCTACATTGCCCCTAATTTGTGCACGCGAACTAACGCGTTATCACTGTGATTACGCGGTCAATTGACTCAAAGTCAACATGAGTTTTTTCTGTTATCGTTTTGTTTCCAATATGCTTTTTCGCAAATAGCGATATTTTTGAAACACAGATTCTTGCTTGCTCGATGAATAAGCAACTAAATTCAAAGACATAGAACAAACGGTGAACTTTATCAAATCGCAAATAGCGATTTGTTACAGTCAATCACATTTTTCGGCTTCTAGGATTGGTGTGAGAAATGCACGACATTGTCAGGCTTACCAACGGCAATCATCTCCGCTTTCTCCCCCCACGCTTCAAGCGCGCGACGTTTCTCGTCTGCATAATCATGCCGCTGATACACACCAACGATGCCGCCACCCGTTCCGCTGACGTGATTCAAGACGGCTTCCGTGACACGAACAGGGATTCCAAGTCGAGCCATTCCCGTCGCAGCGGTGCGGCGTAAATCGTGAAATGTCCAATGAGGTATCTCAACCGGCTGACCAATCTCGCGCGAAGCTATTTCAACCATTCGATCCGCAAGATATCTCCGGCCTTTGTTGAAGCCGCTTAAGGGCGTTTCGCCGGTCGTGGTGAACAAGAGGCCTGCATCACTTTTGATGCGTACTAGGCCTGCCAAAACATCCTGTACGTTATCACTCAATGGAACGTCATGTGCTCGCCCATTCTTCGTCCGCTCAGATGCCAAGTGCCATGTGTCGCCTCTTACTTCATCTTCATTCATGCCGACGACTTCTCCCAACCTTTGTCCGGTCAACAAAAGCAGTTTTCCGAGATGCCCCCACGGTTGCCCCAAATCATTACATGCAAGCCAGAACCACTTTATTTCGTCGTCGTTCAAAACGCGGTCTCGACTTCGCTCTATTGACACCGGCTTAACGCCTGCCATCGGCGAAGCGTGAACAATTTCCCGCTCTACGCACCATCCAAAGAACTTGTTGAGGTAGGCGCGTACTCTGTTGGCCGTTACCTTGCGACCTGTTCCAGAGATTTCGTCCAATAGGTCGACCACGTCGCGCCGCGCAATGTCTCGCACATCTCGTTCGCCCCAAACAGAAACTACATGCCGATCAAGCTCACGTTTTACAGTCGCGCCTGATTTGAGAGTAGAAAGATGCCGAAATGCATATTGCTCAATCAGCGTTTTGACCCTGTCGCGTTGAGACAAATGGGCTTCAAGTCGAGCGGCTTTTGTTCGCTTCTTGGCTTCACTAGGATCCTTGCCGTGTTCAACTTCTTCAACGGCCTTTGAACAAGCAGCGCGAGCGTCTGCTATGGTCATGACCGGCCACTTTCCAAGCGTGAGTTTTTTCGGCTTCCCGGCAAAGCGAAACCGGAACGCCCATGACTTTGCACCACTTGGTTGCACGATCAGATAAAGGCCGGAAAGCGCCGGATCGGGCAGTTCCAATCTCTTTACTGGATCCGGTTTTAAGGCTTCAACGTACTTGGTTGTAAATGCTCTAGCCATAATCAATTGGTCCACCGGGGTAACACTGGGGTAACAGAATTGCGTGTTAGGCGCTGTTACCCGACATTAGGCACAGTGAGGTCAAAATCGCCTAAACATCAAGAAAAATTTGCAAAAAATGCACTTCTACCAATTGATTGTTAGGCACTGTTATTGACCCGAATAAGACTGTTAATCAATTGGTCGTAGGTTCGATCCCTACCGCCGGAGCCAAACCTCCCTTGGATCAGCTCGTTTTAGGTGACTGTGCCACGAGGAAATAGTCTTCTGCCACAGGTTCGGTCCAAACGCTGTCGGGCACGACGTCGGGCCCGTTAAAGAACACGCTTGATCCAAAGTGCTTGTGCAGCCGAGAGAGAGCGCGCATCCGCGGGCCCGTGATCTCTTCAAAAAACTGAGCATAAGCAGGTCTTGCACATAGCGACTCAATCTTTGTGCGGTGCGCTGCAACACTCTTGGCATGCGCCGAAGCGATTGCAGGGTCCGACAAAAGAGCGTCAAACGCTGCCCTGGCGCGCGGCACGTGCTTTTGAATGCTGTAATCCTCTTCGCCGTTGTTGTTCATCCGAAACCAATAGGCGGAACCCTGGTCGCGATCGACGTGGTTGACGCGTCCTCTGTCGCGCTTAACGAGGAAACTTTCAGCTGAACGCACAGCATAGTGGTTCAGTGTAGCCAGCTGGTACCCGACCGTCTTGGTCGTGGAACGCCAGGCGTTCCGATATTCCTCCCGCGGCATGCGGAGCCCCGAACCGTTAACCCAATTCAGGTCTTCAACCAGCTGCGATTGCAGTCCTTTAGGGCGGTGTACCCCCATTTTTCGGAAAATTCCGAGATTGGCGTAAAGTGTTTTGAACCCCCAGGCCTGATGCGGTTTGCGTGCCATTTCCGGAGCGCAGCGCGTGAACTGTTCGGTGACAAACCGATCTTCGAAAGAAGATATGTCGTTATTGCCAAACAACCTCCAGGTCATCGAGATCATATTGGCATCCGGAACGGCGGCGATCAGATCCCGGAGGTGACCCTGACCCACGTGAATATTGATGTACTCATCCACGTCCATACAGATCAGCCAGCTTGCATGCTGAACCAGCGGTTCCGTTTCCGCTGCAGCAAGAGCGGCATGTTGCGGTTTCATGTTGACGGCACGATACGGGTTGTCCCGGTGCTGCAGTATGCCCTTGTTCTGCAGTAGCTGGAGAAAATGGTCGGTCCCATCGTCACAATCGTTGGTGTAAATGACAAAGTCCTGCACACCGATCGACCGATGGTAGGCAATCCACTCAAGCAGAAATGGCCCCTCGTTTTTCATGGTGGAGACGACGGCAATCCGCCCGTCGCGCTGCCAGCCGGACCGCAGCGTCATCGCAGGCATGCGTTTGGGCGCCGCGTCCAGACGCGCGCTCAACGCCAGCAAGGGCGGGCATTCCACAAGACTGGATTTGGGCACGATCCGGGAGACCTGCCCCTGCCCCTTGGCCGGGTCAACGCCGTATCTGAGCGCCATACAGCGCCAGAATGGCGCTCGGGCAGCTGTCTCATGCGCGCCAAAAACACGCGTCTGCCGCCAAACCGCGCCGTCGGGTACACGCGCCGGAGCAACACACCAACGGCGGTGCAGGCGCATATCGTCAAACCGCCAGCAGATATGATCTGAAAACCGAGACTCGCCCTTTGCCGACAATGACCATGGATAAACACGGCGGCCCGATAGCGTAACATATCCCTCTGGCGCGGCAACGGCGCGGTCAAACACCGTCTCGCTGATTTCGCAGTCAGTGGCGCGCGTTCCAAGCGGGCCAACAAGATCGCAAACCTCCAGATTCAGAACTGCGCGCGCCGTGTTCAGAAACCGAGCCCGGATCGCTTCATAGATCGAGGACACGCCAAGCGGCGCGGTCCAGGGATCCGGCTCTGGTGCGCGCATGCGGTCCTTTCCAGGTGCGTCCGGCGCAAGAAAAGGATGCCATTCCGGACCCGTTTCCAACCGCCCCAATGCGCTTTCTGCACACAGCAAAACGATCCGAAGCCCAGCAACACCACGATCCTGCAAAGCACGCGCTAGGCGCACTGCGGCATGCTCGACCATATCCGGTGGTTGGCGCTCGATTACGATGGCGGCGTTCATGCCGTGCCATTCATGCAATCGCTGAAGCCACTCTGCCAACGACTCCACGCTTTCGCCATTGCGATGGCCGATCACTGCGTTGCAGCCTGAGAACGCTGCACATTCCGTGCCATTCACCGAAAAACTCGGGCTTGTACCGGTCAATGGCACCGTTGCCGTCGAAGTAAGATCATTGCTTCTGATGTCCACGACCGCATCACCCTGCAGCTTTTGCACTGCGCAACACTGATCTTTCGCGACAAACGACATTGTGTTTGCGGTACCGCGCGAAGTCAAAAACACGCGTATGTCTTGGTGCGCTTTGGTATCGGCCGTCCGAACTGCATCCAGAACCATGATCTGGTCTGACACGGATTGTGCCAAAAGACGTTTGATTTCTATTTTGTTCACGCTCGGGTTCAGCTTTGATCACGCTGTATCGGCGCCGCTTAACTGCGTCACCTCTTTTGTGTCACAGTGCGCGCCAAAGGCGACGCGCGTCAAGCACGAAGGAAACAAACAGATCAGTACTTTTTGCTCAGCAAGATATGAACCGATTCAGATCCGGGATTGTCGTCATCCAAACCTGCGTTGGACTTGTGCTGCAGTGATACGCCGATACCTAAATCGGGTCTCAAAAAGTGGGTGAAACCGATCCGCGTTCTGAATTGAATACTCCCCCCGAGATCGTGGCCAGAAGACCCTTCGCTGTAAAGCCCGCCATGCAAACTCAAGTCAAAGCGGGTCTTTCGCGACGGCCCCAAGGGCAGTCCAAGTTTTGCACCGGCCCCCGCCCAAACGTCTCCGCTTGTCTGGATTTCCGATGCGACACCCCAACTGATGGAGGCTTGTCCGATCGTCCGCCAGGTGTCCGCGTGCCAGTCGATGGAAAGGGAGCCATCTTCCTCTCCATCAAACATACTGATTTCACTGCCGACGCCGATGGTCAGCTCACTTGCAACAGCAGCGCTTGATGTCAAAAGAATGCTTGCAACAGCAGCTGCAGACCATCGCTTTAAAATAGAAAACCTTTTGTGCATAGACCTGCTCAGATTTTTGCATCATTGATTTTCGCAATTGCACTTTCGATCAACTGTTCCTAACGGCGTATCTGGAATTTTGCGCAAACTGTGCTGCGGTGGTCACAGAATTTCCCCCAATCTGAGATAATTTATTGCATCACACCAATAAGTTGCGCCTCATACAAAATCGATAAAGTTGTAAAACGGCATGTTCCGCAAGCGCTTGCCGGTCGCGTCAAAAATTGCATTTGCCAGTGCAGGCGCAGCAGGCGGTACAGGAGGCTCCCCGATTCCCTTAATTTTTTTTCCATTTTCCAAACCACGGATTTCAATTTCCGGGCATTGGTAGAGACGCATACCGTCATGGGCATCATAGTTGTTTTGCTCGGCCATCCCGTCTTCGTATGTGATTTCGCAGTTCATTGCGTGGCCAAGACCCCAGATGGCGCCACCTTTCATAAGATTGTCGAAGGTTTCCGGATCGACGACGCGCCCCACGTCGGCGGCGATGTACACCTTGTCGATGCGCAATCCGTCCTCGGTTTGGGTGACCTCAACAACTTCAGCTGTCGGCACGCCAAAACTCTCAACCATAGCCAGCCCCCGGCCACGATTTGGACCCAGATTGCCGCCCCAGCCCGACATCTCACCAACCGTTTCCAGAACTTTGCGATGTATCTCGTTGTTGACCAGTCGCAAACGTTCTTGCAGCGGATCCACGCCCGCCGCATGGCACAGTTCATCCATAAAGCTCTCGCCGAAGAAGCCTGCCGAGGACGCGCCTACCGAACGCCAGGAACTCGTTGGGGCAAGTTCCGGCACGCGGTAGGTTCTGACCCGCAGATTTGGCACGTCAAAGGGCATATTCCATAGCCCAGCCTCAATTTGCAGGTCCGGGCCTGCAAAAGGCAGACCCAATCGGCTGGACTGAGAGGCCGTTGACGAAACGGTCGCCACTTGGGCGTCATAGCATTCGACTCCGGCGTCAGAAATGGTGCCCTGCATGCGTGCCATACCGATCTGGCGCGGAAATTCATGTGCAAAGTCTTCTTCGCGCGTGAACGTTAGTTTCACTGGCACGCCAGGAACCTGTCGCGCGATTTCGGCACAGACCGTAATGTTTTCAAATTCAAGGCGATGCCCAAAGCTCCCACCGGCAAAGAGATTGTGAAATCGCACCTGCTCTGCGTCCTCGAACTCCAGCACACGGGCCACCTGCTGCTGGACGAAGCGGGGCATCTGGTGCGCGGCCCACACATCCGCGCGCGCGCCATCTACCTTCACAACAGCATTCAACGGCTCCAGCGGTGCGTGCGCGACATATGGTGTGCGATATTCGGCCTGAATAACCTCCGCCCGCGCCAAAGTGGAATCGACGTCGCCGTTGTGGCGCCACTCGCGGTCAAACCGATCTTCGGAAAAACTGTCCGAAACCACCTGCCAGTGCTGATCCATTTCCGCCGGATAAGGCGCAGGACCCCAGTCGCAGATGACCTCTTCAACAGCCCGGAAGGCGCGCCATGTGTTGTCCGCAACAACCGCAACACCAATAAGACCCGGTGCATTCGAAACCTTGCCATCCGTATCCGTGGACCAGACGCGTCCCTGTACTGGCACGATCTGACGCACACCGCGCATGGTCTCAGCCGCGGAGGCATCAAAGCGCAGCAGTGCGCCGCCTTGACGCGGGTTAAAGCGGACGGCGGCGTGCACCATCCCGTCCATATCAAGATCGATACCGTAGTCTTGAGTGCCCGTCGATTTATTTAGAACGTCCATCCGCTGCATAGGTTTACCAATGAGGCGCCACGCAGACGGTTCGCGCAGCTCCACGTCCTCGATCGGCTCAATGAGCGCTGCGTCTGCCGCAAGCTCAGTGTAGGGCATCGCGGTGCCGTCGGGCAAAACCACAGCACCCCGCTCGGTTGTCAGATCACCAACCGCAACGCCGGACCGATTTGACGCGGCCTGTTTCAACGTCTCGCGCGCCACGGCTCCTGCTCGGCGCAGCTTTTCATAGCTGTCCGGGATTGTGCTCGACCCACCCGTGACCATGATACCAGCCACCTTGGTGACCGCACCCAATGCGTTCCGCGTGGTGCGTGCAGCTAGCCCTTCGTCAAACGACATAAACGGTACGATTTCCGCTGCAAGAGCCGTGTTGTGATAGGCTGGGCTTGGCGCCCCAAATTGCACGTCTACCTGATCAAGATCCACGTCAAGCTCTTCGGCGACAAGCGTTGCCTGCGCCGATTGCGCCCCTTGTCCCAGATCCGCGTGTGGCGCGATGATCATAATCCTGTCGCCTGTTATCTTCACAAATGGGTTGAAACTGGCCTCTCCGTCCTTCAGCGTTTCAGCCAGCGGATTTTCATGCGGTTTTTTGACGACGTAGGCACCAAAAGCGACGCCACCAGCAACCGCGGCTGACCCGATCAAAAACGTCCGACGCGCGATTTTTCCTGCTTTGCTAATGTGTTACGCGTCCTGCAAGGCTTTGGCTGCGGTTTTGATAGCGGCACGAATACGCGGGTACGTGCCGCACCGGCAAAGATTGCCGCTCATATCCTGATCAATGTCCTCATCTGTTGGGTCAGGACTATAGCTGAGAAGCGATACCGCCTGCATGATCTGCCCGGACTGACAATAGCCGCACTGAGCAACCTGATGTTGTACCCAGGCGGCTTGCACGGCATGCAGAACCTCAGGCGTACCAATGCCTTCAATTGTCGTGATCTCGCTGCCTTCGGCAGAGGCGGCATCGATCTGGCAGCTTCGCACGGCCGTTCCATCCAAATGCACGGTGCAAGCGCCGCACATCGCGATACCGCAACCGAATTTTGTACCTTTCAGGTTTAGCTCATCCCGCAGCACCCATAGCAGTGGCATATCCTCTTCTACATCGACGTCATATACCTGGCCATTCACGCTCAGTCGCATCTTTTCACCTCGAATTGGACATTTATGCATTTTTAGTCTAATTGACATCTGAACTGTTCAGAGTCAAACCCATTTTGTGAGTGAAAAGACCCAAGATATCCTTGAAGCAGCCAGTCGCATGTTCATGCGCTACGGTTTCACGAAGACCACGATGAGCGACATCGCAGATGAGGCCGGTGTTGCGCGTCAAACGGTTTACAATGCTTTTCCGGGCAAAGACGAAATTCTGCGGGGCGTCGTGCGTACGACAGGCCAGGCGACGCTGACAGGTGTACAAAGCGCTTGGCAAGACTGCACAACGCTCGAACAGAAAATTGACATCTTCCATCGATTGGGCCCGGTCGCCTGGTTCGAGATCATTCGCGCGGCGCCCGATTGGGGGGCTCTTCTGGAAGGCATGCATAAGAGCGCAGCCGAAGAAATGGCCGCCATGGAACAAGAATGGATCGCAGCAATTTCCTTGATCTTGCGCCCGCATCTAGAACAAACGCCATCGGCGCCGGTCTCTCTTCATGCCTTGGCCGAATTTTTTTACTCCGGCAGCCTGAACGCAAAATATGGCGCAGAAGATGTGGATCACCTGCAGCGACGCCTAAGAACGGTCAAATACGCGATCTGCGCCCTCGCAGCGCGGGCTCATACCAACTGATCTGGGCGCGACCTTTTGTCAAAGTCATTGGTTTCACAGCCGTCCGTCGCTAGTTCGTTTTCCAATACAAACCGGGGGAGACTATGGCAGAAATTTCGTTGCTAGTGACCAGCCTGCTGTTCGGCGGCACGGTGCTTTACGCCTTTGGATTTGCGACGTTTGTGTTTACCGCCCTGCCGGCGGACACGGCTGGACCGCTCATTCGCAGAGCGTTCCCACATTTTTACCTCTTCGTTCTCGGCACTTCGACCGCCGCGGCAGTGCTGGCTGCATATTTCGACGCGCAAGCGGCGCTGTGCCTGGTCGTGATTGCAGCAAGCACAGCTTACGCCAGACAAATCCTCATGCCGGCCATCAACGCCGCTACTGACGCAGGAGCCAAACAAAAGTTTAAGCGTCTGCATGGTCTTTCGGTCGTGATAACGCTTTTGCACATTGTGATTGCGGCTTACGTGATCCTTCGCCTGGCGCGCATGTAATCCGCAAGCCTTGGCTTGCTCCGGATGCCAGGTGGTGGCACAAGTATTGATCTGCATAAGCACTTTTTCATGCGACACAGGCAAACCTCTTGAACAGCGCGTCTCCAAACATTGCGCCAAAAGATCCAACGGCTGGGTGCCGCCCCGTCGAGCCATTTAAAAAGCAACTCCTAAAGTGGGTTGGCAACAAGCAACGATATGCGCATGAAATAATATCGTTTTTTCCTAGTAACTTTGCGATGTATCACGAGCCATTTCTGGGCTCTGGCGCCGTCATGGCGACGCTGGCGCCGCAGCATGCACGGGGAGCTGACGCCTACGCGCCACTCATGGAAATCTGGACGGCCTTGCGGCAAGATCCACAACAGCTCATTCAGTGGTACACATCACGCTATGAGGCATTCACCACGGGTGCTGGACCAGAGGTCTATGCACGCATCAAGGCAGATTTCAACGCCGCCCCGAATGGCGCAGACCTGCTCTTTTTGAGCCGCGCCTGTTATGGCGGGGTGGTCCGGTTCCGCAAGAAAGATGGCGCTATGTCAACGCCCTGCGGTGTTCACCCCCCGATGACACCGCGTATTTTTAGAAAGCGCGTTGATATGTGGGCGCAGAGGATGTCAGGAGCAACTTTTGCCCATGCCGACTTTCGCGAGAGTATGCGGCAGGCGCAGGCGGGTGATCTGATCTATTGTGATCCGCCCTACTCGAATACACAGTCGATTCTGTACGGAGCGCAAAGGTTCCGCCTTGGTGATCTGTTCGATGAAATTCGCGTATGCAAAGCGCGCGGCGTGCGGGTCGCGCTCAGCCTCGACGGCAGCAAGAAATCCGGCGCGCGGGATTGCACTGTGGACGTTCCGTGCGGGCTATTCGCGCGCGAGGAAGCGGTTGATTTGGGTAGATCAATGCTCAGACGGTTCCAGATGAGCGGCCGGTCCCTCGAGAACGAAGTTGTTCGAGATCGGCTGCTGCTGACTTATTGATAGGGTAACGCGGCTGGTATCGCCTTTTGATGCTTTCCGGTCCAGTGCGTCGGGACGCACTATTGTATCCTGCTACAAATGCGAAACATGCCGCGCAAATTGCGCGACATAAATTATGCTGCTACAACTTAAACGCGATAAACCCGTTGCTTATCCGCCAAAGTCATCCAGCATGATGTCTTCCCGGTCGACACCCATTTCAATCAGCATGTTGATAACGGACTGGTTCATAATGGGCGGGCCACACATGTAGTATTCGCAGTCCTCAGGCGCCGGGTGGTCCTTGAGATACTCATCATAAAGAACGTTGTGGATAAAGCCCGTGTAACCGGTCCACTCGTCCTCTGGCAGAGCATCGGACAGCGCGACATGCCATTCGAAATTGTCAAATTCCTCGTCAAGCTGATCAAAGTCTTCGACAAAGAACATCTCTCGCTTCGAGCGGGCACCGTACCAGAAGGTAATTTTGCGGTCGCGATTCTTAAGGCGCTTGAGTTGGTCAAAGATATGGCTGCGCATGGGGGCCATGCCCGCACCGCCACCGATGAAAACCATCTCTTTTTGCGTGTCGCGCGCGAAGAACTCTCCAAACGGACCCGAGATTGTCACCTTGTCACCCGGCTTGAGATTGAAGATGTAAGAAGACATCTTGCCTGGCGCGATTCCATCGCTGCCCGGCGGCGGTGTCGCCACACGCACATTGAGCATGATCATGCCTTTTTCTTCAGGGTAGTTGGCCATCGAATAGGCGCGTTCGATGGGCTCTGCTACGACAGATTCGTACTTCCACAAGTTGAACTTGTCCCAATCTTCGCGATATTCGTCCTCCACCGCAAAATCGGTGTAGTTGACATGGTGCGCAGGGGCTTCGATCTGAATGTAACCCCCGGCGCGGAAATTCACGTCTTCGCCTTCCGGCAATTCCAGAACAAGCGCCTTGATAAAGGTCGCGACGTTCTCGTTTGAGCGAACCGTGCATTCCCACTTTTTGACGCCAAAAACCTCTTCGGGAACTTCGATGTCCATGTCCTGTTTGACTGCAACCTGGCAGGACAGCCGGTCACCGCAAGAGGCTTCACGTTTGGTGATGTGGCTTTCCTCAGTGGGCAGGATCGAGCCACCGCCGGAGTGAATTTTCACCCGACACTGCGCGCAGGTTCCGCCACCGCCACAGGCCGATGGAACAAAGAGTTTTTGTTCCGCCAACGTTTGCAGAAGTTTCCCGCCCGCCGGCACAGAAATCGTTTTTTCGCCGTTGATCGTGATGTTCACATTGCCTGTCGACACAAGCCGCGAACGCGCCGCCATGATGATACTGACCAACGCCAGGACGATCAGGGTGAACAGCAGAATTCCAAGTCCGAATGTTGCCATTGTCAGGCTCCCTTCAGAGTTTCACGCCGGAGAACGACATGAACGCCATGGCCATAAGTCCGGCCGTGATGAATGTGATGCCTAGGCCCTGCAGGCCGTCGGGTATGTCGGAATATTTGAGTTTCTCGCGGACACCTGCCATCGCGGTAATGGCCAGCGCCCATCCGAAGCCCGAAGAGACGCCGTAGGTGACGGATTCGGCAAAGTTATAATCGCGCTCGACCATAAACAACGAGCCGCCGAGGATCGCGCAGTTCACTGTGATCAAAGGCAGAAAGACGCCCAATGCATTGTAGAGCGGCGGAAAGTACTTATCGAGCACCATTTCGAGGATCTGCACCAATGCAGCGATCACACCAATGTAGGAAATCAGCCCAAGAAACGTCAAATCCACCTCGGAAAAACCAGCCCATGACAAAGCGCCCGGCGCCAGCAAATAGTTCAGGATCAGGTTGTTCGCAGGGACCGTGATCGTTTGCACGATCATAACCGAAATCCCCAGTCCAATCGCAGTCGCAATCTTTTTGGATACCGCGATGAATGTGCACATCCCCAAGAAGAACGAGAGCGCGAGATTCTCAACAAAGATTGCCTTGACGGCAAGAGAGAGGAGTTCTTCCATCAGTGGGCCTCTGCCGTCTGAATTTTGTATTCACGCTCTTCCACTTGCTCCGGCTTCCATGCGCGGAAGGCCCAGATGATCAGACCAATGATGAAAAAGGCTGATGGCGGCAACAGCAAGAGACCGTTCGGTACGTACCAGCCGCCGTTGTTCACTGTCTCGAAAATCGTAAAGCCAAACAGCGTGCCGGAACCAAAGAGCTCTCGGATAAAGCCCACCAGCATGAGAATGAGGCCATATCCAAGCCCATTTCCAACCCCGTCAATGAAGGACGCGATGGGCGGGTTTTTCATTGCAAAGGCTTCCGCGCGCCCCATCACAATGCAGTTGGTGATGATAAGGCCCACAAAAACCGAAAGCGTCTTTGAAATTTCGAAGGCATACGCTTTCAGAAATTGGTCCACCACAATCACCAACGAGGCGATAATCACCATCTGAACGATGATCCGGATAGACCCTGGAATATGGTTGCGCAGGCAGGAGATGAACATCGAGGCAAAGCCGGTCACAAAGGTCACGGCCAGCGCCATCACGAAAGACACCTGCAGCGATGAGGTAACCGCCAGAGCCGAGCAGATGCCAAGTACCTGCAGTGTGATCGGGTTGTTGTCGACCAAAGGATCGACCAGCATTTCCTTGCGCGTCTGGCTCATGAAATCTCTCCCGATTGCAGTTTGGTCAGGAAGGCCGCGTAACCGGTTTCGCCCATCCAGAAGCGGACAAGGTTGTTGACGCCCACGGACGTCAGCGTGGCTCCGGCCAGGGCATCCACGTGATAGTCGACCCCCGCGGGCGGTGGGGTCTTGGCGACGGTGATCTGAAGCGTTCCGTCGTCATCTGCGAGTTTCTTGCCCGGCCAAAGCGCTTTCCAGCGCGGGTTATCGACTTCCGCACCCAGACCCGGGGTTTCTGCATGCTCGTAAAACTGCAGACCGTAGATGTCATTGCCGTTCTCTTCCATAGCGATAAAGCCGTATAGAGTCGACCACAGCCCATAGCCGTAAATAGGCATGATCACCTTGTCGATCGCGCCCGCATCGTCGCGCAAGATGTAGACAGTGACATATTTGGATTGCCGCCCGATCGAAGCGGGATCATCCGCCAGCGCCACTGACAATTCCGGGTCGCTCGCCGCTGCGCGGTCGTCAAACGTGGCCGCATCAAACTGGTCAGCGAATGTACCGGTCGAAAGTTCGACGACATGCGGCTCAAACACACCAAAGGCTTCAACGACGTCAACGCCGGGCTCATACATCCCGGCGACCTGAAGAATGTTGATCTGCTTGTCAGCAAGCTTGTTGACCTCTTGCAAAGGACGCAGGGCGACCGCTGCGGCGGACACAACCATCGAAGCGACCAGGCACAGAGCCACGGCCACAAAAACCGTCTTTGGAATCGAATCTGTGGGCAGTGCAAGAAACCGGCCAATGAGGCCCTTGGGCGGGGTGTCATTCTCAGGCATGGCGACGGGCCCTCCTGCGGATATTGGACTGGACCACGAAATAATCGATCAGCGGCGCAAAGACGTTTCCAAACAGGATTGCAAGCATCATGCCCTCTGGGAACGCCGGGTTTACGACGCGAATCATGACAACCATGACGCCAATCAGACCACCGTAGATAAAGCGCCCCATATTGGTGTGTGATGCGGACACGGGCTCTGTCACCATGAAGACCATACCAAAGGCATAGCCTCCGACAACAAAGTGCCAGTACCAAGGCATGGAGAACATCGGATTTGTGTCGGATCCCACGAGGTTCAGAAGCAAAGTAAAACCGATCATCCCCGCCATACAACCGACCACAAGCCGCCAGTTGGCAATTTTCGTCACCAACAGGAACGCGAGCCCGATCAGACAGGCGAGCGCAGAGGTTTCGCCGATGCTGCCCTGTTCGATTCCCACAAAGGCATCCATCCAAGTCGTGCCTTGGGTGACGATTGTCTGATACCCGTCCGCTGCCGCAACGGCGAGGCTTGTGGCACCCGAGAACCCGTCGACCGGTGTCCAGATCGTGTCACCTGACATCTGCGCCGGATAAGCGAAGTATAAAAACGCACGCCCTGTCAAAGCCGGGTTCAGAAAATTCTTGCCGGTTCCGCCAAACACTTCCTTGCCGATGACCACACCGAAGGAGATGCCAAGAGCGACCTGCCACAACGGCACCTCTGGCGGCATGATCAACGCGTAAAGCATTGATGTCACGAGAAAACCCTCGTTGACCTCGTGCCGGCGAATGGTCGCGAACAGCACTTCCCAAAGACCACCGGCGACCAGCGTCGTCAGGTAGATTGGAATAAAGTACAGCAGCCCGTGGGCGATATTGGCCAGCGGATTGCTTGCGTTAAACCCGATACCCGCTGCCTCAATAAGCCATGCGCGCCAACCCGATGCCTCGAAAGTTTGCAGCGCGGAGTTGACCTGAAACCCGATGTTCCAAACCCCCATCAAAATGCAAGGGATCGTGGCGATCACAACATACGTCATGATCCGCTTCATATCGATATAGGAGCGCGCATGCGGCGCAGCGGTGGTCACGGTCTTGGGGGTATAAAGAAAACTCTCGACCATTTCATAGATCGGAAAGTACTTTTCCCATTTGCCGCCCTTTTCGAAATTCGGCTCAATCCGATCGAAAAAGCTGCGCAGTCCCATGGCCTTAGCCCTCCCGCTCGATCTTGGACAAGCAGTCCCGCAAAGCCATGCCGTATTCGTATTTTGCCGGACAGGCAAAACCGACAAGGCCAAGATCTTCTTCGTCCAGTTCCAGTGCTCCCAGCGCCTGGGCTGTATCCGTATCCATCACAAGTAAGGCGCGCAGCAGCTGAGTTGGCAAAAGGTCCTGTGGCATCAACTCTTCAAAAGTGCCCAATGGCACCATTGCCCGGCGCCCGCCATTCAGGTTCGACGTCAGAGCGTGAAGCTTTTTGGAGAACGCGGACCCCAAAACCGGCTGCACGGCGTATTTTCCTCGCATCGGGCGAATCCAACCCATCGGGATTTGCACCTTGTCTTCCTCAATCACCGTAATCTGGCGATCATACCGTCCCAGATACGCGCTCGGCCCTTCGCCCGCCCGACCGCTCAATATGGACCCGGAAATAATGCGCAACGGCACTTGGTTGTCTATGCTTCCTTCCGCCAGATCCAGCATCGACGCACCCATCAATGTGCGTACCATGCGCGGGTTGCGCATGCGCGGTCCGGTCAGAGCCGCGACGCGACGCCCGTCCAGATGGCCGGTTTGCATCAGGCGACCAATTGCAATGACGTCCTGATACCAGATCGTCCAGACGATTTTCGCGGCACTCGGCGGCTCGAGAAAGTGCATGTGTGTGCCGGCCAGACCGGAAGGGTGCGGCCCCGCAAAGCCCGCCGCCGTCACGCCTGGTGTCTCCGCGCCCGGCAGTGTGATGCCAGCAGCATGGCAAAGATACGTGTTTCCTTCGCTCAGTTTGGCAACCGCCGACAAGCCCGCTGCAAAAGCCTCACCCGCCTCGGCAATAACGGCCGCGGGATCACCGGCCAGCGGCTCAGTGTCCATTGCCGTCACATAGATTGCAGCAGCCCGCGAGGCCGGATCGGGAACTTTCGAATAGGGTCGTGTTCTGAAAGACGTCCACAATCCGGCCGCACAGAGCTTTTGCGCAATACCTGCTGGTGTGTCTAAATCGCCGACGGCGGAAAAATCAACTGGATCGCCGTTTTCGCCGCCGATCTGTATCTCGACGCTGATAAGGGCGCGGCGTGCACCGCGGTTGATCGCACGTACGCGCCCTGCCACGGGAGCCGTGACTTTCACGTCGGGCATGTCCTTGTGCGCGAAGATGGGGCTGCCTGCCACCACCATATCACCTTCCGCCACTTCAAAGCGGGGTTTCAGACCGATATAATCGCTGCCCAGAACAGCGACTGTGCGCACGTCTGGCCCATCTGTGATTCCGTCCGAGGGCGCGCCTTCAACCGGTAGGTCGAGCCCTTTTTTCAACGTGATCTCTGACACGCAGGTGCCTACTCTCAACTTTAGTTCCCTGACCTTCGATAGCATTGGTTCGCCGAGGGGCTCTAGTCCAAGAAACAACTTTTTCGAATTGATCTTGAGAATCGAGCCGTTTTGTCGCAGGTCAGCGCCAATTAGGATACGATAGAACGGATGTAAACCAGTGAGGCGACCATCGTGAACGACCCGATCAAACTCTCCCGCCGTACGTTCTTATTTGTGCCATTCGCACTTGCAGCATGCAAGTACGGATCTTCAGTACTGGAAATTTCTGGGCAGACAATGGGCACGTCTTATGCGGTCATCGCCCGTGATCCCGGAAGTGCGATGGGCGAAACGGAAGTCAAAGCACTGGTCGAAAGTGTGCTGGCAAACGTGAACGCGCAGATGTCGAACTGGGACACCAGCTCTGAAGTCTCGCTGTTGAATCGCGACACCCGGATTGACGAGATCGCGGTGTCAGCAGAGCTCGCCCAAGTGGTGGCTTCCGCCAATGCGGTCAACGCGGCGAGCGACGGCCAATTCGACATCGCGCTAGGGCCGCTCATAGAAGCTTGGGGGTTTGGCGCGACGCCTGCGATAGGCCTGGGACCTGACGAGAGTGCGATCGAAACCGCTTTGGCGACGGCAAGCAGGAGCGCGCCGCTTTTGGTCGCAGACCAGCAC
The DNA here is from genome assembly GCA_039191495.1 of Pseudomonadota bacterium. GTDB lineage: Bacteria > Pseudomonadota > Alphaproteobacteria > Rhodobacterales > Rhodobacteraceae > Roseobacter. Next base: position 58,462 of record JBCCXN010000016.1, on the reverse strand, counting down.
ATTCGCAAAACCAATGCGACCAGTCAGATAAACCTTGCAGGCATCGGCAAGGGTCATGGCGTGGACCGCGTGGCGCAGGTGCTAAAGAAAAACGGGTTCAACGATTTCATGGTGGAGATTGGCGGCGACCTGGTGACGTCAGGTCAGAACCCAGACGGCACCGACTGGCAAATCGGCATTGAAACACCGCTTGCTTTTGACCGGCGTGTGCAAAAAGTGGTTGGCGTCTCCGGATACGGAATGGCCACATCAGGTGACTACCGAAACTATTTCGAAAAAGACGGGCAACGCTACTCACACATACTTGATGCCAAAACAGGCCGCCCGGTGACCCACAACACGTCGTCGGCAACGGTTCTGACGGAAAACGCAATGATGGCCGACGCATGGTCAACCGCGATGCTGACGCTTGGCAGCCAGCGAGGGCTTGAAATCGCGGAAGATCACGATCTTGCTGTTATGTTCATCGACCGCGGCGGTGATGACGCATTTGTCAGCAAGGCAAGCTCGCGCTTCGATGCCATTGTAGGGTAAGTTGCCAGCATGCAGACATTCGTTCTCGCCTTCGCTTTACTCCTAACAATCATGCTGGGCATGGCGCTCGGCGTGATTTTCATGGGCAAACGCATCAAAGGCAGTTGCGGTGGGTTGAATGCAATCGGTGATGCGGATCAATGTCTGGTCTGCAACAAGGAAATCGATCCCGACAGTCCATTGCGCGAACGACTGGCCTGCCCGCGTGCCCGCAAAATGATGGAAGACATGAACGCCGAGAGCGGATAACCGCCAACCGAAGCCTTTGTGCTCTACCCTGGATTCATAGGAACAAGCCCGACGATCAGCAGGCAACTGCCCGCCAAGCTGCCGTAAAGCCATAGCTGCCAGTTCGGCGCATCGCGCTTCCATGCCCAACGATACCGGTACCCAGAGACGATCGCGACCACGAAGAGCAGCGTCGCGCTCAGTGGTGTGAGATAAAACGCATCAATTGGCAAAAGCAGTCTTTCCCAAAACTTAGTTTGTAGATTAGCCTTGTGGCTACAACTTGTCACTGTGACACAGGCGAAAGGGAAAAGTACCATGCCAGCTACCTATCAGGCTCCTATGCGCGGCGATGACAAATCGAAAGACAGAACTGTTAGCCAGTCGACGCAATCAAATATGTCCACCAGAAACACGACCGTTCGGCAGCTGATCGACGGCAAAGGCGGCGCGGTCTTCTCCATTCGTCCTCACGACACAATTTCGACCGCTGTGGCTGCGCTGCGCGACAAGCGCATCGGCGCGCTGTTGGTCACCGACGCGGGTGGCGCGCTTCAGGGCATTCTGTCCGAACGCGACATCGTGAGAAAACTCGCGGAAACGCCCGGACAGACCCTGCCGCAGACCGTCGAAGAAAACATGACCAGCAATGTTGTGACCTGCTCGCCGGATGACACGTTGGTCGAAGTGTTGCGACGCATGACGGAAGGCAAGTTCCGTCACATCCCGGTGGTGGATGATGGCAAACTGAGCGGAATGGTAACGATCGGAGACGTTGTGAACTACCGCTTGAAGGAATTGGAGCATGAGGCGCTGCAACTCAAACAAATGATCGTGGGCTAGCACACGCAACCATCAAGTGCGATGAACTGGCCTGTTTTTGTGCGTCCATTTGCCCTGTCGGGTTGTGAAATCTTAATCAATTGCCCTGTGCGCCGCGCAGAAATCCTGTACGTCCGGTTCTTTCAAAAACTATCATGGCGCCAGCGCGCTCTTGTCTTGCCTTGAACTCGGAAAGCGACCATGGTGCCGGTACCACGGTCGGAGGTTCAGGTATAATGAAACGCAAATTCAGTCCCCAAATCAACACCTTGAGACCCGTAGTCACTGCTGCATTATTGGGGCTAACAACGCTTGCGCCGCACCTGGCCACGGCACAGAGTGAAGATGCGCCGCCGCCCAAAGTGACGATCGCAGCCGCCTACACCGAAGAACTGGTGCGCGAGTCTTCGTTCATTGGTCGCGGAGAAGCCTTTGACAAAACTGACCTTGTGGCACGGGTAACCGGCACAATTGTTGAAGTTGTGGTAGACGATGGTGCCCCGGTCAAGCAGGACGACGTGATTTTCCGCATTGAACCAGATACATATGAAGCCGAAGTTGCTGCGCAAACTGCGGCCGTTCAACGCGCTGAGGCCAATGTAAAACTCGCTGAGATTGAACTGGCACGGAAAACCGAGCTGCTGCGTCGGGATACGATTGCACAATCGGAACTTGATATCGCACAGGCCAACGCATCCATTGCCGAAGCTGATCTGGCATCCGCGCAAGCCTCTTTGAAAGAAGCGCAGTTGGATCTGGAACGGACGGAGATCAAAGCCCCCTTTGACGGTCGTATCGGTCGTACGAACGTGAGCCTGGGCGCGCTGGTCAGCTCGTCGACCGGCCCCTTGGCGACGCTGGTGCGCGACGCCCCCATGTATGTGACCTTTTCGCTGTCAGAGCCTCAGCTTTTGGGTGTTATGGAGCGGCTGGACACCACGATGACCGACCTGCTGGCCGACGATCGTTCGCCGAAAGTCTTCGTGCGCTTGCCCGACGGTGTCACGCTCGAAGAGCCCGGCGAAATCGTTTTTCTGGACAACCAGATCAACTCGTCGACCGGTACGATTGCGATGCGCGCCGAATTCGCGAACGAGCGGCAAATGATCCTCGATGGCGGTTTCGTCTCTGTGGTGATCGAAGCGCTGGAACCCACATTGAGCGTTCTAATCCCGCAAAACGCGGTTCAGCGCGATCAGCGTGGCGCTTTTGTTCTCGTGGTCACGGAAAAGCAGTTGGTTGAACAGCGCTATGTGCAACTTGGGCCGCAGGAAGAGACCGCAATCGTCGTGGAAGACGGGCTGCGCGAGGGTGAAAGCGTGATCGTCGAAGGATTGCAGCGTGTGCGTCCGGGCGTTGAGGTCAGTGCCGTTCTGGCAGGCACAGCCGCCGACGCCAGCGAAGGGAACTAATCTATGCTCTCGACCGTCTTTATCAAACGGCCGAAGATGGCGATCGTCATTTCGACCGTCCTGACGCTCATGGGTTTGGTGGCCTATGCCGTCCTTCCGGTGGAACAGTTTCCCGACATCACACCGCCTGTTGTGAACGTCTCTGCCACGTACACCGGAGCAAACTCAGAAACCGTTGAAAACACTGTGGCAGCTCCCATCGAGGCGGAAGTGAACGGCGTGGAAGATATGATTTACATGTCTTCCGATAGTACGGATACGGGCAGTTACAGCCTGTCTGTGACGTTCGAAGTCGGTACTGATCCGACAATTGCAACCGTGAACGTTCAGAACCGCGTGGCTCAGGCAACCTCGGGGTTGCCTTCAGAGGTGACACAGGATGGGGTTGTAACTGAAAAGTCCTCGACCAGCATGTTGTTGGTCGCAACACTGTTTTCCCCCGATGGCACCTATGACGAGGTGTTTTTGTCGAATTACGCTTCGATCAATCTGAAAGATGCGCTCGCGCGGGTTCCCGGGGTCGGCAAGGCCGAAGTCCTAACGGACTTTTCCTATGCCATGAGGATCTGGATGGACCCGGACCGGATGACCGGGCTTGGCGTGACACAGACGGATGTGATCAACGCGATCCAGGAACAGAACCTCACCGTCTCCGCAGGTTCAATCGGAGCGCCACCTGCCCCGGAAAACCAGCAGTTTCAATACACCGTTACCGCGCAAGGCCGTTTGTCCACAGCACAGCAATTTGAAGATATCATCGTCCGCACCGGCGACTCAGGCAGCGTTCTGCGCGTGGGCGATATTGCGCGTGTCGAGCTGGGCGCCAGTATTTACTCTGTTTCTGGTCGATACGAGGGGCAGCCTGCCACCGTTCTCGCCGTATATCAGGCGCCCGGTGAAAACGCGCTGGCCGTGGCTGAAGGTGTCTACAGGGAGCTGGAACGACTCTCGGTCACGTTCCCGGATGACGTTGTATACGAAGTGCCTTTTGACAGTACGGATTTTGTTCAGCAATCGCTCAATGACGTGGTGTCCACATTGATCCTGACCTTCATCCTGGTGATGACGGTTGTCTTTGTATTTTTGGGCAGCGCACGCGCAACCCTGATCCCTGCTGTGGCGATCCCCGTGTCACTGATCGGCACGTTTGCGTTCTTGCTGTTGTTGGGCATGTCTCTGAACACGATTTCGCTCTTTGCTCTGGTGCTGGCTATCGGAATCGTTGTCGACGACGCGATTATCGTGGTCGAAAACGTCGAGCGCATCATCGCAGATGAAGGTCTGGAACCTGCAGAAGCCACCGCCAAAGCCATGGGTCAAATCACAACTCCCGTGATCGCCACCACGCTTGTGTTGCTTGCCGTTTTTGTGCCAGTGACTTTCATGCCCGGCATTTCGGGGCGTCTGTTCTCGCAGTTTGCCGTCACGATCTCCGTTGCGGTTGTGATTTCATCGGTCAACGCGCTGACCTTGTCGCCTGCGCTTTGTGCCTTGGTCCTCAAACCGCGCTCCGGGCCGCCAAAGGGCTTGCTCGCCGCGTTTGAAAAAGTCGTCGACACCGGTCGTAACGGCTACGCCGGCATCGTCAAACGATTTGTTCGTATCCCCTTGATCGGAATGGCGATTCTTATCGCTTTGGGTGCCGCGTCCTCTTCCATGATGACGTTGCTGCCCAAGGGTTTCCTTCCGCTGGAAGACAACGGATATGTCTTTGTCGACATCCAGCTGCCGGATGCAGCAACTGTGCAACGCACCGAAGCCGTATCGGCTCGTGTAAACGAGCAGATTCGCGCGCTTCCGGGCGTTGCTAACACCGTCGAGGTCAACGGATACAGCCTGCTCAACGGCGTGGGTTCGAACGGGGCGATGATCATCGTTAACCTTGAAAACTGGGAAGAGCGACCGGAAGAGGAATTGAGTGCAGATGGAATTCTCGCGCAGCTCTACATGATCGGGGCGCAAGAAGCATCGGCCAAAGTGCTGGCATTCAACCCACCGCCGATCAGCGGCCTCGGGGTCAGTGCTGGTGTTGAAATGAAGGTGCAACAGACCGGCGGCGGCTCTGCCAGCGATCTGGGTGCAGCCGTGAATTCACTTGTCTTCGCGGCCAACCAAAGGCCCGAGATTGCACAGGCCTATACCAGCTTCAGCGCCAATGTGCCGAAACTGTATGTCGATCTGGACCGTGAAAAGGCCCGCAGCCTCGGCGTCCCGATCAGCGATGTGTTTCAGACATTGCAGGCCCATCTCGGTTCGATCTACGTGAACGACATGAACCTCTTTGGAAAGGTATACCGCGTGATGATCCAGGCGGATGCGCCCTATCGTGACACGGTGGAAGACATTGGGCGCCTGCACGTCAGGACTGTCGACAACCAGATGGTTCCCTTGACCACCCTCATGAACGTAGAGGACGTTCTAGGTCCGGTTCTGATGAATCGGTACAATCTTTTCCGTGCCGCGACGGTTACCGCCGTGCCAGCAACCGGCTTTTCAACCGGGGATGCAATCCAGGTCATGCAGGAAGAGTCGCTGACGGCCCTGCCCTCTGGCTACGCATACGAATGGACCGGAACGGCGCAACAGCAGCTTGACGCCGGTAACACAGTTGTTTTCGTTCTTCTGGCTGCGATTGTTTTCGGCTACCTGTTTCTCGTCGCGCAATACGAAAGCTGGAGCATGCCGTTTGGTATCCTGCTGTCAGTCACGGTGGCCTTATTCGGCGCACTTGCGGCAGTGCTTGTGACAGCCAGCGATGTGAACCTCTACACGCAGATCGGAATGATTATGTTGATCGGACTGGCGTCCAAAAACGCGATCCTGATTGTTGAATTTGCGATGGAACAGCGCGCTGAAGGAGCATCAATCCGCGAGGCCGCCGTAGAAGCCGCGCGCCAGAGGTTCCGCGCTGTAATGATGACGGCGCTTTCCTTCCTTTTGGGCGTCGTCCCGCTGATTATCGCGTCCGGCGCAGGTGCCGCCAGTCAAAAAGCGATCGGCGTAGCCGTTTTCGGCGGCATGTTGGCAGCCACGGTGATCGGCGTCGTGGTCGTTCCGATCCTCTATGTCTTGCTGCAATCACTGCGAGAATGGATCAAGGGAACGGGCAAAAGCTCTGAAGAAACTGCCGTCTGATGGTCTGATGCTCAGGCAATTTGAGCTGCAGAACGCATGTCCACGCTGAAGAACACATGCCGGCCCCGTCCGGCATGTTTTGCCGCATATAGCGCCGCGTCAGCGTCACCCAAAAGTTGGTCCGGCGTCGGCTGAACGTAGTCACCCGCCACAACAGTGCCAATACTTGCCGATATTTGGCACAGCTCGTCTTCGAAATGTATTGGTTGCTGCAGGCGGCGGATAATGCGTTTGCCAATTTGTTCAATTGTTTCGCGTGATTCAGTGCCTTGTAGCAAAATGACGAATTCGTCGCCGCCGACGCGGGCAACAATGTCCGTGTCTCGCGTTTCCTGACTCATAATCCGCGCGACTTCCTGAAGAACGTGGTCGCCAGCCGCATGTCCCAGGGTGTCGTTCACGGCTTTGAAAAAGTCGAGATCCATATGCATCAACGCAAAAGACATCCCCCGTTCTAAGGCGATGGCCAGCGCCTGATCCATGGCGCGCCGGTTGTGCAGGCCCGTCAGCGTATCCGTGAGCGCCTGCGTTTCCGCTTCTTCGCGGGCCGATTGCAATCTGAGGTTCAATTGCCGAGACGCCTCCATTGCCGCAGACTTCGCCTCCACGAGGTAGAGCATTTCGACCGTCAGATCGGTTGGCGCAAAATCGGCCGCAGTGAGATTGTAGTCCTGAACCGCGTCCACGACCGAAATTCCAAAGGACAGGTTTACGGTCATTTGCCCCACTTCGGGTCCTTCCATCACCACGCCTTTGAGCTGTCGCGCAGGATTGCAGCGAAAACGAAGATTTAACTTGGTGCCAACACGCTCGCTTAACGCGGCGATTGACGTTATCTTTACCGGGCGCTTGATTTCAAAAACTTCGAGAAACTTGCGCCCAATCAGGCCTTCCGGCGCGATTTTCTTGACGGTCGGTCCTGCAAAGCTGATTTCTCCGCTGCGTCCATAGATCACATGCATCGGGCACAGGACATTCAACAATTTATAGCATTTCGTTCCGCTCATGCGCTGCGGACCCCAAGTTGGAATCCACGCCCGACGGCGAACTCAGTCTCCAGAAGAGTGACTTCGATGACTTCGCACGAGCCTTCGCGGCCACGGTGTTCAAGAAACGCCAGAACGCCGTAGTCATCCGCCATGGCACGCAAAACACCTACAAACAAGTGTCCCCATCCGTCGAAAGCACCGTAAATTTTCAAGCTGTACCGTTCCGGGCTCTCTTCTAGAATCTCGATCGCCGGTAATACGAGATCTGAGACGGCCAAACGTGCACGATCGGGCAAATCGTCCAGTGAATTGATAAATTCGACGAATGTCACACCACCAAAGCGCAACAACCGCCGCAAGGCTTCGAGATTTCGATTGGACACAAGATAGGTGCCCAGATCCTCAAGTGTTTCGGCAAAAGATCTCTCAAGAACGTCGCATACGGCCTGCAAAACACGCGGCGTCAGCGCGTCATCATACATCATCATCGCCTCAAAATCGGAGAACCCCAACTCCGCTCGCGCCACCACGGCTAACCACGTTGACTCTCCGTAGCTGTCCGTGACAAACCGTTGAATTCCGCGATTGATCAAACCATGCATTGCGCGCGCTTTCCCGATACATGCCGAGCATGGCGCGAAGCCGTTAAGATTGTCCGAATAACTGCAATTTTCGGTAAAATTCCGTTTGAGGCAGGTCAGCTTTTAACCCGAACTTGCGTCAGAAGTCGGTTGGCGCGCCACCTTCGGATTTTCGCCGTTCGACAAACGCTGCAAGTTCTTCGCGAACAGCAATATCCATGACCGGGGCCTCAAAGCTGCCGATGATCTCTTTAAACATCGTATGCGCGCGTTCCGGTGTCCAGACAGCGCCCGCAGCTTCCCATCCTTCGTAGTTCTTCCAGTCGCTTAGAAAAGGTTGGTAGAAAGCCGTCGTATAGCGATCCTGCGTGTGCTGAATTCCAAAGAAGTGGCCGGCATTGCCAACCGATTTTATCGCATCAAGGGCAATTTCATCCGGCCCGGTTTTGGTTAGATCGGGGTCCATATACCGTTGGATTTGCTGCAATATTTCGCAGTCCATTATGAATTTTTCCGGGCTGGCAATCAATCCGCCTTCCAACCATCCCGCAGAGTGGTAAACCATGTTCGTGCCCGACTGCACGGCCGCCCACAGACTGTTGGAGGTCTCCCACATGGCTTGTCCATCCGGCACGTTGGCGGCACACACACCCGAAGAGCGCATCGGCAGGCCGTAAAACCGGCAGAGCTGCCCTGTCATTTGTGTGGCGCGCATATATTCCGGGGTGCCAAACGCCGGCGCCCCCGATTTCATGTCAACATTCGAGGTGAAGGTGCCGATCGCGACCGGAGCACCAGGCCGGATCACCTGCGCCAGCACGACGGCACACAGGGCTTCCGCCAAAGACTGAGCGACAGCGCCTGACATAGTGACAGGCGCCATCGCCCCCGCCAGCGTGAAGGGCGTGACCACAAGCCCCTGTCCACGGCGCGCAAGACGCATCCAACCATCCAGCATCGGATAATCGTGTTTGAGCGGCGAAGTCGAATTGATATTCGTGTACATTCTTGGGCTTGCATCGAATTCTTCATGTGTCAGCTGACTTGCGATGCGTACCATCTCCATCACATCTTCGACCCGCTCTTTGCCAAGCGAATACGCATGCATGACCTTGTCGGTAAGCGTGAGCTTGTCGAACAGAACGTCGAGATGCCGCACGGACGCGTGCAAATCGACTGGTTCAACGGGATAGCCACCGGCAAAGTGAATACAGTTAAAGTACTGTGTCAGTTTCAACAGATTGCGGCACATCGCGCGTGTGCCCGGCACTTTCGTGCCCAGCTGCAGATCCCAGTAGTTCGGTGGAGAAGACACGTTCCCGAAAAGAAGGTTTTTTCCGCCTACTGTGATCTGACGGTCCGGGTTGCGTGGCGTTAGCGTAAACTCAGACGGTGCCTTTGCGACCCATTCCATTACGAAATCACGCCCCATGCGGACGATTTCGCCATCGACCGTCGCACCGGCTTTTTTCAAGACATCGCAGGCTTCGGGGTTGAGAAATGCCACACCGATCTCTTCGAGGATCCGCATTGCGCCGTCGTGGATTGCAGCAACACCCTCTTCGGTCAGCGGTTCAACCGGGCGATCGATATTAACCGGTGGCTTCCAGGGCATTTGGGAAATAGCGGCGGTGCCTCGACGGGTTGCTGCACCTGCCCGACCTCCGGTGCGCGTTCTGCGTTTTGTCGCTGCGTCCGCCATGTACCCTGTCCTCCCTGTGACGCGTATGACTGACAGTGGGGCAGACTCTGCGCCGCAAGCCGTCTTGATCGCGACCAAAACTGTCGTTTTTGTCAATTGGAGGGGCCGAATTGCGCGTCGAGCCAGGCGGGCAAATGTCCGATATCCGGCAGCACAATCTCTGCGAACGGCGACAGAGTCTCTGCCTCTGCCAGCCCTGTCAGGACGCCTACACCGACCATGCCAGCGCGTTGTGCCGCAATCAGGTCGTGGGTGCTGTCACCAACCATTATCGCATCTGGAGGCGCAATCGAAACCGCGTCTGCGAAGGCTTCCAGCTGTCCCGGGTGCGGTTTTGCACCGTAGCCGCTGTCCGATCCGGCAATGAAGTCAAACACAGAGAGCACCTTAGCGGATTGAAGATGCGCGCGGGCCGGTATTTCTGCGTCATTGGTGACAACACCAAGAAACAAACCCCGCGCCCTCAAACCCCGCAGAAAGGGAAGGAGTGGCACGACTTCCATCTGCGGCGCGCGCGCAGCCTCGGCATTGATCAGCGAAACGAGGTCCGAACGTGACAGGTGCGCGACATGTGGCGCGAGCGCATCCACAACGTCCTCCGGAGTCCCGGCGATCGCGACACTGGTCGGCACAAATCTCTTGGTTGAAACATCAAATCCGATTTCGCGGCCAAGAGCGGAGGCGCGGCCCGGATCCGCCGTCAGGCGTTTCAAAAACGCGTCCGCCCAATTTTCCCAGGTGCGTGCAAAGTCAAAAAGGGTGCCGTCCTTGTCGAAAACGATGGCTTTGGGGGCTCTCATGTCCAATTCACCTGCGCCCCGCCCGGCAACGCCTGTCGGGCCTGCATAAGACTGTCGTATGGAGTACCGATCGCATCGCAACACTGCACGACCCATGCATCGTCCATCATCACAAAGTCCAATACCGACGCCAGAAACATCGGTTCCGTTGCCCCGGCGCGCAGGTCATTTTCTGACGCACCGGTCGCGCCCTGGAACACCGGCAACAAATCTCCGTTGCCGGCCAACCAGCCCAAAACCTGCAGTCCGAGTACTTCAGCGGATTCTTGCGTAAACGCCATGTGACCTTGGGGATTTAACTCTCTTCGCAACACTTTGTTAACCAATATCCGGGCAATGTCGACAACCAAACATAGCCCAAGAAGGACGCAAGCGGCGTGCAAGGCAAGATACTCATTGTGGATGCGATTTCGACCAATCGCATTGTTTTAAAGGTTAAGCTGTCATCTGCGTTTTACGAGGTGCTGCAGGCCGCAACGGCGGACGAAGCCTGCGTTCTGGCATTGCGACACGCGCCAGACCTGATCATTTCGGCGATGGCCTTGCCCGACGGCGACGCCGCATCTCTGTGCCGACGCATTAACCAGAATCCCCAGACCCGCGCCACACCCATGATGGTCGTAGGATGCCGTCCTAACGCAGAAAGCCGGTTGGAAGCGCTTGAAGCGGGTGTGCAGGATGTGATGCTCAAACCGATAGACGATACACTTTTATTGGCGCGCGTCCGCAGCCTGATCCGGGCTCATAACACCGCGGCAGAATGGAAAATGCGGGATGACACATCGCGCGCGCTTGGATTTGCGGAAGACGTTGCAGATTTCGGCCCGCAAGGCCGGTCCGTTATCGTCAGCGCGCATAGCGATACCGCCCAGTTTCTGGTCGAAAAGCTCAAACCTTATCTGCGATCGTCGCTGAGCGTTGCATCACCGGATTCCGCACTGCGCGAACTGGCGCCGGGGCGCATTCCAGACGTTTTCATTCTCGTTCTGGAAGATGGCGACAATCACAGCGGTGACGTGTTGCGTCTGCTGGCTGCGGTGCGGGCCACGGCAATCACCCGTCACGCAGGCGTGCTCGTCGTGCAGACCAAACCGGACCCGGGGCTTGGCGCCTACGCACTGGATCTGGGCGCTGATGATCTGATGACGGATGGTGTTGAACGTCAGGAGCTGGTCTTGCGGATCAAAGCGCTTTTGCGCCGCAAACGCATCGCGGACCAGTTGCGCGATACGGTTCGAACCGGGCTAAAGGCTGCGGTGTGTGATCCTCTGACCGGATTGCATAACCGTCGCTATGCAATGCCGCATCTTGCGCGGGTGGCTGAGCATGCAGCGGCAACGGGGCGCAGTTTTGCAGTGATGGTCGCTGATCTTGATCACTTCAAACAGATCAATGACCTTTATGGTCACGCGTCTGGAGACGCTGTTTTGGTGGAAACCGCGCGCCGGTTGCGCGAAAACATGCGCGGCGTGGATCTTATTGCCCGCATCGGAGGTGAGGAGTTCATGATCGTTATGCCCGCGACACCCTTTTCGGAGGCGCGCGTGGCCGCGAGCCGTCTGTGTCGAAAGATCGGCGGGACGGGTTTCGTTGTACCCGGTGCAAGCGCGCCGATTGGCGTCACGATTTCCATCGGCGTCACGATGGGGGGCACGCGCAATATGCGCGGTGCAGCGGTTGAAAAGACCGATGCCAATACGCTTCTGGATGCCGCAGACAAGGCACTTTACGAAGCCAAGCTGCAGGGTCGCAATCAGGTCAACCTCGTTCGACCTGCGGCCTGAGGCACGCACCAACGGGCTCAGCGACGCTTGCCACCACGCCGAAGAACGTCTTCGACCGCATCGGCATAGGCTGCCCGCTCTGCATCGGACATCTGCGCAACATGCGTGACCCAGGCGTTTTGAGCGCTCCGTTGCAGTGAAACGGTGGACGCGGCCTGTTGACCTACGATACTTTCAAGCCGCGCGCGGTCAAACGGCTGCGCCCTTAAACTGTCCAGAACTTCACGAAATCTTGCGCGCCGTTCATCGCGATCCGGCATCGCAGCGCGCCGCTCAGCCCGGATCTGACCAAATATCTCACGGCGATCGTCACGCGAAAGCGCCATCATGTAGGGGGCACCAAACGCTCCGGGGCCTGGCGCGCGATAGGCCCCCTCCTCTTTGCCGCTGACGCGCAGCGCCGCCCCGGCGATAAGTCCGATAAACGCAAGATTGAGGGCGAGAGAGACGCCAAAGATCGCCTTGACCCACCACCGCATGCCACCCGCAGACTCGTTTTTTGCATTTTGCATGAATCAACCCTCGTCCCAAACCCAGCCAAAGGCTGTCACGCTGTCCAGCTGGTCGTCGCCTGCGGACCACGCCTGACCAAAAAGCAGCGCGGACGGATCGCCCATGGCCATAGGCGGGCTAACGCCGATCCAGAAGCCAACGCAGCTTGCGGCAGCGAGCCCACCCAGTGCCGGCAACCCGCCGAAGCTGTCCAGAAAACGTTTCCACGCGCCTGATGGTTGAGACGGTACCGGGCTCGGCTGGAGACGTTCTGCATCCGCCAGCACCTGTAGCACCAAAGCCTCCGGCACCTTCACGGGCTGCTCAGCGGCACTGCGCAGCAGACCCTCCAGTTCGTCGGCCGGTTTTTGGCTATCCTGTGTCATCTTCAAACCCAATTTCGGCGCGCTGACCTTCCAATGCGGAGGCCAGCGCTCTCTTGCCCCGCGCGGTCAGACTTTCCACCGCGCGCGGACTGATGTCCAACACTTCGGCGATTTCGGGATTTGCCAACCCTTCGATGTGGCGCAGCACAACCGCCTGTCGCTGCCGTTCGGGCAACCGATCGAGTGCTTTTTGCAACGCGTCGTGCCGCGCCTGACGTAACATCCTATCGTGTGCAGATGGTTGAGGGTCACGCGGTTCGGGAATCTCATCCAAACCGACACCGCCGCGCCGCCGCAATCGATCGATGCAGAGGTTCGCCGTCACCCGGTAGAGCCACGTCGTCACCTGCGCCTGACCAGGCTGCCACGTGGGCGCCAGATGCCAGAGCTTGACCATCGCTTCCTGTGCCACGTCTTCAGCCTCCACCCGATCTCCCAAAACCCGTGAAGCATGCCGGTAGACCCGCGGCAAAACGCGGGCGGTCAAAACGCTTGCCGCCCGCGCATCGCCTGCCGCATAGGCCTCGAGCAATGCTTCGTCCGTTACCTGCCCGCTGGCACTCAATGGATGTTCCAGTCCTTTGGGTCTTGGGCGCGATGTGATCGCAACCCGGGTCCACTAAGGCATGCGCCAGTCCGGCAGGCAAGCCAGCTTACTCGACGATCGTGCGCCGCTTTTGTGCACCCTTGCGGGCCTGCGCGAACTCTTCGGCACTGATGCTGCCACTGTCGTCTTTGTCGAGCCGCTCAAACATCCGGCCTGCACGGTCTCCTCCCGTTAACTCATCAGAAGACAAGACGCCGTTTTTATCCGTATCCAGACGTTCCATCAGGCGCTCTGCACGTGCTTTCGAACGCTCGTCCGCACGTCTTTGAAGTTCTTCAAGACTGACAGAGCCATCACCATCGGTGTCGGCACGCGCAATACGGTCGGCACGATGCGTGTCGATTTCCGCACGTGTCACCTGCCCATCGTTGTTGGCGTCCAGTTCTTCAAAGGTCACGGGCGCACGATCCTTGTTCGGCTGCGCGAACACAGCCCCTGCCACCAAAGTCACGGCACAAATTGCAACTGCTCCTGCAAAAGTGAGTCGTTTCATGTTTATCTCCTGTTCATTTTTCAACGCTCGTGCGCGTCATCTTGCGCTCGATCCTCTATGAAACGGGCCGGCGGCGGATTTCCGTCGCAAAAAATTTGATTTTCTCGCGACATCCCGACGCAGCGCGCAAACGCCACCTTTTAATCCGCATCCCGAAGGCGCATGTGTGCCCTGTTCAAAGAGCTAAAGTGTAACCCGTGAAAGACCTCGCCCACATAGATGAATCTGAAAGCGCCAGTGACCTAGCCCTCCCACGGACCCGGGACACAAAGCAGGCTATGATACGCGGCTGGCGCCGCAAATGCCCCAGTTGCGGCAGCGGGCCGTTGATGAAGTCTTATCTAAAAGTGAATGACACATGTTCGGTGTGCCGGGAAGACCTCAGCCTGCACCGCGCTGATGACGGGCCAGCCTATCTTACGATATTGATCGTTGGTCACCTGATGGCACCTCTGCTTCACATAGCCTTTGTGACCTGGCGACCGGAACCGCTGACACTTTTTACGATCTTTGCGGTGGGCTGTGTGGGCTTGTCGCTTTACCTTTTGCCGCGCCTGAAAGGTGCTATTGTCGGATATCAATGGGCGCGTGGTCTGGGAAATTTCAAACTTCCTGAATGACCCGGGCTCCGGACGGCAGGGTTTCGGCAGATTATGAACGCAGCGCATCACCAGGACAAATCCGCCGTTCGGGACGCGGCAACTGTCATCGTTTTGCGCGATCGGCTGACGCGACCGCGCATCCTGATGGGTCAACGTGGAGCAAAGGCCGCGTTCATGCCGAACAAGTTCGTCTTTCCAGGCGGCGCCGTCGATGTTGAGGATGCGCACGTGCCGCTCGCCGGGCACCTTCCCGACCTGTGCCGGGCCCGTCTGCTAAAGGATGCGCCTTCGGATATGGCGGACGCACTAAGCGCAGCGGCCATTCGGGAACTCTGGGAGGAGACCGGGCAAATCCTTGGTGTCCGCGGTGCGTGGACAGAAACGCCCTCGAGCGATTGGGCGGCGTTTAAACAGTCCGGTCACCGGCCCGACGCGCGCCGTCTACAGTTTGTTTTCCGCGCCATCACGCCGCCCGGCCGGCCGCGTCGGTTTGATGCGCGTTTCTTTCTGGTAGAGGCGGATGCACTGGCGTCAGATCCCGACGACTTTTCAGCGGCATCCGACGAGTTGTCTCATCTCCAGTGGGTGCCATTGGAAGACGCACGCGCATTTGACATGCCCTTTATCACCGAGGTCGTCTTGGCGGAAATTGCTGCACGGCTGGCCACCATGGAGCCACCCGCAAGCGTACCGTTTTTCAAAAACGATGACGAAAAGAGCCTTTTTCTGCGGCTCTACGGATCAGCATCACCCTCGGGCGCATAGAATCTATGTCCCCATTATCAAGATAAGAATCGACGCGCAAAGCACTGACATACCTAAGATTTCCCTTGTCGTGCTCCGTTCGCCAAAAAACAACGAAGAAGCGACAAGACTGAACACAAGCTCAATTTGACCCACTGCCTTGACATATGCCGCGTTCTGAAGCGTGAAAGCAAAAAACCAGCAAAACGAGCCCGCGAGCGACAGCAAACCGATCCAGACCGCAGTCTGTCTGGCACGCCACACAGCTCGCACCTGCCCGGGATCAAATCTCCACAACCACAGTGCCATCCCAATCATCTGCATTGACGTCACTGCCGCCAGCGTGACGCCCGCCCTCAAGGCTGCATCCTGCGACCCGAGTTCCAGCGATGCACCACGATAAGAGACGGCGGAGATCGAGAACAAAAACCCTGCAGTCAGCCCAAGGGCCACGCCCTTGTTCCATATCTCACCCCACCCACGGCTTTTGGATTCAGGAGGTTTAGACAACAGCAATACACCGATCAGACCCAAAAATATGGCAGCAGCGCCCAACAGACCCACAACATCGCCCAAAACGACAAAACCGACCAGCACCGACAAGAGAACCTCGGTTTTGATCAACGTGACGCCCACTGCAAAGGTCCGCGCCTTGAACAACATCACCGTGCACACCGTCGCGGTGACCTGCGCCAAGCCGCCTATCGCAGCGTATACCCAAAACTGCAGCGACATCTGCGGCAGGGATTGCGCGCTAATGCCGAGGTAAACCGCGAGCAACACCAAAACGATGGGCGCGGAATAGATAAATCGCGCGAAGGTTGCGCCCGCCGGGCTGAGTGTTGCAGTAGAGAGCACTTTTTGCATCATGAAGCGCAACGTCTGAAAGCCTGCCGCCGCGACTGATAACACCACCCAAAGGTTTTCGAGGCCGTCCGTCACTCTGCGCCGAAGAGTTTAGATTTGCAAAACGCAGATATCATCGTGGTGCTCCGACCCATCGTCCTGCACCTTCCGGCCTGGACAGACCATCCTGCGCCGCAACATAGGCCTGCAACGCCGCATCCACATCCGGGCTCGCATTGCTGGGCCGGCGGGTCTCCAGGCTCACATGCAACAGGAAGTGTTCACCGGTCGCCAGCATCCTTTCCGCCTCATACATCTCGTGCCAAAGATGCATCTTTTTGCCACCGCCAGCGAGGGCGCGCGTGCGGATCGTGATCACCGCACCTGCATGCACCTCGTCCACGTGTCGGATATGCGTTTCAGCCGTAAAGTAGCTGCCGCCCTTTGAAATATAGGCGGCGTCGCATCCAATCAGTTCCATGAACCTGTCAGTTGCGTCGGCAAAAGCATGCAAATAGCGCGCCTCGTTCATGTGCCCGTTGTAGTCTGTCCAGTCCAGTGGCACGGCCCGTTGCACCGTGACAACGGAAGCTTTGATATCGCCCGACACGGCACGGTCGGACGCATCCGCCAGAACGGCATCATGGCCATTGAGCAGAGCCCCCGCTCCCCAGTCCTGCGCCTTAAGCGCGCGCATCATCGCGACGAGGTTGTTGTCGCGAATACGTTCCAGCGCGCGAATGGAATGCGCCCCGGATTGCGCATCGGATTGCCCGGCGATCAGGTCGACGAGGTCGTCGGTGAAGTCCGGCACATCCATGAGTTTTGTCCACGGCCACTTAAGCGCCGGACCAAACTGCGCCATGAAGTGTTTCATGCCCGCTTCGCCTCCGGCAACCCGATAGGTCTCAAAGAGGCCCATCTGCGCCCAGCGAATGCCAAAGCCGTAACGTATCGCGTCATCGATTTCTTCTGTGGTCGCAATCCCGTCCTTGACCAGCCAAAGTGCTTCGCGCCAGACCGCCTCCAAAAAACGGTCGGCGACATGAGCATCAATCTCTTTTTTGAGATGCAAAGGGTGCATACCGATTTGGCGCAGCGTGCCCTGCGCGCGGCTTATTGCAGATGCCTCCGTTTCCGGCGTCGTGACCACCTCAACCAGAGGCAACAGGTACACGGGGTTAAAGGGATGGGTCACCATGATCTGACCCGGGCGGGCTGCGCCGGTCTGCAACTCCGACGGTTTGAAGCCGGATGTCGAGGAGCCGATTACGGCGTCAGCCGTACAAGCCGCCTGAATCTCTGCAAAGGTTGCATGTTTGATCTCCAGCCGTTCCGGCACGCTTTCTTGTATCCATTCCGCGTCTGACACCGCTTCTGAAATGCTGTCGCAAAAAACGACCATGCCTTCTGCCGGCAAGGCCAAATCGGTCAAACCCGGCAGGCTGCGGCGCGCGTTGCCCAGAACTTCGCCGATTTTTCGTTCTGCGTCGGGATCGGGGTCGTAAACTTTTACGGTCCACCCGTTCAGAAGGAACCGCGCAGCCCAGCCGCCTCCGATGACACCGCCGCCTATGACTGCCACTGTTCGGGTCATGTGCCCAATCCTTTCAATTCCTGCGTTCGCCACCCATAAAAATCAAGAATGTCGCGCACCGCCTCTGCCCGGTCCGGCGGCACGCGTCCATCCCGGTCGAGCACGCCACCCAACCGACCGGAGGGCACACCAAACGCGGCGATTTCCGCATCTTCATCCACCCACATGATAACGAGCGTCTCCTGACCGATGGATGTCGGCAACAATTCCCCCGGAATACCGACGCGATACCGACCTTCGATTTCAATTAAATCCGGGGATGTTATCACCAGTACTTCGTTCTCTGTCAGAAACGTCACCTGACCGCCGCGCGGCGCATCAAAAGCCGCGACCAACACCCAATCGCCGACAAAATCTTTTGTTTCAAAACGCGCGCTGGCACCTAAGGGAACCGACGTGTCACGGTACCCTTGCCCGAACTGCGGCGCACAAGCCGCCAACCAAAGCACGGCGCTCAGCAGCGCGGCTCCATACCTCATCCGCTTGGCGCACGTTTGACCAGCCCCAGTTTTGCACGCACCTCCTCCGGTCCGATGACGCGCGCACCCATGTTTTCGATGATGGTGCCGGCGCGTTGCACCAACTGCCAGTTTTCAGCGAGCACGCCTTTGTCGAGCCAAAGGTTGTCTTCCAGCCCGACACGGACGTTCCCTCCGGCCAAAACAGCGGCAGCAACATATGCCATCTGGTTGCGCCCCAGCGCGAAAGCCGAGAACGTCCAGTCCTGCGGCACGTTGTTGACCATAGCCATGAAAGTATTCAGATCGTCCGGCGCTCCCCAGGGCACCCCCATGCAGAGCTGAACGAGTGCCGGGGTCTCCAGCACGCCATCCTGCACCAGTTGTTTGGCGTACCACAGATGCCCGGTGTCAAAGGCTTCAATCTCGGGTTTTACACCAAGCTCTGTCATCATGCCGCCCATAGCGGTTAGCATGCCGGGTGTGTTTGTCATCACGTAATCTGCTTCGGCAAAATTCATGGTCCCGCAATCAAGCGTACAGATTTCCGGCAGGCACTGAGCGACATGCGCGACGCGCTCCGCCGCGCCGATCATATCCGTGCTGTCGGCCAGCGGCAGCGGATGCTCGGCGCTACCAAAGATCATGTCACCACCCATGCCTGCCGTCAGGTTGAGCACCATGTCGACCTCGGCCTCGCGAATACGGTCGGTGACTTCGCGGTAATACGCCAAATCACGGCTTGGCGTCCCGGTCTCAGGATCACGGACGTGACAATGCACAACCGCCGCTCCGGCTTTGGCCGCCGCAATCGCACTCTCAGCGATCTGCTTGGGCGAACGCGGCACATGCGCGCTGCGATCCTGTGTGCCGCCGGATCCCGTGACGGCACATGTAATGAAAACCTCTTTGTTCATGTTCAGCGGCACTTGTCGCCCTCCCACAGAAATTTTGGGCCAGGCAAATGCCGTGACACTGTCCGCATACTGCGCTTCTATTTCAGGCCGGACCGCTGAAATGCGACGCCTTTGGGCTTAGAAAGGCATCGGGTAGGCGCGGTGCACCTCATTGAGGTCGTCCAGCACCTCTTGAGCGAGATCAAGATCGGCAGCGCTCAGACAGGTTTCCAATTGCTCCATCGTTGTGGATCCGAAAATAACTGATCCCATGAACGGCCTTGTCTTGCACCAGGCCAGCGCCATCTGCACTGGGCTCAACCCATGTTTTGATGCGATTTCAAGATATGCATCCACCGCTACGAACGCCCGATCCGTCTTGCGTCCGCCAAGTTCGGACGAGAACGACATGCGCGATTTTTCGGGCACCGCGCCGTTCTGGTATTTCCCTGTCAACAGCCCCGCGGCCAGCGGTGAAAACGCAAGCAGCGGGACATCTTCCTGAATACTCATCTCTGCCATGTCAGTGTCATAGAGCCGGCATAGCAACGAATATTCGTTCTGGACCGACGCGACTCTTGGCCCGCCGACACGCTCTGCGGTTTGCAGCCATTTTGTGGTGCCCCAGGCGCTTTCATTGCTCAGCCCGAAGGCGCGAATTGTGCCGCGTTTGACTTGTTTCTGGAGCGCGTCGAGCGCGTCTTCCATATGTTGCTCCGTATCGAGCATCAATTGCCCGGACGGGTTATATTTCCAGTTCTGCCGAAACATATAGCTGCCACGGTTCGGCCAGTGGAACTGATAGAGATCAATGTAATCGGTTTTGAGGCGCCGCAGAGACCCTTCAATGGCTTCTGGAAT
Source organism: Pseudomonadota bacterium (assembly GCA_039191495.1). Lineage (GTDB taxonomy): Bacteria > Pseudomonadota > Alphaproteobacteria > Rhodobacterales > Rhodobacteraceae > Roseobacter. The sequence goes on along the minus strand of JBCCXN010000016.1, from coordinate 38,493 downwards.
GGTCTGTGACGTAATGGGGGCTCCATCGCGGACATAGGAAAGCCCTTCGCCCGAGTGCTTGGTGGCCAGAATCACGTCTTCGCGTCTTTCGTCGCGCTCAAACCACAATCCTATGATCCGCTCTGTGCGACCGATCGTTTCTTCGGACACAGGGTTGACCGGGTACATTTCTGCCGTGTCGATGAAATTGATGCCCGCATCAAGAGCGCGGTCAATCTGAGCATGGGCTTCTTCGGCTTGGTTCTGGGTCCCCCACGTCATGGATCCCAGACAAAGTTCCGACACCTCAATGCCCGTGCGCCCCAACGGATTCTTCTTCATCTTGCGCTCCTTCTATCGCGCCGGTCACATTAATCTGCATGAGGCGTACTGCAAGTGGGTTTACAGTCTGTCTTTTTTCGAGAGCCATGCATAAAAAATCAAATATCAATTGAGAACAAAAAAAGAACATCTATAGTGCCTGACATGCCTGTTTCCCATCCTCTCCTGTCGCGCAAACCAGCCCGGACGGCCCCTGCCATCGCGCTGCTGCCACCTGCACAGGATATTTTGCTGAACCAGACCCGCGTACATGAGGCCAGCGGGCCTGCACGACGCACCTTTGCCATGTGGCTGGCGGCACAAACCGACGGGCCGATTATCTGGGTGTCCCCGCCCTGGGGTCAGGACCCCCTGCATGCGGATGGCGTTGCGGCGTGGATTGATCCGGCGCGGCTTGTCTTTGTCAGCCCCAAACGTCCGGAAGATCTGCTGTGGACGATGGAAGAGGTTCTGCGCTCCGGTGCGGTGGCGCTCTGCGTGGCGGATTTGCCCAACCTGCCCACCCTAACCCACGTGCGCCGCATGCACCTTGCCGCCGAGACCGGCGCGCAACTGGCCGGCCCTTTGCCGCTTGGGTTGTTACTGACCCCCGGGGATGGCGGCGCGCCCGGGGTGGAAACACGATGGCATCTGCGTGCAGCCCATCGCGGTGCGGAAGAGCGCTGGCGATTGGAGCGCTTGCGCGCACGGACGGCACCACGCAAGCGCTGGGACGTGACCCGCGCGCCAGGCGCGCGCTCCGCTGCTATCAAGACCGCGTGAACCGCAAGACAACACGAAATAATCACCTATAAATTGAATAGCAGAAGGAGCACGCTGATGTGGATCGATCTGACACGCCGCAGTTTTCTCTCCGGGGCACTTGCTGCATGCGCCGCACCAGCACTTGCGGCCGGACAAGCCTACCGGCTGGAGCCCTCAGGCTCGCGCGTGGCGTTCATATTCGTTGCCAATGGCATCCAGCAGACCGGCACAGTCCCCATAGCGACCGCCGATATCACCGTCGACACCGCGAACCTGACCCGTTCAAGCGCGACGGTCACCGCAGACATTCGCAAAGTACGCTCAAACCTGGGCCTTGTGACGCAGGCCATCAAAAGCCCGGAACTGCTGCACGCCGACGCACACCCCATCGTGCGCTTTGACTCGACCCGCGTTCGCCTTGGCGCGCAGGGGCGCATCTCTGACGGGGCCAAGATTGAAGGACAGCTGACGCTGCGCGGTGTCACACGCGACATCGTTCTGGATGCGCGCCTGAGTCGCCCTGCAGGAAGCGCACCAGATGATCTTTCAGTCCTCTACATTTCGCTTAAGGGCGATCTGAGCCGGCGCGACTACGGCGCTTCGGGTTATTCAGCTCTGGCTGACGACACGGTCAAGCTCGACATTCGCGCAGAAATCAGGGCGCGCGCCTGAAAACGACCTGCCTTTGTCGAAGACTGGCAAGGTCGCAGAACATCAGCGCCTAGTCTCAGCAGCAAATGCGCCTCTTGATTTCCTTTGCCGCTCTGTTCTTGTCAGTTTTGCTCTTGCAACTGTCATCCGGGGGCGTCGGGCCGCTGGACGCTCTGTCCGGACTGGCACTCGGGTTTTCAAAACAAGACATCGGCTTGTTGGGCTCAGCCCATTTTCTGGGATTTTTCATCGGCTGCTGGTGGGCACCGCGCTTGATGGGCAGCGTCGGACACTCCCGCGCTTTTGCCGCTTTCACGGCCGCCGGAGCCATTGGCCTGATGAGCCACATGATCGTGATCGACCCTCTTGCGTGGAGCGTGATGCGTGTGGCGTCCGGCATGTGCGTTGCGGGGTGCTACACCGTCATCGAGGCTTGGCTTCAGGCCAAAGTCACAAATCAGACACGCGGGCGCACCATGGCGGTTTACCGTCTCGTCGACATGGGTGGCTCATTGGCGGCGCAGCTGGCCATTGGGGTTCTGGAGCCTGCATCATACGTCTCCTACAACATTCTCGCCATCGTGTGCTGCGCGGCCTTGCTGCCTTTGACGCTCACAACGGTAAAACAGCCAGAAACACCATCTTCGCCGCGGCTGCGCCCAAGTCTGGCCTGGTCACGGTCACCTCTTGCTGCGGCCGGCGTGGTCGTGGCGGCCTTGTCCTCCGCCTCTTTCCGGATGGTCGGCCCAGTTTACGGTCGCGAAGTCGGCCTCAGTACAGATCAGATCGCTTTCTTTCTTGCAGCCTTTGTTCTTGGCGGGGCGCTTGCACAATACCCTGTCGGTTGGCTGGCCGACAAATACGACCGCCGCTGGGTGCTGATCTGGTTGTCCATTGCAGCCGTTGTCAGCTCCGCCGTCACAATTCTGTCCGCCGGGTTGGGCACCGCGGGCATCATGTTTTCTGCCGGCATTTTCGGGCTGACGACGTTCCCTATATATTCTGTCGCTGCAGCCCATGCGCATGACTTCGCCAATGACGACGAGCGCGTGGAACTGTCTGCGGCACTGATGTTCTATTTTGCCCTTGGGGCAATTGCCGCGCCCTATCTCGCCTCCCTGCTTATCGACGTTTTCGGTCCGAGTGCCCTGTTCGCTCTGATCGCAGTAGGTCACATCGTGCTGATCGCATTTGGGCTTGCGCGCATGCGTGCCCGCCCGGCACCAGCCGATCGCACGCGGTACACCTATGCGCCACGTACATCCTTCACTATCGGGCGTTTGACCGGTAAAACCCGCTCACCCGACGACGGGTGAGTTTCGGCATGGTCCTTCCCGTCCAGCTGAGATAGATGAGAGCAAACCGTTCGACCACAGGACCTAGGGCATGGCACGCCATCTGATCACCTCTGCGATTCCCTACATCAACGGGATCAAACACCTCGGCAACCTTGTTGGCAGCCAGCTCCCAGCGGACCTTTACGCCCGCTACCTGCGCGAACGCGGCCACGAGGTTTTATTTTTGTGCGCAACGGATGAGCACGGGACGCCCGCAGAGCTTGCCGCAGCAAAAGCCGGTGTGCCCGTGGCGCAGTACTGTGCGGAAATGCATGCAGTTCAGGCAGACATTGCCCGGCAGTTTCGCCTCTCTTTCGACCATTTCGGTCGTTCCTCCAGCCCGCAGAACCACGAGCTGACCCAGCATTTCGCTGGTCGGCTCGCAGATGCGGGCCTGATTGAAGAGATCGCCGAACAGCAGATCTTTTCGCATGTCGACAACCGTTTTCTACCAGATCGCTACATTGAGGGAACATGCCCGAACTGCGGGTATGTTAAGGCGCGTGGCGATCAATGCGAGAACTGTACCAAGCAACTCGACCCGACGGACTTGATCAACCCGCGCTCTGCCATCTCGGGATCCACTGATCTGGAAGTGCGCGAGACCAAGCACCTCTACCTGCGTCAGTCAGCGCTCAAGGAAGAGCTTGACGTCTGGATCGACAGCAAAACGGACTGGCCCGTATTGACCACGTCCATTGCAAAAAAGTGGCTGCATGACGGTGATGGGCTGCAAGACCGCGGCATCACGAGAGACCTCGACTGGGGCATTCCCGTCAGGAAGGGCACAAAGGACTGGCCGGGCATGGAGGGCAAAGTCTTTTATGTCTGGTTTGATGCGCCTATCGAGTACATCGCCTGCGCCTCTGAATGGGCCGAGGCGCAGGGTCTTTCTGACGCCGCTTGGGAACGCTGGTGGCGCACCGACAAGGGCGCGGACGAGGTGCGCTATACGCAGTTCATGGGCAAGGACAATGTGCCGTTTCACACTTTGAGCTTCCCAGCCACGCTCATCGGCTCAGGCGAGCCTTGGAAAATGGTCGATCACCTGAAGTCCTTTAACTACCTGAATTATGACGGCGGGCAGTTTTCCACGTCACAGGGGCGCGGAATCTTTATGGATCAGGCGCTGGAGATCCTGCCCGTGGACTACTGGCGCTGGTGGCTACTCAGCCACGCTCCCGAGAGCAGCGATGCGGAATTCACGTGGGAAAACTTCCAAACATCGGTGAACAAAGACCTTGCGGACGTGCTCGGAAATTTCGTGAGCCGGATTACAAAGTTCTGCCGCTCCAAGTTTGGCACTCAAATACCTGAAGGCAGTGCGTTCGGGCCGGAAGAGCAAGCCGTGTTGGCCTCGATGCAGGCGCGGCTGACGCAATACGAAGCTCATATGGAGGCCATGGAAGTTCGAAAAGCGGCACAGGAGTTACGAGCCATTTGGGCGAGCGGCAACGAATACCTGCAAAGCGTGGCGCCCTGGTCGACATTCAAGGAAAACCAGGAAACTGCGGCGATGCAGACCCGTCTGGGTCTGAACCTTGCGTTATTCTTTGCGCGGATTTCGCCGCCATTCTTGCCGGATGCATCCGACGCGATCAAAGCTTGTTTTGGGCAAGCTGGTGCGGGATGGCCCGAAGCTGTCGAGGCTGCGGCCCGGACACTGCAGCCCGGCACGGACTTTACTGTCCCGGATGTGCTTTTTGCAAAAATAACCGACGACCAGATGGAAGCGTGGAAGGCGCGCTTCCAGGGCAAACGCGACTGAAGAGTCGGGCTCTTTTGCATTACTTCGGAAAACCGGGAGCGAGGATGCGTGGCTTTTGTTCGCGCCGGGATGAGACGGACCTGATTGAGCGAGTGTGGCGGGCACCAGTCGACCGCGGTGGAGGACATAGCACTTGAGCATTCAGCAACTTTGAACAGGGTATCCCGCTCTGCACTTTGTAAAATGGTGTTTCCAACCACTCTTAACTCAGGTTCATTACTGACCGGCGGCCACGCCTTATAGTTCCGGCAAGTCCGCTCAAATTTGGCGGTGTTTTACGGAGAAGTGCGAGCCGTGTCAGAAACCTTCAAAACGATCAAGGCCGCTTGGCCGATGTTGAAGCGAGCGATCAAATCCAGTCAGGTGTTTCGGCCTCAATGTATGATGATCGAGCCTGAAGAAGACATTCATTGCGAATATGATGTAGAAATTCCAATCAACGAGGGATTTGCGCTGACCTGCAATATCTTCAGCTCAAAGAAGGCGCGCGCAGCTCGTCAAGCCATGCCCGTCATCATGTGCGCGCACCCTTACGACAACCATCTGACGGCGGCGCAAGGTAGGACGCCGTTAAAGGGGCCGCCGCAGCAATACCGCCTGATCCCACAGGCCGGAGGCAAACCGAAATTCTCCAGTTTGACCAGCTGGGAGTCTCCCGATCCGAGTTTTTGGGTACCTTCAGGTTACACGTTGGTGAACATGAACCTGTCGGGTTATGCAAACAGCGGTGGTCCAAGCTCAATCATTAGCCAGCATCAGGGCAAATGTTACCGCGAAGCAATTGCCTGGGTTGGTGCGCAGCCATGGTGCGACGGCAACGTTGGACTGAACGGTGTCAGCTACCTCTCGATCACCCAGTGCTTCGCGGCCGGTGCAACGGAGACAGAGATTCCAGAAGCATTAAAGTGTATCTGCCCATGGGAGGGAATAACCGACACATATCATGATCTGGCCTGCGGCGGTGGCGTCGCAGACACCGCGTTCCTCAACTTTTGGTGGCATACGGAGGTAAAGGGTCCGCTCAACAACACGCTGGAAGATTTCCTGTCCGTCGAAGAGGCGATCCCGCCGGAGATGCTGAAAAAGCACCCTTTCTATGATGACTTTTGGAAAAACAAGGCAGCGCGTTTGGAAGACATCCGAGTGCCGATGATGGTTTGTGGCTCGTTCTCCGACCACGAATTACATACCATGGGGTCATTTCGCGCCTTTGAAAAAACCAACTCCGAGCGCAAATGGGTTTACACACACAGAGGCGGCAAATGGACCACGTTCTATTCTCCCGAAGTCCAAGCATTAACAAAGGACTTCATGGATCACTTCCTGAAGGGTGCAGATAACCGGTTCGCCCAACTGCCACCTGTGCGCCTGGAGGTCCGGTCAAGTCGCGACGAAATCCACGATGTTCGGTGGGAGAGGGATTGGCCATTGACTGATACTGACTACGTATCACTGTATCTGGCAGATGGAGCCCTAAAACGCGAGCCTCCTGAAGCGGCGAGTGAGGCCATATACCCTGCGAGAGATGGACTTATCGAATTTGATTACATCTTTGACGCCGACACGGAACTGAGCGGTTATATGAAGCTTCGGCTGTGGGTCGAGGTGCGACCGGAGACAGGAGGCGAGGCGCAGCCTGACGATATGGTTTTGTGCGCCTATGTCGACAAGCTTGATACGAAAGGAACTGTCGTTCGGTTTAACGGGTCTGTCGGAAACGCAAATGACGTTATGACCCGTGGCTATATCCGCGTGTCGAGAAGTGCCTTGGAAAAGGTCGCGTCAACCCGATGGCTGCCCGTCTATGAAGGGGTGTCTGAGAAAAGGATGAAAGCTGGGCAGATTGTACCCGTGGAAATTGCGATGCGGCCGAGCAGCACGTTCTTTCTGAAGGGCGAAGGCATTAGGCTCACAGTTTCTCCAAAGGATATCTACAAAGCACCAATTTTCGGCAAGGACACAAGGCTTAATACGGGGCTCCACGTTCTGCACTTTGGCGGCGACCACGATGCCCATTTGCTGATACCGCAAATCAGATAACGCACAGCGGCTGTGGTTTTTGGTGTGCTGCGCAAGTCTCCCAGCGGGCTTGGCAAATTGCCGACATCAGCCCAAGGCCTGAGAAGACGAAGAAAACGAAGAACGTAAACAATGGACGCGCTCAAACAGGATATCAAGCTGCGCGGCGTCAGCTTGGATGAGACAGAATGGCGCTGTATCAATAAAAGGTTACTGGACTGCACCTTCCCAAAAGGCAGCGTTATTCTCAGCCAAGCGCGTGTCGCAGACCATTGGCTGTTCCTGAAGCGCGGAATTGTTGCATCCGAACAGTCGAACCAGGACGGCAATGCCCTTATCGCTCGGTTTTTTGAGGCCGGACACTTCTGCTCCAATCTGACCAGCGTCTGGGGGCGCCAATTGGCCTCTGACAACTTGGTTGCCATCACGAACGTCGAAGGGTGTTCTTCTGCCCGACAGCTTGTTTCGCGAACAATATCTGCGGGGCAACGGTTTTGGCGAGTATCTGCGCAAAAAGGTCATGGAGACAATTATGTTCGATAAAGAAATTCTTTACGCCAAGACGTCGAATGACACCGAAGTGCAGTATCGTTTTCTTGAATCGCACCACACAGAAGTCGTGCAACGCGCGGCTCAAAAGGACATCGCACGCTTCATTGGCATGACGCCACAAGGGCTGAACAGGTTCCTGAGAAATCGTCAATCTTCTGTTGATTAACGTGCCATACGCGGTCTTAGGTGCCGGCTACAGCATCCGTGGCGAAGGGCTCTGAGAACTCTTTTGCCGAAACCGACGCAGACGATCACTTCGCGGGAAAATTTCAACTTTTGCAAGCATTACCGCTCGATTTGGCCCGGGCGCCGACGTACCAGCAATGCTGGCAATACCGTCGGCACAAATCCGGGACGCTGTTGTTCCTGACTGAGTGGGCCGCTGGGTCGACGTGATCGGCAAAAGGCAAGTCGTCGGGACGGCCTCGGGCCCGGCCAAAAGAGGAGCGATCACGTCGAGGGTGTCGGACAGCAAGCGCGGCGTGAACGCCGGACTGCTTAATCTGAACCACATACTTTAGGCTTCAATTGGCTCAATTGCGGGTTTGGTTGCACGAATCCGCTTGAATTTTGTGATTGGTACCCGCGGCCGGGCTCGAACCGGCACGGCCTTCCGGCCCAGAGATTTTAAGTTATTGATTATATGATATTTTATCGCCTGATAGCGCATAATGGGGGTCCGCGGAGCCAAGAAAACAAGACATAATCTTCTCATACCATGTCCCGAGACTTATCAGGACCTAACCGAAACAGGGCCTGAAACATGGCCCACGGAGACGATTGATAATGACGACCAAACTCACGCAGGCTGCTGTATCGCGGCTTTCAGAAGATCACCCGCCCGGCGCACAGATCTACGACAGTGAAGCGAAAGGCCTTCGCCTTGTCGTGGGCAAGCGCGGCATCTCTTACAAACACGTCGGGCGCATTAATGATGGTACTGACCGATACGTATCCGTCGTAATCGGCAGGACGAACGAGGTGTCACTGCGCAGCGCCAGAGAGCGCTCGTCGGAACTTAGGCTGGTGTTGCGGCGTGGTGATGATCCGCGCGCCAAGAAGGTTGCTGTGCCGACCATCGCAGAAGCCCTTGAGCGCTATCTGGGTGGACGGCCAGATCTGAGTAAACAAACAGCGGCGTGGTATCGGCAAAAGGTGGATGGCCCTCTCAAGCCACTTAGCAAACTGCCTGCAGATCGCATCGACCGTGAAGCCGTGCGTTCATTGCATGAACGGCTCACGAGGCAATCCGGCCCCTACTGTGCAAATGGCGCCATGCGTGTCCTCAAGCTGCTTCTCAACGATATCGCCCGCACACATGATCTTCCGCCAAACCCTGTTACACGCGGAGTGCGCATGAATAAGGAACGGGCACGAGACTGGGCGGTTGGCCCTGATGACATGCCGCTGCTCTGGCGCAGACTCGATGCGATGGAAGATCGGATTCGGCGTGCTTGCTGGCTTCTGATGCTGACAACAGGCCTGCGCAGCGGCAATGCACGATCCGCAAAGTGGGAACATCTTTAAGACGATGGTGTCCTGTTCATCCCGCGCGCCAAGTCAGGTCGCAGTTTTCATCTGCCGCTGCCCCGTCTGATGACCCAGGAGCTTGGTGAAGTGCGCGAACTGACTAGACCGCTTGAGAGCGAGTTGATCTTTCCATCGACGACCGCAAAATCAGGCCACATTGAACAGATGGTCCGTATCAGGTCATTTCCATATGCACCGCACCAGATGCGCCACACCTATCGCACGCATGCACTCGAGGCTGGCGTGGATTTCCAATCGGTCACGATGTTGATGGATCATGCGAACACGCACGTATCGTTCAACTATGTGACACGTGCACATCTGACGGGCCATTTGCGTGATTGCCAAGAACAAATCTGTGCGCGGCTGCAGACCTATCGCGGCACTGCGAACGTCCTGTATCAGAGTTTTTAAAACGCTGCCTTCTCTTTCTAGAAAAGCAGACATTGGTTTTTACGAGTTGAATGGCGGCTCCGAGCCCAACAAAGGCATTGGCGCTGAAATGATAAGGTTCAAAAATCCTGCATCTCTGAGTTGTACTTTCGAGCGAGCACGAAAAGTTCAATCAGTAACGAGCATTCGCGGGATAACTGAAAAACCGATAAGCTACGCTGCGCATTGGGTTGTCACTAAAGAACTCGAAAACGGTCGGTGCAATGAAGATCAAATCAATTAAGCGCTATGCGTTGACTTGTGGGGCTATCTAGCTGTTCATACATGAATTCAGCTCGCGGAAGTTGTTTTCGACCTTAAATTGCTATGGGCCACATACACAAGACTACATGCAATATTGTGAGGTTTTATGGGTAAACATCTGGCGTTCTGGATCGGAGTATTCGCGACCTCGCTTCTGATTGTGCCAATTGCGCTGGGGATCTGGGGATCAGCGCAAGGTTTTGCGCGCGACTGGGCGTCGGTTATTTTCATCGTAATTACGACGCTTGTTGTGTTGCTAGTTCTGGCACTTGCATTGCGAAGTGTGATCCTGCGGGGCGTAGTCAAGCGCGGCGAGGCCTCGATCGAGGAGGTTGCGGGTAGCCTAGTCGCGAGCGTGCGCGCGGCAGCTGAAAAAGATGCGGAAGGAGCCGCGCGTGAGGCTGACAAACTCGCCCGCGTGGCAGTTGGTTGGTACGCATGGTCTAGCTTTTACCGCTGGGTGATTGCGAGCGCATTAGGGCTGTTGCTGGCCTTTGCCTCCTTTACTGGGACGGTGCTGCTTTTCGAGCAGATCCGGAAGCTGGAGGAACAGACCAGCGTGATGCGCGCGCAGCAGGAAGTAATGCAAGCGCAGACAAGTTTTATGGAAAACCAGACCGCTCGGTTGCAAGAGCAGACCGAGCAGGCGCGGATGCAAAACGAAATCATGACGCTCTCATTGGTCAGCGAACTGCGCAATCAAATACTCAATTCTGTGGAGGATGTAAGTTTAGTAGAGTTTTGGAAAGAAGTTGACGATGTCAATACATCTGAGCCGATGTTTGTTTCGAAAGACGGAAACTGCCGTATGGGCTTGAGCACTGATGCTCGCGTGCAAAAACCTGCAGGCGTTGCGACCCAATTGGCACTTACGGAACTGGCGCATTCCGGCATGCTTGGAGAACGCGTGGTTCGAGCACTTGAATTTTTATTGCTGGACAGCAACGGAGCAGTGGCTTTCACAGCGCTTGTGGTGCTGGATAAACTCGACCACCCTCCACCCAAACAAGGACTTTTATTTAGAAGTGTGTTGGTCGACCAGGTTGAACTCAAGGGCGAATACCGATTGGGGTTCCAAGGATCGTTATTGGCTGGTTTAGATTGTCCGAATTGTAGAGGCGAAATGATAGCTTCTATTGCGGTTGATGTTGAAAATTTGCAAGCTGACGACGCAAACATTGTATCTGCTAGAAATGGCGAGGCTCCTAAAAAAGACAACATCATGATTTATGAAGACGAAGAAAATATCCCGGGATTACTGATTGAACTCGGCCTCGGCGGAATGCTGCAAGGACAGGGCGTCCGTGCTTTCGTGAGTTCTCTGCCCGATTTGCCCGCCTGCGACATTATGCGCAGTGTAGCGTTTGCAAACCCACTTGTTTCTATGTGGGAATGAAGCCAACCCCGGTGCTCAAGGCCTTTCGCTTCAGCCGAATTAATTTAGCTGCAGCCAACAGATCAATTTGACAAAGTTACCCTTATTGGCTTTTGGTCACTTTGTCCGCGGGACGGTCGTTCAGGTCCGGCCTCGCGAATGGCTGCTTTCCACCTCTCCGTATTTTCAAATCCCAACTTTGAATGTCAAAGTGCCCAAAAACTCGCTCAACGTAACCGGACACAATGGCAACTATTTGCATCAAATGATGCGAAGTAATGGTCTACGCAGCCTTTGGACTCATCCAAAATGCTCATGACCAATCCATTCGGAGTGAGCAAATGGACCCAATCATCGCGCGGCTGGACCGCATTGAAGAAAAGCTGTCGGCGCCGCCACAACGCGAATTTCTCAACATCGATGAGGCAGCCGAATTCATCGGAGTAAGCCGCCAGACGCTGGACAAATGGCGCATGGAAGCCACGGGACCGGCCGTACATCGCGTTGGTCGGCGCGTGCTCTATTCCATCGCTGACCTGCGCGATTTCATGGGGAATCATCGCCACGAATCTCTGCCGTAAATCGGCCTACCCGCTGCGTGTCAGTGCAAATCGGCGAATTACTACGAAAACAGTCAAGATAAGAAAAGCCACTTAGGCAACTGATTTATATAAAAAATCGCTCGATCTCGCCATCAAGCCATACGCTCGAAACGTTTATATACCTGACCGCAAGTGCTGGCATACGTTCTGACTGTCGAGGGCTACGATCGTCTTCGATGAACGAGTTGGCCCGTCGCGCTTTGGGGACGCAACGGGCCGGATGAAGAGTAAAGACACATATTCGCCCTGGGAGATGAACAGATGCCTGACCATGATATTGCCGCGGTAAAACAAATCGCGAAACCCACATTTGATGATGACCGCCAACTGACACCAAAGGAGGTGTCGGAGATGGTTGGGTTGAGCGTAACCACCCTGCGCGACTACCGCTCGACGCGTGGTCTGCACTACGGCCTGCCTTTTTACAAGGATGGCCGTAGGGTGTTCTATCGCCTCTCCGAGGTCCTGACCTGGATGGACGCACGGGTCACGCATCACGGAGGGCACTACAATGGCTGACCCCGCGCTGCTTAAGCAATTCGTATCATCAGTAGAGCAGCAAGGAATGGAGCCTGCGCTCGTCCTGCTGCGTGACAAGAAACCGTGTCAAAAGGGCTGGCCTGATCTATTCCCAACTACAAACCAAGTGTCCGCGCACGTCCGCAAGAAGCCATCCCGCCATGCGGTGGGCGTACAACCGGCCTCTCTAGGTTGCGTGGTCCTAGACTGCGACGGAGGTGATGGCCCTGAGGTTGCCGCCGAAATCGTCCGTGAGCGACTTGGTGACGTGATCCTCTGCACCACACCATCAACAAGCGGTCGCAGTGACCGCGGCCACGTGTGGATAAGGTGCCAAAACGCGCAATCCATCGGTAATTGGCATTTCAGGCTCGAAGACGGGATTGATGAAATCCGCGGCGATATGCGCTCCAAGGGTGGTCAGGTACGCCTGAACGACAAAGCGCTCTCCCTATTGGTGGAAGCGCTGGAGGCACAAGACGGGTTGGAAGACGAAGCACCAGCCAGTGCTTTCCGCAACATGCGCACATCTACATCGGTCGACGTTGATGTAGACTTCAATCGCACAGAGGGTGACGACATTTCAGAAGAGACGGCGAGCTTGTTGTCTGACCGACTGGGCGGGCCCGAAAGCGGGTCCCGCCATGAGCACTTCTTCGCAGTTGTTGCCGACCTGAAGAAAACCGGCGCATCCTTTGACGCCACGCTTGCCTTTCTTTCAAATCACGTTCCGCTCTGGCTGGACGAGAATGGACATGACGACCAAAAGTACGCCAACGCCGAACTGGAACGCCACCTTGCGCTTGCCTGGCAGCGCTTGCCCAAGCCGGTATCGGCCGAGGATGATTTCGATGATGACATTGAGGTCATGGAGACGGAAACGCCGAAGAAAACAAAAAATCCAAAAGCATCAGCCAACCCCGAAAAGCGACTGATCCAAGAGATGAACGCCCAATACTGTGCAGTGCTTGATGGCGGCCATTTCCGTGTGTTCATGGAGGACTTTGACGACGCATTCCGGCGCAAGGTGTGGACGCCGCTCACGCGCGAGGCATTCCGCAATTACCTTCAGGACGAAAAGGTCCACCTACCCGACCTGCCCCGCAACACCTCCAAGGCTGACTTCTGGCTTGACCATCCAGATCGCAAGAAGTTCCGCGGCATTGTCATGGATCCCGAAGGCAAAGCGTACAACGATGGCAAGCTGAACCTCTGGCAAGGATGGGCCGTTGAGCCAAAGCCGGGGGACTGGTCCCTCATGAAAGCGCTGATCGGCGACATTCTCTGTGATGGTGACAGCGCATCAGAAGACTACGTGCACAAGTGGATTGCATACATGCTGCAGAAACCCTGGCTCACGCCAGAAGCCGCCATCGCCTTTCGTGGAACCGAGGGCACCGGTAAAGGCACCTTGGGCCGCGCCCTCATGCGCATCGCGGGCCCGCATGGCCTGACGGTATCCAGTCGCTCTCAGTTCGCCGGGCGGTTCAATTCGCATCTGCGCAACTGCGTCTTCCTCTTCGCTGATGAGGCCATGTGGCCCGGCGATAAAGACGGCGAAGGCATTATCAAACAATTGGTCACAGAACCCGTCATCTCTTATGAGGCCAAGGGTAAGGACATCACGGCCGGGCGCAACATGGTGCACATGATGCTCGCCTCTAATGAGGAGTGGATTGTCCCTGCCGGCAAAGAAGCCAGACGGTTCTTCGTGTCAGACGTCTCTGACCGCCGACGCAACGATCAAGTCTTCTTTGGCAAGCTCTGGCAGCAAATGGACAATGGCGGCCTGTCAGCAATGATGTACGACCTCATCACGCTTGATCTTGACGACTGGCGCCCTTCCAGCAACATTCCTCAGACGCATGCCCTTGGCGATCAAAAGGTACAGAGCCTTGATCCCCCATCCAAGTTCTGGCTTTCGGTACTTACAGAAGCTTCGCTGACAGACATCATCTTTTTCGAAGAAGAGCGTGAGGACTGGCATGAAGGGTCAGTTGTTCTTGGTCAGAAGGACAAAGAATTGCTTGTCGCCGCCTATGACCATTTCCTGAAGCGCAACCGCATCATGAGCGTAAGGGCCACACACAAGGCTCTTGTGACGTCAGGCAAGGCGTATGGACTGGAGACCATGCGCACAGGTGGCAAGGAGCGCAGTTGGTGTGTCCCTTCGTTGCCTGAAATGCGCACCAGGTTTGAAAAGTGCCTTGGCGCCACAGGTGTGTTTGACGCTTCATGACACTTAGGACGCTTGCCATGACGCTTTGCAGTTGTGGCAAGAGCTTGGTTTCATTTGCTTTATGACGCTTTGACGCTTTGGCGCATCATTTTTGAGTTGCACAGTTTTGGCACTGTGGCGTGGTGTGATGATTGGTGAGACGCGCATTACGCCATCTTGCGCTATCAAAATTCAAACTATTAAAACAAAGTGTCATAAGCGTCATAAGTGTCAAAACATAGCAAAAACAAACACTTGCCCGATGACGCTTTGCAGAAAGGCCAAAGATGCATGTGTCAAAGCGTCATGACCAGACCGACTGTGGAATGAGGGCAATCTCTCGCCTCTTGTGCAACGCTGGTACGCAGGGAGCCAGAAAGCGCGTTAGTCTTGTCCTGGACGGTCGAGACAGCGCTCTGTTTTTTGGCGACAGCGAAAGAGCAATGCCAAGGCGACCATAGTGCAAGACTAAGGACAGTGGATCACACACCCCTTTTAGAGGTTTGAAAAACCTATCTAAATCAATGCCCTATAGAGGGCAATAAATGCGGCCTGATGGTGGGCCCGATGGAGGTACAAGATGAGCAGCGCTGCCATTCAGATCAGGCCCGCAGCAGATGCGAACGCGCCGAGTCGATATCACAGCCGCGCTGCCATACCGTCCGATGTCGAGGACCGCTTTCTTGCCGCCTTGACCGAATTCGGCCAGGTAACCTATGCAGCGAACGTCAGCGGCATGGCCCGCAGGTCATTGTATGAACGAAGACGACGTGATCCTGACTTTGGCGCTAGATGGGATGAGGCGCTAGAGGCCTTTGAGGAGACGTTGACACAGCGCGTCATTGCCACCGCACTTCACATGGGAACGGGCCAGTGGGTGCCTGCAGTTGATCATGAAACCGGTGAAGCGGAACTGGACGATGACTTTGAACCGCTCATGCGGTTTGACTGCTCAAACGTGGATCCGCGGATTGCCGTGAAGCTGATGTCTCTCAGGATGCGCGACCTGAACGCACGCACGGCGCCGTTAGTGGCATTACAAAATAACTCCTTTGGTGCCGCAGCGGAAGTGATACAGGGCGAGCCATTGGACCTGGATGCACTGAAAGCCGAAGTGATTGATGCTGAGGTCGTGGACGATGACTAGGACCATATTCCTGTTTGAGGATGGCACCTGCCGCGTCAATGGCATTGATGCAGATGCGCTCGGCGACGCGGACGACCTCCCCTTCTTGACAGAACACGCCAGGATCAAAGCGGCAAAGTCAGCACTTGCTCAAGACGAACTTTCGAAAGCTGAGATCGTGGCATCGCGGCAGGTTATTTCGCCATCGCAATGTGACCAGGTGATCGTCAGGTTCGTCAGCCCACCTGACTGGGAACGTTATGGCAACGCGCTGTGGAACTCGGATACCGGCGAGACGCATTCGGTTTTTCATAGATCGACTTTGCTTGTGGATGGCATCGCTGTACCGGGTTGCGTCGGTCTGCCGTTCAAGGACGAGATCGCACGACGCGAGTGCGCGATCTGGTGTCTGCGTAATGGTTTGGAAAACATCGCTGAGCAGGTAGCGCGAACGCCGGTTGGTGGAGACGGGCCGCATTGCACGTGGCCAGAAGGCTCGTTAGAGATAGTTACCCAGAAAGGACAGTTGCCCGTATCTGATCGTTCAGAAGATCAGGTTGAAGACAAAAACAGTGCACAAAAGACATGCAGTGTGCCAGTACCGGCTGAAGCAAAGGAGACTGAGACGCCAGTTGCTGAGGTAGTCAATCTGTTCGGTGGCGTGTATGGAATTTCCGAGTTGTGAAATCCGCAAAGCAGCCGTTCGAAGTAATCTACCTTAAAGACCGCTGCGCGGACGAAGCTGCTTTTCCGTCTTCAAAAACGAATGGCTGCATTCAATCGGAATGATTTGCTGACTGTGAAACAGTGAGGCCAAAGAGTGTCTTTGCTGCGGCCGCGTCCGAGAAACTATCCGCTTGCACGACCGCATCCCAGGTTTCCGAATAGCAGACTGAATTCTCATGTTGCGTATGAGGCCAATCGCTTCCCCATACAATATGCCCGTCCTCCAAAAGTTCTAACAGTGCCTTTGCATGCGAAACCAAACCAAAGCCGGATCGGTAGTGGGCGGCGAACTTGACAAAGAGGTTACTGCAGTCGCGCTGTTTTTTCACGGCGTTGATGAACGGGTCTGCGTCCGGATGAGAATCGGACGGAAGGCCAAAATGATCGATGACCAGGTTTACACCCTGATCGGACAGCACGCCCAGATGTGACGCCAACCGCGGTCCCTCCAGATGAATTTCCAAATGCAGGTTTCTTTGGCGCAGTTTTGCAAAGAAGGATTGTACCTCGGAGGAGGTGATATCCGGGACCTCCCCATCACGCACCAAATTCCAGCGAAACCCTCTGATTCCCGCAGAGATCAGCCTATCGAGCTCCGCCTCATCGACATCTATGGCCACAACACCGACACCAGCGAAGCGCGACTTATCCAGCTTGCTCAGCGCGGCGCATAGCTCCGAGTTGTCTGTACCAAGGAAACTGACCTGTACGATCACACCGCCCTTAAGCCTATGCTTCGTAAGGTTCTTTTTCCACGCCGCCAGTGGTGCGGGCTGTTTGGGCGTGTAACGCGCTCCTGGAATTGAGACCAAATTCTCAAACACATGTGCATGACAGTCGAAGTGAATCACGCGAGATCCTCTCAATTCATATATATGACTAGTTGACTGAATGTATTATTCCTGTTTACCCTAAGCGTGGGAGGAGTGCTATGGCAACTGGTTTTGCATCAATGGATGATCGGCTTCCGGCTTATGTGCGGTTGCGGGATACGCTTGCTGCGCGCATCGCCAACGGAGAATGGACCTCTGAACAAGCCCTTCCATCCGAAGCGAAACTTGCAAAAGAGTTTGGCCTGTCTGTTGGCACCGTGCGCAAAGGCGTTGATGGGTTGGTTCAAGAAGGTCTGCTGGAGCGCAGGCAGGGATCGGGCACATTTGTGCGCGCGCCATCTTTTGATGCGACACTCTTTCGATTTTTTCAGTTCCGCCAGATTGACGGCTCGCAACTCTCTATCCCATCCAGTCATCTGATATTGCGTAGCCGTACCGACGCACCGGACGAAGCCGCAACCGCCCTAGGAACAAGCGAAGCCATCAAAATAGTCCGCCTGCGCAGCTTGTCCGATGAACCCGTTCTGTTCGAAGAGATTTACATTCCAGCTCGCCTTTTCACCGGCTTTGAAGAGCTGCCCGAAGCCTCATTCGGCCCGCTGCTCTATCCGCTTTATTTCGAGCGTTTTGGTATACTCGTGAAGAGAGCGACTGATGAACTTGGTTTTGGCCGGGCGGCAGCTACGGTGGCCACTCAGTTACGTTTGAGCGAGGGAGATCCCCTCGCCGTGATCCGGCGCACAGCTTTTGACATTGAAGACAAACCAATCGAATGGCGCATCGCCTACGGCGACGCCGAGCGGTTTCGATACCGCAGCGACATCTCGTAAATCTGTTCATCTTGGGAGGAAAACCATGAACATCAAGATCACTTTGGCCAGTCTGGCGGCGGTTTCGGCTTTGGCAACACCAGCCTTTGCAGAATATCCCGAACGCGCGCTGGAGTTGACCATTCCCGCAGGCGCGGGTGGCGGCACCGATACAAGTGCACGTAAATTGGCAATCCTGCTGGAAGAGGCCTTGGGCCAGTCTATCGCCGTTCTGAACGTCTCTGGCAGTGGCGGCGCTGTGGGTGCGACGCAGTTCATGCAGGCCAAGCCCGACGGCTATTCGCTCTTTGCCACTTGGAACAGCCCGCTGACCACGGTCCCACAGGTGCAAAATGTAGCATACTCGTTGGACAGTTTCACCCCAATCGCATCAACGTCTGAAACGGCGTATACGCTTTGCGTGATGGCGGACTTCCCCGGCACGACGGGCGAAGCGTTCCTCGAAGAACTGGCGGCCAACCCGGGAAAATACACCTATGCCAATGACGGCATTGGCGGGACCATGCAGCTTGCAGCCGAGCGCATCTTCCAGGCCAAGGGCATCGACGCCGTGGCCATTCCTTTTGGTGGTGCGAAAGAGTCGATGCAGAACTTCCTTGGCGGTCACGTAGACATCTACGGTGGTTCGATTTCGACCATTCTGCCACACGTCGAGGCGGGCACGGCCGTCTGCCCGATCGTGACATCCGCCGCCGATGTGGCAGCTCTGCCAGATGCGTCGGGGCTGGCTGCGCTTGGTATGGCAGACAAGGAAACTCTCTTGTGGCGCGCTATCCTCGGGCCGAAAGGCATAGACGAGGCCATCGTTGCGAAACTTGCGGATATAATCGAGAACGCTGTCAATGATCCGGGATATGTTGAGTTTCTCGCCACCAAGGGTGAGATTCCCAATGTCGTGAAGGGCGAGGCCCTCGGCCAACGTCTACAAGACGAGTACGACGGTCTTGCAGAAGTCTCCAAAGCTCTGGGGCTCTGATCAATGGAGCGTCAGCAGGATATTGCACTGGGTGCCATCTTTGTAGCGCTCGGAATGGCCGCCGCATATGGGGCCACTGCTTATTCCGGGGCAAGTGGCAACTACCCACTTGTCCTGGGCTTCTTGCTGGCGCTAACCGGCGCGCTGGTCGCCTTCAGGGCAATGCGCTCCAACACAACAGCAGAACGCGTTCTGATCGACGCACCCGGCAAGCTTTACACTGCCATCGGCGTTGGCGTGATCTATGTGGCGTTGGTGGTGCCACTTGGATTTTACACCTCCTCGTTTCTTTTGATGCTGGCCTTGCCGTTTGCTCTGGGCTTTCGCCGCCATGTATATGCCCTGACGGTAGGTGCAGCCTTTACCGCGATTGTCTACCTCGTGTTCTCGATCTTTCTGGAACGACCTCTTCCGCGCGAGGCGATTATGAGCCTGTTTGGTTCGGGAGGCTGAGATGGATTTCTATATCAACGCACTGACCGGAGTACTGACTTTCGGTCCAATCGTGGCGATGGTGGGTGCGACGATACTTGGCGTTTTCATCGGCGCTTTGCCCGGCCTGAACCCGGTTATGGCGATCGCACTGCTCCTGCCACTGACCTATTCGATGGACCCGCTGGTGGCTCTCGGCATGGTGGCGGGCATCTATAACGGATCGATGTATGGCGGTGCGATCCCGTCAATCCTGCTGCGAATTCCGGGCACGCCTGCCTCAATCGCAACCACGTTCGATGGCTTTCCCATGGCGGAGAAAGGCGAGGCGTCCAAGGCACTTAAAGTCGCCTGCTATTCGTCAGCCATTGGAGGCATCGCGTCGGCGATCGCGTTGATGACCATTGGCCCGCTTCTTGCACAGGTGACTCTGCTCTTTGGTCCGGCGGAATACTTCTGGATCGCTGTATTTGGCATGGCCTCAGTAGGCGTCATGGTCGGCTCCGATCCGGTAAAGGGCCTGATGGCGGCCCTGTTAGGACTATGGGTTGGGACCATCGGACTGGATAACCTGTCGGGGCAAGCACGCTACACGTTCGACCAAACATGGCTTCTAGGTGGCATGCCTCTGATCGTTGTGCTGGTCGGGCTCTACGCTTTGCCGCCGGTGCTGCAACTGGCCGAGAAGTGCGATTTCAAAGGATTGTCAGCTGCAGCGCTCAAACTCCAAGCGGTGCCGTTCAAAAAAGGCGAATTGCGTGGTCTTATCCCGACCTGGCTGCGTGCTTCGGGCATCGGAATTTCAGTTGGCATTCTGCCGGGTGCAGGTGGCAATATTGCGGCCTTCCTAAGCTATAACACCGCCAAGAATGCTGACAAAGACCCAGACAGCTTTGGCAAGGGCAACCCAAAAGGCGTTGCAGCGGCGGAATGCGGCAACAACGCTGACAACGCAGCGTCGATGATCCCAGCCTTGGCCCTTGGCATTCCCGGCAACGTCGTTGCAGCGCTTGTACTGAGTGCTCTGGTCATTCACGGCCTGCAACCGGGGCCACAGCTATTCCAGCAAAGCCCCGTTCTGGTCGGCGGGTTCATGATGGAAATGCTGCTAACATCGCTGCTGATCCTTTGCCTTGGCGGGGCGCTCGCCACGCGTGTCTTTGCACAGTTTCAGCGCCTTCCCGGCGTCCTTCTGGTGCCGTCGATCCTGATCCTGATGTGTGTCGGCGTCTATGTCATCAATGGTCGTCCGGTTGACCTCTGGATTATGCTGCTAGCAGGCATCGCCGGATATTTTCTGGAAAAGGTCAATGTCCCGCTCGCGCCAATCATTCTCGGGATGATCCTTGGCCCCATGGCCGAACAAAGCGTCCGCCGGGCGCTTCTGATCAGCCGAGGCGACGCCACGGAACTCGTGACACGACCGATCTCCGCCGTGCTGGCCATTGCAACTGTGTTAGTGATCTTGTGGCCCATCTTCAAAGCGCTGAGACAAAAACGGCAGGTCTCAGAAAGAAATCGCTAAAGCACGCAGTTCCAATAGCTGCCGTTCATGCACTGCGCAGCATTAGGTACTTTGGGCTCGATCCTGCCAATCATCGTCTTCGCACGCTATGTCCGGTTTTGATTTTACGACAATTGCATTAGCCGATTAAAACGTTGGTCTACACCGCAGTGAATCCTTCGCACGATGCGCGAGACGTACAGATACATCCGGCGGAGAAACTAATATGTTCGAAAAAGCGAGAAGCCTGATCTTGTCGGACCGCGCAAAGGCGCGCAAGGCTCTGACTGACGAGATCAAACGCAACGAGCGCGATAGCCTCGACAAGGAGCTGGATCAGCTCGAAACCGACGAACGCTCACGGTTGCAAGCTAAAGCGGCAGACGCCGCAGAGAAAGAACGCGTCGCACAAGCACGCGAGACACTCGCAAAAACCCGAAAAGCTCAAAATGAACAAGCTGCAAAATTCGATGATGCAATAGCTTCCGCAAACGGTGCTTTTGGTTGCCTTGAAGCACTGGCCAATGAGGCTGCCCTACTTGAACGTGAGATTGGCGTCGGTTCGGGTCAGCGTCCCGTTATCGTCGGACACGCACGCACAGGCGCACTTGTCGCCGCGATGTGGCATTCCGCCAGACCGCTCTCGAAACGCCTTGGTCTGAGGGCTGTTCCAGGTTCGGCAAGGAACATTCGACCGTTGACCTCCGTCTACCCAAAACAGAGCGAGGAACAAAATGACACATGAACTATTCAAAGCCGCCTACGGCAACGAGGGACTTGGCCTAAAGGATGCATTGCTGAAAGTGCACGACGCGGCACCTAACGCGGAAAAACGTTCGTGGCGACTGCTCGCCAAGGCATCTGACGACACGATGTTGACGCAAAATGAACGGAACGTCTCCCTTCTTGCCCATGCGCTTGAGGACGCGGCACGCAAGCGCCTTAACGCGATTATCTCTTCCGTCACTAACTCGGAGGATGTCGTGACCCACAAACAGGCAGTAGATCTCGTGAAATCCACTTCGATCGGTTCTGCGCTGTCAGATCTGCTTGTAGCAACTGAAAGGACGGCCATTGAAACCTGTTCACTCAGCAAGCGCGTAAAAAAATCACTAGATGATAAAGCCGATCAAAAACGTGTATTCTCAAAGGCCAGAGAGATACAGGTCAGAAAGGCCCGAGAGGGCAGATCAATCTCACTTCTAGATGCCTTCGAGATCGCGCAGGCATCAGCCTAGTAAGGTTCGGTCGGACACATCTCCTGGCCGACCGATTTGCGAGCGGCGCCCTTTGGGGTCCTAGGGCGCCGCTCCGTCTTATTAGCTCTGGTCAACTTTCGATCTTTCGCGCTTTGGCACGACGACGCCCTCACGTCACAACACGCACGCAACACTGGCGACAGAAATCGCCATAATCTTCATTTCCGGAAACTATTCCCTCACCTGTTTGACGATCTGTGCGCAGGCAAGGTCCCTTTCTATTAGTTGCCTAGCGCTGTTTGATCGATGGTGATCTGACCGATCGGTTCGGCAACCTTGGCGTTCTCAGGCTTTCAGTCGCGTTCATAACCCTCCTCGCTCATCAATCCGCGTAGTGACGACCTGCTTGCTGCGTTTCAATGTGCCACCGATACGCCAAATCTGCGGCGCATCGTCCGTCCTCAACCGCCACAAGTTCCTTCGCCGTCATTTCATTCAAGTCGATTGGGCAGTCTCCTTCATTCTGATGAAGGGATCGTGTCGACGCTACCGGTTGCGGCGAGCCAGCTGCCAGTTGAACTTTCGCAGCAAAACCCGGGAAAAAAGCCGAGCTTCCAACCAAAAGCCCAAGAACCCCATCTATATTTATTATTTTTTACAGCTACTTGCAAGGTTAAGCTAAATCAAAAATTCGATCCCGGCAATGATAGTAGAAAAAGCTTTACAGATCGCTACAACGGTTTGGTAGGCCAACGAAGATGATTCGGTTTTGTATGCAGAAGACTCTGTCCGAACTGTGAATGCGGGCAGTTTAACAAGTAACTATCAACTGAAAGGTGCGGTATGACGTACTTCTACAAAGACTTTGAAATAGAGCGGAGGCCTATAAGCCGCCTGACAATCCAAGATGTGGCAAATCACTGCCTGCGCATCGGATTGAACAATGCCGAGACGCTTGACTGCGTGAAAGCAGTCTTCCCATACGCAAAAACAACGCAGAAGTGCATCAGGTGGTATCGGAAGAAACTGCGCACTGCAGGTGAAGCTATCCTTACGTCTCGCGAAATCGATGCTCGGCGCGAAAACGGTACACAGGATGAGCAGGAAGAAACGATCGTACGCGTGACCCATGTGCGTGATCGGATCAACACCTGTGAACCTCACGAAGTGGCAAAGAATTTCTTCGCCTCATGCAAACGCAAGTTTGGTTTCGTGGAAGCATCGAAGATGACAGAAGCACTTGGTCGTTCAGCATTTTGGTTGGCCGACCAAGAACCAAACCGCTGGGTTTAAGCATCTTTATACGACATCCAAAACGTTACCGGCCGTCGGCCTCTACAGTCGGCGGCCTAAAATGAACACCAGTCAAAGCCTTATGGGTAATTACGGGTTCTGCGACGTACGCTCGTGGTTAGACAGCCTTTCACAATCGCAAGTGGACAATTAGAAACCAAAGGTTGGAAGACATTTTACCATTTTCGGCGTAGTGCTAGTGCACATCTATCATTCTTTCACTATATGTTGACGCATGGATGGATTGAACGAAAGCAGCGAAAACGCATTTTCAGTACCACCTACTAGAAGGCCGATTGGTTGGTACGAAGAGACTGTACCCGCGCGCGGGTGCAAATGGTCTCTGGAAGACATTAAGGACTTTTACGAAGAACTGGCATCAGTCAACCGAAAACTCGGCGAAGAACTGATTGCCAATTTGACCAAAGATCCCAACATGTCAGAAACGGAATGGGAAAGCTACAAAGCGTTTCTGCTGCAAGATGCGTTTTGCCCTACGGTTTCAATACGGGGCGAACGAGACCAACAAATGTACGGGGAAAGTGCGGAGGTTTTCGAGAGCAGCGATCTGCCCAACCCAATTAGAACCATCTACTTCAACAACGTCACCGCGTGGAAGCGGCACGCTTCAAACACTGAACCTCGCAATCGGATCGAAGTTTTTCTGGATTTTGGCAAACCGCCATTGCTGGACCCAAGTTCAGTCCTGTCCGCACCGACGCCCAATGAAAGCAATATCACTGTCCGAGCAGACGACATGACCTTTTTCAGGGCCGTCCGGCAGGTGATAGATACCAAGTTACTGAATCGCCGGGCTTGGTACAGCGCAATACACCGTTCATTTGCTTACGATGCCGGCATTTGGCTTATTGCGTTTCCGGCCGGATTGATCGTAGCAACTCACTACATGGAGACTTGGTTCCCAGTTGGTAGCAATTGGGAGCCTTATCGGTGGGCATTCTTTCTATACGCGCTTGGGATCGTAATTCTTTGCTATCGGTTTTTGTCTGGATACCTTAAGTGGGCTTTTCCAGTGAACGTGTTGAAAGACAACAAAGACAACAGTCTGCGTCATCGCCTTGCCTTGGGTGGAATTGTTGCCTGGCTGCTATATAAAGCCGCTGATGTTATTTATGATTTGATCCCATTTATCCCCTAAAAGGGATCTCTTAACGAATATTTGTTCGGGAAAATCATAGCGAAATTCGGTTTTCCGAATGACTGCAGCTCGGCGTCGGTTCGTTTGTAAAAATCTGGTTCAAAAAGAGTTTTTTGGTACCCGCGGCCGGGCTCGAACCGGCACGGCCTTCCGGCCCAGAGATTTTAAGTCTCTTATGTCTACCATTCCATCACGCGGGCGGCGTGTCGGGCCTATACCGGGCCCAGAAAACTCAATACGGCCGCAAGGCCATGAAAACAATGCGCAAAGCGGATGGAACAAAAGGATTTTAAGTCTCTTATGTCTACCATTCCATCACGCGGGCAGGCTTTTGGGCCTAATCCGGCCTCGCAAACTCAATACGACCAGAAGACCGCGAAAACAATGCGATTTGCGATGCAAATGGCTGGAAAATTATTGCGCATTGCGGCGCGCGGCTCGCGCAAACGGCCGCTAGAAAGAAAAGCCGTAAACCTATCAGATATCTTTTGAAACAGACGCTAAAGGCGCACCCTCAGAAAGCAAAAACCGCTCGGACAGCCAGGGGTTGTTTTCCAGCGCATCCAGCAGTTGAACACGGGCTTCGGGCAACCGTCCCAAGTTCATTAGCGTCAACGCCCGCCCGGATTGCGCCCCAACATGATCTGGGGACAATTCCAGCGCTTTGTCCAGATCGACCAACGCTGCTGCGTAGTCCTCACTCAGGAATGCAACAAATGCGCGCTGATTGTACCCCTCCGCATAGTCGGGACAGTAGTTTATCAGGCGCGTAAAAGCCTCGACGGCTCCGGCAAAATCAAAACTGGCGCGTGCGCGCATACCGCGATCAAGCACTTCTTGCGCGGATGCGTCGGGCGCATCCAGCCAAAGTTTCCACATTTCCGCTGAAACTGTGCGCCCAGTCGGTTCGTCAGGTGCTGCACGCGCCGATTCAATAAGTGACTGAAGCCGGGACGAAATGTCTTTGGTCGGCGGACACCCGGCAGCAGCGCCTCCTGCGCCGAGGAACAATGGGATTAACAAATATTTCATTCATTTCGAACTGGCTTGGGAAACTCGAAGGTCAAGATGGTTTTGCAAGCATTGTCTCTTTGACAGCCTGCATGGCAACATAGGTTGACGTTTTCGCAACGTGCGGTAGCGCAGAAACTATTTCACCCAAGAACCTCCGATAATCCGCCATATTGCCTGTTCTGACTTTAAGTAAATAGTCAAAGCTTCCTGCAATCATGTGTGCTTGCTCTATCTCAGGCACCTTTGCGATGGCCACGTTGAACGCTGTCAACGCGGCTTCTCGCGTGTCGGTCAGGCTGACTTCGACAAATGCCACATGGTCCAGTCCCAAACGGATGGGATCCAGCAGCGCGCGATACCCAAGTATGACACCCGATTGCTCAAGCCGTTTTAAACGCGCCTGAGTCGGTGATTTGGACAAACCAATGCGCCTGGACAAATCGGTTACACTGATCCGCCCGTCTTCTGCCAGGGCTGACAGTATCGCACGATCATAGCTGTCCATAACAGTCTGATCGATTTCGCCGCGCATCGTCACCATTTCGATTTTTTGTCCCGCGAATCCAGTTCATTCGGGAATTATGACTGAGAAAAGGGTGCTATGCTATCCGAAACGGATCAGGAGATACTATGGCGCGCGATACCTCCACAACATTGAGCCATGCCATCGACACTGGAAAATACGCGGATCATCAACATCTCATGCGTCGCCTTGTGGCGGATGCGGACTTATCCGCTGCCGCACGCGCAATGATAAGCGGCGATGCAGCGGATCTGGTGCGAAACATTCGCGCAACCACATCTCCGGGTTTGATGGAAGTGTTTTTGGCAGAGTATGGTCTTTCGACGGATGAGGGCGTCGCCTTAATGTGTCTCGCAGAAGCCTTGTTGCGCGTACCTGACGCTGAAACGATCGATGCGTTGATTGAAGACAAGATTGCCCCTTCGGACTGGGGGCGGCACTTGGGACAATCCTCGTCCAGTCTTGTCAATGCCTCCACTTGGGCTCTGATGCTGACAGGCCGCGTGCTGGACGACAACCACCCCGGACCCGCACGCACTCTATATTCCGCCATTAAAAGACTGGGCGAACCCGTGATCAGGACTGCGGTCAGCCGGGCCTTGAAGGAAATGGGCCGGCAGTTTGTCTTGGGAGAGAACATTAACTCTGCTATGAAACGCGCTGCAAAAATGGAGGAAAAAGGATACAACTACTCTTATGATATGCTGGGCGAGGCGGCGCGCACCGAAGAAGACGCAAAGCGGTATCATTTGAGTTATTCGCGTGCCATCGCGGCAATCGCAACCGCTTGTACCCATGATGACATCAGGCAAAACCCCGGCATATCCGTGAAATTGTCCGCATTGCACCCGCGCTATGAAGTCGCTCAACAGGCTTCTGTTTTGACCGAACTTGTGCCGCGCCTGCGCGCCCTTGCTCTTTTGGCCAAATCCGCGGGCATGGGGCTAAACATAGACGCCGAAGAGGCCGACAGGCTTGCAATATCGATGGAGGTTATCGAACAGGTCATTTCCGAACCCGCGCTCGCCGGGTGGGACGGCTTCGGGATTGTTGTGCAGGCCTACAGCCCCCGTGCAGGCGCCGCAATCGATGCACTTTATGCGATGGCTGAACGCTATGACAGGCGTATCATGATACGTTTGGTGAAAGGGGCCTATTGGGATACCGAAATCAAACGCGCGCAGGTTGACGGAACAGACGGGTTCCCCGTTTTCACGAGAAAAGCGGAAACGGATGTGTCCTATATTAGCAATGCACGGAAACTGCTGCGCAAAACCGACCGCATTTACCCGCAGTTCGCAACACATAATGCGCACACAGTAGCTGCCATTCTTCATATGGCGGACGACCCACAAACATTCGAATTCCAGCGCTTGCATGGTATGGGAGAGACGCTGCACGACCTCGTGTTGCAAGGCCACGGGACGCGATGCAGAATCTACGCACCGGTTGGGGCGCATCGTGACCTTCTGGCCTACCTTGTGCGCCGGCTTCTGGAAAACGGGGCAAACTCGAGCTTTGTGAACCAGATCGTCGACGAGTCGGTTGCCCCTGAACACGTCGCCGCTGATCCTTTCGATGCTTTGGCCAGTATGCCGGTCAGCACAGCCATTGCAAAAGGCCCTGACATCTTCAAACCAACGCGCAGCAATGCCAAGGGATATGACCTGTCGCACCGACCCACGCTGGACGCGCTGCTCCAGGCACGCGACGTCTTTACTGGTTCAACATGGTTTGCGAAGCCCCTATTGGCAGGATCCGTCAGGCGCGCGCCATCGCAGTCCTTACCGGTCCGCAACCCTTGCACACCATCGGACGTACCGGGCAACATAGAACCCTCGCGCCCGGATGACATCGAACGGGCGCTCGCGGCGGCCGCCCCGTGGAACGCCGCGGTTGAGCAGCGTCGGGCTGTCCTTTTGAAGGCAGCAGACTTGATGGAGGCCTGCGATGCCGAGCTATTTGCCCTTTTGGCGCGCGAAGCCGGAAAAACTCTGCCCGATTGCGTTGCTGAACTGCGAGAAGCGGTTGATTTCCTGCGGTATTACGCGGCAACAGCGACCGAGGCGGCACCGGCGGGCGTGTTTACGTGCATTTCGCCCTGGAATTTTCCGTTGGCGATTTTCACCGGTCAGGTCAGCGCCGCTCTTGCGGCGGGCAATGCGGTTCTCGCCAAACCGGCGGAACAGACGCCCCTGGTTGCGCAACGCGCCGTCGAATTGTTGCATAAAGCGGGTGTGCCATACCACGCGCTGCAGTTTTTGCCGGGCGATGGATCGGTTGGTGCGGCACTTACTTCAGATTCGCGCATCAATGGCGTCGCCTTTACCGGCTCGACAGAGACGGCGTGGAGCATTCGTACCGCCCTGGCCGATCATTGTACGCCGGGCACGCCTTTGATTGCCGAAACAGGCGGGCTGAACGCAATGATTATCGACAGCACCGCGATGCCCGAACAAGCAGTGCAGGCGGTTATTGAAAGCGCGTTTCAGTCTGCTGGGCAACGCTGTTCCGCCTTGCGTTGCCTTTACGTGCAAGAGGATGTCGCGAAAGATTTCACTGAGATGTTGGTCGGTGCGATGGATACTTTGCAACTTGGCAATCCGTGGCATTTGTCAACAGACGTGGGTCCGGTGATTGACACACAGGCGCAAACGACGATCCAAGCGCACATTGAGACTGCCCGCAAAGAAAAACGAGTGCTTCACGAACTCCCTACCCCAGATGACGGCACTTTTGTTGCACCCTGCCTGATTTCCGTCACGGGGATAGCCGCACTCGAGCGGGAGGTTTTTGGCCCCGTACTACATCTGGCAACCTTTAAAGCTGCGGCGCTGGATGCAGTGATTGACGAAATCAACGACACTGGATACGGGCTCACCTTCGGACTACAGACGCGAATTGATGATCGTGTCCAACATGTGTCTGACCGGATCAGAGCCGGAAACATCTACATCAATCGCAACCAGATCGGTGCCATCGTGGGCAGTCAGCCCTTTGGCGGCGAAGGTCTCTCAGGCACCGGCCCAAAAGCAGGCGGGCCGCATTACCTTCAGCGATTTGGTGCGCCCGACAGGCAATCACGGCCTGATACATGGGGCGATGAGAAAGCCGCGCCATCCCCCCTGCCCGATCTTGCGACGCCTCCGGCACGCATCACTGAAAGCCTGCCGGGACCAACGGGCGAATCCAATCGGCTGAGCACAATGCCACGTTCCGCCTTTCTGTGTCTGGGTCCGGGCAAAGACGTGGCCCGTGAACAGGCGCAAGGCGTGCGCGATGCAGGTGGCACGGCTGTTCTGGCCGAAGGCATGGTCGCGCCAGAGGCCCTTGAAACCGGACCGCAATATGGTGGTGTCTTGTGGTGGGGGGACGAGGCTGTGGCACGCGCTCTGGATCAGGCTTTGGCGCGCCGAAAGGGCCCCCTCGTTCCGCTGATTACCGGAATGCCTGACGCTGCGCACGTCAGCATCGAACGCCATATTTGCGTCGATACCACGGCATCCGGAGGCAACACCGCACTGCTCGGCGCCGTGGCATAATGCAACGACCATAAGGGCCCGGACGATAGGCGCTTGACCTCGCTGCGGGCACGCCGCAGCTTGCAAGAATGTTTCCGATCAGAGACCATAACCCGTCCGGGCGCACACCCTATGTGACCTATATGCTGATGGCCGCCAACATTGGTGTTTTCCTCAGCTATGCGGCAATCATGAACGACGCATGCGCGTTAAACAACTTTTGGTATGACTGGGCGCTCATTCCTGCCCGACTGTCCGAAGGCAGCGGGTTTTACGCGCTGATCACGTCTCAATTTCTGCATGCCGGCTTCATGCACCTTGCCGGCAACATGCTGTTTTTGTGGATTTTCGGCGACAACATAGAAGACGAGCTGGGCCACTTGCCTTACCTTTGTTTTTACTTGTCGTGTGGCGTCACGGCGGGTCTGACTCAATACGTAATCGATCCAAACACAATGGTTCCCATGGTTGGCGCATCAGGTGCAATTGCCGGCGTTATGGGAGGGTATTTGCTGCTTTTTCCCAAGGCCAAGGTTGATATCCTGATCATCTTGATCGTCATCTTCAAGATTTTGCCAATCCCGGCATGGATCTTGCTGGCGGTTTGGTTCGGGATGCAGTTCATCGGGGGCATTGGGTCCAGCGACGACGGCGGCGGTGTGGCCTATTGGGCCCATGCCGGCGGTTTTGTGATCGGCCTTGTCCTCTTGATCCCCTTATGGTTGCGAAGAGGTGGCCCCGCGTTCTGGCGCCGAACCCATGGGCACCCGCCACACCCGCAGGCGCGCTACCGAATGGCGGAAAGTCGCATTCCGAAAGTAACGCGCAGATAGCGACTGCCAACAGTGGCGAGAGCGGCATTACAGGGTGTCGTTGCGGTGCAGTCGTGATCTAGGTTTTCCTTCTTCGCGGCCGTTCACGCGCGACGCGCTGCGACCGTTCGTTTTGACGGCACAGCGGTGCGGCAGCCGCTACCGCGCGCACCAACCCGGTCAAGGTGATTAAAGGCGCAGACGCGCTTTCGCTGTTTACGTGGGGCACGGGCATGGCCCAGCGATATTTCTCTAGCATCTGTGGGACTAACAGGTATCACCAACGCCATATAAACCCCAAAAAATCGGGAGAAAATCCAGGCGGTTTCGAAGGTATGCTACCGCAGGGCTTTCAGCTGATAGAAACCACATGTGGGATCAATCATCCCAGGGATCACATGCCCGATCAGCGGCGCACGAGCTTTTTCAACGGCTCAAACAAAGGCTCGTTAGCGCACAGTACGGAACCGCCTTCGAGAATGCCATGATCCGTGTCCAACGGCTCCACCAAACCACCTGCTTCGCGCACGATAATGAGACCCGCTGCAAGATCCCACGCATTCAGGCGTCGCTCCCAATACCCGTCATAACGACCGGCGGCCACGTAAGCGAGATCCAGAGCAGCAGCACCCCACCTGCGCACGCCAGCACATACGGGCATCACGCGCCCCAATTCACGCAAAGTGTCCGGAAGATCGGCCCGGCCGCCAAAAGGCAACCCGGTGGCAAAAACGCTTTCAATCATCCGTGTGCGCCCGGAGACACGCAGCCGGCTTTCATTGACCCAGGCGCCTGCGCCTTTCTCAGCAAGGAACATCTCGTCTTTGGACGGGTCAAAGACAACGCCGGCGACAATTTGGCCCTTGTGTTCAAGCGCAATTGAGACGGCCCAATGCGGTAACCCGTGCAAAAAATTGGTGGTGCCGTCAAGCGGATCAACAATCCAGCGGCGCGTCGGGTCCTGACCTTCCTCAGTGCCGCCTTCTTCTGCCAGCCAACCATAAGTCGGACGCGCGCCCATCAGGTCTTCTTTGAGGATTGTCTCCGCATTCAGATCGGCGCGACTCACAAAGTCGCCGGCGCCTTTCATAGACACCTGAAGGTTCTCCACTTCGCGGAAATCCTTGACCAATGACCGACCGGCACGGCGCGCAGCCTTGATCATGATATTAAGATTTGCGCTGCCTACCATGTGCCATGTCTCCGGGTGATCAGGCTGCGCGTATAGTGGCAGACGCACGCGTTGCCAAGAGGCTTGTTGGTCGCGTTCAAGCCACGTCCATTCGAAGATCAGCGCGCCGTAACCCAAGCGGCCGCACCGCCAGGCATTGGCGGTCTGAAGTATGCAATCAATCGACCTTCGGGCAATGCGGTGGCGCGACTGCCCCATGGCGCAACACCATGGAGCGCAAGTCTGTGTACAAGGATTGCGGCGCCCGGTTCAGCGTGCAGCGTTACGCGTGTGCACCGATCAAACACCTCCCGGCGCGCCGCTTGATAAGCCTCTGTGACGTCGAGAGCTTCCGGGCAATCGACGCCTTCAAAGGCCTTTGAGAGAGCCGCCTGCAGGATCAGATGGCTGCCCTCCCACACAACCAGGGGCGCAGCGTCTGCGGATGCTTCTGTAAGCGGCAGACCCAAAATAAACGCGTGCGGTTCCTTTGCAAAACGACGCTTGGGCGCACCCAGTCCGATAACGCCGTCCACATGAGCAGCATCGCGGTCGCGGCGATAACGGAAACCGGCGTCGGTCTCGCCTGCGCGCGGCCGTGGGTAGCCCGGAAAAACGCCGGAGATCTGAGCCCTGTGCAGCGCAGGCCAGCCGCCACACTGCCGGGCTATGAATTCAATGGCAGTACCCGTCAATGGCTCAGAGCCCGCAACACTGCCATCTGGGAGATTGGACAGCGCATCCAAGCCGACAAACCAGGTGTTTTCACACTGATACCAATCGGCAAGATCGGGGTCGGACAATGCGCGTCTTGCATCGCGCAACGCGTAACGAGACCAGTCGTGCACGGCAGGTTCAGGCGGAAAAATGCACCACCCATTTGCAAAAAATGCCCGCTTCATTTCAAGGCCTTCCAAGACAATTTAAAGGCAAAACCTTTTCTCATCTTGGTCGTACGCATTTGGCAAGGAACAGTCTTCACCCGGTGGGTCGCATCGCCGAAGACGCGGCTTGAACCGCCGCCAAAGCGGCTTCGACCAATTCCGGTCCGGCGCCTGGTTTATGTGCGCCTTCCGACAGTATACGCCTCCACATGCGCGCGCCCGGGCGTCCTGAAAATAGCCCAAGCATGTGCCGCGTGATCTGGCCTAGTT
This sequence comes from Pseudomonadota bacterium, assembly GCA_039191495.1. GTDB lineage: Bacteria > Pseudomonadota > Alphaproteobacteria > Rhodobacterales > Rhodobacteraceae > Roseobacter. Next base: position 5,888 of record JBCCXN010000016.1, on the reverse strand, counting down.
TGCCGCCTTGCTTGAGGTGGCCTTCGATGTAGGGCAACATTTCACAGACCGCTTCGTCCGGCGCAATGACGCGCTCTGCACCAAATATCCTGCGATCTGCGTCACACAAAATGCCCGACGGATTGTGATAGGCGGCACGTCCGACCATCACGCCATCGAGGCCCGCATCCAGAAACGCTAAAGCCTGATCCAGCGATGCGATGCCGCCATTAATCGAGATATGAAGGTTTGGAAAATAGGACTTCATGCTTTGAACCAACCCGTAGTCTAGAGGTGGTATATCCCTGTTTTCTTTAGGGCTTAGGCCCTGTAGCCACGCCTTACGCGCATGGATAGCAACTCTCTCGCACCCGGCTGCAACGATGCGCGCAAGAAATTCCGGCAAGATAACTTCCGAATCTTGGTCGTCTACGCCGATCCGGCATTTTACCGTGACAGGGATATCGACAGCAGCGCGCATGGCCGCGACGCAATCGGCCACAAGAGCCGGACGTTCCATCAAAACTGCGCCGAAACACCCCGATTGGACACGATCTGAAGGGCAACCGACATTCAGATTGATCTCGTCATATCCGGCGGCCTGCCCGAGCCGCGCGGCTTGCGCAAGCTCGGCTGGGTCCGATCCACCAAGCTGCAGCGCCACCGGATGCTCCTCTTGAGAAAAATCCAGCAAATGCAAAGCGCCACCGCGCACCAAGGCCGCAGAGGTCACCATTTCGGTGTAAAGCAACGCGTCGCGGCTCAACACCCGATGCAATCGCCTGCAATGGCGGTCGGTCCAGTCCATCATCGGTGCGACGGATAGTTTTGCGTGTTGGTCCAGGTGCATTTGTTTCAAGCAAATAAGCAAGTGTAGGCCCTGTTTCTTACAGTGGTTCGGTAGAATTTGCCAGTTTGAGATCGCTATAAAATGCAAGGACTTGCGCGACACGATGGCTGCGATAGCTTGGGTACCAGAGGGGCGAGTATGCGCACAGAGGTTTTGATTATCGGTGGCGGGCCGTCGGGATTGTTGCTGTCCCAACTGCTGCATACCAAGGGCATTGACAGCATTGTGCTGGAACGGCGCACCAAGGACTACGTCCTGGGCCGCATCCGGGCGGGAGTACTGGAACAGGGCACCGTCGGATTGCTCGAAAAGGCCGGTGTGGCCGAGAAACTGCATTCGGAGGGAATACCGCATCAGGGCACATTGGTCGCCGCTGATGGTGAGAGCTTTCGGATTGATTTTCAAAAGCTTACCGACCAGTCGGTCATGGTTTACGGCCAGACCGAAGTTACCCGCGATCTTTACGCCGCACGTGACCGGAGTGGCGGGAAAATCGAATTCGAGGTGGAAGATGTCGCTCTCCATGACATCGAAACCGACCGACCGTACGCAACCTTCCGTCAGAACAAAATCGCCCGGCGCGTCGACTGCGCCTTTATTGCTGGGTGCGATGGGTTTCACGGGGTCAGTCGCGGCGCGATTCCTCACGACAGACGGCGGACCTTTGAAAAGACGTATCCTTTTGGCTGGCTTGGTGTTTTGAGCGAAACTCCACCAGTCAGCGACGAGATCATTTATGCCCAATCCAGCGCAGGTTTTGCGTTATGCTCTATGCGAAACAGGAAATTGTCCCGGTATTACGTACAATGCGTAGCAAACGACGATCCGGACAATTGGAGCGACGCCGCGTTTTGGGACGCCTTGCGCCAACGTCTGCCAAAAGAGTTCGCCGAGACACTGGTCACTGGACCCGCCATCGAAAAATCAATCGCGCCTTTGCGGTCCTTCGTAACCGAGCCCATGCGCTACGGGCGGTTGTTTTTATGTGGGGATGCAGCGCACATTGTACCGCCGACCGGCGCCAAGGGCCTCAATCTGGCGGCATCCGACGTGCATTACCTGTTTGATGGGCTCTGCACGTGGTATTTGCATGACGATCCCACCGGACTGGACAACTATTCGGACAAAGCGCTCGCACGCGTCTGGAAAGCGGAACGCTTCAGTTGGTGGTTTTCCACTCTGATGCACCGGTTTCCGGACCAAAGTCCTTTTGATCTGCGGATGCAGCGCGCGGAACTGGCCTTTTTGCAAAGCAATGAAGCCGCGCAAAAAGCAATGGCGGAAAACTACATCGGATTGCCTTATTGATCCTCTGGGTCCGCTTTACTGTGTCGTCTTATGCCTCCGGCGGGGATATTTGGGGATCAAAGAGACATCCCGTTTTACCCAGCAAGTGACGGCAGGAAGAGGACGATCCCCGGGAAGGCCACCAGCAAAGCAATGGTGACTGCATCTGCAAGGAAAAACGGCGTCACCCCTTTGAACACGTCCTGGACTGTCAGATCGTCTCTGACTCCCGCGACCACAAAACAGTTCAGACCGATGGGCGGCGTGATCAGGCAAAACTCCGCCATCTTGACGACAAGTATGCCAAACCAAATAGCGCACATAGGGCCGGACATGCCAAAGGCGCTCTCTTCCGCGCTGACGAATTCGCCACCGTTGAGCGCCATCACAGCAGGATACACGACCGGCAAGGTCAGAAGCAGCATCCCGATGGCATCCATGAACATTCCGAGGACGGCGTAGGCCAAGAGAATACAAACCAAGATCAGCATGGGCGACATTTCAAGCGTCGTGATCCAATCGGCAAAAGCTTCGGGCAATTCGGCAAAGCCCAAAAACCGCACGTAAATCAAAACGCCCCAAATGATGGAGAAGATCATGACCGTCAGCTTGGCGGTGTCGAGCAGCGCGGTTTTCAACTGTTGCCACCGCATTCCTCTATACAGCGCCATCACAAAAATGATGAAAGCGCCGATCGCGCCGCCTTCTGTCGGCGTTCCCCATGCGTCACCAAACGGGTTGTAAACAAAGAAGATAATGATGACGACCACGGCGAGGATCGGCATTGCTGCGGGCAAAGCTTCAAACCGTTCGCGCCACGAAAACCCGCCCACAGGAGGACCTACGGATTTGAACAAAACGGCAATGCCGATGATCAGAGCGCCATAAACAACGGCTGAAAACATGCCCGGCAGAAACCCTGCAAGGAGCAGTTTGCCGACGTCCTGCTCTACGATGATCGCGTAGATCACCAGAATCGCCGAGGGCGGGATCAGCGACGCCAAGGTACCACCGGCTGCTACAACGCCGGCTGCAAACTGCTTGTTGTATCCGATTTTCAGCATTTCAGGGATCGCGATACGTGCAAACACTGCGGCAGTTGCGACAGACGCTCCGGAGACCGCGGCAAACCCTGCAGTCGCAAAAACAGTGGAAACCGCAAGCCCGCCCGGTACCCACGCAATCCAGCGCTTGGCTGCCGTGAAAAGCGCCGTTGTGAGTTTCGCGTGATAGGCAAGGTATCCGATCATTATGAAAACCGGGATCAGGCTTAGTACTTGCGCCGAGACCTTCGAATGAGGCGTCAATCCTGCGATCTTGACACTGATCTCCAGCGCTTTCCAGAAGCGGTCGAGGTCGTAGTCAAAGCCGTTCCAACGCAGCCAGACGAGACCGACAAAACCGGCCAGACCGGCAGCAAAGGCCACACGCATGCCCAGCACCACCATCACCAGCAGCCCACCGCTGGTCCAAAGACCAATCTCGATCGGCTCCATCAGTCGGATCCTTCCAGCGCTTCGGCCTCAATCCGCGCCTGTTCTGCCACTGTCAGATTGAGCGGGACCGCCACGGGGTTTTTGAGGCCAAGGATCAACGCCCGACTGTACCCCCAGACTTGCAGCAACAAGCGTAATACCAATACGGCAAAAGCGAGCGGCACGACCAGTTTTGACGGCCAGACAGGGATACCTACGTCGATGGAACTGTCGCGGCTACACAATGGACGAGCACAGTCGAAAGACCGGTCGAAATGATCCCATGCACCCCAGGTCAATGCGAAGATCAGCACAAGGATCAGAAGTACGGAAACGAGCTCGAAGAACCAAAGCAGCCGCCCTTTCAAAGCCCCGACCAGCATGTCCATGCGCACATGTGTGCCGTCACGCTGCACATATGAAATACCCATGATGGCAATTATGGGCATCATCGCTTCAATATAGTCCACATATCCGGCCATCGGAGAGCTGAAAAACTTTCGCCCTGTAACGGAGTATACCGCCAGAAACATGAGAGAAAAAATCGCCACACCACTCATCAGCGCGCAAAATCTCTCAATCGGCAACAACATGCGATCGAGCCGGCTGAGCAGACTGGAATCTTCGAGAACCGCAGCGGATCCCGCCATCGCCCTGCCCCCTTTTACTTATAAGTGGGCCGCTCCGACGGGCGCCGGAGCGGCCAATTTTATCAGCTGCCGCCTTTGGCGTCGGCCAATGTGCTTACGACGAGATCGTAGAGCTCTTGTCCAGGAAGCCCTTGACCTTCCATCTCAGCAATCCATGCTTCGTGAATTGGTGTTCCGGCTTTGGCTTGGAATTCCGCAATCACCTCTGGGGCAATTTCGATCTTCTCCACGCCTTTCTCAGCGAGCACAGAATCCCAGCGCTGCAATAGGTCGGCGTAATTTGCAAGGTAGTGATCGATGGCTTCGGGAATGCTCTCTTCCAGTGCAGCGCGGTGCTCATCCGACAGCGAGTCATACGCATCGATGTTGACAACCACCGGACAATTGACAGTCCCCGGGTTCAGATTGGCCGTCCACCAGTCCGCCTGATTGATTGTTCCAAAGCTCAGATGTGCGTGCTGTGCAAAGGCAACCGTATCAACAACACCGCCTTCCATCGCCTGATAGGCTTCGGTTGCGGTCACCGATGTTGGCACCGCTCCCACGGTTTTGAACGCCTCGCCCAGGCCGCCCGTCGCGCGCACCCGCATGCCTTCGAACTCGCTCAGTTCATCGCGTGGCTCACCGGTGCCCACAATATTGTACTGCGGCATGGGTGATGTCATCAGCAGCCTGGCGTTCCACTGTGCCATTTCTTCCGCAGCAGCCGGATGCGCGTAAACGGCGCGCGCCACAGCCACTTCCTGAGCAAGATCCTCCACGCCCAGGAACGGCAGTTCCAGAACGGTCACAACGCGGTTCTTGTCTGGATGGTAGCCTGCGCAGAATTGCGCCATTTCAAATGCGCCGATGGAAATACCGTCGAGGTTTTCACGGTTCTTGGACAAGCCGCCATAGCTGACGTTCATTGTGAATTCGCCGCCGGTCTTTTCTGACACCAACTCGGCCAGCTTTTCGACATGTTCTGTGAAAGCGCGTCTTTTCCCCCAGACAGAGACATTCCATTCCGTTGCAGCGGCTTCTGACACGAAGGCAAAGCAGAGGGCTGACGCCGCTGCTGCACTCAAATAGGTATTCATGTTGTTTCTCCCTTTTTTGCCCGCTTCCGCGTGCGGACTTCCCTGAACGCTACAAAAGGCGTGGTGCGCTGCCAAGAGCGAATTGCCCCTGACGTCGTGAAGAGCCACCTCGGTTGCCGCTCAGGGGACAAATCACGCCGCAAAATCAAAGTATTCCGCCGGAAATCGCGATGCCAGACGCGGGTACAACAAAACGGTCGACCATTTCGTGAATCAAAATCCTTTTTTATCCGCGTGTTACCTCTTGTCTTGGGGTGGAGGTCTGTTCCACATTGTCGCTGTACAAACGGGATCACCGCAGGCGTGCGCGACCAGCGAATAAATTGGGAAGAGACCGTAAAAGGTACGAAAGAGGGAGGAACTTTGATGCCAGAAGCCGCAACATCCATGACTTATCCGCCGTCGGCAGACATGATTGATCGCGCCCACATCACGGCGCCGGATTATGAGGAGCTTTATGCTGCGTCTCTTGCGGATCCGGCGGCGTTCTGGGGTGAACAAGGTGCACGGCTTGACTGGATCAAACCCTACACCAGGGTCAAAGACGTTGATTACAGCTTCGGTTCGG